>CAVXDL010000008.1:0-423053 GCA_963760515.1 uncultured Actinomycetota bacterium
GAGGTCATCGCCGAGCACCCGGTGCTGCTCAACCGTGCACCCACGCTGCACCGACTCGGCATCCAGGCCTTCGAGCCCCAGCTGATCGAGGGCAAGGCCATCCAGATCCACCCGCTCGTCTGCACGGCGTTCAACGCCGACTTCGACGGTGACCAGATGGCGGTGCACCTGCCGCTGTCGGCCGAGGCGCAGGCCGAGGCCCGGATCCTGATGCTGTCGACCAACAACATCCTCAAGCCGTCGGACGGCCGTCCGGTGACCATGCCTACCCAGGACATGATCATCGGCCTGTTCTTCCTGACGGTGGACCGCGAGAACAACGTCGGCGATGGTCGCGCGTTCTCCTCGCCGGCCGAGGCGATCATGGCCTACGACCGCAACGAGCTGACCCTGCAGAGCAAGGTCAAGATCCGTCTGAAGGACACCGTCGCGCCGGTGGGCCACGAGCTCACCACCGAGGGCCTGCAGACCTTCACCCTCGAGACGACGCTGGGTCGCACGCTGTTCAACGACTGCCTGCCGATCGACTACCCGTTCGTCAACGAGCGCGTCGACAAGAAGAAGCTCGGTCAGATCGTCAACGACCTCGCCGAGCGCTACACCAAGGTCGAGGTCGCTGCCTCGCTCGACGCCCTCAAGGACGCCGGCTTCCTGTGGGCCACGTTCTCGGGTGTCACGGTCTCGATCGACGACGTCACCACTCCGGCGGACAAGATCCAGATCCTGTCCTCCTACGAGGAGCAGGCCGCCAAGGTCCAGAAGCAGTTCGAGCGCGGTCTGGTCACCGACGACGAGCGTCGCCAGGAGCTCATCGAGATCTGGACCGAGGCTGCGTCCAAGGTCGGTGACGCCATGGAGAAGAACTTCGACAAGACGAACCCGATCTACATGATGGTCGACTCGGGCGCCTCGGGAAACATGAACCAGATCCGTCAGGTGGCCGCCATGCGTGGCCTCGTGGCGAACCCCAAGGGCGAGATCATCCCGCGGCCGATCAAGTCGAACTTCCGCGAGGGCCTCACGGTGCTCGAGTACTTCATCGCCACCCACGGTGCCCGCAAGGGTCTGGCCGACACCGCGCTGCGTACGGCTGACTCGGGGTACCTCACCCGTCGTCTGGTCGACGTCTCGCAGGACGTCATCATCCGTGAGGACGACTGTGGCACCGAGCGCGGTCTGCCCAAGGTGATCGGCGTCGTCGGCGACGACGGTGTGGTCCGCAAGGACGACAACGCCGAGACCGCTGCCTACGCACGCTCGGCAGCCACCGAGGTCACCCACCCCGAGACGGGCGACGTGCTGGTCGAGGCCGGCGGCGACCTCGGCGACGTCAAGATCGCCGAGCTCATCGCCTCGGGCATCCCGACCGTCAAGGTCCGCTCGGTCCTGACGTGTGACGCCAAGACCGGTACCTGCGCGAAGTGCTACGGCCGCTCGTTGGCCACCGGCAAGCTGGTCGACATCGGTGAGGCGGTCGGCATCATCGCCGCCCAGTCCATCGGTGAGCCCGGCACGCAGCTGACCATGCGTACCTTCCACACCGGTGGTGTGGCCTCGGCTGACGACATCACGCAGGGTCTGCCCCGCGTGGTCGAGCTCTTCGAGGCCCGCTCGCCCAAGGGTCGTACGCCGATCGCCGAGGCCGCTGGTCGCGTCGAGATCGAGGACACCGACAAGTCCCGCAAGGTGCTCCTCACCCCCGACGACGGCTCGGAGGTCCAGGAGTACCCGGTCTCCAAGCGTTCGCGTCTGCTGGTCGAGACCGGCGAGCACATCGAGGTCGGTCAGCCGCTGATCGTCGGTACCCCCGACCCGCAGGACGTCCTGCGGATCCTCGGTGTCCGCAAGGCCCAGGAGCACCTCGTCGACGAGGTGCAGAACGTGTACCGCTCGCAGGGCGTGTCGATCCACGACAAGCACATCGAGATCATCGTGCGCCAGATGCTGCGTCGCGTCACGGTCATCGAGTCGGGCGAGACGAACCTGCTCCCCTCCGACCTCGTCGACCGGGTCAAGTTCGAGGAGGAGAACCGTCGCGTGGTCTCCGAGGGCGCCAAGCCGGCCTCGGGCCGTCCGGTGCTCATGGGCATCACCAAGGCCTCGCTGGCCACCGAGTCGTGGCTCTCGGCGGCCTCCTTCCAGGAGACCACCCGAGTCCTCACCGATGCTGCGATCCACGGTCGCTCCGACAGCCTTCGCGGGCTGAAGGAGAACGTGATCATCGGCAAGCTCATCCCGGCCGGTACCGGCCTGGAGCGCTACCGCAACATCCGGGTGGAGCCGACCGAGGAGGCCCGCGCGGCGGCGTACTCCGTCACCGGCTACGACTCCTACGACTACGAGTTCGGCAACGCCGGCTCGGGTCAGGCTGTTGCACTGGACGACTTCGACTTCGGCTCCTACCAGAACTGACGTCGCCGTCTCAGCGGAACCCTCGTCCCCTCTCCAGGGGGCGGGGGTTCCTGCCGTTTCTGGCGAACCTCCTGCGACGACGGCGCGGGTCGTGACGTGCGTCGGGCACACCCGGTCGGCGCCGCCGCACCCTTCCGTCGCCGCCACCGACGGTGGACCGTGACCCTCACCCCGGGGTGGGGGAGGGGGACTGCGAGAATGTGGCCATGACCTCGCGACCTACCAGCACCGACGTGCTCGTCGTCGGAGCCGGGCCCGCGGGCTCGGCCGCAGCCGCCTGGGCGGCGCGCTCCGGGCTCGACGTCGTGCTGGTCGATGCGGCGGTCTTCCCGCGTGACAAGACCTGCGGCGACGGCCTGACTCCGCGGGCGATCGACGAGCTCTGCAAGCTGGGCATCGAGGACTGGTTGCGGGCCCACACCGTCAACCAGGGACTGCGCGCCCATGGCTTCGGCCAGACGCTGCTGCTGCCCTGGCCCGGCGGCACCCTGCCCGACTGGGGGAGCGCGGTCGCGCGCACCGAGCTCGACGACCACCTGCGCACCACCGCGATCAAGAGTGGCGCCACCGCGCTCGACGGTGCCCGTGCGGTCGACGTACGACGTGAGGGCGACCGCGTGGCCGCGGTGGTGTTCAAGCAGGGCGAGGAGACGTTCGAGATCTCCTGCCGGCGCCTGGTGGTCGCCGACGGCGTCCGCTCGCCGCTCGGCAAGATGCTGGGCCGCGAGTGGCACCGCGACACCGTCTACGGCGTCGCCGGCCGCGCCTACATCGGCTCCGAACGCTCCGACGACCCGTGGATCAGCTCGCACCTCGAGCTGCGCGACGCCGAGGGCTCGATCCTGTCGGGCTACGGCTGGATCTTCCCGCTCGGCACCGGTGAGGTGAACATCGGCGTCGGCACCCTGGCGACCGCCAAGCGCCCCGCCAACATCGCGATCAAGCCGCTGATGAGCTTCTACACCGAGGAGCGCCGCGAGGAGTTCGAGCTCACCGGTGACCTGCGCCTGCCGACCTCGGCGCTGCTGCCGATGGGGGGTGCGGTCAGCAACGTGGCCGGGCCCAACTGGGCGTTGATCGGGGACGCCGCCGGCTGCGTGAACCCGCTCAACGGTGAGGGCATCGACTACGGCCTCGAGACCGGGCGCCTGCTTGCCGAGATGCTCGTCGAGTCGACCCCCGCCCGCGACCTCGGCACGGCGTGGCCCGCACTGCTGCGCGACCACTACGGCGAGTCGTTCTCGATCGCGCGTCGGCTGGCCGGGCTCGTCACGATCCCGCGACTGCTGCCTTCCCTCGGCCCGGCCGGGATGCGCTCGGACTGGCTGATGACCCTGGCCCTGCGCTGGATGGGCAACCTCGTCACCGACGAGGACCGCGACCGCTCGGCGCGGGTGTGGCGCTGGGCCGGACGTCGTTCGCTCGCCCTGGACCACCGCCCGCCCTTCGCCTGACCTACCGGCTCCGGCCCGAAGGATCCCCATGCGGTCACGTCAGCGTCGCGAGCCGGTCTACCGCGCCGCGATCGCCGCGGGCAAGGTGCTGTTCGGTGCGCTGGACCTGCGGGTCCGAGGCTGCGGGATGGAGCACCTGCCGGTCTCCGGCCCGGTGGTGCTGGCCAGCAACCACGTGTCGTTCCCCGACTTCCTCTTCGTGGGCGATGCCTTGCTCGACACCGGGCGCCTGGTGCGTTTCCTGAGCCGCGGCGACGTGTGGGGCGCCCCGGTCGTGGGGTCGGCGATGGACGCCATGCGGCACGTCCCGGTCGATCGGGAGGCGCCGGCGGCGGCGTACCTGCGGGCCCGGAGCCTGCTGCGCGAGGGTGAGGTCGTCTGCGTCTTCCCCGAGGCCGGGATCTCGGCGGCCTACGTCGTGCGGGGGCTGATGCCGGGTGCGGTGGCCCTGGCGCGCGAGGTCGGTGCACCCCTGCTCCCGGTGACCGTCTGGGGAGGCCAACGCCTCTGGGGCCAGAAGCGTGCGCTCGACGCGCCCTTCCCGCGACCGGTGCCGGTGCGCGGGCTCACCGTCGACGTCCGCATCGGTGCGCCGATCCACGTGGCGCCGGACGCCGACCTGGTCGCCACGACCCGGCTGCTCGGTGGCCGGCTCCAGGCGAGCCTGGAGGAGCTCCAGCGGCTCCCCGAGCACCGCCCGCGTCCCGGCGAGTGGGCTCCGTGGTACCCGGCCCATCTGGGCGGCCACGGGATCGAGCGGGCGGACTCCTTCGTCCTCGACGGCATGCCTGGTGCGGCGGTGGTCCCGACCTGGGGTCCGGGCGTTGGATAGCGTGGCAGCCATGGTCCACCAGGTGCAGCGAGTAGCGGCGTACGCCGTGATCGTGCGCGAGGGCCAGATCCTGCTCAGCAGACTGGCTCCTCGGGTCTCGCGCAGCGAGATCTGGACGCTCCCCGGGGGCGGCCTCGACCACGGGGAGGATCCGCGCGACGCCGTGGTGCGTGAGGTCCACGAGGAGACCGGCCTGCACGTCACGATCGGCGAGACGGCTCGGGCCTTCTCGCTCCACCTGCCCGACGCGTGGCGCAGGGGCCGCCGGGTGGACGCGCACTCGCTCCGCATCGTCTACGACGGCTGGGTGCCGTCGGACTCGCCCGAGCCTCACGTCGTGGAGGTCGACGGCTCCACCAGCGAGGCGGCCTGGAAGCCGCTCAGCGGCGTGCTCGACGAGTCCGTGCCCACGGTCTCGCTGGTGCGGGAGGCGCTCGTCGGCTATGCGCCGTACCGCCTGCAACGGGTGGCGGCCTACGCGCTCATCCGGCGCGAGCTGCCCGAGCCTGCGGTGCTGTTGACCCGGGTCTCCGAGCTCGGTTTCCACACCGGCCTCTGGTCCCTTCCCGGAGGCGGGATCGAGCACGGCGAACCGCCCGCGGCGACGGTCGTGCGGGAGGTGCGCGAGGAGACCGGGATCGAGTGCACGGTGACCGGCCTGCTCACCGTCGGCGACGCCCAGATCCGCGGTCTGGCGCCGTCGGGCCGTGACGAGGAGCTGCACGCGATCGGGTTGGTCTACACCGCGACCGTGCCCGCGGGCACCGACACGTTCGAGGTCGAGCAGGGTGGGACCACCGACGCCGTCGCCTGGATCCCGCTGCGCGACCTCCGCTCAGGGGCGGTCCCGGCCGTTGACCTCGTCCGGGAGGCGTTGGACGCCTGATCTCGACCCGTTCGAGGTCAACGGGCGGGGCGGTCGATCGGGGGTGCATCGAGGGGCTCGGCTGCGCCCGCCGAGTCGAGGAGCCGCACCGGGCCCCCGTGGTCCGCCCCGAACCGGGGCAGTGGCCCGACGATCAGCCAGTCGAGCTGCTTGCGCACCTCGGTCTCCGGCAGCGGGACGCCGCCGACCGACGAGCTGAGGGCAGCAGAGCTGCGCAGGACGTGGCGCAGGAAGTCGGCGACCTCCGGGCGCCCCACCGCGCGGGTCGATGCGGTCAGCAGCAGCGTGCGCGCCAAGGGGTAGTCACCGGCAGCGACGGTCGCGAGGCTGGGTACGACGCACCGGGGCGGACCGCCCCCGAGCGGCACCTCGATCTCGAGGGGACGCAGCAGGTCACGGTGGGCGGCGTACTCACCGAGGTCGAACAGGCCGACACGGCCGCGGGTGGCGGCAAGGCGGCGTGCTGCGCTCTGCGCGGTGCGGTAGCGCGCGGTCACCGAGCGCACCTCGGCGCCGAGCCGACGGATCGAGGCGACCGACGGTGCCGAGGCCGGGCGCGTCGCGCGCTCCTGCCACGCAGCCCGCAGCTCGGCCCGCCATCGGTCGCGGAGGGACTCCCAGCGAGCGAGGTCCGCGGCCAGCGCGTGGTCCTCCGGCGTGCCCGCGACATGGGCGAGCACCTCCTCGGGGTCCGCGAAGGCGCGGTAGCGGCCGCTCACCTCTTCGCGGGTGGGTTCGGAGGAGCCCAGCACCGTGCGCGCGAAGGCGCGGACCCCGGCGTCGTCGAGGCCGAGTCCGGCCACGCTGATCGGGTCCCTCGCGAGGCCTGGTCGGAGGTCCGACCAGGTCTCCGCGTCGGGGTCGGCGGCCACGAGCCGACCCAGGTCGTCCAGGTCGAGACAGTCGGTGCCGAGGTCGCCGGCTCGACCGGTGGCGAGCACCACTGCCTGGCGGGCGATCGTGAGCTGCACGATGCCCAGCCCCCGCTCCTGGCACTCGCTCCACTCCTGGGTGGTGATCGGCCGCACCGACGCGACGAGGTCGATGGCCCCGGAGCACAGTCGAGCGAACGACCCGGGCGCGTCCTCGGGTCGCGACACGACCTGGGTCCCGGAGCCGGCGTGGGCCCGCGTGGCCCTGACCAGCATCGGGTCGCGCACGCCGGCGACCCGGACCTGGCCCGGCACGGGGTCGGGACGGCGGCCCAACAGGTCGCGTCCACGAGCCCACGGGGCCACGACGGTGTTGGTGGCCTCCAGCCCGCGCTTGTCGATCGAGGCCGGGGCGCCGGACGTGGAGCCCGGGCCGGAGGTCGCGCTGCACCCGCCTGCCACCAGCACCCCGGTCAGCGCCACGGCCAGCATCGGCCTCGTGGTCCGAGGGGCGACCCGCCTCACTGGCCCACCCCTGACGAGAGCGCGAACCGGTCGACTGCCGAGAAGGCCACGACGGCGAAGTCGGCGAGGTGCAGCCCGGTCAGCTCGTAGCCCGCCAGCACCCGGGCCTCAGCGGCTGAGGTCGCCGGCTCGACGGCCAGGCTCGGGGTGCGAGACGTCCCCACGACGATCGCACCGTAGGTGCGCAGGGCTTCCACGAGCGCGTGAGCGGAGCGGTACTGCTGCTGCGTCATCGGCAGGGGCCTGCCGGTCTGCGGGTCGAGCGGGCGGGCATAGACGGCGTCGGCGCGGAGGAAGACCCGGGCACCCTCGGGCAGGGAGCCCGGCTCGCCCCGGCCGTCGGTGTCCGAGGCGGGCTGGAGGAAGGAACCGGCGGCGGCGCCGGGCACCGAGAGGGCCAGGGCATGGTCGATCTGCCCGAGCTCCAGCTCGTGACGGCGGACGACCCCCGCAGCCAGGGGGAGGCCGGAGCCGCGCACCCCTTCGACGTAGGGGCGGCTGAAGCCCGGGCCGCCGGCGTCCCAGGCACGCAGGAAGGCATAGGACAGCGAGCCGTCGTCCTCGCGACGGGCGCGCCAGAGGTCGTAGAGGATGCGGTGCTCCACGTCGTGGAGGATCAACCACCCGTCGTGGAGCGGGTCGGGGTCGACGTCGCCGGGCACCTCGAGCGTGAGGGGGCCCGCGCCGTCGCCGCAGGTCGTGGTCCGGCACCGCACCTCGGTGGGCTCGCCGGAGTCGAGGATCGGGCTCGTCCAGCCGCGGGTGATCAGCTCGAGGCCGGCTCTGCTCGCGGCAGTGATGGCCGCGGACGACGGCCCCGCGGGCTCGGCAGCGAGCCGCAGGAGCCGCTGGGAGGCGGGGTGCACGGATCGAGTGTCGGCTGTCGTGTTCCACGGCGACCCGGCAGTGAACAGGCCGACCGGCGCCG
The DNA here is from genome assembly GCA_963760515.1 of uncultured Actinomycetota bacterium. Classification (GTDB taxonomy): domain Bacteria; phylum Actinomycetota; class Actinomycetes; order Propionibacteriales; family Nocardioidaceae; genus Nocardioides. The sequence continues at coordinate 7,910 of CAVXDL010000008.1, forward strand.
ACGCGCCTCGGGTCGACCCGGTCCGGGGCCCGTCGTTGCCTGAGCCGGGAGCAGCAGCCGTGGCCGCGCACCCACCCAGGATCAGGCTGATGGCGCAGACCCAGGCCGCGGAGCGGTACGCCGGAGCGCTGCGTTCGGCACGACCACGGCGGCGTGTGCGTGGCGTCATCGCGTCCGGGGCGGGGGCGGGGTGTCGGGCCACCCCCGGATCGTCGCATCCACGTCGTCGGCGAAGCGCGAGAAGGTCTCTCCGATCAACCGCAGCTGCGCCGGCTCGTCGCTGTCCGGTGCGTCCGCCGCGGCTGCCGCAGCGCCGGCGGCGCCGCCCCGGCGGGCTGCCGCGACGATGGTGTGAGCGTCGCGCCGAGCGTGGAGACGGATCAGCTCGGCGTCGAGCTCAGCCTGCGCGGTGAGCATCTCGCAGCGTCGAGCCGCTTCGAGCTCGATCGCCTCGAGGTGGCGAAGGTGCGCCTCGGCCGTGGCTCGCATCAAGGCGATGACCTCGGCCGCGACCTCGTCGACGCCGGGTCGGAGCGTCAGGCCCGCCGGCTCCGGCTCGCTCGGCCACGGGCGGGTCGAGTGGGTCCGGGGGCTCGCCACGTCGTCGGGAGCGGGCGGCGAGGTGGAGGCGGGTGCAGGCGCGGCGACCGGGGGCACGTGACCGCTGTCCTCGGGCTCCTTCTCCCTTGCCTTCTCCCTTGCCTTCTCCCTTGGCTGCTGCTCCGGGTGCCGGTCGGTGGGACGGGCGGTGAGCTGTCGGGCCGCGTCGGGGCGCGGCGAGGTGACGAGGGGTGGATGGGGGACGGGATCGGGCAGCAGCTCGCGATCGTCGTCGGCGTGCACCAAGCGCGTGCGTGCCGGCTTCACGCCGGGGCTCGGGTCGGTCCGTGCCGGCGGCAGGATGAGCGGCAGCGCATCGGTGCTGGGGGGCGTACGGGGTCGCGACGGCAGGTCTGCGAGCTCCTCGGTCTCGGGGTCGAGCGAGGTCTCCCCGCCGGCGGTGGTGCAGGTGTCGGGGCCGCGGCGGGGTGCGCCGCGACGGCCGATGAAGCCGGCGCGCCCGACACGCTGACGCTCGCCGGCCGGGTCGTGGTCGCCCGGCCGGGACGGTTGGTCGATCACGGGGCTGCTCCTTCGCCTGGCAGAGGTGGGACCGCGCCGGGATACATCCAGACCGGTGGTCCGTCCTGGCCGAGCAGCCCGTTCACACCGCCCGGTGCAGCCGGCCGGTCAGGCGGTGCGCTCGGTGCTCGTCCCGGGTCGGTCCCGGGTCGGTCCCCGATCATGCCCGGGTGGTCCGGCGGCACCTGCACCAGTGTGTAGCGGCTGTTGGCGTGGACGACCGGCAGGGCGGGGTCGACCCCGTCGGCCGCCGCCGGATAACGACGGCTCAAGCCGTCGTGGAACGTGTCGACCGACAGGAGCAGGTAGTCGGCGTAGGCGGCGGGATTGCGCGCTGCTCGCCACCACTGCTCCTCGGAGCCGTCCCTCCGGTCGAGGAAGAGCGACGGGTCGCCGCCGAGCAGGATCACGGCGTAGGTCCAGGAGCTGTCGGTGAGGACCTGCGAACCAGGGGGCACGGCACCGCGGATCCACTCGGCCATGTCGCGCTCGGCGGAGGTGCCGACCACCGCGCCGTCCACCGTGGTCGCTCCGTCCTGGGACTCGCCGGTGACGACAGCCTCGTGGAAGACGCGCTCCAGGCCCTGGGTCGTGAAGTCAGGCAACGCTGCGAACGTCCATCCGGCGCTGAGCAGGAGCCCGCCGATGGTGGTGGCGACCACGGGAAGCGGCCCTCCTTGCAGCGACCGCGCCAACCACACGGCGCCGACGACCGAGACCAGCAGGATCGGCAGCGCCTGACGCATCGCCATCGGAGAGCCGGTGAGGCGCAGGACGGCGGTGGCCGCCGGGGTCACGATCGTGACGGCCAGGAGCAGTCCGAGCCACAACGCCATGTCGTTGCTGCGGGCGATCCCGTGGATGACGAGGGTCGGGAGCACCACCAGGGCGAGTGGCGCCCCGAGGACGACGAGGTCGACGGTGCCACCGACCAGCTCGGCCACCGAGAGGTCGGGCGTGGTCGCAGTGGCGGCACCGCTGCGGTCGGAGAGCCAGGAGAACGCGCCGCCCAGCACGGCGAGGCCGAACAGCGACCACACGACGAGGACGTAGACCGCGGGGGCGGCGAAGCCCACGAGGGTTCCCTCGATCTCGTGGCGTCCGGCGCCGAGTCGGGCAAGGACACCGATGACGAGCAGCGCACTGAGCACGAGCCACACCAGGCTCCCGTAGCCGCTCAGCACCGCCACGGCATAAGCGATCCCGGAGATCATGACGAAGCGCAGGTCAGCGGTGACGTACCAGGCGGCCAGCGCGCCGAGGGCAGCGACGGCGGGGGCGAGCCACACGAAGTCGGCAGCGCCGGTCGCGGCGTAGAGGACGACCAGCGGGTTGAGCCCGAGGGCCAGCAGCAGGCCTGCACGCCACGCGCCGCCGATCTCCGAGCGACGCATCAGGGTGTTGAGCGACATCATCGTCAGGCCGGCGAAGAGGGCCGAGACCACGGGGACGACGGCCAGGGAGCGCGTCATCGAGGTGAACAACGTGAACGGAGCGGTGACCAGCACCGCCAGTGGCGGGTAGTCGTGACCGATGGCGGCAAGCCTGGCCGGGTCGTCGTGCACCACCATCAGCCCGCGGGCGAACCGGTCGAGCGCGTCGAAGCCGACCACGTCCAGGCGCACCACCAGCCAGTGCCCGACGAGCGTGTAGAGCACCGTGAAAACGGCGAGGACGCAGAGGCTCTCGCCTGGACGGCGATCGATGTCGACGCGGCGGCGGCGAGGCGCCTGGACGGCTTCGGCAGGTCGCACGGAGCCGGAGGCCGGGCTGCTCTCGCGCGTCGCGGCCGCGGGGAGGGGGGTGGTCATGATCAGTCCTGGTCCAACCCGTGCTCGGTCTTCTCCCAGTAGAACGGGTCGGTGAAGAGCTGCACCAGCCCGCGCCAGGCCGCCACGCTCATCAGGGCCCAGTACAGCGGGGACAGCAGTGCGATGCGGGCCAGTCGGAACTGGCCGCGCTGCAGGCTGCCTGCCACGTTGAGGTAGACGAAGACGAAGTTGCCCACGACGAGCAGCGCGATCGCGACCTGGAAGACCCCTGGCGGGTAGGCCGTCTCCAGCGCACTCCAGCTCGTCGACAGGTAGAGCGCGGTGAGCGTCCAGAAGATGGGGTTGATCAGCATGAGTGCCACCGATCCCATCGTCAGGTTGAAGCTGATGAAGCCGGCCATGCCGGTCTCGCGGTAGAGCTCGACCGGGTGCCGCATGTGCACCAGCCAGGTCTGCAGGTGGCCCTTGACCCAGCGCGAGCGTTGCCGCACCCAGCTGCTGACCGTGGAGGTGGCCTCCTCCAGGGTCGTGGAGTCGATCAGGGCGGTCCGGTAGCCGGCGCGGTGCAGTCGGATCCCGAGGTCGGCGTCCTCGGTCACGTTGTAGGGGTCCCAGCCGCCGAGCTCACGAAGGGCTCGGGTCCGGAAGTGGTTGGAGCTGCCGCCCAGGGGGATGGGGGAGTCCGCTGCGTCCATGGCGGGGAGCACCAGCTCGAACTGCGTCGCGTACTCGTTGGCGAACCAGGCGGTCAACAGGTTCTGGTCCTGGTTGTAGTGGTTGAGCTTGGCCTGGATGCACACGACCTCGTCGGCGGTGCTCGCGAAGGCGACCAGGGCTTTCTTCAGCTGGTCGGGGTCGGGCCGATCCTCGGCGTCGTAGATGACGCAGTGGGTGCCGGTCGCCAGCTGGAGCCCGTAGTTGCACGCCTTCGGCTTGGTCTTCGGCCAGGTGTCGGGCACCACCACGAGATGGAAGTGCGGGGGAAGGTCGAGCCCGTGGACCGTTGCGATCGTCTCCCGGTCGTCCTCCTCGCAGAGGAGCAGGACCTCGAGCCGGGTGCGGGGATAGTCCAGGGCGTCGAGGTCGCCGACGAGGCGGGCCACCACCCGGGCCTCGCGATAGAGCGGCACCAGGATCGTGTAGACGGGAAGCCGTCTCTCGTCGAGGGCCTCGACGTCCTCGTCGGCGATGTCCTGCTCCAGGTGTGCGCCGAGGGCGCGCAGGGTGAGCAGGAGCCGGTAGCCGGAGACGAGCACGTAGAGCACGGTGCAGAGCGTGAGCAGCACCGTGGCGGTGAGCGCCGGCCACCCCACCACTCCCACGGAGCAGACGAGTGCGGCGCTGACCCCGAGCACGCGCTGCGGTGGCGAGAGCACCGTGTGGGCCGAGCGCTCCGGGACTGCTTCGCGCAGGGCCGAGGTCGCGACCTGGGAGTACTGCTCGCGGTGGGTCGACCAGATGAGCTGGTCGAGCTGGCCACGGTGCGCCAGCAGCTGGCGGACCGGTACGCCGAGGGCGGCATCGACCTCGGCCAGGGCTCGGGGGCTGAGTGGGCGGGCGACGGCGAGCAGCACCGCGTCGTCGTCGGTGGCGACCGGGAGTGCGCGCAGGCGACGGGCCAAGGACTCGGGCAGGCGGCGGGCGATGCTCGGGTCGGGCTGGAAGTCCTCCAGGGTGACGCGACGCATCTGGTGCACCTCGGAGAGCGCCGCGACCAGATCGTCCTCGCTGATGGCGCCGTGCGAGGCGAGGATGTCGCCCAACGGGTCCTGGGTGCGGGCGTACTCCAACGTCGCACGCTGGAGCTCCTCGTCGCTCACCTTGGCTCCGCGCCGCAGGATCTGGGTCATCTCTGCGCGGTCCTGACGAGCCCGCGGGTCCTCGTCCACCGCATCGAGGTGCGGATAGGCCTCGTCGGTCACCGCGAGGATCTCGCGGGGGCTGTGGGGCACGAGGATGATCGGCTCCTCGAGGCGTTCGCGCAGGACGTGCTCGGTGATCGCGCCGTCGTCGGCAGTGGCGATGAGGACGTGGCCCTCGAAGCTGCGATAGGCCACGGCACGGAACGTGCGACAGATGCCCTCCGGGAGAGCATGGGTGAGGCTCTCGTCGACGCCGTCGGACAGCCGCGGCAGGGAGCGCGTGATGGTGGTCGTCACCGACGGGACCTCAGCAGGGTCAGTATCCCGTGGCCGAGGACGAACGTGTCGAGGGTCGCGGCAGCGGCAGATGAGCCCGCCGAAGGCTCGACGGACGGCTGGACCGTCATGGTGTGGTGACCCCCCGTGAAACCGTCGATCCGCATCTGCGCGGAGCAACGCAGCGGATCGACGGATGTGTCCTTAGCAGTTACCCACGGGTTCGGTACACCTTTCAACCGAATCCAGGTAACAAAACAGTGTTACCGCCTCGGCCGGCGGGTCTCGACGTGGACGCCGAGGCGTGCCCGTGGGAGCGGCGCGACGTGCGTAGGCTGGACGGTGTGACAGAAACGGTCTTCACCTACGCCGCCCCGGGCCTCAAGTTCGGGACCGGCGCCTCGCGCGAGCTCGGCCACGACCTTCTCCGGCTCGGTGCCCGGCGGGTCCTGCTGCTGACCGACGCCGGCGTCGCCGCCACCGGCCAGCCGGCCCGGATCGCCGAGGAGGTGACGGCCTACGGCGTCGAGGTCGTCGTCTACGACGGCGTGCGGGTCGAGCCCACCGATGAGTCGATGGTCGAGGCCATCGACTTCGCGCGCGATGCCGGCCGGTTCGACGCGATCGTCGCCGTCGGTGGCGGCTCGGCGATCGACACGGCCAAGGCCGTGAACCTGCTGATGACCAACCCCGGCGACCTGATGGACTACATCAACGCGCCTGTGGGCAAGGCGCAGGCACCGACACGACCCCTCCTGCCGCTGGTCGCCCTGCCGACCACGACCGGCACCGGAAGCGAGAGCACGACGATCTGTGTGCTGGACGTCTTGTCGCTGCAGGTCAAGACCGGGATCAGCCACCCCGCGCTGCGCCCGACGATGGCGATCGTGGACCCGGCCCTGACCCTCACCCAGCCGGCGATGGTGACCGCAGCGGCCGGCATGGACATCTTGTGCCACGCTCTGGAGAGCTACACCGCGCGCTGGTTCGGTGAGTTCGAGGCCAAGCGTCCCGAGCAGCGGGTGCCGTACTGCGGCGCCAACCCGATCGCCGACCTCTGGTCGGAGAAGGCGCTGGCGTTGCTCGCCGGGGCCTTCCGCACCGCCGTGGCCGAGGGCAGCGACGTGGTGGCGCGTGAGCAGATGTCGCTCGCCGCGACCTTCGCCGGACTCGGTTTCGGCAACGCCGGTGTCCACATCCCCCACGCCAACGCCTACCCGATCGCCGGGCGGGTGCGGGACTTCCGCCCGGCTGGCTATCCCCAGGACGAGGCGATCGTGCCGCACGGGATGGCGGTCTCGCTCACCGCACCGGAGGCGTTCCGGTTCACCTTCGACGCCTCGCCCGAGCGGCACCTGCACGCCGCGCGGCTCCTCGAGCCCGGCGTGGGCGGCGACGGTCCCGACGTGCTCCCCGGCGTGCTGACCCGGTTGATGCGCGACATCGACATCCCCAACGGCCTGGCCGAGGTCGGCTTCGGCGCGGCAGACGTCGACGATCTCGTCGAGGGCGCCCTCAAGCAGCAGCGCCTGCTCGCCACCGCACCCAAGACCGTCACGCCCGAGGACCTCGCCGACGTCTTCCGGGGATCCATGGAGCACTGGTGAGTCCCCGTAGGATCACGGGGTGAACCCCCGCCAGCGCCGCCTCGTGATCCCTCTGGCGCTCGTGGCCCTCCTCGTGATCGTGGTCGTGGCGGCGGTGAGCAAGTGAGCGAGCCCCTGCAGCAGGTGCTCGACCAGATGCGCGCGCACCTGCTGGACCCCGAGACCCTGGTGCGCGCGGTGGCCTCCGGTCGCCGGCGAGCCACCCAGCCGCGCTGGCGGCGCGTCGAGCTGCGCTACGTCGACCTGAAGGCCGGTCGGCACCTGCAGGTGGTGGCCTACGACGCCACCCAGGCCCACACGAGCAACCACCGCGTCGACGAGACCGGCACCGACCTGGCCGCGGCCGTCGACGCGCTGCTCGCCGAGCCCTTCGGCAACTGGCACGTCGAGACCACCACCCAGACCCACCAGGTCCGGGTGACCAAGCGCCTCGAGGCCGTGCTCAACACCACCGACCGCGCCACCGAGGTCGAGGCGGTGCGCGGCCACGACCGCGACAAGGACCGGCTGCTCCACGAGGGCGACCCGGTCTTCCGCGCGCTCGGCCTCACCGACGCCGAGGGGCGGATGAAGCCGAGCCGGCAGGCCAAGTACCGCCAGGTCGAGGAGTTCCTGCGCATCCTGGACTCCACCGTGACCGATGCCCTCGCCAAGGGCCACCTGCGCCGCCCCACGCCCGAGGAGCCGCTGCGGATCGTCGACCTGGGCTGCGGCAACGCCTACCTCACCTTCGCCGCGCACCGCTTCCTCACTTCGGTGCGTGAGCTCCCGGTCGCGATGACCGGGGTCGACGTGCGCGAGCAGTCGCGTGACCACAACGCCGACGTGGCCCGGCAGCTCGGCGCCGACGCGCAGTTCGTGGTCGGCACCATCAGCGGGGCCGAGCTGGCCGAGGCTCCCGAGGTGGTGCTGGCCCTGCACGCCTGCGACACCGCCACCGACGAGGCCCTTGCCCGAGCGGTGGAGTGGGGCTCGCCGGTCGTGCTCGCCGCGCCCTGCTGCCACCACGACATCGCCACTCAGCTGCGCCGCACGCCCACGCCCGCGCCGTACGCGCTGCTGACCCGGCACGGCATCCTGCGTGAGCGGTTCGCCGACACCCTCACCGACGGACTCCGCTCCTCGCTCATGCGGCTGCAGGGCTATCGCGTCGACGTGATGCAGTTCGTGGAGAGCCAGCACACCCCCCGCAACACCATGCTCCGGGCGGTGCGCACCGGCGGACCCGTCAGCGGCGGCAGCGTCCGCACGGAGTACGACGAGCTGGTCGCCACGTGGTCGCTGCACCCCAAGCTGGCCGAGCTGCTCGACGCGTGAGGAACCTCCAGGTCCTCGCCGTCGTCCTCGTGGCGGCGGTGCTGCTGGGGGGCCGGGGCGCCGAGGCGCGCGACCCGGCCGGCACCGAGGTGTTCCGCTTCGCGGACCCCGCGATAATCGAGTCGAGCGGGCTGGTGGCGCGTGACGGCCTGTTCATGACCGTCAACGACTCCGGCGACACCGGCCGCGTCTTCGTCGTCGACCCGACCGACGGCACCACCGTCGGGGTCACACGGTGGAGTGACGACCCGGTCGATGTCGAGGCGCTCGCTCCTGCAGGACGCGGCGCGGTGTGGGTCGGCGACATCGGCGACAACGCCGGCGAGCGCAGCTCGGTGCGGGTGGCGCGGGTGCCGGTCGGCCGCGGTGATCGCGAGGTGACGCCGCCGACGTACGACCTGGTGTACCCCGACGGCGCGCGCGACGCCGAGACGCTCCTGGTCGACCCGCAGGGGCGGCTGGTGGTCGTGACGAAGGGACTGTTCGGGGGCGAGGTGCTGCGCGCTCCGCGATCGTTGGAGGCGGGTGCCGCCCAGCAGATGACCAGGATCGGCGAGGCCCTCGGCATCGCCACCGACGGTGCGTTCTTCCCCGACGGGCAGCACCTGATCCTGCGCAACTACGGCGCTGCCGCGATCTACACCTATCCCGGTCTCGACGAGGTCGGCCGGTTCGACCTGCCCGACCAGCCGCAGGGTGAGGGGATCGCGGTCGACGAGCGGGGCGACGTCTTCCTCAGCACCGAGGGGAAGGGGGCCGCGGTCCTCCAGGTGCTGGTGCCGGCGCGGATCCTCCGGGCGATGACTCCGACCCCGACCCCGACCCCGGAGCCGACGTCGACGCCGGTGCCGGTGCCGGAGCCGACCGAGCCGGTCGAGGAGGAGCCGACCGCGACGGCGACCGAGGTGCCGGGAGAGGTGTCGGACGAGGTGCCGGGCGAGGTGTCGTTGTGGCCGTGGCTGCTCGGCGGTCTCGTGGGGTTGGCCGTGCTCGCGGGTCTGGTGCGGTCACTCCGTCCCAGAGGGTGAGGACGATGCGGCGGCGTGCTTCCTAGGCTGAGCCGGTGGTGCGACTGCGCAGGACGGCCCCCGACCAACCCGGCTGGACCCGTCGCCGGGCCGGGTCGGGCTTCGTCTACCTCGACCAGGACGGCGTCCGGCTGAGTGACGAGGACGCGCAGCGCGTGCGTGACCTGGTGATCCCGCCGGCCTGGAAGGACGTGTGGGTCACCCCGTACCCCAACGGCCACCTCCAGGCGGTCGGCACCGACGATGCCGGGCGGCGTCAGTACCTCTACCACCCCCAGTGGCGTGCGCGCCGCGACGCGGAGAAGTTCGACCGGATGCTGCTCTTCGGCAAGGGACTGGTCAAGGCGCGCGAGCGGGTCCTGGCCGACCTCGGACGAGAGGGCATGCCGCTGGAGCGCGCCTGCGCAGCCGCGGTCCGGCTGCTCGACCTCGGCTACTTCCGCATCGGCAACGACGTCTATGCCGACGAGAACGGCAGCTTCGGCCTGACGACGCTGGAGCGACGCCACGTGAAGCGTCATCAGGACCGGTTGGTGTTCGTCTTCACCGGCAAGTCGGGGGTCGATCACCGCATCGAGATCGACGACCAGACCGTGATCGAGGCAGTCGACATCATGCGCCGCCGCCGCGCCAAGGAGGACCCTCGGCTGATGGCCTACAAGGACGGGCGGTCGTGGCGCTCGGTCATCCCGGACCTGGTCAACACCTACGTGCGCGAGGCCACCGGCCTGGAGGCGACCGCCAAGGACTTCCGTACCTGGCACGCCACGGTGCTGGCCGCTGCCGCGCTGGCCGAGACGTCGGAGCCGGGGGAGACCAAGGCCTCGCGCAAGCGCGCGGTGGCCGGTGCGATGCGCGAGGTCTCGGAGTTCCTCGGCAACACCCCGTCGCTCGCGCGCTCGGCCTACGTCGACCCACGTGTGGTCGAGGCCTACGAGGAGGGGCGCACCATCAACGGCACCACCCGCCGCCGCTACGACACCCCCGACGAGCGCCAGGCCGCCCTCGAACGCGCCACCCTCCGCCTGATCACCAAGTAGCCGGACGGGCACCGGAGGTTGAGCCGGGGAGCGGAGCGAGCCGTGACGAAACCGCCGGCCCAAGGTGGTCGAGTAGGACGCACGAGCGTCAGCGAGGGCGGCCGTATCGAGGCCCCCGCAGCCCGACTGACTGTCTGAAGGCGGTCGGTTTTCTCGCCGGGTTTCGTCTCGGGCTCGCCCAGGGGCTCGCCCGGCTCTACCTCCGGTGGTGCGGGGCGCGCCCGGCTCAACCCTGTGGCGGCTCAGCGGTGGTCGACGACGTAGTCGATGCAGGCGGTGAGGGCCTCGACGTCGGAGGAGTCGACGGCGGGGTACATGCCGATGCGGAGCTGGTTCTGGCCGAGCTTGCGGTAGGGCTCGGTGTCGACGATGCCGTTGGCGCGCAGGGTTGCGGCCACGGCGGCGGCATCGACGGTGTCGTCGAAGTTGATCGTGCCGATCACCAGCGACCGGTCGTCCGGCTCGACGACGTAGGGGTAGGCGAAGGACGACTTCTCGGCCCAGCCGTAGAGAGCGTCGGCCGACGCGGTGGTGCGCGCGACCATCGCGGTGAGCCCGCCCTGGGCGTTCATCCAGTCCAGCTGCTCGGCCATCAGGAAGAGCGTCGCGACCGCCGGGGTGTTGTACGTCTGGTTCTTGGTCGAGTTGTCGATGGCCGTCGGCAGGTCGAAGAAGGCCGGGACGTGGCGCCCCGAGGCACCGATGCGGGCCGCGCGCTCGAGTGCCGCCGGCGACATGACCGCGATCCACAGCCCGCCGTCGGAGGCGAAGGACTTCTGGGGCGCGAAGTAGTAGACGTCGGTCTCGCGCAGGTCGACGGGCAGTCCACCGGCGCCGGAGGTCGCATCGATCAGCACGAGGGAGTCCGGGGCCGACGTGCCGGCCGGACGTACGACGGGGGCCATCACCGCGGTGGAGGTCTCGTTGTGGGCCCAGGCGTAGACGTCCACGCCGTCCTCGGCGTGCGCCGCCGGATGGGTGCCAGGGGCGCTGGAGATCACCGAGGGCTCCTCGAGCCAGGGCGCGGCCGCAGCAGCCTGGGCGAACTTCGAGCTGAACTCCCCGAAGGACAGGTGCTGGCTCTTGTGCTCGATGAGACCGAAGGTGGCGATGTCCCAGAACGCGGTGGCCCCGCCGTTGCCCAGCACGACCTCGTAGCCGTCGGGGATCGGGAAGAACGAACGCAGCCCGTCTCGCACCCGGCCCACCAGGTCACGCACGGGGGCTTGGCGGTGCGAGGTGCCGAGCAGCGAGGTGCCGGTCGCGGCCAGGGCCTCGAGGCGGGACGGCTCGATCTTCGACGGTCCGGCGCCGAACCGTCCGTCGGCGGGCAGCAGCTCAGCGGGGATCACAACGTCGTTCACGGGCGACCTTCTCGGCGGTTGAAGTGGGGTCGGGCGGGGTAGGGACCAGGTGCACGTCCGTGGTCCCATTCTGTCAGCGCACCCGCGCCCCCACCTCCAGGAGTCCACATGGCTCGCTCCGAGCACTCGCCGACCACCCGCAACGTCCTCCGCGTCGTCGGCGTCCTGCTGCTCCTGGCAGGGATCTTCTTCGCCGTCCGGGGCGGGCTCGCCATCGCCGACGCGATGCCCTCCGACGAGGAGTTCTTCGCCGGGGACAGCCCCTCGCCCGGGTTCGGGGAGTTCGCTCAGCTCGCCGGAGGGCTCTTCCTGTTCGTCTTCGGCCTAGGAGCGCTCAACGCCGGTTTCCTCGGTGTGCAGTCGCGCTACGCCGCGGGGGAGACCTCGGGTGCGGTGCGCGAGTTCGGGAGCGCCTTCCGCGGCGAGGAGCACCCGAGCACCGTCGCCGCCGGGACTGCGCGCGGGGCCGAGGGCCCGTTCTGCTCGGAGTGTGGGGTGCGCAACGACCAGGACGCGAAGTTCTGCGATTCTTGCGGGCATGCCCTCGTCCGAGCCTGACCGTCGTGCGGGCGGGCTGCGCCTGGTCCGCGTCGGCTACGGCCATCCCGACGCCCTGCGGCTCGTCGAGGAGGTCCAGGCCGAGTACGTCGTGCGCTACGGCAGCCCCGACGACACCCCGCTCGACCCCCTGATGTTCGAGCCTCCCACGGGCAGCTTCTTCGTGGGCTACCTCGGCGACGAGCCCGTGGCCACGGGCGCCTGGCGGCGCCGCGCGGACCTCGAGGTCTTCGGCACGACCAGCACCGCCGAGATCAAGCGGATGTACGTCGCCGCCGGAGCGCGCGGGCGCGGCTTCGCGCGCATCGTGCTGGCTCATCTGGAGCAGACCGCAGCCGAGGCCGGCGCCCAGGCGATGGTGCTGGAGACCGGGGCTGCGCAACCGGAGGCGATCGCGCTCTACGAGTCGTCGGGCTACACCCGGGTCCCCGGCTTCGGGCACTACACCTGGTCGCCGCTGAGCCGGTGCTTCGGACGACCGCTCGCCTCATCGACAACGTGACCTGCTCGACCCCGCAGGACGCCGTCCGCTAGGGGCGACACCACCCGATCCGACCAGGTGGACCGACCGATCGGTCGGGTATGAGTGGTTGGACTGACAGGCTCCTTCGCGGCTGGCTAGCGTGCGCCCATGCCCCCCACCGCTGTGCCGCGGCAGCCCGATGCCACCGGCCGATCCTCAGCGCGCCGACGCCCCACGCGTCGCGCCCCCGCGCATCGTTCGCGCGCCCGCTTCTCCCTCCTGCTCCCCGGCGTCCTGGTGCTGCTGCTGGCTCTCGCCCTGAGCCTGCTGACCGCCACGGCTCCGGCGCGCGCCGCAGCGGCTCCGACGGTGTCGGCCCGCACGTCGATCGAGGACTACGCGTCCTACCAGCCGGCCACCCGCTGCTCGCCGCGCGCCCGCGCGGGCACACGGCAGCTCGGCCGGTGGCTGGTGAAGCGCTACGGCGGCCGCTACGGCTCGATCTCGCGCTCCTGCGGCGGCAGCACGTCGGAGCACACCGAGGGGCGCGCCTTCGACTGGGGCATGGACGCCAGGACAGCCGCGGGCCGCAAGTCGGCCCGGACGTTCCTCGAGCGGATGCGTGCGACCGACAAGGCCGGGAACACCGACGCCCTGGCCCGTCGGATGGGCATCATGTACGTGATCTGGAACGACCGGATGTACGCGGCCTGGAACCAGTTCGAGCCCGAGCCCTACCTCAGCTCGAGCTGCAAGAGCCGCAAGAAGTGCTCACCGACCCTGCGGCACCGCGACCACCTGCATGTCTCGCTGACCCGCAAGGCCGCGCGCGCCCAGACCTCCTGGTACCTGGCCCGCACCCGCTAGCGCCGAAACAGATAGTCCCTGACGTTGGGGCCCCTGGAATGGTGATTCAGGGGCCCGAACGTCAGGGACTATCGCGGTCGGGGAGGGCTCAGTCGGCCCAGGCCGCGTTCCAGCCGTCGACCGCGTCAGCCGGGCGCGGGGCCGGGCCGGTGTACTTGGCCGACGGACGGATCAGGCGTCCGGTGCGCTTCTGCTCGAGGATGTGAGCCGACCAGCCGCCGGTGCGGGCGCAGGTGAACATCGAGGTGAACATGTGCGGCGGCACCTCGGCGAAGTCGAGCACGATGGCGGCCCAGAACTCCACGTTGGTCTCGAGCACGCGGTCGGGGCGACGCTCCTTGAGCTCGGCGAGCGCGGCCTTCTCGAGCGCCTCGGCAACCGCGTAGCGCGGCGCGTCGAGCTCCTTGGCCGTACGACGCAGCACGCGGGCGCGGGGGTCCTCGGCACGGTAGACACGGTGGCCGAAGCCCATCAGCCGCTCGCCGCGGTCGAGGAGGTCCTTGACGTAGGCCTGGGCGTCGCCGGACTTCTCGACGTCGGAGATCATCCCGAGCACGCGCGAGGGGGCCCCGCCGTGCAGCGGACCGCTCATGGCGCCGATGGCGCCGGAGAAGGCGGCAGCCACGTCGGCACCGGTGGAGGTGATGACGCGGGCGGTGAAGGTCGAGGCGTTCATGCCGTGCTCGGCTGCGCTGCTCCAGTAGGCGTCGATCGCCTTGACGTGCTTGGGGTCGGCCTCGCCCTTCCAGCGGATGAGGAACTTCTCGGCGAGGGTCGAGCCCTCGTCGACGACCTTCTGGGGCACGACGGCCTGGTCCAGACCGCGCGCGGACTGGGCGGCGTACGAGAGCACCATGACGGCCAGCCGCCCGATGTCCTTGCGGGCCTGCTCGTCGGAGATGTCGTAGGTCTGACCGAAGCCGAAGGCGGGCGCCAGCATCGCGACCGCGGCCTGCACGTCGACGCGCACGTCGCCGGTGTGGACGGGCAGGTTGTAGGGCTCGGCCGGCTCGAGGCCGGGGGTGTAGGCGCCGTCGATCAGCAGACCCCACACGTTCTCGAACGGCACGCGGCCGACGATGTCCTCGATGTCGACACCGCGGTAGCGCAGCGCCGATCCTTCTTTGTCGGGCTCGGCGATCTCCGACTCGAACGCGACGACGCCCTCTAGGCCGTGGTGTACCTCGGTCATGCGCTACGTGCTCCTTTGTTTCGGCATGAGGCCGTCCGATCGGGACGCGCCCCGTCCGGCATTCTGCACCACCGGGCTCGGCGCAGGGACAGGTCCTAGGATCCAGTGCATGACGGACCCCTCCGAGATCGCCGCACTGCGACGCGACTACGCCGCCGGAGGACTGGTCGAGGACGACCTGACGCCCGACCCGCTCGAGCTGTTCGGCCGCTGGTTCAACCAGGCCAGGGCGGCACTGATGCACGAACCCAACGCCATGGTCGTCTCGACCGTCGATGCCGACGGAGCGCCGAGCTCGCGCACGGTCCTGCTCAAGGTCGTGGGACCTGACGGGTTCCAGTTCTTCACCAACCTCGCCTCCCGCAAGGGTTCCGACCTCGCCGTCGAGCCGCGCTGCTCGCTGCTGTTCCCCTGGCACGGCCTCGAGCGGCAGGTCCGGGTGGAGGGGATCGCCGAGGAGCTGTCGCGTGAGGAGGTCGCCGCCTACTTCGCCAAGCGTCCGCGCGGAGCACAGCTCGGCGCCTGGGCCTCGCACCAGTCGCAGGTGGTCGCCGATCGCGCGGCGCTGACCGTGGCGTACGACGCGGCCGCTGAGCGCTTCGCCGGCAGCGACGTCCCGGTGCCCGACGAGTGGGGCGGGTACCTCGTCCGGCCGGTCAGCATCGAGTTCTGGCAGGGCCGTCCGAGCCGGCTGCACGATCGGCTCCGCTACCGCCGCCACGAGGATGCCTGGGTGGTCGAGCGGCTGGCGCCCTGATCCTCGAGCGCCGCGACGCTCTCGACCCGCAACAAATCGGCTCCCCCTGCCGTCGAAGTAGGTGACGACACCAGGAGGACCCATGAGCGACCAGGTCACGCAGGACGAACGACCCGCTGCGGCGGGAGCCCCACCACCGCGGCGCAACGCCGGCAGGCGGGGCCTCATCACGGTCGTGGCGGTGGTGCTGGCGGTGCTGCTGGTGGCGGCCGGTGCGCTGGCGATCGGCCTGCTGACCGACGGCGCCGAGGCTCCGAGCGGAGACGCCACGGCCGCGTCGCCGACGGTGTCGGCTCCGTCCGCGAGCACCGCGCCCACCGGTGGGCGGTTGGAGGTGTCCGGCTCCGGGGTCGGGGCGCATCGGTTCGGGGCGGACGCCGACGAGGTCGTGGCCGACCTCACCGCCCGGTACGGCGACCCCGACGAGAGCGTCGGACCCCAGCAGTACGTGCGGATCGCAGGGCACCAGGGTTGGTACGAGGTGGCCGACGACCCGATCTCGCCGAGCTGGCGCTACCCGGTGGTCTCCGTGTCGTGCTGGAGCGTGTTGTGCGTGGTGCTCGGCGGCCAGGAGGCGGACTCCCTGCAGCTGCGGGGGTGGACGCTGGTGACGGCCGACCGCGGTTCGGGTGCCGGCCGGGCCGACGGCCTGCGAGCAGCCGACGTCCGGCTCGCGGACTCCGGGATCCGGCTCGGCGACACCTGGGGTGAGCTGCACGCCGCCTATCCGGACACGGTGGCCGCCGGCGGCGAGGGCGCGTCGCTGACCGTGCGTGAGCTGCCGTGGGCCGGGGTGTTCGACGGGGTGGGCGAGTGGCGGTTGTCGGGCCAGTGGGACCACGAGCGCCCCGACTTCGCGCCCGACGACGCCGTGGTGACGAGGTTGTCGGCCGGGGAGGGGCCGCAGCCCGGTTGCTGCTGACCCCTCCCACGGCCCTGGTGTGCCGTCATCCCCGGGCGAGCCAGGGGCTGAAGCTGCGACGCGGGCCGACCCAGTCGATCAGTCCGTCGCTGGACCCGTCGGTGCGGGTGCCCGATGCGCGCACCGAGACCCGGACCTTGCCGGGCTCGCCCAGGGCGCCCTGCGAGATGCGTACGGTCACGCGGTCGCTGTCGTAGCGGATCTTCATGATGTAGTCGCCGTGCTCGACCGGCTTGCCCCACTTCTCCTGGCCGAACCCGTCGGTCTCGAGGAGCTGGTAGTCGGTCCCCTCGTAGTAGCCGCCGACGAAGACGTACTCCGGGCCACGGTTGGTCCGGTCGGTGTCGATGAAGATCGCTCCGCCCGAGCCGCTGGCCGGGTCGCGGCGCAGGTTCTGGTGGAGCGTGGAGACCTTCAGGGTCTTGGTGCCGTGGTGCACCTCGAGGGCCAGGATGTCGGAGCCGTGCGAGGTGTCGCGCGGGTCGTCGATCCCGTATCGCTCGGCCGACGCCGGTCCGGCGACTCCGAGGGTGAGGGCGGCGGTCGCCAGGGCGGCGACGGCAGCAGAGTGGTGGCGCATGGTGCTCTCGACTTTCGGGTGTGGGGATGAGGCCCTCGGGGCTCTCCCGGTGGGCCGGACCGCCCATGGGAGGCGGTTCAGGAGAAAGACGGAGACGACGTCGAAATGGTTGCAACGACCAGCGGCGCTCCCTCGGACGAGTAGCGTCCTGGTCCGTGAGCACCGACTGGCAAGGGACGACGATCGACACGCTGCGCGCGCTGATCCTGAGCGCTGACCCCGCTCTCGTCGAGGAGGTCAAGTGGCGCAAGCCGACCAACCCCGACGGGGTTCCGACGTTCTCCTGCGACGGACTGGTCTGCACCCTGGAGACCTACAAGGACAAGGTGAAGCTGACCTTCGCCAAGGGTGCGTCGCTCGCCGACCCGTCCGGGCTGTTCAACGCCAGCCTCGATGCCGGCACCCGGCGCGCCATCGACCTGCGCGAGGGCGACACCCTCGACGCGGAGGCCTTCGTGGCCCTGCTCCGCGAAGCCGTGGCGTACAACCGATCCTGATCGACAGGTTCGCGAGCGGCACGAGAAAGGTGGCCCCGCCCCTCAACGTTCGGGGTCGCCTGCACGTCATGAGGGGGACGGACACAGGAGAACTCATGGACGACACACCTGGCGCTCAGCCCCCGGGAAGGGACCCCGAGGGTTTCGCCGACTTCGCGGCAGCGCAGCTGCCGCGGCTGCTGGGCCTCGCCCACGCGTTGACGGGCAATCCGCACGATGCGTGGGACCTGACCCAGGAGACGTTGGTGCGGATGGCGGAGCGCTGGCGCAGGTCACAGTTCGAGGAGCCCGGTGCCTACGCCCGCACCGTGATGGTGCGGCTCAACATCGACCGTGTCCGCCGGGTACGCCGCGAGCTGCCACTGCCCCGCCGAGTGGCCGAGGAAGCGCCGGTCCAGGCGGTCGGCGACCTCGACCCGTGGTTGGTCGAGGCACTCGCGACCCTCTCCCCGCGCCAACGCACTGCCCTGGCGTTGCGCTACGTCGAGGACCTGGACGTGCGTGGCATCGCGGCCCGGATGCGGTGCTCGGAAGGCACTGTCAAGAGCCAGCTGTCACGCGGGACCGAGCGACTGCGCGAGCACGCTCGGGTGCACGGCCCCCGGATGCGCGCGCTCGGCGGAGAGGAAGTGGCGACGTGAGCAGGACCGACGACACCGAGATCGAGGCGGCCTACGCTCGCCTCGCCAGTTCCCTGGCGCCACCGACTGATGCGCCGGCCCGGATCGAGACCCGCCTGCGCAACCGTCGACGGCACCGGCGCCAGGGCCTCGTGCTGGCGTGCGCGCTCCTGCTGACGGGCGCAGGAGCCGTGGGGCTGGGTGCGACACAGGGGGACGACTCCTCCCTCGTCACCGACCGGTCCGGACCGACGAACGTCGGGTCGAGCGCCCTGGCCCTCGATCTCCCGGACGGGTCGACGCACGACTTCGTGGACTTCCGCATCAGGTGCGAAGCGACCGAGGGTGGCGACCTGATCACGGCGAGCACCCCGCGCGAGCTCGTCGGCGACCGGCTGCTGGAGCCGTGGCTCTACTTCGAGGCCCTGGTCGACGACGTCGAGGACGGTGCGGTCTTCGACCTCCCCTTCCGGAGCTCGGCGCGTCAGGGGACCCAGATGGTGCTCTTCGCCGCCCTGGCCGAGGACCCTTCGGCCAACAACGAGGTGAGCAGCGCTCAGCCAGGTGGCTCGGGGACGGTCGAGGTGGTGAGCGCGTCGTGCGGGCCGACCCCCCACCTCACGATGATCGTGGATGCGGTCCTGGGGAGCGAGGTGTCCCAGGACCCCGTCAGGGTCGTGGGCCGACTCGACGAGTGAAGGCGATGCCTCGCCTCGGGCCGCTCTTGTGAGTGAGTGCTCACTCACTTATGCTTCTCGAGTGACTCCGCGCGCCCCCTCGATGGCCCCCGACGAACGGCGCGCCGCGCTGGTCGACGTGACCCTCCAGCTGCTCCGCGAGCACGGACGCGGGGTCACCACGCGGCAGATCGCAGAGGCCGCCGGAGTGGCGGAGGGCACGATCTTCCGTGTCGTGGACTCCAAGGAGCAGCTCGTCGACGCCGCTATCGCACAGGCCTTCGCTCCCGGGGCGGTGGTGGCCAGGATCGAGGAGATCGACGCTGCTGCCCCGCTGCGCGAGCGGCTCGTGCTGCTGACCGACCTCCTCCAGCAGCGCTTCCTTGCCACGTTCTCGCTGATGCGCCGCGTGGGTCTGGTCCGCCCGCCTGATCATCAGCACGACAGCCCCGAGGCCGACGCCTGGCGAGCCCGGCTGAACGAGGCGATGATCGCCACGATCGGCGCCGACCGCGACCGCCTCACGGTGAGCGTGGAGCACTTCGCGCACGTCCTGCGGTTGCTGACCTTCGCAGGCAGTCACGAGCAGATCGCCGACAGCCAGTTGCTCAGTCCCGACCAGATCGTCGACACGCTGCTCCACGGACTCCTCAGGAGCGACTCGTGCTGATCCGCCTGCTCCGCGAGCGCCTGGTGCCCTACCGACACCTCGTCGCGGCCGTCGTGGCGCTGCAGCTCGTCAGCGTGCTGGCCATGCTCTACCTGCCGAGCCTCAACGCGCGGATCATCGACGAGGGGGTGGTCACCGGCGACACCGACGTCATCGTGCGTCTCGGCGCGGTGATGCTCGTCGTGTCGCTCGTCCAGATCGTGGCCGCGGTCGCCGTCGCGTGGTTCGGCTCCCGCACGGCGATGTCGTTCGGCCGGGACCTGCGCCGCGACCTCTTCCAGCGGGTCGGCACCTTCTCGGCCCGCGAGGTGGAGCACTTCGGTGCTCCCTCGCTCATCACCCGCGGCACCAACGACGTGCAGCAGGTGCAGATGCTGGTGCTGATGGCCTGCCTCATCGCCGCCTCGTCGCCGATCATGATGATCGGCGGGGTCATCATGGCGCTGCGCGAGGACTTCGGGCTGGGCTGGATCCTCGCCGTCGTCGTGCCGGCGCTCTTCCTCGCCGTCGGCTTCGTGATCAGCAAGATGGTGCCGAGCTTCCGCCTGATGCAGGGCCGCATCGACGAGGTCAACCGGGTGCTGCGGGAGCAGATCACCGGCATCCGCGTGATCCGGGCGTTCGTCCGCGAGCCACACGAGGCCGCTCGCTTCGCCGAGGCCAACGCCGACCTCACCGAGGTGGCCGTGCGAGCCGGGCGCTGGCTGGCCACGATGTTCCCGCTGGTGATGGTGGTGGTCAACGTCGCCAGCGTCGGCGTGATCTGGTTCGGCGGCCACCGAGTCGACAGCGGCCAGATGCAGGTGGGCGCCCTGACGGCCTTCCTGACCTACCTCATGCAGATCCTGATGTCGGTGATGATGGCGACGTTCATGTTGATGCAGGTGCCCCGCTCCGCGGTGTGCGCGGACCGGATCGGCGAGGTGCTCGACACCGCCTCGTCGGTGGTGCCGGCCGCCGACCCGATCGCGCCCGACCCCGGCCGCCGCGGCCACCTCGACCTCGAGGCGGTCACCTACGCCTATCCCGGGGCGCAGGCCCCGGTCCTGGCCGAGATCTCCTTCAGCGCCCGTCCGGGGCAGACCGTCGCGGTCATCGGCTCCACCGGCGCGGGCAAGTCGACGCTGCTCAATCTCGTGCCCCGCCTCTTCGATGCCAGCTCCGGCGTCGTGCGGGTGGCCGGGGTGGCCGTGCGCGACCTCGACCCGGCTCTGCTCTGGCAGCAGATCGGCCTGGTGCCCCAGCGTGCCTACCTCTTCTCCGGCACCATCCGCTCCAACCTCGAGCACGGCAAGGGCGATGCCACCGAGGCCGAGATGTGGGCGGCCCTGGAGGTGGCCCAGGCGCGGGGCTTCGTCGAAGCCCTCGCAGGTGGCCTCGACGCCTCCGTGGCCCAGGGAGGCACCAACTTCTCCGGCGGTCAGCGGCAACGACTCGCCATCGCGCGCGCCGTCGTACGACGTCCCGGGATCTATCTCTTCGACGACTCGTTCTCGGCGCTCGACCTCGCCACCGATGCCCGGCTCCGGGCCGCACTGGCGCCCGTGACCGCGGAGTCGACGGTGCTCGTCGTGGCGCAGCGGGTGTCGACGATCCGCGACGCCGACATGATCCTCGTGCTCGACGACGGCCGGATCGTGGGGCGCGGCACCCACACCGAGCTCCTCGAGAGCTGCCCGACCTACCAGGAGATCGTCACCTCGCAGCTCAGCGCCGCCGAGGTCGAGGCGGGGGTGGGACGATGAGCGACACCCCTGACGGCACGTCGGGCAGTCCCAAGGGCAAGGCGCTCGCCGCCACCGAGCGCATCGAGGCGCCGATGGCCGGACCCGGTCGTGGCCCGATGGGTGGCGGGATGGTCGCGCAGAAGGCGATGGACTTCGTGCCGTCGGCCAAGCGCCTGTTGCGTCGGATGAGCCCCGAGCGGTTGCCGGCCCTGGTCGTGGTCGCGCTCAGCGTGCTCAGCGTGATGCTGATGGCGATCGGCCCCCGGATCCTCGGTCAGGCCACCGACCTGGTCTTCTCGGGCTTCATCGGTCGGCAGTTCCCCGCCGGCACGCCGGACAGCGCGCTGCCGGACGCGGTGCAGGGCCAGGGCGTCGTGCCGGGGCAGGGCGTCGACTTCGACGCCGTGGCCCAGACGCTGCTGTGGGTGCTGGCGATCTACGTGTGCGCCTCGCTGCTGGGCTGGCTGGCCGGCTTCGTGCTCAACGGGGTCGTGCAGCGCACGATCTTCCGGATGCGTGAGGACGTCGAGGACAAGATCAACCGGCTGCCGCTCGGCTACTTCGACCGCTCCCCGCGCGGAGAGCTGCTCAGCCGGGTCACCAACGACATCGACAACGTCAGCCAGTCGCTCCAGCAGACGATGAGCCAGCTGCTCACCTCGCTGATGACCGTGGTCGCGGTGCTGGGCATGATGCTCTGGATCTCTCCGCTCCTCGCGCTCGTGGCGCTGGTGAGCGTGCCCGTGTCGCTGGTGGCGACCAGGGCGATCATGAAGCGTTCCCAAGGGCAGTTCGTGGCGCAGTGGCGTCGTACCGGACAGCTCAACGCCCACATCGAGGAGTCGTTCTCCGGGCATGCGCTGGTCAAGGTGTTCGGTCGTCAGGAGGAGGCCGAGCGGGTCTTCGCCGAGCAGAACGACGAGCTCTACGAGGTCAGCTTCAAGGCGCAGTTCGTGAGCGGCCTGATCATGCCGACGATGATGTTCATCGGGAACCTCAACTACGTCGTGATCGCGGTCATCGGCGCGCTGCGGGTCGCGAGCGGGTCGCTGTCGCTGGGGGAGGTGCAGGCCTTCGTGCAGTACACGCGGCAGTTCACCCAGCCCCTGACCACGGTGGCCTCGATGGCCAACCTGCTGCAGTCGGGGGTGGCCTCGGCCGAGCGGGTCTTCGAGCTGTTCGACGCCGACGAGGAGCCGGTCGACGGGGTGCTGGCCGCAGCCGAGGTGACGCGCGGCGAGGTCGCCTTCGACCACGTGGCGTTCTCCTACGATGCCGAGCGCCCGCTGATCACCGACCTCTCGCTGGTCGCGCGACCCGGGCAGACGGTGGCGATCGTCGGCCCCACCGGCGCCGGCAAGACCACGTTGGTCAACCTCGTCATGCGCTTCTACGACCTCGACGCCGGTCGGATCACCCTCGACGGCGTCGACATCACCGCGATGCCGCGAGCGGCGTTGCGCGGCCAGATCGGCATGGTGCTCCAGGACACCTGGCTCTTTGCCGGCACCATCCGCGACAACATCGCCTACGGGCGTCCCGGCGCCGGCGAGGAGGAGGTGCTCGAGGCGGCGCGCGCGACGTTCGTGGACCGCTTCGTCCACTCGCTCCCCGACGGCTACGACACCCGCGTCGACGAGGAGGGGTCCAACCTCTCGGCGGGCGAGCGCCAGCTGATCACGATCGCTCGCGCGTTCCTGACCGACCCCGCGCTGCTGATCCTCGACGAGGCCACCTCCTCGGTCGACACCCGCACCGAGCTCCTGCTCCAGCATGCGATGGCGGCGCTGCGCAGCGACCGCACGTCGTTCGTCATCGCCCACCGCCTGTCCACCATCCGCGACGCCGACCTGATCCTGGTGATGGAGGACGGCGCGATCGTCGAGCAGGGCACGCATGCCGAGCTGGTGACGACCGGTGGTGCCTACGCACGGTTGTACGAGGCGCAGTTCGCGGCGGCGCTCTGACCGGCTGCGCCTCAGCCCGGCGTCCCGTGCCGGCCTGCACCGCCGGCGAAGCGCGCTGCCCCGTCGAGGGTCTCGCCGCTGCCGATCGTGGCCAGGCCGCGCTCGAACTCGTTGCGCATCGCGTCGTCCTCCGACAGGCCCCACTGCTCCAGGGCTGAGAGCCGGTCGTTGCGCAGGCACTCCTGGGGCAGCGCGGCGAGGTCGTGGGCGAGGGCCACGGCGGTGGCCAGTGCCTCGCCGGGGGCGGTGACGCGGTTGGCCAGCCCGATCCGCTCGGCCTCGACGCCGTCGATGCCGCGCCCGGTGAGGATGAGGTCCATCGCCCGGCTGTGGCCGATCAGGCGGGGGAGCCGCACGGTGCCGAGGTCGATCAGCGGGACGCCGAAGCGCCGGCAGAAGACGCCGAGCGTCGCGTCGGAGGCCACCACCCGGAGGTCGGCCCACAGGGCGAGCTCGAGGCCGCCGGCCACGGCGGGACCCTCGATCGCGGCGATCACCGGGGTGCTCGTGCGCAGACGGGTCGGTCCCATCGGGCCGCGACCCTCACCTGACAGCTCGCGTCGGTCACCCTCGCTGAGGGCCTTCAGGTCCGCGCCTGCACAGAAGACCCCGCCCGCGCCGGTCAGCACGATCACCGCGACCGCCGGGTCGGCGTCGGCCGTCTCGATCGCCTCGGCGAGGGCGGTCGCGGTGGGGCCGTCGACGGCGTTGCGGCGGGAGGGACGATCGAGGGTGACCACGGCGACCGGGCCGTCGTACGTCGTGCTCACGGCCGGAGGCTCGTCGACAAGGGGCTGCATGACGTCACCGTAAATCCCTTGAAGCCGCGGGGGAGCCGATCTACCGTTGTCCTACACGGGAAAGGAGGTGGTCCGAGGAATGATTTCTTCGAGGACGCGTGAGGTGGCTGCCCGCTAGCAGCCCAGCATCACGGAGGGTGGACATCCTCCGCGGCTGCTGGTGAATCCCAAGCAGCTGACCCGACCCGCAGGCGATCCCGGACTCACGTCCCCGGGAGCGGCCCGGATCTTCGGATCCGTAGGCCACGCCTGCGGGTTGTCCGCGTTTTGGGGCCGTGTGACACCTCACAATGGTTGCGGGTGGCAACTATCGTGGAATATGGTTGATCTTCACAACCTTCCATGACGCGTGAGGCAGACCATCGTGACCCAGACAGCACCCGCACCGATCCAGGGCGGAATGGCGCCGACGGCCGCTGACGGCGAGATGACGCACCGCCAGATCATGGAGGCCCTCAGCGGCCTGCTGCTGGCGATGTTCGTGGCGATGCTGTCCAGCACCGTCGTCACCAACGCGCTGCCTCGCATCGTCACCGACCTCAACGGTTCGCAGTCCGGCTACACCTGGGTCGTGGTGGGCACCCTGCTCTCGATGACCGCGACCACCCCGCTGTGGGGCAAGCTCGCCGACCTCTTCAGCAAGAAGCTGCTCGTGCAGTCGGCGCTGGTCATCTACACCGTCGGCTCCCTGGTGGCCGCCTTCGCGCCCAGCATGGGCGTCCTCATCGGCGGACGCGTGATCCAGGGTGTCGGCGTCGGCGGGTTGACCGCACTGGTCCAGGTGGTCATCGCCACGATGGTCTCCCCCCGCGAGCGTGGCCGCTACTCCGGCTACATCGGCGCCGTCTTCGCCGCCGCGACCGTGAGCGGGCCGCTGATCGGCGGGGTCGTCGTCGACAGCCCGCTCGGATGGCGCGGCATCTTCTTCATCGGACTGCCGGTGGCGGCGCTCGCCTTCGTCGTGCTCCAGCGCACCCTGCACCTGCCGGTGGTCAAGCGCCCCGACGCCAAGATCGACTACCTCGGAGCGACCCTCATCGTCGGTGGGGTCAGCCTCCTGCTCGTCTGGGTCTCCCTCGCCGGCCAGCAGTTCGCGTGGCTCTCCCTCACGACCGCCCTGCTCGTCGGGGCCGGCGCGCTGACCATCGCCGCGGCGGTCTACGTCGAGGCCAAGGTGGCCGTCGAGCCGGTCATCCCGCTGCGCCTCTTCCGTGACCGCACCACCGCGCTGGCCACGGCCGCGTCGGTGATGATCGGGGTGGCGATGTTCGGCGCCACCGTCTACCTGAGCCAGTACTTCCAGCTCGCCCGGGGGATGAGCCCCACCCACGCGGGGCTCATGTCGATCGCGATGGTCGGTGGGCTCCTCGTCGCCAGCATCGTGAGCGGCCGGGTCATCTCGGCGACCGGGCTCTGGAAGCGGTGGCTCGTCGGCGGCGCGGTGCTGGTCGTCGTCGGTCTGGTCCTGCTCGCCACGATCGATGCCGACACCTCGCTGGTGCTGGTGGGACTCTTCATGGTGATCGTCGGCATCGGGCTCGGCGCGACCATGCAGAACCTCGTCCTCGCGGTGCAGAACAACACGCGTCTCGAGGACATGGGCGCCGCCAGCTCCGTGGTCGCGTTCTTCCGCTCCCTCGGCGGCTCGATCGGCGTCTCGGTGCTGGGCGCGATCCTCGCCTCGCAGGTCGCCGACTCGGTCGCGGTGGGAGGAGCAGCGCTGGTGCGCGACGGGGTGGCTCCGCCCGCGCAGAGCACCTCGAGCCACTCCATCCCGGACCTGGGCGCGCTCCCGGGCCCGTGGCGCGACCTCTACGAGCACGCGTTCGGCACAGCCATCGGACACATCTTCCTGGTCTCGGTGCCCTTTGCCATCCTTGCTCTCGTGTGCGTGCTGCTGATCAAGGAGGTCCCGTTGCGGACGACGGTCGGAGACATCGTGGCGGAGCCCGACGGCATCGCCCCTGCTCCTGTGGTGCCCGGTGCCCCCGACGGCTCTGGTGCCTCCCATGGCACCGGTGTCGTGCTCGTGCCGGCGGCGGGGCAGCGCTGATGACCCGCACCGACTCGCTGATCGCCCTCGAGCAGGAGGTGGGCGTGATGATCCGTCGGGTCCGGCGGATGATCGGGGAGCGCGCCCGCGCGGTGCACCCCGACCTGCCGGCGGCGTCCTACCTGGTCCTGTCGTCGCTGATGAGGAGCGGGCCGGTGCGTGCCTCCGCGCTCGTGGAGCTCTTCGACATCGACAAGTCGGCCATCAGTCGTCAGGTCGCCCACCTGATCGACCTGGGGCTGATCACCCGAGAGCCCGACCCCGCCGACGCCCGCGCCTGGTTGGTCTCGCTGACCGACGAGGCCGTCCGCCGGATGGCCGACGTAGGCGAGCACCGCCGCAAGATGCTCGACGACGACCTCGCCGAGTGGAGTGCGGCGGAGCTCGAGGACTTCGTCGCCCAGCTGAGCCGTTACAACGGTGCGCTCAACCGGGCGCGCGAGCTGCCCGACGACCTCAGCTGAGCCACACCGCGGTGTTGCCCGGCAGCTGAGGTCCGACCGGCCCGCTGGCCAGGCGTACGTCGCCCTCGGGCAGCGCGACCGCGCCGTCACCGCAGTTGAGGACCACCCGCAGGTCGCCGCGGCGTACGGTCAGCACGTCGCCGTCCACCTCGACGGCGACGTCGGTGGCCGGGGCGAGCTTGCGTCGCTCGGCCAGGGCCGCACGGTAGAGCTCGAGGGTGGAGTCGGGATCGCCCTCCTGGGCAGCCACGGTGACGGACCCCCAGGTCGAGGGCTGCGGGATCCACGGCTGATCGTTGCCGGGGCCGAAGCCGAAGGGCGCGGTGTCGCCCGACCACGGCACCGGCACCCGGCAGCCGTCGCGGCCGACCTCGCCGGTGCGGAACCACGAGGGGTCCTGGCGGTGCTCGGGTGCCACGTCGACCTGCTCCAGGCCGAGCTCCTCACCCTGGTAGAGGTAGGACGACCCGGGCAGCGCCAGCATCGTGATCGTGGCGGCTCGTGCTCGCGCCAGGCCGCTCTCCCCGCCGCCGTAGCGGGTCACGTGCCGGATGACGTCGTGGTTGCTGAGCACCCACGTGGGGGTGGCGCCGACCTCGTCGAGGGCGGCGAACGTGCCGGTGATGACGTCGGAGAACTCCTGGGCCGACCACTCGGCGAGCAGCCAGGAGAAGTTGAAGGCCTGGTTCATCTCGTCGGGCCGCACGAACGCAGCCATCGACTCGGGCGTCTGGGTCCAGGCCTCGGCGACGTTCATCCGGTCACCGGGGTACTCGGCGAGCACCTGGTGCCAGCGCCGGTAGACGTCGTGGACCTCCGGCTGGTCCCACATCGGCTCGTCCTGGAGGACCCGCTCGACCATGGAGTGCGGATCGCCGGTGCTGTCGGTGCCCTCGTCGTCGGCGGCGTCGTCGGTGTCGCTGTCGAAGGCGACCGCGGTGCCGGCCCGCTTCGAGCCCTCGGTGCGCACCTGGTCACGCAGCGACTCCTCCTTGTAGAGCCCGTGCGCGACGTCGACACGGAAGCCGTCGGCGCCCCGGTCGAGCCAGAAGCGCAGCACGTCCTCGAACATGTCGCCGACCTCGGGGTTGCGCCAGTCGAGGTCGGGCTGGGTGGAGTCGAAGATGTGGAGGTACCACTGGCCCGGGCGGCCGTCGTCCTCCACCCGGGTCCACGCCGCGCCGCCGAAGACCGACTCCCAGTTGTTGGGCGGCTCGTTGCCGTCGACACCGCGTCCCTCACGGAAGAGGTAGCGCGCACGCTCGGGGCTTCCCGGTGCCGCGGCGAGCGCGGCCTGGAACCACTCGTGCTCCTCGGAGGTGTGGTTGGGCACGAGGTCCACGATGACCTTCAGCCCCAGGTCGTGCGCGGTGCTGATCAGGGTGTCGGCGTCGGCGAGGGTGCCGAACAGCGGGTCGACGTCGCGGTAGTCGGCCACGTCGTAGCCGTGGTCGTGCTGCGGGGAGGTGTAGAACGGCGTGATCCAGACCGCGTCCACGCCCAGCGCCGCGAGGTAGGGCAGGCGTGAGGTGATGCCGGGCAGGTCGCCGATGCCGTCGCCGTCGGAGTCGGCGAAGCTGCGGACGTAGATCTGGTAGACGACTGCGTCGCGCCACCAGGGCGCAGCAGTGGACGACGTGGTCATGGGGAAGCTCCTCGAAGGGGGTGCGGGGTCGTGAGCGCGGGGTCATGGCCGGAACCGCGATGCGCAGACGGAAGAGAAAAGCCTAACCCCGGGGAGCGCCTCCGGCCAGTCGAGGAGCCCTACCGGAATGCGGCCGGATCGACGGCGAACCAGACGTGCTCGGCAAGCGCCAGCAAGGTGCCGTCCGCGGCGTACAGCGAGGAGGCGGTGAAGGTCTTGCGGCCCTCGGTGCCGCGGGCGCCACCGACGACCACGACCTCCTCGCCCACGCGCGGACGCACCAGCACCTCGGCGGTCATCGAGCCCAGCACCATCAGCCTCTCGGCGAGGTCGCCGGCCCACCCGCCGACGCAGTCGAGGGCGGCCCAGGTGGCCGGCAGCGAGGCGATGTCGGGGTGGTCCTCGTCGGCGATGCTCGGGTCGGGGACCCAGCCGGCCGCGACCCGCACCCGGCCCGCGGTGTCGTCGGCGACGCGCCCGGGGAAGATCCGCAGGCCGTCGCCCTCGGCGCGCGCGGTGCCGCAGGCGAAGCACGTCTCGAAGGGGTGCGACTCCAGGGCGGCGTACGACGCCTCCGCGGCACGGGCCGTCTCGGCGGGCACCGGCTCCACCGGCTCGAGGTCGCCCGCAGCGATCGCCGCGCCGGCGATGAGCACGTCACCGTCGGAGGCGGTCGCCTGCCCACCCTCGACGACGACGGTGAGTGCGGTGTCGAGCGGCGGTGGCTTGCGCAGCATGACGCGCACCGTCCGGCGCGGTGAGTCGGGCGCGTCGTCGCCCAGGAGGCGTTGCGCCAGGGCTCCGGCCGACCAGCCGCCGTTGCCGGACGACGGGGGGCCGCAGTAGCGGGCGGGGATGGTCAAGGTCGAGGTGCTGGCGGTCACCCCCCTACCGTGCCATGTCGGGGTCAGTCGCGGATCTCGCGCCAGCGGTCCAGCGCCTCGAGGCGCTCGTCCTTGTGGTCGACGAGGGGGGCGGGGTAGCCGACCCGCTCGCGGTCCTCCGGGCTCGGCTCGTGCGGGTCGTCGACGTCGGCGAGCTCGGGCACCCACCGGCGCAGGTAGCCCCCTGCGGGGTCGAACTTGCGACCCTGGGTGGTGGGGTTGAAGACCCGGAAGAACGGCGACGCGTCGGTGCCGGAGCCCGCCGTCCACTGCCACCCGTGCTGGTTGGAGGCCAGGTCGCCGTCGACGAGCCAGTGCATGAAGTGGCGCGCTCCGTGCTGCCACTCCAGGTGCAGGTCCTTGACCAGGAAGCTCGCCACGATCATCCGCACCCGGTTGTGCATCCATCCGGTGGCGCGCAGCTGGCGCAGCCCGGCATCGACGACGGGGAAGCCGGTGCGTCCGGCCTTCCAGTCCTCGAGCTGGGTGCCGGGCCGGTCGTAGCGCAACCGGGCGTAGTCGGCCTTGAGGTAGTCGCGGGCGGTCTCGGGGCGCGCGAAGAGCACGTCGGCGTAGAACTCGCGCCAGGCCAGCTCCTTGCGGTAGGTCGCGGCGCCCTCGCTGCGCAGCGACCCCAGGTCGGCGAGCATCGTGCGGGGGTGGATCTCGCCCCACTTCAGGTGCACCGACATGCGTGAGGTGCCCTCGACGCCCGGCTTGTCGCGGTCGTCGTCGTAGTCGCCGACCCGGTCGAGGAAGTCGTGCCACTGCCGGTGGGCGGCGGCCTCGCCGGCCTCGGGGAGGCTCAGTCCGTCGGGCAGGTCGACGTCGGGCAGGTCGACGGTGTCCTCGAGGTGTCGCCAGGACGGGTCCTGCGGCGGCTCCACCGGGGCGCGCCAGCCGTGATCGGCCCAGGCGCGGGAGAAGGGCGTGTAGACCTTGTAGGGCTCGCCGCTGCCGTTGGTGACCCGGCCCGGTGCCACGGCGTACGGCGACCCGGTGCGCACCAGCTCGATGCCGGCCTCGCGCAGGGCCTCCTCGACGGCCTCGTCGCGTGCGTGGCCGTAGGGGCCGTAGTCGGCGGCGACGTGCACGCGCTCGGCGCCGACCTCGCGAGCCGCCTCCACCACCCGGCGTACGGGGTCGCCGTGGACGACGCTCACCGGCACGTCGGCGCGCAGCGCACGCAGGCTCGCGGTCAGGTAGGCGCGTCGCGAGGGGCCGGCCGGCCCCCACAGGGCGTCGTCCAGCACGAACAGCGGCAGGGTCGGGCCCTCGGCGCAGGCGGCGAGCAGGGCGGGGTTGTCGCCGGCGCGCAGGTCACGCCGGAACCACATCAGCGAGGTCATCACCGTCCACTGTGTCAGCGAGCCACCGGCGGCGCCCCACCCCGACGGGCCATGGGTAAGAATGGTGCGGTGAGCGACCTCATTGACACCACTGAGATGTATCTGCGGACGGTCTATGAGCTGGTCGAGGAGGGCATCGTGCCGCTGCGGGCCCGGATCGCCGAGCGACTGCACCAGAGCGGCCCCACGGTCTCGCAGACGGTGGCCCGCATGGAGCGCGACGGCCTGCTGATCGTTCAGGGCGACCGCCACCTCGAGCTGACCGAGGAGGGCCAGCGACTCGCAACCCGGGTGATGCGCAAGCACCGTCTCGCCGAGCGACTGCTCACCGACGTGATCGGCCTCGACTGGGAGCTCGTGCACGAGGAGGCCTGTCGCTGGGAGCACGTGATGTCGGAGAACGTCGAGCGTCGCCTCCTCGAGCTCCTCGACCACCCCACCCAGTCGCCGTACGGCAATCCGATCCCGGGTCTGGCCGAGCTCGGCGAGAGCGCGGTCGGCGAGTCGTTCATGAGCGACGTCGAGCCCCTCTCCCAGGTCGCCGGTCCCCAGGAGGGTCGGGTGCTCGTGCGCCGCATCTCCGAGGAGATGCAGAAGGACGAGGCCCTGATGAGCGCGATGCGTCGCGTCGGAGCCCTGCCCGACAAGACCGTGACGATCATCGCCACCGCAGACGGCGTCCTCGTGGGCTCCGGCGGGGAGTCGGCCGAGATCGAGCCCGAGGCTGCGGAGCACATCTTCGTCAAGCGGCTCTGACCGGTGCTGAGGCCGGTGGTGGTTTACCCGGCTGACCGGGTAAACCGCTACTTGTCGGCCAATACTCTCGCCGACAAGTGTGGGTTTACCCGGCCGACCGGGTAAACCCACGCGCGCCCACCAGCGCCCCCAGAAACTCGCTGCACCCCACGTCGACCGTGCACGTCGCCAGGTCGTCGCCGCGCGTGACGCCTCGGTTGACGATCACCACGGGGATGTCGGCCTTCGCAGCCCGGCGCACGAAGCGGAACCCGCTCATCACGGTCAGGCTCGAGCCGACCACGAGCAGCGCTCCGTCGGTCTCGGCCAGCGCGTCGACGGCGGCGTAGCACCGCTCGACGCGAGCAGCGGGGACGTTCTCGCCGAAGAACACCACGTCGGGCTTGAGGACGCCGCCGCAGGACTCGCACGCCGGCACCACGAACCCCGCGGTCTCGTCGAGGTCGACGTCGCCGTCGGGCCGGCTCTCGGCGTCGAGGTGGGCCTCGGTGAAGCCGGGGTTGGCGGCGTCCAGACGGGCATGGAGCACCGAGCGGGGGGTGACGGCGCGACAGTCGAGGCACACGACCTCGGAGATCCGCCCGTGCAGCGCGATCATCCGCCGCGAGCCGGCAGCCTCGTGCAGCCCGTCGACGTTCTGGGTGATCAGCAGCTCGGGATCGAGGGCGGCCAGGGCGTGGTGGCCCGCGTTGGGCTCGGCGTGCTTCATCCGCCCCCACCCGAGGTGCGAGCGCGCCCAGTAGCGCTGCTGGGCCGCCGGCGTCGCCACGAACTCCTGATACGTCATCACGCCCGGGGGGCCCGCCCCCCGGGGACCCCCCGCATAGCGCGACCCCGGGCCGCGGTAGTCAGGGATGCCGGAGTCGGTCGACATCCCCGCCCCGCCGAGCACGACGAGCGGCCGGTCGGCCAGGCAGTCGAGGGCTGCCGCCATCGCCTCAGACGTCACCTCAGATGTCACCGCAGGCATCACCTCACCAGCGTACGGACGCACCGGTGGCGCGTCGGTCAGGTGCCGTAGCGCACTCGGGCGCGGGCCCGGGCCTTCTCCGCCTCGACCTCACGGCTCTTCGGCGGCGCGGCAGTGACCAGCTCGTCGAGCAGGTGGCCGGTGATGTGGGCGATCTCGTGGACCGCCCGGTCGAACGCGGCCTGGTTGGCGCTCGAGGGCTTCGTGGTGCCGGCCACCTTGCGCACGTACTGCAGGGCCGCGGCGTGCACCTCGTCACCGGTCGCCGGGGGCTCGAAGTTGTTGAGCGGACGGATGTTCCTGCACATGTCGTCCAGGCTACGACGCCGGCTCCGCTCAGCGGGAGAGCGGGAAGAACTGCACGTCGTCGCCGGTCACCAGGGCCACCCGCGTCTCGCCGGAGCCACCCGAGCCACCCGGGCCACCCGCACCCGCCGGCGGGAGGGGCACGAGGCGGACGTCGGCGACGTCGCTGCCGTACTCGACCTGGGTCATCGTGTTGGTGAGCCTGCCGCCCCCCACCTGCAGCGAGGAGACGTAGCCGGTCCGGCCGCGCTGGATCACGGTGAGCACGGTGCGCGCCCCCGGGAGCCAGGTGAGCTGGCGCGGGTCGTCGCCGGCCAGCGCGCGAGTGCCGCCGGCGTACGACACGACGTCGAGGCGGGCCGGGTCGGTCAGGTCGGTGACGTCGAAGAGGCCCGCCTGGGCGCCCCAGCCTCCGCGCTTCCCGGTCGGGCCCTCGCCGATCCCGACGACACGCATGCCGCCGAGCGGGTGGAGGTAGGAGGAGAAGCCGGGGATCTTCAGCTCGCCGAGCAGGGTCGGGTCGCGCTGGTCGGTGAGGTCGATCGCGTAGAACGGGTCGACCTGGCGGAAGGTCACGACCAGCGCGAGGCCGTCGAACCAGCGCACGGCCTTGATCTGTTCGCCGCGCCCGATCTTGTCGAGCCGTCCGATCTCGACGAGCGCATCACCCTCGGCACGCAGCAGCACGACCGAGTTGAAGTTGCCGGTCTCGCTCGAGGGGCCGACGGCGAGCCGCAGCACCCCGTCGTGCTCGTCCATGGCCCAGCGGTCGGCCACGGTGCCCTCGACCTCCCCGGCCCCGACGTACGACGCCGCGGCGCCGTCGAGGGCGAAGTCGTAGACGTGGGTGGTGCCGTCGAAGTCCCGCGAACGAGCCCTCGAACGGGCCTCCGAACGGGCGCACGACCGGGCAGAGGTCGAAGCAGGTGAAGTCGCGGCCGGTGGTGGCGAGGTAGAGGTGGTCGGCCGACTCGTAGGCCAGCGAGGCGTCGCCGGCCAGCCCCAACGCCTCGACGTCGTCGGGTCCGGTGAGGCTGTCGCCGGCACCGAAGCCGACCACCGCCATCGTGCCCAGGCCGATCTCGGCACGGGGTAGCGCGACCCGCGCACAGTCGAGGAGCTGCTCGGGATCGCCGCCGTCGACGCTCATCGT
Source organism: uncultured Actinomycetota bacterium (assembly GCA_963760515.1). Taxonomy (GTDB): domain Bacteria; phylum Actinomycetota; class Actinomycetes; order Propionibacteriales; family Nocardioidaceae; genus Nocardioides. Next base: position 41,175 of record CAVXDL010000008.1, read on the forward strand.
CGGCAGCCAGTCGTCGAGGGTGGAGTCCTCCACGAGTCCGCGGTTGGTGCGCAGCGCGGTCTGCTCACCGCCGGAGCCGTCGCCGGGGTGCACGAAGTCGAGCTCGGGCAGGCCTGCCGCCAGGGTCAGCCGGACGGTGGCACCGTGCTGGCGGGCGGTGACGATCGCGGCGTCGTAGTCGACGGTCTGCTCGAGGCTCGGCTCGGCGGGATCGGCGATGTCGATCGTGAGGACCCGGGTCTGCGTTGCCGCAGCCGACCCGTAGCGGGCCGCGGGCCGCGACCCGTCGTTGCCCAGGGCGATCACGGTGTCGCCGGCCAGCAGGAGCTCGGTGTCGTGGAGGTCGCCGAGGTCGAGGCTGCCCAGCCGCTCGACCTCGGCCCCGGACACGTCGTACGTCGTGAGCAGGTGCCCCGAGACGCGCACGAGCACCGAGCCGTCGCTCTTCACGCTGTCGGGCTCGTCGACGCCGGCCTCCTGCACGTTGGTGCCGGTGGCGCTGCTGGTCACGGTGGAGGTCTTCGGGGTCTCCGCGGCAGCGAACGACCCCTCCGCGCGGGAGTTCTGCGCCGGTGCGGACCTGACGGTCGACAAGTCCACCATGTCGTCGAAGGCGTAGTACGGGTACGGCTGCCCCCACCCGTACGCCGTCACCAGGTCGACGCCGCGGTCGACGTAGTGAGCCAGCAGGTCGTCGCACGACTCCGGTGCCTGGAGCTCGCCGAAGAAGGCGGCGGGCACCGCGTCGGTGCCGAGGGGGCGTCCGTCGGCGATCGGTACGCCGGAGCCGGGGGAGGACACCAGGGTCCCGGCGACGAACGCCGCAGCCAGACCGCCGATGCCGGCGCTCACCGCCAACGAGCGACGCAGCCGGGCGCCGGGGGCGCGTCGCTGCTGGCGGGCGGCTGCGCGGCGGCCGTCGCGCAGGATCGCGTCCATCGGCACGGGGCCCACGGGCAGGTCGTCCCAGTCGCGTTCGAGGTCGGTCATGAGGTGGTCCCTTCACAGGAGGGTGCGGGGTGGAAGTCGACGAGGTGGGCATCGGCCGCCAGTGCGGCCAGGGATCGGGAGAGCCGGCTCTTGACTGTCCCCGCCGGGACGCCGAGAGCAGCCGCGGTCTCGGCCTCGGTGAGCCCGGCGAAGTAGCGCAGCACGACGACGTCGCGGTTCGGCTTGCTCAGTCCGGCGAGCGCCCGGTGGACGGCATCGGCGGTGTCGACGCCGGTGGTGCGGTCAGGGCCGTGGCCGGCCGGTTCCGGCAGCCGTTCGGTCGGTCGCTCGCCCCACCAGCGCCGCCGCTTGGAGTCACGCAGGCAGTTGAGCAGCATCCGGTAGACGTAGGCCGTCCGGTCGTCGGCTGCCGCCACCCTCGGCCACGCGGTGTAGCAGCGCACGAGGGTCGTCTGCGCGAGGTCCTCGGCCTCGTGGGGTCCGGCGCCGAGGAAGACCGCGGCCCGGACCAAGGTCGGCCAGGCCTGACGTGCGTAGTCGGCGAAGTCGTCCTCGTCGTCGCGGTGCTGCTCGTCCATCGTGTCCCGTCCCTCGGCCGCCGGGTGGCGGGTGGTTCTCCCCTAGGACGGGCCGGCCCCCACCCCGGGTTCCACCGGGACCGGCGGATGTTCGGGCGAAGTCGAGGGGATGCCACGATGAGGCATGGCTGATCGCACCCGTGACCTCGACCTCATCCTCTTCGGCGCCACCGGTTTCACCGGTGAGCTGACCGCTGAGTACCTCGCCGCCCACGCTCCCGCCGGGCTCCGGTGGGCGCTGGCCGGGCGCAACCTCGACAAGCTGGAGCGGGTCCGCGAGCGGCTGGCGCGCATCCAGCCGAGCAGCAGCGAGCTCGAGCTGATCGTGGTCGACGCCACCGACCACGCCGCGCTGGCCGACGTCGTGGCCCGCACGAAGGTCGTCATCACCACCGTCGGGCCCTACCTGACGCTCGGCGGACCCCTGGTCGCCGCGTGTGCCGAGGCCGGCACCGACTACGTCGACCTCACCGGCGAGCCCGAGTTCGTCGATCGCACCTACCTCGAGCAGCACCAGACCGCCGCGCGCACCGGCGCCCGGATCGTGCACGCGTGCGGCTTCGACTCGATCCCGCACGACCTCGGCGCCTACTTCACGATCCAGCAGCTGCAGGCTCAGGGACCGGTGACGATGCGCGGGGTCGTCCGCGGCAACGGCACGTTCTCCGGCGGCACCTTCCACTCCGCGATGGGTGCCTTCTCGCGCGCCAAGCAGATGGCGGCGACGGCGAAGAAGCGTCGCCAGGTCGAGCCCCGCCCCGAGGGCCGCTCCTCGCGCGCCGTGCAGGGCAAGCCCGGTCGCGACAAGGTGCTCGGCTACTGGCTCCTGCCGCTCCCGACGGTCGACCCGCAGGTCGTGGCTCGCAGCGGCGCGGCGCTGGCGGCGTACGGTCCGGAGTTCCGCTACTCGCACTTCGCCGGCCTCAAGACCCTGCGCTACACCGTGGGTGGCGCGGTGGGGGTGTCGGCGATCGCGGTGGCCTCGCAGGTCAAGCCGGTCCGCAACTTCCTGCTCGGCAAGATCAAGCAGGGCGAGGGCCCCGACGCTGCCAAGCGTGAGTCGTCCTGGTTCACCGTCGACTTCGTGGCCGAGGCCGACGGGCGCACGCTGCACACCCGCGTCGCCGGCGGTGACCCCGGCTACGGCGAGACCTCGAAGATGCTCGCCGAGGCGGCGCTGTGCCTGGCCTTCGACGACAACCCGACCACGGCCGGCTGCGTGACCACCGCCCAGGCGATGGGCGACAACCTCCTCGCCCGGCTGCGGGCAGCGGGCATGACGTTCGAGGTCGTCGACTGATGACGTGACCGGGGCTCGCCCCGGTCAGGAGTGGTGCGGCGTGGCGTTCCCCGACGTGGGGGAGGCCTCGTCGTCGGTCGAGCGTGCCGCGCGGACCGGGGTCGGTCCGTCGCCGATCATCATCACGAACGCCGACAGGGCGACCCAGGCGATCACCGCGACCAGCAGGTAGCGGCTGAGCGCCACGTCGATCGGGACCGTGCCGGTCACGAACCCCTGGTAGAGCGTGGGCGAGGCCAGGACGGCAGCGGTGCCGAGCACCTCGGTGGAGCAGAGCTTCATGCGGTGACCTCCATGCGTGCGCCACTGATGACACCGGCCGACCGCACCTGGGCGGTGCTGGTCAGCTCGGAGTAGGACAAGACCGGCAGACGAGGGACGGCGGGCCGCACCAGGCGGCGTACGGCGGGGCGCAGCTGCGGCGCACAGACCAGGACCGGGCGCAGGTTGGTGTTCTCGGCATCGACGAGCAGCTGGGCGATGCTGCCGATCACCGCCTGGAGGGTGACCGGGTCGAGTGCGATCACCGCCCCCTGCTCGGTCGGGCGCAACGACTCGAGCATCTGCTGCTCGAGGTGGGGCTCGAAGCTGATGACGTGGACCGTGCCGTCGCTGACGTGCGGCGACACCACGGCCGGTCCGAGGATGCGGCGGGCGGCCTCGACGAGTGAGTCGAGGTCCTTGCCGGCCGGCGCCCGCAGGGACAGGGCTTCGTAGATGCGCACCAGGTCGCGGATCGAGATGCCGTCGTCGAGCAGGTGCTGGAGCACCCGCTGCACCTCACCGAGGCTGAGCTGGGCGGGGGTGAGCTCGTCGACCACGTTGGGGTGGGTGCGGCGGACGACGTCGGTGAGGAGGCGCACGTCCTCGCGGCCCAGGAGACGAGCGGCGTTGGCGGAGACCACTTCGGCGAGGTGGGTGGTGATCACGGCCGACCGGTCGACGACCGTGGCCCCGCTCAGCTCGGCCTGCGAGCGCAGCTCGGCCGGGATCCACTTGGCGTCGAGACCGAAGACCGGCTCCTGGGTCGGCTCGCCGGGCAGGGAGCCGAGGAAGTCGCCGATGGCCAGCACCGTGCCGGGAGGGGCCTCGCCGCGGGCCACCTCGATGTCGAACAGCTTGATGGCATAGGTGCGGCTGGGCAGGTCGATGTTGTCGCGGGTGCGCACGAGCGGGATGACGACCCCGAGGTCGCCGGCCACCTTGCGCCGCAAGGCCTTGACCCGCTCCAGCAGGTCGCCGCCGGAGGAGGTGTCGACGAGGTCGATGAGGTCGGGGGAGAGCTCGAGACCGAGCGGGTCGACCTGGATCTCCTCGGCCAGCGCCTCGGGACGATCCGGTGACGGCGCCTCGAGCTGGGCGAGCTCGCCTGCGGCCGCCAGACCGCGGGCGCCTCCAGGGGCCGCGTCGGCGCCCGCGTCGCCGACGCGGGTCGAGAGCAGGAGCAACGCGCCACCGGTGAGCAGGAACGGGATCTTCGGCAGCCCGGGGATCAGGCAGAGGGCGGTGCTCGCGAAGCCGGCCACCTGCAGCGGCATCTTGTTGGCGGTCAGCTGGCGCAGGATGTCGGAGCCCATGTCGGAGGTCTCGCCCGGGATGCCGGCGCTGCGGGTGACCACGAGGCCGGTCGCGACCGAGAGCAGCAGGGCCGGGATCTGGGAGACCAGGCCGTCACCGATCGAGAGCAACGAGTACGTCGTGACCGAGTCGCCGGCCGAGAGGCCGCCCGTGGTCATCCCGATGGCGAAGCCACCGATGAGGTTGACCAGCGTGATGATGATGGCCGCGATCGCGTCGCCCTTGACGAACTTCGAGGCACCGTCCATCGCGCCGTAGAAGTCCGCCTCCGCGTGCACCTCCTGGCGCCGGTGGCGGGCCTGGTCCTCGTCGATGAGGCCGGAGTTGAGGTCGGCGTCGATCGCCATCTGCTTGCCCGGCATCGCGTCGAGGGTGAAGCGGGCCCCGACCTCGGCGACGCGTCCGGCACCGTTGGTGATCACGACGAACTGGATGATGAGCAGGATCGCGAAGATGATGAGGCCGACGATCAACGAGCCGCCGACCACGAAGTGGCCGAAGGTCTCGATCACCTTGCCGGCGTAGCCGTCGATGAGCACGAGCCGCGTGGCGCTGACGTTGAGCGAGAGCCGGAACAGCGTCATCACGAGCAGGATCGCGGGGAAGGCCGCGAAGTCGAGGGGCCGCGTGACGAACATCGCGGTCAGCAAGATGAGCAGCGCGCCGGTGATGTTCATCGCGATCAGCAGGTCGAGCACCGCCGCGGGCAGCGGGATGACCAGCATGACCACGATCATCACGATGCCGACCGGGACACCGAGCTGGGTGATCCGCTTGAGCATGATGGACAGCCTTCCGGGGTCGCCGCGAGGGGACGCCGTCCATGGCGCGCTCGACACCGTCCTGGCGTCCGTGCTGCTATCGGCCGCTGAGAGCCGGACCTGAGGCAGATCGAGCAGCGATCGCAGGAGCGGTCTGCGGCTCGCGCGGCACGCGGCGTCGACGGCGTCCGATGCTCGGTACGACGGGCAGCTCGGCCTCGGTGCGCGGGGAGCGGTGGTTGCCCCCGCGAGCCCCGTGGCTGCGGCGGCTGATCACGAACGCCAGGACGTGGGCGACGGCAGCGAAGAGCTCGGCCGGGATCTCCTGGCCCACGTCGGTGGAGGAGTACAGGGCTCGCGCCAGCGGGATGTCCTGCACGAGAGGGACGTCGTGCTCGCCGGCCACCTCGCGGATGCGAGCGGCCACCACCCCCGCGCCGCGCGCGACCACGACCGGTGCGCCGCGCTGCGACTCGTAGCGCAGGGCGATGGCGACGTGGGTGGGGTTGACGAGCACCACGTCGGCGGTGGGGAGCTCCTGCATCATCCGGTTGCGGGACGCAGCCATCTGGCGCTGTCGGATGGCGCTCTTGATCAGCGGGTCGCCCTCGGACTGCTTGTTCTCCTGCTTGACCTCGTGCTTGGTCATCCGGGTCTGCTTGCCGGTGCGGCGACGCATCACCGCGTAGTCCAGCGCAGCCATCACCACCCCGGCGACCGCGACGTTGCGCAGCAGGGAGAGCGCTCGGTCACCGGTCATGGAGAGCATCGCATCCATCGGGACCATGCCCCCGAGCAGCGGCATCAGGGCACTGATCGAGGACCACACCATGGTGGCGACCAGGGAGCACTTGATCAGCATCTTGGCGCCCTCCCACAACGACTGCGGGCCGAAGATGCGCTTGGCGCCCTTGATGGGGTTGAGCTTGCTCGCGCTCGGCTTGACCGCCTTGGTCGCGAGGTAGAAACCGCCCTGGGCGACCGTCGCCGCCACGCTGACGACCAGGACCGCACACGACAGCGTGAGCAGGGCCAGGAACGCGTGCAGGGCGCCGCCGCGCAGCTGCTGCATCGCCTGGCTGACGCTGGGGTCGCCGGTCGCCGACAGCGTCGAGGACATCACCTCGGCCAGGGCGCTCAGCTCGTGCTGCATGAGCAGCGGCATCGCCAGCGAGGCGAGCAGCATCGCGGTCCAGGCACCCAGCTCCTGGGTGCGGGGCACCTGCCCCTGCTTGCGCGAGTCCTTGCGCTTCTTGGCTGTCGGTTTCTCGGTCTTCTCCTCACCGGCGCTCATGTCTTCACCCCCCGCCGGCCAGCGCAGCGGTGGCCTGCATGGCCAGGTCGGTCAGGTGCCGCACGACCCCGGGCAGGATCGGGAACGAGAGCCCGACCAGCATCAGGGTGAGCCCGATCTTGGCCGGGAACATCACGTTGATCGCGTTGAGCTGGGGTGCCACCTTGGTCATCAGCGCCAGACCGAGGTCGGCGACGAAGAGGACCGCGATCATCGGCAGCGCCATTTGCACCGCGGTGATGAAGAAGATGCCGAACGCGCGGGTGAGCACCTCGTAGCTCCCGTCGACCCCGGGGGTCTGGCCGACCGGCAGCATCTCGAAGGTGCGCAGCAGCCCGCCCACGACGAGCAGGTGTCCGCCGGTGGCGAAGAGCAGCACGGTGGCGAGCATCGAGTGGAACTTGCCCAGGACGGTGTTCATGTTCATGCCCAACGGGTCGAAACCCTGGGCGAGGGCGAAGCCGCCGAAGACGTCGATGAGGCTGCCGGCAGCCGCGATCGCGGCGAACAGCAGCGAGGTCACGAACCCCATCGCGAGGCCCACGAACGCCTGGGTCAGCACCACCATCGTCAGGCCCCAGGTGTCCACCGGCACCTCGGCGGCAGCCATGGCCGGCGCGACGGTGAAGGCCAGGCCGAGCGACAGCGTGACCTTGGCCATCGCCGGGATGGTCCGGGAGGAGAACGGCGGCACGACGGCCAGCCAGGCCACGATCCGCACCGAGGCGAGCAGGAACGCCAGCAACGGCTCCCCGGCAACGGTGACGGTCATGGGGAGATCAGGCCAGCAGGTCGGGGATCATCGCGAACAGGTCCTGGGTGAAGTTGATGAGCGTGTGCAGCATCCAGTTGCCGCTGATCAGGACCGCGATGCCGACCGCCACCAGCTTGGGCACGAAGGCCAGGGTGAACTCCTGGATCTGCGTCATCGACTGGAACAGGGAGACGACGAAGCCCACGGTGAGGGCGCTGAGGAGGATCGGCGCAGCGAGCTTGAGCGCGACCATCATGGTCTGCATGGCGATCTCGATGACGGCGGTGTCGGTCACAGGGGGCTCCCCAGCCTCTAGGTGTAGCTCTGGACGAGTGAGGTGATGACCAGTCCCCAGCCGTCCACGAGGACGAAGAGGAGCAGCTTGAAGGGCAGCGACACCATGACGGGCGGCATCATCATCATGCCGAGCGCCATCAGGGCCCCGCTGACGACGATGTCGATCACCAGGAACGGGATGAAGATGATGAAGCCGATGATGAAGGCCTCCTTCAGCTCGCTCAGGATGAACGCCGGCACCAGGGTGCTGAGCGGCACGTCGGCGCGGGTCTCGGGCAGGTCGCGACGGGCCACGTTGGTGAGCATCTCGAGCTCGTCGTCGCCGGTCTGGTCGAGCATGAACGCCCGCAGCGGCTCCACGCCGGTGTCGAAGGCCTCCGCGGCACTCGACGAACCGTCGAGGTAGGGCTGGAGCCCCTCGTCGTTCATCTGCGACAGCACCGGCGTCATGATGAAGAAGCTGAGGAACAGCGCGAGGCCGGCGAGCACCTGGTTGGGCGGGATCTGTTGGAGCCCCAGCGCATTGCGGGTCAGGCCCAGCACGATGAGGATCTTGGTGAAGCTGGTGCAGGTGAGCAGGATCGCCGGAGCCAGCGAGAGCAGGGTGAGCGTCAGCAGGAGGGTCACCGACGTGCTCGGCTTGTCGGCGAAGCCCTCGAGGTCGATGTTGACCGAGCCGTTGTCGGTCCGGCCGCCCGAAGGACCCTGCGGGCCCTGCGGGCCCGGGGTCTCGTCGACCTGAGCGGGTGCGACGGGCGTGGTGGGGTCGGGCGGTGCCGCGCTGCTGGGTGCCGCGGCGCCGAGCAGCAGGGCGCCGGCCAGCACGAGCAGGGCCAGCACCAGCGCCGGGACCGACCCGGTGCGGCTGGGCGTCCGCCGGGTCGGGGAGATCACGAGGCGCGCCGCGACACGGCCGCGAAGGCCTGGCGCCAGGTCTGCGGCGACAGCAGCGAACCCGCGAGGGCGCCGTCGGCAGCGGGTGCGGCGCCCCGGACGCCTCGGCGCGGCGCCGGCGCGAGGGAGACCTGCGGGGCAGGCGCCGGAGCGGCCTGGACCGTCTGCGCGGCCTGCGCCGCCGCGAGGCCGGCGAGCAGCTCGAGCGCGGGCAGCTCGGCGAGGGGCGCCGGCGCGGCAGGCGCGGGGACGGAGACGGTGACGGGGACGGGAGCCTGGGGGACCGGCGCAGCCCGGTGCTTGCCGCCGTGGGCGGCGGTGCTGTGGTCGACCAGCTCGGGACCGCGAGCCACCGCGGTCGCGACCATGGCGGCCCGGGCGGCGTCCTGGGCCCGGGCGCTCTCGAGACGCTGCAGCTCGGCGAGGAGCTCGTCGGCCATCGCGGCGTACGGCGCAGCCGGCGCCGCCTCGGAGGCAGCGACCGGCGCTGCGGCGTGGGTCGGCACGTGCGCTGCCACGTGAGCCGGCTCAGGGAGCGTCAGGTCCAGCAGCACGTCGGCCGGAGCGCGGAACGGTGCCGGGTCCGGGAGCGAGTCCGAGCTGACGGCCGACGGAGCGGCCGGGGCAGGGGCCGCCGGAGCGGCCGGCGCCGGCGCGGTGGCCAGCGCGGAGGCGAGCTCCGGGTCGTTGCGCACGGCGTGGAGCGACCGCTCGAAGGTGGGGTAGTCCACCGGGGTCGGAAGGTGAGCCGGCTCTGTGTCGCCGCCGACGTCGAAGCCCTCGTCGAGGTCCTCGGGGTCGAGCTCGGCCAGCACCCGCACCTGCTGCTCGGTGGTGCCGAGCACGAGCACCCGACCTCCGACCGAGACCACGGTGACCGTCGAGCCGCGGGTCAGCGGCTGGCGCTGCAGGACCTGGACGGTCGAGCCGGAGCGGCCGCCCCGGTAGCGACGGGCCGCGACGCGGGTCATGACCAGGAGGAGCCCCACGACGACGGCCAGCGAGACGGCCATCCGGATGGCGAGCTCGGCCATGTCAGCCGACTGCGCTCTGGTCGAGGATCTCGGTGATCCGCAGTCCGAAGTCCTCGTCGATGACCACGACCTCGCCCCGAGCGATGAGGCGACCGTTGACCAGGAGGTCGGCCGGCGAGCCGGCCGCCCGGTCCAGCGTGAGGACCGCTCCGGGAGCGAGGGCGAGCAGGTCGCGCACCGGCATCCGGGTCCGGCCCAGCTCGACGGTCACCTCCATCTCGACCCCGTGCAACATCTCGATCCCACGGCGTCCGTCGGCGAGCGAGCGCACGTTGTCGTCGTGGGGGCCGCGCCCGTGCCCGGTCGCCGGGGAGGTGACCGGGCCGGGGGCGGCAGCCGTGGGGAGCGGGGTGCTGCTGAACGCGTCGTTCACGCCGCCGGCCGGCGGGATGACGGTGCCGGTCGTGCCGGCGGCGAGAGCCAGCGCCAGGGTGTGGTCAGGGATCAGCAGGGCGGCGGCGATGCCGCTGTCCAACAGCGGCACGGCGGTGAACGGTCCGCCGAGGTCGTCGAGGACGAGCGACAGGTCCACGAGACGCGCAGCCTGGGCACTCGCGGACAGGGCGGCGGCCGCAGCGTCGAGCGCCGGCTGGACGGCCGCGGCCAGGTCGAGGCCACCGAGGGGGCTCGATGCCAGGGCGCCGACCAGCTCCTCGCCGACCAGGACGGTGACCCGGCCGGTGACGGCGCCGCTCAGCTCCACGGTCGCTGCGCCGGAGAAGATCGAGATCATCTGCTCGTTGCCCGGCTGCGGCTCGCCGGGCGTCAGCAGCTCGCTGGCGGGCAGCACGGTGACACAGGCAACGGCCGCGGCCAGGGCGAGACGCTCGGTCGGGCTGATCTGGTTGTCGGTCCCGGGGAGGTCGGAGGGGCTGAGGGTCATCGGATCTCCTGGAAGGACGAGGGGATGGCGCTGGGGGTGGAGGACGCCGCCGAGCCGGGGACGTTGCCGGTCACGCTGGGAGAGGTGGCCACGATGAGTGCCGCGAGTCGCTGGCCCTGGGCGCCGGCCGTCGCGTGGGCGAAGGCCTGGTCGTCCACGGTCACGTCGAGGGGCGCCGAGGCCGGGTGGGACAGCCGGAGCACGTCGCCGAGGCGCAGCCCGCTGAGGGCCGCGGGGTCGACGCGGGTGGCGCGGAAGCGCACCTGGACGTCGACCGGGACGGTGGCGAAGGTCTCGTGCAGCAGCGCCGCGGCCTCGGCGCGCTGGGCGCGCTCGCGGCTCGAGACCGGTGCGGGCGCGGCAGCCGCGTTGAGGTGCGGGTGCAGGCCGTTGAAGGGCAGGCAGATCGACATCTGGTGGGAGTAGTCGTCGATGCGCAGGTCCAGCTCGATGACCACGACGACGTCGGCGGCGCCGGCGACCTGGGCGAACTGGGGGCTGTACTCGACCCCGGTCACCTCCGGCTCCAGGGCGACGATCGGGGTCAGCGAGTAGCGCATCTCGGCGAGCAGCCGATCGATCAGCCCGGAGATGACGCCGGTCTCGATCTCGGTCAGCTGGCGGAGGGGCTGACGGTGGTCGCCGGGGCCGCCGAGCATGTGGTCGACGCAGGACATCACCGCCGCGAGCGGCAGGGCGAGCACGCCGCGGCCGGGCATCGGGTCAGTGGTGAAGAGGGTGAGGTAGCGGTCCTCCTCGACCCGGTGGTTGCCGCGGCCGGTCTCGGTCCGGGCCGGGGCCGGCGGGGTCAGGGAGTCGACGTACTCGGCATAGCTGCGCTGGTCGATGTTGGTCAGGGTGACCTGGCAGATGCTGCGCAGGGCGGAGGTGAAGACGGTGGTGGCCTGGCGCGCGAAACCGTCGAAGCCCACCTGGAGGATGCGCTGGTGCTCGCGGGAGAGCTGGATCGGGCGACGGAAGTCGTAGGCGGTCGGCTCGCCACTGCCGGGACGGCGCGCCCGAGCGGCCGACGTCCCCTGTCGGGGCTCGGCTCGGGTCGGCAGGGTCAGGCTCACGCAGGCCGGATCGGGTCGCGATCGACCGACTTGAGGAACACCGCGGCGAAATAGCCGAACGGCTGCCCACATGGCCCGATCGGGCCATGCGTCGGTGAGGGGGCGTCAGGTCAGCGGACGTCCGGGATCAGCGGCGCCGAGCGACCCAGCCGCGTCATTGGGTGACGAACTCGGTGTAGTACACCCCCATCACCTCACCGTGGTAGGCCTCCTCGAGGGCGTGCTCGAGCTCCTTCTTCAGCTTGGCGCGGTCGCCGGGCTTGCCGAGCTCACCCACCGAGCGACCGCTGAACAGCTCGATCGCTGCGTCGAGGGCCTTGCTCCCGTCGGCCTTGTGAGCTCCCTCGGTCAGCTGCAGCGCGAGGCCGATGCGCAGGTAGTGGCCGTCCTTGAGGTTGACCTGCATGGGATCCAGCGGCATCACCTCTCCCGCGACCGGTGCGCTCTCCTCGCCGCTGGGCCGGAGCTTGAACCAGTAGCCGGCCCCGCCGAGCGCCAGGACGAGCACCACGATCAGGATCAGCTTCTTCTTCTTCCCGCCGCCGCCTTCGTCGGTCGCGGTCGGAGGGGTGGCCGTGTCGAGAGGGGCGGTGGTGGTGCTCATCGGGGGGCTCCTGCCTGGTGGGGGATGGGGGGTTCCTCCGCCGCGCTGCCCAGGGCACTGCCCGTGGTCTCGTCGGCGGAGGGGGGTGAAGCAGGGGGGAGGGGGGAGGCGTGACGCGTGGCGTTGCGGGTCGTGCGGCTCTCGGGCCGGGCCCCGTCGGTCGTCGCGGGAGGCTGGGACAGGACGACGACGTCCACGCGCTTGTTGATCGCCTGTGATCCCGGCTCGTCAGGGGGGACGAGCGGCCGGCTGTGGCCGAAGGCGGCCAGGGAGAGGCGCGAGGTGGAGATCTTCCCGACCTCCTCGAGACGACGCAGCACCGTGACGGCGCGGGCGGCGGAGAGGTCCCAGTCGGTGGCGAAGTACTTCGGCTTCACCGGCACCTGGTTGGTGTGGCCGTCGACCTGCAGGTGGTCGTCGATCGCCCCCAGCACCGAGGCCAGGGCATCGACGACAGCGAGACCACGGGAGGACAGGCTGGCGAGGTTGTTCTCGAAGACGACGTGGCGGGAGACCAGGCTGAGCACCAGTCCGCGCTCGTCGTAGGACGCACGGATGTCGCGCTCGAGACCGGCCTCGGCGAGCGCACCCTTCAGCTTCTTGCGCAACCGCTCGAAGCGCTCCGCCTCCGCCTCGGCGTCGCCGGCCGCGCGCTCGGCCGTGAGCCGGGCCGACTCCTGGAGCGCCTGCTCCACCAGGGACTTGTCCTCCTCCGACAGGTTCGGCCAGCTGGAGCTCGGGCGCGACGGGCGAGAGCGCTGCGGTGCCGGGTTGTTCCAAGATGCTGGAGGAACCGGTGAGGATGGAGGGTTGGGACCCGAACCCGGCCGCGAGGCCCTCGCGCAGCTCGGCGAACTTGCGCTCGTCGACCTGGCTCATCGCGAACATGACGATGAAGAGCACCATGAGCAGCGTGACCATGTCGGCATAGGTGACCAGCCACCGCTCGTGGTTCTCGTGCTCCTCCGGCTCCTCGCGCCGCTTGGGTCGGCTCGACATCGAGACCTCCTGCTCAGGCGGCGTCAGCAGTGGGCTGCTGATGCACGGGGAGGAGGGAGGTGAGCTTCTGGGCGATGACGCGCGGGTTGGACCCGGCCTGGATCGCGGCCACGCCCTCGATGACCAGCTCCATCCGAGCCACCTCCAGCTCGCTGAGGCGCTTGAGCCGGTTGCCCAGCGGGAGGAACAGCACGTTGGCGCTCATGACGCCCCACAGCGTCGCCACGAAGGCGGCAGCGATGAGGTGTCCGAGCTCCTCGGGGCTGGCCAGGTTCTCGAGCACGTGCACGAGGCCCATGACGGTGCCGATGATGCCGATCGTGGGCGCGTAGGCGCCGGCGTCGGCGAAGAACTTCGCCGACTGCTTGTCGGCCTTGCGCTTGGCCGCGACCTCGCACTCGAGGATGTCGCGCACCTCGTCGGGGTCGGTGCCGTCGATGGCCAGCGTGACGCCCTTGACCAGGAACTCGTCATCCATGTCCTTGACCATGTCCTCGAGCGCGAGCAGGCCCTCACGACGGGCGCGCTCGGCCAGGCTGACGACGGCCGGGACGACGTCGGCGCCGGACCCGCCGTCGCCGCCGGAGAAGGCGCGCTTCAGTGACGTGACCGCACCCTTGGCGTCGGCCATGGTGCCGCCGGCGATCGTGACCAGGATGGTGGTGCCGAAGACGAGCATCATCGGCGGCAGCAGGAGCAGGCTCATCGGGTTGCCGCCCTCGAGCACGTTGGCGGCGACGACGACGGCGATGCCCATGCCGATGCCGATGGCGGTAGCGGCGTCCTTCACGACGTGCCCCCCCGCTCGGACGTGGTGAGTGGATCCGGCGCCCGAGGTCGGGGTCGCGTGGCTGACCACCGACAGGTTGGGTCGACCTGCGTGGGTGTCGACGAGGCGCTCCAGCCGTGCCTCGTCGGCCTCGCCGATCCCGTGGGCAGCGCTCAACAGGCTGGTGTTGGCTGCCGGGGCAGCCGGCCAGGGCCCGCCCTGGTCGAGGGCCGGTTGTCCGACGCCGATCATCCCGCTGAGGGCGACGATCTCGGCGCGGTGGTGACGGATGATCGCGACGACGCCGGCGAGGCTCTCGGCGACCAGGTACTTCGAGCCGTCGATGAGCGTGATGACCGTGTCGGGGGTGTGGTCGATGCGCTCGATCAGATCAGGGTTGAGAGCGAACACCGACCCGGAAAGTCGGGTCAAGGAAATCATGCAGCACCGTCCTTAGTGCGAGTGGCGACTGCCGTCCGTGGCGGTCAGAGAGGTCATCGGCCGGTCTCGGCGTGACCTGAGTGGTCTGTGCCGATCGGTTGCGACAAGACCGCGGCCGGTCTCCCGTCGAGGGAAGACCGGCCGCGGGTGGTGCCGGCGCGCTGACGGCGCTAGCGCTTGATGTTCACCAGCTCCTCGAGGACCTGGTCGGAGGTGGTGATCACGCGCGAGCTGGCCTGGAAGCCACGCTGGGCGAGGATCAGGTTGGTGAACTCGGCGGCCAGGTCGACGTTCGACATCTCCAGGGCTCCGCCGGTGACGGCCCCGCGACGGCCCTCGCCGGACACGCCGAACTGGGCGTCGCCGGAGTTGCCCGACTCGCGGAACGACGTCTCGCCGGCCCGCTCGAGACCCTGGACGTTGGTGAAGTCGGCGATCGCCACCTGCGCCATGTCGCGCTGGATGCCGTCGGAGAACGCTCCGCGCAGCTTGCCGTCGCTGCCGAAGGAGTACGACGTCAGCTCGGTGCCGGCCGGCACCGGCGGGTTCAGGCCCGCGGTCGACAAGGTGATGTCGACGAGACCACCGGTGCGCACGCCGTTGGCGTCGAGGGCATAGCCCTGGACGCGCGCGCCGCTCCCGGTGACCAGCGCGCCGGTGTCGTCGAAGGTGAAGGCGCCGGCCCGGGTGAAGAGGTTCTCCCCACCGCGCTGCACCACGAACATCCCGTCGCCCTGGAGCATCAGGTCGGTCGAACGACCGGTGAGCTGGGCAGAGCCCTGCCCCATGTTGGAGGCGGTGGCGGCCAGCTGGACGCCGAGTCCCACCTGGATGGGGTTGGCGCCGCCGCGGTTGGCGTTCGCCCCCGACGAACCGGTGAGCATCTGGCTCAGGGTGTCGGAGAAGACGGTGCCGCTGGACTTGAAGCCGATCGTGTTGGCGTTGGCGATGTTGTTGCCGGTCACGTCGAGCATGGTCTGGTTGACGCGCAGGCCACTGATGCCGGCGAAGAGCGAGCGAAGCATGAGGGGGTTCCTCTCGAGGTGTGCTCGGGCTCAGGGAGCCGCGGGCGCGGGGCTGGTGGTGGACGGGATGGTGGTGGTGGAAGGACCGGTGGTCGAGCCGGCGGCGGCGGGACTGGCTCCCGACGTCACCTGCTGCACGAGAGCGAGCGGCACCGCGATCCCGTCGACGTCGAGGACGGGGCCCCCGGCGTCGAAGGTCACGCCGCGCACGTTGCCGGCACCCGGGGTGCCGTCCTCGAGGCTGTAGACCACGTGGCGACCGACGAGGCTGCTCGCGCCGAACGCGATGCTCGCCCCGAGCACGAGCGCGGTCTGGTCCGCGACCTCCTGCATCTTCTCGAGCGAGGTGAACTGGGCCGACTGCGACAGGAACTGTCCGGTGTCGGCCGGGTTCATCGGATCCTGGTAGCGCAGCTGAGCGACCAGGAGCTGCAGAAACATCTCCTTGTCAGCCGAGGTCGAGGCCGGGGCCGAGCTGGGCACCATGGCCTGGAGCCCGCCGGGGGTGACCGCCTCGGTGGCGGGGATGGACATGTCTCCTCCTCACACGCTCAGGTCGAGCCGCTGGTGGCGGCCCGATCCGGGCGGTTGCTCAGGGCTCGACCTGGTGATCGGGTCCTGGGTGCCGTCCGTGGCGTGCGTGGCGGCAGGCGTCCGTGCCTGTCGCCCTGGCTCTCGTCCGGTCGCGTCGCGACCCTCCGAGGTCTGGGGGTGTCCGGAGCCGTGGCCGGCTCCGGAGTCGAGCGAGCCGGACTGCTCCTGCGCGGCGCGGTCGGCGCTGTAGGGCGTCGCTCCGGCCGGTGTGCCCGGCTGGGCCGGCGCGGAACCGTCCCGCACGCTGACCCGGACATCGGCGGCCTGGGCCTCGAGGAGTCGCTGCAGCTCGGGGGCTCCCTGGAGGAGCGCAGCGTGGGTCTCCGAGCCGGAGGTGGCGAAGCGGACCCGCACCGAGTCGCCGCGCATGCTCAGGGTGACCCGCACCTCGCCGAGGGTGCCCGGGTCGAGCCGCAGGGTCAGGTGCTGGGTGCTGTTGCCGCGCGGCCCCGTGGTGGCCAGCCGGACGACCTCGGGGAAGACCTGACGGTGCACGCTCTCCGCAGCGGTGGGCTGGGTGCCCTCGGTGTGCGCTGCCGGAGCCGAAAGTCCCGACGCCGCTGCTGCAGCCAGACCCTCGACGCGGGGAGAAGCGGCGCCGGAGGCATCGTCCGGGGCGCGGGGCGGGACCGGACCCGCACCGACGGCGGTGTCGCCCGTCGGTGCACCGGCCTCGGCGGGTGCGACGGCGTCGACCGGGTCCGCCCCGGCGATCGAGGGGCCCTGGTGGGTCCCGCTCTGGCCGACGGTGTCGAGGGGCGGCGCGGCGGGCACCGGCGTCAGCCACCACGGAGCTCCGGCAGCGGCCAGGAGAGCGGCCTCGGCGGTGTCCGACGTCTCCGAGGTCTCAGCGACATCGGAGCTCTCGGTGGTCTCTGGGGCGGCGGGGTCGGTCCCCGAGCCCTGCTCGTCGCCGTCCTCGCCCTGGGTGGCGGCTCCGGTAGCCCCGGAGAACAACGCCATCAGGGCGGCGAACCCGTCCGCTGCGGAGCCGGACCCGGCGGGGCCGGTTGCGGACCCGGATCCGGTGCCCGCAGGCTTCGGCGTGGCCGTGGGGGCGGCGAGCGGCGTCATGCTCATGAGCGCCCCAGGCTGGACATGACCGAGCGGACGTAGTTCTGGGTCTCCGGGTACGGCGGGATCCCGTCGTAGCGCAGCACGGCTCCGGGGCCGGCGTTGTAACCGGCGAGCGCGAGGTCGAACCGGCCGAACCGGTCGATGAGGTCGCGCAGCAGACGGGCGGCTCCGTCGACCGCCTGCGCCGGGTCGAAGGAGTCCTTGACCCCCAGTCCGTCGGCAGTGCCGGGCATGAGCTGCATGAGTCCGCGCGCTCCTGCCGGGCTCACCGCGGTGGGGTCGAAGCCCGACTCCTGCTTGGCCACGGCGGCGAGGAGCACGGGTGCGACGCCGTAGCGAGCGCCTGCGGTGTTGAACAGGTCAGCGAAGGGCACGTCGGATCCGACCCGGCCCAGGACCGCGCCCTGGGTGAGGCTGCCGACCGCGCCGTTGCCCGTGGTGGCCCCGACCCCCGTGACCGCGCCGAGGGAGGCCGGCGCGGTGGTGGACGTCGCCGGCAGCACCCGACGGATGTAGTCGGGAGGCGTGGGCACGTCGACGAGGCGGATGTCGAGACCCGTGCGAGGGGCCTCGATCATCTTGCCGTCGCCGACATAGATCGCGATGTGGTCGGCGCCGACGTTGCGCGAGGAGTTGTCCCACGCGAGCAGGTCGCCGGGGCGGGCCTCGGCCATCGACGCGACGGGCTGCCCGGCCCGGGCCTGGTCAGCGGAGACGCGCGGAAGGTCGATGCCGAACTGCTTGTAGACGTGCTGGACGAGGCCGGAGCAGTCCATCCCGCCGGCCTCCGGGCTCGAGCCGCCCCACACGTAGGGGAGGCCGAGGTACTTCTGCGCCTCGGCCACCACTCGCGCCTCGGTGGGGTTGGCGCCCCCGGCAGCCGGTGCGCTGGTGGTCGCACGCGCCGCGGTGAGGTTCGCGCCGGCAGCGGTCAGCTGGGCGGCGAAGGCTGACGCGGTGGGCGCTCCTGCGGGAGCGAGCAGGTTCAGCTGCGCCTGGATCTGGCTGATCCGCGAGGTGATCTCGGCGACGCTCATGCGTGGCTCTCCTCGTGCTGGGCGCGGCTGCGACGCAGCCACAGCCGACCTGCGACGTCGTCGAGCTCGGTGGACTCGGCTGCCCGGGCCTCGACGACCCGCTCGTCGGCCCGTCGGTCCAGCAGTCCCTCGACAGCCCCCAGGCGCGAGCGGGAGGCCCGCCAGCGGGCGCTGGCGTCGAGGGCGACCGACCGAGCGGTGGTGACGTCGGCCTGCGCGGTGGTGATGGCCTCACGCAGCGCCATCATCGAGGCACGGACCGCCAGGAAGCGTCCGGTGTCACCGTCCAGGAAGCTGCCGTGCGCCCGGTAGGACTCCTCCAGGCGCGCGAGGCGCAGCTCGGCGACCTGCTGCTCGAGCAGGGCTTGTTGCATGCCCAGGCGGTTGTCGCGCTCGCGTACGCCGCGCACCCGCTCGACCGCGCACAGCCCGCGGTCGAGGTTCGCCGGGCGAGGAGTGGCTTCTGTCGCGCTCACGGTGCCACCAGCTCACGGAGCCGGGCCCACGTCTGCGACGGCGCCACCGCGTCGTCCATGTCCTGGCGGAGGAACGCCTCGATCCGGGGCATCCGGCTCAGCGCGGCGTCGGCGTCGGGGTCGGTGCCGGCGACGTAGGCGCCGATCTCGACCAGCTCGCGCACCGAGCGGTGGGCGGCGAGCATGCGCCGCAGGGCGATGGCGTCGGCGCGCTGCTCGGGCGTGGTCACCGCGCCGGTGACCCGCGAGATCGACTCCAGCACGTCGATGCTGGGGAAGTGACCGGCCGTAGCCAGCCGTCGGGTCAGCACGACGTGGCCGTCGAGGATCGAGCGGGCGGTGTCGCCGATGGGGTCCTGGAGGTCGTCACCCTCGACGAGCACGGTGTAGAGCCCGGTGATCGAGCCGGTCGGCGAGGTGCCGGCCCGCTCGAGCAGGCGGGGGAGGAGGGCGAAGACGCTGGGCGGGTAGCCCCGGGTGGCGGGGGGCTCGCCGGCGGAGAGCCCGATCTCGCGCTGGGCCATCGCCACGCGGGTCAGGCTGTCCATCATGAGCACGACGTGTCGGCCGTCGTCGCGGAACCACTCGGCGATGCGGGTGGCGACGAAGGCCGCGCGCAGCCGCACGACGGGCGGGGCGTCGGACGTGGCCACGATGACGACCGAACGGGCCAGTCCCTCAGGGCCCAGGTCGTTCTCCAGGAACTCACGCACCTCGCGGCCACGTTCGCCCACCAGGGCGATCACCGAGACCTCGGCGTCGGTCCCGCGGGCGATCATCGACAGCAGGCTCGACTTGCCCACTCCCGAGCCGGCCATGATGCCGAGGCGCTGGCCGCGCCCGCAGGGCACCAGTGAGTCCAGGGCCCGCACCCCGAGTCCCAGCGGGTGGTCGATGCGCGGCCGGGCGAGGGCGTCGGGGGCCTCGTGGTCCACACCCACCTCCTCCAGGCCGAACAGCTCATCGAGGGGCGGTCCGCCGTCGAGAGGACGACCGAGCCCGTCGAGCACACGGCCACGCAGGGCGTCGCCCACCTTGATGCGCAGCGGTCCACCGGTGTGGCGCACCGGGGCACCGGCTCGGATCCCGGTCGTGGGACCGAGCGGCAGGCAGGTCAGCCCGGACGTCGTGCTGCTGGCCACGACCTCGGCGAGGACGCCGCTGGTGCCGCTGACCGGATCGGCGCCGACCTCGAGCAGGTCGCCCACGGCGGCGGGCACGCCGACCACGCCGAGGTGGAGCCCGATGAGGTCACGGACCCGGCCGTGGGTGCACGGTCGGGCGGCTGCGGTGGCTCGGGCGCGGACTGCGTCGAGGGAGCCGCCGATCGCAGGGTGCTCGGTCTGCAGGAGGGGGGAGGCGGTCAGCGGCGTCACGACAGCGCCTCCCGCACCCGGGTCAGGGCAGCGGCGATCGAGAGGTCGACGACCTGCTCGTCGGTGGTGACGACGGCGTCGTGCCGGCTCAGGGTCGCGTCGGCGACGACATGGACCAGGTCGGTCTCCAGCGCGGGCGACGCGCCGGCAGCGGCGACGTCGGGGTGCAGCCGCACGGTGGCGGCGACGCCGCTGGGCAGCACCGCCAGCACCCGACGAGCAACGGCATCGGCGGTCTCGGTCCCGGTCTGGTGACGCAGCTCGTGGCCCAGGATCACCTCGGTGAGGTCGCGGGCCAGGCCGAGCGCCTGGTCCTCGAGCTGGGCTGCCATGGCCCGCGTCGCCTCGTCGAAGGCGAGGGTCGCGCGGTGCAGGGCGTCGAGGGCAGCGCGGTGCTCGGCCTCGCGCCGGTCCGCGTCGGCCCGGGCGTGCTCCTCGGCGGTCGCGGCTGACGCGGCAGCCTCGGTCGAGGCCTCCTGTCGTCCCTGGGCCCAGCCGATGGCGTAGCCCTGGGCGCGAGCGGCCTGGCGAGTGGTCTGGGCGAGGCCCGCGAGCGCCTGCTCGGTGACGACGTCGCCGAGCACGGTCGTGTCGCCGAACCTCGTCCAGGCGCCGTCGCGCAGCTCCGGCGTGGCCAGCTTGCTGGCACCGTCCGCGGCACAGCCACGCAGCACCGCGGTGCTCAGGGCGCGGAAGCCGGTGGGCTCCGGCCTGCGCTCAGTCGACGAACTCAACGTCGCCTCCTCGTCGGACCATGATCTCGCCGCTCTCCTCGAGCTGGCGGATCGTGCGGATGACACCCTGCTGGGCTTCCTCGACCTGGGTCAGACGGACCGGCCCGAGCAGCTCGATGTCCTCGATGAGCGTCTCGGCTGCGCGGCTCGACAGGTTGCTGGTGATCTTGTCGCGGACCTCGTCCGAGACGCCCTTCAGGGCGAGCGCCAACGACGACGTCTCGACCTGGCGCAGCACCTGCTGGAGCGAACGGTCGTCCAGACTGACGACGTCCTCGAAGACGAACATGCGGCTCTTGACCTCGTCGGCCAGGTCGGCGTCGAGGGACTCCAGTCCCTCCACGATCTGCCGCTCGGTCGCTCGGTCGGAGCAGTTGATGATGTTGACCAACGGGTCGAGCCCGCCCACGCGCGACATCGTGCTCGGCTGGAGCATGGAGGCGAGCTTGCGCTCCAAGGTGCTCTCGACGGAGCGGATGATGTCGGGCGAGGTCCGGTCCATCACCGCGATGCGGTGGGCGACCTGGGCCTGTTGCGCCGGCGGGAGCCCCGACAGCAGCAGCGATGCCTTGTCGGGAGTCATGTGCGCCAGCACCAGTGCGATGACCTGAGGGTGCTCGTCGACGATGAACGAGCGCAGCTGTGCCGGGTCGGCCTGGTGCAGGAACTGGAAGGGTAGCTGCACCGCGGCGGCCTTGAGCCGGTCGAGGACCTGCCCGGCGCGGTCGGTGCCCAGGGACTGCTCGAGCACCTGCTGGGCGAAGTCGAGTCCGCCGCGGCTCACGTGGTCACTGGCGATCATCAGGTCCCGGAACTCCTGGACCACCGACTGCGCCTCCGCGGCCGAGATCGTGTCGAGGCGGGCGATCTCGCCGGTGATGGTCTCGACCTCGCTCTCGCTGAGCTGGCTGAGCACGCTCGCGGCGCGCTGCTTGCCGAGCTGGACGAGCAGGATGGCGGCCTTGCGGGCGCCGAGGCCGTTCAGGGTCGTGGTCGACATCGGCGATCAGCTCTTCTCGGTCAGCCAGCCGCGCAGCAGCGCGGCGACGTCCTCGGGCTGACGCTCGATGAGGGCGTCGAGCTCCTGCTGCAGGCCGTCGGCCTCCGAGCGCTCGGCCTGGCCCAGCGCCAGCGACGCTGCGCTGGTCTCGAGCGTGGCGCGAGCCGCGCTCTCCTGACGCAGCTGCTCCACGACGTAGGTCGTGGCCTGGTCGCGGGCGGCGGCACGCTTGCGGCTCTTGGCGAAGGCGAGGAGCAGCGCGATCCCGACGACGAAGCCGAGCCCGCCCTTGCGGTAGAGGTCGTTGCGGGCCGCGGCGGCGTCGGCGGCCTGCGCGAGCGCGAGCTCGTCGGCCGCCGCGGTCTCGGCGGTGCGGTCGAAGGGCATCGCCACGACGCGCACGGTGTCGCCGCGCTCCTTGTTGATCCCGACGGTGTCGGAGACCAGGCCGCGCACCTGCCCCGGCGAGTAGTTCTGGGTGGCGACCGAGTCCAGGGCGATGCCGACGTGGAGGGTCTTGATCGCACCGGGTGCGGTCTCGCGCTTCTCCACGACGGTGTCGACGGCGTTGTCCTCGGTGGTCTGCGACTTCTTGTACGACGAGTCGCCGCCCGCGCCCGAGGAGTAGGTCGAGTCCATCTGACCGTCGGGGCCCACCACGCCGCCGGCGGCGGCGCCGCTGCCCGGGCCCTGGTAGACCTCCTTGCTGGTGCTCGACGACATCGGAGGCATGTCGGGGTTGGCCTGGTAGTCGGTGGTCTCGGTGACGGACTTGTCGAAGTCGAGCGACGCGGTCACCTGCACCGTGGAGTTGCCGGGTCCGACGACGCGGTCGAGCATCGACTGGAGCCGGTCGTGGAGCTCGGACTGCACGGCCTGGGTCTGCTGGTCACGGGTCGATCCGTCGGCACCGCCCGAACCGTCGGGGGAGGAGAGCACCCGGCCGGTGGAGTCGGCGACGGTCACCATCTCGGGCGCGAGGCCGTCGATGCTGGAGGCCACGAGGTGGATCACCGCCTGCACCTGCTGCCCGTCGAGCGTCGTGCCGGGGCGGGTGCCGACGAGCACGGACGCCGTGGTGGGCTGCTGGGCGTCGGCGAAGACCTGCTTCTCGGGCATCGCGAGGTGGACGACGGCGGTGTTGACGTCGTCGATCGCCTCGATGGTGTTGGCGAGCTCGCCCTCCATCGCCCGCTTGAAGTCGGTCTGCTCCTGGAACTGCGAGGTCGAGAGCCCCTGGTTGTCGAGCAGTGCGTAGCCACCGCCGGTGCTGCTGGCGGGGAGGCCTTCGCCGCTCATCACGATGCGGGTCTTGTAGACGTCGTCCTGCGGCACCATCACGGTCGAGCCGCCGTCGGTGAGCTCGTAGGGCACGCCGGAGGCGTCGAGGTGGTCGATGACCGCGGAGGCGTCGGAGGAGGACAGCCCGGAGAACAGCGGGGAGTAGGCCGGCTCGGAGGCCCATGAGAAGACCATGAAGCCGCCGAGGAGGAGCGCGCCGGTGCCGACGACGGACACGACCTTCTGCCCGATCGTGAAGTCGGCGAAGGTGCTGCGGTAGCGGGCGAGGGCCCGCGAGATCGTTTCCTTCATCGTCTGACCTATCCGACCTGCATCCGCATGATCTCGGTGAACGCCTCGACGGCCTTGTTGCGCAGGGCGACGGTGACCTGGGTCGTCACCTGGGCCTCGGTGGCCGCGATGGTGTAGTCGTGGAGGTTCTCCAGGGTGCCGTTGGCAGCCTGGACCGCGAGCCCGTCGGCGGTGCGCTGAGCGCCGTCGAGGCGCTGGAGGCCGTCGAGCACGAGGTTGCCGAACGACGGTCCGCTCGCGGCGCCCGCGCCGGCAGCGGGGTTGGCTGCGGGGGTGGTGGCAACGGGTGGGGCCAGGGGCCGGAAACCGCCGATCCCGGCCAGGTTCTCGATGCCGCCGATGCTCATCAGCGACCACCGATGCCGATGGCGGTGCCGTAGGCGTCCTGGGCGTACTTGGTCACCTGCGAGGAGGCCTGGAACCCGCGCTGGGCCATGATCAGCTGGCTCATCTGGGCCGCCATGTCCATCGCCGGGGCGCGGACGTTGCCGTCGGCGTCGGCGAGCGGGTTGTCCGGGTCGTTCACGATCATGCCGGCCGGGTCGCCGACTGCCATGCCGGTCACGTCGACCCCGCCGTCGGGGCGCGAGCTGGTCATCACCATCTGTGCCTGGAAGGCGTTCTCCGACGTGCGCCGCATGGTGTTGCTGTTGGAGATGTTGCTGGCCAGGGTGTCGAGCCAGGTCTGGTGCATGCCCAGCCCCGAGCCCGCGATGCGCAGCATGTCGAAGGCGCCCATCACATGGCTCCGGCCGCGGTGCGCACCAGGTCGAAGCGGTCGGTCACCGCACGGGCGACCAGCTGGTACTGGAACTGCGACTGCATCGCGGCCATGGTCTCGTGGCGCAGGTCGACGTTGTTGCCGTTGGCGCCGACGGGGGTGTCGGTCGCGAGCACGGCCGGCGCCGCGCCGGCGAGGCCGGCGCGCGCGTCCTCGCCGGAGGTGAGCGCGGACTGGAGCGCACTCTCGAAGTCGATCGAGGAGGCCCGGAAGCCGGGGGTGTCGACGTTCGCCAGGTTGTCGGCGATCGTGCGCTGGCGCAGGGCCAAGCCGTCGAGGGCAAAGCCGAGCACCGACGACACGGCATCGGAAGCGGCGTAGGACGAAACGGACACAGCAAGAACCTCCCGCGAAAACTGCGAGTGTGCCGGTCCGTCGGCGGTGGTGAGCAGTCCCTGCTCAAGGTGGCCTATCGGTCGCGCCCTGCCCGATGTGAGAGAAAATCGCAGAGAAGTTCGCAGCTGTTCCCGACCGTGGACGACCAAGGGCCCGGAGCCGGCGGCCGGCCGGTCTCCGGGCACCCAGGGGGGGTCGCCAGAAGGTCTGTCGGGAGGGGTTGGACGGGCGTCGTCAGATGGCGACGTCGACGTAGATCGCCTGGTCGCCAGGAGCCGGCGAGGTGCGGCCCATCGCCTCGGCCACCGCCTGCTGGCGGTAGGTCACGCCGAGCGCGAGGCTCATCTGCTCGAGGCAGGCGCGCTGACGGGCGAGGATCTCCTCGGCCTTGGTGCGCAGCGAGTCGGGGAGCGGTCCGTAGCCCACCGGCACGTCCCACAGGTCGATCGTCAGGGTCAGGCCGTGGGCGAGGCGGTGCTCGGCCCGCATCACGTCGAGCTCGATCCGGTCGAGAGCCACCTCCCACGCCTCGTGCGTGGAGTGGTCGAAGCTGCGCCGCAACGGTCCGCGCCGGGTCAGGTCGTCGGAGAGCAGGGCGGTCATGCCACGCTCGCCGACTTCAGCGCGGCGTCGCGCCACGTGGTGCAGAGGTCGGTGACCAGGCTGAGGCAGCCGTCGGTGATCGTGACGTCCTTGGTGAGGTTGGCACGCACGAGCTGGGTGTGGAGGTAGTCGTAGAGGGAGGAGAGGCCGGCGCCGCCCTCCCAGTCGTCGACCTTGAGGCTGGCGTGCAGCTCCAGGACGATCTCCTGGGCGTGGACGAGCTGGCGGTGTGCCTCTTCGACCGAGCCGGAGCGCTGGGCGTCGCGGGCGCGGGTCACGTCGAGGACCAACCGCTCGTAGAGCATGACCAGCAGTCGGGCGGGGCTGGCGGTGGCGATGGATGCGTCCATGTAGGCGGCGCGTGCATGGGGGGTCATAGGTCTGCCTTCCTTGGCTTGCCTGAGTTCTTCCCTGAAGTGGAGCGGTGCTGCAGTGGTGCGGATGGTGCGGTGGCGTGGGTCGTGGTGCGCGGCTAGCCGTTGTTGTTCGACGGCAGCGATGCCAGCTGGCCGCTGAGCCAGCTGGACTGGCTGGTCATCTGGTTGAGGGCGGTCTCGAGCGAGGTGAACTGACGCTCGAGCGCGGTCCGTCGCAGCTCGAGTCGGCGATCCCAGTCGGCGATGGTGCCCTCCATGCGGGTGATGCCGGTGCGCCGGCCGGTGATCGCGGTGGTGAGGGTGCCGGTGGTGGCGTCGCTCGCGGTCGTCGTGACCTTGGCGACGGCGGCCGCGAAGCCGGTCGTGCCTGAGATCCGGTCGGCCACACCGGCCGGGTCGGCGGCATAGGCCTGGGCGAAGGCGGAGGAGTCGAAGGAGAGCTGACCGTCGCGGGTGACCTGGATCCCGAGCGAGGCCAAGGTGCCGCCGTCGGCCGGGTAGACCGACTCCAGCAACGAGGTGCGCAGGCTGCGGACCGTGGCGTTCCCGGTGAGCGGGCCGGCGGTCTTGGTGGTGGCGTTGTACTTCGACTGGGTGTCGATGTCGCCGAGGGCGCTGTTGAGGGCGTCGACCAGGCCCTTGACGCTCGACGTCAGGGCGGCGGTGTCGCGACTGACGGCGACCGAGGAGACGGTGCCGGTCGTGGCGGCGTCCCCGAGCGTGAGGGTGATGCCGGGCAGGACGTCGCTGAACGTGTTGGTGGTCGAGCTGACGCTGATGCCGGCGCCGAGGTCGATCGCGGCGTCGGTGCCGGCGCGGACCGTCGAGCCGCCCAGCAGCGCGCTGCCGTCCTCGGCGGTGATCTCGAAGTCCTGCTCGGCACCGGTGACCTGCGACTCGACGAGGAGCCGGTAGGACCCGTCGGCGACCTTGACGGTGCTCGCTCGGAGTCCGGTCTCGTTGGCGGTCGCATTGATGGCGGTGACCAGGCCGGACAACGTCCCGTCGCCGGTGTCGAGCTCGACGGGAGAGCCGTCGAAGCGGTCGAGGCGTACGCGGGTGGTGGCCCCGGTGACGACGTCGGTGAGCGCTGCCGGGTCGGTGAACCCGACCTGGTGCGTGCGCGCCACGCTGGTGACGGTGACCGAGAGCGATGCCGGCGAGGCAGTCGACGTCGTGGCCACGGAGACGGCGGCGTTGGACGAGGTCGAGGTCAACGGCATGCCGGCCTGCGGCCCCACGAGGGCCTTGGCCTTGACGCCCAGCAAGGTGAGCTTGGTGTTGAGGGACTGCAGGACCGACACCGAGCTCGACTCCGACGAGACCCGCGACTTGAGTCGCGTCTGCGGCGCCGCTTCCAGCTGCATGAGCTGGTTGATGATCGTGGCGGTGTCGAGGCCGCTCGAGAGCCCGCTGATGCTGGCCATCGGTCCCTCCTGGTGGTGCTCGGTGGTGCGGTCGGTGCGGTCGGCCCGGGGTGTGAGCCGGGCAGGGGCGGGGGTGACCGGGTGCGGTCACCCCCGCCCGTGAGGGCCTGGGATCAGCCGCGCAGGAGCGAGAGCACGCTCTGCGGAGCGGAGTTGGCCTGGGCGAGCATCGCGGTGCCGGCCTGGCTCAGGATCTGCGAGCGGGTGAAGCTCATCATCTCCTGGGCCATGTCGGTGTCGCGGATCCGGCTCTCGGAGGCCGAGAGGTTCTCCACGGCCACGTTGAGGTTGTTGATCGTGTGCTCGAACCGGTTCTGCACCGCACCGAGGTTGGAGCGCGCCGTCGAGATGTTCTTGATCTGGGTGTCGATCGCGTCGATGGCGTTACGGGCGTTGGCGGCGGTGTCGAAGGTGATGCCACCCGCCACGGCGTTGCCGGCGGCACCGCCGGTTCCCGGCGAGGTGGTGGCCAACGTGCCACCGTTGGTCGCGTTGACGACGAGCTCGTTCGACTGGTTGACGCTCGCGCGGAAGTTGGCCGCGAAGCCGGTGTCGGAGTTGAGCTTGTCAGCGACCTGCTGCACCGTCTTGGAGTCGCCGGCGGTGCCCATGTCGACCGTCGACGTGGCCGCGACACCGGTCGTGGTGAAGGTCCAGTTGCCGGCAACGGCAGTGGGGGTGGCCACGGCGAACGAGTTGCCGCCGCCGGACGAGAGCGCCGAGGAGACAGCCGAGACGTCAGCGGTGTCGAAGTTGAACGCGATGACGTTGTCGGCGGACGACGAGCCGGCGCCCACCTGGAAGTTCAGCGTGTTGGCGCTGCCGTCGAGGAGCTTGGTGCCGTTGAAGTTCGTCGATCCGGCGATCCGGGAGAGCTCGGAGTTGAGCTGCGAGGCCTCCGTGGTGATCGCGGTGCGGGCATCGGCGGAGTTGGTGTCCGACGCGCCCTGGACGGCGAGGTCCCGCATGCGCTGCAGGATCGAGTGCACCTCGGTGAGGGCGCCCTCTGCGGTCTGGACGACCGAGATGCCGTCCTGTGCGTTGCGCACGGCGACCTTGAGCCCGCCGACCTGCGAGCGCAGGCCCTCGGAGATCGCGAGGCCGGCTGCGTCGTCGGCAGCGCGGTTGATGCGGAAGCCGCTGGACAGCTTCTCGAGCGACTTGGACATCTGTCCCTGCGTGACCGACAAGTTGCGGTACGAGTTGAAGGCGTCCGTGTTGGTGTTGATGCGAAGACCCATGATGTTTCCCTCCTGGTGTGAGTCCGGCTGAGCCCATCCATGGGCTCGCCCCCATGACATCGGCCGAGGGCCGGAGGTCCTGAGGATTTTTCGAGAAAGTTGTGGGCGAGTTCTCTCGAGGAGTGATTCACGAGGTCGTCGCGCAGGTGGAGCGGTGTGATGCAGACCGAGCGGCCCGGTGCGGGCCGATGCCGGCCGACGGATCAGGCGGTGGCGCGGCCCTGGCGGCCGGCCGACTGCCGAGCGGCCACGGCCTGGAAGTACGACATCCGACGCTGCGCCGCGCAGCCGTCCGGGCGGGGGTGCGCCGGCACCAGGGCCGGGTCGAGCGCGGTGTTCATCGCGTCGCGCAACAGCACGAGTGCCTCGGCGCGGATCTGGGAGACGCGCGACTCGCTGACGTCGAGTGCCTCGGCGATCACGGCCATCGGCCGTTCGGCCAGGAAGTACTCCTCGACGACGACCCGCATCCGCTGGGGCAGCTCGGCGATCGCGGCGACCAGGTAGTCGAGGCGCTCGCGGTGCTCGATCTCCTGCTCGGGCGTGGCGGTGTTGCTGGTGAGCAGGTCCTCGTAGGAGGTGTCGGTGCCGGCCTGGAGGGACAGGACGCTGGCGCGGGCGACGTCGCCGTCGTTGCGCTCGACGTCGGCCACGGTGAGACCGAGCGCGTTGGCGACCTCGGCGTCGTCGGCGGTGCGTCCCAGGGTGGAGGCGAGGCGGGCGCGGGTCGCGTCGAGGTCACGACCCCGGCTGCGCACCGCGCGCGACGCCCAGTCGACGCCACGCAGCTCGTCGAGGATCGCTCCGCGGATCCGGTTGACGGCATACCCGGTGAAGGGGACCCCGCGATCGGGGTCGAAGGCCCGGGCGGCCTTCACGAGGGCGGTCAGACCGGCCGACTGCAGGTCGTCGCGATTGACGTGTGCCGGCACCCGGCCCATGGTCTCGCGCACGACGTGGTCGACCAACGTCATGTTGGCGACGATCAGGTCGTCAGCCTCGTTCGACGCCTCTGCCGCTGCGTCCGTGTAGTTCTGCATGAACACCCCTCCCGATGTTGCATGCCGGGTGCCTGCTCGCCCCCCAGCGATGGAAAGAGTGGCGTGACACGCCGCGCCTTGCAGCGTTCTTGAGAAAGAGGGTCCAGAAGGACTAGGGGAGGGGGTCAGAGACTGACCGAAAGGATGATTGCGCCCCGGCGTGCAGAGCCGGAGCTGCTCGCGGATCTGGTCTGGACCGGGTGTCCAGGGCGGTCTGGCACTCGCTCGCAGAATCCCCTCAGGTCCAGCGCGGGTCGGTCGATCCACTGAGTCCCGACCGATGTCCGACCTCGACCCAGGAGTTCCGCGTGGAGAAGCTCTCGCTCGTGCTCTGGCGTTCCCGTGAGCTGCTGGAGACCCTTCTCTATCGGCTCGAGGTGGAACAGCTCGTCCTTGCCAGTGGCCGCACCGCGTGGTTGATGCGCGCAGCGCGTGAGGTGGAGGCCATCTTGCAGACCCTGCGGGAGACCGAGGTCCTGCGGGCATTGGCCGCGGACGAGGCGGCCAACGAGGTCGGCTGCGCTGCCAACCCTTCCCTGCGCGAGCTCGCCGAAGCGAGCCCTGAGCCCTGGCGGTCGGTCCTGCTCGACCACCGCGAGGCGTTCGCGACCGTGACGCGCCAGATCACCGAGATGGCCGATGCCAACCGCGCGCTGCTCACCAGCGGCTACCGCTCGGCCCGCGAGACGTTGCTCGCGCTGGACGAGGAGACGACCCAGACCTACAGCCCTTCCGGCTCCGCCGTGGCCGGCGCCGCGGCACCGAGACTGGTCGACCGGAGCCTGTGACATGAGCGGTTCGCTGTCCTCCCTCAACACCGCGCTCACCGCGCTCCGGTTCAACCGGGTCTCGATGGACGTCGCGACCAACAACATCGCCAATGCCACTACCGAGGGCTACACGCGTCGCCGCGTCGTGGGTGAGTCGATCGGCTCCACCGCGGTGCCGGCGCTCTGGTCGCGTCAGTCCGGAGCCGAGGGCCTGGTGGGACGCGGCGTCACCGTGGGATCGGTGGACCGTCTCAACGACCCGTTCCTCGACGCCCGCTCGCGACGTGAGCACTCGACCCAGGCCTACCTCGACGTGCGCGCATCGTCGTTGTCGCGTGTGGAGACCGGGCTCGGAGAGCCCGGGGACAAGGGCATCGCGGCGACCCTGACCGCCTTCCGCAGCAGCTGGCACGACCTGGCCAACGACCCGGGCAGCTCGGCGGCGCGGGGGCAGGTCATCGCCCGCGGGCAGGCCCTCGTCGACAGCGTGCGCGCCCAGGTGGCCGGCTTCGACGCCGAGGCCGGTGACCAGCGAGGCCGTCTCCTTGCCGCGGTCGGCGAGGTCAACACCGCGGCCATCGAGCTGGCTGCGACCAACAAGGCGATCGCGGCCGCCTCGCTCGACGGGGTCGACGGGAGCGGACTCCTCGACCGCCGCGACCAGCTCGCCACCCGCCTCGCCGAGCTCGTGGGCGGCACGGCGACGCCCGGCGCCAACGGGGTCCTCGACGTTTCGGTCAACGGCGTCGCGCTCGTGTCCGGGTCAGTGGCGGGGCGTCTGGCCCTCACCGGGGGTGTGACCCCGACGGGAGCCGCCGACGGCGCCCCGATCGCATATGCCATCACGTCGGGTGCCTCGACCACGGCAGTCGGCGCGGGACTCGGCGGCACGGTCGGTGCGGTCACCGACCTCCTCACCACGACCCTCCCGGCCTACGTCGACGGGCTCTCAGCAGTGGTCACGACCCTGGCCGACGAGGTCAACGCGCTGCACGCGAGCGGCTACGACCTCACCGGAGCGACCGGCCGCCCGTTCTTCAGCTTCGCGCCCGGCGACCCCGCCAGGACCCTGAGCGTCGCGGTCACCGACGGGAGCCAGGTCGCTGCCTCGGCCCTGCCCGGTGGGGTGCTCGACGGCTCGCGAGCCGACGCCCTGGCCGGAGCGGGCCAGAGCGAGGACGCCTACCGCCGGCTGGTCACGAGCTTCGGCACCGAGGTGTCCTCGGCCCAACGCCTGAGCGGCACCCAACAGCTGCTCACCACCCAGGTCGACTCGGCGCGCGAGCAGCTCGCCGGGGTCAACCTCGACGAGGAGATGGTCTCGATGCTCTCGGCCCAACGCGCCTACGAAGCCGCCGCGCGGGTGATGACCGTGGTCGACTCGGTCCTCGACACGCTCATCAACCGGACGGGGCTGTTGCGCTGATGAGCTCGATGCGAGTCACCCAGAACATGCTGGCCGGTCGCTCGGTCACCTCCCTGCAGACCAGCCTCGCGCGGTTGGCCAAGACCCAGGAGCAGCTCTCCACGGGCCGCGTCCTGAACCGTCCGTCCGACTCCCCGATCGGCACCACGTCGTCGATGCGCTTCCGCGAGGCGATCTCGACGCAGGAGCAGTACGCCCGCAACGCCGACAACGGGCTGGGGTGGCTGACGACGATCGACACGACGCTGAGCGGCATGTCCGACGGGGTGCGTCGTGCTCGCGAGCTCGGTCTCCAGGGCGTCAGCACCGGCACCTCGTCGGCCTCGTCGCGAGCCGCCCTCGCTGCCGAGGTCGACCAGCTCCGGGAAGGGCTGATCGCGCAAGCCAACAGCAGCTACCTCGGGCGGCCGGTCTTCGGCGGGATCACCGCAGGCAGCTCGGCCTTCGACGCCACAACCGGTTCCTACGTGGGGACACCGGGAGCCGTCGAGCGGAGCGTCGCGGACGGCGTACGGGTGCGCGTCGACGTCACCGGGACCGACGTGGTGGGACCCAACGGAGCCTCGCTGTTCGACGACCTCGCGGCGCTCTCGACCGCCCTGACCTCCGGCGACGAGGCCGGCATGCGGACGGCCCTCGGTTCGCTGCAGGACCGTCTCACCACCATCGGCGCCGTCCAGGCCGGGGTGGGGGCCACCTACAACCGGGTGGAGGCCGCGACCCAGAAGGCCGCCGACGCCCGGATCACGCTGGGGGCGAGCCTGTCGGAGATCGAGAACACCGATCTCCCCAAGGCGATGGTTGACCTCCAGCTGCAAGAAGTCGCCTACCAGGCAGCGCTGGCATCGACCGCCCGCGTCATGCAGCCGAGCCTCGTGGACTTTCTGCGATGATCGGCACCGTCGTTTGGCCACGCGAGTCGAGGAGAGTCATGCCGGACATCCCGGTCATCGAGCTGGTCCACCCCATGCCGGGCTTCCCCGACGCGCGGCGGTTCGCGCTCGTGGAGCTCGACGACACCGGGGTGCTGTGTGCGCTGCGCTCCATCGAGGACCCCGACCTGCGCTTCCTGGTCGTGCCACCGCACGCTTTCTTCCCCGACTACGCGCCGGTGGTCGACGACGACACCGTGGCCGACCTCGCCATCGAGAGTGCCGACGAGGTGCTGGTGCTGGTGGTCCTGACGGCCGGCGACACGCTGGCGAGCACCACTGCCAACCTGTTGGCCCCGCTGCTCCTCAACACGCGCACGCAGCAGGCGTGCCAGGTCGTGCTCGACGATCTCACCCTGCCGATCAGTGCCCCTGTCCTCGCCTGACCCCATGTCGGGGTCGCGTACGGCGAGGCGACCGGTAGCGTGAGGCCATGCTGGTCCTGAGTCGCCGTGTCGGCGAGAGCGTCGTGATCGGCGACAACGTGACCGTCACCGTCCTCGAGGTGCGCGGCGATGTCGTCCGCATCGGCATCGATGCGCCCCGCTCGATCGCGGTCAACCGCGCCGAGCTGCTCGCCGAGCTCCAGAGCTCCAACCAGGCGGCTGCCTCCCCGAGCGACGACGCCGTCAGCGCCCTGGCGCGGGCGTTGCGCGAGAAGCCCGGACCGCCTGCCTGACGGTGCGCGCGCTGTGCCCCCTCGGGTGTCCTGACCTGGGCAGATGACATTCGAGCCCCTTGTCGGGTCGACCCGTGTCCTGAGACCATTGCTGGTCTGGACCATCGCTTTCTGACCGTCACCGTAGCGGTGGCGGCTCGTTGTCTGTCTGACGAGCACGACGACGCCACGGGAGGGCATGATGACTGCGACAAAGGGAGCATCGACGATGGAGCTCATCGACGTACCGGGGACGGTCGCCGAGCTCGGGATCGACGCGAGCTGGATCCGGCTCGCCCACAGCAGCACCCACCTCGACCGCGGCCTCGAGCCGGGCGAGGAAGTCGTCCTGGCCGACGCCAACGGCGCCCTGCGGGAGGCCGTCGTCGTCGACCTCGACTTCGAGCTCGCCGACACGATCTACGTCCTGAGCCTCGGCGGTCAGATCCGGGAGGGCGGCACTGCAGCGGACGGTTCTGCGCTGAGCGTGGAGTCGGTGACGGCGCTGCTCGCCGAGCTGCGCGAGCAGCTGCGCGACGACAAGGACTGAGTGCCCCAGGCAGGAGTCGAACCTGCGACCTTTCGCTTAGGAGGCGGCTGCTCTATCCGCTGAGCTACTGGGGCGTCGACGGCGACCGGTGACGGTTCGCGTCGCCCACATCCTTCCATGCTGCGGCCCGACGGCGGGCAGGTGACCCGGTGGCACGGGGTCGCGCGGTTTGGATCGCTGCCCCGGACTCCGCACAATGAGAGAGCCCCCTGCGCGTTTCGATCGCGCGCCCCGACTGACGCAAGGTGACCATGCCCGACGACTACCCCGCGCCCGACGCACGCGAGCCGCGCGCCGACGCCCTGGTCAGTGGCACCGAATCGCGTCTGGCGCCCAAGCGGCGCGGGCCGAAGAAGAAGAAGCAACGCGCGCTGACGGGCCTCACCGCGGCGGCGCTGGCCGTGTCGATGGTCATCGGCCTCGGCGGGGTCTTCTTCTACCGCCACCTCAACGACAACCTCGACTACGTCGACGTCCAGCGTCAGCTGCAGGACCGGCCTGACAAGGTCGCGGCGGCGCAGGACGTGCCGCAGGAGCCGATCAACATCTTGGTGATGGGCTCCGACGCGCGTGACGGCGAGGGCAACGACATCGACGGCCTCACCGGCGGCGGGCAGCGCTCCGACACGACGCTGATGTTCCACCTCTCGGCCGACCGTACCTTCGCCTACGGCGTCAGCATCCCGCGCGACAGCATCGTCGATCGCCCCGACTGCCTCGATCCCCAGGGCAACGTCATCCCGGGTGCCGAGGGCGTCATGTGGAACGAGGCCTTCTCCGTCGGAGGTCCCGCGTGCACGATGCAGCAGTTCGAGCAGCTGACCGACATCCGGCTCGACAACTACGTGGTCCTCGACTTCAACGGCTTCCAGGACATGGTCGATGCGATCGGCGGCGTCCAGGTCTGCATCCCCGAGCCGATCGAGGACCGAGCGCACGGCATCAACATCCCGGCCGGCACCCGGGAGATCGCCGGCAAGGAAGCGCTCAACTACGTGCGTGCCCGCTACACGCTCGGCGACGGCTCTGACCTCGGTCGGATCAAGCGCCAGCAGGCCTTCATCGCTGCGATGGCCAGCAAGGTGATCTCAGCCGGCACCCTGAGCCGGGTGGACCGGGTGATGGGCTTCCTCAACGCCGCCACCAGCTCGCTGACGACCGACTTCACCTCGATCACCCAGATGGGCAAGGTCGGCGCGGGCTTCAAGGACATCGGGCTCGACAAGATCAAGTTCGTCACCGTGCCGTGGCAGTACTCGCCCGCAGACCCCAACCGGGTCGAGTGGCTCCCTGAGGCCGACCGACTCTGGCAGCGCGTGATCGACGACGTGCCGCTCACCAAGGGCCTCCAGGACGGGGTCATCAAGGCCAGCGACAGCGTGGACGGCAAGGGCGACAGCGACACGAGCGGCAGCGGCGCGCAGGCGCGGTCGGCGTCGCAGCGCGCGGCAGCAGGTCTCTGTGTCTGACCAGGCGCGCGAGCCGGACGTCGGTCAGGGGCGGGACGAGACGCAGGAGGAGCGGCGCCGTCGGCTCGCCGCGGTCTTCGGTGACGTGCTGCCCGACACCACCAGCGACGAGCGTGACGACTTCGGCGACCGGCGGGGCGACGACGATGCCACCGAGCGGTGGCTCAAAGCACAGGTGCCGCCTCACCACGGGTGAGACGGCACCTGGTGGTGCTTGTTCAGCGGGCTGGGATCAGCGGGGCGCGGCCAGCAGGTCGCGGATCTCCTTGAGCAAGGTGATGTCTTCGGGCGTGCCCGGCGCGGGGCTCGGGAAGAACCTCTCCTTGGCCTTGATGTAGGGCGTGACCACCAGGAAGTAGACGACCGCGGCGACGATGACGAAGGCGATGACCGCGTTCAGGAACGCTCCGAAGGAGTTGGGCACGTTGCTGAAGACGTCGCTGGCGCTGTCGGGCATCAGACCGGTCAGCCAGTTGGTGAACGTCTCGACCACGGCCGCGAAGGACGTGGCGACGATGAAGGCGACGGCAAGGTCGACGAGATTGCCGCGGAGCAGGAAGTTCTTGAACCCGTCCATGGTGGGGTCCCCCTTGGAACTAGATGACCGGGCCATGAGCCCGCTACTTCGAACCTAGCGCGTCGACCACGTGTACGTCACGAAGGACACCAGGCTCGCCGTCGCCACCGCCGACACCTCCGCAGGGGTGAGACCCAGCACCGTGAGCCGACCGGCCAGCCCGCTGGCGCCGGTGACGTCGGCGACCTCGGGGAGGGCCAGCACCGGCACGTCAGTCGCCAGGAGCCGCGCTGGATCGCCGTCGGGGTCGGCCGCCACCAGGTCGATGACGTCGCCGACCCGCAGCAGGTCGACCATGCCGGGGTCGGGCATCCGCACAGGTACGGCCCTTAGATAGGGCAGGTCGGCGGTGAGCGCCGGACCGAGCAGGCTGGAGTCGGTGAGGGGCTCGCCGGCGGACAGGGCGACAGCCAGGACCCGACCGGTCGGTCGGCCCGCCGGCCGGGCCGGCTCGGTCCCCGCCAGGAAGTCCCGCGCGGTCAGGTCGTCAGCGGTGAGTCGCGTGCCGGCCGGGAGGTCGCGGCTCGCCACGATCACCTCGACGGTGCCAGGGGCGGGCGGTCGCGTGACGGAAAGCCCGGCCGCGACCGCGACGGCTGCGCAGAGCGCGGCCAACGGCCGGCGGCGGCGCAGCAGGAACTTCCGGGCGTGCTCGCGACCCCGGGCGAGGCGGTCGCGGCGGCCCGGGGCCGCAGGGTGGTCGTCGAGGAGCGTCACCCGTCGACCGTAGGTGAACCGGGACGACCTCGCGGCCGCCCTCCACAGGCTCAGGTCGAGGCGGGGGCGCTGGCCTTCGTGGAGGCAGGCGTGCTTCCGCTGTCGCTCGAGGAGGACGACGTGCTCGAGGGGGTGGAGGTGCTCGTCGAGGACGAGCCCGAGTCGCTGGATGCAGCCGGCGTGCTGCTGGAGGTCGTCGAGCGGCTGTCGTTGCGGTAGAAGCCCGATCCCTTGAAGACGACGCCGACAGCGTTGAAGACCTTGCGCAGGCGACCCTCGCAGCCCGGGCACACGGTGAGGGTGTCGTCGGTGAAGCTCTGGACCTGTTCGAAGGCGTGGTCGCACTCGGTGCAGGCGTACTGGTAGGTGGGCACTGGTGAACTCCTCGTCGTGAGCCGGTGGAGGGGGACAACTGGCACTCGGACCCGGCGACTGCCAATGCTACGTCAACGTCGGTGGTGACTCGCAATGTTCCCCACGCTTCGCCCCAGCCTTTACCCACTGCCGCGGAACGCCGACGGGGACGAGATCTCCGTGGCACGATGACGAGGGCGCTAACTCGTGGAGGGGCAGACATGACCGCAGTCGTGGTGTTCGTGTGCTCGGTCGCGGTCTACGCCGCGATCCCCCTGCTCGCCGCGGCTCGCCGCTCGCGGGTGCAGTTCCTGGTGCTCTACACCTACATCGCCTGTGTCCTGACCCTCGGCGGTCTGCTCGGGGCCGTCTACGTGCTGCCCGTGGTCGGCGATGTCTCCCTCCTCGCCGGGCAGGTCAGCTACGGCGCGTTCATGTTCGCCACGGTCGTCGCCATGATCGTCGGGCGCGACGTGCAGGTCGTGCGCAACATCATCGTGTTGACGGTGTCGGTCAACCTCGTGGTCTACCCGATCTTCCACCTCAGCAAGGCGGCGCTCGACAACGCCGACATCCCGAACCCGCTGGGGGCGCCGGCCGCTGCCTTCGACCAGTCGCTGGTGACCGTCTTGATCGGCGGGACCCTCATCGTCGCCGAGCTCGTGATCCTCCTGGCGGTCCTCGAGGCGACGAAGGGCAGGCTCGGCTCGGCGGCGATGGCCGGGGTCTACCTGTCGACGTTCATCGCCATCCTGGCTCTCGACGGCGTGCTGTTCACGCTGCTGGCGCTTCACCCCGGTGCAGGTCTGGGCACCGCCATCGTCGCCGGGGTCAAGGCCAAGTTGGTGCTGGCCGGCGCCTTCTCGGTCTTCCTGCTCTTCTTCGTGGCGGTCTACCGGCCACAGATCCAGCAGTTCGAGGCGACCCCGTTGCGCCTCGCCGACCTGTTGTCGGTGCGACGCGACCCATTGCTCGACCAGCTCGCTGCCTCCACGATCGAGGCCTCGCGCGCCACGGCCACGGTGGTGCGAATCCTGGACGCGGCGACACGGACCGTCCTCATCGCCACCGACCAGCACCTGCGGATCACGCACTTCAACAGCGGCGCCCAGCTGCTCCTCGACCACCGCGAGCAGGACGTGCTCGGACGGACGCCGTCGATGTTCATCACCCCGGCCGAGGTCGACTCGCACGCCGCGAGCCTGGGCACCGGCAGGGACCTCGGATCGGTGATCGCGGCGCAGGCTGCCCGCGACGATCCCCGCGACTGGACCTACCTGACCGCCGGCGGCTCGGCGCGGGTGCTGTCGCTCAGCGTCACCGAGATCAGGGCATCGGGTGAGTTCATCGGCTACCTGCTCGCCGGCGAGGACGTGACCGAACGGCAGCGCGCCGAACGAGCCACGGCCGAGGCGCTGGCCAGCGAGCATGCCGCGGTCGAACGGCTCGAGGAGGCCGACCGGATCAAGGACGAGCTCGTCTCGACCGTCAGCCACGAGCTGCGCACCCCGATCAGCAGCATCCAGGGGTACGCCGAGCTGCTGCGCGACGGCTCCTACGGCGACCTCACCGAGGCTCAGGCGACCGCTCTGGGCAAGCTGCTGCGCAGCACGCACCGGCTGGAGATGCTGACCGAGGACCTGCTGTTCGTGGCGCGCGTCGATGCGGGCCGAGCCGGGCCCGCGCTCGTGCCGATCGACCTGCGCGCGGCGGTGGAGGCCGCCCACGAGCACCTCGAGCCGCTCCTGCGACGCCGACCTGACCTGGAGTTCGACGTCCTCCTGCCGCCCGAGCCGGTGACGGTGATGGGAGACATGGCGTCGCTGGAGCGCCTGATCGTCAACCTGTGCGGCAACGCGATCAAGTTCACCCCCGGCTCGGGGCGGGTCTCGGTCGAGCTCGAGGTGGCCGGCGAGGACGTCGTGCTCACCGTCGGCGACACCGGGATCGGGATCGCCGAGGACGAGGTCGAGAAGGTCTTCGGCCGCTTCTTCCGCTCCGACGACGCGCTGCGACTGGCCATCCCCGGTTCCGGCCTGGGTCTGGGCGTGGTCCACGACATCGTCACCGAGCACGGCGGCGACATCGTGGTGACCTCCGCGCCCGGGACCGGCACCAGCATCGCGGTGTGCCTGGCTCACGGCGCAGGACGGCTGAGTCAGGACGTGCAGGCGTCGGAGCCGCAGGAGCGCCTGGGCTGATCGGTCGACGGTCTCGACCCGGTCCCGGCGCCACGGCTCGGCGGCGGGGTGCGCGGGCCCGCGACGTCCACGGCAGAATGGCCTCACCATGACGGCAACCCCTGACGCCCAGCCCTCCGCGGAGGGTCGCGTGGAGACCCCCGCTCGGCGTCCACCGTTGTGGTGGCGGCGTTTCCAGCGGCTGCCGCGGCCGGTCCGGGTCTCGACGTACGCCACGGTGGCGCTCGTGCTGGTGCTCGTCGCGACGACGCTGGGCGGCGTGGTGCTGGTGCGCCGGTCCTTCCCTGCGACGTCGGGCACGATCGAGGGTGCTGGGCTCGGCGCTCGGGTCGAGGTGGTGCGCGACGATCGCGGCATCGCCCAGATCTACGCCGACACCACCGACGACCTGATGTATGCCCAGGGGTACGTGCACGCGCAGGAGCGGTTCTTCGAGATGGACGTGCGCCGGCACGCGACCGCGGGACGACTGGCCGAGCTGTTCGGCGAGGACGCCGTCGAGTCCGACGTGTACGTGCGCACGATGGGCTGGCGCCGTGTCGCCGAGCGGGAGCTACCGCTGCTGACTCCTGACACGCGGGTCGCCCTGGACTCCTACGCCAAGGGCGTCAACGCCTACCTGGCCGGCAAGGGCGCCAGCCAGGTCTCGCTCGAGTACGCCGTGCTGGACGCCGGCGGCCTCGACTACCGACCCGAGCCGTGGAGCGCCATCGACTCGCTGGCCTGGCTCAAGGCGATGGCCTGGGACCTGCGCGGCAACATGCAGGACGAGATCGACCGGACCCTGACGATCGAGGCGGTGGGCGCCAGGCGCACCGCCCAGCTCTTCCCCGACTACCCCTACGACGAGAACACGCCGATCGTCACGCAGGGCAAGGTCGTCGACGGGGTCTTCGAGCAGAACGCCACCCGCACCGACACCCGCAACCCGACCCGTCCGGCCCCGGGCCGCGGGCTCGACGACGCCACCGCGACCGCACTGGAGCGGGCGGTCGACGACGGCACCGGAGTGGCGGGGCTGGCCCGGCTCGGCCAGGCGATGGGGCGGATGCCCGCCTGGCTGGGACGCGGCGACGGCATCGGCAGCAACTCCTGGGTCGTCTCGGGCGAGCACACCACCACCGGCGAGCCGCTCCTGGCCAACGACCCCCACCTCGGCACCTCGCTGCCGGGGGTGTGGGTGCAGGTAGGGCTGCACTGTCGCACCGTCGGACCACACTGCCCCTACGACGTCGCGGGCTTCTCGTTCTCCGGCGTGCCGGGAGTGATCATCGGTCACAACGCCGACATCGCCTGGGGCTTCACCAACCTCGGTCCCGATGTCGCGGACCTGTTCGTCGAGCGCCTCCAAGGCGACAGCTACCGCCATGCCGGCCGGCGACTGCCGCTGGTCGCCCGCACCGAGACGATCCTGGTGGAGGGGGGAGAGGACCGCACGATCACGGTGCGTTCCACGCTGCACGGCCCGCTGGTCTCTGATGCCACCGACGTGCTCGCCGAGGTGGCCGACGTCGCTGCGGTGCCCCGGCCCGCCTCGCCGGACCCGCAGGACCCCGAGCAGTACGGCGTGGCGCTGGCGTGGACTGCGCTGACCCCGTCGCGCACCGCGGACTCGATCCTCGCCCTGGACCGAGCCACCGACTGGGACAGCTTCCGTGAGGCGGTCTCGACGTTCGCAGCTCCTGCCCAGAACCTCGTCT
The DNA here is from genome assembly GCA_963760515.1 of uncultured Actinomycetota bacterium. Lineage (GTDB taxonomy): Bacteria > Actinomycetota > Actinomycetes > Propionibacteriales > Nocardioidaceae > Nocardioides. The sequence goes on from CAVXDL010000008.1 coordinate 81,459, forward strand.
ACGCCGATCGCGAGGGGCACATCGGCTACCAGGCGCCGGGCTTGATCCCGATCCGCAAGTCCGGCAACGACGGACGCCTGCCGTCGGCGGGCTGGCGCCAGGAGAACGACTGGAGCGGGGCCTACATCCCCTTCGACGGTCTGCCGAGCGTGCTCGACCCCGACGAGGGCTTCGTGGTGACCGCCAACCAGGCCGTGGTCGGGCCGGACTACCCCTACTTCCTGACCGACGACTGGGACCGCGGCTACCGCTCCCAGCGGCTGCGCAACCTCATCACCTCGCGGATCGAGGAAGGCGGGCAGTTCACGGTCGAGGACCTGACGGCCATGCAGCTCGACGACCGCAACCCGCTGGGGCCGGTGCTCACCCCCTACCTGCTGCGCGCGCAGCTCCCCGGCGGCTACTACAGCGGAGGCCAGGAGCTGCTCAGGTCGTGGGACTTCAGCCAGCCCGCCGACAGCCCGGCAGCGGCGTACTTCAACGTCGTGTGGTCGCACTTGCTCCGCCTGACCTTCCACGACGAGCTCCCCGAGGACCTCTGGCCCGACGGCGGCCAGCGCTGGATGGGCGCGGTCGACCGATCTCCTCGAACGACCCAACGGGGCCTTCTGGGACGACGTGACCACCGAGGACCGCGAGACCCGCGACATGGTGCTCACCCAGGCCCTGATGGACGCGCGTGACGAGCTCACGGCGCGCCAGGCCATCAATCCCGACGAGTGGACCTGGGGCGCGTTCCACCGGCTCGACCTGCGCTCCCCGACCCTGGGGGAGTCCGGGATCAGCGCGATCGAGCGCCTCTTCAACCGCGACAGCGGCGGAGCCTCGGGCAGCGGTTCGGCGGTCAACGCGACCGCCTGGGACGCCGCCGCCGGCTTCGAGGTGACCGCGGCCCCCTCGATGCGCATGGTCGTCTCGCTCGCCGACTTCGACGACTCCCGGTGGATCAACCTCACCGGGGTCTCCGGCCACGCCTTCAACGACCACTACACCGACCAGACCGACCTCTGGCTCGACGGCCGCACCCTCCCGTGGCGCTTCACCGAGGAGGCCGTCCGCGCGGCCGGCCAGGACGTGCTCGTCCTCGCCGGAGGTTGAGCCGGCGAGGTACGAGCCGTGACGAAACCCCGCAGGCCGAGCGTCTCCTGAACGCCGTCGGTTACCTCGCCGGGTTTCGTCTCGGGCTCGCCCAGGGGCTCGCCCGGCTCAACCTCCGAGGAGCACAGGGCCTGCCCGGCTCGACCTCCGACGGCGCGTCAGAAGCGGTGCAGGCCGGAGGGGGTCAGGGCTGCGGTGACCGGACGGTCGTGGGGCTCGACGGGCACGTCGAGGCCGACCTCGTCGTCGTAGAGCAGGGCACATGTGAAGGTCCCGACGGGCACGCGGGCCAGGGCGCGGTCGTAGGAGCCGCCGCCACGCCCGAGGCGGTGCCCGGTGGGGGAGACCGCCAGGGCAGGCACGAGCACGACGTCCGCGGTGGCGACCGCCTCGACGCCCAGTCGGCGCCCGGTCGGTTCGAGCAGGCCGTAGCGAGCGGCCACCAGGCTCTGCGGGCCGGTGTAGGCAGCCCAGTCCAGGTCGTTGTCGGGCAGCAGCACCGGCAGCACGACGCGGGTGCCGGTGGCGACGAGGTGGTCCAGGACCCAGGAGGTGCCGGGCTCGGTGCCGAGGGAGACGTACGCCGCGACCGTGGCGGCGCGCCGGACGTCCTCCAGCGCGCCCAGGTGTGTCGCGATCTCGCGCGCGCAGACCCCGATCTCGGCGAGCGTGCGACGGTTGCGGGCGGTCGTCAGCCGGTCGCGCAGGGCGAGCTTGGCCGAGCCCGCGGAGGAGGCCGGAGAGCCCCCGGACCCGGACGGTTGTGACGTGACCACGGGGGAAGCCTACGATCGCTGACATGGGTAGTCCCGGATTGAACACCGCCCGCGACAAGATGATCGACGCCGGCGTCGACGAGGTCGCGATCGAGACCTTTGTGCACTACTACCGGCTGCTCGAGCACGGCGAGACCGGGATGGTGCCGGAGGCCACGATCGAACCGGTGGACATGCCGAGCCTGGCTGACGTCGAGGTCGACCCGGAGGTGGCCGCCGAGGCGATCCGGCACACGGTGGTGATCAAGCTCAACGGTGGTCTCGGCACCTCGATGGGGATGGACCGAGCCAAGTCGCTGCTGTGCGTGCGGCGCGGGCTGTCGTTCCTCGACATCATCTCGCGCCAGGTGCTGAAGCTGCGCGCCGAGCACGACGCCACGCTGCCGCTCATCTTCATGAACAGCTTCCGCACCTCCGCCGACACGATGGCCGCGCTCGCGCGCTACGAGGACCTCGCGGTCGACGGGTTGCCGCTGGAGTTCTTGCAGAACAAGGTGCCCAAGCTCCTCGAGAAGGACCTCAGCCCGGTCAGCTATCCCAAGGACCCCGACCTCGAGTGGTGCCCGCCCGGCCACGGTGACGTCTACACCGCCCTGCGCGGCACGGGTCTGCTCGACCTGCTCATCGAGCGCGGCTTCCGGCACGTGTTCATCTCCAACTCCGACAACCTCGGTGCCGTGCCCGACCCCCGCGTCGCCGGCTGGTTCGCTGCCTCCGGGGCGCCGTTCGCGATCGAGGCCGTACGTCGTACCCCGTCGGACCGCAAGGGCGGCCACTTCGCACGGCGCAAGAGCGACGGGCGCCTGGTGCTGCGCGAGACCGCGCAGACACCACCCGAGGACGCCGAAGCGCTTGCCGACCTCGACCGCCACCGGTACTGCTCCACCAACAACCTGTGGTTCGACCTGGGGGCGATGAAGCAGGCGCTGGACCTGCGCCAGGGCATCCTCGGGCTGCCGCTCATCAAGAACGTCAAGACCGTCGACCCCGCCGACCCCTCGACGCCGAAGGTGATCCAGGTCGAGACCGCGATGGGCGCAGCGATCGAGACCTTCGAGGGCTCCCAGCTGATCGAGGTCGGTCGCGACCGGTTCGTGCCGGTCAAGACGACCAACGACCTGCTCGTGCTGCGCTCCGACGTCTACACGATCGGGCAGGACTTCGTGCTCGACCAGGCAGCCGACGAGGTGCCCTTCATCGACCTCGACCCGGACAGCTACAAGCTGGTCAGTGACTTCGACCAGCGCTTCCCCCAGGGCGCACCGTCGCTGGCGAAGGCCGCTTCGCTGCGCGTCGAGGGCGACTGGACCTTCGGCAAGGACGTCTCGGTGATCGGCGACGTGCGCCTCACGGCGAAGTCGGCCCAGCGGATCGAGCCCGGCACGGTGCTGCAGCCCGATGAGTGAGCCGCGCCCCGGCGGGCTGCGCTCGGTCGAGGAGCACCTGGGACAGATCCTGGCCGCCACCGCCCCCCTGCCTGCCGTCGTCCTGCCCCTCCTCGACGCCCTCGACCTGGCGGCGACCGAGGAGATCGTGTCGCCGATGGCGCTGCCGCGCTTCGACAACTCCGCGATGGACGGCTACGCCGTGCGTGCCGAGGACGTGGCTGCGGCCACGGCCGAGGCCCCGGTGCGGCTGCGCGTGGTGGGCGAGATCGGAGCAGGTCAGGCCGACGTCGCCGTCGGCGCGCTCCCCGACGGCACTGCCGCCAAGATCATGACCGGTGCGCCGCTGCCGCAGGGCGCGGACTGTGTCGTGCCCTACGAGTGGACCGACCGGGGCGCCGAGGAGGTCACGATCTCCCGACCGGCCGCACTCGCCCAGCACGTGCGCTACGCCGGCGAGGACGTCAGCGTCGGCGAGGTGCTCGTGACGCCCGGGACCGCGCTGGGCCCCCGACACCTGGGTCTCCTGGCATCGGTGGGGTGCACCACGGTGAGCGTGCGACCACGGCCGCGCGTCGTGATCATCTCCACCGGCTCCGAGCTGCGCGCGCCCGGCGACGAGCTCGACTCCGACTCCATCTACGACGGCAACTCCTTCCTGCTGGCAGCGGCCGTACGCCGCGCGGGGGGCGAGGCGGTCCGGGTCGGGCTGGTGCCCGACCGGCCCGAGCTCCTGCTCGACGTCCTCGACGAGCAGCTCGAGCACGCCGACGTCATCGTGACGTCGGGCGGCATCTCCATGGGCGACTACGACATCGTCAAGGAGGCGCTCAGCCCGCTCGGCAGCATGTGGTTCGGCGGGGTCGCGATGCAGCCGGGCAAGCCGCAGGGCTTCGGTCGGATCGGCCCGCGCGGCGCCGGTGCGGAAGTGCGCGAGGTGCCGTTCTTCGCACTGCCCGGCAACCCGGTCTCGGCCTATCTCTCCTTCGAGGTGTTCGTGCGACCGGCCCTGCGCACGATGATGGGGCTCACCCCCGTCTCGCGCACCCCGGCTCGCGCCCGGTTGACCCACCGGGTGGGCTCGCCCGCAGGGCGGCGTCAGTTCCGGCGCGGCGTGCTGAGCGTCGGCGACGACGGCGTCACCGTGGCCGAGGTCGAGCCGGTGGGTGGCTCCGGCTCCCACCTGGTGGGTGACCTGGCTGCGTCCAACGCGCTGATCGTGGTGCCGGAGGACGTCACCGAGGTGGCCGCCGGCGAGACGGTCACCGTGATCCGGCTGGACCAGGAGTGATGGCCCGTGAGTGACCGGTTGACCCACGTCGACGAGCGCGGAGCCGCGCGGATGGTCGATGTCTCCGCCAAGGCGGTCACCGCCCGTACGGCCACCGCCTCGGGGCGTGTGCACGTCAGTGCGGCCGTGATCGAGCTGCTGCGCGGCGCCGGGGTGCCCAAGGGCGACACCCTCGCGGTGGCGCGCCTGGCCGGGATCATGGGGGCTAAGCACACGCCCGCCCTGATCCCGCTGTGCCACCCGCTCGCGCTCTCCGGCGTGACCGTCGACCTGGTCGTCACCGACACCACGGTCGACATCAGCGCGACGGTGCGCACCACCGACCGCACCGGTGTGGAGATGGAGGCGCTGACCGCCGTCGCGGTGGCGGCGCTGACCGTGGTCGACATGGTCAAGGCGGTCGACAAGGCTGCGGTCATCACCGACATCCGCATCGAGACCAAGACCGGCGGCAAGTCCGGCGACTTCGTCCGGGACGACGCGTGAGCGACGAGGCACTCGCCTCCCGGGGTCGCGCCGAGGTCGTCGTGGCGTCCAACCGCGCCGCTGCCGGGGTGTACGACGACACCACGGGCCCCCTCATCGTGGCCGCGCTGCGCGACCTCGGCTTCGAGGTCGACTCGCCGGTCGTCGTACCGGACGGGCCGCCCGTGGGCGAGGCGATCGCCGCTGCTGTCGAGCGCGGCGCCAAGGTCGTGCTGACCACGGGCGGCACCGGGCTCACCCCGACCGACCGGACCCCCGAGCAGACCCGCCCGCTCCTCGACCGGGAGGTCCCGGGGATCGCCGAGGCGATCCGCCACGCGGGGGTCGCGGCCGGCGTACCGACGGCTGCGCTCTCGCGGGGGCTGGCCGGGGTGGCCGGCACGTGCCTGGTGGTCAACCTCCCCGGCTCGCGAGGCGGCGTCAAGGACGGACTCTCGGTGCTGCGCCCGATCCTCGTGCACGCCGTCGAGCAGATCGTCGGGAGCGACCACTGATGGCCAGCGGCTGGCCGGCGCGTCTGACCTCGGGCACGTCGCCGGTGGTGACCCTGCGCCCGATGCGTGCCTCGGACGCCGAGGCCTGGCGTGGTGCCCGCACGCGCAACGCGGCCTGGCTCGTGCCCTGGGACGCCACCGCCCCTCCGGGCTCACCCTCGAGCGCCGTCACCTTCCGCGCCCTGATCCGCCGGCTCACGCGCCACGCCCGGGCCGGCACCACCCTGCCGTTCGCCCTCGAGGTCGACGGGAAGTTCGCCGGCCAGGTCACCGTCAACAACATCGTGCGGGGCTCGGCGCAGTTCGCCTCGGTGGGCTACTGGATCGACCAGGACTTCGCCGGGCGTGGTGTGATGCCGCGGGCGGTCGCCATGGTCATCGACCACTGCTTCACCACCGTGGGCCTGCACCGCATCGAGGTCGCGATCCGTCCGGAGAACTCCAACTCGCTGCGCGTCGTGGAGAAGCTCGGGATCGAGGAGGTGGGTTACGCACCGCGCTACCTGCACATCGACGGCGCCTGGCGTGACCACCGGCTCTACGGCATCACCCGCGAGGAGATCCCGCGCGGCGAGACCCTTCTCGACCGCCTCAGCCCCCGCTGACCGGTCGTCGACGCCGTGACGAGTCGGCGAGGCAGGGGCCGATCTCCACCCGGCGAGTCACAGCAGCACCATCAGCAATTTGCGACACACCTGTAGACATCCACCTCTGCCTCGGGTATCGCTCCTAATCTCAGTGACGTGGACCTGAGCGCACTCATCTTCGTCGCCCTGGCTGTTGCCTGGGCGGTCTATCTCATCCCCAAGGCGCTCAAGCAGCACGAGGCGAGCGCCGCCAGCCGGAGCATCGAGGGGTTCTCCGACCGGATGCGCGTCCTCGCGCGCCGTGAGCCGGTGGACACCAAGACCGCCCGCCTCGTCGTCACCCCCGGGCGAGCCTCGGCGAGCACCATCGACGTGGCGGTGGCCCCGGTCTCGGTCGCCGATGCCGTCGAGATGTCCCGGCCGCCGCTCACGGCGCAGCAGCACCGCGCCCGCCGAGCAGCGGCAGCCCGGGCTGCGCAACGCCGTCTGCGCGTGGTGCTGACGATCACCGTCGCCATCGCCGTCGTCGGGGGCCTGGCGATCGCCGGCGTGGTCGACCCGCTCTTCACCCTCCTGCCCGTGGGTCTGCTCGCAGCCTGGCTGGTCGCCTGCCGCGTGCTGGTCAAGCGCGAGCGGGCTGCCTTCGTGCCCGCGACCCGTCTGCCACTGATCCACGTCGAGCCCGACGAGGAGGACGGCCCGCGCACCGAGGAGATCACCACGGTGCCCTCCCAGGGTGAGCTGGCCGACGTCGCGCCGGAGCGGCCTGCGGCTCCCGCGGTGTCCGGCGGCTGGGACCCGGTGCCGGTGACCCTGCCGACGTACGTCGCCAAGGAGCCCGCTGCCCGCCGCAGCGTGCGCACCATCGACCTCGACTCCACCGGCGTCTGGAGCTCCGGCCCGAGCGCCTCCGACTCGGCCCTGGCCCGCGAGGCCGAGGATGCCGAGCGTGCGGCCAAGGCCGAGGCGGGCAAGGCCGAGCGCCGCCGGGCAACCGGCTCGGGAGCCTGAGCCCTTCCAACGAGCCGAGAGCGCAAGCGCACGGCCGTGGGCGGCACCTCGATTCGAAGGGGCCGGGGATCGGGTGCTAGCGTTCTCACCGCGTCACGTGTGACGCAAAGCTGGGGCTGTGGCGCAGTTGGTAGCGCGTCTCGTTCGCAATGAGAAGGTCAGGGGTTCGAATCCCCTCAGCTCCACCACACCGACCGAGTCACCGGTCAGAGGCCACGCCGTCGTCCTGCCCAGGAGGACAGCGTGGCCGTTCTGCGTTGTGCCCTCGACGCGGTCGTCGACCAGTGCTCGGCCCGTCGCGACGGCTTGGTCCGGCAGGATGGGGCCAACCCGAGAGGAGCCCCCAGGTGGTCACGACCGTGGCACTCACCGTCGGCGTGGCCTGCGCCGTGCTCGGTGGCGACCTCTTCGTGCGCGGGGTGGTCAGCCTCGCCGCGTGGTGGCGGGTGCCGGCCGGGATCATCGGCGCCACGGTGGCAGCCCTGGCGACGTCCAGCCCCGAGCTGTCGGTCGCGGTGTCCTCAGCGCTGCAGGGGCGGCCCGAGATCGCGCTGGGTGACGCCCTTGGCAGCAACGTCGTCAACGTGGGGGTGGTCCTCGGCCTGGCGCTCGCCTTCGGCTCGATCGCCGTCACCGAGGGCACGTTGGTCCGCGACATCCCCATGGGGCTGGCGGCCCCCGCGGTCCTGGGCCTGCTCGCCCTCGACGGCACTGTCGGGCGCCTCGACGCGACGGTGCTGCTCGTCGTCTTCCTCGGGTGGCTCACCCAGAGCGCTCTCGCCGCCCGTCGCGCGCGCGACTCGGTGCTCGCGGTGCTCGAGGAACGCACGCACCGCAGCGTCGTGATCAGTGTCGTGCTGGGGCTGGGGCTGCTCGTCGTGGCAGGACGCCTGATCGTGGTGGGCGCTGTCGGGGTCAGCGAGGCGCTGGGCTGGGACGGATTCGTCGTCGGGGCGGTGCTCGTCGCCCTGGGGACGTCGACCCCCGAGATCGCCACCATGCTGGCGGCACGTGTCCGCGGCCACGACGAGGTCGGTGTCGGCACCGTGCTGGGCAGCAACATCTTCAACACGCTGCTGATCGTCGCTGTCGCTGCGTTGATCTCGCCGATCGAGTTCGCCAGGGCTGAGGTCGCCGTCGGCGTCGCGGTCAGCATCCTGGTCGTCGTCCTGGCGATCCCGGGTCGGCCCGGCCGGCTCGACCGGTGGCGGAGCATCCCTCTGCTGGCGACCTATCTCGCCATGATCGGCTTCATGATCAGCTCTCCGTACTCCTGAGCGGCACGCCCCCGGCCGGCAGCTCGTCGCGGGTGTCGACATGGACCGGCGGGCCGAGGAGCACGGCTTGGGCGGCGCGTTTCACGACGTGCGTCGCCACGCTGCCCAGCAGGCGGTGGGAGAGCCCGAGGCCACGTCGTCCCAGGAAGAGAAGGTCGGCGTCGTGGGCGGCTGCGCTCGCCAGGACCATCTCAGCAGGGTCGCCGGCGGCGACCACGCACTCGACGGACACCGGGAGCTCGGCAAACCACGAGGCACGGTCGTTCAGCAGGGCGTGCGCGGCCCGCTGTTGCATCGGTCCGGCTGCGTCCGGGTCCAGGACGGTGAGCAGCACGAGGTGGGTGCCCGACCGCGCGACGACCCGCTCGACCTCGCGAAGCGCGCGGTCGGACTCCGCAGACCCGTCGGCGGCGCCCAGCACCGTCAGCGTGGTCGGTCGGTCGGGCCGCCCGGAGCCCTGGACCTCCCAGCCGAGCAGCCGGTCGCTGCGGCGCTCCATCTCGGCAGCGATCGGGATCAGCAACGGGCCGAGCGCCACCCCGACGAGGTACCACAGGGGGCTGCGTCGCCCGTGACGAGCGAAGAAGAAGACGACCGCCGAGACCCCCAGGCTGACCCAGATGATCACCACCAGCGCCGCATACACGCCACCGTCCATTCCCAGCACCCCCTCCAGCCGGCTGTCCGGCCGGTACTGCCAAGGATCCTCAGAGCCTCGGAGAGATCCCAGTGGCGAAGGTCGACGTCACCCGGGACGTTCTGCCCCCGCCCGTGAGCTCTCGAGATGGTTGGTCTCAGCAGATCAACCGTGCTGAGTCGTCATCGATCGCCCGTACCTGCGGTCCGGAGCTCCCGGAGAAGTCCACGTCGAACTGCCCAGTCCACCTGCCGGAGTCGAGGACGATGAAGACCTTCACCCGGTAGAGATCGACGCTGCTCATGGTGGCCGTCACCCGAGCCACGTAGGGAGAGACCCCGTCGCAGTACCGGGCCCGGACGGCGGACTTCGCCTCGGCGCTGCGGTCCGGGGCCTGGGCCTCGTCGCGAACGCCCCAGATGGTGAGCATCCCCCGTCCACCCGTGTCGGGAGTCCAGGCCCAGGTCGCCTGGTCGGAGTCGAGCACGGTGTAGGAACCGGCCGGCACCCGGAAGTTCGTGACAGCGAGCCAGTAGGCGTTCGGCACGCCCCCCTGTCCGTCGACGCCGGAGGTCGAGAACGGTCCGTAGACCACGCCGTCGGCGGACCGGAGGCTGATCGTGCCGGGCTGCACCCCCTGAGCGTTGTTCCAGTGGTAGGTCCTGATCGCGGTGATCCGGGCCGCCGGCAGGTTGACCACCGATGCCTTGGTCGGTCCGTTGCTCACCCCGGCGATGCTGCTGATCTCGGCCACGATGTCGGCATCAGTGCCTTCGGAGGGCTGGGCCTCGTCGGTGGGATCGGTTCCCCGCGTGGCTTCGTCGGGGGCGTCGGCGTCGGATGCCCCCGTCGTGCCGACCGGACGACCGAAGGGGCGGTCGGTCGTGATGTCGACCACGATGATGATCGAGATCTTGACCGTGGCCTTGACGACCACGACGGCCGTCGGATCGAAACCCGGCCACCGGGCGCCGGTGTAGCGGGTCGCCGACGTCACCGCAGGAGCCTCGGTCAGCGGGTTGCCGCAGCTGCACTTGGCGCGCGGTACGCCGTAGTCGTCGACCAGCACCGCCGTACCGGCCTGCAGGACAGCGGGGTAGGGATTGGCTCGTCCGTCCTCGTAGCCGTAGTTCATCACGCGGGTGTCACGACGCAGCTGGACCGGCGTGAGTGCCTCGACGTAAGAGCGGATGTCGGCGACCGCGATGTCGTGCACCTCGGCCCACGCCGCCGCCTTCGCGGGGTCGGCCTCGAGGAAGGTCACCAGGGCCTCGGGATCACAGGCCTGTTGGTCGCGCGTGCCGCCGTACAGCCCGGGGGCGGAGGCGGTCACCACGACGCCCCCGGCGCCGGGAGCGGCCTCGGTCGGCTCCTCGGGCACGGGCGCGATGGACTCAGGGGGGAGCGGCTGCTCGGCGACGGCCACCGAGGCGGTGAACGGGCTGGGGACGTCGAGAGCCGTGGGCTCGAGGATGACCGCAGCGCCGGCGAGGTCGGTGCCTGACGTGGGTCCCTCCTTGTCGCGATCGATCAGCACCAGCGCGCCGACGACGCCCACGACCAGCACCAGGAACCCGGCGGCAATGACCCCGATCAGTCCGCGCCTGTGGTGGTCCGGGTCCTCCTTGGCGGGAGGACCGCTGGGAGGACCGGCGGGTGGGCCGCTGGGAGGACTCGTCGGTGGGCCGGCAGGTGGGCCGGCAGGTGGCCCCGCCGGGCGTCCGGCCGGGGGGCTGGGTGCAGGCGACGCGGGCGGGCCGGGGGCCGCAGCGCCCGGATCGGCGGCGAACGACGCGCCGCACTCGGCGCAGAAATCGCCCTCGAGGGACCTCGGCGCCCCGCAGCGAGGACAGAACTTCGCCGTCATCGTCATCACCCGTTCCCTCGTGGAGGCGGCCCGCGCGGGAGGCGCGGTGCCGGCGGGTCATCGCCGCACTTCCAACCTAGGGTCGGCAGACGGTGCGCGGTCGTGGTGAAGGGCCCTGGTGTCCGGGCACAACAGCCCGACAAGGTCAGGACCTCGACCGCTCCGGATACCCTGGTCGGCATCCGGGCCGCCGCGGACGGTCGCGCCGGTCGCTCTTGCGTGCGAAAAAGCCTAGGATCGCGACCATGCAGCTCGCGTCCCGTCTGAACGCTCAGGTCAGCGGCCCCCTCGACGCCTCTCCTCTGGTCTTCCTGCACGGCTTCGGGTGCGGGCAGGCCATGTGGCGCCACCTCGTGGCGGCGTTCGACTCCGACTATCGCGTGGTGCTCCTCGACCTGCCGGGATCGGGGGATGCCGACCCCACTGTCTACGACGCCGAGCGCTACACCTCCCTCGAGGCTTACGCCGACGACGTCCTGCTCGTCCTGCGCGAGCTCGAGCTGACCGACGTCACCCTCGTCGGGCACTCGGTCTCCTCGATGATCGCGGTGCTGGCGCACAATGCCGCCCCGGACGTCGTCACCCGCCTCGTGCTGGTGACGCCCTCGGCGCGCTACCTCGACGAGGGCGACTACTGTCGGAGGTTTCGGTGCCGCCGACATCGACGACCTGCTGGAGCTGATGGACCACAACCACCTCGGGTGGCAGACGCCGCTGTCGGGCATGGTGGCCGGCACCGAGCACGCCGACACCCAGGCCGAGCTCGAGGCGAGCTTCTGCCGCACTGACCCGGAGGTCGCGGCCCAGTTCGCGCGGGTGACCTTCCGTGGCGACAACCGCGCCGACCTGGACAAGGTCGCGGCTCCCACCCTCGTCCTGCAGGTGCGCGACGACGCCATCGCGCCCATGGAGGCCGGCGAATTCGTGCGCGACCACATCGACGGTGCCGTGTTCCGAGTCCTCGAGACGCGTGGCCACACCCCGCACATGTCGGATCCCGACCAGGTCATCGCGGCCATGGAGGAGTTCCTGGGTGCCCCGACCTCCGGATGAGTCGGAGGTACTGGCGCACCTCTTCGACGCCGCGCCCGGCGGGTACGTCGTGCTGGACCGCGGGTGGGTGATCACCCGCGCCAACGCTGAGTTCCTGCGGCTGGCCGGTGTCAGCGCCGAGGACGTCGTCGGACGACGGACCCTGGGCAGCCTGATGACGGTCGGCGCCCGGATCCTCGCCGAGACGCACCTCGCGCCGATCCTCGAGCACGACGGTGTCGTGCGCGAGGTGGCGTTGGAGATCGTGCGCCCCGACCGCGGACGAGTGCCGGTGATCCTCAACGCGACCCGCTCCGGGGCCGAGCCGGGCTCGGTGCTCGTCGTGATCATCGAGGCTCGGGACCGACATCGCTACGAGGACAACCTCCTCGCCTCCAAGCGCGAGGCGGAGCGAGCCGTGGCCTATGCCGCCTCGGTCGCCGAGACGTTGCAGCAGACGCTGATCCCCCCGCGCCCGCCCGATGTCGCCCACCTCGACATCGACGGTCTCTACCGCCCGGCCGGCAAGGGGCGCGAGGTCGGTGGTGACTTCTACGACGTGTTCCAGGTCGGCCCGGACGAGTGGTTCATCGCGCTCGGGGACGTCAGCGGCAAGGGCATCCCGGCTGCGGTCGTGACGTCGTTCGTGCGCCACACGGTGCGTTCGCTCGCGATCGTGCACCGCGACCCGGCGGAGGTGTTGCGGCTGCTCGACGAGGCGATGCAGACCCACGAGTCGGAGCGCTACTGCACCGTGGTGCTCGTCCACCTGCTGCGGGCCGAGGGTCGGTGGCAGGTCAGCGTCAGCCTTGCGGGCCATCCGCCGGCGATGATCCGTCGTCCTGACGGCGAGATCGTCGAGCTGGGGGAGCCGGGGCCGCCGGTCGGTCTGGTCCTCCACCCCGAGTTCCACACCGTGCGGTTCATCCTGGCTGACGAGACCGTGCTCCTCTACACCGACGGGGTCACCGAGGCGCGCTCCTCCGAAGGGATGTTCGGTGAGGACCGCCTCTTCGCCCTCGTCCGGGAGAGCGGGAGAGAGCCGGCTGCGATCACCGCGAACGCGGCGGGTGCTGCCCTGGACTGGCAGTCGAACGACGCGAGCGACGACATCGCGGTCGTCGCCTTCGCGGCTCGACGGGACTGATCAGCGCGATCGGCCGGACAGCTGGCCGCCGAGGCCGTGCTGCATCGCCCACATGACGGCCTGGGTGCGCCGGGTGGCACCGATCTTGCGGTAGCCCATCCGGACATAGCTCTTCACCGAGTTGATGCTCACGTAGAGCATCGCAGCGATCTCGTCGTTGCTGTAGCCCTGGGCGATCAGGTCGAGCACCTCGAGCTCGCGCACCGACAACCCGGCCGGGCGGGGGAGCGGCGACCGGCTGTCGACGGTGGGAGGACGCACCACGAACGGATCGCGGCGCCCGGCCCGGATGGCGCGCAGGGATGCGGCGACCTCGGTGCCGGAGAGCTCCTTCGACAGCAGCGCCACGGCACCCACCCGACGCGCGTCCTCGACGACGTCAGAGGCGCTCGACCAGCTGAACGCGATCGGGAGCACCTGGGGCGAGGTCGCACGAAGGGCGGAGATCTCTGCGACGCTGTGCTGCTGTGGGTCGTAGAGCAGCGCATCGGCCTCGGCCGGCAATGCGGAGAGGTCGGTCATGGCGACGACCGTGACCTCGGGGGCGGCTTCCGCAAGCGCGGCAGCCAGACCGGCCGCGACGATCGGGGCCTCCGGAGCGACGGCGATCGTCGAGGCGTCTCGCCGCCGCCCGGCGTCAGTCGGCATCGTGGGGGATCAGCGCGGAGTCGAGGGCCCGCTGGACCGCCGAGTCCCGCGTGGCACGGATGCGGACGCCGGAGGTGGGCGTGCCGTTGGACTGGGTCGTGGAGGTCAGGTCGGCCAGGAGGCCCATGGCGCTCGTGCTCAGGCGGGTCAGCGTCGACAGGTCGAGGGTCAGCGGGCTGGTGCCACCCTGGGTGGCCACCGCGACCTGGGCAGCGACTCGGTCGACGTCGTCGGGACCGAACGTGCCGTGCAGCGAGATCACCTCGGGGGCGCTCGTGATCACCACGGGCACCCGGGGAGTCGCGGTGGTGGGCGCGCCGGAGTCGATGGCGACCGGTCGGGAGAGCCGGTGCTCGAGGACGGCATGGGTGCCGCTCTCGTCGAGGGCGATGGAGAACCGGTCCACGAGGCCCGCAGCCATCGCGAGCCCGCGCCCGCCTTCGAGATCGTCGGCGCGCGGCTGCCAGGTGCCGTCGTTGCGGACCTCCACCCGCGCGGTGCCGGCGGCGCTGAGGGTCGCCCGGAGCTCGATGTCGTGCTCGGCCCCGGCGTCGCCGTGCTCGACCGCGTTGGTCACCAGCTCGCCGGCGGCGTGCAGGAGGGCCATCTCGTCCATGGCCGAGGCAGCGAGGCGCTCGAGCCAGTCGCGGAGCAGGTTGCGAGCCTGGCCGATCGTGGCGGCGTCGTTCGGCAGCACGGCGAGCAGGTCGTCGTGCGCCTCGGTCCGCCGGCGTGCGGCGACCAGGGTCAGGGTCTCCTCGCACGCCATCTCCTCGAAGAGCGCGGCAGCAGCGCGATCGAGGTCGTCAGCGAGGTCGTCGCCGGCGCCGACAGCACTCAGGACCTCGAGCGCCCGGCCGCGGTGGAGAGCGGCGGCGCACGAGAGCGCCACGATGTCGCCGGGGCGCAGCGGGCGGTGCTCGACGGCGACCGACGTGCCGGTCGAGACCCCCAAGGGGCCGCCGCCGGTGGCCGCGAGCTGTTCCCACGCGCCGGAGGCGGAGGCGACGAACGGTGCCGGGTGTCCGGCGGTCGCATAGGAGACCGTCGCAGCACCCGCATCGATCACCACGATCGTCAGCGTCGTCCCGCGGGCATCGAGGGTCGCCGCGGCGTAGGTGTCGGCGAGCGCCAGCGCCTGGGCCGCGTCGCCGCTCTGGCAGAGGCCTGCGCGGACCACTGCGCTGACCTGTCCCATCACCGCTGCGGCGGCGATGCCGGTGCCCGGGGCCTCCCCGATCACCAGGGCCACGCCGCCGTCGGCGAGGGTCACGACGTCGACCCAGTTGCCGACCGGTTCGCGGGCTCCGTCCGCGAAGGTGAAACGGGCTCCGAGGTCCAAGAGCGGTAGTACCGGCACCCGAGCGGGCAGCACCACGTCCTGGAACGCCATCGCGAACTCCAGGTCGTCGTTCTCGCCGTCGTTCACAAGTGCTCCTCGGCTGGTCGGCGCGCTGGTGGCACCTCGGGTGTCGCAATCGGACTGCTGCTCACGATGTCAGAGCATTCCCTACCTTGCACCTTCGGTCACGCGACTCACCCCAGTGTGTGAACTCAGCGACCATATTTCGCTAGGGTGACCGACGTGCCTTCCCCCTTCGCAGTCAACTTCGACGAGACGTCCTCGGTATTGACGGTCTCGGGTGAGATCGACGACGAGTTCCGAGCCCAGGAGCTGCGCGACGCCATCGCCGAGCGCAGTGGCGGCTTCACCAAGCGTCTCGTCGTGGACCTCTCCGACGTCACCTACCTGCCCAGCGTCGCCGTCGGTGTGCTGGCCAAGGCCCAGCGACAGTTCGACGACGAGTCCCAGCTCGAGCTGGTGGCGGCCCAGGGCTCGATCGCCCAGCGGGTGCTCGTGGTGTGCGCCCTGCCGCACCGCGCTCCCTGAGGTCGATCAGTACTTCTCGGCCACGATCCGCCAGTTGAGGTCCGCGATCTTGGCCCGCTCCGCCTCGGTCCAGGCCTGACCGCCCTTCTGCAGCAGGTCCAGTGACTCCTCCACCCAGGCCGGGGCCACGCCGACCCGCTCGAGGGCGCGCACCAGCATGCGCCCGCGCAGGATGAGGTCGCGCTTCTGCTCGCACAAGGGCCACGCCTCGCTCTTCGACGGGGCCGAGAGCACGATCTTGAAGCCGGCGCGTTCGAGGGCGGCGCAGACGTCGGCCGGGTACATCGACTGGGTGGCAGCCAGTGTGGGCAGGAACAAGCGGTGGAGCGCGACGTGCTCCTCGTTGTTCCAGTCGAAGAACGGTGTCAGGAGGTACTCCGAGCAGGCGTAGCGCGCGCCCGGCTTCAGGACGCGGTACATCTCCTGGGCGTGGGCGTCGAGCTCTTCCTTCTTGAAGAAGGGCCACACGGCCTGGAAGGAGAAGCACCCGTCGAACGACTCGTCCTCGTAGGCCAGCGGCTCGTGGTGGTCGCCGAAGGCGAAGTGCAGGCGCTCGCTCATGCCGGTGCGCTCGGCCCACGCCACGGCGTTCTCGAGCTGGTTGGGATCGATGTTGTAGCCCGAGACCTGACCGCCGGTCAGGGTGGCGAAGTGGTGGGAGATGCGCCCGCGACCGCAGCCCATGTCGAGGAGGTGCGAGCCCTCGGGGTCCTTGAGGTCGAGCTCGGCCAGGATGGCCTTCTCGATCAGGATCTGGTTGTCGTAGAGGCCCTTGGACTCGTCGAGCATCGGGGGGATGTAGAGCTTCTCGAGGTCGAAGACCGACAGGAGGTTGTTGAGCACCTTGTAGTAGTCGGCGACGGCCTTGGTCTCGTCGGCGGTCTCGGTGGGCTCACCGGCCTGCATTCGCTGGAAGAACCGATAGGCCTCGATACAGGCCTGCTTGTCCTCCTTGGGCAGCGTCGCCAAGCGGGTGAGGCCGGTGACGACTGTCTTGACGCGATACAGGTCCATGCGAATCCCTTTCGTCGATCAACGAGAGACCTACCGTAGGACAGGAGAGGCATCCCTGTCCCGTAGCGTCAGGATGTGTCCACCATCCCCGAACCACCCGAGCGAGCTGCGTCGATCGCCCGACGACTGCTCGATGCCCAGGTCGCCTTCCACCTCGGACAGCTCAGCGGGCCACGGCTCGCCGGGACCGTCGAGCTGCTGGCTGACGACCTGTTCGCGGCGGCCGGACGCCGGGCGATCGGCGACCTCGTCGGCGCCGAGGCGGTCTCGGCCATCATCTGCCGGGCCCTGCTCGAGGTCCCGGCGAGCTCGGCGGTCAGCGGGTTCGTGGAGCTCGCCACCGACGTGCTGCGGCAGGGGCCCGCCGAGCCCTACCCGCTCGGCGACGTGGTCGACCGCGAACAGGTGGAGGCGTTGGTCGACGAGCTGCTTGCTGCGACGCCGGCGCTGGAGCGTGCGCTGGAACGGCTGACGGCCAGCCCGCTGGTCGGCACCACCGCGTCGCGCTTCATGGGGCGCATCGTCGGGGAAGTCCTGCAGGCCAACAAGGCAGTGGCCGACAAGGTGCCGGGGCTCGGCTCGCTGATGTCCCTGGGCACCAGCGCGGCCTCGAAGATGATGGGCGCCGCGGACAAGCAGCTCGAAGGCCTGCTGGGGGACACGGTCGGCAAGGGCGGCACCTATGCGGTGCGCCGGCTCAACAAGATCGTCATCGAGACCCTTCAGGACCCCACGACGCGTGAGGCACTGCTCCAGGTCTGGGACCTCGCTGCGCAGCAGCCGGTCACCGGGATGGGCGGGCAGGAGGATGCGACCGAGCTCGCCGGCGTGGTCGACGCGGCGCACGACATCGCGATCACGGCGTTGGCCAGCGAGCACGTCGCCCGTCTGGTCGTGGTCGTGGTCGAGACCTTCTTCGAGCGCTTCGGCGGGTACACCCCCCTCGAGCTGCTCGAGGCCCTCGACCTCGAGCGTGCCGAACTCGTCGCCGATCTCGTGCTGCTCGCGCCAGGGGTGGTCGACGCCCTGCGCGAGACCGGTGAGCTGGAGCGACTGCTGCGCGCGCGGTTGGAGCCGTTCTTCGCGTCGGCGGAGGTCGTTGCCCTGCTGGAGTGAGGGCGGGAGAGCCGGTCAGGCGATCTCCTGGCGCCCCTTCGGCAGGGTCGGCACGGCGGCGAGCCGCGCTCGGTCACCGGCCGCCCGGCCGGCCCTGAGCGCCGAGCCGACGGTGCCCGAGGTGCCGTGCCACCCGGACCAGGATCCCTTGGCCCGCGACGTGCTGCGGTAGAAATCAGCCACCTCGGCACGCTTGTCGGCGAGCACGAGCGCGGTGCCCGTGGCATCGTCGTCGCGATCCTCGGCGACGGCGTCGGTCTCTGCCTGTCGCTGGGCCTCGCTCAGCCGCTCGGCGACGCGGCCGATGAAGGCGTCGTAGAAGGACAGCCTGGCGGACTTGGCGTTGGCGCGGACGCGGCGGCCCTCGCGATCGAGGGCGACCTCGTCGCGGAAGGTGCCGCGGCGCAGGTAGTCGGTGGCGGCCTGGGTCATCTGGACCGACAGGTGGGCGTAGAGCGCGTCGACGACCTCGAGGTCGGAGGGGAACCCGAACGGCACGACGTAGGTCGAGTTGGTGGCGACGTTGCACTGCACGTCGTTGGTGTGGGCGATCGCGAGGTAGAGCTTGACGAGCCGGGAGTTGCCCATCCGACCGCTGACCCCGATGTCGACGGTGCGCTGGGTGGGGACCTGTCGGTGCTGGGTGCGGGCGGTGTGCCGGCGAGCACGGGCGAGGTCGATGGAGTAGCGCGTGGCCATGGCCTGTGCCTGCTTCAGGAAGGCGTCGGCCTCGTGCTCGTTGTCGGTCCGCTCGGCCAGGGCGAGGACTTTGGCGATCTTGTCGAGGATCTTCTCGGACACGTGCTCACTTCTCTCCGGAAGTCGGTGGGTCGGTGGGGGTCGGACAGGTCAGGCGGTCATGGTCGGGCGGTCATGGTCGGGCGGTCATGGTCGGGGCGGGGCCGATCTCGACCCCGCGCTCGTAGCAGGCCACCCGCAGCAGGTGGGCCGCCTCGGGGGCCACCACGTGCTCGAGGAGGTGGAGCAGCATCGCCACGAAATCGCCGCCGTGCTGCATGGTCGGGGTGAGGTGATGCGCCAGCTCGTGGAGCACGACGCTCTCGCGCAGGGCCCACCCGCCGAGGCGGTAGGGAGGGATCGCGATGACCGGGGGCGAGGCCTCGTAGTGGGCCTTGCGGGCGCCGCGACGCTCACGGACCTGCAGGGGGACCGCCGCGCGCGGCAGCCGCGCCACCGGGCCGAAGGCCAGGACTGCGTCGAGGTAGGGCTGGATCGATGCGACGTCGCCGAACTTGCGCTCGTCGGGCACCTGGAACACCGACCCGAAGTGCTCGATGGCCCCCCCGCGTCCGAGCACGAGCGCGAGCTCGTCCTCGGCCTCGTAGACGAGGGAGCGCTGGTGATCGGTCATGTCGACCATCGTCCACGGCACCACCGACAGTGCCGAGACGCGGTCCGCCGGCCGCGGGCGAAAGATTACGGAAAACACCCCCGGGGACATCGCCGCGAGCCTCTGGCGCGGCCCCCGGAAAGTACTTACTCTTCTCGCGCAACCAGGAGCATGCGTCGCACGTCACACCGGTTGAGTCGGGGTGGGACGTGCCTGCCCCCTTCCTGGGAGGGAACCCCATGACACATCGCTCTTCTCGACGACGTCGCGTCGTCGCGCTCACCGCAGCCGGACTCGCGATCGGCCTCGCCACCGCCGGTGCCGTCGTCGGCACCGGGAGCGGCGCTGCCGCCGCCTCCGACGACGCGCCCGCGGACTGCGCCGTGCCCTTGCCGGTGTCCGAGATCGCCGACGGCGACATCGTGCACGGGCTGACCGTCACCAAGGGCACCACGCCGACCGGCTTCACCGGGGAGGTCCTGGGGATCCTGCACGACGGCATCGCCCCGGACATCGACATGATCATGATCGACCTGGACATGCCGGCCTTCGACCGGTCCGGCGGGGTGTGGCAGGGCATGTCCGGCTCCCCGGTCTACGGCACCGACAACCGGCTGCTGGGGGCAGTGGCCTACGGGTTGTCGTGGGGTCCCTCGCGCATCGCCGGCATCACGCCGTACGAGTTCATGGACGACTACCTGACTGCGCCGCCCACGACGGTGCGTCTGGGCAAGGCAGACGCCCGGGTGGTCGCCGAGCGTGCCGGGGTCACCGAGCGGCAGGCGGCCCAGGGCTTCGAGGCGTTGCCGATGCCGCTGGGCGTCGCCGGGGTCTCGGCCCGTCGCCTGGCGCAGGCCCGCACCAAGGGGCCGGCCTTCCTGCACAAGGACACCTACGTGCTCGGTCGGTCCGGTGCTGATGCCGCCGGCCCCGAGACGATCGTCCCCGGCGGCAACCTGGCTGCCTCGGCCTCCTACGGCGACATCACCTTCGCCGGGGTCGGCACCGCCACCGACGTGTGCGACGGCGAGGTCGTCGGGTTCGGCCACCCGCTGTTCGGTCTCGGCTCGACCACCTTGGGCCTGCACCCCGCCGACGCCATCTTCATCCAGCCCGAGAGCCTCGGTTCGCCATTCAAGGTCGCCAACATCAGCCCGGTGGCCGGCACGATCACCGACGACCGGCTGACCGGCGTCACCGGCTTCTTCGGGGCTGCCCCGCCGGCGTCCGAGGTGAGCTCCTCGGTGACCTACGGTGAGCGTTCCCGCACGGGTTCCACCGCGGTCTCCGTGCCCGAGGCGTTGCCGGACGCGACCTTCTTCCAGCTGCTGGTCAACCAGGACCGGGTGCTCGACGGCACCTACAAGGGCACGTCGGTGCAGGGCTGGACGATCATGGGCCAGGACGGATCCACGCCGTTCGAGCTGGCCTTCGAGGACCGGTTCACCGGTAGCGGCCTCGGCTTCGAGAGCGCCTACGGGGTGGCCGACCTGGCCTACTCGCTGATCTCGATCGACGGGGTCACCATCGACTCCCTGGCGGTCGATGCCGACGTCACCGACTCGCTCGAGCGCTCGGAGATCTCCTCGGTGCAGCAGCGCGTGGGCGAGTCGTGGGTCAAGGTGAGCCGCCGCAAGCCGGTGAAGGTCGAGCCCGGTCGTTCGGTGAAGGTGCGCATCCTGCTCGAGGGCAGTGCCGGCTCGATGGCCGTCCCGGTCCCCGCGATCAAGGTCCCGCGTCGGGCCGCGGGTCGGGCGGTGCTCCTGGTGCAGGGCGGCGACTCGCTCTACAGCAGCTTCTACGGCTCGACGGTGGCCGAGATCCGCTCCAAGGTGCGCAACGCGCTGCGGCACGACGAGATCCGGGTCCAGCTCGGCACCCCCGACAAGATCGACCAGGGCGACGAGTACGGCGAGTTCTTCTTCCGCAAGCCCGCGGCGCCGAAGTCGTTCGCGGTCACCCGCACCCTCGGCCCGCGCGAGCACGTCGTCGGCGGCAGCAAGACGATCACGGTCAAGATCGGCTGACCGGGGGCGCGCCGCGCCACCACGCCACCGACCACGGCACCACCACCGGCCCGGACCGCGAGGTCCGGGCCGGTGGCATGGCCGGCTGCGGGCAGTTCATGCGAAATCGAGAGATGTCGGGGGTAGCACCTAGAATCTCGGGGGTAGGGATCGCCCCCGGCGTCGACCAGACGCCCCGATGCACTGGAGGACCGTCACATGCGGGTAGCCGTCGTGGCGATCCTTGCGGTCATGACGACCCTGTTCACCGTGGCGCCGAGCGGGGTCCCCAACGAGGCGATGGCGGGCTCGGTCATCCGTAGCAGCCTGAACGGCGAGCCGGTCCGGCTCACGCTGCCGACCGGCACGGGTGCCCCCAAGGGCCTGGTGGTCTGGTTCCACGGCCAGGGTGGCAACGTCAACG
The DNA here is from genome assembly GCA_963760515.1 of uncultured Actinomycetota bacterium. Taxonomy (GTDB): domain Bacteria; phylum Actinomycetota; class Actinomycetes; order Propionibacteriales; family Nocardioidaceae; genus Nocardioides. The sequence goes on from CAVXDL010000008.1 coordinate 102,997, forward strand.
ACCGCATCGACAGCCCATGGCTCAGCTCCCTGATCCGCGACGGCTTCGCGCTCGCCTCCTCCAACTTCCACCTCCAGGCCTGGGGCAACGCCGACACCACCGACGACACGGTCCGCCTCGTCGAGTGGGCCCAGGAGCAGATCGACGTCCCGGTCGTGCTGTGGGTCTCCGGCTCGATGGGTGGCACGACCTCGCTCAACGCCCTGGTCGCCGGCGTCGAGCCGCCGCCGTGCTGGTACGGCGTGAAGCCGGCCATCTCCTTGAAGAACATGGAAGCGGTGCCCCAGGCTCCGCGTCTCATCGACATCGCCTATCGCGGCGCGGTGCCCGTCGACCGCAACCCGGTGCGCAACTTCGACGTGCTGCCCAGCGGCATCCGTTACCGCGTCGTCGCCTCGCCCGACGACCAGTGGGTGCCCATCAACCAGAACGGCGGTGCCCTCGTCTCCTCGCTCAACAAGCGAGGCGTCGACGTGACCTACCTGCTGGCCAGCGGCCCGCACGAGGACCCCTCGCACTGGAACTCCACCGACCTTCTCCAGTTCGCCAACTCCTGCGTCGGCGACGGCGACGTCACCCGCTCCGCCGCAGCCCCCTGATCGACTCCTCGGTCCGATCCGGCCGGATCGGCGCCTAGATCCAGCGCTGGAACCACATGCGGTCCAGCCACGCCGTCCGCGGGATCACCTCGTAGGAGAAGATCGGGTAGAAGTAGGCGAAGTTGATCAGCACCAGCACGAAGAACGAGCCGGCCACGATCACTCCCGTCGTCCGTCGCCTCGACGGCAGCCGCGAGGGACCGATCAGCTTGCCCAGCACGAGCGTGATCGCGAGCACCAGGAACGGCAGGAACGCGATGCCGTAGAAGAGGAAGATCGGCCGGTCGTCGTAGAGCAGCCACGGCAGCCACGTCGACAGCGTGCCGATGATCGCCACGCCATAGCGCCAGTCGCGGGTGCCCAGCCACAGGGCCGCCGCCGCGACCAGGGCCAGGCAGCCGCCCCACCACAGCAGGGGCGTGCCGAGGAGGAGCACCTGGCGGTAGCAGACCGCGCCGGGCTCCGCATCGCACCCCTTCTCGCCCGGCTGGACGGTCAGGTCGGTGGCCACGCCGACGCCGCGGTTGAGCACCGGCCAGCCGAGCGGCGAGGACTGGTAGACGTGGTCGCTGCAGTTCAGGTAGTGGGTGTGGAAGATGTAGACGTCGTGGTGATAGCTCCACAGCGAGCGCAGCGACTGGGTGACCTCGCCGAAGCCCGAGGCGTCCTTCTCGCCCGCCGTCGGCCAGACGGCATCGTCGTCGGAGACGTTGTCGGACTCGCGGTCCTCGCCACTGCCGGTGCAGGGACGCTCGGCCACGAAGCCGGTGTACTGCGTGCTCGACAGGTGCTGCTCGTACTCGTCGGCGTGGATCAGCCAGCCGGTCCACGAGGCGACGTAGACGAAGAACGCCACCAGCACCAGCTGCGCGAACGCCGGGAGCCCGTCGACGACGGCCGCCTTGAGCAGCGAGGCACGGACGCCGAACGAGCGACGGGCGCCGGCGCTCCAGACCCAGACCAGGACCCCGAACGCCGCCAGCGGGTAGGCGGCGGTCCACTTCGTGCCGAGCGCGAGGCCGAAGCACACCCCTGCGAGCAGGAGCCACGGTCGGACCAGCAGGCCCCGGACGGGTCCCCACTGCCGACGCGCGAGCGGGGTGGCGGGATCGAGCAACCGGGCGAGGCGAGCCCGGTGCCAGTCCCGGTCGTTGACCACGCAGGCCACGCCGGCCAGCAGGAAGAACGCCAGGAAGATGTCGAGCAGCGCCAGGCGCGACAGGACGAAGTGGAGGCCGTCGAAGGCCAGCAGGAGCCCCGCGACCAGGCCGAGCATGGTCGAGCCGGTGAGGCGACGCGCGAGCCGGCACATCACGAGCACCATGAGCGAGCCGATGACCGCCGAAGCGATGCGCCAGCCGAAGGGATCCATCCCGAAGGCCTTCTCGCCCAGGGCGATCAACCACTTGCCGACCTCGGGGTGCACGATCATCGACGGTCCGCTGTCCCAGATGGCCTGGGTGTGGCCCGCGAGGATAGCGTCGTCGATCTTGGCGTCGCCCACCTCGGGGAGGTAGTTGCGCACGAAGCCGTGGTTGGCCATCGACCAGGCGTCCTTGGCGTAGTACGTCTCGTCGAAGGCGAAGCGTCGAGGGGTGCCGAGGTGCCACAACCGCATGCCGAACGCCAGCAGGGTCACCGCGAGCGCCGCCAGCCAGGAGTTGAGACGGTCATCGAGCGCAGCGATCCGGTGCCGAGCGCGATCGAACGCCGTGGGGACCGGGCGACCGTCGGCCGTCGAGGACAGCCCTGCCACGGGCCGGTCGTGGAGGTCGGTCACGAGGCGAAACTGTACGTCGCACGGGTGGCGGTGGGGACGGCTGACATGATCCTCGGATGACCGACGACGACGAACCGGGCGTCCTGGTGCTGGCCGCAACGCCGATCGGGCGGGTGAGCGACGCATCACCGCGGCTCGCTGACGAGCTCGGGGACGCCGACGTGATCGCTGCCGAGGACACCCGGCGGCTCAAGCGACTGACCACCGACCTGGGAGTGACCCCGCGGGGACGGGTGGTGTCGTACTTCGAGGGCAACGAGCAGCAGCGGACGCCGGTGCTGCTCGAGGCGCTGCTGGGCGGCGAGCGGGTGCTGCTGGTCACCGATGCCGGCATGCCCAGCGTGTCCGACCCGGGCTACCGGCTGGTGGTCGCAGCGGTCGACGCGGGGGTGCACGTCACCGCGGTGCCCGGCCCGTCGGCCGTCCTGACGGCGTTGGCGGTCTCGGGGCTGCCGGTCGACAGGTTCTGCTTCGAGGGCTTCCTGCCCCGCAAGGCCGGCGAGCGGACTCGCCGACTGCTCGCCCTGGCCGGGGAGCAACGCACGATGGTCTTCTTCGAGGCGCCGCACCGCACCGAGGCGGCGCTGGCCGCGATGGCCGAGGTCTGGGGCGGGGACCGGGCGGCGGCGGTCTGCCGCGAGCTGACCAAGACCCACGAGGAGGTCCGCCGCGGACCCCTCGCCGAGCTCGTGTCGTGGGCTGCCGAGGGAGTGCGCGGGGAGGTGACGATCGTGGTCAGCGGAGCCGAGCCGGCTCCCGCGATCGCGACCGACGCTGCGTCGCTGCTGGCCGCGGTCGCCGAGCGGGAGGCGCACGGCACCAGCCGCAAGGAGGCGATCGTCGAGGTCGCCAAGCTGGCCGGCGTACCCAAGCGCGACGTCTACAACCTGGTGCACGGAGGCACGACCTGATGGCAGACCGGATCACGACGTACACGCACGGAGGACTGCGCTTCGACGTGCGCGACGAGGGCCCGCTCGACGGGGCGCCCGTGGTGCTGCTCCACGGGTTCCCCGAGCGGGCGACCTGCTGGCGCGCGGTCGCACCGCTGCTGCACGCGCAGGGCCTGCGCACCTATGCCCCCGACCAGCGCGGCTACTCGCGCGGCGCCCGCCCGTTCGGCCGGTGGCGCTACCGGGTCGGTGACCTCACCGCCGACGTGGTGGCCCTCATCGAGGAGATCGGGCGCCCGGTCGACCTTGTCGGCCACGACTGGGGCGCGATCGTCGGATGGAACGTCGCCGCGCGGCGCCCTGACCTCGTCCGCACCTGGACTGCTGTCTCGGTGCCGCACCCGATGGCGTTCCTGCGGTCGATGACGTCCAGCACCCAGGGCCTGAAGTCGTGGTACATGCTGCTGTTCCAGGTCCCGTTCCTTCTCGAGATCCTGGCGGCGCTGGCGCCTCGCGTGTTCCTGGGGTGGCTCGGGCGCTCCGGGATGACCGAGGAGGAGGTGGCTCGCTGCCGCGCCGAGATCCTGCAGGACGGCGCCCTCACCGGCGGTCTGGGGTGGTACCGAGCCCTGCCCCTGCTCGGCTCGGCCGCTCGCGACACCGACGTGGACGTGCCGACGACCCTGGTCTGGAGCGACCAGGACGTGGCGCTGGGTCGCCGTGGCACCGAGCTGACCCCGCAGCACGTGCGCGGTCCGTATGCCTTCGTCGAGCTGACCGGCGTCAGCCACTGGATCCCCACCCAGGCCCCCGAGGCGCTGGCCTCGGCGGTGCTCGACCGGATCGCCTCCGTGGGACCGGCCGCATGAGCGCCGAGCCGACCCGCTCGCGCGCCGCGACCGAGGAGAAGAGCGGATCGCGACGCGATCGCGCTCGACCTCCGGCACCGGAGCCCCTGCCGGCTCCGGTGATCGACAACCACTGCCACCTCGACATCGCCGACGGTGACTGGCTCAGCACCGAGACCGCGATCGCCGAGGCCACGGCCGTGGGCGTGCCGCGGATCGTCCAGATCGGCTGCGACCTGCCCGGTGCCCGCTGGGCGGTGGACGCGGCGGCGTCGTACGACGCGTTGGTGGCGGGGGTCGCCCTCCATCCCAACGAGGCGCCCCGCCTGGCCGCGGTCGGCAAGCTCGACGAGGCCCTGGCCGAGATCGAGACCCTGGCGCAGACGCACGACAAGGTGCGCGCGGTCGGCGAGACCGGCCTGGACCACTTCCGGACCGGGGATGAGGGGCGGGCCGCGCAGGTGGCGTCGTTCCGGGCCCACATCGACCTGGCCAAGCGCCTCGACAAGACCCTGGTCATCCACGACCGCGACGCCCACGACGACGTGCTGGCGGTCCTCGACGAGGAAGGGGCGCCCGAGCGGTGGGTCATGCACTGCTTCTCCGGGGATGCCGACTTCGCCCGTCGCTGCCTCGACCGAGGCGCCCACCTCTCCTTCTCCGGGACGGTGACGTTCAAGAACGCCGCGCCCCTGCGCGAGGCGCTGGTGCTCGCGCCCCGCGACCGCGTGCTCGTGGAGACCGACGCGCCGTACCTCACGCCCACGCCGTACCGAGGGCGCCCCAACGCCTCCTACCTCGTGCCGGTGACGATGCGGGTCATGGCCGAGACCCGGGGCGACGACCTCGAGGAGCTCTGCCGCGCGGTCGAGGCCAACACCTTCGCCGCCTTCGGTGGCCCCTGGTAGACGTCGCCCCCCCGGGCTTCCCCCAACCACCGACTTCGATGCCCGCGTCCATGGTGAGTCGGCGCACTTGTGCGCCGACTCGGCAGGGGTTGATGGTGAGTCGGCGCATAGATGCGCCGACTCGGCAGGGGTTGGTCACATGAGTCACACCCGTTTCATTAAGGTGGCGTCTCAGGTGATTCTGCCCACGTTGCCCCGCCTCAGGGGGTCGCGTGGGTTTGCATCTTCCTGTCCAGACCCTGTGTGGTAGAGCGTGTTGGCCGGGATCGGGAACGACCTGTCCGGCGCAGTCGCACCGCTTGTCGGCCCCTCGGAGGCATGGCAGCACGTGACACCCGCAGCGCGAGATGTCTCTCCCCGGAGGCGCTCGGCCGGCGGGGCGCCGATCGCCCGAGGCCCGGAGAGAACGACGTTCGGAGCAACGTGCCGACCGATGAGCACACCACCACCCACCCCTCCACCGGGCGCCTAGCGTCCCTGCTGCGTAGCAAGGCCGTGCTGGCCTCGCTCGTCGCAGTGGTCCTGCTGGCCGTCGCCGGGACCACCTATGGCTACTCCGCGATGCGCAACACCGTCACCCTCTCGGTCGACGGCGAGGCCCGTGAGGTCACCTCGCTCGCCCGCACCGTCGGCGACGTCCTCGACGACGAGGGCATCGACGTCGGCGAGCACGACATCGTCGCTCCCGCGCTCGACGAGTCGGTCACCGACGGCACCCTCATCAACGTCCGGGTCGGCAAGCCCCTCGAGCTGACCGTCGACGGCGAGACCACCACCCACTGGGTCACCGCGACCGACGTGAGCTCGGCGCTGGGCGAGATCGGCACCCCCTTCCCCGACTCGCGGCTCTCCCTCGACCGCGGCCTGACCCTCGGTCGCGGCGGCGTCGACCTCGAGGTCGTCACCCCCAAGAAGCTCACCCTGCGCGTGGCCGGCGACAAGGTCATCAAGCGCGACCTGCCCGTCACCACGGTGGCCCAGGCGTTGAAGAAGGTGGGCGTCAAGCTCGACAAGCGCGACCGCACCACCCCCGGGCGCAAGCACGTGGTGGGGGACGGCGACCGCATCGTCTTCACCGACGTCCGCTGGAAGCGCAAGGCCGTCAAGGGCGAGAGCATCGGCTTCTCCACGATCAAGCAGGACGACTCCTCGATGACCGTGGGCGAGACCGAGGTCGTGCGTGCGGGCCAGACCGGCAGCCGCAACGCGGTCTACCGCTTGATCTTCGTCAACGGTGAGCTCAAGAAGCAGCACCTGCTCAAGGCCACCGTGACCAGCAAGCCGGTCGACGCCCTCGTCAAGGTCGGTACGGCGCCCAAGCCTGCGCCCGCTGCGCCCAACTTCGCCGGCGGCAGCACGGTGTGGGACGCCCTCGCAGGGTGCGAGTCCGGCGGCAACTGGTCGATCAACACCGGCAACGGCTACTACGGCGGGCTCCAGTTCAACCTGGGCACCTGGCAGGCCTACGGCGGCACCGGTCTGCCCAGCAACCACTCGCGTGAGACCCAGATCGCCATCGCGACCAAGCTCCGCGACGCGCGCGGCGGCTACGGCGCGTGGCCCGGGTGCGCGGCCAAGCTGGGTCTGCCCCGCTGATCGCTGCGACCTGCCTGCGGGACTGCCTCAGGCCCGCAACTAGGGTTCGCTCATGACGTCGTCCGCTGCCCCGAGACTTCTCGGGGCGGCGGACGTTCGCCGTCTGGCGGCGCGACTCGACCTGCGTCCGACGAAGCAGAAGGGCCAGAACTTCGTCATCGACGGCAACACGGTGCGTCGGATCGTGCGGGAGTCGGCCATCACCGACGCCGACGTGGTGCTCGAGGTGGGGCCCGGTCTCGGCTCGTTGACCCTCGCCCTGCTCGACGTCGCGGCGCACGTGATCGCGGTCGAGATCGACGACAAGCTCGCCGGGCTGCTCGAGGAGACCGTCGCCGAGCACGCGCCCGACCACACCGAGCGGTTCACGCTCGTGCACGCCGACGCGCTGCGGGTGACCTCCTTGCCGGGGGCCGCCCCGACCGCGCTCGTGGCCAACCTGCCCTACAACGTCTCGGTGCCGGTGCTGCTCCACCTGATGGCGCTGCTGCCGTCCTTGGAGCGGGGACTGGTGATGGTGCAGGCCGAGGTGGCCGACCGACTGGCGGCACGACCCGGCACCAAGGCCTACGGCGTGCCCTCGGTCAAGGCCGCCTGGTACGCCGACGTGCGCCGCGCGGGCTCGATCGGGCGCAACGTCTTCTGGCCGGCACCCAACGTCGACTCCGGGCTGGTGGCCTGGACGCACCGTCCGCCGCCGACGACCTCGGTGTCGCGCGAGCAGGTCTTCGCGGTCATCGACGCCGCCTTCGCCCACCGGCGCAAGGCGCTGCGCGGCGTGCTGCGCGAGCTGGCCGGCTCTGCCGAGGCCGTCGACACCGCGCTGCGCCATGCCGGGGTCGACCCGCTCGCTCGCGGCGAGTCGTTGACGATCACCCAGTTCGCCGCCATCGCCGAAGGCCTGACATGACCAGTCGCATCCCCCGTCAGCAGGTCACGGTGCGCGCCGCCGCCAAGGTCAACCTGCACCTGGGGGTCGGGGCTCCACGCGAGGACGGCTTCCACCCGTTGACCACCGTCTACCAGGCCATCGGTCTGTGCGACGACGTGACCGCCCACGACGCCCCCGACCTCGCGATCGAGCTGGAGGCCGGCGACCGCATCGACGTCGACCAGGTGCCGCTCGACCATCGCAACCTGGCGCACCGCGCCGGCGTGCTCCTCGGTGAGCACCACGGCCGCGACCTCGGCGCCCGGCTGGTGGTCCACAAGGCCATCCCGGTGGCCGGTGGGCTGGCCGGGGGCTCGGCCGACGCCGCGGCGGCACTGATCGCTCTCGACCGGCTGCACGACCTCGGCACCAGTGACGACGCGCTGCTGCAGATCGCCGCCGAGCTCGGCAGCGACGTCCCCTTCGCCCTGATCGGCGGCACCGCCCTCGGGACCGGGCGCGGAGAGCTGGTCGAGTCCGTCGCCGACGTCGGCACCTGGTGGTGGGTGCTCGTGCCGGACCCGGTGGGGCTCTCGACCCCTGAGGTCTACCGCCACTTCGACAAGCTCTTCCCGGACGCGCCGGCCACCCCTCCGGACGCCGAGGCGCTGCTCGCCTCCCTGCGCACCGGCCAGGCCCTCAACCTGGCGCGAGTGCTCCACAACGACCTCCAGGACGCCGCGATCGATCTGCGACCCGACCTGGGCGCGCTCCTCGCGAAGGGCGAGGCCGAGGGCGCGCTGCGCGGGATCGTCTCCGGGTCCGGCCCCACCTGCGTCTTCCTGTGCGAATCCGCCGACCACGCGCGCGACCTGGCCGGCGCCCTGCTGCGCTCGGGTCACGACCACGTCCTGGTCGCCAACGGCGCCGTCGCCGGCGCTCACGTCGTAAGGGATCATGCCTAGCAGGACCGCACCCGCTCGACGTCGTGCCGTCCCTCCCCGATCCGCTCCATCGTCGAACAACGCCGCGGAGCCCCGCGCTGGAAGAAATCATGGCTAACCTGCTGAACCTCGAGAAGGTCTCCAAGTCCTACGGCATCCGTCCGCTGCTGAGCGAGGTCTCGCTCGGCATCGCCGCGGGCGACCGGATCGGCATCGTCGGCCGCAACGGCGACGGGAAGACCACGCTGCTCGAGGTGATGTCCGGCATCGAGCAGCCCGACGCCGGGCGGGTCTCGCAGCAACGCGGCCTCCTGATCGGCTACCTGCACCAGGGCGACGAGCTCGTCGACACCCACACCGTGCGCGAGGCCGTCCTCGGCGGTCGCTCCGACCACGAGTGGGCCGCGGACTCCATGCTCCGCGAGATCGTCACCGAGCTGCTCGCCGGCGTCGAGCTCGACCGCTCGGTCCTCGGGCTGTCCGGCGGCGAGCGTCGTCGCTGCGCGCTGGCTGCCCTGCTCCTCGGCGACCACGAGCTCATCGTGCTCGACGAGCCCACCAACCACCTCGACGTCGAGGCTGTCGCCTGGCTGGCCGACCACCTCAAGCGGCGGGCATCGGCCATGGTGGTCGTCACCCACGACCGGTGGTTCCTCGACGAGGTGTGCCAGTGGACGTGGGAGGTGCACGACGGCGCCGTCGACGTCTACGAGGGCGGGTACGCCGCCTTCGTGCTGGCCAAGGCCGAGCGGTCGCGGCAGGCCTCGGCCTCGGAGGCGCGGCGCCAGAACCTGATGAAGAAGGAGCTGGCCTGGCTGCGCCGCGGCGCCCCCGCTCGTACGGCCAAGCCCAAGTTCCGCATCGACGCCGCCAACCAGCTCATCGAGGACGTCCCCGCACCTCGGGACCGCCTCGAGCTGCAGAAGTTCGCCACCCAGCGGCTCGGCAAGGACGTCATCGACGTCGAAGACGTCGACCTGTTCCGCGGCGAACGCCAGCTGCTGTCGGACGCCACGTGGCGGCTGGGCCCGGGCGACCGGGTCGGCATCGTCGGGGTCAACGGCGCCGGCAAGACCTCGGTGCTCTCCCTGCTCTCGGGCACGCTGGCGCCTCGGGCGGGCAAGATGAAGCTCGGACGCACGGTCGCGCTCCAGCACCTCACCCAGGCTCTCGACGACGTCGACCCCAACGGCCGGGTCCTGCCCACCGTCGAGGCCATCCGGCGGATCACCACCACCGCTGACGGCGAGATCACCGCGACCTCGATGCTCGAGCGCTTCGGCTTCACCGGCGACCGGCTGACCGCGCGGCTGGGCGACCTCTCGGGTGGTGAGCGGCGACGCTTCCAGCTGCTCAAGCTGCTGCTCACCGAGCCCAACGTGCTGCTGCTCGACGAGCCCACCAACGACCTCGACATCGAGACCCTCACCGTCCTCGAGGACTTCCTCGACAGCTGGCCGGGCACCCTCGTCGTGGTCTCCCACGACCGCTACTTCCTCGAGCGCGTGACCGACTCGGTGTGGGCGCTGCTCGGCGACGGCAAGCTCTCGATGCTGCCGCGCGGGGTCGACGAGTACCTCGAACGTCGCGCCGCGGGCCTGCGGGCGACGCCGGTCGCCACCCAGGCCGGGTCGGCGGGGTCGACGGGGGCGTCCGGCTCGACGAGCCCCGCCCCGGCCGCTGACTCCACCAAGGCCAAGGCCGGCAGCGCAGAGGAGCGCGCCGCTCGCAAGGCCGTGGCACGCCTGGAGAAGCAGCTCAAGCGCGTGCTCACCCGCGAGGCCGAGCTCAACACCGAGCTGGCGGCCCACACCGGCGACTACGAGCGCCTGGCCACCCTCGGCGCCGAGCTGAAGGCCCTCCTCGCCGAGCGCGACACCCTCGAGCTCGAGTGGCTCGAGGCTTCCGAGGTGCTCGAGTAACCCCGCTTTGCGATAGTCCCTGACGTTCGGGCCCCTGATCGGCCCGAAAAGGGCCCGAACGTCAGGGACTATCGCCGCCGGCTCAGGAGAACGGGGTCAGCAGGGTGCGCAGGAGCGCGGCGAGGCGGGCACGGTCGCGGGGGCCGAGGTCGGCCAGGAGCAGCCGTTCGGCCTCGAGCAGTGCTTCGAAGGCGCCGTCGACGGCGGTCTTGCCCTCCGGGGTCAGGCGCACGATCACGCCACGCCGGTCCTCCGGGTCGGGGGAGCGCTCCACGAAGCCGCGCCCGGCCAATCGGTCGACGCGGTTGGTCATCGTGCCGCTGGTCACCAGGGTCTCGCGCAGCAGTCGCCCGGGCGAGAGCTCGTACGGTGAGCCGGCGCGTCGGAGGGCGGCCAGCACGTCGAACTCCCACGACTCGATGCCGTGCGCACTGAAGGCTTCGCGCCGGGCCAGGTCGAGGTGGCGTGCGAGCCGGCTGATCCGGCTGAAGACCGCGACCGGGTCGAGGTCGAGGTCGTCGCGCTCGCGCGCCCACGCCTCCACCAGCTCATCGACTTCGTCCCGCATGAGACCACTCTAGACACATCATCGAGAATCTTGACATCAAGATAGTCAGGGAAGGGGGACAACTGACGAGAGTTGTTGCTCCCCGGCGCGTAACCAGGGGCTCGCGGGGGCGTTAGTCCGGTGTAAGTAGCGATGCCCTCGGGGGCGTTGGCGGCGCGTCGGTTTCCCCGCGCGGACCGGAGTTCCGGACCGCGGGCTCGAGTACAAAGGAGTCGCTACGATGGCGGCACAGAGCACGGATCGCACCGCGATCCTCAACCGGGTCAAGCGCGCCCAGGGTCAGCTCGCGGGCGTCCTGCGGATGATGGAGGAGCAGCGCGACCTGCCCTCGGTGATCAACCAGATCAAGGCGGTCTCGAGCGCTCTCGACCGCGCTGGGTTCGCGATGGTGGCCGCCGAGTGGCGCACCAGCGTCGCCGACGAGGGTGACATCACCCCCGAGCAGCTCGCGCAGCTGGAGAAGCTCTTCCTCTCGCTCTCCTGAGCTGCACTTGCCCGAATAAGTTACTTCCGAGTAACGTAGCGGTCATGAGTCAGGTCCTCTCCCTGTGGCAGCGCACCGTCAACCTCCCGGTGATCGGGTCGTCGGTCGGGAAGCGGCTGTTCTCCTTCGCGTTCAGCCAGAAGGCGCCGTACTTCGCCTCCATCCGTCCACGCTTCGCCGAGCTGCGCCCCAACTACGCCGAGCTGGTCATCCCGAGCCGTCGTGGGGTGCACAACCACATCGGCACGGTGCACGCCATCGCCCTCTGCAACGGGCTCGAGGCCGCCATGGGCGCTCTGGCCGAGGCCACGATCCCGGCCGACAAGCGGTGGATCCCGCAGGGCATGGAGGTCACCTACACCGCCAAGGCGACCAGCGACATCACCTGCATCGCCGAGACCGACCCCGAGCAGTGGACCGGCTCGGAGTCCCGCCTGCCGGTGCGGGTGCGCGGCGTGCGCGACGACGGCACCGTGGTCATCGAGGGCACCATCACCCTCTACGTCACCGCCAAGAAGTCAGCGACCGCACCTAGCGCCTGAAGGGCTCGGCTCAGGTGAGCCCGGGCGCGGGACGGACCGGCACGAGTCCGGCGCGGCCGAAGTGCGCCTCGAAGAAACGATCCCACGAGCCGTCGTCCAGCGCGCGTTGGATCAGGTCGTTGACGACGCCGACGTCCGGTGAGCCCTGGGGCAGGCCGATGCCGTAGGGAAGCTCGACGAACGGGGAGCCGACGATCCTGAGCCGGGTCGGGTCCTCCTGCACGAAGCCCGCAAGGATGACGTCGCTGGAGGTGACGGCATCGACGCTGCCCTCGAGCAGGTCCTCGACGCAGCGACGGTAGGTCGGTGCTTCGACGAGCTGGACGTGCGGGGAGTAGCGAACGCCGCTCAGCGCGCCTGCGGCGGAGGTCCCGGGGACGGTGCACACGCGGCGGCCGTCGAGGGAGTGGGGGCCGGTGATCGCGGACTCCTCGGACCGCACCAGGAGGTCCTGCGCGGCGAGGTAGTAGGGCCCCGCGAGATCGACGTCGCGGAAGCGGCTCGCGTTGATGCCGTACCAGGCCACCACCATGTCCACCTCGCCGTCGACCAGCGCCTCGTCGCGCTCGCCCGGCTCGAGGGCGACGAACTCGATCTCGGTCTCCTTCCAGCCCAGGCCCCGCGCGACGTACCGAGCCAGGTCGATGTCGAAACCGGTGAAGGTGCCGTCGGGCTGGAGCAGGCCGCCGCTCGGCAGGTCGGCGCTGACCCCGATCCTCAGGGTCTCCTGTGCTGACCCCGACGAGGTCTGGCACCCGCCCAGGACCACGGCGGCAGCCGTCAGCAGCAGACCGAGACGTGTGCTGAGGGACCCCATGTCCGTTACTCCTGCGGGTGGAACCGAACCGGCGAGCTGCCGGACGCCAGCATGGCACGCCGGGCGACGGCGCTCAGGTCGAGTCGCCGGCTCGATCGGCGTTGCGGCGCAGGGCCGTTGCGAAGGTCTCGTGCAGGGGCGGGGGGAGGTCGTGCCCCATGCCTTCGATGAGCACCAGCTCGGCATCGGCGATCGCCGCAGCGGTGGCGCGCCCGCCGGAGACGTGCACCATCTTGTCGGCCAGGCCGTGGATGACCAGCGACGGCACCTCCAGCTCGCGCAGGAGGGGCCCGCGGTCGGGAGCGGCGAGGATGGCCGCCATCTGGCGGGCCAGTCCGGAGGCGGTGACGCCTCGGTCGAACGTCTCCCCGGCGCGTTTCTCGGTGGCCTCGCGCGGCTGCGGGTAGGCAGGTGAGCCGATCAGGCGCCAGGTGGCGGCGCTCGCGCGGATGTAGGCCTCCCGGCCGGAGCTGCGTCCGAGGAGGTTGCGGGCCAGGCTCGGGTGCGGCCAGCCGACCGTGCGGCTGCCGGTGGTGGACATGATGCTGGCCAGGGAGCGGGCCCGGCTCGTCTGTTGCAGTGCCATCGTCTGCACGATCATGCCGCCCATCGAGACCCCGGCCAGGTGGGCGGACTCGATCTCGAGGTGGTCGAGCAGCCCGAAGGAGTCGGCGGCCATGTCGTCGAGGGTGTACGGCGTACGGGTGGGGATGCCGGCGAAGGACCGCACCAGTGTCCGGCGGGTGACCTTGCCCGCAGCCCTGCTCGATCGGCCCACGTCGCGGTTGTCGAAGCGGACGACGTAGAAGCCCGATCGTGCCAGCAGCTCGCACAGCGCGGGGTCCCACCACGTCATCGGGCCACCCAGACCCATGACAAGCAGCAATGGCTCGTCGTCGGGGTTGCCGAAGGTCTGGTAGCACAGCTCGATGTCAGGTGAGACCGGGGCGAAGAGCTCCTCGGAGCGGGAGACGGTCGGGGTCGTGTCGTCAGCGGAGGGGCCATCGGGGGAGCCGCCGGGAGGGGCGCCGGTCGTCGCCTCGGTCGTCGCCTTGGGGGAGAGATGCGGGGGTCGAGCCATACCGACAGTCAAGCGCATGAGCGGTTGGCACGATCCAATTCGGGCTCGACCTCACCCGATCGGGCAGAATTGAGGTGATCAGCGGTGAAAGTGGGAGATGCGGTCGTAACGTGGCGCGCATGACCGACTCCCCCCTCGCCTCCTTCTTGCTCCCCCCGGGCTTCACCCGACCGGGCCGCGCGGCGCTGTTGCACGAGGCGCGGATCCTCGGTGAGGTCGGTCGCTTCGCTGTTCGCAACGCCGACGAGCTGAGGCGGCGTGGAGTGCGACCGGCCCGGACGGAGCCCAGCGACGACGCAGCCCCGGTGCTGCTCATCCCCGGGTTCCTCGCCGGCGACAGCTCGCTGCTGGCACTGACGACCAGCCTGCGGCGTCGCGGCGTCCGCACCTACCGCTCCCACATCCGCGCCAACATCGGCTGCACGCTCACTGCTGCCGAGAACCTCGAGGTGCGGCTCGAGCAGATCGTCGACCGCAACGGGATGCGGGCCCAGATCGTCGGGCACAGCCTGGGCGGCATGATCGCCCGCGGCATCGCCGCACGACGACCGGACCTCGTCTCGGGCATCGTCACGATGGGCAGCCCGATGCTCGCCCCGGGAGCGCACCACGCCGCCCTGGGCTGGGGTGTCGACGCCCTGGTGCGGCTCAGCCAGATCGGGTTCCCCGGCCTGATGTCGCAGGAGTGCGTCGCCGGCACCTGTGCCCGGCAGAGCTTCGACGAGAGCCGCGACCCGGTGTCCGACGACGTCGCCTTCACCGCGATCTACTCCCGCCGCGACGGTGTCGTCGACTGGCGCGCCTGCATCGACCCCTCGGCGCGGGCGGTCGAGGTGCGGTCCTCCCACGTCGGGATGGCCGTCGACCCTCGCGTCAGCGACGTCGTGGCAGAAGCCCTCCGCGAGCGCCGGGCTGCCCCGGCGGCCCGCCTGCGGATCGCCTGAGCGGCCTCAGCGGCCCCTGCGGCCCCTGCGGCCTCGTCGGACCCAACGGACCCGTCAGCTGTCGAAGTCGATGGCCGAGAACGGGCGGAGCTTCTCCAGCCGGTGCTCGGAGCTGATCGAGCGGATCGTGCCGCTGCGCGAGCGCATCACCAGCGAGTGGGTGCTGGCCCCGCCGGCGGTGTAGCGCACCCCCTTCATGAGCTCGCCGTCGGTGATGCCGGTCGCGACGAAGAAGCAGTCGTCGCCGGTGACGAGCTGGTCGGTGGTCAGGATCGTGTCGGGGGAGAGGTCGTGCCCGGCCTCGAGGGCCTTCTCCCGCTCCTCGTCGCCCTGGGGCCACAGCCGGCCGTGGATGACGCCGTCGAGGCACTTGAGCGCGCAGGCGGCGATGATGCCCTCGGGCGTGCCTCCGATGCCGAGCATCAGGTCGATCCCGGTCTCGGGCCGGGCCGCCATGATCGCGCCCGCGACGTCACCGTCGGAGATGAACTTGATCATCGCGCCGGTCGCGCGGATCTCGGCCGCCATCTGCTCGTGACGAGGGCGGTCGAGGAGCACCACGGTGACGTCCGAGGAGCGCTTGCCCTTGGCCTTGGCGACCTGGTGGATGTTCTCGGCGATGGGGTAGCGCAGGTCGACGACGTCCGCGGCCTCCGGGCCGGTGACGAGCTTCTCCATGTAGAAGACCGCCGAGGGGTCGTACATCGAGCCGCGCGGGGCCACGGCCAGCACCGACACGGCGTTGGTCATGCCCTTCGCGGTGAGGGTGGTGCCGTCGATGGGGTCGACCGCCACGTCGCACTCGGGTCCGGTGCCGTCACCGACCTGCTCGCCGTTGTAGAGCATCGGGGCGTTGTCCTTCTCGCCCTCGCCGATCACGACCGTGCCGTTCATGCCGATGGTGGAGATCATCACGCGCATCGCGTTGACCGCCACGGCGTCGGCGCCGTTCTTGTCCCCGCGGCCCACCCAGCGACCGGCCGCCATGGCGGCGGCCTCGGTGACCCGGACGAGCTCCAGGGCGAGGTTGCGGTCCGGGGACTGCGGAGCAACGGCAAACTCGGGCGGCATGGCGTTCTGGGTCATGGGCGCATGGTAACCGCAAGCCGAGTCGGCGTGATCGCTGCGATCTCGCGCTGTCGGGACACCGCTCACCCCAACGGTGAGGAGCACCTGGGATCATGGCCTGGTGAGTCAAGCAACAGGTCCGCAGGGCGCTCCCCAGGGTGGGGGTCGCTACGCCACGAGCCCGATGGCGATGATCGGCGCGATGGTGGTGATCGTCGCCCTGGTGGTGGGCGTGGTGGGCTTCCGTTCGCTCTTCCGGGTCGACGCCGACCAAGGCCCGCCGCAGGGGATCGAGTACCTCGACACCGTGCAGGGGCTCCAGGCCAACGACTTCGAGCTCGTCTATCCAGCGACGCTGCCCGAAGGATGGATCGTCACCGAGATCCGTCCCTCCCTCGGTGACCGGCCGTCGCTCGCGATCAACCTCTACACCGACGAGGATGCCTTCGTCGGGATCCGCCAGGAGGATGCCTCGGTCCGCGACCTCCTCGAGACCTTCGTCGATGAGGACCCGGTCTCGGAGGACCCACTCACCGGAGTCGGCGGCGTTGCCGCTACCTGGGAGGGCTGGTCGGACTCCGGGGGCGATCGTGCCTTCTCCGCAGACGTGGGCGGCGACACCGTGCTGGTCTACGGCGACGTCTCGGTCGACGAGCTCACGTCGCTGATTGCCCTGCTCACCACGGAGCCGGTCCCGACGAGGACGAGCTAGTCGTCCTTCTCGGCCATCACCGCGTCGAGTCGCTGGCGGGCTCCGTCGAGCCACTCCTGACACTGCGTGGCGAGGGCCTCGCCGCGCTCCCACAGGGACAGGGACTCCTCGAGGGTGATCCCGCCGGTCTCGAGACGTCGCACGACCTCGATGAGCTCCTCGCGGGCCTCCTCGTAGCTGGCCGCCGGCGGCGGAGTGCTGCTCGCTGAGTCAGTCGTCTTCGGGGCCATGGTGCTCCTCGTGATCGCCGGCGGAGCCGGTGTGGGTCGTCCGGGTGGTGGTGTCGGTGGAGCCGGCATGATCGACGGAGGTGACGGCGGCATGGAGTCGACCGTCGGCCACGCGGACGCTGACGGCGTCCCCCGCGCGGGCGGCGCCCACCGAGGTGACGACGTGACCGTCGGCGTCCTGGAGCACGGCGTAACCGCGCTGCAGGGTGGCCAGCGGGGAGAGGGCGCGCGCCCTGGCGCGCTGGTGGCCGATGTCGTCGGCGGCCCGGTCGAGCGCGTGGCCCACGGTCCGTCGTGCGCGGCCCAGCAGCGCAGCGACCTCGTCGCGTCGGTCGTCGAGCAGGCTGCGTGGATCGGCGAGGGCCGGTCGCGAGCGGAGCGCGTCGAGGCCCGCCTGCTCCCGCGAGATGCGACCGATCATCGCGGCGCGCACCCGCTCGCGCGCGGCGGCAACCGTGTGGGCCTCGGCGGCGACATCGGGCACGACCAGCTTGGCGGCGTCGGTGGGGGTGGCAGCGCGGACGTCGGCCACGAGGTCGAGCAACGGCTGGTCGGGCTCGTGCCCGATGGCCGAGACCACCGGGGTGCGCGTCTTGGCCACGGCCCGCAGCAGCCCCTCGTCGGAGAACGGCAGGAGGTCCTCCACCGAGCCGCCCCCGCGCGCGATCACGATCACGTCGACGACGTCGTCGGCGTCGAGGCGCGCCAGGGCCTCCATCACCTCGCGGGCCGCACGGTGGCCCTGCATCGTGGCGTGGGCGACGGTGAACTCGACGGCAGGCCAGCGGCGTTCGGCGATGTCGAGCACGTCGCGCTCGGCGGCCGAGCGCGGCGCGGTGATCAGACCGACCCGGTGAGGCAGGAAGGGCAGCGGCCGTTTGAGGCGGGCGTCGAACAGCCCTTCGGCGGCGAGGAGCTGGCGCCGGCGCTCGATCTGGGCGAGCAGCTCACCGAGGCCGACCATGCGGATCTCCCGGGCAGCCAGCGACAGGGTGCCCCGGTTGGCGTAGTAGGAGGGCTTGGCGTGCACCAGGACGCTGGCGCCCTCGACCAGCGGGGGATTCATCGAGTCGATCAGCACGCGCGAGCAGGTCACCGGCACCGAGATGTCGGCCAGGGAGTCGCGCAGCGTCAAGAAGACGGTGTTGAGCCCGGGACGCTTGCTCAGCTGGGCCACCTGGCCCTCGACCCACACCGCACCGAGGCGGTCGATCCAGCCGGAGATCGCGTTGGCGATCTGGCGGACCGGAGCAGGCTGCTCGGGTGAGGTGTCGAGGGACATGCGGGGAGGCTATCCGTCGGCGCCGACGCTTCCCCCGTGGCCGGGGCCACCGGAGGTCCACGACCGTTCCAGCAGCCGGGTCGCCTCGGCGAGGGTGAGCCCCAGCCGTCGCGCGGTGCCGGCGTACTCGTCGGCGGCTTCAGTGGCGTCCGCGGGGGCGCTGGGCGCGGCGACGAACGTGCCGCGGCGACCCTCGGTGACGACCACGCCGTCGGCCTCGAGCTCGGTGTAGACCCGCTGCACGGTGCGTACGCCGATGCCGAGGTCGACCGCCAGCCGGCGCACGGTCGGCAGCCGGGTGCCCGCGGCGAGGTCGCCGGTCGCAACCCGGGTCGCGATCTGCGCACGGAGCTGCTCGTACAGCGGTTCGGTGGACGCCGGGTCGAGCGGCAGGACGGTCACTGTTGCGACGGTAGGCGATACTCGGTTGCCATGCAGCCCTACGCGCTCGTGATCGGTGAGTCCTTGGTCGACGTGGTGAGCAACGCTGCCGGGACGACGGTCGAGCATCCCGGTGGCAGTGCGGCCAACGTCGCGGTGGCGCTGTCCCGCCTGGGACGGCCGGTCCGCTTCGTGACGGCGTGGGCCGATGACGAGCGGGGCGCCTCGATCGCCACCCACCTGGCCACGGCGGGGGTGGAGCTCGCCACCGACCCCCACGTGCTGAGCCGCACGTCGAGCGCGGTCGCGACGATCGGACCGGACGGCTCGGCGTCGTACGCCTTCGACCTCGACTGGCGCCTGGGAGTGGTGGGGGAGGAGGCTCCGGCCTTCGTGCACGTCTGCTCGATCGGGGCGGTCCTGGAGCCGGGGTGTGCCGACGTGCTGGCGCTGCTCGACCGTTTCTCCGACGCCGTGAAGACCTACGACATCAATGCGCGTCCGGCCATCACCGGCACCGGCGCGGACGTCGTGGCGCGGGTGGAGGACGTCGTACGGCGCGTGCGCATCGTCAAGGCCAGCGACGAGGACCTCGAGGCGCTCTATCCCGACCGGTCGCTCGACGCGGCGATCGATCACCTGCTCGGGCTCGGGCCAGACGCCGTCGTGGTCACCCGTGGAGCCGAGGGGGCCACCTGGACCGATGCTGCGGGCACCCGGCGAGTGCCCGGGCTCTCGGTCACCGTGGTGGACACGATCGGCGCGGGTGACACGTTCTCGGCCGGGATCATCGATGCGCTGTGGGAGGGGCTCGACGCCGACGCCACCTTGGCGCACGCGGCCAGGGCCGCTGCGGTCACGGTCTCGCGCGCCGGGGCCAACCCGCCCACCCGCGCCGAGCTCGCCTGAGGCGGGGCCCCGCGACGTCGCCGAAGTGACCCTGGGGGCCGGTCTCCGTAGACTCGCCGCTCGTGGCACTCACCATCGGCATCGTCGGTCTCCCCAACGCGGGCAAGTCGACCCTCTTCAACGCCCTCACCAAGAACAACGTCCTTGCTGCGAACTACCCGTTCGCCACGATCGAGCCCAATGTCGGGGTGGTCGGCGTGCCCGACCACCGGCTGGCCAAGCTCGCCGAGGTGCACGGCTCGGCCAAGCTCCTGCCGGCGACGGTGGAGTTCGTCGACATCGCCGGCATCGTCAAGGGTGCCTCCCAGGGCGAGGGGCTGGGCAACAAGTTCCTGTCCCACATCCGTGAGTCCTCGGCGATCTGCCAGGTGACCCGGGTCTTCCGCGACGAGGACGTCACCCACGTCGACGGCGAGGTCAACCCCGGCAGCGACATCAGCACGATCCAGACCGAGCTGATCCTCGCCGACCTGCAGACCGTCGAGAAGGCGATCCCGCGGCTGGAGAAGGAGGCGCGAGGCAAGAAGGAGCTCGCCGCCAACCTCGCCGCCACCAAGGAAGCCCTCGCCCACCTCGAGGCCGGCACCCCGATCATCTCGACCGACATCGATCGCGACCTGATCCGCGAGCTGTCCCTGCTCACCGCCAAGCCCTTCATCTACGTCTTCAACTGCGACGCCGACGAGCTCGCCGACGAGGCCCTCAAGGACCAGATGCGCGCGCTGATCGCGCCGGCCGAGGCGATCTTCCTCGACGCCAAGTTCGAGGCCGAGCTCGTCGAGCTCGACGACGACGAGGAAGCCCGCGAGATGCTCGCCGAGATGGGCGTCGACGAGCCGGGGCTCGAGGTGCTGGCGCGCGTCGGCTTCGACACCCTGGGGCTCCAGACCTACCTGACGGCCGGGCCCAAGGAGACGCGCGCCTGGACGATCAAGAAGGGCGCCACCGCCCCCGAGGCCGCCGGTGTCATCCACACCGACTTCCAGAAGGGCTTCATCAAGGCCGAGATCGTCTCCTTCGACGACCTGATGGAGTCCGGCACCATGCAGAAGGCCAAGGAGGCCGGCAAGGTCCGCATGGAGGGCAAGGACTACGTCATGGCCGACGGCGACGTGGTGGAGTTCCGCTTCAACGTGTGAGTCGGCCCGTTCCCGATCGCGGGCGACCGGCATAGCCTGCCGAGCATGACGCGGCACGTGGAGGAGGACCTGACGGGCGCGGAGTTCCGCGAGTGCGACCTGAGCAGGACACGTCTTGTCGGCGTGGTCATGCAGGACGCAGTGATCGACGGGCTGGTGACCAATCTCGTCGTCAACGGCGTCGAGGTGATGGCGTACGTCGAGGCCGAGCTCGACCGTCGCCACCCGGTCCGCCGGCTCATCCGGTCCGACGACCTGACCGACCTGCGCCGGGGGTGGCAGCAGCTGCGCGCCGACTGGGCGACGACCGTGACACGCCTGCGGGAGACGCCCGGCAGCGAGCACGAGAGCGTGAACGACGAGTGGTCGGCGGTGCAGACGCTGCGCCACCTGGTCTTCGTCCACGACTCGTGGTTCCGGCGCTGCTGCCTCGGGTCCACCGACCTGTTCACGCCGATGGGACTGGGCATCGAATCGGTGCCCAGCCGCGAGGAGCAGGGGCTCGACCCGTCAGCGGACCCGACGCTCGACGAGGTGCTGGCGGTCAGGGACGAGCAGGTGGCCGAGCTGGAGCGCTGGCTGGACGGCATGACCGCGGAGCAACTCCAGAAGCCGGCGCCCGTCCCCGACAACGACATGTGGCCGCCGTATGCCCGCGGACGGTCGGTGCGACAGTGCCTGGGCACGGTGCTGGGCGAGGAGCTCGCGCACCACCAGTTCTGCGAGCGCGACCTCGACCTCATCGAGAGACGAGCCCAGCTCGACGAGCCCAGCGGCCCGTCGGACGTGCAATAGTCCGATCAGGCTCGCTTCGTGAGCGTGATGACGGAGCGCTGGGAGCCCTATTGCACGTCCGAGCGGCCTACCCGCTCGCACGACTACCAGCCAAGGAGGGCACCATGCCGCACGAAGGCTTCGCATCGGGTCTGTGGAAGAACGTCCAGGCGGTCAGGATCGTCAAGGACGGCGGGATCGAGGCGCCCGTGCGTGCCTCACGGCGGGGCATCGTGGTCGGGCTGGACGCGATAGCCCGGAGCGAGGCCGCTGAGGCCGCTGAATCCGCGACGGCGTCCCCTCCCCGCGCCACCCCTCGATGGTGGAAGCGACTGCTGCGACGCTGACGGGGCTTGACCGCGCCTCGACCCAGGTCCAACGTGGAGCGGTGGTATCTGCAGCGCTCGCCGAGGCTCCTCACAGTATGAGCAAGCGCGTCCGAGCGTGCGCCACCTGAGGAGAGGACGGGTACATGAACGCGAAGCGTCTGACGACGGCGGTCGTCGCGGTGACGATGGGGCTGTTCGCGCCACTGGCGATGGTGGAGCGGGCGAGTGCCGAGACGAAGGTCCGCCACGATGCCGTGGGCGACGCGAACGGGGGCGGCGACATCAAGAAGCTGGTCGTACGCCACCAGCGAAAGCGGGTCGTGATCGAGGTCGTCTACGTCGACCGGGCCAGCCCGGAGGAGATGTGGCTGCGGATCGACCGGCCCGGGGCCAAGAGCTGGGACTACTGGATGGGCACCGGCGCCTACTACCCGCGCTCGTACTCCATCTGGGAGCGTGACGGGTTCGACGGCGACCCGAAGTGCTCGTACAAGAAGCGCACGACGACACGCCACACGATCCGGATGGCCGTGCCTCGGCGGTGCTTCGACAACGCTGCGAAGATCCGGGTCCGGGTGCTGGAGTCGGACAACGACCTCGAGGACGACGCCGCGAGCTCCTACGACAGCACGCGCTGGACGCCGTTCGTGCGCCGCGGCTGAGGGTGACCTCGAGCCCTTCGTCGCCGGCGCAGCGACCGCTACCCCGCGCGTCCTGCTGCCACGTCTGGCACCGGTGCCGTCGCACGAGCGAGGCGCAGGAGTCGCCGCCCGGCGAGGATGGCAAAGACCGACCAAGGCACCAACGACACCAGCGCGACGACCAGCCCCGCCGTCCCGAACGTGGCGGGGACGGACATGAGGACGGCGCTCGCCAGAGCCCATCGTGCCGTGGCCCGGCTGAAGATCGAGGATCGCAGCATGAGGACGCTCAGGATCAGCAGGGTCGCGAAGCCGAGGTAGTAGTAGACGACGTAACCGGTGCCCGTCCACACGGCGAGCATGCCGTCCCCGGTCGCCAGCAAGGCCGCCCGGCTGTCGGAGTCGGCGTCGGCGTACACATGGGCGAGCGTGAGCATCTCCACCGGGCGGGTGGAGGACATGAAGGCGGCCGTGCTCACGGTGCTGAGGGCGAGCGCGATCGACACGGCCGACCGGCTGACCCGCCACAGCGCGACGGCCAGCGCGAGGTGCACCAGGTAGGTCAGAGCGGTGGAAACGATGAAGAGAAGGTCCAGCGAGACCAGGCCCAGGACGGGATTCTCCAGCAGGAGGTCGAAGAACCCTGCGGTCGACGAAGGCGGTGGCCAGAGAAGGAAGCGGGCGACCTCGACGAGGATCATCGCGACGACTGCGAAGGCACTCTAGGCGCCCGTGACGAGCAGCCCGTGCCACTGCTGGGTGTCGTTGCGGACGGCTTCTTCATCGACGTGAGTCATGACCTCGGCACCTCTCGTCGCATCCGGAGGTCCTGCGGAGACGGGCTGGCCCGTCGTGTGTCACCGAGCCTGCGGCACGCTGCTCGACCACGCCAGGGCCGTTGGTCACTGCCGACAGACCAGGGGCGCCGCCGGGCCCGCCAGCCGCCTCCCGAGCTCTAGACTGCGACGAACAGGAGACGGGGTCGCCGGTGAGGACTGACGCGGGCTACACCGCCTCACCCGCCACGAATGCGCGCGCCACCATCGTGGTGCTGCACCCGTGGTGGGGGTTGACCCCGGTCGTCACCAGCGTGTGCGACGACCTGGCCGCCCTCGGGTACGTCGCGGTGGCGCCTGATCTGTACGGCGGCGAGCTCGCCGACTCGCCAGAGGAAGCGCGAGCCCTTCGGGCCCGACGGCGGCCCCTCCCCATGTGGCGCCACATCGTGATGGAGGTCGAGCGGGCACGCTCGGACTCCGGAGTGGATGCCGTGGGTCAGGTCGGTTTCTCCATGGGCGGCCACTGGGCCCTGTGGCTCGCCAAGCAGGCACGCCCCGAGGTCCCCCCGATCCGCGCGACCACCGTCTTCTACGCCACCAGGGGCGGGGACTTCTCGACGAGCCACTCCGCCTTCCAGTTCCACCTCGCCGAGTCGGATCCCTTCGTCGCCCCCAAGGCCGCGGTCAGCCAGGAACGTCAGCTCCGCGCCGCCGGTCTCGAGGTCGAGGTGCACCACTACGCCCATACGGGGCACTGGTTCTTCGAGTGGGATCGGCCAGCGGCTCACGAACCGGTCTCCGCCGCACTGGCGTGGGCGCGCACCGTCCGGTTCCTCGATCGGCACTTCCCGGTCAGGCGGTGGGCACGCGCGGAGCTCGTAGGACCCGACACCTGA
The DNA here is from genome assembly GCA_963760515.1 of uncultured Actinomycetota bacterium. Taxonomy (GTDB): domain Bacteria; phylum Actinomycetota; class Actinomycetes; order Propionibacteriales; family Nocardioidaceae; genus Nocardioides. The sequence goes on from CAVXDL010000008.1 coordinate 126,934, forward strand.
CCGGCAGGTGCGAGCTCAGCCCTCGGATGTCGGGGGCTCGGCGGAGGTCAACGGCAGCCGCACGACGAACCGCGTGCCGCCGCCCGGACGCTCGTCGACCGTGATCTCGCCCTGGTGGGACTCCACGATCGCCCGGGTGATGAAGAGCCCCAGTCCCAGCCCGGGGATGGACTCGCGGCCGACGAGGTCGCCGCGGACGAACTTGTCGAAGATCGTGCCGCGCTCGGCGAGGGGGATGCCTGATCCGGTGTCGGTGACGGTGAGGACCGCGGCGTCGTCCTCACAGGCGACGCTCACCGAGATCTCACCCCCGGCGGGGGTGTACTTCGCGGCGTTCGACACCAGGTTGTCCACGACCTCGACGAAGGCGTCGTCGAGGATCACCGGGACGGGCGGGCCGGTGATCAGCCCGAAGCGCAGCCCGGCCCGCTCGACGCCGGGTCGCGCCGACTCCACGGCTTCCTCCACGACCGTGACCAGGTCGACGGGTCGTCGACGGTCGGGAGCGCGCCTGATCTCGCCGGCGATGCTCAGGATCTGCTCCACCAGTCGCTCCATCCGGGCGATGTTGCGGGCAGCGACCTTCAGGTGCGCCGAGAGCCTGACCGGATCGGCCTGCGACTCGAGCGACTCGCTGGCGATCTCGACGTAGCCCTTCACCGAGGCGAGCGGGGTGCGCAGCTCGTGGGCGACCAGGGTGACGAACTCCTCCTGGGCCCGCGCTGCAGCCAGTCGCACAGTGATGTCGCGTTGCACGGTGGCCAAGGCAACCGGCTCGCCGGTCTCGGGATCGGGGACCACGAAGCTGGAGACCTCCACCGGGACCGCTGTGCCGTCGGCCCGTCGCAAGGTCGACTCCCCGTGCCAGCGCCCGTGCTCGAGGACGGCGGGCTGCTCGACCTGCTCGGAGCGTTCGAGTCCTTCGGCGGTGAGGTAGTCGCGGATCTTGGTCGTGGTCACGTCGATCTCCGGCGCCAGGCCGACGAGCGTGCGCCCGGCGGGATTGACGTAGCGGACCAGACCGTCCAGACCGGCGATGGCGATGAAGTCGCTCGATGCATCGACCAGCGCCCGGAACTGCTTGAGGTCGGCGTTGGTCTCGCGCAGCGTGGCCTCGGACTCACGGAGCTCGGTGATGTCCTCCGCGATCCAGCCGGTGCCGAGTCGTCGGGAGCCATCAGGGTGGAAGAGCGGGAACAGCTGCGCCCGCACCACGATCTTCCCCGAGGGGAGGGCCAGCACGAGGTCGGTGGCCCACCGATCGCCGCTCGCGATGCGGTTGCGCAGCTCGGTGGCCATGGGTTTGCCGATGATCTCGGCAGCAGTCGTCCAGACGTCCTCGATGGCGAGCGGGAGGTCGAGCTCGGCCAACCGGGCATTGATGTAGGACGGTGCGCCGTGCTCGTTGGCGATGGCGATGAAGTTCGGCGAGTCCTCGACGAGAGCCTTGAACCGGATGAGGTCCTCCCGAGCCCGCACGTGCTCGGTCAGGTCGGTGGCCACGCCGACGATGCTCTCGAGGGACCCGTCGGCAGCACGGACCGGCTCGAAGCGGGTCCGCAGCAGGCGCCCGTTGACGGTGGACTGTGCGGTGAAGGACTCCCCGGCCAGAGCTCGTTTCAGCGACTCGGTGTCGTAGGGATCGGTGTAGATGTCGAAGAGGTCCACGCCGACCAGCTGGCCCGCCGTGAGCCCTTGCGCCTCGAGGCCGGGTCCGACCGAGAACGTGCACCGACCGTGGGGGTCCATCCCGAAGATCATCTGAGGTCCGAGGTCGGCGAAGTCGTCGGCCGACTGCTTCATGGCATCCCCCTCGGACAGGTCGCGAGCCTCGGTCCGCGTGGATGACGGTGAATTCGCGGCGTGCGTGCGTGTCGGCGATCTTACTGAGCCGATTTACTTTGGTGGAGCCCCGACGCCACACGGATGCGCAAGATCTCCTGAATGACGACGCTGCGGTGCCGACGACGCAGGTCAGGTAAGGCGTCGCCGGGTGGGCATCTCGGGAGCGGGCGCGAGCTCGGGCTGGGTGTCGGGGGCGCTGTCGAGGCGTGCCGCGAGGCGAGCAGCCCACGGGCTGGCGGTGAGTCCGTGGGCGAAGACGCTGATCAGGACCGTCCAGATCGCGGTGTCGAAGAGCAGGTCGGTCTGCGGGCTCTCCAGCTGCTCCAGCACGAGGAGCGCGAAGAGGATCGAGGCCAGGCCCCGAGGGCCGAACCAGCCGGCGAAGAAGCGGGTCTCGACCAGCGTGCGGGTGCCGATGAGCGCGAGCACGACCGGTCCCATGCGGACGATCGTCAGGCTGAGCGCCGCGTAACCCAGGACCTGCCAGGACACCGCTTCGAGCGCCGGGCCGGCGAGCACGGCGCCGAAGACGATGAACGTGATGGCGGTGAGGAGCTCGCCCTCGTCCTCGGTGAAGTCCTGGATGCCGCCGCACTGCTCGCGCGCCAGGTGGCCGAAGGCGAGCCCGGCGGTGAAGGCGGCGATGAAGCCGTTGCCCTCGAGCACCTCGGCAGCGGCGAAGGCCCCGGCCGCGATCGCGACGGTCGCGAGCTGCCGGTAGACGCCCTCGACCCGGTCGGCCACGGCCCTGCGGTGGAGCAGGAGCCCACCGAGGGCGCCCATGCCCACGCCGAACAGCAGGCCGAACCCGATCTGCCGGACGACGAACTCGCCCCAGCCGCCGGAGTCGCCCGCCGCGGAGGCCGAGAGCGCCAGGGTGATGGTCACGATCGGCACCATCAGCCCGTCGTTGAGGCCGCTCTCGACGTTGAGACCTTGGCGCAGCCGCACCGGCAGCCGCCGGTCACTGACCACCGACTGTCCGAGCGCGGCGTCGGTGGGGGTGAGCACGGCAGCGAGCAGCGCTGCCTCGACCAGTGAGAACGCCGGGAACAGCAGCCAGGCCGCTGCGGTGCCGAGGACCAGCGTCAGCGGAAGACCGATCCCGAGCAGGCGCAGCGGAAACCGGGACTCGGTCCGCAGCTTGCGCAGGTCGATCCGGATCGCGTCGGTGAACAGCACCAGCACGAGCGTCGCCTCGATCAGGATCGAGACCGCCTCGCCCTCGAGACCGAGGTCGAACCAGCCCAGACCGGCATCGCCCACCACGAGTCCCACCGTGGTGAAGACCATCGGGGCGGTGATGGGCGACATCGAGAGCCGCCCGGACACGAGCGCGAAGCAGTAGACGGCGACAGCGATGACGAGGAGCTCGGTCATCTCGGCATGCTCCCACGCGCGCCGTGGGCGGACGCCGTGGCTACGGCCGGCGTGCCTGCACCAGCTCGACGAGGATGTCGCCGTGCCCGGCATGACGGGCGTGCTCGGCGATCAGGTGGCCGTAGACGTAGCGCAGGTCGACCGGGCCCTGGTGCCACGAGAACTTCTCGTCCAGGTCGTGGTCGCCGGCGATCCGGCGCGACCGGTCGCAGGCGGCCCTGAATCCTGCCCGTACGCCCTCGACGGTGTCAGCAGGCAGCAGGGTGAAGCTCTCGTCGATCGTGTCGACGATCCCGACGTCCTCCCGCGCGACGCCCGCGACCCGGTGGTGGAACCACACCTGTTCGACGAAGGTCGCATGCTTGACCAGGCCCAGGGGAGTGGTCAGCGAGGGGACGAGCCGCTGTCGGGCCTCGTCGTCGGAGAGACCCTCGAGCAGGGCGTCGATCTCGTCGCGCTGCCGGTCGAGGTGGGCGTCGAGCATGCGGCGCTCGTCCTGCTCGGTCAGGTTCATCGGACGTAGGCTACCCAGCACCTGACCGTCACCGGTTGTGCCGGAGTTGCGCGACCGTGCCACGCTCGGTGAGTGAGAGAGCACCGCGTCAACCCGGTCGATGCCATCTGGCTCAACATGGACCGCCCCCAGAACCTCATGGTCATCGAGTGCCTGATGTTCCTCGACGGCCCGGTCGACCGTGCCCGTTTCGAGCAGGTGCTGCAGACGCGGTTGCTCGACCTCTACCCGGTGTTCTCGCGTCGCCCGGTGCCGGGTCGGCGCCGCTTCGGCGCCGCCCGCTGGCGCGACGTCGGGCAGGTGGACCTGAGCCGTCACGTGCGGGAGGTGCAGCTGAGCTCCCCGGGGGACGACGCCGCGCTCCAGGAGTACGTCGCCGGGTTCCTCGGCACGCCGCTGCCTCGCGACCGGCCGCTGTGGGACATCCACCTCATCGACGGTCTCGAGGAGGGTGCGGCGATCTTCGTGCGGCTGCATCACGCCCTGGCAGACGGGATCGCGCTGACGCAGGTGCTCTTCTCGCTGACCGACCTCGCCCCCGAGGGCGATCGTGACGGGTCCTTCCGGCCGGACAGCCCCTCTCACCTGCTCTCCGAGGTGGTGCAGGCCGCGCGACGTGTGGCACCCGAGGTGCCCCAGCTGCTGAAGCCCGCGCGCGTGCGCGCCGGGATGCTCGAGGGCATCCGCTTGGCGCTCAGCGGGATCGCGGTGCTCAAGAAGCTGCTCGTCACGCGCAACCCCGACAGCGCCCTGGCCGGGACCGCAGGCGCGGTCAAGGGCGCCGTGTGGTCGGCGCCGATCGAGCTGCAACGGATCAAGGACATCGCTGCCCACTCCGGCGCCACCGTGAACGACGTCCTGGTGTCGGCGGTGGCCGGCGCGCTCGAGCGCTACCAGGTGGAGCGTGGGGGGCGTCCGGTCGAGGTGCCCACGATGGTCCCGGTCAACCTGCGTCCGCTCCACCTCCCGCTGCCCCGCGAGCTCGGCAACCGCTTCGCCCTGGTGATGCTGGTGCTCCCCTCGAGCTCGGGCAGCCCGGTCGCCCGGCTGGCGGAGACGAAGCGGCGGATGGACGCGATCAAGGTCTCCCCGGAGCCGGTGATCACCTTCGCCCTCATCCAGGCGATCGGACGGCTCGGCACGCGGCTCAACCGCGCCCTGGTGACCTACTTCGCCGGCAAGGTCACCGGCGTCACCACCAACGTGCCCGGGCCGCGCGAGGTCCGTTACCTCGCCGGCACCCGGATCTCGGGTCTGCTCGGGTGGGTGCCCGGTTCCGGTGACCAGACGCTCGGCACGTGCATCTTCACCTACGCCGGGACCGTCCGGATCGGCTTCAAGACCGACACCGACGTGATCCCCGACGCCGACCGCATCCTGTCGGCGTTCCATGCCGAGCTCGACACCCTCGAGCAGACCACGGGCCCACGACCGTCCGTGACCACCCGCCGAGGGTGAGGAGCGCGACCAGTGCGCCGGGCGGCCGGGCCGCCGGTGAGAATGGGTCCGTGACCGACCAGCTGACGATCGAGGACTTCCCTGCCCGCAGCCACGACAAGCTGCGCTACTCCGACACCGACCGCCAGGGTCACGTGAACAACGCCGTGTTCGCGACGCTGCTCGAGACCGGGCGGGTGGAGGTGCTGCGCGACCCCGGTGCCTCGCTGACCGAGGACGGGCGCGAGTGGGTGATCGCCCGGCTCAGCCTCGACTTCCTCGGTGAGATCACCTGGCCGGGTCGCATCGACACCGGCACCCGGGTCCAGCGCGTGGGGACCAGCTCGGTGGTCATGGAGCAGGCACTCTTCCAGGACGGACGGATCGTGGCCCGGGCCGAGACGGTGATCGTGCAGACGAGCACCGAGACACGCCGTTCCGTCCCGCTCTCCGACGAGGCTCGCCGACGCTTCACCGCGCTGCAGACGGCCTGACGGAACGCCGCCCGGCCCTCGACATCAGGCCTGGGCGTCGGGGCCCATGACGGGCAGGGTGAGCACGAACATGCCGCCACCGCAGTCGAGGGTCTCGAAGTTGAGCGAGCCGTGGTGCGCTGCCACGATGCGCTCGACGATCTGCAGCGCGAGGGTGTTGCCGGCGCCTGGGAGCAACGAGGGCTCCCCGTCGAAGAATGACTCCAGGAGGCGGTGCTGCTCGCTCGAACGCACACCAGCGCCGGTCTCGCTCACGGTGATGGTCGCGGTCTGCCCGGTGCCGGTGAGGCTCAGCTCGACCAATCCGTCGGGCGGGGCATGGCGCCGGGTGCTCCTGACGATCGTGGACACGGCGCGCGCGAGGTCGGTCCGATCGCCGACGACGGTGACCGACGGGTCGTGGGGGTGCACCCGGATCGGCGCGACCTCGTGCCCGCCCTGCCACTCGACGCGGCGGACGACATCAGCCACGAGGGCCGCGAGATCGACCGGGTCGCCGGACACTTCTCGATCCGGATCGGTGAGGCGGGTGAGTACCAGGAGGTCGTCGACGAGGGCGGCGAGCCGCCTGGTCGATCGGCGCATCGCAGCGAGAGGCTCGGCAGCGGCGGGCCACTCGGCGATGTCGTCCTCGAGCAGCTCGAGGTGGGCCCCGAGGCTGGTCAAGGGGGTGCGCAGCTCATGGGAGAAGTTCATCACGAGCTCTTTCTTGAACTCGTCGACGCGCTGCAGCTCTCTCACGAGGCGACGCTCGCGATCGAACGTGCGAGCGGTGAGCAGGGCACGGCCGACGTCCTGTCCCATCACCAACGCCTCAGCGCGCTCGTCGGTGGTCCACGGCGGAGCGTCCACGGCCCGCGCCATGGTGAGGTAGCCGAGGTACTCATCGCCGGCTCCCAGCGGCACCTGGAGCAGCGAGCCCATCCCGGCTTGGGGGAGGAGCTTGACGAGGTGGCCGTAGGCGGCGGAACCGACTGCGGTGTCGCCCGGGGATCCCGGCGTGATCTCGAGCAGGCGCCGCGCTTCCCAGCAGAGCTCGCCTGCGCTCATCAAGTCCGCCACGATCCAGGGCGGCGTCTCGCGGGGGAGGGCCCAGTCGTCGGGGACGTGCACGCGCTGGGGATGCGGCGCCATCCTCGCCCATGCCCCCGAAGCGCCGTACTCGCTGACCAGTGCCCGCAGCACCTCGCGCAGGACGCCGTCGACGTCGAGGCGGGTGCTGGCCCGCCGGGCCACCACCCGGGCGGCCTCGCGGACCTTCGACCCGGCCAGAGCCAGCTCGGCGGCGCGGGCGTCGAGCAGCGCACGTTCGGCGAGCGCTGTCAGCGACGCGACCTGGCGGCAGACGGCTTCGTCAGGGCGACGCCCGGTCACCGGCAGGTCGAGGGTCACGAACGCCAGGAGGTCTCCTCCGGCGTAGAACGGCGCGATGAGCGCGTCACCGGGCTGCCAGTCGTCGGGATCCGTCGATCCCACCGCCTCCGGCGCCTGCCAGGTCGGGGTATCGGAAGGGAGGCGGGATTCGTCCGGCACGAACAACAGGGGGCCCCGATGCTCGGCGAGCGAGAAAACCCTCGCTGCCTGCGCCGGGGAGATCGACTGCCCGCGGGTGGCAGCAATGGCGTCCTCGCGTCCGGCGACGGCGATCATCCGCATCTCGTCGGGTCCGTAGCGCGCGACAACCCCGGCCACCTCGAAGCCGACCGTGTTGACGAGTGCTGCGACGACGATCTGGAGCGATGACTGGAGGTCGGTACGCGACCAGGCGGCCGCGAGGGAGGGGTCGGTGTCGGAACCGGAGGCCAGCGAGGTCACGGCAACTCCCTCCTGCGAACGGACACGTCTCCCTGACGCTATGCGAACGAGCGCGGGGGTGGGGCGGTTACCCGCTGACGAGCACACATTTCACGCTGCGTCCGGATGCTGACGCTCCTCCTCGACCCGTCGCGGCACCCGCAGCAGGCGCAGTCCGGTGACCAGGCCGATGCCGCCGACCATGTTGCCGAGCACGGCCCAGGCGAGGGCGGCGAGCATGGTCGGGGCTCCGTAGTCGCCGCCCGCCATGACGCCACCGATCATGAACAGCGAGTCGAGCACGCAGTGGAACAGCTCGCCGCCGGTCAGCAGCGCACCGAAGAGGACCGCGGGCACCAGCTTGATGCCGAGGCTGTCGCTCGCGTGCTGCATGCGCGTCATCAGGGTGATCACCGCCCCCGCGAGCACCGCCAGCGCAAAGCTCTCCCCGTTGATGCCGAGGTCGGCGTAGTGGGTGCCGATCTCCACGGCCTCGGGCTTGAGGTCGGGGCGGGCGGTCAGGAGGATCCACATGATCAGCGAGCCGCCGATCAGGTTGGTCGCCAGCGTCACCGACCACAGGCGCGCGAGGCCGAGCAGCGTCCCGCTCTTGGCCACGACCGCCGTGACCGGCACGAGGAAGTTCTCGGTGAACAGCTCGCTGCGCGCCAGGAGCAGAGCGACGAACCCGATGGAGAACGCCAGCGAGGCCAGCAGCGTGTCACCGGTGTGCTTCATCACCACGAGGTAGGCCAGGATGCCGAAACCGATGTCGATCCCGCCCAGGGTGCCGGTGGCGACGAGAGCCAGCAGGGGGCGCTCCAGGCGCTCCTTGCCCTCCTCGACGAGACGGTCGAACGCCTCCTCCACCTCGGGCTCCGGACGTTCGGGGTTGGTTGCCACGAGCGAACTGTAGAAGCACGCGACAACCTCGACCCGGGAGTACCTCCGCGACGCGCCGTAGACTGGCCGAACCAGCCGGCGACGCGCCGACCCCACCTCTTCGACGATCAGGACCCCGTGACCTCCGCACAGCCCGACGACCAGCAGTCCACCGCCACCCCGACGGCCGCTGCCCCCGACGGCAAGCAGGCCCAGGAGGTGGTCCGGGAGGCCGCCCGGCGCCGTACCTTCGCCGTCATCAGCCACCCCGACGCCGGTAAGTCGACGCTCACCGAGGCCCTCGCGCTGCACGCGCAGGTGATCAACGAGGCCGGCGCCGTCCACGGCAAGTCAGGTCGACGCTCCACCGTCTCGGACTGGATGGAGATGGAGAAGGCGCGCGGGATCTCGATCACCTCCGCGGCGCTGCAGTTCGCCTACGGCGACCACGTGGTGAACCTCGTCGACACCCCGGGTCACTCCGACTTCTCCGAGGACACCTACCGCGTGCTGTCCGCGGTCGATGCTGCGGTCATGCTGATCGATGCCGCCAAGGGCCTCGAGCCGCAGACGCTCAAGCTCTTCCGCGTCTGCAAGGCGCGCGGGCTGCCGGTCATCACCGTGATCAACAAGTGGGACCGGCCGGGTCTGGACGCGCTGGCGCTGATGGAGGAGATCGAGAACGACATCGGGCTCCAGCCCACCCCGCTCACCTGGCCGGTGGGCATCGCCGGTGACTTCCGTGGCGTGCTCGAGCGCCGGACCGGCACCTACGTCGCCTACACCCGCACCTCCGGTGGTGCGACCCGTGCTCCGGAGGAGCGGATGGACGCCGAGGCGGCTGCGGCGCGAGAAGGTATCGCCTGGGACGCGGCCGTCGAGGAGTCCGAGCTCCTCGCGGCTGATGGCTCCGACCACGACCAGGAGCTCTTCCTGAGCGGGTTCACGACCCCGGTGCTGTTTGCCTCGGCCATCTCCAACTTCGGGGTCGCGGCCCTGCTCGAGACCCTCGTCGAGCTCGCCCCGGCGCCGCCGGCGTTCCGCCACGGCAAGGAGGACGCCGAGGGGCGCCCCGCCGAGGTGCGCGAGGTCTCGGCACCGTTCAGTGCCTTCATCTTCAAGGTGCAGGCCGGCATGAACGCCGCGCACCGCGACACCGTGGCTTTCGCGCGGGTGTGTTCCGGCGTCTTCGAACGGGGGATGGTCGCCACTCACGCGCAGTCCGGGCGTCCGTTCGCCACCAAGTACGCCCAGGCGCTGTTCGGCAAGGAGCGCTCGGTGCTCGACACCGCCTATCCCGGCGACATCATCGGCCTGGTCAACGCCAACGCGCTGCGCGTCGGCGACACGATCTACCTCGAGGAGCCGGTGACGTTCCCGCCGATCGCGTCCTTTGCCCCCGAGCACTTCGCCGTCGCGACCTCGGCCGACGCCGGACGCTTCAAGCAGTTCCGCAAGGGCATGGACCAGCTCGACAGCGAGGGCACCGTGCAGGTGCTGCGTTCAGAGCTGCGCGGCAACCAGGCCCCGGTGCTGGCCGCCGTGGGGCCGATGCAGTTCGAGGTGGCGCAGGCGCGCATGGAGACCGAGTTCGGGGCTCCGATCCGGCTCGAGCCCCTGGGCTACACCCTCGCCCGGCGTACGGACGCGGCCTCGGCTGCCGAGCTCAACTCGGTGCGAGGGCTCGAGGTGCTCGAGCGCAGCGACGGCACCCTGCTGGTGCTCGCGCCGGACAAGTGGCGCATCAGCGTGGTCGAGCGCGACCACCCCGAGCTCACCTTGGAGACGTTGGTCGCCGGCGAGAAGTAGGCATCGAGCCGGCGATCAGGCCAGCGCGAGGAAGAGCTTCTCCATCTTCTTGGCATCGACGCCGTCCACGCCGTCGCCGGCCTCGAGGCACTGCTGCAGGCCGGTCGCCACGATGGCGTAGCCGCTGCGGTTGATCGCCTTGGTGACGGCGGCCAGCTGCGTCAGGACGTCCTCGCAGTCGGAGCCTTCCTCCATCATCCGGATCACGCTGGCCAGGTGGCCGTTGGCGCGCTTCATCCGGGTGATGATCGCCTTGATGTCAGTGGGGTCGAGCTCCATGGTCGGGCTCCTTCGTCGAGGTCTCCAGCGTGCCCACAGCAGCGAGCACGACGTCCGACCCTCACTCTACAACCCCCAGGGGGGTTAACCAAGGGTGATGGCGGTCGGGCTCGGCTGACTACCGCCCCGCGGGGTTGTCCCGTCTGAGATCGTGGGGGTGTGAGTACTGCCGATGCCCCGAGCGCCTCCCCGGGCGCTGGAGGGTTCGCGGACTGGGCCCTGGCGGCGCTCCCCGACGGAGTGTGGGTGATCGACGACGACGGCGTCACCACGTACGGCAACCCGGCGCTGGCCGACATGCTGGGTCTGGATCCGGACGAGCTGATCGGGTTCAGGGCCGTCGACGCCCTGGACGAGCAGGGTCGGATCGACTTCGGTCAGCACCTGGCCGAGCGAAGCCGCACGGGCGCGGCCGGGCACAACCTCGAGGTCTGCATCTACCGCTCCGACGGTTCGTCGTTCTGGGCGTTGGTCAGCCACGTGCCGCTCGTCGACGACCGGGGCACCTTCCGCGGGTGGATGTATCGCGTCAAGGACCACCACGACGAGCGCACGCTGTACGAGCAACGAGCCCAGGGGGAGGAACAGCTCGCCGAGGCGCAGGCGATCGCCGGCGTGGGCAGCTGGGAGCGTGACGTGCCCAGCGACACGACCGTCTGGTCCGACGAGGCCTACCGGTTGTGCGGCGTGGATCCCGCGCAGCCGCCGCCATCGGCCGAGGAGTTCTTCGACCTTCTCGATCCCGCCGATCGAGACCTCGTCGAGGAGGCCTATGACGCCATGGTCAACGGCGCCGACGTGCTCGACGTCGAGGCGAGGATGAGAGCCGCGAGCGGTCCGGGCGTCTGCCTGAGGATCCGGGGCAGGGTGGTGCGCGACGAGGCCGGCGAGATGCTGCGCATGCGAGGCACCCTCCAGGACGTCACCACCGTCAAGAACAACGAGCAGGGCCTGCAGTTCCTCACCGCCTTCGGGAGCGCCGCCAACGAGGCGGGGACGCTGCTGGAGGTGCTCGCCGCAGCGGAGGACGAGGTGCGGACCCATGCGCCGTGGCCCGCCGTGCTCATCGCCTTCCCTGAGCCCGATGCGGTCGACCCGACCACCTTGTCCTTCATCGACATGACGTGGACCCACGTGGACGACTCGGTGCGCGCCTTTGCGCGCGAGCTCGCGCGTGAGGCTGCCGGGCGCAGGCGTCCGATCCAGCGGACCGGCCCCGACGGCGACCTGCTCATCGCCGGGCGGGCCTACGTGGCCCGGCGCCTGGCCTGTGTCGTGGTGTGCTCGGCGAAGCAACCGATCGAGGCGAAGGCAGTCGACCTCGCCGTCTTCGAGCAGATGCTCACCCTGCTCGCGCACGTGGCCGAGCGTGAGTGGGCCGCAGACGAGCTCGAGGCTGCGCGCGATGCGGCACTGAGCGCGTCGCGCGCCAAGTCGGAGTTCCTGGCCACGATGAGCCACGAGATCCGTACGCCGCTCAACGGCGTGATCGGGCTCAGCGAGCTGCTCCGCCGCTCGGAGCTGTCACCGCACCAGATGCGGCTGACCGACGGCGTCGACCAGGCCGGCCGGACGCTGCTGGCCCTGGTCAACGACATCCTCGACCTGTCCAAGATCGAGGCCGGCCACCTGGATCTCGAGCTCGTGGACTTCGACCCACGCACGATCGTGGAGCAGAGCGCTGGGTTGGTGGCCGACCGTGCCCGGGAGAAGGGCCTCGAGCTGGTGGTCTCGAGCGCCGCCGACCTCCCGACCACGGTCCGCGGCGACCCGGTGCGTTTCGGCCAGGTCATCATCAACCTCGCCGCCAATGCGGTGAAGTTCACCGAGAGCGGCGAGGTGGTCATCCGCGCCGACCGGCAGGGCAGCCAGGTCCGGGTCTCGGTCCGCGACACCGGCGTCGGGATCGAGCCGGCGGCTCAGCTCACTCTCTTCGACCCGTTCACCCAGGCCGACAGCTCGACCACCCGTCAGTACGGCGGCACCGGGTTGGGGTTGGCCATCTGTCATCGCATCGTGACGGCGATGGAGGGCGACATCGGGGTCGAGAGCGAGCCGGGCGTCGGAAGCACCTTCTGGTTCACCACCACCTTCGCACCTGCCCTGCGGGAGATCTCCTCACGCACCGAGCAGCTGAAGGCCAAGGCGGTGGCGGGTCTTCGGGTGCTCGTCGTCGACGACAACACGACCAACCGCTTCATCCTCACCGAGCAGCTCTCCGGCTGGTCGGTGGACGTCACGGCGGTCGAGTCGGCCTACGAGGCGCTCGTCGAGATCGATGCATCCGTGCGGCGCGGCTCGCCGTTCGACGTCGTCCTGCTCGACTACATGATGCCGGGTGCTGACGGCGAGCAGCTCGCCCGCATCGTGCGTGCCGAGAAGCGCCACGACCGCACGAGGTTGGTGCTCCTGTCGTCGTCCAGCGGGCACGACTGGCTGGAGGATGCCGGCATCGATCGCTACCTCACCAAGCCGGTGCTGCCCTCGCACCTGCTCGAGGTGCTCGCCACGCTCGGGGGCCGGTGGGCCGAGAGCGCCGACGACGGGCAGGTCGAGACCCCGGACCTCGTGGGCGAGGAAGGGGCCGCCCCCGCTGACGGTGAGCGAGGACGAATCCTGGTCGTCGAGGACAACGCGATCAACCAGCTCGTCGCTGAGGGGGTGCTGCGGAGACTCGGGTTCGCCGTGCAGATGGCCGACAACGGGGCGGCCGGCGTGGCCGCCGTCGCCGACGACCCGGAGGGGTTCGACGCGATCCTGATGGACTGCCAGATGCCCGTCATGGACGGCTTCGACGCCACCCGCGCCGTGCGCGCGATCCAGCGCGGCGGTGCGAGGACACCGATCATCGCCATGACGGCTGCTGCGGTGGCCGAGGAGCGCGAGCGCTGCCTGACCGCCGGGATGGACGACTTCCTGACCAAGCCGGTGGACGTGCGCCTGCTGGCCCAGATGCTCGACCGCTGGGCGCCACCAGAGGTGCGGGGACCTTCCGCCGACGTGGTGGAGGCCCCCGCAGAGGCGCCCACCGCCTTGGACGACTCGGACACGTCCGCCTCGGACGCGGCTGCCTCGACAGCGCGCCTGGCCGCGCTCGTCGACGACGAGGGCATCGACCTGACCCTGGTGGCGCGGATGGTCGAGCGGTTCGAGGCCACGGCGACCGACGTCCTGGCCAGCCTGCGCCGCGCCGTGACGGCCGGGTCCACGAGCGCGACCGAGCAGCACACCCACTCTCTGAGCGGCAGCGCGGCCAACCTGGGGCTCACCCGGGTCGCGCGCACCTGCTCCCGCTTCGAGCAGGATGCTCGCGAGGGTCGGCTGCCCGCCGCCACGGACCTCGCCGCGCTGGGGCGCGACGTGGAGCGCGGGGCTGCCGACCTGCGCGACTTCGTGCGCGCGCGGATGAGCGGCTGAGAGCGGCTCAGCCGACCGTCGTCACCACGTCAGGTGGTGGCTCAGGTCTCCGGTCTGGTCGATGAACATCACGCGTTGCTCGAACCACCAGCGGGCCGGCTCCGACCCCGAGGCCTCCCGTCGGCGGAAGGTGTCGCGGTAGTGCCCGGTGACGATCACCTGGAGCGGGAGGTCGTCGGTGGCCTGGGTGACCAGGTACGACGACCGTGCGGTCGCCGTACCGGCGTCCTCGTCGACCTCGATGCGGCAGTTGGTGGTCGCGTGCTTGGTCTTCGGTGTGCCGGTGTCGTCGTAGATCCGGATGGCCATCCCGTAGAGCGCTCGGACCCCGTCGCGGCCCTCGAACACCGTCTCCGGAGGCCCGTTCTCCTCGCCGAGGATGCGTCCGTGCGTGAAGAGGTCGGCGACGCCGTCCAGGTCGCCGGCGTCGATGCGCTCGGCGTAGGTGTAGATCAGGTTCTCGATCTGGCGTGCGCTGTCGATCATCGCCGCAGCATAGGGCGAGCGATCAGGCTTCGCTGTCGGCCTTGAGCGCGCGGGCGAACTCGTCGAAGGACGCCTGGAAGTCAGGCAGCGACTTGGCGATCATCGAGGAGAGCGGTCCGGTGAACTCCTCGGTCATCGTGAAGGTGGCGCTGCCGTCGCCGGCGGGGTCGATGCTGAAGGTGCGGCGGCCGGTGAAGAGACCCAGCGGCATGCCGCCGGTCCAGGTCATCCGCTGCGGCGCGCTCATGTCGGTGACCTTGAGGGAGAAGCCACGCTTCGGCTGGAGCTCGGAGACCAGCTTGATCTTCTTGCCCTGCTGGATCTCCCCGGTGACCTCGACGACGCCGTTCTTCGCCCGGTTCCACCACCCGGCGTCGGTGAGCAGCTGCCACACCCGCTCGGCCGGGGCCTCGATCTGGATCGTGGTGGTGGTGCTGGTCATCGGCTCGCTCCTCTGGTGATGTGCTCTGCCCCAGGATGTCGGGGCCTGGGCCGCTACCGGATCAACCCACGCCGGGCGCAGGGAGTCAACCTGTGGATCAAGCCAGCCCGACGAGCGCCGCGGAGCGCTCCCACAGTCCGTCGATGATGGCCTGGTCGCTGGCCTGCTTGCGCTCGCGGCCGTCGATCTTGAAGCGGCTGAAGTAGCGGCCATTGATCTCGGCGTCGTGGCCGTGCTCGGCCAGGGCGATCAGCGGGGCGGCGCCCTCGGGGACGCTGATGGTGCCCAGACGCTTGAGCGGCGTGCGATAGAGCAGGCCGACGAGCCACGAGTCGCGGCCGAACGAGCTGCCCGCCGGACCGGGGTGCACAGCGACCGAGGCGATCTTGTCGTCGGACCACCGCTGGGTGATGCCGCGGGTGAAGACGATGTTCATGAGCTTGCCGGTGCCGTAGGCAGGGAACTCGATAGCGCGACGGTGCTCGTAGTCGAGGTCGTCGAGCACGATCTTGCCCAGGAGGTTGGCGATGCTGGAGGTGTTGACCACCAGCGACGTGCCGGCCGCCGCGAGCTGGGGGCGGAGCAGGTTGGTGAGCAGGAACGGCGCGAGGTGGTTGATCTGGAAGTTGGGCTCGTGTCCGTCGTGGGTCTTCTGCGACGGGTTGAACGTGCCCCCGGCGTTGTTCATCAGGAGGTCCAGCGTGCCCACGCGCTCGCTGACCTCGGCGGCCAGGCGGCGTACGTCGTCGAGCCTGGAGAAGTCGGCGACGAGCGGCTCGGTGCCGACGGCTTCGGCGATGGGGCGCAGCTTGTCGGCCGAGCGTCCGGTCACGTGGACCGTCGCGCCCTTGGCGGCCAGGTCCTTGGCGGTCTCCGCGCCGATCCCGTCGCTTGCGCCGGTCACCAGGACAGTGCGGCCGGCCATCGTCAGTTCGCTCATGCTGCGAGCCTAGGGCGGGGGACGCCAGGACCGGCATTCGTGGCTCTTCTTACCTGCGGTGGGGGACGTGAGCGACACGCCACGACGAGGTCGTGGTGAACGAGGTCGAGGCCTTCCAAGATCGGTACAGGGTCTTGCTCGGTGAACGTCCCGATCGGACAGGACGGCTCGGCACAGCGCCAAGTTCGTCTCCGCCAGATCAGGCCGGCGGGTCGGTCAAAGCACGGGGCGTCGACCAGTCGAACTCACGTCGCCCGTGGCCTTGACCGACGCGGCATGTGCGGCAAGCCATCACCGACGGGCGGCGACTCGACCGACACTGTCAGTGCTCCGGTGCCCTCGCCTCGCCAGCAGTCGCTACACCTTCAACTGGGAGAGCCTGGAAAGCACTCTCCTTGTTCCCGTCGCTCTTGGAGGAGTAGCGCGTGACCGCAGCTCCTCGTCCCAATGCACCCGCATCAAGGAAGCCGGTGAGAAAAAGTAAACGAATCATGGACTTCGTGGCGCTTGTAATGGATAGTTACCGCTTGATCCCCCTTGCGATAGGTAGGCCATTGAGAATCCTTTGCCGCCTTGCGGGCCTCGGCTCGGCTAGCCTTCTTGTAGTTTCGATGCTCTCACCTGCAGCGAATGCGACCTACGAGACTTACAACGACCACGTCATGAATGGCGGAACATCGTCGAGACAGTTTTGGCTCTCGCCAAGCGCTGCTCAATTTCAATCTGGAATCAACTCCGCAATCACAAGCTGGAACGGCACGTCGACTGCCTTCTACTTCACCGAAACGTCTTCGCAGGGACCCGCCGAGATCGAATTCTTTAATACCGACGTAAATGATGGAAATTGCGCAGTTACGACCCAGCATGTTGCCGGTGATCCAATCATCTTGGGCTCGTCTAACTGGAACTATGCGCGCATCAAGACTCGGCCGATCTTCACTGTTGAAGACCGGTGCGGTCCGTCCGGCCATCGTAAGGGCATCCTTGCCCACGAGGTCGGGCACGCAGTGGGTCTCGACCACTCAACGAGCGGGCCCGGAGCCCTCATGTTCTCTGGCATCGCTGGAACCTCCGTGAACGCACCAACGTCTGTAGAAGTGAACGGGCTCGATCATCTCTACTGAGGAGCACAGCGTGGCACCCTTCGCTCGCAAACTCGCAACAGCGGCCACCATCTCCGTCCTTGCAACGGGGTGTTCGGCACAGCAGGACTCCGACGCTGGTCCGTCAACCAGCGTTGCTACGCCATCATCAACTGCCGACGTACCTGGGGTGATTCGCACAAGCGCCACACTCGCGCTTGACTTTGGGGCTAAGTCGATGCTCGATTTTTCAAAAACCGGTTTGGTCACGAACGTCGTCCAGGGGCGTATTACCTCAATAGATTCTGTTGTGTACGGTGGTGATGACGTGTACAGCCGCCTGACACTCGAGGTCGAACGAAGTCGGGAACCGATCGATGGAACGCGTCTGGCAATACGAGAGAACGGCGGCGTAGTTCGGTTCGCCGAAATATCGGACTCTTATGCCGCCAAGATGACGGACGAGGAACGCGCAGCGCATGCTGACGATTTAGTAGATTTCCAGTTCGAATCTCAGCCGCACAGCTCAGTTGGTCAAGAGGTGGTTCTGTTCATCGGCGGTGAAGTCCAGGATAAGGGCGGCCAGTTTGCGGCTGCCCGCCTCGTGCTGAACGAAAGTGGTGAATACGCTCCACTAGGCCCTCCGCTCAATCCCGAGTGGACTGATACCTACCCCGATCCGGTCAGCGCGGGGTTCTTTAGCTAGGGAGCGGCGTCGGGTCTGCTGCGCGATCTGGTGACAACCAAACTGTGCAGCACAACGCGGACAAGGCCGGCGTGTTCGGAGACGTCGATGACGTGGAACCCGACGAGCCCGACGAGGAGGTCGCATCGGTCGCAGTAGCAAGGTCGTAGTGAACGTGGGCGCGCGCGGTCGCACGCCGAAGGCTCGAGCATCGTCGAGGCCTTTCGGTCGGTCAGCTTGGTCGCGACCGATCCTGGAAGGCCTCGGCCCCCATCCGGGTCAGGCGCTAAGGTCGTGTCGCTCACTGCCCCCACCGCAGGTAAGAAGAGCCCCATTCGTCGACCTACGTCGTCCCTGGTCCGGTCGCCGCCGTCAGCGACGCTGCATCTCCCAGGCCAGGTCGATGGCGGCCTGCACGGCACCGGGCTGCGCCTGGTCGAGATAGGCCTCGACCTTGTGGTGCGACTCCATGCGAGGCGGCACGCCGAAGCAGTCCGGGTAGGTCTCGAGCAGCGCGTCCCGCTTGCTCAGGGGCACTCGGATCACCAGGGTCTCGGAGTCGTGCAGGCGCACGAGCAGACGGTCCTGCACGTACCACGCAGGACGCGAGTCGGTGCCCTTGCGCTTGACCTGGGGCAGCGACTCCGCGTAGCTGGCAACCTCTTCCGGGGTCATCGGGCAAGCGTAGGCCCGCTCGCTCGTCGCACCAGGGGTCTCGGCTTCGGAAGCCGTCCCACGGGGTCGGGCGCCCGTTGTCTAGGTGCGGAGGGGGTAGTTCTCGCCGGTGGCGTGGGCTTGATGGTGGTGGAAGGGACACAGCAGCGAGGCGTCCCGGGTGTTGGTGGCTCCTCCTTGGGACCAGGGGGTGTTGTGGTGGGTGTGGCAGAACGCGCCGGGGGTGTCGCAGGTGGGGTGCTGGCAGGTCTGCTGCTCCACTGTGAGGGTCAGTCGTTGGGCGGTGGTGTGAAAGCGCCTTCCCCTGCCTAGATCGAGGACGTGCGATTGGCCGTCCATGATGGCGGGCAGGATCTTGGCCTCGCAGGCCCACCTACGGAGCTGCCCGGCGGAGATGGCGTGGCCGGTGTCGAGGTGCGCTGCTGTGTGCGCGCCGCGCAGGGTCTCGACGTCGACGGTCACGATGATCGTGGCGTTGATCCCGCCCATGGAGGGGAGCTTGTCGGCGGGGTACCGCTCGACGTACTCGCAGAACGCCTTGCCAAGCTTCTCCGGGGTCGGCTTCTCGTAGTCATACGAGCCGGCACCCTCGGTCGCTCGCACGTGCTTCGGGGCAGCCAACGCCTGGAGAGCTTTGCGCAGCATCTCGGCCTGCGCGGTCGGCATCGTGAACCGGCCATGCGAGAGGCCTTCGCCGTCGTCGTAGAGCCGGAACTGGGTCTTCTTCGCCGCCCGCGCTTCCTGCTTCTCCAGCAGCTTCGCCTCATGCTCATCAGCCTTGTCCGGGTCCACGGTCTCCAGGATCCGGCGGCCCAGCTCGGCGAGCTTGTGGGCGTCGAAATGTCCGGCCTCTTTGATCAGGTGCGCCTCAGCCGCGTCACGGTGTCCGGTGTTGTCGAACGCATCGACGGCCTTGCTGATGACCACGGCCTGCTGAGGGAGGACGGCGCCTCGGGTCATCGCGTGGCGGGTCTGGTCATGGGCCGCCAGGTGCTTGGCCAGGCGGGTCCGGCGGTCGGCTTCGGTGCGGGTCAAGCGGGTCGTCATCGCGAGCCACACCGCGATGGACTTCGCGCCGGCGGCGCCGTGGAGGTCGAGGGTTTCGGCCTGGGTGATCGTGCGGGCTTCGACCTCTGCCAGTCGGGCGAGGTCTGCTTCCAGCCTCGTCACCACCTGCGTGGTCTCGGTGGTGGTGAGTGACCAGGCCGGGGTCTGAGCGATCTCGTCCAGGCCCTTCTCGAGCAGGTCGAGGAACCGCAGGATCGGGTGACCCTGGGTGTCGTCGAGGTGCTTGGCCATGGGTCTACTCAAGCACCGACCACCGACAGTCCGGGGCCATGATTTCCGCTCAACCATGGGGTTGTGGACAACATTCTGTGACCGCTGGTTGTGGATGATTGGTGGGTAGCGAACGGGGCTGCTTCTTGCCTCACCGCGTCTCGATACGCCGGGTTCTCGCTCCTTCGTCGCTCGTCCCCGGCTACTCGACGAACGTGGGGGTGGGGGTGGCGAACTTTGGCTGCTTCTCGGCTTGCGGCGGTTCGTCTCGCCCTCGCCCAGGGGCTCGGGCGGCTCAACCTCCGGTGCCGCTGGTCGGAGGTCGAGCCGAGACGAAACCGGGTGAGGTGAGAAGCAGCCGCGGGCGGGGCGGTCGGTCCAGGTAGCGTCCCGTGCCGTGAACCTCTCCGCCGACGACGCCACGCCTGCTCCCTCCGCAACCATCTTCGACACCGCCACCGCTGTCTCGGAGACGAGCCCCGGTCACTACGCCGCCGAGCTCGGCGAGGGCTGGGTCGTCGGGGGTGGGATCAACGGCGGCTACCTGTTGGCGACGATCGCCCGAGCCGCAGGGCAGGCGGTTCCGAGCAAGCCGGACCCCATCTCGATCAGTGCCTACTACCTCTCTGCCTCGCGGCCCGGCCCCGCCACGGTCGACGTGCGGGTGCTGCGCGAGGGCGGCAGCGTCGCGAGCGTGGCGGCTGACCTCAGCCAGGCCGAGGGACACCGGATCGCGGCGCTGGCGACGTACGGCGACCTCAGCCGCGACGCCGACCACGTGGAGACGACCGCGGAGGAGCCCGAGCTGCCGCCGCGGGAGCAGTGCGTGCCCAACACCCTGGCGCCGCCGGAGTTCCTCGCCGCCTCGCCGTTCCTGCGCCGCTTCGACATGCTCTTCCACCCCGACCAGGTCGGCTGGGCGGTGGGGGAGCCCGACCACAGCGGCGTGCTCAGCGCGTGGTTCCGGCTCGAGGACGGGCACGAGCCCGACCCGCTCTCCCTGCTGCTCGTGCTCGACGCGCTCCCGCCGGTGATGTTCACCCACGGCCGGATGGGCTGGGCCCCCACGCTCGAGCTGACCGCGCACGTGCGTGCGCGTCCGGCGCCCGGCTGGCTCAAGGTGCGGCACGCGACGCGCAACATCGCCGGCGGCATGTTCGAGGAGGACTGCGAGATATGGGACTCGACCGGACGCCTCGTGGCGCAGTCGCGCCAGCTCGCCCGGGTGCCGCGCGGCTGACCGGCGGCGACGGTCGAGGTCAGGGGCTCGCGGACTCGAACCAGGCGCGCCGCATCGTCACGAGCCATCGTGCGCCCGGGTGCTCGGAGACGGTCCACAGCTCGTCGGTCTCCGCGGTGTAGGTGAGGTCCTCGGGACCCATCGGCGTCGCCGCTCGATGCCGGCGGAGCGCGCCGGGCCGCCCGGTCCACACCGAGCCGCGGGTGAAGCGGCCGTGGGAGGTCGTGACGTGGTGGACGCCGTGGGCCAGGGTGACGCCCTGCATCGAGCGCACGCCGTCGGCCACGTCCAGCACGTCTGCACGCCCCTCGACGTCGACTGCCGGCAGCGGGCTGCCCGGGTCGGTGACGACCTGCGCCAGTCGGCGCGGCCCGTCACCGGAGGCGTACTCGCCGAGCAGGAGCCGGCCGGTGGCTTCGTCGCGGTCGATGAAGGAGAACCGGAGGGCGCGGTCGCCGTCCTCGCCGCCCGGTCGGGTGCGGTAGCGGCGCCACGTGGGCAGCACGTAGCGGTAGCCGAAGGTGCTCGCGGCGCCGCTGCCGTCGACCCGGAGCACGTCGTCGACCCGGCAGGCGTGGAACCCCTTGCCGGTGGCGGCGACCAGCAGCAGGCCGTCGTGCCAGACGATCCCGCCGGCGTGCACCCGCAGCGGGGCGACGGAGCCGTCCGGGCCGGCCTCGACGAGCAGCACGTGGCGGTAGCGCAGGCTGTCGAGGTCGAGGAAGGTCACCCGTGAGCCCTGGGCGGCGCGGTCCCACGGCAGCTTCTTGGCATACCAGGAGATCGCGACCAGGCGGCGTCCTTCGTGGAGCAGCGACGAGACGCCCTGCGGCCACCACCGCAGGGTCCAGCGGTCGCGCCGGTCGAAGGTCCAGGACCGGTCGACCGCGCGTCCCGGCGCACGCGCCATCCGGGCTCGCCGGGACAGGTCGTCGAGCACCTCGGTGCCGACGCGTCGGCCGAGACGCGCTGCGAGCAGGTCGATGGCATCGTCGTTCGCGCGCATCGGCAGCAGGTGGGGGCCGGTCACGGACCGACCCTAATCTCGCCGCGACCGGCAGTGGCTAACCTCCTGGCCATGAGTCCTCGCCGCGCCGTCGTCGGAGCCGCCATCGTGCGCGACGGACGCGTGCTGGCCTGTCGTCGTACGGCGCCCCCGGAGGCGCGGGGCCGCTGGGAGCTGCCGGGCGGCAAGGTCGAGCCGGGGGAGCAGCCCGACGAGGCCCTGGTCCGCGAGATCGCCGAGGAGCTCGGGCTGGCCATCACGGTGCTCGACTGGCTCGAGGGGGAGTCGCTCATCGGGGAGACCCACGTGCTGACCGCTGCGACCGCGCGGGTCGACACGTGGACGCCCCACCCCACCGAGCACGACCGGCTGCGGTGGCTCGATGCCGACAGCCTCGACGACGTCGACTGGCTCGAGCCCGACCGGCCCTTCCTGCCGGAGCTGCGCACCCTGCTGCGCGGCATACTGGCCCCGTGAGCGGCCGAGGCATCTTCTTCGACGAGGACGACGCGCGCGCCGCGGCGGACCGCCTGACCCGGGAGGGGTACGACGTCACGCTGACGCGCGAGCGGCTCGCCGGCGAGGACGACGACACCGACCACCCGTGGGCCCTGGTCACCGACGCCTCCGACCTGGTGCTCGAGCTGCTCGTCGACGACTACGACGGCTGGTTCGACGCCGAGGAGCCGGCGCCCGCCGTCCCGCCGCTGGTCCTGCCGGTGGCCCCCAAGCGGATCAAGCGTCCGCCGGTCTGACCCGGTCCCGGCCCGCTCACTACGCTGGCCCCATGAGCCACACCCCCGAGCACCGCCTGCTGCTGGTGCACGCCCACCCCGACGACGAGTCCATCGGCCAGGGCGCCACCATGGCCAAGTACGCCGCCGAAGGTCGCGGCGTCACCCTGGTGACCTGCACGGCCGGGGAGATGGGCGAGATCCTGGTGCCCGAGCTCGAGCACCTCGCCGCCGACCGCGACGACGCCCTCGGCGAGCACCGCCAGGGCGAGCTGGCAGCGGCGATGAAGGCTCTCGGCGTCACCGACCACCGCTTCCTCGGGGGCTTCGGCCGCTATCGCGACTCCGGCATGAAGTGGCACGACGACGGGCACGCCGTCGCAGCCGACGAGGTGCACGAGAACGCCTTCTGGCGCGCCGACCTCACCGAGGCCGCGGACCTCCTCGTCGAGATCATCCGCGAGGTCCGTCCGCAGGTGCTGGTCACCTACGACCAGTTCGGCGGCTACGGCCACCCCGACCACATCCAGGCCCACCGGGTCGCGACGTACGCCGCCGCGCTGGCCGCGGTGCCGTCGTACCGGACCGACCTGGGTGAGGCGTGGGACATCGCCAAGATCTACTGGGGTGCCATGTCGGAGTCGCGGATGCGCGCCGGCCTGCGTGCCCTGCGGGACGCCGGCGACAGCACGTCGTTCCAGGGGATGGACCCCGACGGGCCGCTGCCGCACTTCATCACCCCCGACGAGAACCTCGCTGCCGAGGTCGACGCCGAGGACTACGTCGAGGCCAAGATGGCTGCGCTGGCCGCCCACGCCACCCAGATCACCACCGACGGACCGTTCTTCGCGCTGTCCAACAACGTCGGCAGCGCGGCCTGGGGCCGCGAGTACTACCGGATCGCCAAGGGCGAGCGAGGCCCGGCCGGCGAGAACGGCCTCGAGACCGACCTGTTCGCCGGGCTCTGACCCGATGACGAGCCGCCGCCCCCTCGGGGGGTCGCGCTGGTGGCGCGTCCCGGTGGCGGTGCTCTGCCTGGCCCTCGGCGTCGGCGTCGGCACGCTGGCGGTGGCCGTCCACGGCCTGGCCGTGGGATCGGTGCTCCTCGTGCTCGCGACCGCTGCCACGGCGTACGCGCTGCCCGGGGGGTTCAGCACCCGCCTGGCGTTCGGCGCGGGGTGGTTGGCAGTGGCCTTCTACGCCAGTCGGCCGCGCCCGGAGGGTGACTACCTCGTCGCCGCCGACGCCCGCGGCTACACCTTGTTGGCCAGTGGTGTCGTGCTGCTGCTGTTCTGCACCACCACCCTGCGGCGGCCGGGCACCCCCGCGCCTCCCCACCCGGTGCCCCCCTCTTCCTAGGATGAACCGGTGAGCATCTGGGACGACGACCTCGACACCGCCGACGAGTCGGCGACGACTCCACGGCGCGAAGGCTCGGGCGGCCGACTCGTGTTCGTCCTCATCGTGGTCCTGGCCCTGCTGGCCGGGGGCGGGTACGCCGCGGCCTACTACCTCGCCGGCGACAACGTCCCCGAGGGCACCACCGTGGGTGGCGTCGACATCGGGGGCCGCGACGAGGCCGAGGCCGTCACCCTGCTGCGCGGGGCGCTCAGCGAGCAGGCGGCGGCGCCGATCGAGGTGCTCGTCGACGGCAAGCCGACGACGATCGACCCGGTCGAGGCCGGGATCGGGATCGACTACGACGCCTCGGTCGCTGCGGCCGGGGCCGGCGCCTCGTGGGACCCCAAGCGGCTGTGGGACTACTACACCGACGGTGACGACCTCGACCCGGTGCTGGACGTCGACGACGCCGCGCTGGAGGACGCCGTGGCCGCGCTCGAGGCCGAGACCGGCACTGCTCCGCGCAACGGGGCCGTGCGGTTCGACGGTCCGCGGGTCGTCGTACGACAGCCGCGTGAGGGTCGCGGCCTGGAGCCCGAGAGCACGCGCGAGGCACTGCTGAGCGCCTTCCTCGATGCCGAGCCGGCCGACCTCAGCACGGTCGCGGTCGCACCCGAGATCGACGAGGACGACGTCGCCGAGGCGGTGGACTCCTTCGCCAACCCCGCGGTCTCGGGCCCGGTGACGTTGAAGTTCGGCACCTCGCGGGTGCGACTCGCCCCGCGCGACTACGTCGAGGCGCTCTCCCTGGTCGCGACGGACGGACGTCTCGTCCCCGCCGTCGACCAGGACGTCGTCCTCGACCTGGTCGACGAGGCCACCGCCGGCAAGGGGGACCCGGTCGACGCGACGGTCCGTCTGGTCGACGGCAAGCCCCAGGTCGTGCCGTCCAAGCCCGGGGTCAGCTTCGACCCGGCCGACATCGAGGAGACCTTCCTCGCCCTCGTCTCGGCTCCCGACGGCAAGCGCAACGTGCGGGTGCCGGCCACGGTCGAGCGCGCCGAGTTCACCACGAAGATGGCGCGGGCCCTCGGGGTGAAGGAGAAGGTCTCGGAGTTCACGACCAACTTCCCCTACGCCGAGTACCGCAACATCAACATCGGTCGCGCCGCCGAGCTCGTCGACGGCACGCTGCTCAAGCCCGGTGAGATCTTCTCGATGAACGACATCGTGGGGGAGCGCACCCGGGAGAGCGGGTTCACCGAGGGCTTCATCATCAGCAACGGCATCTTCAAGGAGGACCTCGGCGGCGGCGTCTCGCAGATGGCCACGACGCTCTTCAACGCAATGTTCTTCGCCGGCCTCGAGGACATCGAGCACAAGCCGCACTCGTTCTACATCGACCGCTATCCCGTGGGCCGCGAGGCGACGGTCGCGTTCGGTGCGATCGACCTGCGCTTCCGCAACGACACCGACTACGGCGTGCTCGTCAACGCCGAGGTCATCCCGGCCACGCCCTCCTCGCAGGGTGTCGTGACGGTGCGGATGTACTCCACCAAGATCTGGGACATCACCACCACCACGTCCGGGCGCTACAACGCGACGCAGCCCGAGACCCGCACCTTGCGAACCGAGGACTGCTACCCCAACAACGGGTACGCCGGCTTCACGATCGACGTGAAGCGCATCTTCACCAAGGTCGGGGAGGACGAGGTGGACCACGTCGAGAACTTCAAGACCGTCTACACGCCGAGCGACTCGGTGGTCTGCAAGCCGCCGCCGCGGGAGTCCGACTCGTCGCAGTAGTGCGTCGCGCATCACATGGGCTTCGGGTTTCGAGGGGTCGTTGGCTAAGGTAAGCCGAACCTAACTTCCCCACAGACGAGGATCGTCGATGAAGCTCCGCACCAGCGTGATCGCGCTCGCCGCGTCCGCCCTGTCCTTGGCCCTGCTGGCCGGCTGCGGCGGCTCCTCGGACAAGCTCGTCATCTACAACGCCCAGCACGAGCAGCTGATGGACGAGGTCGTCGCCGCCTTCACCGACGAGACCGGCATCGACGTCGAGATGCGCAACGGCTCCGACCTCGAGCTGGCCAACCAGCTCCTCGCCGAGGGCCAGGCCTCCAAGGCCGACGTGTTCCTCACCGAGAACTCACCGGCCATGTCGCTGGTGCAGTCCAAGGGGCTGTTCACCGAGGTCGATGCGGCCGCCCAGGCCAACATCCCCGACCAGTTCCGCCCCGACGACAACTCCTGGACCGGCTTCGCGGCCCGCGAGACGGTGCTGGTCTACAACACCGACGCCCTCGACGAGTCCGAGCTGCCGGCCTCGCTGCTCGACCTGGCCGAGCCGAAGTGGAAGGGCCGGGTCGCCTTCAGCCCGACCGGCGCCGACTTCCAGGCGATCGTCGCCGGGGTGCTCCACCTCGAGGGCGAGCAGGCCACCCGCGCGTGGTTGAGCGGTCTGAAGGAGAACGGCACCGTGCTCGACGGCAACAACGTCGTGCTCGAGGCGGTCAACTCCGGTCAGGTCGATGCCGGGGTGATCTACCACTACTACTGGTATCGCGACCAGGAGGAGTCCGGCGCCAACAGCGACAACAGCGCGCTGCACTACTTCGGCAACCAGGACCCCGGTGCGTTCCTGAGCGTCTCGGGTGCGGGGGTGCTCGCCAACGGCGCGCACGGCGCCGACGCCCAGGCGTTCCTGGAGTTCCTCACCGGGCCGACCGGCCAGCAGATCGTGGCCGAGAGCTATGCCCTCGAGTACCCGCTCAACCCCGACGTCGAGATCCGCACCGTGCCGCCGCTGGCCGAGCTCGAGGCGCCCGTCGTCGACGTCTCGGACCTCGACAGCGCGAAGGTCGTCGAGCTGATGCAGGAGACCGGGTACCTGTGAGCCGCCCCGGGGTGTGGCGAACCCCGGCGCCGTTCCTGACCGGACTGGCCGTCGCGGCCTTCAGCCTGGTCCCGCTCTACTACGTCCTCGACGCCGTCGTCGCCATGGGGTTCGGCGACGCCCGCGCCCTCCTGGTCCGCCCGCGCGTCGGCGAGCTGCTGCTCAACACCACGATGCTGCTCGTCGGCACGGTCGCGCTCACCGTGCTCCTGGGCGTGGGCGCGGCGCTGCTCGTCGTCCGGACCGACCTGGGCTGGAAGCCCGGGTGGCACGCCGTGCTGGCTGCGCCGCTGGCCATCCCGGCGTTCGTGAACTCCTATGCCTGGGTCTCCATGACCCACGACGTGCAGTCCTACGTCGGTGCGGTGCTGGTGGTCTCCCTGTCCTACTATCCGCTGGTCTACCTGCCCGTGGTCGGCGCCCTGGCCGGTCTCGAGGCCGCGCAGGAGGAGGTCGCGTGGTCGCTGGGTCGCTCACGGGTCTCCGCGCTGCGCTCGGTCGTGCTGCCGCGGCTGGTGCCGGCCGTCCTGGGCGGTGCGCTGCTGGTGGGGCTGCACGTGCTCGCCGAGTTCGGTGCCCTCCAGCTGCTGGCGTTCCCGACGTTCACCACTGCGATCTACGGGCAGTACCGCTCGGCGTTCTCCAGCGACGGCGGCACCGTCCTCGCCGGGGTGCTGGTGCTCCTCAGCGTGCTCCTGCTGACCGGCGAGTCGCTGCTGCGCGGACGTCGTCGGCTGTGGCGCGTGGGCAGCGGCACCGGCCGCCCACCCGAGCCGTTCGAGCTCGGCGCCAAGCGCCCGTGGGCCGTGGCCGGGCTCCTGGGCTTCGTCGCGCTCACCCTCGGGGTGCCTCTGGTCGCCCTGACCCGGTGGATGCTGGTCGGGAGCTCCACGGCGTTCCCGCTCGGTGACCTCGGCCGTGCTGCGGGCACGACGCTCGGACTGGCCGTCCTGGGCGCCGTCGTCGCGACCCTCCTGGCGCTCGCCCCGGCCTGGCTCGCCGTCCGGGTGCGCGGTCCGGTGGCCCTGTTGCTCGAGCGGTGCACCTATCTCACCAACGCGATGCCCGGCATCGTCGTCGCCCTGGCGCTCGTCTACCTGACCATCCGGGTGGCGCCGCAGTGGTACCTCACCACCCCGCTGCTCATCGCGGCGTACGGCATGTTGTTCCTGCCGCGCGCGGTGGTGAGCATCAAGGGCTCGCTCGAGAACGCGCCCCCGGTGCTGGACGAGGTGTCCTACAGCCTCGGACAGTCCGACCTGGCCACGATGCGGCGCGTCATCGTGCCGCTCGTGGCGCCCGGCCTCGGCGCTGCGCTCGCGCTGACGTTCCTCGCCATCAGCACCGAGCTCACTGCCACCCTGATCCTGGCCCCCACGGGCACCCGCACGCTCGCGACTGAGTTCTGGTCGCACTCCGCTGCGGTCGAGTACGGCGCGGCCGCGCCGTACGCGCTGCTCCTCATCCTCATCTCAGTGCCGGCGACGGTGCTGCTCGCCCTACAGGTACGACCCCGGAGGTCGACATGAGCACCGTGCGTGTCAACGGACTCGGCAAGTCCTACGGCGAGCGTGCCGTGCTGACCGACCTCGACCTGACGGTCCAACGGGGGTCGCTCACCGCCGTGCTCGGGGTCTCGGGCTGCGGCAAGAGCACGCTGCTGCGCATCATCGCCGGTTTCGTGCGCCCCGACCACGGCAGCGTGAGCGTCGGGGGGACGGTGGTCAGCGGGCCCGGGGTGCACGTGCGACCGCAGTCGCGTGGCGTGGGCTACGTGCCTCAGGAGGGTGCTCTCTTCCCGCACCTCGACGTGCGCCGCAACATCTTGTTCTCCCTGCCGCGTGCGGAGCGCTCGCGGGCCCGCCTCGACGAGCTGCTGGACCTCACCGAGCTTCCGCACGAGATCGCCGGTCGGTTCCCCCACGAGCTGTCCGGGGGCCAGCAGCAGCGGGTGGCCCTGGCGCGGGCGCTGGCCGCCGAGCCCGCCGTCATCCTGCTCGACGAGCCCTTCTCCTCCCTGGACACCTCCCTGCGCAGCAGCGCCGGGCGTACGGTCGCCCGGGTGCTGCGCGCGGCCGGCACGACGGCGTTGCTCGTCACCCACGACCAGGGTGAGGCGCTCTCGCTGGCCGACGAGGTGGCGGTGATGCGCGTGGGCCGCTTCGTCCAGGTGGCCGAGCCGGCCCGCCTCTACGACCGCCCGGCCGACGTCGAGGTCGCCCGCTTCATCGGCGGCGGCTCGGTGCTCGACGCCACCGTCGGCGATGGCCACGCCACCTGCGAGCTCGGCACCCTGCGCCTCGCCGAGGAGCTGCCCGACGGCCCGGCCCAGGTGCTGCTGCGCCCCGAGCAGGTCGAGCTGGTGCAGCACGGCGTCCCGGCGCGCGTGCGCGAGGTCGACTACTTCGGCTCCCAGGTCGTGGTCGTGCTCGAGCTGCCGAGCGGCGCGCGGGTGACCGCGCGCGGTCCGGCCCGGCGCCCACCGGTGCCCGGCGCCTACACCCACGTGCGCTCGGTCGGGGCGGTGCACGCCTTCCCCGCAGCGCCGGAGGTGTCGTGATGGACGTCGCGACCCCCACGCGCCGCTCGGCGCTGTTCGACCTCGACCGCACGCCCGCCGCGCCGGCCCTGGTCGCCGCGGGCGAGGTCGTCACCTACGGCGTCCTGGCCGACCTCGTCGCGCGCCGCCAGGACCAGCTCGGCACGACGCGGCGGCTCGTGGTGCTCGAGGCCGCTCCGGAGATCGACTTCGTGGCGACCTACCTGGCCTGCCTCGGTGGCGGCCACCCGGTGCTGCTGGCGCCGCCCGGCGCGATCGGCACCCGCTCGTGGAGCGAGCTGGTGGAGCGGTTCGACCCCGACGTGGTGGTCCGGCGCGACTCCGGCTGGACGCTGGAGGAACGCCGCCCCGGCTCCCGCCACGAGCTCCACCCCGACCTGTGCCTGCTGCTCAGCACCTCCGGTTCCACGGGGTCCCCGCGCCTGGTCCGGCTGAGCCACGAGAACGTCACCAGCAACGCCGCCGCGATCGCCGACCTCCTCGGCCTGCGCCCCGAGGACCGCGCGACGACGAGCCTGCCGCTGCACTACTGCTACGGACTGTCCCAGCTCCACTCCCACCTCGAGGTGGGCGCGAGCGTGTGGCTGACCGAGCTCAGCGTGGCCGACCCCGACTTCTTCCCCGAGCTCGAACGAGCCGGCGCCACGTCGGTGGCCGGCGTGCCGCACACCTTCGACCTCCTCGAGCAGCGGGGGATCCCCGAGCGCCTGCCGCCGCGCCTGCGCTACCTCACCGTCGCCGGCGGAGCACTGGCGGCCGACCGGGTCCGAGAGCTGGCCCGGCTCGGCCAGCGTCAGGGATTCGACCTCCACGTCATGTACGGCCAGACCGAGGCCACGGCCCGGATGGCGTCGCTGGCGCCCGAGCTCGCCGCCGAGCGCGCCGGCACGGTCGGGCTGCCGATCGCCGGCGGCTCCTTGCGGATCGAGGACGGCGAGCTGATCTACAGCGGACCCAACGTGATGCTGGGCTACGCCGAGCAGCCGGCCGACCTCGCAGCCGGGCGCACCGTCACCGAGCTGCGCACCGGCGACCGCGCCGTGCAGCACGCCGACGGCCTCTTCGAGATCATGGGGCGCAGCGCGCGCACGGCCAAGCTCTTCGGGGTGCGGCTCGAGCTCGACCGGGTGGAGCAGCTCCTGGCCGACCAGGGCCTCCGGGCCTGGGCGACCGCGACCGACGACCGGCTCGTGGTGGGCGTGCGGACGGCCGATGCCGGCCACCCGGCGCTCGGCGTGCTGACCGAGGAGCTCTGCCTGCCGACGTTCGCGGTGAGTCAGGTCGCGGTCGAGCAGGTGCCGCTGACCGCCTCCGGCAAGCCTGACTACCGGGCCCTGCGTGACCTGGCCGAGCGCCGGCCTGAGCCGCAGGCCCGCGACGTGGCCGGGCTGTACGCCTGGCTGCTGGGACGCCCCGACTGCGGCCCGGACGACTCCTTCGTCTCCCTCGGGGGCGACTCCTTGTCGTTCGTCGAGGTCTCGGTGCACCTCGAGGCGCTGCTGGGCCGGCTGCCCGCTGACTGGCCCTCGGCCACGGTGGCCGAGCTGGACGCACTCGTGGCTCGCCGCAGCGGCCCGGTGCGCCGACGTCGTACCCGCTTCATCGAGGTGCCGGTGGCGCTGCGGGCCGCAGCGATCGTGGCCGTGGTCGGCAGCCACACCGAGTGGTTCGCAGCGCCAGGTGGCGCGCACATCCTGCTGGCCGTCCTCGGCTTCAACCTCGCCCGCTTCCAGCTGTCCACCCCCGACCGCGGCGAGCGGGTCCGCCGGCTGCTCGGCTCGGCGGTGGGGCTCGCGGTGCCCTGCATGCTCTGGATCGGCGCGCTCGTGGTGCTGACCGGTCGCTACGACTGGTCCACCGCGCTGCTGCTCAACGACGCCCTGGGCGAGCAGCGCTGGAGCGTCGACTGGCAGTTCTGGTTCGTCGAGGCAGCCGTGTGGTCGGCGTTCGCGCTCGCCGCCCTGATGGCCGTCCCCGCCGTGCACCGGCTCGACCGCGCGCGTCCGTGGGAGTGTGCCCTCGCCGCGACCCTGGTGGCGCTGGGCTACCGCTGGATCGTCGCCGCCCCCACCGCGGGCGCCGTCGAGCGGTACTCGGTGGCAGCCGTGGCCTGGTGCGTGCTCCTGGGCGTGCTGGCGGCGCGCGCCGACACCGGCGCGCGCCGCGTCCTCGTCTCGTTGCTGACCGTGGTCGGCGTGGCCGGGTTCTTCGGCGACCCGACGCGTGAGGCCACCGTCGCTGCCGGCGTGCTTGCCCTGGTGTGGATCCGGGGCGTGCGGGTGCCCACCGCGCTGGTCGCACCGATCGGTCTGCTCGCCTCCGCCTCGCTCTGGATCTACCTCACGCACTGGGTCGTCTACCCGCCGCTGGACGACGACCACGACGTCCTCGCCGCTCTCCTCAGCCTCGGCGTGGGCATCGTGACCTTCCTCGTCGTCCGGTGGCTGGGTCAGCGGTTCTCCGCGCTCACGGCGCCAACCGGTGCAGGTCTCGCGGGAAGAGCGTGACCTCGCGGATGTTGGCTGCCTCCACCAGCCGGGCGACCCAGCGCTCGAGCCCGATCGCGAAACCCCCGTGCGGCGGGATGCCGCGCCGGAAGGTCTCGACGTACGACGCATAGGGCGCGTAGGGATGGCCACGCTGCGCCAGGGTGGCGACGTAGTCGTCGTAGCGGTGCAGCCGTTGGGCGCCGCTGACCAGCTCGGTGCCGCGGAAGATCAGGTCGAAGGACCGCGACCAGTGCGGGTCGTCGGGGTCGGGATGGGTGTAGAACGCGCGGCTCGCGGTCGGGTAGCCCTCGACCACCACGAAGTCGCTGCCGTGCTCCTGCACCGCCCATGCCCCGAGGGCGCGCTCGTGCGCCGGGGCGAGGTCGGGCTCGTCCTCGGGGGCTCCGGCGATCCGTAGGGCGTCGCGGAAGTGCAGGACAGGGAGCTCCTCCGGCACGTGCGGGACCCGGATGCCGAGCCGCTCGACCGCTGCTCCGGCCCGCTCGTGGACGGCGGCGACCATCCCGGCGACGACGTCGCGCAGGCAGGTGACGACCTCGCGGTGGTCCTCGATGAAGCCGAGCTCGACGTCGAGCGAGACGTACTCGGCGAGGTGGCGGACGGTGTCGTGCGGCTCGGCCCGGAAGACCGGCCCGACCTCGTAGACCCGCTCGAAGACCCCGACGAGCACCTGCTTGTAGAACTGCGGCGACTGGGCGAGGTAGGCCGGTCGGCCGAAGTAGTCGACCTCGAAGACGTTCGCCCCCGACTCGGTGGCCGACTCCACCAGCTTGGGGGAGTGCACCTCGGTGAAGCCGCCGGCGTCCAGGCCGGCCCGGAAGCCGTGGAGGCTGGCCGCCGCCAGCTCCCACCGCGCCCGTTGCACCGGATGGCGCCACGTGACGGCGGCGTGGTCGAGGAGCGTCGGCAGCGAAGCGGTGAGCGAGGGTCGCCACAGCTCGACCGGAGGGGTCTGGGCCGGGTCGGAGAGAGCGGTGATCGTCGGGGCGGTCACCTCGACCCCGCCGGGCGCCTGCGACGACGCCGTCGCCGTGCCGATCACCTCGACCGGGGTCTCCTCCGGGGGCACGGGAGTGCCGTCCTTGACCACCACCTGGGCCAGGCCCGTGCGGTCGCGGACCACGAGGAACGTCATGGCTGACAGCTCTCGCCGTCGGTGGACCCAGCCCTGCAGCCGCACCGGGGATCCCGGTTCGGCCTGGGGAAGGTCGGAACAGTGCGTGCGTCTCATCGCTCACCTCCAGTGGTCGAACCCTGGAGGTGTGGGCGGGGGTCAGGTCGCGGTGCCACCACACCTTCGCCGGCTGAGAAGGACCGGCCTCTCGTCGGTACGCCGGGACGCGCGGCCCGCGCTTCGCGAGGGGCGTCACTCCTCACGCGGACACCGCGATCCTAGGACGGTCAGACGCGGAGGCGACACCGATTTTCGGCCCTCCACGGGGCGACAGGTCATGGACATCGCGTCGGGGGTGGGCCACGCTGGAGGACGGGGGCACCTCGTGGTCCCCGGGTCCGCACGCCGGGAGGGGCGATCGTGACGACGTTGAAGCAGGTCTACGCAGAGGCATGGCGCAAGCACCGGGGTCTGGGCGAGGGCTGGATCGTCAACCTCGAACCCACCTACAACCTCGCCCTGGGCGCGGTCGGCGTGGTGGAGGGCGACGAGTTCCGCCCCGAGACCACGCTCGAGCAGCGCGGCGTCGGACCGCTGGCGACCGACGGTGCCGCTTCGGACGGCGCCCCGGAGCCGCTGCCCTGGCAGTTCCAGAGCAACGACGGCATCACGGTCAGCACCGAGGTGGGCGCGACGACCCCGGCCGCCGGCGGCGTCGTGGGCAGCGCAGCGCTCAGCGCGAGCATCTCGTTCGGCAGCTCGCAAGGCGTCAGCATCTTCGGCACGAGCCGGTGGTGGAACGGCTACTCCGACCTCGGCGTCGTACGCCGCGAGATCGTCGCTGCTGCTCGGGCCGGACAGCTGCACGAGGGCGAGTCGATCGTGGTGAGCCAGGAGATCACCGGGGCGGGGGTGGTGTTCACCAGCAAGGGCAAGAACGCCTCCATCGAGGTGTCCGGATCCGCTGACGTCGCCCCGGGCGGCGCGCCCTCCATCGCCTCGCTCCACGCGGGGCTGCGGGTCGAGCGTGCGTCGGGCGGCGCCGACTACCAGAGCTTCGCCGACGGCTCGGTGCTCGCCGCGCGGCTGCTCTACCTCGGTCGCCGCGGCTTCTTCTGGTGGCGCGACTTCGTGGCCTTCGGAGCGGTCGCCTCCCACGACGCCCGGGTCCAGGTGGAGGAGACGTTGATCGAGCCGGTCGAGGGCGACGGCGACGACCAGTACGTCGCCCTGCTCGGGTCCTAGCGCTCAGGAGGTCCGGACGTGCCCACCGCAGACGCCCCGTCGAGTGCCGAGCTCCTTGCCCGGCTCCCAACGTTGCCCGCAGTGAGCCGCCCGTTCTTCGGCGGCCAGGACCACCTGGCGGCTGCGGTGGCCGACGGTGACCTCGCCGCGCTCGAGGAGATGATCTCGGGCCGCTTCCTCGACGACATGCTGGCGACGCTGCGCCGTGAGCTGCCCGAGCTCGACGGGGCACTCGCCGCGCTGGGCGCCGGGGGCCTGGTGATGCAGGCGCGGCCGTCCAACACGCTCAACGCCCTCACGATCCCCACGCGCGACGGCGTGGTGATCGTCTACAACCTCGGGCTCTTCAGCATGCTGCACTCGGTGTCGGTGGGCGTCGCGATGGCCACCGTGGACGAGGCCGCGGCGGCGGACTGGCTCGCCGACCTGGTCGACTGGATGACCTCGCGTGCCAGGGAACCCCGCACCTGGCACGGCGGCGGCACACCGCGCCTCGACGAGGAGGTCGCCTCCCTGGCCACCAACATCGCCTCTCGCGCTCAGTGGTTCGCGCTGACCCACGAGCTCGGCCACGCACTCGCGCTCGACCAGGACGAGGAGCCCTCCCAGGCCGCGGTCGTCGACGGGGTCGAGGTGCAGGCGGTGCCGGAGTCCTGGACCCGCGAGTACGCCGCCGACCGCGACGGCCTCGTGCGCTACCTGCGCCTGCTCGCCGCCCAGGACCGGGCGCCGATCTCCGCCCTCGTCGGGGCGGAGCTGTTCTGCCAGGCGGCGGCGATGCTGCAGGACTCGGCGGCCGCGTCCCCGACCCACCCGCCCCCGGACGAGCGGATGGACCGGCTGCGCCGGCAGTACCTCGAGACCATGGGCGAGGCAGCGCTGGAGTCCGCAGGTCCGGCGCAGGCCGTGCGCGCGATCCTCGAGCGGTTTCGGCCGGCCGTGACCCAGAGCGTCGCCACGCGCCGCGAACGCGTCACGGCCACGCTGGGCTCCGAGCTCACCGACTACCTCGCCGAGGTCGCCGGGCTCGACCAGGACCAGCAACGTGCCTGGGCGCGGCAGGTCTCGCGCCACCTGCTGGAGAGCCCCGGAGCCACCCTCGACTTCCTGCACCACCACGTCACGGCGCCGCGGGATGCCGCCGAGCCCGACGGAGGTTCACCCACCCGGCTGCTCGCGGTCAATGCCGCGCTCCACCTCGAGCCGTCGCTGCGCGAGGACGTCGGGCTAGGGGCCCTCGGTCTCGCTTGAGGGGCCGCTAGTGGCCGGGTGGCACGAGGTAGCGATAGGAGTGGTGGGTGCGGAAGCCCAGGCCTTCGTAGAGGGCGCGCGCCGGGGCGTTGTCGGAGAGCACCTGCAAGAACACGGTCGTGGCGCCCTGCTCGGCGCCCCACTCGACCAGCTCGGCCACGATCGCCAGGCCCAGGCCCTGGCGGCGTGAGTCCGGCGCCACCTCCAGGCCGCCGATGCCGAGCCAGTCGCCGTCGAGCGCGGCGTAGCCGGTGGCCTGCCGACCGAGGCGGGCCCGGGTCCAGGCCGCGGAGGTCTCCTCGAGGATGACGTCGGGGTGGGCTGCTCCGCGCAGCGCGCGCATCACCTGGCTCAGCGCGGCCACCTGCAGCAGCGTGTCACCCTGGGGGCTCTCCGGCACCCATCCGAGGGCCTCGAGGCGCGCGGCCTCCGGCGACCCCGACAGCACGGCAGCGATCGGGCGCTCGTAGTGGGCGAGCACCTGCTCGACGTCGTCGGCGACCCCCGAGGGTCCGAAGGCCAGCACGGAGTGGGCCCGTCGAGCAGTCGAGGTGGCCGAGTCGCGCAGGACCCAGTCGCCGAGGGGAGTGGTGACCAGGTCGGGGAACAGGGCGAACCCATGGCGCTGGGCGACCGCCGGGGAGACCCGGGCGCGCACCGACGGTCGCGGCGGGACCGGCTTGCCGGACACGATGGAGCCGATCGGCACCTGCACGGCGGGTGCCGTCGGCCGGCTGGACCACGCACACGCCGTCGCCCCAGGACAGGCAGACCCCCAACAGGTCGGTCAGCGCCGGCCCGCCGCTGGGGCCGGTCTCGCCGGGGACCACCCGACGCACCACGATCCTCGTGCCCACCACGTGGGGGCCGAGGCCGTGTTTGCCCACCATCTGGGGCTCCCGCTCGAAGGACACCTCCGGGATACTAGGCTCCGGAGTGCTCTCGAACCTCGGGGCGTCCAGCCCCGCCCGTTTCCAGGAGGAACACGATGACCTACGTCATCTCGCAGCCGTGCGTCGACCTGAAGGACCGCGCCTGCGTCGACGAGTGCCCTGTCGACTGCATCTACGAGGGCAAGCGCATGCTCTACATCCAGCCCGACGAGTGCGTCGACTGCGGTGCCTGTGAGCCGGTCTGCCCCGTCGAGGCGATCTTCTACGAGGACGACACCCCGGAGGAGTGGAAGGAGTACTACACCGCCAACGTGGGCTTCTTCGAGGAGATCGGTTCTCCCGGTGGTGCGGGCAAGATGGGCGTCATCGACTACGACCACCCCTTCATCGCCGCCCTTCCGCCGCAGAGCCAGGACCACTGACCGCCCTCTCGCAACGCCTCCCGGCCGCCGTCCAGACCTCGCTCGTCGGCGTCCGGAGGCGGGCCGCGGCTTTCCCCGGTCCCGTCGTCGACCTGTCGATCGGTGCTCCGACCGACGCCACCCCTGTGGTGGTGCAGCAGGCGCTGGCCGCCGAGGGTGATGCCCCCGGCTACCCGCTGACGGTCGGCCGGCCAGCGGTGCGCGACGCCGTCGTGCGCTGGCTGGCGCGCGTGCACGGCGTGAAGGGGCTCAGCCCCGAGCAGGTGCTGCCGGTCATCGGCACCAAGGAGCTCATCGGCTCGCTCGCGCTGCACCTCTCCCTCGGCCCCGACGACGTCATCGCCCACCCGACGCTGGCCTACCCGACGTACGCCGTGGGGGCCGCGCTCGTCGGCGCCCGCACCGTGAACGTCGACGGGATCGACGACCTCCTCGCGCTGGAGCCGGGCGACCTGCCCAGCCTGGTGTGGGTCAACTCGCCGAGCAACCCCACGGGCCGCGTGATCGCGGCCGCCGAGCTGAGCCGGATGGTCTCGTGGTGCCGGGAGCGCTCGGTGCTGCTGGTCTCCGACGAGTGCTACCTCGACCTCGGCTGGGACGTCGCGCCGACGAGCGTGCTCCACCCCGACGTCTGCGGAGGCTCGCTACCCGAGGACCGCACCGGGCTGCTCGCGCTGCACTCGCTCAGCAAGCGTTCCAACCTCGCCGGCTACCGGATCGGGTTCGTCTCCGGCGACCTCGACCTGGTGGCCGAGCTGGCCAGCGTACGTCGCAACCTCGGGCTCCAGCTCCCGTCCCCGCAGCAGGGCGCGGCGATCGCGGCGCTCGACGACGACGAGCACGTCTCGGTCCAGCGGGGTCGGTACCTCGCTCGGCGCGAGGTGCTCGCCGACGCCCTCCTCGCTGCCTGCTTCAGGCTGGAGCACGGCGAGGCCGGCCTCTACCTCTGGGCCACCCGAGACGAAGCGGCCGACGCCACGATCGAGTGGTTGGCCGACCTCGGCATCGTGGCGGTCTCCGGCGCCACCTACGGCGAGGCCGGCGCACGCCACGTGCGCTTCGCCCTCACTGCTCCGCTCCCCGACATCCACCTCGCGGCCGAGCGCCTCATCGGCGCCACCTCGGCCCCGGCCGACGTACCCACCACTGCACCGAAGGACCCCTCATGAGCATCGTGCCCCACCCGATGATGGAGCTGGTCCGTTCGCTGGCCCACCCCAGCACCGATCCGCCGACCCTGGTGGAGCGGGCGCGGGCGGCGTTGGGCTGGTCGGGGAGCGAGTTCCTCGTCGGCCTCCAGGGCTACGACGAGCTGATGAACACCCTCGAGATCGCCACCGACCTCGACGGCCTGGCGCGCATCGGGGCCGCCACGTCTCCGCCGCTGCGGCTGCTGCGGGCGCTCAACGCCTCGGCGGTCGGCCTCAAGGTCAGCCGGGTCGGCAAGGTCGCGTCCCCGTGGCGCTGGACGCGTGTCGGGGAGGGGACCGAACCGCTGGCCGGTGTGGCCCTGCGTCAGCAGGCCTACGCCGACGTGGTCGGCGCCCTGGGCAGCGCCGGGCTGACCTTCCGGGTGCTGCCCGACGACGCCGGCACCGACGAGGTGCTCAGCGTCGGGCTCGCGCTCGGCTCGGCCGTCGTCGACGTCGACGAGGTGACCGACCCCGACCTCGTGGTGACCGGCTACCTCGACGACCTCGAGGAGCTCACCTACGGCTTGGTCTCGCGCGAGGAGGTCTCGGAGGTCGAGTTCGTGTGGCTCTCGATGACCGCCGAGCGCGAGTCCACCGGCACGCTGATGGTGGCGCTCGAGCGGTTCAGCGCGCTCGGGCTCAACCTGGAGTTCCTGCACAGCGACCCGCTGGGTCCCGACCAGCACGACTTCTACGTCGGTTTCGCAGCCGGCGCCGAGGGCCTGGACGAGCTGCGTTCCGCGCTCGCCGAGGTGCACTTCTCGAGTCGGGTGCTGGCCTCCTTCGCTCTCGACGGCGGCTGACCCGATGAGCCAGCAGGTCACCTACCTCGGCCCCCCTGGCACCTTCACCCACCAGGCGGTGGTCGCACTCCTGCCCGACGCCGACCCCGTGCCGGTGACGTCGCAGGCCGAGGCGCTCACGGCGGTCGAGACCGGCACCGCGGCGTACGCCGTGCTCCCGATCGACAACTCCGTCAACGGCGTCGTCGTCCCGACCCTCGACGGGCTGATGGAGCGTCCGGCGCTCTCGATCGTCGACAGCGTGGTCGTCCCGATCTCGTTCGCGGCGTTCACGGTCGACGCGGTGGTGGAGCCGCGCGTGGTGGTGAGCCACCCGCACGCGCTGGCCCAGTGCCGTCGTTGGATCGAGAGCCGCGGACTGGCGACGCGCGAGGCCTCCTCGACGGCTGCAGCCTGTCGCGACCTCGCACCGGGCGAGATCGGGATCGGCCCGGCGATCTGCGGCAGCCTCTACGACCTGCAGGTGGTCGCCGATGCCGTCGAGGACAACGCGGCGGCCTACACCCAGTTCGCACTGATCTCGGCGGGGGACCTGCCGACCCAGGGCGCCGGCGACGACGGCCTGCTCATCACGGTCTTCCCCGACGGCAACGTCCCGGGCCTGCTGCGGCGGCTCCTGGCGGTGCTGGAGGAACGCGACGTCAACATGACCAACCTGGTCACGCGTCCGGTGCCCTCGTCGCCCGGGCTCTTCACGTTCCTGCTGTTCCTCTCGGGCTCGTTCACCGCCGAGGACGTCGCCTCGATGCAGGCGGAGTGGGCCGACCTGGGCGCCACCGCCCGCGCGATCGGGCGGATCGCACCGCTGGCCGAGCTGGCGAGGCGTCGATGAGCCTGCACCGCGTCGCCGTGGTCGGCGTCGGGCTCATCGGTGGCTCGCTCGCCCTGCGCCTGCACGCCCGCGGCCTCGACGTCGTGGCAGTCGACCCCGACCCGGCCACCCGCGAGCTGGCGGCTGCGGCCGGGCTGGCCGTGGCCGAGCGGGTGAGCAGCGACCGCGACCTCGTCATCCTGGCGACGCCGCTCGACGCGATGGCTGCGGTGATGCGCGAGGTGGCGCTGGGGGCGCCCGACGCGCTCGTCATCGATGTGGGCTCTGCCAAGGTGGCGGTGGCCGAGGCTGCGGCCGCAGCCGGCATCGAGCACCGCTACGTCGGTGCGCACCCGATGGCCGGCACCGAGCAGTCCGGCTTCGCGGCCGCCGACCCCGACCTGCTCGTCGGGGTGACCTGGGCCATCACCCACCCGAGCGACCCCGCCGCGCAACGCTCGTCGGCCGCCGTCGCGGCGTTCGTGCTCGAGCAGTTCGAGGCCACCGTGCTCGCGCTCGACGTAGCCGATCACGACCGGGCGGTGGCCCTGGTCAGCCACGCCCCCCACGTCCTGGCCCACGCGCTGCTCGAGGTCGTCGAGCAGGCACGCGACCAGCCGGCAGCGCCTCACCTGGCTGCCGGCAGCTTCCGCGACGGCACCCGCGTCGCGGGCCGCAACCCCCAGCGCACCTTCAACATGCTGGAGGAGAACGTCGAGGCGCTCGGCGCCGTCGTCGATCAGCTCATCGAGTCCCTCACCAACTATCGCGCGGCGCTGACCGACCCGACCGCGCTGGCCCACCGGCTGCGGACCGTGGCCGAGCAGTCGGCCGCCGTACGCACGCCCGCCGTGGAGTGGCTCCCGTGCTCCGACATCGCAGCAGCGCTCGCCTCGTCCCGCGTCGACCAGGCCCCGGTGCTCCTGCGCCTCGGCTCGGACGGGCCGGAGCGCTCAGCGGTGGAGAGCCTCGATCCGGCCTGACCGGGTACTCCCTCGTCGATGCTGACGTCGACCTAGTCACTGGCAGTGGCGTGGCGGGGCTGAGTCATTCCACCCGCGATGTGCGCACCGCTGCGCTGTCATGCGGTCAAAAGTATGCGGGAAGTCCGCCGTGGTCCGGGCGCTCACGCTCAGAACTTGTTCGTGGCTGCGACTTCGCTCATTGATTCGGCCTGGTGAGACCGGCGAAGCATCTCGCTCGTTGGTTTCCGCCTCGAGTCCTGCGGTTCGCCGGCGACGCGCCCGTAAGGGAGGAAGAGTCGTTCCTGATGAGGGCTGTCTCCACGGCCTCGACCGTGGCGCCAAGGTAGAGGCAGGGAGTACGGTCTTGACGAAGTGAGGGGTGGGAATCCATGGGGCCGCAGGCATTCGACTTGCTATCCAAGGACGACCCGACCCAGCTCCTGCCCGTGGATCAGCTGAGCGATCGCTTCGTCGAACTACTGGGCCTGCCCAGCACCGACCCTGAGGTCCGCGACATCGTCGCCATGTTGCACGCGGCCCTGTGTGCGGCGTGGGAGACCGATCAACCCGAGGTGCTGAACGACGCGTTCGCCTTTGCCCGAGGTCGCTTCGAGGTGGGATGTCTCGCCTACGTCGGAGTTCGGGAACTGGGGGTCGCACTCCTGGCCGCTGCCAGCTCGCCACTCACGACAGAGCAGCGAGATGACCTGCGAGACCTCGTCGGGCGTGCCAGCGCGGAGCCCGCACCTGCACCACCACCGAGCCAGGAACGTGTTGCGCCTTCGACCTCCGCCTACGTCCAACACCTGATTCTGGGCGATCGGGAGGCCGCCATTGCCCTGACGCGACGGTGCGCCACAGAGGGCATGTCGGTGGCCGAGATCCTGATGGACATCCTGGAGCCCGCCCAGCGCGAGGTCGGCCGACTCTGGGCCCGAGGACACATCTCCATCGCGCAAGAGCATTTCTGCACCGCCGTGACCGAGTTCGTCATGACCGATCTCTACCCAGGGATGTTCGACGGCGGGGCCGGCGAGCGACGACTTCTGGCTGTCCACGCGCCCGGGTCGATGCATCATGTCGGGCTGCGGATGGTGACCGACATCCTGGAATGCCACGGCTGGGACACGACCTATCTGGGCGGGAACGTCGAGTTCGAGACGCTGGCCGGCCTCCTGGCCGAGGATCGGGCCGACCTGCTTCTGGTCTCGGCCTCGATGCCGAGCCAGATCGCCTCCGTCAGAGCCATGATCCGAGTCATCCGAGAGGACCCCCTGACCCGGGACGTCAAGGTCGTCGTGGGTGGACGCCCCTTCCTCGTCGCACCCGATCTCGTCGACGCGGTCGGCGCCGACGGCTATGCCAGCGACGCGCGCAACGCCATCGATGTCTGCAACCAGCTGATGGAGGTCGACCATCACCGACAACGATGACCTCCGAGACCAGCGGCTGCTCGTCGAGGTCGGACAGATCACCCACGAGTACGCAGCCCTGCACCGTCGTACCGTTCGTGACCTCGCCCGCACGCGCGCCGAACTGGAACGCTCCGAAAGGGTCCTCGGAACCGTCGCCCACGACCTGCGGACCCCGCTCACGGCAATAATCGGCTTCACCGACATGCTCCTCAACGACGAGGAACTCACCTCAGCTCAACGCGACCTCGGTGAGCGGGTGAGCCGCGCGGCTCACAAGATGTCGGTGCTCACCGACGAGCTCGTGCAGGCTGTCACTCTCGGTGGTTCCCCCCTGAGGTTGACACCGGTCGACGTGTTTCAGGTGGTTGCCCAAACGGTTGCTCGACACCAGTTGCTGCAACCGCCCCGCGGAATCCGTGTCGTGGTGGACAAGCACCCGGCCACGCACGCTCCGAGCATCGTCCGAGGCGACGAGGCCAAGCTGGAGCGACTGCTGGACAACCTGATCTCGAACGCCGTGAAGTTCTCGCCCGACGGTGGTTACGTGCATGTCAGTGTCAACGACGACGGCAGAGACGCTGAGATCCGCGTCGCCGACGAGGGACCAGGACTACCCGCCGAGCATCTGGAGGCGATATTTTCGCCATTCCACCGGGCGCCGTCCGCGGCCGAGACCCCAGGGGTCGGCCTGGGCCTGACGATCGTCAAAGAGATCACCGAACGACACGGAGGGCGGGTGCACGTCGAGTCGGCCCTGGGTGCGGGCGCGGTCTTCATCGTGCGTCTACCGATCACCAGCATCGCTCGGCCCGACGCCACACCATGACTTGACACCTGTCCAGGTCCCCAGCGAGTCCGGACTCGCCGGGGGACCATCGAGGCGGCGAACGAACCGTCGGACGTGCAACGGTCCGGTCGAGCCGGTCCTCGAGCGTGGCAGCGGAGCGATGGGAGCACTACTGCACGTCTGCCACGACCCGGCTCAGGCGAACACGTCGACGTGCACGTGGTCGCGGTGCTCGAGGATCGCCCGGTCACCGGACCGGGACGGTGCGTTGTAGTCGCGCCAGCTGTCGTCGCGCCCCGCCCGCCAGATCCGGTCGTCGAAGATCACCGTCTGCACACCGAGGCGGTCGGCGTGGGCCACGACGTACGACGCCACCGCCCAGCCCTGTCGCTTGTTGTCGGGGTTGATCGGGCGGAAGAACAGGTCGACCGCGCGGCCGTCGTAGTGCGTGGAACCCTTCATGTGACCGTCGCGGACCCCACCGGGGGCGAACCCGCCCGTCGGGACGTCGCCGAACGCCGCGAGGACGTCGCGTCGCACCTCCTCGGCGCGCTCGGTCAGCCCGCTCCGGGTGAGGGCGGTGGGCGACGCGTCCACATCGCCGGCGACGCGACAGGCGAAAGCCTCGGGGGAGTTGCCGGTCAGCGCCGAGGCGAGCACACGCCCGTCGGCCTCGTGGTCGGCGTACGCGCTCGGGGAAGCCGGAGCGCTGCACCTCCTGGGCCGCGACGGTGATCTCGAGGCTCCGGTAGTCGGCGACGCGCTCGAGGGCGTCGTAGAACGCGTTGGCGGCGTAGACGGGGTCGCGCACTTGCGCCGCCGTGCCCCAGCCCTGGGACGGGCGCTGCTGGAAGAGCCCGAGGGAGTCGCGGTCGCCGTAGTCGAGGTTCTTCAGGTCCGACTCCTGGTAGGCCGTGGCCAGGGCGATCGACACCGCGCGGGCCGGAAGCCCGCGCCGGACGGCGATCGCGGCGATGGTGGCGGCGTTCTCGGCCTGCTCCAGGCTGAGCTCCACGCTCAGTCCGTCGACGGTCGCCGAGCA
The DNA here is from genome assembly GCA_963760515.1 of uncultured Actinomycetota bacterium. Classification (GTDB taxonomy): domain Bacteria; phylum Actinomycetota; class Actinomycetes; order Propionibacteriales; family Nocardioidaceae; genus Nocardioides. The sequence continues at coordinate 170,604 of CAVXDL010000008.1, forward strand.
GCCCGGTCGAGCGAGGAAGGGCACCGAGAGACCGGTCATCGACCGCAGTCCCACGAAGGCGACCAGGGCGAGGAGAGCGAACGCCACGACTGCGCCGCCCATCCGTCTACCCATGCCACCAGTGTGGCGGAGGGGTGGTCGGGCTGCCCCGGCACGGGGGAGCGGATCAGTTGTCGTGCAGCGCCTCGTTGAGCGCGATGCCCGAGCCCTTCCACGGCGTGGCCTCGACCGCACCGGAGACCGAGTTGCGGCGGAACAGCACGTTGTCGCGCCCGGAGAGCTCGGTGGCCTTGATGACCTTCGGCTTGCCGTCGCGGTCGAGCACGGTGACCTTGGTGCCCGCGGTGATGTAGCAGCCGGCCTCGACGACGCAGTCGTCGCCGAGGGAGATCCCGACGCCGGAGTTGGCGCCCAGCAGGCAACGCTCGCCGATCGAGATGACCTGGGTCCCGCCGCCCGACAGGGTGCCCATGATCGAGGCGCCGCCGCCGACGTCGGAACCGTCCCCGACCACGACGCCGGCCGAGATGCGGCCCTCGACCATCGAGGTGCCGAGCGTGCCGGCGTTGAAGTTGACGAAGCCCTCGTGCATGACCGTGGTGCCTTCGGCGAGGTGGGCGCCGAGGCGGACCCGGTCGGCGTCGGCGACACGGACGCCGCTGGGCACGACGTAGTCGGTCATCCGCGGGAACTTGTCGATGCCGAAGACGCTGACGTGCTGGCCGGCCGCGCGCAGGCGGGCCCGGGTGAGCTCGAAGCCGGCGACCGCGCAGGGGCCGACCGAGGTCCACACGACGTTGCTGAGCAGGCCGAAGGCACCCTCGAGCGACTGCCCGTGCGGCGCGACGAGGCGGTGGGAGAGCAGGTGCAGGCGCAGCCAGACGTCCTCGGTGCTGACCGGTGCCGCCGCCAGGTCGGCGATCTCGACGAGGCGGACCTCGCGCGTGACGGCGCGGGCCTCGTCCGGGGTCGCCAGGGCGACCAGCTCCTCGGGGGCGGAGGAGCCGTCAGGAGAGCCCAACGCGGGCGTGGGGAACCACGCATCGAGCACGGCGCCGGTCGAATCGACAGTTACCAGGCCATGGCCCCAGGCAGCGGTTAGATTGGTGGTCACGATCGACCAGCCTAGAAGAGACCGTCCACGCAGCAGGGAGTGCCTCCATGGGGGAGACGACGTCCGGGTCACGCGCGCCACGTCGGGTGAGCGCCCTCGCGGTCCTCCTGCTGACTGCTGGCGCTCTGGTCGCCCTCCCGGGCACGCCCGCACGTGCCGTGGTCCAGGGCCCCACGACCAGCCCGTTGCCTGCCGGAAGCGCGCCGAGGACGACCGACTCGTCCTGGCCGGTCGGCTCTCGCACCGGGGTCCTGGCGCGCAAGGAGGGCGCCACCCCCACGGGACCTCCCACGCGCCAGCTCAAGGCGGTCCGCGTCGCGCAGAAGCGTGCGCCGAGCACGATCCAGGCCACCATCCGCCTGGTCGAGGCGCCGAGCCGCGACAGCAACAGCCGGATCCGGGTCGCGTTCGGCACGATCGCCGAGGAGAAGGACGGACCGGTCTGCCAGACCGAGGAGGGCGCCTACGTCGACATCCACACCTTCGACGTCGAGGGCACCGGCACGTCCGGCAACCCGGCGTACGAGGGACGCAAGATCACCATCAAGCCGGCTCACCTCGCGGCTGCCCATGACGCCCCCTGGAGCTGCGCCTTCGCCACCGTGCTCAACAGCGACACCTCCACCGTCTACGACTCGTTCTCCGGTGCGCTCACCGACCGCATCCAGAAGCCGCGGCTGACCTTCGTCGTCCCGAGCCGCAAGCTCCGTCCCAGTGGTTACACGCGCATCCCGATCAAGATCTTCAACAGCGACTCCACGATCGCCACCGCGCCGCGGGTGCGGCTGAAGTGGCGCACCCGAGGCGTCTCGCTGCGCGCCGACGCGAAGGTCGGCACCATCAAGCCCGGCAACTTCCGCAAGGGCTACTTCCACCTCAAACGCACCCGGCGGGGGCCGGGCACGATCGTCTTCACCGCGGTCTCGCGTGACTACCGGGCGTCGGTCACGGTGCGGATCCGCACTTCCTGACGTCTCGCCGCCGGCCTCGGTCCAGTACGCTTCGCCCATAGGCGTTCGAGCCGTCATCAGCGGCGAGCCTCCGGAAGAACAGGGTCGTGCCTCCACCGAGGCGCCGGCCCCCAGTAGAACCGGACGGGTAGGCCCGTCACAGCCGTGAACGAGTGGTCGTCCTTCCTCGGCAGGACGGCAAGCGGGGTGGTACCGCGGTCCTCGGATCGTCCTCGTGGGTTTCGACAGGCTCAATCACCGAAGCGCACGCAGGAGCGACACATGACCTATCCGTTGGTCTCCACCGACGACACCGGCTCGTCCACGGGCGGCGCCGCGAGCGTCCCCTCCAACCCGCGCTTCCCCGCGATCGAGGAGCGCGTGCTGGCCTACTGGGCCGCCGACGGCACCTTTGCCGCGAGCGTGGAGGCACGCGACGCCGGGGCCGACGGCAGCAACGAGTTCGTCTTCTACGACGGCCCGCCGTTCGCCAACGGGCTGCCCCACTACGGCCACCTGCTGACCGGCTACGTCAAGGACCTCATCCCGCGCTACCAGACCATGCGCGGGCGCAAGGTCGAGCGTCGGTTCGGGTGGGACACCCACGGGCTGCCGGCCGAGCTCGAGGCGATGCGGCTCAACGGGATCAAGACCACCGACGAGATCGTCGAGATGGGCATCGACCGCTTCAACGATGCCTGCCGCGAGTCGGTGATGACCTACACGGGCGAGTGGCGCGACTACGTCACGCGCCAGGCGCGCTGGGTCGACTTCGACAACGACTACCGCACGATGAACCCCGACTACATGGAGTCGGTGATCTGGGCCTTCCAGCAGCTCTACGACAAGGGCCTGGTCTACGAGGGCTTCCGCGTGCTGCCGTACTGCTGGAACGACGAGACACCGTTGTCGAACCACGAGCTGCGGATGGACGACGACGTCTACCAGAACCGTCAGGACCCGGCGGTCACCGTCGGCTACCGCTTCACCGACCTCGGCACCGACCCGGTGCTCGACGGTGCGCACATCCTGATCTGGACCACGACCCCGTGGACGCTGCCGTCCAACCTCGCGGTGATGGTCGGCTCCGACATCGACTACGTCGTCGTCGAGGCGGCGGTGCCGGGCACCGAGACCACTGCCCGCTACCTCCTGGCCGAGGCCCGCCTCGGCGCCTACGCGCGTGAGCTGGGCGAGGACCCGGAGGTGCTGGGTCGCTACCGCGGCGCCGACCTGGTCGGACGCACCTACGACCCGCCGTTCTCCTACTACGCCGGCCACCAGAACGCCTTCCGGGTCGTCGCCGCCGACGACGCGGTCACCACCACCGACGGTACGGGCGTCGTGCACACCGCCGGCGCCTTCGGTGAGGTCGACAAGGAGGTGACCGACCGCGAGGGGATCGAGGCCGTCATGCCGGTCGGCAAGGACGGGCGCTTCACGGTGCCGGTCGTCGACTACGAGGGCATGCAGGTCTTCGACTCCAACCTGCAGATCATCGACCACCTCAAGGCTGCCACCCGTGGCGAGACCGAAGGGTTCGGGTCGGTCACGCCGGGCACGATCCTGCTGCGCCGCGAGACCTACGACCACTCCTACCCGCACTGCTGGCGCTGTCGCGAGCCGTTGATCTACAAGGGCGTTTCGTCGTGGTTCGTCGAGGTCACCGCCATCAAGCAGCGGATGCTCGAGCTCAACCAGCAGATCAACTGGGTGCCCGACCACATCCAGGACGGTCAGTTCGGGCGCTGGTTGGAGAACGCGCGCGACTGGTCGATCACCCGCAACCGCTTCTGGGGCAGCCCGGTGCCGGTGTGGAAGAGCGACGACCCGGCCTACCCGCGCCTCGACGTCTACGGCTCCTTCGCCGAGATCGAGCGTGACTTCGGCCGGGTGCCGCGCAACAAGGACGGCGAGCCCGACCTGCACCGGCCCTACGTCGACGACCTCGTGCGCCCCAACCCCGACGACCCGCGCACCCCTGACGAGGGTCAGTCGATGATGCGCCGGGTCACCGACGTCCTCGACGTGTGGTTCGACTCCGGCTCGATGAGCTATGCCCAGGTGCACTACCCCTTCGAGAACAAGGAGTGGTTCGACGGCACGGCCGAGAAGGTGGGCCACTTCCCGGCCGACTTCATCGTCGAGTACATCGGGCAGACCCGCGGTTGGTTCTACACGCTGCACATCCTCGCCACCGCGATCTTCGACAAGCCGGCCTTCGAGAACTGCATCAGCCACGGCATCGTGCTGGGCTCCGACGGCAACAAGATGTCGAAGTCGCTGCGCAACTACCCCGACGTCCGCGAGGTCTTCGACCGCGACGGCGCCGACGCCATGCGCTGGTTCCTCATGTCGAGCCCGATCCTGCGCGGCGGCAACCTCGTCGTCACCGAGCAGGGCATCCGGGACTCGGTGCGCCAGGTGATGATCCCGCTGTGGAACAGCTGGTACTTCTTCCAGCTCTACGCCAACGCCGCGCACGACGGTGCCGGCTACCAGGCGACGTCGTCGACCGACTCCACCGATCCGCTGGACCGCTACCTGCTGGCCAAGTGCCGTCAGTACGTCGACGAGATGACCACGGCGCTCGACGGCTACGCCGTGGCCGATGCGTGCGACGCGACGCGGTCGTTCCTCGACGTGCTCACCAACTGGTACATCCGGCGCAGCCGCGACCGCTTCTGGGGCGACAACGCGGCGGCGTTCGACACGCTGCACACCGTGCTCGAGGTCGTGTGCCGGGTGACCGCTCCGCTGCTGCCGCTGACCACCGAGGAGATCTGGCGGGGGCTCACCGGGGGCCGCTCGGTGCACCTGGCCGACTGGCCGCGCCCCGACGAGCTGCCGGCGGACGACGCGCTCGTGGCCGCGATGGACAAGGTCCGCGAGGTCTGCTCGGCGACCTCGGCCCTGCGCAAGGCCGCCGGTCTGCGCAACCGGTTGCCGCTCGCGACCCTGACGGTCGTGGTGGACGACCCGGCTGCGCTCACCGCGCTCGCCGACCTGGTGGCCGACGAGGTCAACGTGAAGCAGGTGCGTCTGCTGGCGGCCGACTCCGAGGAGGCCGCTGCCTACGGCGTGGAGCAGAAGCTCACCGTCAACGCCCGGGCCGCCGGACCGCGGCTGGGCAAGGACGTCCAGCTCGCCATCAAGGGCTCGAAGTCGGGTGACTGGTCGGTGGCCGAGGACGGCACCGTCACCGCCGGCGGGCTCGCGCTGATCGAGGGCGAGTACGCCCTCGAGACGGTGGCGGGATCTGCCGAGGCCGACACCGTGACCGGCGTGCTGCCCGGCGGCGGGTTCGTCGTGCTGGACACCGCAGTGACGCCCGAGCTCGCCGCCGAGGGTCTGGCTCGCGATCTGGTCCGCGCCGTGCAGCAGGCACGCCGCGACGCCGGGCTCGACGTCTCGGACCGCATCGCCCTGACCGTCGGCGGAGCCCCGGAGGTGCAGGACGCAGCCCGCACCCACGAGGCTCTCATCACCGCCGAGACGTTGACGACGTCCTACGTCGTGGGCGAGCCGGGATCCGGCACCGAGGTCACGGTCGGCGACGGCGCGAAGGCGACCATCGAGGTGGCCAAGGCGTGATCCCCGCCGGCCCGTCGCGACGTGCTGCGACGGGTCAGCGGAGGGTGTCCGTGGGGGTGTTCAGGCGCTGCGCGCGAGAGTCGCGGCGTGGCCGTCGGGGGTGAGGTAGCCGCCGTCGTCGAAGAGGATGACGCCGTTGCAGAGCCGGCACCAGCCCTGCTCGCTGTGGTCAGCGACGACGTGGGCGGTGCAGCAGGTGACTGAGTTCTCCGCCGGGCAGGCGGGGCTGTGGTCGCACATCATTGTGCTCCTTCGTCTGTGTCCCGGTCGGGGGACCGTGGATCCTTCAACCACCATCAGACTCCTCCGGGGCCTCTTGTGCACGCGGTTCTCCACAAGTCGTCGAGAAGTCCTCCGATCGGCTATTGCGCGCACCCTGATTGACTAGCCCGTATGAGTCCCGAGACCCCCACGTCGACCACCCGGACGGGCCCCGCACACCTGGTCCGTCTGGACCTCACCACCGACGTGGTGAGCCTGACCCAGCAGCTCTGCGACATCGAGTCGGTCAGTCAGGACGAGGAGGCGATCGCCGACGCCGTGCAGGACGCTCTCGCGGCCTGCGAGCACCTCACGGTCACCCGCATCGGCCACACGGTCGTGGCCCGCACCGACCTGGGCCGCTCCGAGCGGGTGATCATCGCCGGCCACCTCGACACGGTGCCGGTCAACGACAACTTCCCGAGCCGCCTCGACGAGGAGGCCGGCCTCCTGCACGGGCTCGGCACCTGCGACATGAAGAGCGGCGACGCGGTGCTGCTGAGCCTCGCCGCCACCCTCGCCGACCCGGTGCGCGACGTGACCTACGTGCTCTACGAGGCCGAGGAGATCGACGAGGTCTACAACGGCCTCAAGAAGGTCGCCGAGCAGCGCCCCGAGCTGCTCGAGGCCGACTTCGCGATCCTGATGGAGCCGTCCAACGCGGTCGTCGAGGCCGGCTGCCAGGGCACGCTGCGGGTCGAGGTCCGTACGACGGGCGAGCGCGCCCACTCCGCCCGCGCGTGGCGCGGGGTCAACGCCATCCACGGGGCTGCGGAGGTCCTGGCCAGGCTCAACGACTACGAGGCACGCCGACCGGTCATCGACGGCCTGGAGTACCACGAGGGACTCAACGCGGTGTTCATCCGCGGCGGGGTGGCCGGCAACGTGCTGCCCGACGAGTGCGTCGTCGAGGTCAACTTCCGCTTCGCCCCCGACCGCAGCGAGGCCGACGCCGAGGCCTTCGTGCGCGACTTCTTCGACGGCTTCGACGTGACCCTCACCGACACCGCCCCCGGTGCGTTGCCCGGATTGGACCGGCCGGCCGCGCGCGCGTTCATCGAGGCGGTGGGCGGCGAGGTGAACCCGAAGTTCGGGTGGACCGACGTGGCGCGCTTCACCGGGCTCGGCATCCCCGCGGTCAACTTCGGCCCCGGAGACCCGATGCTGGCCCACAAGCAGGAGGAGCACGTGCCCCTCGAGCAGGTCCGGCGCTGCGAGCAGCAGCTGCGCGCCTGGCTGGCGGGGCCGTCGGCATGAAGGGCCGCTGGAACGGGCCGGTCTTCCGCCGCGGCTCCGAGTCCGACCTGTCCACCACCGACCAGCGTCTGCTGGACACGCGCGGCGCCTCGGACTGGTTGCACACCGATCCATGGCGCGTGCTGCGGATTCAAGCCGAGTTCGTCGAAGGTTTCGGGGCGCTGGCCGAGCTCGGTCCGGCGATCGCGGTCTTCGGGTCGGCGCGCACGGAGCGCGAGCACCCGTCGTACGCCCAGGCCGAGCAGATCGCCCGACGTCTGGTCGAGGCCGACTTCGCCGTGATCACCGGCGGCGGGCCCGGGGCGATGGAGGCGGCCAACAAGGGCGCCACCGAGGCCGGCGGGGTCAGCGTGGGCCTCGGCATCGAGCTGCCCTTCGAGTCCGGTCTCAACGAGTGGGTCGGGGTCGGGATCAACTTCCGCTACTTCTTCGCCCGCAAGACGATGTTCGTCAAGTACTCCCAGGGCTTCATCGTGCTGCCCGGGGGAGTCGGGACGCTCGACGAGCTGTTCGAGGCGCTGACCCTGGCCCAGACCCAGAAGATCACGGCGTTCCCGATCGTGCTGATCGGCGTCGACTACTGGTCGGGACTCATCGGCTGGCTGCGCGACACGGTGCTGGCCGACGGCAAGATCTCTGCCGCCGACCTGGAGCGGCTGGTGGTCACCGACGACATCGAGGAAGCGATCGCGCTGGTGGTCGCGACCCGGGAGGGCCGATGATCTGGCTGACCACGATCCTGGTCGTCCTGGCGATGGGCGGCGTCGCGCTGGTGGCCGCCGGCAAGGGTGCGCCCATGGTCGAGGAGCACGACGACCGCCCCGACGCGCTCGTGCCGACGGGTCGCCGTCTGGAGGGGCCCGACCTGCGTCAGGTGCGCTTCTCCCTGGCTTTTCGTGGCTACCGGATGTCCGAGGTCGACGCGCTGCTCGACCGGCTCGCAGGAGAGCTGGAAGCGACACGCCGCGAGGGTGCCCGCCCATCCGGCGACGAGCCCGGCGCGGAGTGACAGACTCCCCTCGTGTCGGTCGTCGTCTATGTGCTCACCGCGCTCGCGGCCGTCGTGGTCGTGCTCACCCGCGTGCGGCTGCGTGGCGAGTCGCAGCCCGGGGGTCGCACCCGGATCGCTCGTCGCCCTCTCGACGTCCACACCGGGGCCGGCGTCCTGGCGCTCGTCACCTGGACGACGTTCCTGGTCGGCCGCGACTCGCTCGGTGAGGACGCCCGCAGCCTGATCGGCATCGCCGCGCTGTTGTGCTGGTGGGTGGTCGTCGGTGCCGGGCTCCTGATCCTGATGAGGTGGCTGCCGGCCCGCGGACGGCACGCATCGCCGGTGGTGACCGGCACCTGGTTCGCTCCTGCGCTCTCCCTCGTCGGGCACGTCGGCATGCTGCTCGGCGTCCTCTACTTCACCTACGCCTATCTGATCAGCGGGGTCTGACATGTCACTGCGGGCGCGGCTCCTGACCCTGGTCCTGGTCGTGACGGCCCTCGGCGTCCCAATGGCCGGTGCCGGCTCCGCAGCATCCGCCGCGCCCGGCGTCCGGGCCGCTGCGAGCGCGGCTGCCGAGGACAAGCCGGCCGTCGTGGCACGTCGAGTGATCGGCCGTTCGGTGCAGGGCCGACCGCTGGTCGCCTACCACCTCGGAGAACCAGGTCGACCCGGTGCGCCGCGGGTGGTGCTGATCGCGACCATGCACGGCAACGAGGGGGCGCCTCGCCAGATCCTGCAGGAGCTGATCGACGGTCCGGAGCTGATCGGGATCGATGCGTGGGTGCTGCCGACGTACAACCCGGACGGGCTGGCTGCCGGGACCCGCAAGAACGCGCGCGGGGTCGACCTCAACCGCAACTTCCCCTACGAGTGGGCAGACCTCGACGGCAGCTACGAGTCCGGCGCCAAGCCGGCCTCGGAGCCGGAGACGCGAGCGGTGATGGCCTTCTTGAAGAAGGTGAAGCCCCAGCGCATCCTGAGCTTCCACCAGCCGCTCACCGGCGTGGACACCGACACCAAGACGCCGAGCTTTGCCCGCCGAGTGGCCCGCAAGCTGCGCCTGCCCACCCGCAACCTCGACTGCGGCGGCGTCTGCCACGGGACGATGACCGGGTGGTTCAACCACCACTTCGCCGGGACCGCCCTCACCGTCGAGTACGGCGCCAACCCCAGCAGGCGCCGCATGCGCCGGGTCGCCCCCGACCAGGTGCTGTCGATCTTCCGCGCCACCCGTGGGGTCGTCGGTTACGAACCCTGGCGCCCCTGAGCGCCTGAGCCCAGGAGCCTCAGCGGCCCTCGAAGACCGGCTTCTGCTTGGTGACGAAGGCGTTGACCGCGGCTGCGTGGTCAGCGGTCGCCCCGGTGCGGTTCATCATCTGGCGCTCGAGCTCGAGGGCCTCGGCGAAGGTGTGCCCGGCGGCGTAGGCCACCGAGCGGCGCATCGAGCCGAGCGAGATCGTGGGTCCGTCGGCGAGGCGACGGGCGAGCGAGGCGACCTCGGCGTCCAGCGCGTCGGGCGCCACGACCGAGGTGGCGAGCCCGAGCTCGAGGGCCTCGGCGGCCTTGACCGTGCGGGGGAAGTAGAGCAGCTCCATCGCCTTGGCCCGGCCCACGAGCATCGGCAGGTGGTAGCTGGCGCCGGTGTCGCACGAGAGGGCGACGTTGGCGAAGGCGAGGTTGAAGCCGGCCGTGTCGGCCACGATGCGGAAGTCGCAGGCGAAGGCCAGCGACGCGCCGGCGCCGGCAGCGACTCCGTTGATGGCGGCGATGACCGGCTTCTCCATCTCGGCCAGCGTGGTGACCAGCGGGTTGTAGTGGCGCTCGACGGTGGTGAACAGCGCGTCGCTGCCGCCGTTCTCGAGGAGCTGGACGTGCTCCTTGAGGTCCTGTCCGGTGCAGAACGCCCGACCGGTGCCGGTGAGGACCACGCAGCGGGCGCGGGGGTCGGCAGCGACCTCCGCGGTGATCTCCACCAGCAGCTCCTTGGTGGCGATGTCGAGGCTGTTCATGGCCTCGGGGCGGTTGATCGTGATCGTGGCGACCCCGTCAGTGAGGTCGAGGAGCACAGGTGCGTCAGTCATGTAGCGGAGTCTGCCACCGCCGAGAGGGCACGCGGTGATGCGGTCGTCGTGCCTCATGGGGGATAATGGTCAAAGCACACGAGCGGCAGCATCGGAACTGCCTGCGAGTTCGACTAGGAAGAGGGTCCCGCATGGCGGCGATGAAGCCACGGACCGGCGACGGTCCGCTGGAAGTCACCAAGGAAGGGCGCGGCATCGTGATGCGCGTGCCCCTCGAGGGCGGCGGACGCCTGGTGGTGGAGCTCAACGCCGAGGAGGCAGGCAACCTCGGCGACGCCCTCAAGAACGTCGTCGGGTGACCCGGGCCGTACCTCCCGCCCTACCCGCACAGGTCTCGCCTCCTGAGTTCGCGCTCAGCCGGCACCAGGCACACACCTTTGTCGGCGCCGACGTCGTGGCGGTGCCGGTGCTCCCGGCCGTCGAGTCCTCGGACGACGCGGGCGCCGTCGGCGTGCTCCTGGGACCTGGTGCGGCAGAGCTGGGCGACGAGCTGGGCCTGGACCTCCTCGCGATCGCAGAGGCGGGGAGGGCCACGGGTGCCACCGGCGAGATCGTCAGCGTCCCGGTGCCGCTCGGCGGCCCCGACAACGCCGACCTTCGCCTGATCCTGCTCGTCGGTGTCGGGCAGCAACGCCCCACCGACCTGCGTCGGGCCGGTGCCGCCGTCGCGCGTGCCAGTCACGACCGCTCCTCGCTGGTCACCACGATCGCGGCCCTCGACGCCGATGACGGCATCGAGGCCTTCGTGACCGGGGCCATGCTGGGCTCCTTCGCCTTCAGCTGGCGTTCCCGGCCGCCCGAGCAGGTGCCGGTGCGCCAGATCGTCCTGGCCGGCCTCCCGGTCGACAACGCCGCCACCGACCGCGCCGCTCTCGACCGGGCCGTCGCGCTCGGTGGAGCCGGTTGGCGCTCCCGCTTCCTGGCCACCGTGCCCTCCAACCTCAAGAACCCCGCCTGGCTGGCCGACCAGGCCGAGCAGCTCGCCGCGGAGTCCGACCTCACCTGCCGGGTGTGGGACGAGAAGCAGCTGGCCGCCGAAGGCTTCGGCGGCATCCTCGGCGTCGGTCAGGGCTCGGCCACGCCGCCGCGCCTGATCCGGCTCGACTACACCCCTGCCGGCGCGACCCGTCGTACCCCGACGATCGCGCTGGTCGGCAAGGGCATCACCTTCGACTCCGGCGGCATCTCGATCAAGCCCGCCCAGGCGATGGCCAGCATGAAGCGCGACATGACCGGCGGTGCCGTGGTCCTGGCGACGATGGCAGCGCTGCGCGCCGTGGGCTGCCAGGTCAAGGTCGTGGGGCTCATCGCCGCCGCCGAGAACGCCGTGTCCGGCAGCTCGATGCGGCCCGGCGACGTGCTGCGCCACTACGGCGGTCGCACCAGTGAGGTGACCAACACCGACGCCGAGGGGCGCCTGGTGATGGCCGACGCGCTGGCCTACGCCGCCGCCGAGGTCAAGCCCGCCGCGATCGTCGACGTGGCGACGCTGACCGGAGCGGTCAAGGTCGCCCTCGGCCAGCAGGTCGGCGGGCTCTTCGCCAACGACGACGCCCTCGGCGAGGCTCTCCTCGCCTCCGGCGAGCGCGCCGGTGAACCGCTGTGGCGCTTCCCGCTCTTCGCCGACTACGAGGAGAAGCTCGCCTCCAAGGTCGCCGATGCCGACAACGGTGCATCGGGTCCGGGTGCGGTGATGGCGGCGCTCTTCCTCCAGCACTTCGTCGGCTCGGTGCCGTGGGCCCACCTCGACGTCGCCTCGGTGGGCGACGTCCCCGAGGACAGCTTCGAGTGGACCGAGGGCCCCTCCGGGTTCGGCGCCCGCGCGCTGCTCACCTGGCTCGGCAGTCCCGCGCCTCTTGAGGGAGTGCGCTGATGGCGTTGCGTTCGCTCACGGTGCGGTGGTCGCTGACCGAGGCCCCTGAGGGGGTCGAGCAGCAGCTCGCCGACTACGTCGAGTCGACCTCGCACGCCCGCTTCACCGGCATGTCGGGACTCCACTACAAGACGTGGCGGATCCTGCCGGGCCAGTGGTTCGAGGGGGTCTACGTGTTCGTCTCCGACGAGGCACGCGCGACCTTCCAGGAGACCTTCACCGCCGGCGCCGCCGACGCCCCGGGCTCGCAGATCATCGGCAGCGCTCCGGTGTTGATCGAGGCCAGCGACGTGGTCGCGATCGCCGAGGGCTGGGACGGGTTCGGCGCGACTGCTCGCTTCTGAGCGCCGGAGCTCGAGCAGCGCCGCCTCACCGCCGGCTTTCACCGCATCGGGTTTCGTCACGGACTCGCCCGGGGGCTGGTCCGGCTCAACCTCCGAAGGTTCACACCGGTCTTGGTTCTCATCGCACCGGGTCTCGACGCGCCGGTCGCGGGTTCGTTCCTCACCCGCGCGGCTTGCTCGACCACCGATGAGACGGCCTGACCTCGTCCCTCGGTCAGCCCGTCTCGGTCAGCCCGTCTCGGGCAGCCAGACCTTCTTGGCGAGCAGCAGACCGTCTCCGACGGGGAGCAGCAGCGGCATGAGCGCCTCGTGCTCGAGGACCGCGCGCCCGAGGTCACGGATCGCCGCGGTCTCCTCGTCGCGCCGGGAGGGGTCGGCCACCCGGTCGTGCCACAGGGCGTTGTCGAAGGCCACCACCCCGCCGGGGCGCAGCAGGCGCAGCGCCTCGGCGAGGTAGGCGCCGTACTCGGCCTTGTCGCCGTCGGCGAAGACGATGTCGTAGTGCGCGTCGGTCAGCCGTGGCAGCACGTCGAGGGCCGGACCGGCGATGGTGCGGACCCGCTGGTTGGCGATGCCGGCCTCGTTGAAGGCCTCCCGCGCGAGGCGCTGGTGCTCGGCCTCGAGGTCGACGGTCGTCAGGACGCCGTCGGCGCGCATGCCGCGCAGCAGCCACAGGCCGGACACACCGGTGCCGGTCCCGATCTCGACGACAGCGCGTGCCTCGAGCACGGAGGCGAGGAAGCGCAGGGTGGCGCCGGCACCGGAGCCGATCGGCACGACGCCGACCTCCTCGGCGCGGGCGCGCGCATCGCTGATCAAGGCGTCCTCCACCACGAAGTTCTCGGCGTAGGACCAGCTGGTGGCGGAGATCGGCTCGGTCGGCGTGCTGGGCATGGTGGAACCGTAGCGCCAGTGCGTGGTGCTTGTCGGGAACCCCTCGCCGTCGCGGTTCGTTGTCGACTCACAGGGAACGCTCAGCGAGGGCGTCTACCTTGATGACGTGGCTACCAAGGGGAGCGAGGACGGCGTGGCCGACGAGGGTGCGGTGGGACAGGTCCCGACGTCGTGGGACGAGATCGTCGCGCTGCACTCCGACCGGGTCTACCGCCTCGCCTACCGGCTGACCGGCAACCGTCCCGACGCCGAGGACCTCACCCAGGAGGTCTTCGTCCGGGTGTTCCGCTCGCTGGGCACCTACACCCCCGGCACCTTCGAGGGCTGGCTCCACCGCATCACGACCAACCTCTTCCTCGACCAGGCCCGGCGCAAGCAGCGGATCCGTTTCGACGCGCTGTCCGACGAGCGGGCCGACCGGCTCGCCAGCGGGTCGCCGGCGCCGGAGACGGCCTACGCAGACCGTACGTTCGACGACGACGTCGAGGCGGCCCTCGCGACCCTCCCGCCCGACTTCCGGGTGGCGGTCGTGCTGTGCGACGTCGAGGGGCTCACCTACGAGGAGATCGCCACGATCCTCGACGCCAAGCTCGGCACCGTGCGCTCGCGCATCCACCGCGGTCGCTCCATGCTGCGTGCCGCGCTCGCGCACCGCGCACCGGGCGCCGGTCGTCAGCGCTACTCCGGGGCGCCTGACCTCGCCGGGCCGCGCCGCGGCGCGAGTGACCAGGTCCGGGAGGCACGATGACGCCCCACCTCGGCACCCGCGTCAGCGCCCTGCTCGACGGCCAGCTCTCCACCGACGAGACCGAGCGCGCCTGGGCCCACGTGCACCTGTGCCACCTGTGTCGCGACCACGTCGAGCGTGAAGGGTGGATCAAGACCCGCCTGGCCGGCACGTCCTTCGAGCCCGGACCCGCCCCGGACACGCTGAAGGGCGCCCTGCTCGGGATGTCGCCGGTCGGGATGTCGCCAGTCGGGATGTCGCCGGGTGACCTCTACCTGACGCTGTCCGCTGAGGCCGACCACGCCCGTGGTCGGGGTCGGCGGGCGGTCGGTGTGGCCGCGATCGGCGGCAGCGCCGTCGGTGCAGCAGTGATGGGCATCCTCGCCCTCGGTACGGCGCCCGCCGACGCCCCGGGCCTCGACCGGCGCGCCCCGATCGCCCAGGTGACGACACCTCAGCCGACCATGGTGCGCACGCCCACGCGCCCCGACGAGTGACGACCCGTCCAGCAGTCCACGGCGGACCTCATCGCGGATCGGCTGCCCGGCCTCACCAGGGGCAGGGGATGATGGAGGGGTGAACGACGACGACCGGTCCGGCGCGCAGCGGGACGACTCCACGCAGCCGCTCTCCCTGGGGGGCGTGCGGGACGACGCGTACCCGACCATGTCGTCGCCCGTCGACCCGGCCTGGGGGCCGCCCACCGGCCCGCTCCCGGTCTCGCCGGCCTCTCCCTGGCACGACTACGCGCGCGGGCCCGGGCACCCCTCGAGTGCTCTCCCGCCGCGGCACCTCGCCGGCGTCGAGCCCCGACCGCCGCGGCGACGAGGCGGCTTCGCCATCGCGGGGCTGGCCCTGGTGCTCGGCATCGTGGGTGGCGTGTTCGGCAGCGCGGCCTACGACTTCGTCAACGACGACGACCTGACCGGCGGCCCCTACGCCGGCGGCCTCGCCGACGTCGAGACCGTGGAGCTGCCACCGGTGAAGAACGGCAGTGTGCAGGCGGTCGCCGAGGCGCTGCTGCCCAGCACGGTGCAGATCATCGCGGAGTACGCCGGGCAGGATGCCGGCGCCACCGGCTCGGGCTTCGTCTTCGACAAGCAGGGCCACATCATCACCAACAACCACGTCGTGGCGGCTGCGGCTGCCGCCGAGGGGCCGATCCAGGTCGTCGACTACGACGGCAACCGCTACGACGCCGAGCTCGTGGGCCGCAGCCCGGTCTACGACCTCGCGGTGCTCTACGTCGCCGAGGCCGTCGATCTCCAGCCTGCGGCCCTCGGCGCCTCCGAACGGCTGCGCGTGGGCGACGGGGTCGTGGCGTTCGGCGCCCCGCTGGGGCTGACCTCGACGGTCACCTCCGGCATCGTCAGCGCCCTGCGACGACCGGTGACGACGGGGTCCACGAGCGACGACTCCTCCTACATCAACGCGGTGCAGACCGATGCCGCGATCAACCCGGGCAACTCCGGTGGACCCCTGGTCAACCTGCGCGGGCAGGTCGTGGGCGTCAACTCGGCCATCGCCACCAACGGCGGGGCCAGCGGTGAGGCCGGCAACATCGGCGTCGGCTTCGCGATCCCGGTGGAGCAGGTGCGGATCACCGCTGACCAGATCCTCAAGACCGGCGAGGCCCGCTATCCCGTCATCGGGGCGCAGGTGAAGACCGGCGGCTCCGCCGTCTCCGACGGCGCGGAGATCGACCAGGTGCTGGACGACACCCCGGCGCAGGCTGCCGGGCTGGAGCGCGGCGACCTGGTGATCGAGGTGGACGGGCAGCGGGTGGTCGACGGCATCTCGCTGATCGTCAACATCCGCAGCCACCAGCCGGGGCAGGTCGTGGAGTTCACCTACGTCAGGGACGGACGCGAGCTCACGACCGAGATCGAGCTGGGCTCGGAGACCGGCTGAGCCGGCTACTCCTGGTCGGCCTCGACGTAGGGGTGCTGCGCCACGAAGTCGGCCGTCTGCTTGTAGGCCTGGGCGATGTACTCCTCGAGCTTGCTCGACTCGACCCGCCACTGGCCGCGGCCACCGATCTTGATCGCCTCCAGCTCGCCGCGACGCACCATGGCGTAGACCTGCGCGCTGGAGGTGTTGAGCACCTCTGCGACGTCAGCGAGGGTGAGGAAGCGCAGCGGGCCGGCCATGCCCCCATCGTCGCACTCCGCACCGGCTGACGGGGACGGCGACCCGCGGTCTGTGGACGACCGCCTGTGGAGAGGGGGTGGTCGCAGGCGGGGTGTCCGGCGATGATGTCCCTCGTGTCCTCCAGTCTCGGGAGCCCGGGCGCCGTCGGTGCCGCCACGCCCCCCACAGCCCTCGACCCCCTACCTGCTCGCCGGGCCTCCGCGCCCGGGTGGCGCGACCCACGGCTGTGGCTCGGGGTCGCCCTGGTCGCTGCCTCCGTACTGGTCGGCGTGCGCGTCCTGGCCTCGGCGGACGACACGGTGGCGGTGTGGGCGGTGGCCGCCGACGTCGGCGCCGGTGACCGGCTCGACGAGGGCGACCTGACCGTGGCCCGGGTGCGGTTCGCCGAGGACGAGGCGGTGCAGCGCTACGTCCAGCTCGACGAGACGCTGCCGGCCGATCTCCGCCTCGTACGTGCGCTCGGTGCGGGCGAGCTGCTGCCGCGCGCCGCGATCGGCTCCGACGACGAGGCCGGCACTGTCGAGATCTCGCTCGCCGTGGACCCGCTGCGGATGCCGACGTCGGTCGGACCGGGCTCGGTGGTCGACGTCTACCTCCACGACGGCTCCGGCTCGCGTCGCGGCGTTGCCACCTCCGAGCCGGCGCTCGGCGCAGTGGGGGTCGTCGACGCGCCGCGCGGTGCCGACGGTCTCGGGGTGAGCGGGGAGCGACAGCTCGTGCTCGCGGTCGACGAGCGGACGGCGCCGGAGTTCTACGCGCTGCTGGCCTCGCTCAGCGACCCGGTCGTCTACGTCGTGAGGCGCTGATGAGCGCCACGACCGTGGTGCTGGTCGTCGCATCGGGGGCGTCGTGGGAGCCGGTCGCCCTCGAGCTCCTCGCTGCTCGCACCGGGATCGTGGTGCTGAAGCGGTGCGTCGACGTGGCCGACCTGATGGCTGCTGCAGCCTCCGGCCAGGCCGAGGTGGCGGTGGTGGGTCTCGATGCGCCCGGCCTCGACGCGCCGGCGGTCGAGCACCTACGACGGCACGGCGTCCACCCGGTGGCGATCGTGGGCAGCGACCGCCCCGATGCGGCCCGCGCCCACGCCGCCCGTCTCGGCATCGCAGCCGTGGTGGCCGAGCCCGAGCTCGAGGCCCTGCCGGACGCGGTGCTCGCGGCTGCCTCACCTGGCGCCGCCACGTCGGCACCGGCGTCGTACGACGCGGGCGTGCTGCGGTTCGCCGAGGCATCCGAGGCGCCCACGGTCGAGGGTCGGGTCCTGGCCGTGTGGGGCCCGGCCGGCGCTCCCGGGCGCAGCACGGTGGCGGCTGCCGTCGCCGGCGCCCTGGCGCGGCGTGGACGCACGATCCTCATCGACGCCGACCCCTACGGTGCCTCGATCGCCCAGCAGCTCGGGATCCTGGACGAGGTCTCCGGGGTGCTGGCCGCGGTCCGGCTGGCCACGTCCGGCCTGCTCGAGGAGCGCTTCGCCTCCGTCCAGCGAGGCTTGGACGCCAGGCTCTCGGTCATCACCGGGCTGCCTCGTCCGGACCGGTGGATCGAGGTGCGCGCGGGGGCGATCGAGCAGCTGCTCGCGGTCGCACGGGCCGAGGCCGACGTGGTCGTCGACACCGGGTTCTCGGTGGAGGACGACGCGACCCGCGACCTCGGGACCCGGCCCGGTCGCAACCTGATGACCGTGGAGGCGCTCGAGGCAGCGGACGAGGTGCTGGTCGTCGGTGCAGCCGACCCGGTCGGGCTCTCGCGGCTGGCTCGCGGCCTGGTCGAGCTGCGCGAGAGCGTGGGACAGGTCCCGGTGCGCGTCGTGGTCAACCGCATGCGCCCCACCCTCGGGTGGTCGGAGAAGCAGATCGGCGCCATGGTGGCCGACTTCGCCGGCGGTGCCCCGGTGCACTTCCTGCCCGAGGACCGTCCGGCGGTCGACCGGGCGCTGGTCGCCGGACGCACCCTGCTCGAGGGCGGCGAGTCGCCGCTGACGCGGGCGGCAGCCGGTCTGGTCGAGGCTGCGACGGAGGCTGTGCTCCCCGTGCAGCGCTCGGTTGCCGCGAACCGTTAATCTGTGCAGACCATGTCTGACCAACCTCCGAGTCTTTGCCCCCCTGACACACGTGTCCCCGAGCAGGGGATGGTCAGGGGGCGGACCCCCTCATGAACGACTGGCTCATGATCGGCGTGGGGCTCCTGCTCACGGTCGGCACCGGACTCTTCGTGGCCTCGGAGTTCGCGTTGGTCAACCTCGACCGGCACGACCTCGAGGCCCGCCAGGAGCGCGGCGAGAAGCGCCTGACGATCACGATCGCGGCGTTGCGCACCACCTCGACGCACCTGTCCAGTGCCCAGCTCGGCATCACGCTCACCACGCTGCTGACCGGCTACACCTTCGAGCCCGCCGTCAGCTCGCTGCTGGAGGGTCCGCTCGGCTCGCTGGGCGTGCCCGACGGTGCTGTCCGACCGGTGGGCGGCTTCGTGGGGCTGCTGATCGCGACGCTGTTCTCGATGGTGATCGGCGAGCTGGTGCCCAAGAACTACGCCCTCGCCGTCCCCCTCGCCACCGCCAAGCTCGTCGTCCCCTTCCAGGTCGCGTTCACCACCGTGTTCCGTCCCATCGTGGTCCTGCTCAACAACACCGCCAACCGGCTGATCCGCGCCATGGGGGTCGAGCCCCAGGAGGAGCTGAGCGGCGCCCGTACCGCCGACGAACTGACCTCGCTCATCCGTCACTCGGCCATGGAGGGCCTGCTGGAGCAGGACGACGCGACCCTGCTCGACCGCACCCTGCGGTTCTCCAGTCGCGACGCCTCCGACGTGATGACCCCGCGGGTGCGGATGAGCGCGGTGCCGACGACCGCCACCGCTGCTGACGTAATCGCGCTCGCGGCCTCCAGCGGTCACTCGCGACCGCTCGTCACCGGCGAGGGCGTCGACGACGTCGTGGGCGTCGTCCACGTCAAGCGCGCCTTCGCCGTCGCCCTCGACCAACGCACGACCACCACGGCCGAGGAGCTGATGGTCGACGTGGTGCGCGTGCCCGACACCCTCCCGGCCCCGGCGCTGCTCGAAAGTCTGCGTGCCGAAGGGCTCCAGATCGCCGTCGTCAGTGACGAGTACGGCGGCACCGCCGGTGTGGTGACCGTCGAGGACCTCGTGGAGGAGCTGATCGGTGAGCTCGAGGACGAGCACGACCAGAAACGGTCGGTGCTGACCCGTCGCGGCCGCTCGGTGACCTTCGACGGCACGTGGCGTCCCGACGAGGTGCATGCCCGCGCCGGCGTGCGGGTCCCCGAGGACGAGCACTGGGACACCGTGGCCGGCTTCATGGCCGCCCGGCTCGAGCGGTTGCCGGAGCCCGGCGACGAGGTCGCGATCCCCGGCGGCACCCTGTACGTCGATCGGGTGGAGGCCCATGCGGTGAGTCGCGTCCGGTTCGTGCCGGCCGACCCCGAGGACCAGGTCGATCCGGCCGATGCGTTGGAGGAGACCTCATGAGCGAGTACCTGCCCGGGCTGATCTGGCTCGTCGTCCTGCTGGTCTTCAACGCCTTCTTCGTGGGGGCGGAGTTCGCCGTGATCTCGGCGCGCCGCTCCCAGATCGAGCCGCGGGCCGCCGAGGGAGGCCGCGCCGCACGCACGACGCTGTGGGCGATGGAGCACGCGACGTTGATGCTCGCCACCAGCCAGCTGGGGATCACGATCTGCTCCTTGCTGATCCTGACCGTCTCGGAGCCGGCCATCCACCACCTGCTCGAGTACCCGCTCGCGCTCACCCCGATGTCGGAGGACGCGATCAGCATCTCGGCGTTCGCCGTCGCGCTCCTGCTCGTCACCTTCCTGCACGTCGTGCTCGGCGAGATGGTGCCCAAGAACCTCGCCTTCTCCCTGCGCGACCGGGCCGCCCTGGTGCTCGCCCCGCCGCTGGTCATGGTCTCGCGGGTCTTCCGCCCGGTCATCGCCCTCCTCAACGGCATGGCCAACGCCGTGCTCCGGCTGAGCGGGGTCGAGCCCAAGGACGAGGCCAACAGCAGCTTCACCCTCGACGAGGTGGCCGGCATCGTGGAGCAGTCACGGCGCGAAGGCACGTTGGACCCGCGTTCGGGTCCGCTCACCCGCGCCTTCGAGTTCACCGACAAGTGTGCGCGCGACATCGAGGTGCCCCTGGCCGACCTGGTGCTGCTCCCCGCTGCGGCGACACCGGCCGACGTCCAGGCCGCGGTGGTCCAGCACGGTTTCTCGCGCTACGTCCTGACCGACGAGACCGGCGCCCCGTCCGGCTACGTCCACATGAAGGACGTCATGGAGCTCGAGGGGGACGATTTCCACCGGCCGATCCCGACCAAGCGCCTGCGCCGGCTCGTGGCCATCTCCCGCGACGCCGATCTCGAGGACGCCCTGGCTCGGATGCGCCAGCACGGCTCGCACGTCGCGGCCTCGGTGGGTGCCGACGGCTCGATCCAGGGTCTGGTGTTCGTCGAGGACGCCATCGAGGTGCTGGTCGGCACCATCCACGACGCGACCGCCAGCTGAACCCTGGTCGGAAGTCAGTGCCGGGGCGCGATCAGGACGAGAAGAGCAGGTAGAGACCGCCGCCGGTGAAGCTCACCATCGCCAGGAGCAGCGGCAGCTGGCCGGTGAGCTGGTGGCGGGCCGGCAGCAGCCGCACCGCGCGCTCGTGCGCCACGATCGCGGCCAGGACGTGGCCGAGCACCACCGCGAGCACCTTGATGGTGGCCAGGAGGGTGGGGTGATAGCTCAGCCAGGTCAGCTCGCTCCAGTCGGCGGTGCCGAGGATGTCGGAGCCGTTGCTCAGCGGGTCGCTGGCCTGGATCAGCGTGCGCGACCCGATCTCGAGCAGGTAGGTCAGGTAGTGCGCGAAGATGTAGCCCACCACGATCGGCACGAGTGAGTGGGCGAAGGCGTTGGGCAGGTCACGGCGGCGCTGTTCGCCGTGCACCCCGGTGAGCATTGAGCCGAGGGCGAAGATGGCGATCGCGCCCAGGCAGAACACCACGAGAGCGACGTTCTTGAGGATCTCGCCGTTGATGGTGGAGCCCTGGACGTAGGTCACCCACGGCGTGGACTCCCGGAAGGAGTCGTAACCGGTGCTGCCGAACAGCACGCCGGTGACCGCGACGAGGCCGGGCAGCGGCGTCACCGAGGCGAGGTTGGCCAGCGGGCTGATCACCCGCAGCCGGCCCTCCCGCACGGTCCAGACCGACAGCTTGCCGACCAGGGTCGAGTAGACCTCGAACGGGTCGGCCTTCTCGTAGAACTCGCTGCCGAACAGCGCGCCGCCGATGAGCATGATCGCGACGTACGCGGCACACCACAGGCGCACCGGACCGAGCTCGGCCATGTAGGGATAGACGAGCTCGAGGTAGACGAAGGCGAAGAGCCCGAGCGCTGCCGGCCACAGGCCGAGGCGCTGGGGGTAGCGGAAGAGGCCTGCGTCGGGGTCGGAGCCGGAGAGCCGGGCGAAGAGCAGGTTGATCGTGCGGACCGGGCTGATCGCCTTCCAGAAGGGCCCGAACAGCAACGAGAGCGGGACGAGGCCGACCCACAGCCAGATGTAGAAGATCCCGAAGATCGGGTTGATCGTGGAGTCGCGCCCGAAGACCGCAGCGACGGCGGTGAAGACGAACAGCACCATGCCGAAGGTGCGCAGCGCGATCGCGAAGACCGGTGAGGCCGTCACGCCCTGGAGCAGCGCGGGTGCCGGTCGGCCGGACGCCTCGTCGTAGCGAGGTCTGCGCCACGCCACCGCCAGGACGGTGAAGGAGATGACCAGGGCCGCGATGCCGCCGGCGATGGTCAGGCTGAGCGGGATGGGGAGGTCCTTCTGGCCGCCGATCCCGTGGGCGAGCAGGTCGCCGCTGCTCCCGGCGAGCAAGAGGCTCACTTCACGACGAGCTTGACGATGAGCAGGTCGAGCGTGTGCGACTCGACCTCGATCTGGCCGGGGCGGTCGATCTGCAGCTCGAAGGTCTCCGGCTCGCCGGTGCCTTCGTAGGAGAACTCGACCTCGGGCTCGGAGTGCACGTGGATCTCCCCGGGAGCGTCGGCGGTGACGACGAGGTCGATCGGCTGGCCGACCGCGGCCTCCACCTCGTCCCCGTTGGGTGTGATCTCGCCGTCCTCCACGGTGATCGCGATGGTCGTGGTCGCCGGGTCTGCGCCTGAACCACCCCCCGACTCGTCGCCGCAGGCAGTCCCGAGAGCCAGGACGGTCAGCAGAGCGGTCGTGGTCGCCAGGGCTCGGCGCATGGGGTCGTTCCTCCTGAAATCGCGGACGGGTGACCGGTACGGTCGCCTCCTCTGCCAGAATCCCACGTGGAGCAAGCAAGGGCGATTCCGCCCCACGGGGTGCTGCACCGGAAGGGGATGTGTCATGAGCGAGCGCATGCGCACGCGTGACCTGGAGTTCCTGACCGCCGAAAAGCCCACTGCTCCGCGGCACAACGCCACGGTCGAGATCTTCGAGCCGGGATCGTCGGGCTTCGACTACGACCGCCTCGTCGAGCTCATCTCGGACCGCATCTCCTTCGTCCCGCGCTACCGCCAGCGCGTGGTCGACGTCCCCGGCCACCTGGCCAACCCGCTGTGGGTCGACGACGAGCACTTCGACCTCGCCTACCACGTGCGCCGCTCGGCACTCCCGCGTCCGGGGAACGACGAGCAGCTCTTCGAGCTGGTGGCCCGCATCGTCTCGCGTCCGCTGGACCGCAGCCGTCCGCTGTGGGAGGTCTACTTCGTCGAGGGACTCAGCGACGACCGGGTCGCGATCCTCTACAAGTCCCACCAGGCTCTCGTCGACGGCGTGCACACCGTCGACCTCGGTCAGCTGCTCCTCGACGTCTCGGCCGAGCCCAAGAGCCTCGAGCCCGACGAGTGGGCTCCGCGAGGAGCCCCCTCCGCCCCGGCGCTCCTTGCCGGCGCGGTGCGGGACTCGCTGACCCAGCCCGGCACGCTGGTCGACACCGCGAGCCTGGCCGCCGGGGCAGCCCTGCGATCCACCCAGCGCAGTCAGCGCCGGGCACGGGGAGTCGCGCGTGCCCTTGCCGGTCGTCGGCCCGACCGCAGCTCGGTGCTGGGCCCCTTGAGCCAGCACCGACGCATCGTCACCGTGGAGACGTCGCTGGCTGACTTCCGCACGGTGCGCGACGCCCACGGGGGCACGGTCAACGACGTCATCCTGGCCACCGTCACCGGGGCGCTGCGCGCGTGGTTGATGACC
Source organism: uncultured Actinomycetota bacterium (assembly GCA_963760515.1). Taxonomy (GTDB): domain Bacteria; phylum Actinomycetota; class Actinomycetes; order Propionibacteriales; family Nocardioidaceae; genus Nocardioides. The sequence continues at coordinate 194,071 of CAVXDL010000008.1, forward strand.
CGCAGCGACGCGCTCAGCCGGTTGCGGGAGGTCCGCGTCGTGGCGCCGGTCTCGGTGATCGACGACGAGCTCGAGGCGACGTCGCTCGGCACGCAGATCGCGGCTCACTTCGTGACCTTGCCGATCAGCGAGACCAGCCCGGTGGTGCGGCTGCACCAGGTGTCGTACTCCTTCCAGGCCCACAAGGACACCGGCCGCAGCGTGGCCGCCAACCGGTTGGCCGGCATCGCCGGTTTCGCCCCCACCACCTTCCACGCGATCGGCTCGCGCGTGGCCTCCGACGAGCTGCGCCGCGGCTACCAGCTCAGCGTCACCAACGTGCCCGGCCCGCAGTCGCCGCTCTACGCCGCGGGCGCGCGGATGGTCGCCACCTACCCGGTGCCGCCGTTGATGGGGGGCCGTCCGATGTCGATCGGCGTCACCTCCTACGACGGCAAGGTGTTCTTCGGGATCACCGCCGATCGCAACCTGCTCCCCGACGCCGGGTTGTTCGGGACCTGCCTCACCGAGGCTCTCGACGAGCTGCTCACGGCCTCGACGACGACGCGTACCCCGAGGGGGCGGCGACGTTCTCCGGCCAAGCGGGGGTCGGGCAGCACCAGCACGCGGGGCGCGGCTGCCGGCGGCTCGAAGAGCTCGGCGAAGAGCCCCGAATGACGCGCGTCTACCGGCCGCTGACGCTCGCCGGCCTGCGCGACCTCGTCGCGACCGGCACGCTGTCGGCCGACCCGGACACGATCGTGGCCGAGGGCGACGACGAGGCGGCCGAGTACGCCGCACTGATGACCGCGGCCGATGCCTCGGCGGCTCTGCTGACCGGACCCGGGCGTCGGGTCGTGGTGGTGGCCGAGGTCGACGACCCCGATCGCGAGGTCGCGTTCGCCGACGTCGTGGCCGTGCACGCCGACGTGCGCGACCGGCCGGTGGGCGCCGACCCCGACGAGGACCTCGCGTGGTTCGCGACGCAGGAGATCGACGACCTGCTGCGTTGAGCCAGCGGCTCGCCACTGTCGCTACAGTCGCTGCATGGACGCAGTGACCACACCCCCGGCTCCCATCAACGAGCCCAACCTGACCTACGCACCGGGCAGCCCCGAACGGGCCGCCCTGGTCGTCGAGATCGACAAGCTGGAGCGCAAGCAGCACACGTTCCGCGCCCACATCAACGGGCGCAAGCGCAACGGGGGAGGCGCCGAGATCAAGGTCGTGCAGCCCCACGACCACCAGCACGTGCTCGGGGTCCTGAAGAACTCCACCACCAAGGACGCCGAGGCTGCGATCAAGTCGGCTGCCGGCGCGGCCCCTGCCTGGCGTGGGCTGCCCTTCGACGAGCGCTGCGCGATCATCCTCAAGGCCGCCGACCTGCTCGCCGGGCCGTGGCGCCAGCGGATCAACGCCGCCACCATGCTGGGCCAGTCGAAGACCGCCTTCCAGGCCGAGATCGACGCCGCCTGCGAGCTCATCGACTTCTGGCGCTTCAACGTGCACTACGCCAAGCAGATCCTCACCGACCAGCCGATCGCCAACTCGCCGGGCATCTGGAACCGCACCGACCACCGCCCGCTCGAGGGCTTCGTCTATGCGATCACGCCGTTCAACTTCACCGCCATCGCCGGCAACCTGCCGACCGCAGCCGCGCTCATGGGCAACACGGTGATCTGGAAGCCGTCGCCCACCCAGCAGCTCGCCGCGTCGTTGACGATGGAGCTGCTCGAGGAGGCAGGGATGCCGCCCGGCGTCATCAACATGCTGCCCGGCGACGGGCTCGAGGTGTCGAAGGTGGCCCTGACCCACCCCGACCTCGCCGGCATCCACTTCACCGGCTCGACCCCGACGTTCCAGCACCTGTGGCAGACCGTCGGCACCAACATCGCCGGCTACCGCTCCTACCCGCGCATCGTGGGGGAGACCGGTGGCAAGGACTTCATCCTCGCCCACCCCTCCGCCGATGCCGACGTGCTGCGCGTGGCGATGATCCGCGGTGCCTTCGAGTACCAGGGCCAGAAGTGCTCGGCGGCCTCTCGCGCCTACGTCCCGAAGTCGCTGTGGGCCAAGATCAAGGACCAGCTGATCGCCGACACCGAGAACCTCTCGATGGGTGACGTCACCGACCTCTCGCACTTCATGGGTGCGGTCATCGACGACCGGGCCTTCGCCAAGCACAAGGCAGCGATCGCCCGCGCCAAGCGCACCCAGGGTCTCGAGATCGTCGCCGGAGGTCAGGTCGACGACTCGGTCGGCTACTTCGTGCGACCCACGATCGTGACCGCGACCAACCCCGACGACGCGATGTTCTCCACCGAGTACTTCGGTCCGATCCTGGCCGTGCACGTCTACGACGACGCCGACTTCGAGAAGGTCACCCACCAGCTCGAGAGCGTCTCGCCGTACGCCCTGACCGGGGCCATCATCAGCCAGGACCGGGCCGCCATCGCCTGGGCCCGCAAGACGCTGCGCTTCGCGGCCGGCAACTTCTACATCAACGACAAGCCCACCGGCGCCGTCGTCGGACAGCAGCCCTTCGGTGGCGGCCGTGCCTCCGGCACCAACGACAAGGCCGGTGCAGCGCTCAACCTGCTGCGCTGGACCTCACCGCGCTCGATCAAGGAGACGTTCGTCCCGCCGACCGAGCACCGCCACCCCCACCAGGGCTGAGGTGCGCGCCGGAGGTTGAGCCGGGCGAGCGCCGTGCTCCTCGGAGGTTGAGCCGGGCGAGCCCCTGGGCGAGCCTCCGACGTTGCCCGGTGAGATCACCGCGGACCTACACGAGAGCACTCGGCTTGCGGGGGGTTCGTCACGGCTCGCTCCGCTCCCCGGCTCAACCTCCGGTGCGCATGCCGGTGACCCCGCCGTCGACGGGGTGTGGGGCGATCAGGGTCGTCGACGCGATCGGACCGTGAAGGTGTACCCCGAGGGGCTCGTCCACACATGAACCCCCGCCGCCGAAGTGGTGTAGCTCCACCCCGAGTGGGTCTTGGCGCGGTGATGGCGCCGGCACAACGGCGACAGGTTGTCCGAGCTCGTTTCCCCGCCCTGCTCGTACGGGATCTCGTGGTCGAGGTCGCACCGCCGCGACGGCCGGGTGCAGTACGGGAACACACATGTCGGGTCCCGCAGGACCACCTGTTCCCGCAGTCTCTCGGACGGCTCATACCCGTCGCAGACGAGGTTCTGGTTGAGGTCGATGACCTCCTTGACGACCACCTTCGTCGCCGACCCGCACCAGGACCGGATCTGCTCGATCAGCACGTTGGACCGGGTGTTCTCCACCACCGCCACATCGTTCGAGCTCAACGAGTCGGCGTCGAGGTGGGCATAGATCGTGACCGCCCGCTCCAGAGGTAGCCCCTGCTGACCCCGGGCCAGGTCACCCACGGCCATCGCCCGGCGTACGTCGAGCGACTCCTCACACCCCGACTCACGGAGCAGTGCGGCACCGGCGCGGACGGCCTGCTCCAGGTCGAGCGCATCAGCCAGGTCCAGGGTGCCGGTGACCTCCACGACCCCCTCCAGAGAGACCTGGTCGGTGTGGATGTCGAACGTGCGGTGCTCCTGCGCCGCCTTCTGCCTGCGTTCCGCCTCCTCGGGGTCGAACCGGGCGATCGCTTCCTCCACGGTGCGCTCGATCTGCGCGAACGAACAGACGTGGGCGGTCGGGGCGAGCATCCGATCGACGTACGCGGCGCCTTCCTGGCACAAGATCATCGTCAGCTCGGCGACCTTGAACGCCCGCCAGACCGGCACCTCGAACGCCAGCACCCGCTCCCACAACTTCGGCAGCCGGTAACGCACCTCGAGGGTCTTCCCGATCAGGTTGAACGCCGAGTCCGACGAGCGACCCAGCAGCATCCCGAGCTCCTCAGCCGCGAACTCACTCACCACCGGGCACCCGATGCCACCCAACGGGATGCCGGTGTCCCAGAACGAGCACCCCTCGGCCTCAGCGCCGGTCAACGTGTGCTCGGCCGCCCAGTCGATGACGGTGACGAGCATCGCCACCTCGGACGCGTCCGCGGCCGCTTTCGCCTCGACCACGGCGGCGGTTGCCGGGGAGGGGTTGCGGGTGCTGGGCATGGTCTGATTCTACTGTCGTCCGCCGACATTCGCTAGCGTGTTCGAACGAGTTGTGGAGGCACATCCCGGGGTTGCGGTCGGCGGTCGGGCTGCGGGGGGTTTCGTCGCGGCTCGCTGCGCTCCCCGGCTCAACCTCCGGTGCTGCTCGCTCCGCTACTGCGGTTCGCCCGAAAACTGAGCTCGCCGAGTCGGCGCACAAGTGCGCCGACTCGGCGAGGACGAGGGGTGTGGGTCAGCCGGCGAGCGTCGGGTAGTCGGTGTAGCCCTCCGCGCCGCCGCCGTAGAAGGTGGCGGGGTTGGGCTCGTTGAGCCCGGAGTTGCTCGCCCAGCGCTGCGGGAGGTCGGGGTTGGCGATGTAGAGCCGGCCCACGGCCACGGCGTCGGCGAGGTCCTCGTCGAGGATGGCCTGCGCGGACTCCTTGGTGGTCACCGAGCCGAAGCCGTCGTTGGCGATCACGACTCCACCGAACTCCTTGCGCAGCGCCTGGACGAGGTCCAGCCGCGGGTCGGCGAGGATGGAGAGGTAGGCCAGCTCGAGCGGCGCGATGGCCTGCACCAGCGCGGTGTAGGTGGCCTCCACGTCCGCGGCGTCGGGCTCGGTCGCGCCCTGGATGTTGTGGGCGGGGGAGATGCGCATGCCCACCTTGTCGGCGCCGATCGCGTCGACGACAGCGCGGGTGACCTCGATGGCGAACCGCGCGCGGTTGGCCGGGGAGCCGCCGTACTGGTCCTCGCGCTGGTTGCTGCCGGGGGCCAGGAACTGGTGGATGAGGTAGCCGTTGGCAGCGTGGATCTCGACGCCGTCGAGGCCGGCCTCGATCGCGTTGCGCGCTGCGGTGACGTACTCCTCGATGGCGTCGGGGATCTCGGCGGTCTCGAGCGCCCGCGGGACCGGGTGCGGCTGCGGGCCGTTGGCGGTGATCATCTCGTTGGGAGCAGCGATCGCGCTCGGCGCGATGATCTCCTGCCCACCGGTGTTGTCGGGGTGGGAGATGCGTCCGGCGTGCATCAGCTGGGCGACGATGAGCCCGCCGCGGGCGTGCACGGCGTCGGCGACCCGGCTCCAGCCGGCGAGCTGCTCGGGGGAGTGGAAGCCGGGGGTGTTCAGGTAGCCCTGGCCGCGCGCGCTGGGCTGCGAGCCCTCGGTGATGATCAGCCCGGCGCCGGCGCGCTGCTCGTAGTACTCGACCTGGAGGTCGCCGGGCACCGTGCCCTCGGCGCGGTTGCGCGTCAGCGGCGCCATCACCAGTCGGTTGGAGAGAGTCCAGGACTTCATGGTCAGGGGTGCCAGCAGGTCAGACATCGGTGCTCCTTGCGTCTCGCGGCGACGGGCCGAGTGCGGCCCGTCGTACGTAGGAAGAAGCCGGAGCCGAGCAGTGGTGTTCCTGCGGAGCGGGGTGAGGAGACTCACCTACCTTTGCGGGGTGGCAGAATGGGCTGCGTGTCCAACCTCGTCGCGCTCCACCTCGGGACCTTGCACCCGGTCGAACAGGCGCTGACGCTGGCCCTGGCGTTCGGGCCGTTCATCGTGCTGGGGATCGTGATCGCCCTCCGTCGTCGTGCCGAGGCGCGCGCCGACACCCGGACCGCCGAGGAGCGGTCGGGTGCTGGTCCGGTCGACGTGCTGGCCGAACGGCGTGATCAGCGCGAGAGGTAAGCGATCCCGGTCTTGTTCTCGGCCTTGAGCGCCTTGAGCAGCAGGTCGCCGATCAGGCCCTCGAGCTTGCCGCCGACCAGGGGGATGTTGACCTTGATGGTGAGCTCGACGGTCTCCACGGTGGTGCCGCCGGACTCGACGATCGAGGCCGTGCCGACCATGCTGCCGGGCTTGCCGGGGATGGTGACGGTGACGTCGGCGTGGACCGGAGTTGTCCACGCCTCCTCCTGCACGATGTTGGTCTCGTCGCCGACGATCTTCTTGGCGGCCGAGGGCATCCCCTGGGTGGGCAGCCACTGGTCGATGCGCACGGACTTGGTCTCGCCGTCGACGTCGATGGCGACGTCGAAGCGGCTCGCCCCCTGGGCCTCGCAGACCTCCTCGCGGAACGCCGGGTCGGCGAGCATGGCCGTCACGTCGGCAAGGGGCGCGGCATAGGTCAGCTCGTGGCGGATCTGCTTGGTCATCGCTCAGCGCTCCCCGGCGAGCCAGGCGGCGCCGATCGACTGCTCGGTGTCCATGCCGGCGGTGATGGTCTCGGCCATGAGGGCCTCGAGCTTGCCGCCGATCAAGGGCACCTTCACCTTGATGTCGAGCTCGACGACCTCGGTGGTGCCGGTGGCACTCTCGAGCAGCGTGATGGTGCCCTTGGCCGAGGTCGGCTTGCCCGGCGCAACGATCTCGAGGCTGCCGCCGCCGGCGTCGGCCCAGCTCTCGGTCAGCACGGCGCGGGTCGTGTCGCCGGCGATCTTCTTGGCGATCGCGGGCAGCCCGGAGGTGTTCTGCACCTGGTCGCTGACCAGGTCGAAGCCGGTGCCGTTCGGGGTCAGGGCGATGTCGGCCGACACCACCTCCTGGGCGGCTGCGACCTTCTCGCGGAAGGCGGGGTCGGCCAGCATCGCGAACACGTCGGCAGGTGGAGCGGCATAGGTCAGCTCATGACGGAACTTCATGGCGTCATCATGCCGGTCCACTGGCCTCTGGCTCAGCAGGACGGGGACAAACCTCGTCGGCGGTTCGCCGAGAGGTGGCCGATGACCCTCAGCAGTCGGTGGGGAGCTGGTCCAGGTCGGTCGCGGGGTCGCCGGCCTCGAACGTGACGTCCTCGGGAGGCGGGGTGAGATCCACCTCGGTGTCGGGATCGGTGAAGGTGGCGACGATCTCGCCGTCGGTGACGCGGCCGCGGATGTCGTCGGCGCCGGCGGCGCGTGCGGCCTCGACGAGGTCGGGCACCGAGACCCGCCACGAGGTCAGGCGGCCGTCGTCGATGGTGACGGTGACCGGCACGTCGATGCGGCTGCCCTTGAGGGCCAGTCCGCGGATGGCGGAGGGCGAGAGCGCCGTGGCCAGCGAGCGCAGGTCGGCGTCGGCCACCAGCGTCCCGTCGACCTCCCGGCCGTCGCGCAGGCTCAGCGCCACCTCGACGGCAGCGGTGCTGAAGCCGAGGCGGGTCCCGGCGGCGCGCACGAGCTCGGCCCGACTCGCTGGGTCGCCGTGCAGCCAACAGCCGGTGCGGACGTCGTAGCGGTCGCTGCCGGGGATCTCCACCCACACGTCGGTGTTGAGACGCAGGAACCTGCGGGTGAATCCGCCGCGCTCTGCGGTGAACCGGCGCAGGGTGACGGCCGCGTCGGGCGTGACACGGTAGGCGCCGCGGTCGAGGTAGGTCCCTTGGTCGTCGAGGTCGACCGCCACCTCGAAGCTGCCGGTGTTGTCGGCGAGGAACTGGTCGACGGCGTCGACGACCTCGCGCTCCGGCGTGATCGGGTCGGAGCTGAACGCGCAGCCCGCCAGCAACGCGGCGGCCACGAGGACTGCACCGGGTGCGTTCGCTCGCGACCGCAGGGGCGGTCGACGGCGGGTCGCGGGAGATCGACGCGTCACCCGGGCAGTCTTCCACGAGGGCGACCGTGCGGCATGGTTGAGTGACGAGATGACCGAGCACGTGCCCGACCAGGCCCCCGAGTCCTTCGTCTCCTTCGGTGAGCAAGGTGCCCAGCTGACCTACGGCAGCTATCTGCGGCTCTCGCAGCTGCTGGACGCCCAGCACCTCGAGTCCGACCCACCTGCGCACGACGAGCTGCTGTTCATCACGATCCACCAGGTCTACGAGCTGTGGTTCAAGCAGCTGCTCCACGAGGTGGGCGCCGCCCGCGCCGCGATGTCGACGGGCAAGCTGTGGTGGGCCCAGCACCTGTTGCAGCGCATGCACGTCATCGAACGCACACTGGTCCAGCAGGTCGACGTGCTGGAGACGATGACCCCGCAGGACTTCTTGGAGTTCCGCCAGCGCCTGGCGCCGGCGAGCGGGTTCCAGAGCGTGCAGTTCCGCGAGCTGGAGTTCGCCTCAGGGGCCAAGGACCCGAGCTACCTCGAGCGGTTCCGCGGCCTCACCACCGACGAGCAGGACCGGCTGCGCCGCAGGCTCGAGGAGCCGAGCCTGTGGGATGCGTTCCTCGACGTGCTGCGGGCCCACGACCTGCCTGCGGGCTCCGACGAGGAGGTCGCGGCATCGGTCCGTACGACGGCACACGACCGCGCGCGCTACGGCGCGGTGTGGGCGCTCGCCGAGGCGCTGCTGCAGCACGACGAGCTGGCCGCGAGCTGGCGGGCCCGCCACGTGGTGATGGTCGAGCGGATGATCGGCAGCAAGTCCGGCACCGGTGGGTCGAGCGGCTCGGCGTACCTGCGCGGTCGGCTGCCGCTGCAGTACTACCCCGTGCTGTGGGACGTGCGGGGCCACCTGTAGCGGGTCGCCGTCGGAGTGGGGACCCCGTGTGTTGTGGCGCACACCACAGACCCCTAACGTGGGCCACGTGTCAACGACGACGCACGATTCCGACAAGGCCGAGCTCCTCGGCAAAGCCATCGACCTCGCTCAGCAGGGCAAGGGGACCGGTGGTCCGCCACACGACGAGGTCGACGCGCTGTTGCGCGCCTACTACCGTTACGTCGATCCCGAGGACCTCGTGGACCGCTCCGCGGTCGACGTCTACGGAGTGCTTGCCTCCCACTACAAGCTGGCCGCGACGCGGCCCCAGGGCACCGCTCAGGTGCGCGTGTTCTCACCGGGGCCCAGCGAGCACGGCTGGTCGGCCGGCGGGCACTCGGTCGTCGAGGTCGTCGTCGACGACATGCCGTTCCTGGTCGACTCCCTCACGATGGAGCTCTCGCGCCAGCTGCGTGACGTGCACCTGGTGGTGCACCCCAACTTCGACGTCGTACGTGACATCGCCGGGGCCCTGGTCTCGGTCCGCCCCGTCGAGGACGGTGGGCGCGAGCCCGGCGAGGGTGTCGTGCGCGAGTCGTGGATGCACGTCGAGATCGACCGTCTCCGAGAAGGCGACGACCCGAACGCGATCGTCGCCGACGTGCAGCGGGTGCTGCGCGACGTGCGTGAGGCGGTCGAGGACTGGTCCAAGATGCACGAGCGCGTCGGCGCGATCGTGGACGAGCTGCACGAGCAGCCTCCGGCCGGCATCGATCCCGAGGAGCTCCGGCAGTCCGCCGACCTGCTCACCTGGCTCGCCGACGGGCACTTCACCTTCCTCGGCTACCGCGAGTACACCCTCGAGCGAGCCGACGTCGAGGGTGACGGGGTCGAGGACGACGTGCTGCGTGCCCTGCCCGGCTCGGGTCTCGGCATCCTGCGCTCGGACCAGCAGCTCTCCCAGTCCTTCAGCCGGCTGCCTGACCCGGTCAAGGCCAAGGCACGCGAGCGCACGCTCCTGGTGCTGGCCAAGGCCAACTCGCGCGCGACCGTCCACCGCCCGGCCTACCTCGACTACGTCGGCGTCAAGACGTTCGCCCCCGACGGTGAGGTGACCGGTGAGCGCCGCTTCCTCGGGCTGTTCTCGAGCGCGGCCTACACCGAGTCGCTGCTGCGCATCCCGCTGGTGCGTGACAAGGCGCAGGCCGTGCTGGCCCAGAGCGGGTTCGACCCGCAGAGCCACGCCGGCAAGGCGTTGCTGGACACGCTGGAGACCTATCCCCGCGACGACCTCTTCCACACCCCGGTCGAGGACCTCGGTCCGCTCGTGCAGGCCGCCATGCAGGCTCGCGAACGACGTGCGGTGCGGATCTTCATCCGCCAGGACACCTACGGCCGCTACGTGTCCGTGCTCGTCTACCTGCCGCGTGATCGCTACAACACCGGGGTCCGGGAGAAGTTCGCCGCGATCCTCAAGGACCGCCTCGGGGCCGACTCGGTCGAGTTCAACGTGCGCATCGCCGAGTCGACCACGGCCCGGGTGCACTTCGTGGCGCACATGCCCAAGGGCACCCAGATCCCCGAGATCGACACCTCCGACCTGGAGCGACGCCTGGCCGAGGCCTCGCGCTCGTGGCGTGACGACTTCACCGCAGCAGTCATCGCCGAGTACGGCGAGGACGTCGGCGCCGTCCTGGGCCGGCGCTACCTCGACTCCTTCCCCGAGGCCTACAAGGAGGACTTCACCGCGCGGACCGCTTCGGTCGACCTCGGACGGCTCGAGGGGATCATCGGCGACCAGGGGCTCGACCAGTCGCTCTACCAGAGCGTCGATGCCGGTCTCGGCGAGGCGCGGCTGAAGCTCTACCGCATCGGGGCTCCGCTGTCGCTGTCGGAGATCCTCCCCACCCTGTCCTCGATGGGTGTCGAGGTCATCGACGAACGGCCCTACGAGCTCGACGGCCTCGAGCGGCCCTCCTACATCTACGAGTTCGGGCTGCGCTACGACGCCCGCCTGCCCGACGAGGCCCGCGAGCTGTTCCAGGACGCCGTCCGCGCGGTCTGGGACGGCTACACCGAGATCGACGGCTTCAACGCGCTCGTGCTGGCCGCCAGCCTGACCTGGCGTCAGGCGACGGTGCTGCGTGCCTACGCCAAGTACATGCGGCAGGGCGGCTCGCCGTTCGCGCTGGACTACATCGAGGAGGCGTTGCGCGCCAACGTCGACATCACCCGGATGCTGGTCGAGCTGTTCGAGGCACGCTTCGACCCCGACGGCCAGCGTCCGGGCGCCGAGGATGCGGTGGTCGCCCGCATCAGCGGGGCCCTGGACGACGTGGTCAGCCTCGACCACGACCGCATCCTGCGGTCCTACCTCACGCACGTGCAGGCCACGCTGCGCACCAACTACTTCCAGGTCGGTCCCGAGGGCGAGCCCAAGCCGTACATCTCGCTGAAGCTCGAGCCGTCGGCCATCCCGGACCTGCCCGAGCCGCGCCCGCGCTACGAGATCTTCGTGTACTCGCCTCGGGTCGAGGGCGTGCACCTTCGCTTCGGCGCGGTCGCCCGAGGCGGGCTGCGCTGGAGCGACCGCCGCGACGACTTCCGCACCGAGGTGCTGGGTCTGGTCAAGGCCCAGATGGTGAAGAACACCGTCATCGTCCCGGTCGGTGCCAAGGGCGGCTTCTTCGCCAAGAACCTCCCGGACCCCAGCGACCGCGATGCCTGGCTGGCCGAGGGGATCGCCTGCTACACGACGTTCATCTCCGGCCTGCTGGACATCACCGACAACCTCGTCGAGGGCGCGACCGTGCCGCCCGAGCGCGTCGTGCGCCACGACTCCGACGACTCCTACCTCGTCGTCGCCGCTGACAAGGGCACCGCGACCTTCTCCGACATCGCCAACGGGATCTCGGACGACTACGGGTTCTGGTTGGGCGACGCCTTCGCAAGCGGTGGGTCGGTGGGCTACGACCACAAGGCCATGGGCATCACCGCGCGCGGCGCCTGGGTCTCGGTGCAACGCCACTTCCGCGAGATGGGGGTGGACTCCCAGAGTGAGGACTTCACCTGTGTCGGCGTCGGTGACATGTCCGGCGACGTCTTCGGCAACGGGATGCTCTGCTCCGAGCACATCCGCCTGGTGGCCGCCTTCGACCACCGCGACATCTTCATCGACCCCGACCCCGACGCAGCGACGTCGTTCGCCGAGCGCAAGCGGCTCTTCGACCTGCCTCGCTCGAGCTGGCGCGACTACGACAGCTCGCTGATCTCCGAGGGCGGCGGGGTGTTCCCGCGCACCGCCAAGTCGATCAAGCTCAACCCCCAGATCCGTGCGGCGCTGGGCATCGCCGAGTCCGTGGACAAGATGACGCCGGCCGAGCTCATGCGAGCGGTCCTGCTCGCTCCCGTCGACCTGCTCTGGAACGGCGGGATCGGCACCTACGTCAAGGCGGCCGGCGAGAGCCATGCCGATGCCGGCGACAAGGCCAACGACGCGATCCGCGTCAACGGTGGCGAGCTGCGGGTGCGGTGCGTGGGCGAGGGCGGCAACCTCGGCCTGACCCAGCTCGGCCGCATCGAGTACGCCGCGCGAGGAGGTCGGGTCAACACCGACTTCATCGACAACTCCGCCGGCGTCGACACCTCCGACCACGAGGTCAACATCAAGATCCTCCTCGACCGGGTGGTCGCCGCCGGCGACCTCACCGAGAAGCAGCGCAACGCGGTGCTGGCCGAGATGACCGACGAGGTCGCGGCCCTCGTGCTGCGCGACAACGACGAGCAGAACCTCGCCCTCGCCAACGCGCTGGCCAACGCGGCCCCGCTGCTGCACGTGCACGAGTCGTGGATGAAGCGGCTCGAGGCCCGAGGGGTCCTCAACCGGGAGCTGGAGGGTCTGCCGACGAGTCGGCAGGTGGCACGGCGGCTGGATCGCAAGGAGGGCCTCACCGCTCCGGAGCTGTCGGTGCTCCTGGCCTGGACCAAGATCGTGCTCGCCGACGAGCTGATCGCCTCCGACCTGCCTGAGGACCCCTACCTCGACCTCGACCTGCGCGCCTACTTCCCCACGCCCATCCGCGAGGGCTTCCCCGACGCGATCTCCGACCACCCGCTGCGCCGCGAGATCATCGTCACCCAGGTCGTCAACGACCTCGTCAACGGCGCCGGGATGACCTTCTGGCCGCGGCTGGAGGGGGAGACGGGGGCCAGCGCCGCCGAGCTGACCCGGGCCAACTTCGTGGCCCGCGAGATCGTGGGCTCGCTGCCGCTGCGCGAGGAGATCAAGGGTTACGACAACCAGCTCCCGGCGCGGGTCCAGACCCAGATGCGGATCGAGATGCGCACGCTCGTGGAGCGGGTCTCGCGCTGGCTGGTCAGCACCCGGCGCCCGCCCCTGGACTCCCAGTCCGTGGTCGAGCAGTTCGCCGAGCCGGTGCAGGCCACGATGGCGCGTCTGCCCGAGCTGATGACCGGGCGCGAGCTCGCGGCGTACGAGGACCGGCGGGACCGGCTGACCGACCAGCAGGTGCCCGAGGACCTCGCCGCACGGGTGGCGCTGCTGCCGTCGGCGTACACGTTGCTGAACCTGATCGAGATCGCGCAGCGCCTCGACCTCGAGCCCGACGACGTGACCCGGGTCCACTTCTGCCTCGGTGAGCGACTCGGCCTGTCGGTGCTCGCGCAACGGATCCTGGCGCTGCCTCGCGAGGACCGTTGGCAGACCATGGCGCGAGCCGCGCTGCGCGACGACCTGCACTCGGTGCACGCACAGCTGACCTCGCAGGTGCTCACCTCCACCGACGCCGCCGAACCGGCTCCGGCTCGGATCGCGACCTGGGAGGAGGGCGACCACGTGCTCGTGGCACGCGCCGCCGAGACGTTGCACGACATCTGCTCCGACGAGCAGGCCGACCTGGCCCGGCTCTCGGTGGGGCTGCGCGTCGTGCGGGGCCTCCTGGCGAGCTCCTGATCCCACCGGGGAGTAAAATATCGATTGGTGTGAGGTTGGCCCGCGGGCCTAAACTCGTTGCTGATGGCAACTGATCTCGGACCCGCGCCCGACACCGACCCGCCCGCCGGCGTGCACTCGCTCTGGCGGCTGCGTGGCTACCTCAAACCGCACCGGGTCGCCCTGCTCATCATGCTCGGCACGTCGCTGGCCGGCGTCGGGCTGGCGATCGCGATCCCGCTGGTCACCAAGGCGATCATCGACGGCCCGATCACCGACGGCACCCTCGCGCCGGTGCTGCCGCTCGGCCTGCTGGCCCTCGCGCTGGGCGTCACCGAGGCCGCGCTGATCTTCTGGCGTCGCTGGGTGCAGAGCAACGCCGTCCTCGGGGTCGAGACCGCCATGCGGCACGACCTCTACGCGCGCCTGCAGGAGCTGCCGATGTCGTTCCACAGCAGGTGGCAGTCGGGCCAGCTGCTCTCGCGCGCCACCACCGACCTGAGCTCGATCCGCAGGTTCTTCGGCTTCGGCATGCTGTTCTTGCTGATCAACATCGTGCAGGTCGTGGCGGTCACGCTCGTGCTGCTGCACATGTACTGGCCGCTGGGCCTCGTCGTGGCCGCTGCGGCTGCGCCGATCGTGCTGCTCTCGCTGCGGTTCGAGAAGAAGTACGTCGTGATCTCGCGTCAGGTCCAGGACGAGCAGGGTGACCTGGCCACCCTCGCCGAGGAGGGCGCGGTCGGCATCCGCGTCATCAAGTCCTTCGGTCGCGGCGAGCACGTCTCCCAGCAGTACGAGGCGGCCGCCGAGAAGCTGCACCAGACGAGCATGACCAAGGTCCGCCTGGCGGCGAAGTTCTGGACCTTCCTCGAGGTCATCCCCAACCTCGCCGTCGTCGTGGTGCTGCTGACGGGCGCGATCGGCGTCGGTCGAGGCGCGCTCACGCCGGGCGAGCTGGTCGCCTTCATCACCCTGCTGCTCTCGCTGGTGTGGCCGGTCTCCTCCCTCGGCGTCATCCTCGCGATGGCCCAGGAGGCGATGTCGTCGGCGGCCCGCGTCCTGGAGATCTTCGACATCGAGCCCGCGATCGTGGGCGGCACCGAGGTCATCGAGCAGCCGCGCGGTCACCTCCGCTTCGAGCACGTCGACTTCGCCTTCCCCGACGCACCCGACGAGCTGGTGCTGCGCGACGTCAACCTCGACCTCGCTCCCGGCGAGACCCTGGCGCTCGTCGGGGCCACGGGCTCGGGCAAGACGATCCTCACCGCCCTGGTCCCGCGCCTGCACGACGTGACCGCCGGACGCATCACCATCGACGGCATCGACGTGCGCGACCTCACCCTGCCCCACCTGCGCTCGCTGGTCGCGACCGCCTTCGAGGAGCCGACCCTCTTCTCGATGAGCGCCCGGGAGAACGTCACCCTCGGCCGCGCGGACGCCGACGACGCCGACATCGACGAGGCCCTCGACATCGCTCAGGCCGGCTTCGTGCGCGACCTGCCCTGGGGGCTCGACACCCGCATCGGCGAGCAGGGGATGGCCCTGTCCGGCGGGCAACGCCAGCGGCTCGCCCTGGCTCGCGCGGTGCTCGCACGCCCGAAGGTGCTCGTCCTCGACGACACCCTGTCGGCCCTCGACGTCCACACCGAGAAGCTGGTCGAGGAGGCGCTGCAGCGAGTGCTCGGGGCCACCACGGGGCTCGTCGTGGCCCACCGCGCCTCGACGGTGCTGCTCGCCGACCGGGTCGCGCTGCTCCAGGGCGGCACGATCACCCACGTCGGCGACCACCGTGAGCTGCTCGCGACGGTCCCGGCCTATCGCGAGCTCCTCGCCGCCGACTCCGAGCCGGCCGAGGCGGTGTCGGCATGAGTGAGCGGGTGCCGACCTGGCGCGGGGTCGCCACGGTCGACGACGACGAGGCCGCCGAGCGCGAGCGCGCCGCCTTCACCGGCGGTTCGGGGCAGCTGCTCCGCGAGCTGCTGGCGCCGTACCGCCGCGCGATCTGGATCGTCCTGGGCATCGTGCTGGTGGAGAACGCCGCGCGCCTGTCCATCCCCTACCTGGTCAAGGAGGGCATCGACACCGGCATCCCGCCGATCCGCACCGACGACAACCTCCAGCCCCTGCTGATCATCGTCGGGCTGGTCCTCGTCGCGGCCATCACCCAGGCCGTCGCACGCAACCTCTTCCTGGTGCGCTCGGGGCTGATGGGCCAGGACGTCCTCTTCGAGCTGCGCCGCCGGGTCTTCCGGCACTTCCAGGTGCTCAGCCCGGCCTTCCACGACGACTACACCTCCGGCCGGGTGATCTCGCGCCAGACCTCCGACGTCGACGCGATCTACGAGATGCTCGAGACCGGGTTCGACGGCCTGGTCACCGCCGCGCTCACCCTCGTCGGCACCGCTGCGCTCCTGCTGTTCCTCGACGTCAAGCTCGGCCTCGTCGCGCTGGTGTGCGGCCCGTTCCTGTTCTGGATCACCAACTGGTTCCGCAAGTCCTCGGCCGTGAGCTACCGCGCCACGCGGGAGAAGGTCGCGCTGCTGATCGTGCAGTTCGTCGAGTCGATGGGCGGCATCCAGGCCGTGCAGGCCTTCCGTCGCGAGGGCCGCAACCAGGAGATCTTCGACGACGTCAACGACCAGTACCGCCGGGCCAACCTCAACGCCTTCCGCCTCGTGGCCTACTTCATGCCCGGCATCAAGCTGATCGGCAACATCACCATCGCCGTCGTGCTCCTCTACGGCGGGCTGCTGGCCTACCAGGGCGAGGTGACCGTCGGCGTGCTGGCCGCCTTCCTGCTCTACCTGCGGCAGTTCTTCGAGCCGATGATGGAGATCTCGCAGTTCTACAACACCTTCCAGTCCGCCACCGCTGCGCTCGACAAGCTCGCCGGCGTGCTGCGCGAGCAGCCGGGCGTGCCGGAGCCGACCGAGCCGCACCGCCTGCAGTCCACCCACGGCGAGCTGCGCTTCGAGCGGGTGCGCTTCTCCTACACCGAGGACCGCGACGTGCTGCCGGGCCTCGACCTGACCGTGCCCGCCGGGCAGACCCTCGCCCTGGTCGGCACGACCGGCGCGGGCAAGACGACGCTGGCCAAGCTCGCCACCCGCTTCTACGACCCGGTCGAGGGGCAGGTGCTGCTCGACGGCATCGACCTGCGCGAGCTCACTGCCGACGACCTGCGGGAGCGGGTGGTCATGGTGACCCAGGAGAACTACCTGTTCTCGGGCACCGTCGCCGACAACATCCGCTTCGGCCGCCCGAGCGCCTCGATGGCCGAGGTCGAGAGCGCCGCCCGCGCCCTGGGCGCGCACGACTTCATCAGCGCCCTCCCCGAGGGTTATGAGACCGACGTCGCCAACCGCGGTGGGCGTCTCAGCGCCGGGCAGCGTCAGCTCGTCGCGTTCGCCCGGGCGTTCCTGGCCGACCCCGCCGTGCTGATCCTCGACGAGGCGACGTCCTCGCTCGACGTGCCCTCGGAGCGGTTGGTCCAGCGGGCGCTGCAGACGGTGCTCGCCGGGCGTACGGCCGTGATCATCGCCCACCGGCTCTCGACGGTCGAGATCGCCGACCGGGTGCTGGTGATGGAGCACGGCCGGATCGTGGAGGACGGCACCCCCGCCGACCTCATCGACAGTGGCGAGGGACGCTTCTCCGACCTGCACGATGCCTGGTTGGAGTCGTTGGCCTGAAGGAGGAAGGGCGGGGCCGGGCGTTGTACGCTGGCGCCGCCATGGGCGCTCGCCCCGTCGGACCGAGGCTCAGGAGGTCGTGTCGGTGCCTGATCTCGTGATCGAGGTGGAGGGCAGGACGCTGCGCTTCGACTCCGGACGCGTGGTGCGCATCGGACGCTCCATCGAGGCCGACGTGGTCCTCACCGCCGGGTCGGTGTCGCGTCAGCACGCCGAGCTCCATCCCGGACCCGACGGGTGGGTGCTGGTCGACAACGGCTCGCAGCACGGCACCTTCGTCGACGACCGTCGCATCGAGCGCCACCCGCTCGACGGCCGCGTCGTCGTGCGCTGCGGACCTCAGGCGCGCGGTTCGTCGTTCACCGTCGATGCGGGGGAGCCGGCCGGTTTCGAGGACACCCAGGTGCTGGCCCTGCCGGCCCTCGCGGCCGGCGGCACCGGAGCGCCGCGCTCGGGTCCTGACCTGCTGGTGACCGCGGAGGGGCGCGAGTACCGGTTCCGCCACCCCGCGACCGTGCGGATCGGCCGGCAGCCCGACTGCGACATCGTGATCTCCGACCCGGTCTGCTCGCGCCAGCACGCCCAGGTGGCTGCGGTCCCGGGTGGGTGGACCTACACCAACGCCTCCAGCGAGGGCTCCTTCGACGACGGGCGCCGTGTCGAGACCCGGCGCTTCGAGGAGCGCCTCGACCTGCGCCTGGGCCACCCGGTGGCCGGACCGTCGTTGAGCCTGGTGCCGATCCTGTCGGCCGCGGAGGAGGAACGGCGCTTCGCCCGCAAGCGCCGGCTCCGCGCGCTGCTCGTCGCCGGCAGCGTGAGCCTGGTGCTGGCGGTCGTCGCCGGCTCGGTGGCGACAGCGGTGGTGCTGACCCGCGGTGAGGCAACTCCGTTGGCCGGGACCGGAGCGTCCTCGAGCGGAGGCCGGTCCACCTCCGGCGCCGACTCGCTCGCGGTCCTCACCCGTGCCGAGCTCGACAGCGCCAAGAGCGCGACCGTGCTGCTCATCGGGGAGAGCGTCGACGACAACGGTCCGGTGACCGTTTCGGGATCCGGGTCGATCATCTCCGCCGACGGACTCATCCTCACCAACGCCCACGTGGCGCAGCCCTCGGCCGACGGGCTCGACCAGTACTACGGCGACGACGAGGGTCTCGAGGACCCCGACTACCTGCTCGTGGCGCTCGTCAACGGGCTCGACGAGACGCCGGCCTCGCCGTCGTACCGTGCCCGGGTGCTGCGGGCCGACGGCTTCCTCGACGTGGCCGTGGTGCAGATCTATGCGACCGCCGACGGCGAGCCCGTCGACCCCGACACGCTCGCCCTGCCCACGATGCCGCTCGGGGACTCCGACACCCTCCAGTCCGGCGACGACGTGACCGTGCTCGGGTTCCCCGGGATCTCCGGCTCGGCACACCTGACCGTGACCAAGGGCGTCATCTCGACCTTCATCGACCGCACCGACCTCGGACCCCGCTCCGAGATCGACACCGATGCCCGCATCGCCCCCGGCAACTCCGGGGGAGCCGCGATCAACAACGACGCCGAGATCATCGGCATCCCCTCGGCGCTGTTCACCGGCACCGACGGGTCGTCGGTGGTGAGCGGCCGCATCCGCCCGATCAACGTGGTCACCGACCTGATCGCGGAGGCTCGGGCCTCGTGAGCGGGCTGCTCCTGCAGACCCCTCGGGCCCGACTGCGTCGACTGCTGCGCCCGGGAGCGCCGAGCCCGTTGCGCGGGCGCACGGTGCTCGTGACCGGAGGATCCTCCGGCATCGGTGCGGCGACCGCTCTCGCGGTGGCGGAGCGGGGCGCGCGGGTGCTGGTGGTGGCCCGGCGTGCCGAGGCGCTCGCCGAGGTCGTGGCCCGCATCGAGGCCGCCGGTGGACAGGCGAGCGCCTACGTCTGCGACCTGACCGACCTCGACGCGGTCGATGCGCTGGTGGCGCAGGTGCTCGCCCAGCACGGTGCGGTGGACTACCTCGTCAACAACGCCGGGCGCTCGATCCGCCGCTCCCTGCACCTGAGCCACGACCGGTTCCACGATGTCGAGCGCACCATGGCGATCAACTACTTCGCACCGGTGCGTCTGACGATGGGACTGCTCCCGGCGATGCGGGAGCAGCGCTTCGGTCACGTGGTCAACATCCTCAGCTGGGGCGTGCAGCTGAAGGCGCCGAAGTTCTCGGCCTACCTGGCCTCGAAGTCGGCGCTCGACACGTGGTCGCGGGTCGCCGCCCGCGAGGCCTACGGCGACAACGTCACCTTCACCAACATGCGCTTCGGACTGGTGCGCACGCCGATGGTCGCGCCGACCGAGGCCTACGCCGACCGTCGTGCCCTCAGCGCCGAGGAGGCCGGTGCTCGGGTCGTGCGGGCGCTCGAGGACCGACCGGTCACCTGGAACGTGCTGGCCGGCGCCGTCGGCGAGGTGGTGGGGCTGGTGGCGCCACGGGCCTCAGATGCGTTGATGCACCGTTACGGCACCCGCGGCGCCGACTCAGCGGCTGCCCGAGGCGAGGCAGGCCGGTCACACGGGTCGACCTAGGAGCCGGACTGCTCCTGCTGGGCGGCAGCGACCTGGCGGCGTACGTCGTCCATGTCGAGACCGCGCACACCGGCGATGACCTGGTCCAGGCCGGCCGGCGGGAGTGCGCCCGGCTGGGAGAACACCAGGATCCCGTCGCGGAAGACCATCAGCGTCGGGATCGACTGGATCCCGGCCGAGCCCGACAGCTCACGCTGCTCCTCGGTGTTGACCGAGCCGAACGTGATGTCGGGGTTGGCCTCGGAGGCGGCCTCGTAGGTGGGCGCGAACTGCTGGCACGGACCGCACCAGCTCGCCCAGAAGTCGACGAAGAGGATGCCGTCCTTCTCAGCGTGCTCGGCGAAGTTGTCATTGGTCAGCTCGATAGTGGCCATGAAACCCACCGTAATAGCCGACCCCTGACGAACCCAGGGGTGAGCCCGACCGCGGCCCGAGGGGGCTCAGCGCAAGGCGTAGGTGGCCATCGAGACCCCGACGTAGTGGGTGACGAACGCCAAGATCGTGAAGGTGTGGAAGACCTCGTGGAAGCCGAAGGTGCGCGGCCACGGGTTGGGGCGCTTGAAGCCGTAGACGACGCCGCCCATCGTGTAGAGCGCGCCGCCGACGGCGATCAGGGTGAGCACCGCGATCGCGATGCCGGTGCCGAGGCGAGTGGTGGCGCCGTCGATGAAGCCGGGGATGAAGAAGACCGCAGCCCAGCCCAGGCCCATGTAGAGCGGCGTGTAGAGCCAGCGCGGCGCGCCGATCCAGAACACCCGGAACAGCACGCCGAGGAGCGCGCACGCCCACACGGTGGTGAGCAGGACGACGCGCTGGGTGCCGTCGAGCAGGATGAGGGTCAGCGGCGTGTAGGAGCCGGCGATCAGCACGAAGATGTTGGCGTGGTCCCACCGGCGCAGGGCTGCCCAGACGCGCGGGGACCACGTGCCGGTGTGGTAGACCGCCGAGACGGTGAAGAGCAGCAGCGCGCTCGCTGCGAAGACGGCCGAGCCGATGCGGGTGGTGGCGGTGGGCGACATCGCCACCAGCACGATCCCGCCGGCCAGCGCCAGTGGAGACAGCGCGAGGTGCAGCCAACCGCGGAGCTTGGGCTTGACCTCGGCGAGGGTCTCGTTGACCTTGTCGCTGATCGACTCCAGGCCCGTGCGGACGGCGTCGTTGGCGTGGTGCAGGCCTGGCTTCATGACGCCAGGATACCGGCCACGCGGGCGGGCCCGTGGCGGTCGGTCTCGATGCGACCGATCAGCCGAGCCGGTGGTCAGACGTGGCGGGACGTGGCGAACGGGTGGTCAGGAGGTCGCGGTGTCCTACGATCGGATCGTGGCGGACTGGAAGAGCGGGGTGCGGCGGGTGCTGTACCCGGCCTACGAGGCACGGATGCTGCGCCGGCTGCCCGCGAACCTGCCGCAGCACGTCGGGGTGATGCTCGACGGCAACCGGCGCTGGGCGAAGGCCGTGGGGCGCGACACCGCCCACGGGCACCGCGCGGGCGCAGCCAACATCGAGCCGCTCCTGGGCTGGTGCGACGAGGTCGGCATCAAGGTCGTCACCTTGTGGCTGCTCAGCACCGACAACCTCAGCCGTCCTGCCGGCGAGCTGGCCCCGCTGCTGGAGATCATCGCCGACGCGGTGGACTCCCTGGCTGACCAGCGACGGTGGCGCCTGCACCCGGTGGGGGCGCTCGACCTCCTCCCCGAAGCCACCGCCCAGCGGCTCAAGGCAGCCGCCGAGGCGACCGCGGACGTCGACGGGATGCTGGTCAACGTCGCGGTGGGCTACGGCGGACGGCGCGAGATCGCCGATGCGGTGCGCTCGCTGCTGCTCGAGCAGGCGGCTCTGGGCACCTCGATGGAGGAGCTGGCCTCGACCCTCGACGTGGAGGACATCTCCGACCACCTCTACACCAAGGGCCAGCCCGATCCGGACCTGGTGATCCGGACCTCGGGCGAGCAACGACTCGGCGGGTTCCTGCTGTGGCAGAGCGCGAAGTCGGAGTTCTACTTCTGCGAGGCCTACTGGCCCGACTTCCGCCGCGTCGACTTCCTGCGGGCGATCCGGGCCTACGCCCACCGCGAGCGCCGCTACGGCTCCTGAGCCGACCCGGCCGTCGTCGGACCGTCACCTGGCGGTCACATGGGTGTCACCTCGCCTCACGGCGTGTCGCGTCGAAGCGCGCGACCTGCGGAGTAGTTTCGATGGTGTCGGCGAGTGGGGAAGCTCGCCGGTATCGGGAGGCCCGAACGTGATCGCTCACGACCTGTACGTCGGCACCGGCCGGCAGGTGCACACCTGCTGCCCGCGTCCGGCTGAAGGGCGCCGGCACTCCGGCGTTCGGGCTTCCTCCCGGTCCAACTGTGTCGACTAGTGGACCGGGCGGCGGGTGCGCGCGCGGTCTTGTGAAGGGGATCCCCCGTGACCACTCGCACATATGTACTCGACACCAGCGTCCTGCTCGCCGATCCGGGTGCGGCTCGTCGCTTCGCTGAGCACGAGGTCGTGCTCCCCGTCGTGGTGATCACCGAGCTCGAGGGCAAGCGGCACCACCCCGAGCTCGGCTACTTCGCCCGCGCGGCGCTGCGGATGCTCGACGACCTGCGAGTCGAGTACGGGCGCCTCGACGAGCCGGTGCCGGTCAGCGAGGAGGGGGGCACGCTCCGGGTCGAGCTCAACCACACCGACGCCGGGTCGCTGCCCTCGGGGTTCCGGCTCGGCGACAACGACACCCGGATCCTGGCGGTCGCCCACAACCTGTCGGAGGAGGGCCACGACGTCACCCTGGTCTCCAAGGACCTGCCGCTGCGCATCAAGGCCTCCGCGATCGGCCTGGACGCGCAGGAGTACCGGGCCGAGGCCATCAGTGACTCCGACACCGGCTACACCGGGATGGCCGAGCTCGACGTGCCGGCCGCCGACCTCGACGCGCTCTACGACGAGGGCGTGCTCGACCTCGAGGAGGCCCGCAGCCTGCCGTGCCACCAGGGGCTGGTGCTCCTCAGTGAGCGCGGCACGGCGCTGGGCCGGGTCGGGCCCGACAAGCAGGTGCACCTGGTGCGGGGGGACCGGGAGGCCTTCGGGATCCACGGCCGCAGCGCCGAGCAGCGCATCGCCCTGGAGATGCTCCTCGACCCCGAGGTCGGCATCGTGTCGCTGGGTGGTCGGGCCGGCACCGGCAAGTCGGCGATGGCGCTGTGCGCCGGGCTGGAGGCGGTGATGGAGCGCCGGCAGCACCAGAAGGTCGTGGTGTTCCGGCCCCTGTTCGCCGTCGGGGGCCAGGAGCTGGGCTACCTCCCGGGGTCGGAGTCGGAGAAGATGTCGCCCTGGGGCCAGGCGGTGTTCGACACGCTCGGCTCGATGACCAGCCCCGAGGTGGTCGAGGAGATCATCGCGCGCGGCATGCTCGAGGTGCTGCCGCTGACCCACATCCGCGGACGGTCGCTGCACGACTCGTTCGTCATCGTCGACGAGGCGCAGTCGCTGGAGCGCAACGTGCTGCTGACGGTCCTGAGCCGGATCGGCGCCAACTCCAAGGTCGTGCTCACCCACGACGTCGCCCAGCGCGACAACCTGCGCGTGGGTCGTCACGACGGCGTCGTGGCGGTCATCGAGAAGCTCAAGGGTCACCCGCTCTTCGCCCACGTGACCCTCACCCGCTCCGAGCGGTCGCCGATCGCGGCGCTGGTCACCGAGATGCTGGAGAACGTCTCGCTCTGAGGGCTGGATGACGTGGGACCCGTGTGGTCCGTGGGCCTCGAGGGGCACGCGGGCCGCACGGGATGCCCCTGTTGTTGAAGATTTTCCGGGATTTGCGGGTTTGGTTTGCGCCGGTGCGGTTCACCCGGCAAGGTGGGAGCGACCCCCGGGAACCCCTCGCCTCCCGACGCTGCCTATCCCTGTGGACTCGAATCCTTGTCGAAGCACGTGAAGCACGTCCCGAAGCACCGCGGCGCCCCCGTGCGCCCCGACCTCGTCGAGAAGCCGCGCCGGGTGCTCAGCACGACCCTGGTCCTCACCTCGGTCGCCGTGGCGGCCACCGGAGCGACGGTCGCCGGCGGACTGCTGGCATCGCCCACCGAGGTGTCGGTCGCGCGTGACACCACCAATGCTGCCCCGGCTGCCGTCCAGGCCCCGGTCACCGGCGGTGCCTACCTGGCGGCCTCCGACGTACGCGAGCGCACCCCCGAGGTCTCTCGCTCTGCCGATCGCCGCAAGGCCACCGACCCGCTGAAGGCAGCCGCCCTCGCTGAGCCCGAGGGGCCGGCCAAGAGCGGCGCCGAGAGCCTGTCGCAGGCCGACCCGCGCGACATCGCACGTGCCCTGCTCGGTGACTTCGGGTTCTCCTCCGACCAGTTCGGCTGCCTGGACTCGCTCTACATGCGCGAGTCCGGCTGGAACGTCTACGCCGACAACCCCACCTCGTCGGCCTACGGCATCCCGCAGTCGCTGCCGGGATCGAAGATGGCCTCGGCCGGCGCCGACTGGGCGACCAACCCGGTCACGCAGATCCGGTGGGGTCTGGGTTACATCCGGGACCGCTACGGCAGCCCCTGCGGCGCCTGGGGCCACAGCCAGGCCGTGGGCTGGTACTGAGCCTCCGGCTCAGCGGACAGCGATGGCCACCCAGGACCCGATGATCAGGGTGCTGATCACGATCTCCACCTGCCGGCGCCAGGACGTGGGATAGACCCGCCCCTCGAAGTAGTGGGCGATGAAGCCCTCGTCGTCGAGGCGAGGACGGCCGGCGCCGGCGCGTCCCCAGTTCTCCAGGCGGGAGAGCGGGCAGGCGGGCCGCCACGCGGCCATCCGCGCGCCCCACAGGGCCGAGGCGATGTGGGGGAGGAGCACCCACGGCACCAGCCAGGCCACGAACCCACCCAGGATCGTGAACGCCACGAAGGCGAAGTGGGTCAGCAGCGCCACGAGGGCGACGAGGCGGTGCATGGCCTCACCCTAGGGCCTCGGCTCCGGGGCCGGATCCGGGTTCCCCTGGGCCGGGATCGGTGCGATGCTCCGCGGCATGGACATGCGCCTCGAACTGGTCCCGCTGCCCACCTCCGACGTCGATCGGAGCAAGAGCTTCTACGTCGACCAGGTGGGGTTCGTGCTCGACCACGACGTCGAGCCGGGCAACGGCATGCGGGTCGTGCAGCTGACGCCGCCCGGGTCGGCGTGCTCGATCGTGGTGGGCACCGGCATGGGGGACCCGGATGCTCCGCGCGTCCAGGGCCTGCACCTGGTCGTCGACGACATCGAGGCCGCTCGCGCGCTGCTGGTGGACCGCGCGGTCGAGGTCTCCGACGTCCAGGACATGGGCGGCATCAAGTACGCCCACTTCAGCGACCCCGACGGCAACTCCTGGGCGCTCCAGGAGATCCCGCCGCGCTGATCTCCCCAGCCCGCCGGCGTCCGGTCGGCGGGCGGCGGCTGGGCGGGGCGCATGTTACTGACCGTTGTGCTGTCTACCCAGCGGTTGTGGCCGCAGGGTAGTGCGCACAACAGTCAGTAACATCCCTCCTCGACCGCGACCGGGGGGAGCGGAAGGGCCTACTCGCCGGAGAGCTGGCCGGAGAGCCGGCCGTGGCGCTCGGCGCTGGTCTGGTTGAGGCCGATGATCTCGACCGTCTTGCCCTGGCGGGCGTACTTGGTCTGGATCGCGTCGAGCGAGGCGACCGACGAGGCGTCCCAGATGTGGGAGGCGGTCAGGTCGATGACGACCTGCTCGGGGTCGTCGGCGTACTCGAACTGCGTGTAGAGGTCGTTGCTGGAGGCGAAGAAGAGCTCGCCGGTGACCCGGTACGTCGCGGTGAGGGTGCCGTCGGGGCCGGCGACGACCTCGCGGTGGGTCTCGCAGAGGTGGGCGACGCGGCGCGCGAAGAGCGTCATCGCGACCAGCACGCCGACGGCGACGCCGATGGCGAGGTTGTGCGTGGTCACGGTCACCACGACGGTGGCGAGCATGACCGAGGTCTCCGACTTGGGCATCCGCCTCAGGGTCGACGGCTGGATGCTGTGCCAGTCGAAGGTGCCGACCGAGACCATGATCATCACCGCGACGAGCGCGGCCATCGGGATGATCGCCACGATGTCGCCGAAGCCGACGACCAGGATCAGCAGGAAGACGCCGGCGAGGAACGTCGAGATCCGCGTGCGGGCGCCGGAGCCCTTCACGTTGATCATCGTCTGGCCGATCATGGCGCAGCCGCCCATGCCGCCGAAGAAGCCGGTGATGATGTTGGAGGCACCCTGGCCCCAGGCCTCACGGGTCTTCTCGGAGTGGGTGTCGGTGATGTCGTCGACGAGCTTGGCGGTCAGCAGCGACTCGAGCAGACCGACCATCGCCATCGCCAGGGCGTAGGGCGCGATGATCTTGAGCGTCTCGAGGTCGAAGGGGACGTCGGGGAAGAAGAGGCTCGGCAGGCTGTCGGGCAGCGGGCCCTCGTCACCGACGTCAGGCAGGGCCAACGACGCGAAGAGCGCGAACCCGGTGAGCGCGACGATGGCCACGAGCGGGGCCGGGATGACCGTGGTGACGCGGGGCAGCCCGACGATGAGCGCGATGCCCACGGCCACCATCGGGTAGACCAGCCACGGCACGTCGACGAGGTAGGGCACCTGGGCCAGGAAGATCAAGATCGCCAGCGCGTTGACGAAGCCGACCATCACCGAGCGCGGGATGAACCGCATCAGCCGGGCCACCCCGCTGATCCCGAGCACCACCTGGATCAGGCCGCCGAGCAGGACGGTGGCGATGAGGTAGTCGTAGCCGTACTCCCGCATCACCGGCGCGATGACCAGCGCGATGGCGCCGGTCGCAGCCGAGATCATGGCCGGACGGCCACCGAGGAACGCGATCGAGACCGCCATCGTGAAGGAGGCGAACAGCCCGATCCTGGGGTCCACCCCGGCGATGATCGAGAACGAGATCGCCTCGGGGATCAGGGCGAGGGCCACCACGAGACCGGCGAGGACCTCGGTACGCAGGAGCTTGGGGGATCGCAGCGTGCTGCGGACGGTCTGTTGGGTGCTCACAGGCTGGGGCTCCGTTCGAGGCCGCAGGTCGTGCGGCGCGACGTGGGGGAGAGGGCGGTGACAGGATGACGACGCCCGCCTGGGCGCGTCGGCCGGCCACGTTGCCGGCGGAAGCTAGTAGGTCAACCCTAACCTCACGTGAGGGTAGAGTTGGAATCTCCAGGACCGTGAGAGAGAGCCCCGTGAGCAAGGATCCCGACTCCGTGATGCACATCGGGGAGGTCGCCACCCGCACCGAGCTCTCCCTGCGCAGCCTGCGCCACTGGGACGAGGTCGGGTTGCTCAGCCCGTCCGCGCGCACCGAGGGCGGCTTCCGCCTCTACACCGAGGCCGACGTGCAGAAGATCCTCGTGATCCGCCGGATGAAGCCCCTGGGGTTCAGCCTCGACGAGATGAGCGCCGCCATGCGCGACCTCGAGACCCTGGCCGACGACACCTGTCCTGCCTCTGCCGCGGCGGCGGCCCGGACACGTCTCACCGAGACGCTCGCCGAGGCACGGTCGCGCCGAGACCAGCTGGTACGCCAGCTCGCGATGGCCGAGGAGTTCCTCGACCTGCTCGGCCGCGAGGTCAGCTGAGCCCGAGCGGCCTCAGCGTGCCAGTCAGCGGGCGACTCAGCGGGCGATGAAGAGGGTGACGTGGCCGACGTACTCGCGCGGCTCCTCGAACGGTGCCAGCTGCCAGTCGACGTCCTCGCCGGAGGACGTCAGGTAGGCCAGCGCCTTGTCGCGGTCGGGGAAGAACGCGCGGGTGTGCAGGTCGAGCCGCTCGACGTGCTCGAAGTGGTGGAGCAGTGCGTCCTCACCGTTCTCGCTGCTGAAGTGGGTCAGCACCGGACCGCCGCCGGCTTCGCGACGGAGGTCGGCGAGGTGGTGGTCGCCGTTGGTGACGGCGACGAACGTGCCGCCGGGGCGCAGCACCCGGCGTGCCTCCGACAGGCCGAGGTGGAGGTCGCGCACGTGGTAGAGCATCCACAGCGCAGCGACGACGTCGAAGGAGTCGTCGGCGAAGTGCAGGTCCTGGAGGTCGCCGACGTGCGCCTTGACGCCTCGGCTCCGGGTGAGCTCGACGAGCCGCGGGGACTGGTCGACCGCCACGAGCTGGGCGTCGGGCAGCGCCGCGGCGACCCGTGCAGCGAACGCGCCCGTGCCGCAACCCACCTCGAGCACCGAGGTGGGAGCGGCCGCCAGGACGGCGTCCAGCGCCTCGCACGTCGGCTCGCGGCCGTCGGCCGTGGGGTGCCACACCGACATCCGGGTCTGCAGGTTGTCCTCGGAGGCGTACTGACGGAGGACCTGGTCGCGACCGATCATCGTCATGGGTGGGTCATCTCCTCGAGGTCCAGGGCAGCGTCGAGCTGCTCCTCGGTGAGCTCTCCCCGCTCGACGTAGCCGAGCGCGATCACCGTCTCCCGGATGGTCGCGCCGTCGGCCAGGGCCCGCTTGGCGATCGTCGCGGCCGCTTCGTAGCCGAGGTGCTTGTTGAGCGGCGTGACGACCGAGGGCGAGGACGCGGCGTAGGTGCGCATGCGCTCGGCATCAGCGGTGATGCCTGCGACGCAGCGGTCGGCGAGGAGCGTCGAGGAGGTCGACAGCAGGCGCACCGACTCCAGCACGTTGCGCGCGATCACGGGCATGGCGACGTTGAGCTCGAAGCTGCCGCTCATCCCGGCAGCGGTCACCGCCGCGTCGTTGCCGATGACCTGGAAGCAGACCATCAGCGTGGCCTCGGGCAGCACCGGGTTGACCTTGCCGGGCATGATGCTCGAGCCCGGCTGGAGGTCGGGCAGGTGGATCTCGGCGAGCCCGGTGGTGGGCCCTGACGCCATCCAGCGCAGGTCGTTGCAGATCTTCACCAGCCCGACGGCGATCGTCTTGAGCACCCCGCTCAGCTCGACGAGCGAGTCGCGGGTGCCCTGGGCCTCGAAGTGGTTGCGCGCCTCGGTGAACTCCTGTCCGGTCGCCGTGGAGAGCGCTGCGATGACCTGGGGTGCGAACCCCGGCGGGGTGTTGATGCCGGTGCCGACCGCGGTGCCGCCCAGCGGCAGCTCGCGCACCCGCGGGAGGACGGCGTCGAGCCGCTCGGCGCCGTAGCGGACGGTGGCGGCGTACCCGCTGAACTCCTGGCCGAGCATCACCGGCGTGGCATCCATCAGGTGGGTGCGCCCGGACTTCACCAGTCCGGCGAACTCCTCGGCCTTGTCCTCGAGCGACCCGGCCAGCGTGGCCAGTGCGGGCACGAGGTCTTCGACCACCGCCAGCGTGACGGCCACGTGAAGGGCGGAGGGGAAGGTGTCGTTGCTCGACTGGCTGGCGTTGACGTGGTCGTTGGGGTGCACCTCGGAGCCGGAGCGGGCGGCCAGGGAGGCGATGACCTCGTTGGTGTTCATGTTGGAGGACGTGCCCGATCCGGTCTGGAAGACGTCGATCGGGAAGTGCGCGTCGTGCTCGCCGGCCGCCACCTCGCGCGCGGCCGCACCGATCGCCTCGGCCTGCTCGGCGGTGATGATCCCCAGGGCGCCGTTCACCTCGGCTGCGGCTGCCTTGACCTGGCCGAGGGCGTGCACGAGGCGAGGCTCGAGCGGCGTACCGCTGATCGGGAAGTTCTCCACCGCACGCTGCGTCTGGGCACGCCAGAGTGCGTCGACCGGCACCTCCACCTCACCCATGGAGTCGTGCTCGATCCGGACCTCAGCGTTGTCGTTCACGGCATCGAACCTACCTACTCGCCGGCCGCGCGACGAGACCATCGCCTCGCCTAGTCTCGAGCGCGACTTAGACCCAGGGGAGAGGAAGCACTGATGTCACAGTGGTTGGACGACCTGAGCACGCTGCAGGTGCTGCTCCTGGTCGGAGCGCTCATCCTCGGTGGCTCCGTCGTCGCGGCGATCGTGGGAGCCGTGCTGGTGCGCTTCGGCATGCACCAGCCCTGGGTGCTGCGCCGAGCCAGCCGACTGTCGCTCCGGGCGCTGGGGCTGATCAAGCGGCCGCTGACGATCGTGGTGCTCGACGAGGTGACGGCGGTCATCCAGACCGGCCACTACACCAAGAACATCTCCGACGCCCTGCTCGAGAACCACGACGAGCTCAAGGCGTTGGTCGCCGAGAAGGTGCGCGCCGACCCGAACGCTCGTCTGGTCAGCAAGCTGCCCGGCTACGACACGATCGTCTCGGAGGTCTCCGAGACGGTGCTGCGGGTGCTCATCGAGATGCTGAGCGACCCGCGCATGGACGAGCTCGTCTCGGACCTGTTGCGCAACAACCTCGAGCAGATCAGGACGGCGGTGCGCAGCCGCGAGCACGAGCGGGTCGGCGAGCCCGATCCGCCCGACCCCGTCCCGGACTCGGCGCCTCAGCCCGGCTCGGGTGCGCGCGCGACGTAGGGCGCCTTCCTCAAGTGGGGCCGTCGACGAGCCGATGACCCTCGTATGACTGCGCTGGGCGTCGACGGTGGCCGCGACCTTGTCCCCGAGCGTGCCGACGGTGGACGACCTTGGCCGAGCAGGTGGGCGAGCAGGTGGACGCGCGACCACGCTGCTGACGCGAGCGTCTTCGCCATGCTCGCCTGGTGGGGCACCTTCGCGGCCCGCGGGACCGGCGGCCGCGAGGTCCACGTGCTGTCCGTCGGATGTGTGCTGGTGGCGGTGGCATTCCTCGTCGTACGCCCCTGGCGGACCCTGCCGCTCTGGGCCCTGATCCTGGGACAGTCGATCGGGCTCGCAGCCTTCGCGGTCGTGGTGTGGTCACCCTCGGGCACGGCCGGGCTGGACGACGCCGCGTCGTACACGCTTGCCGCTGAGCGGGCGCTGGTGCTGATCGCCTGGGCGCGCTCGCCTGCGCGCCGCACCTTGCTCGTGGTGGCCGTGCTGCTGGCCGGGAGCTATCAGTTCGTCGGGGGGTGGTTGGCCTGGTGGGGACACCAGGACCCGGCAACCCTCTTCCAGGGCACCTACTACTGGCACAACCAGGCCGGGATCGCGCTGGCGGCCGGCGCGCTGGCGGGTGCGGTCCTCGTGGCGAGGCCCGGTCGTGACCCGCTGCGCTTCCTCGGGTGGTTCCTGACCCCCTTGTGCGTCGCCGGGACGATGTACACCGGCAGCCGGGGATCCCAGCTCGGACTCCTGCTCGGCTTCGTGATCCTCGTGGGCCTCGGTCTCGCCAGGTCGGGCCACCGTGCAGCGGGACTGCGTGTCGTCGTGCTCTCGGTCTCTCGTGGGGTGTCAGCACGCTCCTCACGGGCCCGCCCTTCTTCGCCGAGCGAGCCGGAGCCACGGCCGCCACCGCAGCCAGGGGCGAGACGTTCGTCGGCAACGGTGTCCAGCGGATCGAGGACTGGCGGCGCGCCTGGGAGATCTTCATCCACTGGCCGATCACCGGGGCGGGGTTCAACTCCTACAGCAGCGCCACGTCGATCGTCACCGTCCGTCGGGACAACCACGACACGGCCTTCGCCCACAACGGCTTCCTCCAGGTGCTGAGCGACGGCGGCCTGGTGCTCGGCGTCCCGTTCCTGGCGGCGCTCGCCGTGCTCGTCTTCCTGGCCGTCCGGGCTCTGCCGTCGTCCCTGCGGGCCGGCGACTGGGTCCAACCAGGGGCAGCGACGGTGCTGCTGGTCCTGCTGCTGCACAGCGGGATGGACTTCGACTGGGCCTATCCCTCCCTGCTCAGCACCGTTGCGGTGATCGGTGCGGTCGCCGTGCCGACCTTCCACGGACAAGGCGTCCGTCAGGCCCGTCTCGGATGGGTGATCGGAGCGGTGGCGGTCGGCCTGCTCGTGGCTTCTGCCATCGGAGGCTGGGACGGCGGGCTCCAGCTCAACACCGTCATCACCGGCTGATCAGTCCTCGGGTGCGCGCGCGACGTAGAGCCAGTACTGCTCGGGTCGGCCCTGCAGCGTGACGTCGAGGGGCCGGGGGTCGCAGGAGCCGAACACCTCGACCAACGACGCCTCGAGGTCGGGGGACTCGTCGGCCGACCACACCACGAGCGCGCCCGCGGAGCGCAGCACGCGGCGTACCTCGGTGAAGAACTCGGTCGTGTAGAGGGAGGCATTGGCATCGTGCACGAGGTAGCCGGGGCCGTTGTCGACGTCGAGCAGGATGAGGTCGTACGACGCGGAGCGGGCCTCGGCGATGGCCATCGCCACGTCGGCGACCACCACGTTCACCCGCCCGTCGGCCAGCAGGGCCGGGCCGTGGGGGACGGTGCCGTCGCGCATCCAGTCGACGAGCGCCTGCTCGATCTCGACGACCGCACACGTCTCGACCCGGGGGTCGGCGAGCACCTCGTGCATGGTGTAGCCGAGGCCCAGGCCGCCCACGACCACGGCTCGGGGCTCCTCGACCAGCGCCAGCGCCGCGTTGGCCAGCGCGCGCTCGGTGCCGACCTCGACGGTGTCCATCACGAAGACCCCGTTGGCGCGGAGCTCGAGCGCGGTCGGACCGGTCTCGTCGGGGCGCCGCTCGCGCAGCACGAGCTCACCCCGCTCGGACTCGGCGCGCGCGATCTCGACGTACTGCTGCCCGGACATGGCTCCATCTTGCCGGACCGCCCGAGCGGGGCGAGCCCTTCCTCGGGGTGGATCGGGGCTCACCGGTGCTCTGGCACGGTGGGGACATGAGTGATGACACCAACGGTCAGGTCTCCGAGGTGAGCCGGCTCGACCCGGCCGACGCCGACACCCCGATCTCCGACGACCAGTACGTCTCGGGCAACCCCGACGCCGAGCCGGACGAGGCCGATCCCGGCCAGGCCGGGCCCAACTCCAAGCCCAGCGAGGACAAGTCCGGGCGCTGAGCCCGGGCCTGCTGAGCCTGGACGGCTGACCGACCAGTCCCGGCGGACCCCGCCGAACCCCGGTCGGACGGTGGGCCAGCCACCATCGCGACTACTCCGCCGAGCGCACCCGGATGCCGCTGAGCGGCACCGTCACTGCCCCCGACGGGTCGGTGAAGAAGTCGTTGCCCTTGTCGTCGACGACGATGAAGGCCGGGAAGTTCTCGACCTCGATCTTCCAGACCGCCTCCATGCCGAGCTCCTCGTACTCGAGGACCTCGACCGACTTGATGCAGTCCTGGGCCAGGCGAGCCGCCGGTCCACCGATGGAGCCGAGGTAGAAGCCGCCGTACTCGTTGCAGGCCTCGGTGACCTGCTTGGAGCGGTTGCCCTTGGCGAGCATGACCATCGAGCCGCCGGCAGCCTGGAAGGACTTCACGTAGGAGTCCATCCGCCCGGCAGTGGTCGGGCCGAACGAGCCGGAGGCGTAGCCCTCAGGCGTCTTGGCGGGGCCGGCGTAGTAGACCGCGTGGTCGCGCAGGTACTGCGGCATCTCGCCGCCGGCGTCGAGCAGCTCCTGGATCTTGGCGTGGGCGATGTCGCGCGCCACCACCAGCGGGCCGTTGAGCGAGAGCCGGGTCTTGACCGGGTGCTGGGTGAGCTCGGCCAGGATGTCGGCCATCGGGCGGTTGAGGTCGATCTCGACCACGTCGTCCGACACGTGCTCGTCGGTGGTCTCCGGGAGGTACTTCGCCGGGTCGGTCTCGAGCTGCTCGAGGAAGACACCATCGGCGGTGATCTTGCCCAGCGCCTGACGGTCGGCCGAGCAGGACACCGCGATCGCCACGGGGCACGATGCGCCGTGGCGGGGAAGACGGACCACGCGGACGTCGTGGCAGAAGTACTTGCCGCCGAACTGCGCGCCGATGCCGAAGTCCTGGGTCAGCTTGAAGACCTGCTCCTCCAGCTCGAGGTCGCGGAAGCCGTGGGCGCTCATCGAGCCCTCCGTCGGCAGGTTGTCGAGGTAGTGCGCCGAGGCGTACTTGGCGGTCTTGAGGGCGAACTCAGCGCTCGTGCCGCCGATCACCACAGCCAGGTGGTACGGCGGGCAGGCGGCGGTGCCGAGCGAGCGGATCTTCTCGTCGAGGAAGCTCAGCATCCGCGTCGGGTTGAGGATCGCCTTGGTCTCCTGGAACAGGAACGACTTGTTGGCCGAGCCGCCGCCCTTGGCCATGAAGAGGAACTTGTACTCCGGGCCCTTCTCGCCCTGCGTGGTCGAGTAGATCTCGATCTGCGCGGGCAGGTTGGTGCCGGTGTTCTTCTCCTCGTACGTCGTCAGCGGCGCGAGCTGGGAGTAGCGCAGGTTCAGCTTGGTGTAGGCGTCGTACACGCCCTGGCTGATCGCTTCGCCGTCCTCGGCCCCGGTGAGCACGCCCTCGGACTTCTTGCCCATCACGATCGCGGTGCCGGTGTCCTGGCACATCGGCAGGACCCCGCCGGCGGAGATGTTGACGTTCTTGAGCAGGTCGGTCGCCACGAACCGGTCGTTGCCCGACGCCTCGGGATCGTCGATGATCTTGCGCAGCTGCGCGAGGTGGGCGGGGCGCAGGTAGTGGGCGATGTCGTGCATCGCCTCCGCCGTCAGCGTGCGGATCGCCTCGGGGTCGACCTTGAGGAACTTCTGCCCGTCGACCTCGAAGGAGGAGACGCCCTCGGTCGTCACCAGCCGGTACGGCGTGTCGTCCGCGCCGGTCGGCAGGAGGTCGGAATAGCGGAACTCGGGTCCGGTGCTCACGGGTCGAGGTTAGTGCCCGGGCGGCCGTGCACGATGATGGGGTGATGCCTGCCCGAGACGAGCTCCGCCGGGGCCCGGTCCGGGTCGCCGCCGCGGTCGCGGCCCGCTTCACCGCTCGGTCGGCGGTGGTGGTGGTGGGCGCGCTGCTGATCGCGCTCGTCCCTCTGGCGCTTCCCGCACCGACCGCCACCGACTCGACGGACGCCTCGACGGGTCGGGCGCCGACGTACCGCCACGTCCCCAGCGGCCGGGGAGGGGGTCATCCGCCGCCGCCGCGCACTCCCGACCGCCCCAACATCGTGGTCGTCGTGATGGACGACTTCTCGACCGAGCTGCTGCGCACGATGCCGAACGTCGTGCGGCTCCAGGAGACCGGCGCTACCTACGAGAACGCGTTCGTGGTCGACAGCCTGTGCTGCCCCTCGCGCGCCGCGACCTTCACCGGCCTTCCGCCCCACCTCAACGGCGTGCACACCAACACCTCGGGGGGACCGCTCGGCGCCTTCGGCGGGTACGCCGCGTTCGCGGCCAACGAGGGCCCCAAGCGCTCGTACAACGTGGCGTTGCGCCGCGCCGGCTATCGCACTGGGTTCGTCGGGAAGTACCTCAACGAGTACGAGCCGTCGATCGTCGGCGGCTTCCGGCTGCCCCCGCCGCGCATCGGCGGGTGGGACGACTTCGAGGCGGTCAGCGGTGGTGGCTACCAGGGGTGGGACTTCGCGCTGACCCGGTTGCAGGGCGACGAGGTCAAGCTGGTCGACTACCCCGCGCCGGAGGCCGACGCCCCGACCACGGCCATCGACCGGTCCTACGTCTCGAACGTGATCTCGCACCGGGCGCTGTCGTTGCTCAAGCGCTACGAGAGCGGCGACCAGCCCTGGCTGCTCCACGTCGCGCCGTACGCGACCCACTCGCGCACCGGACCGGCGACCTACCCCGGCGACCCGTTCTTCCCGCCGGCGATGCGCGACCGTCCGAGCGCAGAGCAGCCCGGCGGCAACTGCGGCGCCGTGGCGTGCGGCGACCTCTCCCTCGACGACCTGCTGGGCTACCTCGACCCCGGCGAGGACAACGCGCCGACCTACCTGGCGCCGGACGGTGCCGTCACCGAGGCGCCGTCGTGGCGGGTCGACGAGATCACGCTGAGCGACCGGGTCGCGCTCAAGCAGTACCGCGACCGGGCCCAGATGGCGCAGGCGGTCGACCGGATGATCGGCAGGCTCGCTGACGCCGATCGACGAGAACACCTACCTCGTCATCACCTCCGACAACGGCTACCACCTCGGGCAGTACAGCCTCAACGGCGGCAAGGGCCTGCCCTACGACTCCGACAGCCGGGTGCCGCTGGTCGTGACCGGGCCGGGCGTCGACGCCGGGCCGCGCACGCAGTTCGTCAGCAACACCGACCTCGCCTCGACGTTCGAGGAGCTGGCCGGTGCCAAGGACTCCACGGCCGTGCGGGTCGGGACCAGCTTCGTCGAGAGCCTGCGCCACCCCGAGGTGCCGGGACCTCGCTACGTCTTCTTCGAGCACACCCACGGTCCGGTGCTCCCGGGGGAGCCGGATGCCGACCTCGGCAGCGGCGGTCGACTCGACGCGATCCCGTCGTACGTCGCCGTGCGGGGCCGCGAGGGCCTGCTCGTGCGCGTCGACCTCGACCAGTCCTACGACGGCGTCGACCACGCGTGGGAGCTCTACCGCTACGACCAGCCGTGGGAGGACGTGAACGTCTTCGCCACCGACCATGACCTGCCCTACGCCCGCGATCTCCTTCGTCGGCTGGAGGCCTGGGACGGCTGCGCGGTGGAGGAGTGCCGCGCGTTGACGTACTGAATGCGCTCGCGCCGTACAGTTGGGCGGTCATGACTGCCACTTCCGAAGCCGTTGCGCCCGCTCTGCCCTCCGCTCCTCGCACCTACGAGGTCAAGACCTACGGGTGCCAGATGAACGTCCACGACTCCGAGCGTCTGACCGGGCTGCTCGAGGAGGCCGGCTACGTCGCGGCCGGCGACGACGTGCAGGCCGACGTGGTCGTGTTCAACACCTGCGCGGTGCGCGAGAACGCCGACAACAAGCTCTACGGCAACCTGTCGCACCTCGCGCCCGTCAAGGCTGCCAACCCCGACATGCAGATCGCCGTCGGTGGCTGCCTGGCCCAGAAGGACCGCGCGACGATCACGGCCAAGGCGCCCTATGTCGACGTCGTCTTCGGCACCCACAACATCGGCTCCCTGCCGGCGCTGCTCGACCGGGCCCGGTCGCAGCAGGAGGCCCAGGTCGAGATCCTGGAGTCGCTGAGCGTCTTCCCGTCCACGCTGCCGACCAAGCGCGACTCGGTCTACGCCGCGTGGGTGTCGATCTCGGTCGGCTGCAACAACACCTGCACGTTCTGCATCGTGCCCGCGCTGCGCGGCAAGGAGAAGGACCGTCGCCCCGGCGAGATCCTCGCCGAGGTCGAGGCGCTGGTCGCCGACGGCGTCACCGAGATCACCCTGCTCGGACAGAACGTCAACGCCTACGGCGTCGAGTTCGGTGACCGCCAGGCCTTCTCCAAGCTGCTGCGCGCCTGCGGCGAGGTCGAGGGCCTGGAGCGGGTGCGCTTCACCTCCCCGCATCCGGCCGAGTTCACCGACGACGTGATCGAGGCGATGGCCGAGACCCCCAACGTCATGCCGCAGCTGCACATGCCGCTCCAGTCGGGCTCCGACAAGGTCCTCAAGGACATGCGCCGTTCCTACCGCCGGGCCAAGTACCTCGGGATCATCGAGCGGGTCCGCGCGGCCATGCCCGACGCCGCCATCACGACCGACATCATCGTCGGCTTCCCCGGCGAGACCGAGGAGGACTTCCTCGAGACGATGGACGTCGTGCGCGAGGCGCGCTTCTCCGGCGCCTACACCTTCCAGTACTCCAAGCGTCCGGGCACTCCCGCCGCCGACCTGCCCGACCAGATCTCGCCCGAGGTGGTCAAGGACCGCTACGGCCGTCTCGTCGACCTCGTCAACGAGATCGCCTGGCAGGAGAACCAGCGGCTCGTCGGTCGCGCCGTCGAGCTGATGGTCTCCGAGGGCGAGGGGCGCAAGGACAAGGAGACGCTGCGGCTCTCCGGCCGCGGCCCCGACAGCCGCCTGGTGCACTTCGCGGCGCCCGATGCGAGCCTCGGCCCCGTGCGTCCCGGCGACATGGTGACGGTCGAGATCACCCACGCCGCACCCCACCACCTCGTCGCCGACACGGTGCTCGCCGTGCGGCGTACGCGCTCCGGCGACGCCTGGGAGGCGCGCACCAGCGACCCCGTGGCGAGCGGGGTCACCCTCGGCATGCCCGGGGTCGGCGTACCTGCCCCGCTGCCGGAGGCGCCTGCCTGCCGCTGAGTGCCGTCGAGGGCGCGGTGCTCAGGTGCGCGGAGGTTTGTCGTACGGGTGCTCGTCGGCGCGCGGGTCCTGGCTGTTGTAGCCCGACTTCGGCGCGACGGGCGGGTCCGGGTGGACCTCCTCGCCGCCCGCGCTCTGCTCCGGAGGCACCGGTGCGTCGGGGTCGCGCTCGGCCGGGCTCACGTCGCGCAGCCCGGTCGTGCCGTGCTGGCCGGGCCCGGTGGGCCCCTCGCGCTCGCTGCTGACGCCCATGTCGCCTGAGGTGTCCTGGTCGGACGCCGTGGGGTCGTAGGGCTCGTCCTCGGGGTGGGTCATGCCGGTGACTCCTCTTCCGGCGGCACGTCGCCGCCGTCCTTGGTGGCCTCGGTGGAGGTGTCCTCGCCTTCCTTCATCTCCTCGGGGAGGGCGTCCTCGACCGCCGGGTTGTCGTCGGGGTCGAGGTCGCGCGGCAGCGGGTTCTCCGCCGTGGCGGTGTCGACTCCGTCGGAGCTGGGGGTGGCGTCGACGCCACCGGGGTTGGGGTCGCCGGGCTCGATCTCCGGCTCGGGGCGGGGGCCTAGGTCGATCTCGTCGTTCATGCGCTCTCCTGGCTCTCGAATCCAAAGGTTGAGTACGGCGTGGTGGTGCCGGTGCGGATCGCGGTCAGCACCGCGAGCTCGTGGGGCACGACCGGATGGGGGAGGTCGTCGAGGCGGAACCAACGCAGGTCAGCGCACTTGTCCGGCTCGATGATCCGGGGCTCGCCGCCCCAGGTGCGGGCGGTGAAGAAGAAGTCGATGCGTTCGTCGATGGGTAGGTCGTGCCGGGTGCGGTGCATGGCGGTGACGAACTCCACCGCGACGTCGGTGACGCCGAGCTCCTCGGCGGCCTCGCGCTGGGCGGCGACCGTCGCGGTCTCGCCGGCCTCGACGTGCCCGGCGGCGGCAGCGGCCCAGTGGTCGTCCATGTAGCCGGTGTTGCGGCGCAGCTGCAGCAGCACCTCGGACCCGGTGGTGCCGTCGCGCAGGAAGAACACGTACGACGCCGGCACCACCACGAAGCGACCGTGCAGCGGATCGGTCACGACGACGGCTGGTCCAAGGAGGTCTGGGCGTTCTCCTCCTGCGCGGCGTCGGCTGACCGGTCGCCGCCGGTGCCGTCGCTCAGCTCGCTGTCGTGCTCACCGGGCGGCTCCTCGGTCAGGTCGAGCGCCTCGTTGGACTCCTCGGGGACCGGTGCGGTCACGTGAGGTCGTCGTTCTTGCCGTCGAGGTTGTCCAGAGCGTCCTTGCCCTTGTCGGCCGCGCCCTCGATCTTGTCGCCGAACTTGCCGCCGGTCTTGTCGTCGGCGAAGTCCGCGGCCTTGTCGATGCCGTCGCTGATCTTGTCGCCGTGCTCGTCGACAGCGTCCTTGAGCTTGTCCTTGGCCTTGTCCAGGAATCCCATCGCCAACCTCCTCAGCAGGGGGTTCCGGCTCGGAACCCCGTTGTTGCCACACTAGCGACATGTCCTGCGAGCGCTCCCCGGTGAGCCACGTCCCCATCGTGGCGATCATCGGTCCCACCGCCTCGGGCAAGACCGGGCTCTCCCTCGACCTCGCCGAGCGCCTGGGCGGCGAGATCGTCAACACCGACGCCATGCAGGTCTATCGCGGCATGGACATCGGTACGGCGAAGCTGCCCCTCGCCGAGCGGCGCGGCATCCGCCACCACCTGCTCGACACCCTCGAGATCGGGGATCCCGCCACGGTGGCGACGTTCCAGGAGTGGGCGCGGGTGCTGATCGAAGACCTCCGGGCGGCCGGCACCCCACCGATCCTGGTCGGCGGCTCGGCGCTCTACACCCGCGCCCTGCTCGACCGCTTCGAGTTCCCGGCCACCGACCCCGACATCCGCAGCCGGCTCGAGGCAGACCTGGCCGAGGTCGGGGCGCCGGCGATGTACGACCGGCTGGCCCGGATCGACCCCGAGGCGGCCTCGCGGATGAGCCCGGTCAACGGGCGTCGGACGGTGCGCGCGCTCGAGGTCATCGAGATCACCGGGGAGCCCTACTCCGCGTCGCTGCCCGAGCTCACCTACAGCGACCCCCACACCGTGCAGATCGGCATCGACATCGATCGCCCGACCCTCGATGCCCGCATCGAACGACGGGTGCAGCACATGTTCGACGAGGGGTTCGTCGCGGAGGTGGAGCGCCTGCTCGCCGCCGGGCTCGCCGAGGGGCGCACGGCGTCGCGCGCGATCGGCTACCGGGAGGTGACCGCCCACCTCGCCGGCGACCTGACCCTGGCCGAGGCCCAGGAGCGCACCGTGATCGCCACCCGCCAGTTCGCCCGGCGCCAGCTGGCCTGGTGGCGCAAGGACCCGCGGATCAGGTGGCTCGTCCACGACGACCCCGACCTCGCCGAGAAGGCCACGGCGCTGGTGCGGGCGTTGGACGATGCGTGAGATAACCAGTTTCCGATGACTCCCGTGCCCTGGGACAGTCAGCAGCACCATGACCACCACCTCTGACTCGGCCGAGGCTCGCCCGCAAGCCGTGACTCCCGCTCCCGCCGGCCCCGCCGCGGACCAGCCCGACTACGGGGTGCTCCGCTGGCTGGTGCTGGCCACCTTCATCGTGATCCTCAACGAGACCGTGATGATCAACGCGATCCCGCGGCTGATGGCGGAGTTCGCCGTCAGTGCCCGATCGGCGCAGTGGCTCACCAGCGGCTTCATGCTCACCATGGCGGTCGTGATCCCGGTGACCGGCTGGTTCCTGCAGCGCGTGACGACCCGGGCCGCCTTCGCCACCGCGATGATCACCTTCTGCGCAGGCACGTTGCTGTGTGCGCTCGCGCCGACCTTCGGGGTGCTGCTGCTGGGCCGCGTGGTGCAGGCCGCCGGTACGGCGGTGATGATGCCGCTGCTGATGACCACGCTGATGACGATCGTCGCCGAGGGCGACCGCGGGCGGATCATGGGCAACGTCACCCTGGCGATGTCGGTCGCCCCGGCGCTCGGACCCGCGGTCTCGGGGGTGATCCTGCACCTCGCCTCGTGGCGCTGGATGTTCGGCGTCGTGCTCCCCATCGCGGCCGTGATCGGGGTCGTGGGCGCGCGGCGGCTCACGAACGTCGGTGAGCCCCACGCCAGTCGCATCGACTGGACCAGCGTCGCGCTGTCGGCGTTCGGCTTCGGTCCGCTCGTCTACGGGCTCTCCCAGCTGGGCGGCGGCGCCGGCGCCGGACCCGCAGCCCTGCCGTACGTGATGCTGGGGACCGGCCTGGTCGCCCTGGTCGTCTTCGTGCGCCGCCAGCTGCACCTGCAGCGGCACGGCACCCCGTTGCTCGACCTGCGCACCCTGACCCACCGCACCTACGCGCTCGCCCTGGCCCTGATGGCCGTGGCGTTCATGGCGATGCTGGGCTCGATGATCCTGCTGCCGCTCTACCTCCAGGGCGTGCGCGGTCTCAGCGAGCTGCAGACCGGCCTCCTGGTCATGCCCGGCGGTCTGGCCATGGGGCTGCTCGGGCCGCTGGTCGGGCGGCTCTACGACCGGGCCGGTGGACGCCCGCTGGTGATCCCGGGCTCGCTGGGGGTCTTCGTGGGCCTCGCGCTGCTCACCCAGGTCGGCGCGACGACGCCGGTGCTCTACGTGCTCACCGCCCACGTGCTGCTGATGATCTCGCTGGCGGCCGTGTTCACGCCGGTGTTCACCCTCGGGCTCGGCGCCCTCCCGCCGTCGCTCTACTCGCACGGCAGCTCGCTGCTCGGCACCCTCCAACAGGTCGCTGCGGCAGCCGGCACCGCGATCATCGTGGCAGTCGTCGCCTCACGCCAGGCGAGCCTGCTCGAGCGCGGCGCGGACCAGGTGTCGGCGACGGTCGGGGCCAACCAGTGGGGCTTCGGGGTGGGTGCCGTGCTGGCGCTCGTGGTCGTGGGCATCGCCCTCGTCCTGCCGGGGCGGCTGCCGTCGTACGCCGCTGACGAGCAACCCCACGCCGCCCACGGCTGACGCCCTAGGCTTGCGTCCCATGAGCCTCCCCGCCCCCGCCCCCGACCGCACCGCCCTCGTCACCGGGGCCTCGTCCGGCATCGGCGCCGAGATCGCTCGCCGAGCTGGCGCGCCGCGGACACGGGGTCACGCTGGTGGCGCGCTCGGCAGCAAAGCTGGAGGCGTTGGCGGCGGAGCTCGCGGCAGACGGTGTCCGTGCCGAGGTGCTGCCGACCGACCTCACCTCGCGCGCCGCCCGCGCTGCCCTGCCCGGGCGCATCGAGGCGCTGGGGCTGAGCGTCGACATCCTGGTCAACAACGCCGGGCTCTCGACCCTCGGGCCGGTCGCTGCCTCCGACCCGGAGGCCGAGATGGCGATGATCGAGCTGGACGTCGTCGCGGTCGTCGACCTCTGCTCGCGCTTCCTGCCCGGCATGGTCGCGCGGCGCCGTGGCGCGGTGCTCAACGTCGCCTCCACCGCCGCGTTCCAGCCGCTGCCCGGCCAGGCCGGGTACGGCGCCGGCAAGTCCTTCGTGCTGTCCTACACCCAGAGCCTCGCCGGTGAGCTCAAGGGCACCGGCGTGACCGCCACGACGCTGTGCCCCGGGCCGGTCGACACCGGCTTCGGCGCGACGGCCGGCTTCTCCAAGGCCGACGCCGAGGAGGCGCTGCCGGCGGTGATGTGGGTGTCGGCGACCGAGGTGGCCCGCGCCGCCGTGGACGGTCTCGACAAGGGTCGGCTCGTGGTCATCCCGGGCAAGGCCAACCGCGTCGCCGCCGCCGTCTCGCAGGTCACGCCCCGCTCGCTGCTGCTCCCGATCCTGGTCAAGAGCCACCCGGGGCTCAAGAAGTAGCGGCTCAGCCGCGCTCGGGAGTACGCCGAGGCGCGCGCCACCTGGTCCGCCGTCGGCCGGACCCCGGTGTAGAGGTGGAACTGCTCGGCCGCCTGTCCGGCGATGATCTCGGCGCCCGTGACCACGGGCAGCCCTGCCGAGCGGGCGGCCCGGATCAACGGGGTCTCCGACGGCACGGCCACGACGTCGACGACCGCCCGCGCGCCCGCGACCTGTGCGTCGGTGAAGGCAGAGCGCGACTCGTCGGGTCCGCCGGCCATGCCGACCGGCGTGACGTTGACGAGCAGGTCGGCCTCGACCTCGGCGCCGTCGGCCACCCAGCGGTAGCCGTAGGCCTCGGCCAGGGCCGGGCCGGTGGTGGTGTTGCGCGCGATCACGGTGCCGTCGGTGAAGCCGGCGTCCCGCAGCGCAGCGACCACTGCCTTGGCCATCCCGCCGCTGCCGGTGACGGCCACCGACCAGCCCGTCGAGAACCCGGCCGCGCCCACCAGGTCGGCCACCGCCTGGTAGTCGGTGTTGTAGGCGTGCAGCACGCCGTCGTCGTTGACGATGGTGTTGACCGACGCGATCGCCGCGGCCGAGTCGTGGACGACGTCCACCAGCGCCAGGCAGTCCTCCTTGAACGGCATCGAGACGCCGCACCCGCGGATCCCGAGCGCTCGCAGCCCGGCCACGGCTGCGGGGAGGTCGGTGGTGGTCGTGGCCTTGTAGAGGTAGTTGAGCCCGAGCTCGGCGTAGAGGAAGTTGTGGAAGCGGGTGCCGAGGTTGCTGGGCCGCGCCGAGAGCGACAGGCAGAGTCGGGTGTCCTTGTCCACGGCGTTCACGGTGTTAGGCATGACGGCGAGCCTAGGAGACCTCCGCAGTACCGTGGTGGGGTGACCGCCGCCAGCCCCTACCCCTTCCTCAAGGGTCATGGCACCCACAACGACTTCGTGCTGCTGCCCGACCACGACGGCTCGATCCACGGCGAGCTCGACCCCGAGCGGGTGCGCGCGCTGTGCGATCGCCGCGGCGGCATCGGCGGCGACGGCGTGATGCGCGTCGTGCGGGCGCAGGTGCTGGGCGACGAGTCGGGTGCGGTGTGGTTCATGGACTATCGCAACGCCGACGGGTCGCTGTCGGAGATGTGCGGCAACGGGATCCGGGTCTTCGGGCGCCACCTCGTCGAGGAGGGGCTCGCCGACGCGACCCAGCCGCTGCCGATCGCGACCCGCGACGGCGTCAAGACGCTGACCTTCGGCGCCGACGGTGACGTCACGGTCGACATGGGGGAGCCGCAGTTCCTCGGGCAGACCGAGGTGGGCGTGGATGACCGCTCCTGGCCGGCCCAGCACGTCGACATGGGCAACCCGCACGCCGTCGCGTTCGTTGCCGACCTCGCCGAGGCGGGCACGCTGGTCGAGGCCCCGACGCACGACGCGTCGGTCTATCCGGCCGGGGTCAACGTCGAGTTCGTCGTACGCGCGGGGGAGCGGCACGTGGCGATGCGCGTGCACGAGCGCGGCTCGGGCGAGACCCAGTCCTGCGGCACGGGCGCTTGCGCGGTGATGGTCGCCGCGGCCGCCGCCGACGGCGCGCCCCGGGACACGCCGTACCGGGTCGACCTGCCGGGCGGCACGCTGACGATCACCTGGACCGCAGCCGGGCGGGTGCTGATGTCGGGGCCCGCTCTCATCGT
Source organism: uncultured Actinomycetota bacterium (assembly GCA_963760515.1). Lineage (GTDB taxonomy): Bacteria > Actinomycetota > Actinomycetes > Propionibacteriales > Nocardioidaceae > Nocardioides. The sequence continues at coordinate 238,159 of CAVXDL010000008.1, forward strand.
GGCCCGCGGCACCACGTCGCTCTGAGCCTCAGTAGAGTCCGATCCATGGACCTTTCTGGATCTTCTGCCATCGTCACCGGCGGCGCCTCGGGCATTGGTGCCGCGGCCGCTCGCCGCCTCGCTGCTCTCGGCTGCACCGTCGTGGTCGCCGACCTCCAGGCCGACAAGGGCGAAGCCCTGGCCGAGGAGATCGGCGGCGTCTTCGCCCAGGTCGACGTCACCAACACCGAGCAGATCGCCGGCGCCGTCAAGGCCGCCGCCGACATCGCTCCGCTGAAGGCGCTCGTCAACTCCGCCGGCATCGGCTGGGCCTCGCGCACCATCGGTCGCGACGGCACGCTGGAGTCCGCCCACTCCCTGGAGGCCTTCACCAAGGTCATCCAGATCAACCTGATCGGCACCTTCGACGTGCTGCGTCAGGCCGCCACGGTCATGAGCACCAACGAGCCCGACGCCGACGGCTGCCGTGGCGCCATCGTCAACATGGCGAGCGTCGCCGCCTTCGACGGCCAGATCGGCCAGGCGTCGTACTCGGCCTCCAAGGGTGGCGTCGTCGGCATGACTCTGCCGATCGCTCGCGACCTGTCGGCTGCCGGCATCCGGCTCAACACCGTGGCCCCCGGCCTCATCGACACCCCGATCTACGGCGAGGGCCCGGCTTCGGAGGAGTTCAAGGCCAACCTCGGCGCCAACGTGCTCTTCCCCAAGCGCCTCGGCTCGCCCGACGAGCTGGCCTCGATGGTCATCGAGTGCCTGACCAACTCCTACATGAACGGCGAGACCGTGCGCCTCGACGGCGGCATCCGGATGCCCCCGAAGTGACCTGATCGACCGCTCGCGAACTGGGGAGGAATTGAGGCACCTGGTGCCTCGATTCCTCCCCAGTCGCATGCTCGGGCTCAGCAGAGGCCGGCGGGAGCTGCTGCCCTTCGCGAACGTGATCAGCCGGGTCCCCGAGCGGGCGCCGGTGAAGCGCACCCGGGTCGTCCCGTCGGTGCGCACGACCACCCGCCCGCAGGCGCAGGCTCGGCGCGGCGCAGGTCGACGGTGAGCCGCTTGACGTTGCTCAGGCGCAGGGTGAGGCGGTTGCGCTGCGTCAGGGCAGCACCGGGGGTCCAGGTGAGCTCCTCGGTGATCGCGGGCAACGAGCCGCCGGCCGGCATCGGTCCGGTGCGCACGACCTCCTGCGCCCGCCCCGGCCGTGCGTACGACGTGGCGCGCACGCGGGCCAGGGAGCCCGGGCCCGAGGCGCGCGCGGCCAGGCCGGAGGTCCAGTACGCCGTGGTGGCGCCGATGCCGAGACCGCGCCGGGTCAGGTGCGGACGCCAGGTGTAGTCGAGGCTGCGGGGGTCGGTCACGACGCGGGGCCGGCCGAGGTCGCCGACGACACCGTCGAAGCGGTCCTGGGTGGCGAAGACCAGGTGGTCCTCCGCGGGGTAGCGCACGAAACGGTGACGCAGCCCGAGGTCGTCGAAGCGCGCGACGTGCCGCTCGACAGAGGTGAACGGCACCAGCTGGTCCAGCTGACCCTGGCCGATCCGGAACGGCAGCCAGCGAGCGTTGCCGACGAGGTCGTAGGCCGTCCCGTCGGTCGTGCAGCGGCCACCGAACGCCGGGCTGACGAGCTGGTCGGCATCCAGCGACACCCCGCACTGGGGCGGGCCGGCGAGGGCGACGGCGGTGGCGTAGAGGTCGGGGTGGGCCAGACCGAGGTGGTAGGCCGCCCAGCCGCCCATCGAGTAGCCGGTGATCGCGGTGCGGGCCGGGTCGAGCGTGTAGGAGCGGGCGAGGGAGCCCCACACCGACCAGTAGTCGACCTCGGCCTCGTCGAAGTACCACCCGTCCGGGCCGAAGCCGAGGGTGCCTGCGCAGATCGAGTCGCGCTCCTCGCACAGCCGCTGCAGGAGCGCGGGGTTGTAGGCGGCGTACTGGTTGTGGTTGACGCCCAGCGAGTGCAGGGTCCACGTGATCGGCGTCGGCCGACCGGCGCGGTAGGACTGCGGCACGTAGACGGCGTAGGGCTGGATCCGGCCGAGGTAGTTGGGTCGGCCGTCGCCGGTGCCGCCGCCGGAGTTGGCGACGACGCCGTCGCCGAGGTCGAGTCGGGTGACGTACCAGCGGTTGCTGCTGCCTCGCACGAGCGGCTCGCGGGTGGAGCGCTCCCGGCGCAGGGCCGACCAGCTGATCGTCTGCGAGAACGCCGAGACGTCGCCGGTGGCGAGCGCGTCGGCCTGGTGGTCCTCGCCCCAGAAGTTGCCGGTGACGAAGCGCGCCTGACCGTCGGCGCCGAGCCGGTCGAAGGGGGGCGTGCCGGCGGCGAGCGCCTGGTAGGCCGCCACCAGGCCGGCGGTCTGGGAGTCGGTGTGCACCGGCGGCTCCTGCTGCGCGCTGCGGAAACCGACGTTGTAGACGCGGGGGAGTGCGGGCGCGGGGAAGCCCGAGACGACGGGAGCAGCCAGGCTGCGGCCGTCGGCGGAGGCGACGCCGGTGGCCAGGCGCACCCGCCAGCGGCCGTTCGTGGGCAGGAGCGAGCGAGGCACGCGGACCACGAAGGAGCGTGCCCCGCGGTCGACGGTGAGGCGGCCCCCGGCGGTGGTCACGTCGGTGACCCGGCCGGTGGCCAGGTCGTGCAGCCAGGCACCGCGGCTGGAGACCACGAGCGCGCGGTCGATGCCGCGCGAGGTGACCTGGGCATCGGCCGGCCACGCGCTGCTGCCCGTGGTCGCGCGTCCGTCGGTGTCGAAGGTCCACACCGCGAGCGGCACGGTGGGGTCGGCGAGGGTGTTGAAGTCCACGCGCCAGTACGACGCGCGCCGGTCGACCGCGGTCGCTGCGACGAAGATGTCGGCGCCGTTGGCGTGGGCGGCGTCGTCGGCGTAGGTGTAGACACCTTGGTACGGCGCGAGGTTGGCGGTGTTCTCGAGGGTGAGGCCGCTCGGGATCGCGGCGCCGTGGTCGTCGTAGACGAAGTCCGACCAGTAGGACGCCCCGCCGTGCAGGCGTCCGGTGCCCGACGTGCGCGAGAGGCGCTGCTCGAACGGCCAGCCGCGCGGCGCCCGCAGCGCCGGCTCGACACGGGTCGCAGCCGCCGGTACGCCGGTGGGCAGCCCGGCGGGGACCGGGACGGGGTCGGGGGCGGCCTCGGCCGCGGCGACGCTGAGCACGGTGAGGGCGGTCGCGGCCAGCGCCGAGACGGCGAGGCGAGCGAGGAGACGAGACATGCCTGGTCAACGCACGAGACGGGTGCGGGTCACGTCGTCGGGGCGGTCCTTGCGCCCCGTCGGGTAGGAAAGAGGGGTGAGCGCGACCCGACGGGCCCGGATGCAGGCCAAGGCCGAGGCGCGAGCCTCGAGCGAGGTTGCGGCGTCCGGGATGAAAGTCGTTCGCGAGCGCGTTGACCTAGAACTACTCTGGAGGCATATGACAACCCCATCTGCAGCTGACTTCTCCCTCGACGCCGAGCTCGACGAGACCGCCGACTGGGCCGATCCCGACGGCACCGACGAGTCCGGCGACGACTTCGTCTCCGGGTACGCCGACGAGCCGGACCCCGAGGAGGTCGACCCGACCACCGGGGCGATGGAGCTCGCCGAGCGCCACCAGCTGCGTCGCGTCGCGGGTCTGCGCACCGAGCTCGAGGACATCACCGAGGTCGAGTACCGCCAGCTGCGCATGGAGCGGGTCGTGCTGGTCGGGGTGTGGACCGGCGGCACCGTCGCCGACGCCGAGAACTCCATGGCCGAGCTCGCGCTGCTCGCCGAGACCGCCGGCTCCGAGGTGCTCGAGGCGATCTACCAGCGCCGCCAGACGCCCGACCCGGCCACCTACATCGGTCGCGGCAAGGTCGAGGGCCTCGCCGAGATCGTGGCCCACACCGGCGCGGACACCGTGATCTGTGACGGTGAGCTGGCGCCCAGCCAGCTGCGCAACCTCGAGGACCGGCTCAAGGTGAAGGTCGTCGACCGCACCGCGCTGATCCTCGACATCTTCGCCCAGCACGCCAAGTCCCGCGAGGGCCAGGCCCAGGTCGAGCTCGCCCAGCTGTCCTACATGAAGCAGCGGCTGCGTGGTTGGGGTGGCAACCTGTCGCGCCAGGCCGGTGGCCGCGTCGGCGCCGACGGAGGCGGCATCGGTGGCCGTGGTCCCGGTGAGACCAAGATCGAGACCGACCGCAGACGCATCAACGACAAGATCGCCAAGCTGCGCCGCGACCTGAAGACGATGAAGGGCACCCGCGACACCAAGCGCCAGGACCGTCAGCGTCATCAGATCCCCAGCGTCGCGATCGCCGGCTACACGAACGCCGGCAAGTCCTCGCTGCTCAACAAGCTCACCGGTGCCGGCGTGCTCGTCGAGGACTCCCTCTTCGCCACCCTCGACCCGACCACGCGCCGCACGACCACGTCCGACGGTCGCGTCTACACGATGAGCGACACCGTCGGCTTCGTGCGTCACCTGCCTCACCAGCTCATCGAGGCGTTCCGCTCGACGCTGGAGGAGGTGGCTGACGCGGACCTGATCGTGCACGTCGTCGACGGCTCCCACCCTGACCCCGAAGGCCAGCTGGCCGCAGTGCGCGAGGTGCTCGCCGAGATCGACGCCGCAGGCGTGCGCGAGATCGTGGTCATCAACAAGGCCGACGCCGCCGACGAGATGGTCCTGGCCCGCCTGCAGCGCAGCGAGCCGCACTCCATCGTGGTGAGCGCCAAGACCGGCGAGGGCATCGCCGACGCGCTGGCCCTGATCGAGGGAGAGCTGCCCCGACCCGGCGTCGAGTTCGCCGCACTGCTGCCCTACGAGCGCGGCGACCTGATCAACCGCATCCACCAGCAGGGCGAGATCGACACCCTCGAGCACACCGCTGACGGCACGCTCGTGCGCGGTCGGGCCAACGAGGACCTCGCCGGCGAGCTGGCGGCGTACGCCGTCTGAGGTCCAAGTCGACCCGGGGCACGGTCTGTGCCCGGTGCGGGCTCAGATCAAGCAGGACACCCGCTGCACCGCGGTGTTGCTGTCTGCCTGGCCGTCGTTGGCCTTCCACGTGAAGCCGTTGAAACCTGTCACCGTGGTGAGCCCCACATAACGCCGACCACTCACCGGTCAGCGGATCGAGCACGGGCGGAGATCTGAAGAAGTCTGCCTCCGCCGTCGCCTGGTCAGGTGTGCCCGACAGTCCGACATCGCCGTAGGACACGATCACGAACGTCAGCGGGTCCCCGTCAGCGTCGGTGGCGAAGTCGTTGAGGTTGCCGTCGAACTGGTTCTGGCACAGCGGGTTCTCCGGCGGGCAGGACTCAGGGCTGTCGATGGCCACCGGCGCCGTGTTGGTGGTCTGGGTCTCGCCGCGGCGCTGCACCCAGCTCACGCACTGCCCCTGGTTGCGGAACGGTTCGCCGGCGTCGTCGGTGAGCGACCGCCAGCCACCCTTCTTGCACTCGTCCTTGTCGCTGGGCGACGCGGCTCGGGCGACAGGACTGGCGACGAGCAGCAGTCCGGCGATCATCATCGCGATCACTGCGGTGGCCCCGAGAGATTTACGTGACGTGTTCATCGTGGGCTCCGTTCGATCTTGAGTTGTCGACGCCTGGACAGGCGCCGGACCTTCGACCGTAGTCCGTGCCCGGCGCGCCGACGGTATGGAAACGATCAAGAGTCGGGTGCGTGGGGTGCGAGGCGGTCTGTCCAGTGGTCGAGGTCCGGCTAGGACCCACGGGCCGATCAGCGCTGAGGGCCGGAGCCTGCCCCGGGCCCGGCCAGCTCGACCAGCTCGGCCAACGCCGCGCTCGAGGTGGGTGATCGCGAGCAGGTGGCCGGCGCCCGGCAGCAGGTGGGCGCGCGCGTCCGGCACGTGCTCGGCCAGCCACGCCCCGTGCGCGTAGGGGACCATCGCATCGGCATCGCCCTGCCAGATGGCCACGGGCACGGTGATCGCCGCGAGGTCGAAGCCCCAGTCGCTCACTGCTGCCAGCCCGTCGTCGCGGACGCCGACGACGCCCTGGGCGGCGGCGCGATGGAAGGTCTCGGCCATCCACCGGCTGACCCCGGGGTCGAGCACGGCGAGGTCGGCCGGGCTGAACAGCTCACCCATCGAGGCAGCCAGGTCGTCGGCCGTCGCCTCGAGGACCGGGAGGAAGTCGGTGGTCAGGTAGGCGCCGTAGGCCTCGGCGTCCCTGGTCGGCCGTGGCGTACTCCGCGACGTTCTCGGGCGCCATGCCCGCCGACCAGTCCAGGTCCGGAGCGTGGCGGGGTGCCACCCCGGCCAAGGACGCGGCCGCCCGGCACCGGTCGGGCAGGAGCGCCGCACAACCCAGCGCCCGCGGGCCGCCGCCCGACCACCCGAGCGTCACGAACTCCTCGACGCCGAGGTGGTCGAGGATCGCGGCGGTGTCGGCGACGTCGTCGGCAAAGCGCGGCGCGCCCTGCTCGGATCGCCGTGGTGACGAGGCTCCGTAGCCGGGGCGGGAGTAGGTGATCAGGCGCAACCCGGCCGCCGTGGCGGCATCGTCGAACGGCGCGTAGGGCACCGCCGCCGACGGCGAGCCGCCGTGGAAGACCAGGGCGAACCCCTCCGGGTCGCCGCCGAGGAGCACCTCGAGGGTGCGGCCGTCCGGGGTCGTCACCTCGGTGTAGGTCTGCGTCATGTCAGGAGCCTACGAGTCGCAGCGCGAGGTGAGGGCAGGCCGAGACAGCGGCGCGGGCGTGAGCCACGTCGCGGTCGTCGATCGCGCCGGTCACGATCGGGTAGCCCCAGTCGTCGAGGTCGACGACCTCGGGCAGCAGCTCGTGGCACAACCCCCGCCCGCGACAGCGCGGCCAGTCGACGCGGAGCTCCCGGCTCATGTCCGGTCCTCGGCGGTGGTCGGGCACGGGCGGTCCTGGTGCCCCGCAGCGCAGCCGGGGTACGTCGCCAGCAACGTCCGCACCAGCCGCGCGGTGCCGTCAGGGTGCGCGCACGCACCTCGGCCGTCGACCTGACGCTCGAGAGCCGCGACACGGGCCAGGTCACCGGTGCCGGCGCCGGCTGCAGCAACAGCGTCTGCCAAGGCGGGCAGGCCGTGTCGGCACGGTCCGCAGCGACCCGCCGACTGTCCCGCGAGGTAGGCCACCACCTGCGCGGTGAAGGCGCCCGGGCACTCGCCGGGCGCGAGCGTGATCACCACGCCGGCTCCCACGGTGGCTGGCGTCACCATGGTCGAGCCCAGCTCGCTCGGGGTCAGCCATCGGCCGTGGAAACCCCCGACCAGCGCCGGGTGCAGGGCTCGCGCGTGACCCAGCACCTCGGCGAGTGACGTGCCCTCGGTGACCTCGACCACGTGGTGCCCGCCGTGGGTGCCGGCGAGGGTGAGCAGGGTCGTGGACAGCCCCGTCAGGCCCTCCAGGGCCAGGAGACCCACCTGGGCCCAGGTCTCCGCGTTGGAGACCAAGGTCGGACGCCCGCGGTGCCCGCGTTGCGCCGACGGCACCCACGTCGTCACCGGAAGCCCGCTGCGACCCGCCATCAGCTCCAGGACCGCGCTCGACTGTCCCGCGACGAAGCGGCCGGCAGCGACGTGGACGGCTACCTCTTCCTCCCGCTCCGCGATGGCCGCAGTCATCGCTCGGAGCACTGCCGGGCGTTCGGCCGGGACGACGACGTGCAGGTCGCCGGTGCCGGTCGCCCGCGCCACGGCGAGGAGTCCGTCGAGCACCAGGTGCGGACGCCGCATCGCCAACGCCTGGTCCTTGGCGCTGCCTGGCTCACCCTCGGCCAGGTTGACCACCAGGACCGGACGACCGCGGGTGGTGGCAACCGTGCGGAGCTTGACGAGGAACGGGAACGCCGCCCCGCCCCGGCCGCGCAGGTCGGTCTGGTCGAGGAGCCCGACGAGGCCGGAGTAGGCGTGGTCGCGCTTCTGCCGGGGCAGCACGTCGTACCGCTCGCGGTGGGCGCGCAGTCCTGGACCGTCGGAGCACCCGGCGAGCAGCCGGGGACCCTCGGCCACCGAGATCGGTCCGGGCGCGGGCACCGGGGACCACGCCAGGGAGCGCGTCGAGGAATGCGTCGGGCTGGTGGTCATTGCCGGGCCTCGGCGCGCACCGGTGGCAACGCCAGCCCGACACCACGCCAGATCGAGGCCGCGAGCACGACGCCGACGCAGCCGGCTACGACGAGCCGGCCCCAGGGCGCCGCGTCGGGTGAGGTGTCCGTGCCGATGCCCCAGGCGTGTGCGACGGCGCTGCCCCAGGCCAGGTAGGCCGTGACGTGCACTGCGCGCCAGCCGAGCGGGGGGAGTCGACGTCGCAGCAGACTGGTCACGACGACCAGCACGACGAGGTCCAGCGCGATCACGCCCAGCTCGAAGAACAGCGGATCGTAGGTCGCGCCGAACGGCACCAGCGTCTGCCACCAGCGGATGTCGACGTAGGTGTCGACCACGGCGCTGACGACGTGCCCGATCAGCAGCAGCAGAGACACCAGGCTCAGGTTGCGGTGCAGGTGCTGGGTCACGAACGCGGGGACGATGCCGCCGGCTCGCCCTCGCGTCGCGAGCACACCGAGGACCGTGGTCAGGGTGAAGGCGACCAGGAGGACCATGCCGGTGCTGCGGTTGAGGTACCACAGGAGCGGGCTGTCGGTCATGCCGTCCTCCGCTCGGCGGTGGGCCACCCGCTCGGCTGAGCACCACCTCGCCGGTCGGCCGTACCAGTCGAGCCGCCACCTCGTCGTCGTTCGAGCCAGTCCAGAGCCGGCTCCCCGAGCACGATCGCTGCGGTGCTGGCGGTGTTGGCCGCCACGCAGGAGGGGCCGGCAGCGCTGACCACCGACCACACCTCCGTGGCCGGGAGGCCGCTGCGGGGGTCGAGGAGGTGATGTCGGGTGACCCCTCCCTGGCGCCACCGCCGGATCCGCGTGCTCGAGGTCGCCAGACCGCCCCCGCGGAGGTCGACCCGTGGTCGCTGGGCGCCGGACGGAGCGCCGGACGGGGCATCGGACTGGGCATCGACGACGATGTCCACGGGCCACTCCAGATCGTCGGCGCTGATCGCGACGTCGCCGCCGACGCTGATCGCGCCCGCGCCGGAGAGCTGCTCGCGCCATGTCTCCGCGATGAGATCGGCTGCCCAGGCCTTGCCGATCGAGCCCAGGTCGAGGGCGGTGCGCGCGCGGGATCCGCAGGCGGTCCCGCCCCAGGGAGATCACACGCCACGCATCCACCGGAAAGTCGTGACGCGTGAGGGGGGTCCGCCAGGGCGGGCAGCGGCTCGATCTCGCGCAGCTCGTCCAGGTCGCGGTCGTAGCCCAGGGCCATCAGGTCGCGCCCGAGCAGAGGATGCGACCGAGTCCGGCGGTACGACGGGCTGCTTCGAGGGCTGGCCTCGACCGCCGCGACCAGGAGCGGGTCCACCTCGACCCACGTGCCGTGGTGGCGATTCACGCGGCTGAGGTCGGAGTCTGTCGCGGAAACGGCTGCAGGTCTCGTCCACGTGCCGCAGGGTGCGGCGGGCGAGGTGCTCGGCGGTCGAGATGTCCGCGGCCTTCTCGACGGCCACCACCACGTCGGTGCCGAGTGCAGCGAAGGTCGTCGTGCGGCATGGTCAGGATCCCGAGCTGGGCACCGGGGAGGCGGGGCCGGCTGCTGGGGAGCCGGCGCCGCGGCCGGTGGAGGCGGTTTCGGTGCCGCCGGTGCTCGCGGCGGGGTCGAGACCGACCCCGAGCTCCTGACCGGCGCCGAGGCCGGCGCGGGCGCGGATCCCGGCCCGCTTCCGCTGGTGCTGACCACGCCGCCGGAACCGGCGTAGGCGGAGGCAGGGGCCCGCACGTAACGCACGGTGACGTGGGTGCGATGCGGCCGCTCGCGCCAGACGACGCGCTTGACCACGCGCCGCTCCTGCGGCCCACCCGCGCGGCTGCGGCTCGGGCCCGAGCCCTGGCCGGGCGAGGTCCGGGCATCGGTCTGGTCGCTGCTCGCGGGGAGGGGGCCGCTGGTGCGGTTCCAGCAGCCTGCTGGGCGGTGACCCCCGCCAACCACCCCACCGCGGTGGCGGCGCTGACCGTGACGATGCTGGTCGCGGTCAGGACGAGGCTGCGGTAGCGGTCGCGGGCACGAGGTGTGGTCACCATGCTTCGAGGCTGGCCGCAGCCACGGCATGAGCGTCTCATCGCAACGTCAAGACCGGGTCAAGAACGAGCCGGCGGCTGCTCTTGACCCGCTCTTGACGTCGACACGAGGTGCGCATGACCTGTCGCGCTCCACGATCGGGCCATGAGGATGATGAGCCTGATCGCGACCGGCGCGGCCCTGGCCGCCGGACTGGCCGGCGGCACTGCCACGTACCTGGTCGCCTCGGGAGGTGGCGTCCCCACCTCCCCGGTGCCGGCCTCGGCGCCCACCGCCCCGCCGACAACCACCTCCACGGCGCCCGCCGCGCCGTCGACTGCTCCCGCACGCCGCGTGGTCAAGAAGCGGGTGCGGTTCAAGCCCTGCGCCGCCGACGAGACCGTGATCCGTGGCGCGTGCGTGCGCGAGGAGGTGCAGACCATCACCGTGCCTGCCCCGGCGGCTGCGGCTCCTGCTGCCCCGGTGCCCGCCGCGGCGCCCCCGCCGTCCCGCGCGCCGAGCTCGGGCGCGGCTCCGGCAGGAGCCGGTGGGTCGTCCGGGCACGCCCCGCCCCACCCGCCCTCGGCTCCCGCGCCCGCCGCCGGAGGTCAGCAAGGGGGTCAGGACCACGGCGACGACGACCATGCCGAGCACGAGAGCTCTGAGTCGGAGCACGAGGACGAGGACGACGAGGACGAGGAGGACGAGGAGGACGAGGAGGACGAGGACCACGACGAGGACCGCGGTGACGACCGACACGAGGACCACGGCGAGGACCACGACCGAGCCGATCGACTCAGCGCGCCCCGCGAGCGCTGAGGGGTACGGCGACCTCGACGCGGAACCCTGGGGGACCGGCGTCGACGGTGACCCGACCGCCTGCAGCGCGTGCGGTCCGGTCCACGATGTCGAGCCCCAACCCCGTCGTACCGGGACGCTCCTGCCCGCCCTGCTCGGTGCGCCCGGGGCCATGGTCGCTGACCGTCAGCACCAGGTCGGCCCCCACCCGGCGCACCGAGACCGAGAAGGGCGTGCTGTCGGGGGTGTGGGCGAAGACGTTGTCGATCAGCACGTCGACCACGTCGGCGAGGTCGTCATCGGCCAGTGGTGCGAGGAGCGGTCCGGTCGGCAGGTCGATGTCGAGGCGGCGGTGCTGATCCTCGGCGAGCACCGACCAGAACGCCACCCGGTCGGCGACCGTACGGGTGGCGTCGCACCTGGCTCCCAGCTCGCTCCGGACCGGGCGGCGGGCCTCCTTGACGATGGCATCGACGGTGCGTTGCAGCGCGCCGATGTGTTGGCGCAGCCTCTCGGACAGCTCCTCGTCGGGCACCGCGTCGACGTCCAGGCGCAGGGCGGTGACCGGCGTCCGCAGTCGGTGGGAGAGGTCGGCGACCGCCGCGCGTTCGGCCGCCAGCAGCTCGACGGTGCGTTCGGCGAGGCCGTTGAGGGCGCGCGCGAGCTCGACGGTCTCGACCGTGCCACCCACGTCGGCTCGCTCGTCCAGGTGTCCTTCGCGCAGGCGATGAGCCACGGCTGCCACCTCGGCGAGCGGGGCGCTCACACGGCGGCCGAGCTGGGCTGCGATCACCCAGGCGATCAGCAGCAGGGACAAACCGAGCCCGGCGATGCCCGACCAGGCGCGTGCGACGCCGCGCCGGAGGTCGGCCTCGCTCACCGCGCTGCGCACCACGGCAGTGCCGTCCGGGAGCACCACCGGGAGCAGCACGCGACCGCCGCGGTCGTCGACGACGGTGAACGCGCTGCCGCCTCGGGCGCGCAGGACCTCTGGATCCTCGGCCAGGTCCGTCCCGGAGCCACCGAGCGTGGCGCCGGCCGCCGTGACTACGGCAGTGACCGGGTAGGCGCGGGCGTCGAGGTCGGCGACGAGACGACCGAGCTCGGCGCGGTCGCTGACACCGGTCAGGAGGATGGCGACGTTGCGCGCCTCCTGGTCGGCAGCAGCCAGGGCGCGGTCCTGGGCCAGGGTCCCGACCAGCAGGAAGAGCGGGATCACGAACGACGCGACGATGGCCGAGCTGGTGGCCAGCACCAGCCAGGAGATCCGTCGTCTCACGAGGAGTCTCGAGACCCGGCCGGTGTCGGATCGGCGTCGGGGTCGACCAGACGGATGCCCACACCTCGCACGCTGAGCAGGTAGCGGGGATGGGCAGCCGACTCCCCGAGCTTGCGACGCAGCCAGGACAGGTGGACGTCGATGCTCCGGTCGCCGCCGCCGTAGGCCTGCTGCCAGACCTCGGCGAGCAGCTCACGCTTCGTGACGACCTGTCCTGCTCGGGAGGCGAGGGCCAGCAGGAGGTCGAACTCCTTGCGCGCCAGATCGAGCACGGCACCGTCCAGCGTGGCGCGCGCGGGGCCTCGTCGATGACCAGACCGCCGACCTGCACCGGCTCGGCCCTCGCCGGAGCCCGCGGCCTGCCCCGCCGCGCCGCAGCATCGCGCGCACCCGCGCAGCCACGTGCTCGGCGCCGAACGGCTTCACGACGTAGTCGTCGGCCCCCGCGTCGAGAGCGCGCACGATCGTGGGGTCGTCGTCCTGGGCCGTGACGACGATCAGCGGCACCTGGCTGACCGCGCGGATCATCGAGATGAGGGTCAGCCCGCTGATGTCGGGCAGACCGAGGTCGAGCAGGACGACGTCGGGCGGCGTGGCCAACAACCGGGCCAGGCCGTCCAGGCCGGTGTCGGTGGTCACGACCACGTGGCCGCGCTCGGTGAGGCCGCGCGCGAGGGCGGTCCGGATCGCCTCGTCGTCCTCGACGAGCAGGATCTCGGCCATTCTCGAACGATACTCATCAACGGCCTGAGAGGATCGACAACGTGACCTTTCGGCGGCTGGGACTCGTCCTGCTCGCCTGGACGCTGGTGGTGGCGGTCGGTTCCACGATCGTGTGGACCGTCATCAGCGGTGCCGGGCGGGACTTGGTGACCAGTGACGCTGCGTCCACGGCCGCTCCGGTGACGGCCCCGCAGGTGGTCTCCTCGGCCGGCCCACGGTCTCCGAAGCCGGCGAGCCGTCCAGCACGACCGAGCCGATCGCCGAGGACGCCGTCCGCCACGCCGTCAACGACGCCGGCAGGCCCGGCCGAGGCGGCCGGCAGCCCGGCGGTGGCACCATCGCCGGCCGCGAGCACCGGGGCCGCCGGCGGGCGCCCGCCCGCCACCCCCGTGCCGTCGCCCTCGTCACCGAGCAGCGGCACCCAGGTGCGCCCCCCGTCATCGTCCCCGTCCTCATCGCCGTCACCGAGCAGCAGCCCGGCGGCTGCCCTGCCGCCGCAACCCGTGCCACCTGGCAGGGAGCGGCGGGCGCGGTGGTCGCCGAGTGCCGGGGCGCGCGGATCTCGCTGGCGGGAGCCCAGCCCAACAGCGGGTGGCGCATCGAGATCGACGACCGGGGGCCTGAAGAGCTCGAGGTGCACTTCGCCACCGCAGAGCACGTCGGGCGACGACAAGACCGAGCGTCGCTCGCGCGCCGAGCAGGAAGCCGAGGTCCGGGCGGTGTGCCGAGCCGGCGAGGCCGAGCTTCTCGGTGTCCTGACGGCGGTGACCGGACCTGTCGGAGCCCGCCGTTAGGGTTCTCGGGTGCCAGATGCCGACGCCCCCACTGCCGCTGACCAGTCCGCGGTCCGGAGCGTGCTGCACACCGCGGTCGCCGCTCTCGGCGGAGCCGAGCGGGCCGGGCAGGTGGCGATGGCCGACGCCGTGGCCGAGGCCTTCGCCGAGCACCGCCACCTGCTGGTGCAGGCCGGCACCGGCACCGGCAAGTCGCTGGCCTACCTCGTGCCGGCGCTGGTGCACGACAAACGCGTCGTCGTGGCCACCGCCACCCTCGCCCTCCAGCACCAGCTCGTCGAGCGCGACCTGCCCCGGCTCGTCGAGGCGGTCAAGGGCGCACCGGGCGTCGACACGTCGTACGCCGTGCTCAAGGGCCGCTCCAACTACGCCTGCCTGCACCGGATCCGCGAGGGCGTGCCCGACGACCAGGGCACCCTCGTCGACGTGCCGCAGGGCTCGATGGCCGAGAAGGTCCTCGAGCTGCGCGGCTGGGCCGAGGAGGAGTCCAAGGCCAAGGGATCAGGTGAGCGCGACAACGCGCCCCGCCACACCGACCGTGAGTGGCGCCAGGTCAGCGTGAGCCACCGCGACTGCCTGGGGGCGGCCAAGTGCCCGTTCGGCGAGGAGTGCTTCGCCGAGGTCGCGCGCGAGAAGGCCCACCGCTCCCACCTGATCATCACCAACCACTCCCTGCTCGCGATCGATGCGATCGAGGGCGTCCCGATGATCCCCGACTACGACGCGGTGGTGATCGACGAGGCCCACGAGCTGACCGCCCGAGTCACCCAGGCCGCCACCGACGAGCTGATGGCCTCCGACGTCGATCGCGCCGCGCGCCGTTCTCAGCGCCACGTCGACGGCAGCGAGGCCGACGACCTCGCCGACGCCGGTGACGTGCTGCGCGACGCCATCGCCGAGGCCACGCCGGGTCGCTTCGAGCGACTGCCCGCAGAGCTCTCCGACGCTCTCGTGCTGGTGCGCGACGCCGCTCGGGCCTGCTTGTCGGCCTACCCCAAGCCGTCGTCCGATGCCGGCGAGGGCGACGCCGGCCTGACTCAGGCCAAGGGCTCGGTGCAGGACGTGTTCACCACGGCGGAGCGGATGGCGGCCGGTTCGGCAGCCGACGTGATCTGGCTCAGCGAGGGCAACGAGCGGATTCCCCCACGTCTGTGCGTGGCTCCGCTCGAGGTCTGGGGCCCCATGCGCGACAAGCTCCTGAGTGACAAGACCGTGGTGATGACCTCGGCGACACTGATGCTCGGCGGCGACTTCGCCTCGGTGGCGAGCAACGTCGGCCTGAAGCCGACCGAGCGAGTAGGACTGGCCGGCGAGGGCGCCGAGGGCGCGCTTCCCTGGGTCGGCATCGACGTGGGCTCCCCCTTCGACTACGGCCAGCAGGCGATCCTCTACGTCGCCCGACACCTGCCCCAACCCGGTCGTGACGGGCTGGTCAAGGCCCAGCTCGACGAGATCGTCGAGCTCGTCGACGCTGCGGAGGGCCGCACCCTCGGGCTGTTCTCCAGCCGCCGCGCTGCCGAGACCGCTGCCGAGGAGGTCCGCAAGCGCCTGCCCCACCTCACCACGCTGGCCCAGGGAGACGCTCAGCTGCCCGAGCTGGCCAAGCAGTTCGTCGGCGACCCCCACACCTGCCTCTTCGGCACCCTCAGCCTCTGGCAGGGCCTCGACGTCCCCGGCGACACCTGCCAGCTGGTGCTGATCGACCGGATCCCGTTCCCGCGACCCGACGACCCGCTGATGAGCGCCCGCCAGAAGGCCGCCGACAAGGCCGGCGGCAACGGGTTCATGCAGGTCGCGGCCACCCACGCCGCGCTGCTGCTCGCCCAGGGCGCCGGTCGGCTGATCCGCACGACGTCCGACCGCGGGGTCGTCGCGGTGCTCGACCCCCGGCTGGTCACCGCCCGTTACGGCAGCTTCCTCAAGGCGTCGTTGCCGCCGATGTGGACGACCAGCGACCCGGCGTTGGTGCGCCAGGCGCTGGCTCGTCTTGCCAGCAGCTAGCAGTCAGCGGCGACGCGGGAGCCGCGTACGTCCGTCCCACCCACCGCGGGGTCGACCGCGCATCCCGAAGAAGTGCGCCACGGTCGGCGCCACGTCGTGGGTGTGCGCCACCGTGTCGGAGGCCTGCCGTCGGGGCACCATCGGGTGGCCGCCGGAGATGAAGAACGGGATCGACCGCGTCGCCTGGTGGCCGTGGTTGCCGGGGATCGGGTTCGAGCTGACCGGGTTGGGGTCGCTGAAGCGCCAGCCGGCCTTGCAGAACACCACGAGATCGCCGGCCTCGGGGCCCAGGCGCATCCAGTCCGAACGGCGGTCGTGGATGGAGTGCACCCCGGGCACGCGGCGAGCGACGGCGCGCATGCGCTTGATCGCTTCCTCGGTCTGGGCCTTCGGGCCGGTCCAGTAGAGGAGGTCAGCGCCGCCGTTGTCGGCGATGACGACCTTGCCGGCGAGGAACGGGTCGTCGTCCATGGGGCCCTGGAGGGTGACGACGCGGTCGGGTCGCGACCAGTCCATCGAGTGGTCGGCGAGCACGATGATCATCGAGTCCTCCCACGTGCCGGCGTCGTGGAGGGCGTCGATGAAGCGGCCGACCTGCGCGTCGGTCTCGGAGAGCGCGAGTCGCCGGGCGGCCTTCACGCCCAGGGGGCCGGTGAAGTCGGAGTGGCCGACCCGGTCGATGTCGCCGAGGTTGACGAACATCAGGTGCGGGTCGAGCGACTCGAGCATCGCCAGGGCGGCGTTCATCGTGAACACGTCGGGGGCGTGGCCCGAGACGGGGATCAGCGGCTGCGGCTCCCAGCGCTCGGTCGCGCGGGTGCCGAAGATGCCGTAGAGGTACTCCTTGCTGAGCACCGTGCCGGTGCGCAGCCCGCGTCGGTTGAGCCGCTCGATGATCGTGTCGGCGCGCAGGTCGCTGGGCCGGTCGAGATCACGGATGACCTTCTCGGTGCGGTCGTAGATCGAGTTGGCCGGCACGCCGGAGCGGTCCGGGCGCACCCCGGTCATCATCATCACGTGGTTGGGGATGGTCTCCATGATGGGCATGGACGACGCGCGCGAGAACCGCAGACCCTGGTTGCGCAGGCTGTGCAGCCGCGGGGTGATCCCCAGGTCGAGCTCTTCCGGCAGGCAGCCGTCGATGACCAGCACGTAGGCGCGCTTGCGGGTCTTCTTCCGGGCAGCGGCCGCGGCCTCACCTGAGGTGAGTCCGGCGGTGGCCGCAGCCGTGGAGAAGGCCAGACCCGCCCCGCCGACCTTGAGCAGGGTCCGTCGTCCGGTGGCGACCTCGGCGAGGCCGGCCTCGTACGGCGTCGGCTCGCCGGGGACCCGACGGCTCGTCCCACAGCCGCACATCAGCGCACCGGCCGGTCCACGCGGCGCACCGTGCTGGTGCCGGTCCGGGTCTGATAGCTCGCGGTGTGGGTGATCGCGGTGTCCTTGTCAGCTCGGTCGCCGATGATGAACCAGTCCATCTGGGCGCGCTTGGCGGTCAGGTCGAGCACGGAGAAGCCGTGGTCGTCGAAGTTGAGGTACTTGATGTGGCGGTTGTTGGCCAGGATGACCGCCTCCACCGCCAGGCTCGTCGTGCGCGACGGGGTCCCGGTGATGTCCTTGAGGTTGTTGGACGTGACCGAGGAGCAGACGAACTCGACGCCGGCCGAACCGCTGAGCGGATAGCTGCCGACGTCGTAGGGAAGGTCGGCGGCCCAGCCCGAGTGGATGTCGCCGGTGATGAACAGCGCGTTCTCCACGTGGTGGTTCTTGATGAAGTTGAAGACCTCGGTGCGGTCGTGGGTGTAGCCGTCCCACTGGTCGACGTTGTAGGGCAGTCCGTCGTCGGGCAGCAGGCCGGTGACGTCGTTGATCGGGTCCAGCAGGTCGCCGGGCACCTGGGCGAAGGTCACCGGCGCGATCATCACCGGGTTGCCGATCACCTTCCACAACGCCCGCTTGCGCACCAACGACTTCTTCAGCCAGCGCAGCTGGCGGGTGCCGGTGATCGTGCGGCTCGGGTCGCTGACGGGGGCGGTGTCGGGGGAGGGGACCGGCGTGGGGAAGGCGGGATCGAACTGCTCCGAGCGATAGGTGCGCAGGTCGAGCATGCTGATCTCGGCCAGCCGCCCGAAGCGCAGGCGGCGATACAGCCGGTTGCCGTCACCGAGCGCGGCGGTGTTCGAGAGCCGTACCGGCATCCACTCGTCGTAGGCGCGGTGGGCGCGGGCGCGGCGACGCAGGTAGTCGCCCTCGTCGGGCTGGTGGTTCTCGGCGCCGGTGTCGTACTGGTCGTTGGTGACCTCGTGGTCGTCCCAGGTGACGATCCACGGGAATTTCGCGTGGGCGTCCTGCAGGTCGGGGTCGGTCTTGTACTGCGCGTGCCGGCGGCGGTAGTCGGCGATCGACACCATCTCGTGGGCCGGGTCGTGCGGCCGGATGTCGACGTTCTCGCGGCCGTAGCCGTACTGACCGGGGCCGTACTCGTAGAGGTAGTCACCCAGGTGCACGACGGCGTGGAGGTCGTCGCGGGCTGCGATCCCTCGGTAGGCCGAGAACCAGCCGGCTTGGAGGTTGGCGCACGAGACGACCCCGAAGCGCAGGTTGCGGGGGGAGGCGTTCTTGGCGGGAGCCGTGCGCATCCGTCCGACCCGGCTGTGGGCTCCGCGGTAGGTGAAGCGGTAGTAGTACCAGGTGGCCGGCTTGAGGCCGGTGGCGTCCAGCTTGACGGTGTGGTCGCGGCTCGCGCTGGTGACGAAACGACCCCGGGTCACGACGCGGCGGAAGCGTTCGTCGGTGGCGACCTCCCAGGCGACGGTCGCGCGCGGACCGGTGCCCGATCCGGGGGTGCTCTGCGGCGTCGGGGTCAGCCTGGTCCAGATCACCACCGAGCGCGGCCGAGGGTCGCCCGAGGCGACGCCGTGCTGGAAGTAGCGGCCGGTGGCTGCAGAGGCAGGGGCGTGGAGCCCGGTGGCCACGCCGGCCAGACCCGCGGCCACGGTGCCGGTGGCCAGCACGGTACGACGGTGGACAGGCAGACCCGAAGGGGCGCAGGGGGAGTCGCTCACACCCCTTCAACGACGCGAGGCCGCACAGGTGATGCTCGGGGGGCAGACGTCGCCTGTTGTTTACCGAGCGGCCATGCGGGAGCCGTTCAGCGGCGGACGGCGCGGGCGTCGAGCCGCTGCACTCGGTTGTCGTCCTTCGACCGCCCGGCGCACGAGAACCGGGTGTTGCGCCGGCAGGTGAAGTCGTCGCCGGCGTTGACGAGGGTCACCTCGACCCAGGAGATCTTCCCCTTGTTGAACTTCGCCGACAGCTTGGCATTGCCCTTGGCGTTGAGCTTGACCAGGCGTACCGACGGTGCGGCGCCGACCTTGTTGACCGTCACCATGGCGGCGGTGCCGCGGAAGCGCTGGCTCAGGTCGAGCCGCAGCCGCAGGATCCACGACCCTCGGCGCAGACCGGCAGAGGGGGTGTAGCGCACGGTCGTGCTCGTCAGGTGGTCGAGCTCGACGCGGAAGCGCTCAGCGGTCGGGTGGTGTCGGGTCAGGAAATGGGCCTTCTGGACCGGAGCCGCGGGGTACTTGAGCGCGGCACCCTCGTCGTAGGAGCGACCCGGCATCCGGTTGGCCTGGGAGAAGCGGGCGAAGGCCTCGGTCAGGGGCAGGCCGCGCTGGTTGAGCACCCGGCGGACTGCCTTGAGCGAGTAGTCGTCCGGGCCGCCCACGGCATCATCGGCACGACGCCACATGTCCCGCACGACCGTCGGCATCCCGCCCTCGCTGGCGGTCAACCGCTCGGAGAGGAAGCGGAAGAAGATCCAGGTGCCGTAGTGGAAGAGCCCCGAGAACTGGTCCATCGAGGCCCGCGGGCTGGTGAGGGGGCTGGAGGCGAGGTACTGGCGGTTGTCGTTGACGTCGTCGTAGACCTCGTCCTCGGCCCAGGTGGCGGTCGCCTCGAGGAACCAGCCGTCCTCGCCGATGTCGTAGCCGAACTGCACCGCGTGGAAGTACTCGTGGGCGGCGGTGACCTGGAGGTTGGCGCGCGGGGTGTTGGCCGGGAACTGCGACGTCGCGTAGTCGTTGTCAAGCACGCAGTAGGCCCAGGCGTCGCGGTTGGCGCCGATCACCTTGTCGGTCGTGCAGTAGCCGTAGAGACCCTGGTTGCCCACGTCCTTGAGATAGATGTCGACCCGGCTGTCGCCGCCGCGCGTGCCGTCAGGCAGCGGCGCCCGGTAGCCGGCACCGACGTAGGTCTCGTGCACGTGGGTCAGGGTCGCCAGCGTGAGGTCGACGAAGTCGGGGATGCCGTTGGTGTCGTCGTCGACGAGCGAGGGCCGGTCCGCAGTGGTGCGGACGTAGTGGACACAGATCACCGCAGAGCAGGCCGGCGTCGCCTCGGTGGTGGTGTAGCCGTCGTGGAAGGGGTCGTTGCCGCCGTCGGTGGGACGGGCGAGGTAGTCCTCGGCCGCTGCGCGGTCCTCGCCGCGCAACGACCCTCGCAGCAGTGCCAGGTCGCGCAGGGCCAGGGTGGGTTCGATGGCGTCGTTGCCCGCCAGTGCCTCGCTCACCGAGCTGAGCGCGGCCTTCGCCTCGGCGTCGGCCTCGCTCGCCATGATCGTGGGGTCGGGCTCCGCAGCGCCGGCGCCGGTCGGGGTGACGAACAGGGTCGCGAGCATGCCCGCAAGCCCCGCCAGCACCGGCAGGAAAATGGCACGGCGGGGGGAGCGGGACAACATGCGCCCCAGGCTACGTCAGACCTTGCGAAGGACCGCCGTGACGATGCCCAGGATCGAGGCGTGGGTGCCGTCGATCGGGTCGAAGGCCGGGTTGTGGGGCAGGAGCCAGACCTGCCCGTCCTTGCGCTGGAAGGTCTTGACCGTCGCTTCGCCGTCGATCATGGCGGCCACGATGTCGCCGTTCTCGGCTGTCTGCTCCTGGCGGATCACGACGTAGTCGCCGTCGCAGATCGCCGCCTCGATCATCGACTCACCGGAGACCTCGAGCAGGAAGAGCGTGCCCTCGCCGACCAGCTGGCGCGGCAGCGGGAAGACGTCCTCGAAGCGCTCCTCGGCCAGGATCGGTCCGCCGGCCGCGATCCGACCGACCAGCGGCACGTTGGCCGGGACGGGGGCGGCGTCGCCGATGCCGGTCTCGTCGTAGGTGGTCTCCTCGGCGGCACCCAGCGAGCGGCGGGCTGCCATCACCTCGGGCAGGAACACCTCCAGGGCGCGCGGCCGGTTGGGGTCGCGCTTGAGGTAGCCCTTCTCCTCCAGCACCTTGAGCTGGTGGGCGACGCTCGAGGTGCTGGTCAGGCCGACCGCGCCGCCGATCTCGCGCATGCTCGGCGGGTAGCCGCGCAGCTCGATGCTGTCCTTGATGTGGGCGAGCACGCGCTGCTGGCGCGGCGTCAGGCCGGTCGAGTCCGGGGGACCGTCGGGCAGCTCGGTGACCTTGGAGCGAGCAGCCGGGCGGGGCGGGGTGTCGGGTGTCGAGGCCATGTCCTGAGGATGCCACCGATGACGGGTGGTTTCAAACAAGTGTTCGAACGGCGTGTCGCGATCGAACGGTTCGAACAAATGTTCGCTCGGGTCTTGCATTCGTTCGAACACCTGATCTAGTCTCGCTCATGTGTTCGATCGAACACCTGATCGAAGCGCTCCTCGAAGACTGGTCCAAGTGGCCGCCGGCAACGACTGTCGGTGGTCGCCACTAGACATCAGGGAGTCCGATCCGAGCATCACCCAAGGCTGACCGCCACTTCCCCAGGAGGTCCCGATGAACACGATGACCCTGCACCCGCCGCTTCGCGTGAACGAGCTCCGCGAGCCGAGCCACCGACTGACCCGTCGCGGTCGCCTGGTCGTGTTCGTCCTGGCGTTCGTCGTCGTCCTCGCCGTGGGCCTGATGCTGGCCGGAGGCTCGGTCGCGAGCCCGGAGGCCGAGGCCACCGAGACGATCGTGGTGGGCCCCGGTGACACGCTGTGGGACCTCGCTTCCGACCTCACCGACGGCGGCGACGTGCGCGCCATGATGCGCCACATCGTCCAGCTGAACTCCCTCGACTCCGTGGCCCTCGACGCCGGACAGAGCCTGCGGGTCCCCACCGAGTAGGGCACCGATACTTCGCCGACCCGCTTCGACCCCGGGACGGCGGATCAGGGGAACACGAGGGCGGAGCCGCTGGGAAGACGGCTTCGCCCTCGCTCCTATTTGTGCCCGGATCCGCTCAGCCGTGGAAGCGGGCGAGGCGTCCCCTCGTCGCGCCCCCAGCGGTGCTGAAGTCGCCGCCCACGAGGACCTTGGCGTCGCTCTGCCGAGCCAGACCGATGGCGCTGGCGTTGAGGCCGGGGTCGGCAAAGCTGGTGTCCAGGGTGCCGTCGGGGTGGAGCCGTGCGAGACGGTTGCGGGCGACGCCTCCCACCGCGGTGAAGTCGCCGGTCACCAGGATCTTGCCGTCCGGCTGCACCGCGACCCGGCGGCTCCGCGCGTTGAGAGCGGGGTCGGCGAAGCCGACGTCGAGCGTGCCGTCGGAGTTGAAGCGCGCGAGGTACTGACGAGTCATCCCACCCGCGGTGGTCGACTCGCCTGTGGCAAGGATCTTTCCGTCGGACTGGACGGCGAGGTCGAGGGTGCGGCCGCTGAGACCCGGGTCGGCGAAGCTCGTGTCGAGCGTGCCGTCGGGATGGAAGCGGGCCAGCCTGCGGCGCGCCACGCCCCCCGCGGAGAGGAAGTCGCCGGCCACGAGCACCTTTGCGTCGCTCTGGAGTGCGACCGCGAAGGCCTGGTTGTCGAGGTCGGGGTCGGCGAAGCCGGTGTCCAGCGTCCCGTCGACGTTGAAGCGCGCGAGTCGCTTGCGGGTGACAGCGCCGGCGGCGGTGAAGAAGCCCGCGACGACGACCTTGAGGTCGGGCTGGACCACCACGCCGTAGCCGAGCTGGTTCAACGCGGGATTCGCGAACGTCGCATCACGCGTCCCGTCGGCGTTGACGCGTGCCAGGTACTTCATGGTCGTGCTGAAGTTGCCGGCCACCAGGATCTTGTCGTCGGGTGCGAGCGCGACGGCGTAGCAGGTGTTGTCGAGGCCGGGGTCGGCGAAGCCGCTGTCGCGCGTCCCGTCGACGTTGAAGCGCGCCAGCCGCTTGGTGTTGACGCCGTTGGCAGTGGTGAAGTTGCCGCCGACGACGATCTTGCCGTCAGCCTGCACCGCGATGGCTTGCCCGGTGGAGCTCAGGTTGGCGTCGGGGAACGCGAGGTCGACGGTCCCCGGCGCGGCCATGGTCACCGTGGCCGACGTGGTGCCGAAAGGGGCCACCGAGATGGTCGCGGTGATCGTCGCCGGGACCGGCCGGGTCGTGGTGGAGAACGACAGCTGGTAGAGACCCGCGGTGCCTGCGGCGCCCGTACGCAGGAACGAGGTGGTCGAGGCGCCGGGAGTGTTGTCGTAGGCCACGATCGCTGTCTGCGCGCCGCCGGGATCGGGATCCAGGGCGACCGTGACCGTGCCGGCGCCCGGCGTGGTCCTGCCCGAGGTGGAGACGACCGTGATCGTGGGCACGCCCGAGGCAGCGAAGGCCGGGGCGGCCCCGGCGGCGACGATGACCGGTGCGGTCCAGACGGCGCTCCCGAGCACCGCGCGCCGGGAGGGACGCCGGAAGGGGCTGGTCGGTCCATCGGGGCTGGGGGGAGCGGACGGCGGCATGCGGGCCTCATTCGGTCAGCGGCGCGGTGGTTCGCCCCGTCGTCTGCGCACGCTAACGGGTGCAGCCCGCGCTGCCGAGTAAATCTTGCGTGCCCGATCGACAGTCGAAGGCCAGCTCGATGCGTGGGGGTCGTGGCCGGTCGCCGTCAGCCGTGGAAGCGGGCGAGGCGGCCGTAGGGGGCGTCCCCGGAGCCCGCGGTGGTGAAGCTTCCGGCGACGAGGATCTTGCCGTCGGTGTCGATGGCGATCGCGACCGCGAAGCGGAGGTGGGGGTTGGTGAACGTGGTGTCGAGGGTGCCGTCGCTGTGGAGGCGAGCCAGTCCGTTGCGGGGCTGTCCCGCGGCAGTGACGAAGCCGCCGGAGACGAGGATCTTTCCGTCGTCCTGGACGGCCACCCCCCAGCCGGTGGCTCCGAGGCCGGCATCGTCGAGATCGGGGTTGGTGAACGTGGTGTCGAGGGTGCCGTCGGGGTTGACCCGAGCCAGGTAGCGATAGGGGGAGTCGTCGGGTCCGGCGGTGGAGAAGTTGCCGGTGACGAGGATCTTCCCGTCGGCCTGGACCGCAAGCCCCCTGACGTCTTGGTTGAGGTGCGGGTTGGTGAAGGAGAGGTCAGGGGTGCCATCGGTGTTGAAGCGCGCGAGCCCGTGGTACGGGGTGTTGTCCGGTCCGGCGGTGGTGAAGCTGCCGGTGACGAGGACCTTTCCGTCGGGCTGGATTGCCACAGCGTGGCCCCGGCCGCCGAGATTGGGGTTGGTGAAGGTGGTGTCGAGGGTGCCGTCGGGGTTGAGCCGAACCAGGTGGCCGTAGGGGGCGGTCTGACCATCGGGGGTGTTCTCGGCCCCGACAGCGGTGAAATCGCCGGCTACCAGGATCTTGCCGTCCGTCTGGACCGCAACGCCCCAGGCGCCCGTCGTGCCCTCCAGGTAGGGGTTCGCGAACCAGTGGTCGAGCGTCCCGTCGGTGTTGACGCGGGCCAGGTGGCGGTAGGGGCTGTTGTCCGGCCCGGCGGTGGTGAAGTCGCCGGTGACGAGGATCATTGCGTTCTCGTCGATCGCGAGCCCTCGACCGAAATGGTTGTTGAGATTCAGGTCGGCGAAGTCTGCGTCGGGAGTGCCGTCAGGGTGAAAGCGGGTCAGGTTGCCGCAGGGAGTGTTGCCCGGTCCGGCCGTGGTGAAGAGGCCGGTGGCGATGACCTTGTTGTCGGCCTGGACTGCGACGTCGTAGGCGGGGTTGTCGAGGTTGGGGTCGGCGAAGGTGGTGTCGAGGGTGCCGGGGGCGGCCATGAGGACGGTGGGCATCGTGGTGCCGTAGCCGACGACGTCGATGGTGGCGGTGATGGTGGCGGGGCAGGGGTGGGTGGTGGAGGTGAAGGTGAGCCGGTACAGGCCGGCGGTGCCGGAGGCACCGGTCTTGACGAAGCTCGTCGTGGTGGTGCCGGGGTCGTCGTAGGCGATGACCGGGACCGGGGTGGTGAGGGGTTCGGGGTCGAGGGTCAGGTCGATGGTGCCGATGCTGTTGCCGGTGTCGCCGCGGGTGGCGAGCACGGCCATGGTCCCGATGCCGCTGACCGCGAATGCGGGGGCGGCGCTGACCACGAGGATCGCGGGGGCGGTCCAGGCCGCGGTGGTGAGCACGGTGCGGCGGGTGGAGGGAAGCGGTGGACGGGTCATGTGAGCACGGTCCGATCCGAGTGTTCGACTCGATGGAACCGCCCCATGCGGTCGCCTGAAACTGAACCTAGGACCCCGGGGCTCATCCGTAAAGGGACGTCCCCCTGAGCGGTCCGGCCGGTCTGGGGAGATCCTGGTGCACCTGGTGCACCAGAACCTCCCCGGTCGACCGCTCGGCTCCGGATCTCAGGCGGCGGCGGAACTCCGCGCCGGTGTAGCAGCGGTAGCTGGTGCGGCATGAAGCAGGTCCCCGCGGTCAGCCGTTGAACCGCGCCAGGTGACCGTAGGTGGTGTCGCCGGTACCGGCGGTGGTGAAGAAACCGGTGGTGAGGATCTTGCCGTCGGCGTCGACGGCGACTCCGTAGCCGGCCGCGTTGAGATTGGGGTTGGCGAGGGTGGCGTCGATGGTGCCGTCGGAATGGAAGCGTGCCAGGCCTTGGGCGGGGGTTCGCGGGAACCCAGCGGCGTCGAAGTAGCCGGTGGTGAGGAGGCTGTGGTCTGCGCGGAGGACGACCTTGGAAGCGATTCCGAGCAGATGTGGGTTGGCAAACGTGGTGTCGACGGTGCCGTCCGGATGGAGCCGGGCAAGGCGCTCCCTGTAGATCCGGTCCGAGGTGTCCCACAGGTCCCCTACGTAGTCGAACTCGCCGCTGACCAGGATCTTCCCGTCGATCTGCACTGCAAGATCGAAGCCGGAATTGCTGAGTCGCGGGTCGGCGAAGGTGGTGTCGAGGGTGCCGTCGGCGTTGAACCGGGCCAACCGTTGGTAGCGGGTGCGGTCGGATCCGGCTGCGGTGAACTCTCCAGTGACCAAGATCTTCGCGTCCGCTTGGATCGCGACTCCGTAGCCGACGGTGTTGAGGTTGGGGTCGGCGAAGGTGGTGTCGAGGGTGCCGTCGGGGTGGAAGCGGGCGAGGCGTCCGTAAAGGACGTTGTCTGGTCCGGCTGTGGTGAAGCCGCCGGTGACGACGATCTTGCCGTCGGTCTGGACGGCGACACCGACGCCGATGCCGTTGAGGTTGGGGTTGGTGAAGGTGGTGTCGAGGGTGCCGTCGGGGTGGAAGCGGGCGAGGCGTCCGTAGGGGGTGTTGTCTGGTCCGGCGGTAGTGAAGTCGCCGGTAGCGAGGATCTTCCCGTCGGGCTGGACGGCGATCTCCTGGACGTAGCTGTTGAGATTCGGGTCGGCGAAGGTGGTGTCGAGGGTGCCGTCGGGATGGAAGCGGGCGAGGCGTCCGTAGGGGGTGTTGTCTGGTCCGGCGGTAGTGAAGTCGCCGGTAGCGAGGATCTTCCCGTCCGCGAGGACCGCGACTCCGTAGGCGGGGTTGTTCAGGTTGGGGTCGGCGAAGGTGGTGTCGAGGGTGCCGGGGGCGGCCATGAGGACGGTGGGCATCGTGGTGCCGTAGCCGACGACGTCGATGGTGGCGGTGATGGTGGCGGGGCAGGGGTGGGTGGTGGAGGTGAAGGTGAGCCGGTACAGGCCGGCGGTGCCGGAGGTGCCGGTCTTGACGAAGCTCGTCGTGGTGGTGCCGGGGTCGTCGTAGGCGATGACCGGGACCGGGGTGGTGAGGGGTTCGGGGTCGAGGGTCAGGTCGATGGTGCCGATGCTGTTGCCGGTGTCGCCGCGGGTGGCGAGCACGGCCATGGTCCCGATGCCGCTGACCGCGAATGCGGGGGCGGCGCTGACCGCGAGGATCGCGGGGGCGGTCCAGGCCGCGGTGGTGAGCACGGTGCGGCGTGTGGAGGGAAGCGGTGGACGGGTCACGTGAGCACGGTCCGATCCGAGTGTTCGACTCGATGGAACCGCCCCATGCGGTCGCCTGAAACTGAACCTAGGACCCCGGGGCTCATCCGTAAAGGGTCATCCCCCTGACCGGCTCGACCGCTCTGGGGAGATCTTGGTGCACCTGGTGCACCAAGACCTCCCCAGTCGGCCGCCGGGCCTCGGGCCTCAGCTTGTCGCGGGGAACTTCACACCGGTGTTGGCGTGGCACCGGTAGCCGTTCGGGACCTTGGCCAGGTACTGCTGGTGCTGGTCCTCGGCGTAGTAGTAGGTGGGCACCTCGCGGATCTCGGTGGTGATCTCGCCGAGGCCGCGGCGGGCGAGCTCGTCGCCGTAGACCTGCGTCAGCTCGCGCGCGGTCTGCTCCTGCTCGGGGGTGGTGAAGTAGATCGCCGAGCGGTACTGGGTGCCGACGTCGTTGCCCTGACGCATGCCCTGGGTGGGGTCGTGGACCTCGAAGAACGCCTTGACGAGGTCGGCGAAGGTGACCACCGCGGGATCGAAGACGACGCGGACGGCCTCGGTGTGGTTGGTGCGCCCCGAGCAGACCTCCTCGTAGGAGGGGTGCGGGGTGGTCCCGCCGGCGTACCCGACCGAGGTCGACCAGACGCCCGGCATCTGCCAGAAGATCTCCTCGGCGCCCCAGAAGCAACCCAGCCCGAAGACCGCGACCTCGTGGCCGGCGGGGGCGGTGTCGGTGACGACGGGCGCGTCGAGGACGCGGTGACGCTCGCTGAGGTGGAACGGGCGCTCGCTGCGGCCCGGGAGCGCCTTGTCGGGCTCGATCAGCTCGGACTTGCGGGTGAAGAACATCGTTGCCTCCTGGGCGGTGCCTGCGGCGTGCGTCTGGTGGTCCACCGCCTACAACCACGACGCTAGCCGGTTCGTTCCACCCGGCTTCTTACAGAGCGGTGACGTCGATCGGCGCGGGCGTTGCGCGGAGGAATAGTCTCGGGGGGTGAGCGACCAGACACACACCAGCAAGGCCGGTTTCGAGACGCGTGCGATCCACGCCGGCTACGAGCCTGATCCCACCACCGGCGCGGTGATCCCGCCGATCTATGCCACCTCGACCTACAAGCAGGACGGCGTGGGCGGGCTGCGCGGCGGCTACGAGTACAGCCGCTCGGCCAACCCCACCCGCACCGCGCTCGAGGGCAACCTCGCCTCGCTGGAGCAGGGCGAACGCGGCTTCGCCTTCGCCTCCGGCCTGGCTGCCGAGGACACCCTGATCCGCAGCATCTGCCGCCCCGGTGACCACGTGGTCATCCCCAACGACGCCTACGGCGGCACGTTCCGCCTCTTCGACAAGGTCGAGAAGGTGTGGGGGATCGACTACACCAGCACGCCGGTCTCCGACGTCGACGCGGTGCGCGCCGCCATCCGTCCCGGACAGACCAAGCTCGTCTGGCTCGAGACCCCGACCAACCCGCTGCTCAACATCGGCGACATCGAGGCCCTGGCCGCGGTGGCGCACGAGGCCGGCGCCCTTCTCGTGGTCGACAACACCTTCGCCTCGCCCTACCTCCAGCAGCCGCTCACCCTCGGCGCCGACGCGGTCGTGCACTCCACGACCAAGTACGTCGGCGGGCACTCCGACGTCGTGGGTGGCGGGCTCGTCGTGCGCGACCTCGACCTCGCCGAGAAGGTCGGCTTCCACCAGAACGCCATCGGCGCGGTGGCCGGTCCCTTCGACGCCTTCCTCACCCTGCGGGGGCTCAAGACCCTCGCGGTGCGCATGGACCGGCACTGCGACAACGCCGAGCGCGTCGTCGAGTTCCTCACCTCCCACCCGCAGGTGGCCGAGGTCATCTACCCCGGTCTGCCCGAGCACCCGGGTCACGCCGTCGCCGCGCGCCAGATGAAGCGCTTCGGCGGCATGATCTCGTTCCGCGTCACCGGCGGCGAGGCGCAGGCGCTGGCCGTCTGCGAACGCACCGAGGTCTTCACCCTGGGCGAGTCCCTCGGTGGCGTGGAGTCGCTCATCGAGCACCCCGGACGCATGACCCACGCCAGCGTCGCCGGCACCGCGCTGGAGGTGCCCTCGGACCTGGTGCGGCTCAGCGTGGGCATCGAGACCGTCGAGGACCTCGTCGCGGACCTCGACCGTGCCCTCGGCTGAGGCGTCCACCGCAGTCATCTGCGTGGACTTCGGGTCGACCTTCACCAAGGCCTCCCTCGTCGACCTCGCCGAGGCTCGCGTCGTCGCGGCGGCCGAGCACCGGACGACGATCGACACCGACGTCCTCGACGGCTACGACGCCTGCCTGTCGCGCCTGACCGCCCAGGACCCTCGCGCCGCGACGGCCGAGGTGCTGGCCTGCTCGAGCGCCGGCGGCGGGTTGCGGATCGCGGTCGTCGGCAACGAGGAGCTGGTGACGGCCGAGGCCGGTCGTCGCGTCGCGCTGTCCAGCGGCGGCAAGGTGGTCGCGGTGGTGGCGGCGTCGGGTCGTGCGCCTGACGCCGGCCTGGAGACCGTGCTGAGGCACACGACCCCGCCTCCGGACCTGGTCCTGCTCACCGGCGGCACCGACGGCGGCAACAGCGAGGTGCTGCTGCGCGCCGCGCGTGAGCTGGTGGCCAGTGGCTGGCACGGGCCGGTCGTGGTGGCCGGGAACGCCGACGCCGCAGCCGAGGTGGTCGAGGTGCTCGGCGACCTCCCGTACGTCGTGGCGGACAACGTGGTGCCCCGGATCGGGGTGCTGCGCCCCGCGAGTGCGCGCGCCGCGATCCGGGAGACGTTCCTGACCCACGTGATCGGCGGCAAGCACCTGAGCGACCGCGACGAGGGCCGGGCGTTCGTCGCGATGGTCCGCGGAGCCACCCCGGACGTCGTGCTCACCGGCGTGGAGGTGCTGGCCGGCGTCGTCGGCGACCTGGTCGTGGTCGACGTCGGAGGGGCGACCACCGACGTGCACTCCGTGGTCGAGCTCGACCCCGAGGATGCCGGCCTCGCCCGTGACGTCGTGGCTCCCACTGCCCTCACGCGCACCGTCGAGGGCGACCTCGGCATGCGGTGGTCGGCGCCGACCACGATCGTCGAGGCCGGCCTCGACGACCTGGCCGATGCTGCGGCGGTGCGGGCCGCTGATCCGGCGTACCTGCCGGCCTCCGACGCCGACCGTGACGACGACGAGGCGATCGCCCGCGCCGCGATCGGGTTGGCGCTGCGTCGACACGCCGGGCGCGCCCGCGTGGTGGTCGGTCCGGAGGGCCGCGTGGTGGAGCGCTCCGGCACCGACCTGCGCGAGGTCGAGCTCGTGGTCGCCTCCGGGGGAGCGCTGCGACACGGCCGCGACGGCGTGGTCGAGCGGGTGCTCGCCGGCACCGTGGGCCGCGGACTGGACGGCGGGTGGCAGCTGCCGGAGCACCCCCGCGTGGTGCTCGACCGCGACTACCTCCTGGCAGCGGTGGGGCTGCTCGCCGACGAGCACGGCGAGGTCGCGCGGCGCTTGGCCCGCAGCCTGCTCGACGCGCCTAGGCTGCTCCGGTGACCCCCGACCAGAACGACGAGCTGCCGCCTGCGACCCCCGCCGAGGGGTCCGAGGGCGGCAAGGCCGACCGCGCCCCCGAGCCGGTCGCCGGCCGGCGACGCACCTTGCGCCTGCGCACCCGCGAGCAGCTGGAGCAGCACGACCGCGAGCACGAGGAGCGGGTCACCGCTCGGATCGCCGCCCAGTGGGCGATCCTGCGCGAGGAGCGCGAACGCCGCTCCGAGCCGGGCTCGATCGCCGCCGGGCCCTCCAACTTCAACCGGGCCGAGGTGCCGTGGGGTGTCGACCTCGCCGCCGCATGGGCATGGCGGCTCCTGGTGATCGGCGCGCTCGGCTACTTCGTGCTGAACCTGGTCGGCTTCTTCGCCATCGTCGTCCTGCCCCTCGTGATCGCCCTGCTCCTCTCCGCGCTCGTGAGCCCGGTCGCCCGGATGTTCCAGCGGCTCGGTGCACCTCGCAGCGTCTCGGCGCTGGTGGTGGTCGCGGGCCTGATCGGGTTCGTCGTGCTGATGCTCACCTTCGCCGGCCAGCAGGTGGCGGCCGGCGCCACCGACCTGGCCGACTCCACGGTGCAGGGGCTCGACGAGATCAAGCGTTGGCTCAAGGATGGGCCGCTGAACGCCAGCGACTCGCAGATCAACAACTACATCCAGCAGGCGCAGGACGCGATCACCGCCCAGACCGACCCCGAGAAGGGCGACGTGGTCGGTCGGGTCACCGAGGTCGGCACCACCATCGGGCACGTCTTCGCCGGATTCTTCATCGTGCTGTTCGCCACCTACTTCTTCCTCGCCGACGGCGACCGCATCTGGGCCTGGGCGGTCCGCATCGCGCCGCGCGCCGCGCGCCGTCAGACCGACAGCTCGGGCCGGGTCGCCTGGATCTCGCTGACCCAGTTCGTGCGCGCGACGGTGATCGTCGCCGCAGTCGATGCGATCGGCATCATGATCGGTGCCGCGATCCTGCAGGTGCCGTTCGTGCTGGCGATCGGCGTCCTGGTCTTCCTCGGTGGCTTCGTGCCCCTCGTCGGAGCGACGGTGGCCGGCGCGGTCGCGATCCTGGTGGCGCTCGTCGACCAGGGTCCGCTGACCGCGCTGATCATGCTGGCGGTGGTGGTCGGGGTCCAGCAGCTCGAGGCCCACATCCTCCAGCCGTTCCTGCTGGGCCGCTGGGTCTCGGTGCACCCGCTCGCGGTGATCGTGGCGATCGCGGGCGGCATCCTGGTCGCCGGTGTCGCCGGCGCCCTCGTCGCCGTGCCGCTGGCGGCCGCGGTCAACGCGGTCGTGCAGCACCTCGCGTCCAACACCGACGTCGGGGACGACCCGGTGGAGGAGCTGGCCGAGGACTACGCCGAGACCGACGCCGCCGTGCCGGTGGGAGATGCCGATGACCACCGCTGACGACGCCGTCGCCTCGGTGAGCCTGGCCGACATCGAGTCGGCCCGGGTCGCCCTGACCGGGGTCTCGATCACCACGCCGATGGAGGAGTCGCGCTGGCTCTCCTCGATCGTCGGCGGGCCGGTGCTGCTCAAGTGCGAGAACCTCCAGCGCACCGGCTCCTTCAAGGCGCGCGGCGCCTACGTCCGCATCTCCCGGCTGACCCCGGAGGAGCGGGCGCGCGGGGTGGTGGCCGCCTCGGCCGGCAACCACGCCCAGGGGGTCGCGCTGGCCGCGCAGTCGCTCGGCATCGCCGCCACGGTGTTCATGCCCGAGGGGGCGCCGATCCCCAAGGAGCGCGCCACCCGGGGGTACGGCGCAGAGGTGGTCTTCGAGGGCCGCTACCTCGAGGACGCCCTGGTCGGTGCGCGCCGCTTCGCCGAGGAGACCGGCGCGGTCCTGATCCACCCCTTCGACCACGCCGACATCGTCGCCGGACAGGGCACCGTCGGCCTCGAGATCCTCGAGCAGGCACCCGAGGTGCAGACCGTGCTCGTGCCGCTCGGCGGCGGCGGACTGCTGGCCGGGGTCGCGATCGCGGTCAAGGCACTGCGTCCCGATGTCACCGTGATCGGTGTGCAGGCCAAGGGTGCCGCGGCCTATCCCGCCTCCCTGCTCCACGGGTCGCCGGTGCCGTTGACGTCGATGCGCACGATGGCCGACGGCATCGCGGTCGGGCTCCCCGGCAACATCCCGTTCGCAGCGGTCCGCGACTACTGCGACGACGTCGTGACGGTCTCGGAGGAGGCGATGTCACGCGCGCTGCTCGCCCTGGCCGAACGCGCCAAGATGATCGTCGAGCCAGCCGGCGGCGCCGCGGTGGCGGCGCTGCTCGAGGACTCCTCGGCCTACCGTGCGCCCGCGGTCGCGATCCTCTCGGGCGGCAACATCGACCCCTTGCTGCTCGGCCGGGTCATCCAGCACGGCATGGCCGCCGCCGGGCGCTACCTCAACCTGCGGGTGACCATCCCCGACGTGCCGGGCGGTCTGGCACAGCTCCTCGGCGAGGTCGGGGAGACCGGGGCCAACGTGCTGGAGGTCGTGCACGAGCGGTTCTCGGCCACGCTGCACCTCGACCAGGTCGAGGTGCGTCTCCAGCTCGAGACCCGGGGCGAGCCGCACGCGGACAAGGTCCGCGCGCGACTGCGCGAGCGTGGCTACGAGGTGCGCGAGTAGCCGCTTCGGTTCAGGAGCCGGTGTAGGGCACCGCGTCGACGATGACGACCTCGAGCTTCTTGCCGTTGGGCGCCTCGTAGATGACCGTGTCGCCCTTGGAGTGGCCGTTGATCGCCAGACCCATGGGGGACTGCGGTGAGTAGACGGTCAGGCCCTCGGGCTCGATCTCGCGGGCGCCGAGCAGGAACGTCTCGGTCTCGTCCTCGTCGTCGCCGACGAAGCGGTAGGTCACGACCATGCCCGGCTCGACGATCCCGTCGTTGGGCGGGGTCTCGCCGACCTCCGCGCGTCGCAGCATGTCCTCGAGCTGGCGGATGCGGCCCTCGTTCTTGCCCTGCTCCTCGCGGGCGGAGTGGTAGCCGCCGTTCTCCTTGAGGTCACCCTCGTCGCGGGCCTCGCTGATGCGCTGCACGATCTCCTCGCGCACGGGGCCCTTGAGGTGGGCGAGCTCGGCGGTGAGCTTGTCGTGGGCGACCTGGGTCAGCCAGACGGTTCCCTGCTCGGTCGACTGGGTCATGGGTACTCCTGTGCGGCTCGTTCGGTGATCGGAAGAGAAGGAAGCATCACGCGCCGCCGGCGGCTGTCGTGCAGCCCGGCCGGCGGGGACGCCGAAAGTAAGAGCCTAGCAAGGACCTGCCTCCGGTGCAGGTCAGTGCGGCCGTGCGGTGGTCAGTGGCAGGTCAACGGGGGCGCGGCTGGCCCGGCGCGGTGCAGCCGACGAGCTCGACCGACGTGGCCCGGCGGTCGGTGCTGATCAGCTGCTCGACCCGGCCGCCGGCGCTCGGTTCGGGGACGAAGGACACCAGTCCGACGAGGGTGTGGTCCTCGGAGAAGGCGCGCAGGGTGCACGTCGCGTCGACGTCGTCGCCGTTCAGGTCGATGCGGAACCGGGCGCTGGCGGTGTTGTCGTCGACGATGTCGAACGTCAGCTCGCCGGAGGAGACCGGGGGGCTCGACTGCTCCCAGGTGGTCCACGCCAGCCAGGCCCCGAAGGTGACCACGACGGCCGCCACGACCGCGAGCAGCGACCGACGCCGCCACGCGGGCGGAGCGCCGTACCGCTCGGCAAGGGTGTCGTGGTCGCTCACCCGACCATCGTCCCACCTCGGTGGGCGCGGACAGCCGGTGCCCTTCTAGGATCGAGGGCATGCCGAAGGAGTCCGGACCGCGGGCGGGTTACCGCCTCATGCACGTCCACGCCCATCCCGACGACGAGTCGAGCAAGGGCGCCGCGTCCACGGCCAAGTACGTCGCCGAGGGCGTCGACGTCCACGTCGTGACCTGCACCGGCGGGGAGCGCGGCTCCATCCTGAACCCCAAGATGGATCGCCCCGACGTGCTCGACAACATCACCGAGATCCGGCGCCAGGAGATGGAGCGGGCCCGCGACATCCTCGGCGTCACCCAGGACTGGCTCGGCTTCGTCGACTCCGGCTGGCCCGACGGCGATCCGAAGCCCCCGCTTCCCGAGGGCTGCTTCGGGCTGGTGCCGCTCGAGGAGGCCACCGGTCGTCTGGTCGCCCTGATCCGGTCCTTCCGGCCCCACGTGCTGACGACGTACGACGAGCGCGGCGGCTATCCCCACCCCGACCACGTCCGCTGCCACGAGGTCAGCGTCGCGGCGTTCGAGGCCGCCGCCGACCCCGAGCGCTTCCCCGAGGCCGGCGAGCCGTGGCAGGTGGCCAAGCTCTACTACCACCACTCCTTCAACCGCGAGCGGATGCTGCGTCTGCACGAGGCCATGCTCGAGCACGGCCTCGAGTCGCCCTGGGCGGAGCGGCTGCGCGACTGGAAGCCCGAGCCCGAGTGGGATGCGCGCGTCACCACCAAGGTCCCGTGCAGCGACTACTTCGGGGTGCGCGACCAGGCGCTGCTGGCACATGCCACCCAGATCGACCCCGACGGGTTCTGGTTCGCGATCCCCCGAGAGCTCCAGGCCCAGGTGTGGCCGACCGAGGACTACGAGCTGGTCACCAGCCACGTCGACGCGCCCGTGCCCGAGGACGACCTCTTCGCGGGGATCCCGACGCCGCTGCGGTGAACACCGGGGTGAGACACTGAAGCCATGTACGCCGCACTGCTTCCCCTTGCTGTGGAGACCTACGTCGACGAGAACGACGTCGTGGCCGGCTGGACCGCCTTCGCGCTGTTCGGGCTCCTGATCCTGGCCGTCGCGGTCCTGGGCTTCAGCCTGACCAAGCGGCTCAAGAACGTCGAGAAGGCCGCCGAGCAGGGTCTCTACGACCCCTCGACGACGAAGACGCGTCCGGTGCGCGGGCTCGCCGCCGCCCGCCAGGTGCGCGAGCAGGACGGCGACGTCGAGGACGAGCGGCCCACCACCACCTGATCGCACCCGGCGGGTGCGAGGATGAAGCATGTCCTCGCGTCAGATCCGCCCTGGTGTCGTCGACGCTCGCCAGCGCGTCGGCTCCCCGCCCCCACGGCCCACCGCTCTCGTGCTCGACGGACGCACCGTCGCCGCCGTCGGATCGGCTCGGCTCTACGTCTGCGGCATCACGCCCTACGACGTCACCCACCTCGGGCATGCCTCGACGTTCGTGTGGGCCGACGTGGCGGCGGCGGTGCTCGACTCGACCGAGCGTGAGCCCGCGGGTCTGCCGCAACATCACCGACGTCGACGACGTGCTGGTCGATGCGGCCAAGAGCCGCGGCCGCTACTTCGACGAGTTCGCCCTGGTGCAGGAGGCGCTCTTCGAGCAGAGCATGAAGGCGCTGCGGGTGGCCACGCCGGTCGCCGAGCCCCGGGCACGCCACTACATCTACGCCGTCCAGCAGCTTGCCCAGGCCCTGCTCGACGTCGGCGCCGCCTACGAGCGTGACGGCACGGTCTGGTTCCGCGGGCACGACGTCGCGGCCGGCTCCGGGCTGTCGCTCGACGAGGCACGGGCGCTCTCGGCCGACTACGGCGACCGCCCCGACCACCCCGCCAAGGACGACCCCTTCGACGTGCCCGTGTGGCAGGCCTCCGACGAGGACGCCCCGGCCTGGGCCAGCCCCTGGGGCTGGGGCCGACCGGGATGGCACGCGGAGTGCGCCGCGATGGCCCTGGAGGTGCACGGTCCGTCGGTCGACCTCCTGCTCGGCGGCGAGGACCTCACCTTCCCCCACCACGCCTACCAGTCGGCGATGGCCAGCGCGGTCACCGGCGTCACGCCGTTCGCGCGCACGACCCTGCACGTGGGGGAGGTGCGGATCGGCGGGGAGAAGATGGCCAAGTCGACCGGCAACCTCGTGCTCGTCGACGACGTCCTCACCGGTTGCACGCCGGCCGCGCTGCGGCTGCTCCTGCTCAACCGCCCCTTCGGCGAGGCCTGGGACTACGACCACTCGCTGCTCGAGGAGGCCGAGCGCACCCTGCAACGCCTCTACGCCGCGGCCGCCCGCCCCGGCGCCGGTGCTTCTGGTGGCGCCGACCCCGACGCGGCCGTCGCCTGCCTGCGCACCGACCTCGACGTGCCGGCCGCGATCGCGGTGGCCGAGTCCGAGGGCGGCGAGGTCGCCCGCCGTCTCATCGCCGTCCTGCGGTTGGGTTGAGCGCATGAGCAGCTCTTCCAGCGCCCCGACCGACACCGACCGGCCGCACCCGCTGTTCGCCCGCATCTATGCGCCCGTACGCCGGGCGATGGACCGCGGCGGCCTCATCGCCTACCGCCGAGCCCTGCTGGCCGACCTCGACGGGGTGGTGGTGGAGGTCGGTGCCGGCGACGGTGGCAACCTCCCGCACTACCCCTCCACGGTGCAGCGCGTGATCGCCGTCGAGCCGGAGCCCCGCCTGCGCGCGGCGGCCGCCGCCACCGCTGAGGCGTTGACGACGGACGAGACCTGCATCGAGGTGGTGCCCGGGCTCGCCGAGTCGCTGCCGGTGGAGAGCGGCAGCGCCGACGCGGTCGTGTTCACCCTCGTGCTCTGCTCGGTGCCGGACGTCGCTGCGGCGATGGGGGAGGCGTACCGGGTCCTGCGCCCGGGCGGGCAGGTGCGCTACGTCGAGCACGTCGCCGCGCCTCCCGGTGGCTGGGCGCGCGTGCAGCGGGTCCTCGACGCGACGTTCTGGCCCCGGATCGCCGGCGGCTGCCACCTGGGCCGGGATCCCCGCGAGGAGCTCACCCGCGCCGGCTTCGAGATGGTGCACGTGGAGGAGTACCTGCTGCCCGCCCGGCGTTCGCCGGTGGCCTTCCACCAGACGGTGCACGCGGTCAAGCCCGCCTGAGGAAGGGCGCCCGACGAAAGGCGCCTGAGGAAGCCGCTTGGCGGAACACCTGGGTCCGGTGACCTACCGGGGAGTACGTTCACGGTGTGACTCAGGACACCTACGACTACGTCATCGTCGGGGCCGGGAGCGCGGGTGCCGTGCTGGCCGCCCGCCTGACCGAAGACGCCTCCACCACCGTGCTGCTCCTCGAGGCCGGGGGTGCGCCGGACATCGACGAGGTCAACATCCCGGCCGGCTTCCCGGGGCTGCTGCGCACGAAGTGGGACTGGAACTACCAGACCACCGAGCAGAAGCAGCTGCACGGCCGGCGGGCCTACTGGCCGCGCATGAAGGCCCTCGGCGGGTGCTCGTCGATGAACGCGATGATCTACATCCGCGGCAACCGCCTCGACTACGACGCCTGGCGCGACGAGTACGGCGCGACCGGGTGGGGCTACGACGACGTCCTGCCGTTCTTCATGAAGGCCGAGGGCAACGGGCGGCTCGGTGCGCCCTTCCACGGCCAGGCGGGGCCGCTCACCGTGGAGGACCGCCGCTACACCCACGAGCTCACGGGATCGTTCGTCGAGAGCGCCGTGAGTGCCGGGATGAAGCGCAACGACGACTTCAACGGCGCCGAGCAGGCCGGGGTCGGGCCCTACCAGGTGACCTGCCGCGGCGGGCAGCGGTGGTCGACGTACGAGGCCTACCTCAAGCCGGCCATGGGCCGCGCCAACCTCACCACGACCACCGAGGCGCTCGTCTCCCGCGTCGAGCTCACCGGTGACCGCGCCACGGGCGTGACCTTCCGCCAGGGCGGGAGTGAGCACACCGTCCACGCGCGCCGTGAGGTGCTGCTCAGCGGCGGGGCGATCAACTCTCCCCAGGTGCTCATGCTGTCGGGGATCGGTCCGGCCGCGCACCTGGCCGAGCACGGCATCTCCGCGAAGGTGGAGCTGAGCGGGGTGGGCTCGGGCATGCAGGACCACCCGTTCACGCCGCTCATCTGGCACACCCGCGACACCACCGACCTCGCCGAGCTCAACACGCTGGGCAACTTCGTGAAGTGGAAGGCCCGCAAGAAGGGACCGTTGACCTCCAACCTGGCCGAGACCGGCGGCTTCTGGGCCACCCGCGACGACCTGCCGGCGCCGGACATGCAGGCCCACGTGCTGCCCACCGGGCTCTACGGCGATGGCGACATGGAGCCGCACAGCCGCATGGTCACGGTGCTGGCCACCCTGGTCGACACCCACAGCCGCGGCTCGGTGCGACTGCGCTCGGCCGACCCGTCGTGGCACCCCGCGATCGACGCCGCCTACTTCGACGACCCCGGTGACCTCGACTCCATGCTGGCCGGTTGCCGGCGGCTGGTCGAGATCTGCCAGCAGGGCGCCATGTCGGCGTTCATCGACCGACCCTGGGAGCTGTCGGCCAGCCCCAGCGACGACGACCTCCTCGAGCACATCCGCACGTGGACGCAGACGACCTTCCACCCCACCTCGACCTGCGCGATGGGCTCCGGCGAGGACGCCGTGGTCGACCCGTCGCTGCGGGTGCGCGGTGTCGAGGGGCTGCGGGTGGTCGACGCCTCGGTGATGCCGGCCGTCCCGCGCGGCAACACCAACGCGCCCACCATCATGGTCGCCGAGAAGGCGGCTCACGAGATCAGGAGCAACCGATGACCCTCATGGACGACCAGACCCGGACGACGACGTTCGACTCGCTCAGCCCCATCACCGGCGACGTCGTCGGCACCCACCCCGTGCACTCCGACGAGGACGTGTGCGCTGCGGTCGACCGCGCTCACGCCGAGGCCGCGTGGTGGTCGGCGCTGAGCTTCGACGAGCGCGCAGAGCACCTCAGCACCTGGAAGGGCGTCATCACCCGGCGCCTGGCGCAGCTGGCCGACCTGATGCACCGCGAGACCGGCAAGCCCCACGGGGACGCCACCCTCGAGGCCGCACTCGCGATCGACCACCTCGCCTGGGCCGCGGGCCACGCCGAGAAGCACCTCAAGCGCCGCCGGGTGGCCCCCGGTCTGCTGATGGCCAACCAAGCCGCATCCATCGCCTACAAGCCCCTCGGCGTGGTGGGTGTCATCGGTCCGTGGAACTACCCGGTCTTCACGCCGATGGGCTCGATCGCCTACGCCCTCGCGGCCGGCAACGCGGTGGTCTTCAAGCCGTCCGAGTACAGCCCCGGGGTGGGGGAGTGGCTGGCCCACACGTTCCTCGAGGCAGTGGGTCGTCCGGTCCTCACCGTCGTGACCGGCCTCGGCGACACCGGAGCGGCGCTGTGTCGCGCGGGCGCCGACAAGATCGCCTTCACCGGCTCGACCGCCACCGGCAAGCGGGTGATGGCGGCCTGCGCCGAGACCCTCACGCCGGTGGTGATCGAGGCCGGCGGCAAGGACTCGGTGATCGTCGACCTCGACGCCGACCTCGACGCGGCTGCCGACGCCACCCTGTGGGGCGCCTGGTCCAACGCCGGCCAGACCTGCACCGGGGTCGAGCGGGTCTACGTCCACGAACGCGTGTACGACGACTTCATCGCCAAGCTGCTCGCCAAGGCCAAGGGCGTCACCGCCGACGACTCGCCCGGCTCCACGCTCGGCCCGATCACGATGCCCAAGCAGCTCGACGTGATCCGCTCCCACATCAGCGACGCCCTCGCCCAGGGCGGTCGCGCGTTGCTCGGCGGCGCCGGAGCCGTGGGTGAGCGCTACGTGCAGCCCACGATCCTCGTCGACGTGCCCGAGAGCTCGCTGGCGGTGCGGGAGGAGACCTTCGGGCCGACCGTCACCGTCGCCAAGGTCCGCACGATCGAGGAGGCCATCGAGCGCACCAACGCCTCGAAGTACGGCCTCGGCTCGACGGTGTTCTCCAAGGCGCGCGGCATGGAGATCGCCGAGCAGATCCGCTCGGGCATGACCGCGATCAACGGCGTGATCACCTTCGCCGCCGTCCCCTCGCTGCCCTTCGGCGGCGTGGGTGACTCCGGCTTCGGTCGCATCCACGGCGCCGACGGCCTGCGCGAGTTCACCTACGCCAAGGCCATCGCGCGGCAGCGGTTCAAGCCGGTCATGGCGCTCACGTCGTTCAGCCGCACCCCCAAGCAGGACCAGCAGCTGGTGCAGATGATGACGATGATGCACGGCGGCGGCACCACCCTGCCGACGGTGCCGAAGCCCTCGCGCCTGCGCCGCCGCTTCAAGAAGTAGCCGCCCGGAGCACCTCCCACGATGCCGAGTCGGCGCATATGTGCGCCGACTCGGCATTCGTGCGTGGTGAGTCGGCGCACAAGTGCGCCGACTCGGCAGTCAGGAGGCCTTCTTGGCTGCGGTCTTCCTGGTGGTGCTCTTCTTCGCGGCGCTCTTCTTGGCCGGGGCCTTCTTGGTGGTCGACGAGGCGGTCGACTTCTTGGCAGTGCTCTTCTTCGCCGTCGACTTCTTCGCTGCCGACTTCTTCGGCCGCGGACTTCTTGGCGGGTGCCTTCGCCGAGGACTGCTCGTCGTCGCGGTCTGCGTCGTCTGCGACGTCGGCTTCGTCAGCGGACGTCTCGCCGCGGGCGGTCTTGGCCGCCTGCACCGAGCGCTGCAGGGCCGCGAGCAGGTCGACGACCTCGCCGGAGGACTTCGTCGAGGTGGGGGTGCGCTGGATGTCGCCGCCCTCGATCTTGGCCTTGACCAGCGCCTCCACGGCGCCGGCGTAGTCGTCCTGGAACTCGCCGGGCTCGAAGTCGCCGGCCAGGGTCTCGACCAGCATGTTGGCCATCTTGACCTCGGAGTCCTTGACCTCGCCTGCCTCGACGCTGAAGTCGGGGGTGCGGATCTCGTCGGGCCACATCATGGTCTGGAGCACGATCACGTCGCCGTTCTCGGTCGGACGCACGCGCAGCACCGCAGTGGAGGTGCGCTGGCGCAGGGCCACGGTCACCACCGCCATCCGGTCGGCGTCCAGCAGCGCCTGGCGGAGCAGGGCGTAGGGCTTGGCGCCGCTCTTCTCCGGCTCGAGGTAGTAGGACTTCTCGAACAGCAGCGGGTCGATCTGGTCGCTGGGCACGAACTTCTCCACCGCGATCTCTCGCGAGGACGACGACGGCAGCGAGGCGAGGTCGTCGTCGTCGAGGATGACCATCTCGCCGTCCTCGGTCTCGTAGCCCTTGGCGATGTCGGAGTAGGGGACCTCCTCGCCGTCGAGGGAGCAGATGCGCTGGTACTTGATCCGCCCGCCGTCGCTGGCGTGCACCTGACGGAACGACACGTCGTGGCTCTCGGTCGCGGCGTACAGCTTCACGGGCACGTTGACGAGCCCGAACGACACCGCACCCTTCCAGATCGCACGCATGGCACACCTCTCTCGTCGACGAACGCCCCCAGTGTGACGGGTGGGACCACTCACGTCACGAGCCCGCGAGGGTGAGCAGGGCAAGATGGGCCCATGCGTCCGATGCTCGCCACCAAGGGCGACCACGTGCCCACCGGTGAGGGCTGGTCCCACGAGGTGAAGTGGGACGGGATGCGGATCCTGGCCGACACCCGCGAGGGGCGCACCCGGCTGACCAGTCGCAACGACAACAACGTGAGCGCCGCCTGGCCCGACGTCGCCAGGTCCCCGCTCGACGACCGCGACCTGATGGTGGACGGCGAGGTGATCGCGCTCAACGAGGCGGGGATCCCCGACTTCCGCACCCTGCAGGAGCGGATGCACGTGCGCAACGCCCGCAGCGTGGCCCGTCTGGTGGAGCAGGTGCCGGTCACGTTCATGGTCTTCGACCTGCTGCGGCTCGACGGCCGCGACCTCACCGCCCGCCCGCTGGTCGAGCGTCGGGCGCTGCTCACCGACGTGCTCGACGGCGCCGACTGGCAGGTGCCTGCGTCGTACGACGACGGGCCGATGCTCCACGAGGTCACCCTCGCCCAGGATCTGGAGGGGATCGTCAGCAAGCGGGTGACCTCGCCGTACCGGTTCGGGGAGCGGAGCACCCAGTGGCTGAAGTTCGCCCACCGCCACCGCACCTCCTACGTCGTGGGCGGCTGGCGTCCCCAGGAGGGCACCACCGACCGGCTCGCCGCCCTGCTGGTCGGCGAGATCACCTCCACCGGGCTGCACTACCGGGGCCGGGTCGGGAGCGGCATCGGGGCCAAGGCAGCGCGGCTCCTCACCGAGGCCGTCACCGGGCTGGCGCGCGCCGAGAGCCCGTTCGACGACGAGGTGCCGCGGGTCGATGCTGCCGGCACCCACTGGCTGGAGCCGGTCCTGGTCGTCGACGTCGACAGCCACGGGCGCGGCCACGTGCGGCTGCGCCAGCCGTCGTACCGCGGGCTGCGCACCGACATCTCTCCCGACTCACTGGCGGCTGACCTCTGATGGCCGGCCCCGCAGGCACCGACGTGCAGGTCGACGTCGAGGGCCGCACCCTCACGATCGGCAACCTCGCCAAGGTGCTCTATCCCGTGCCGGGCACCACCAAGGGCGAGGTGCTCGACTACTACGCCCGCATCGCGCCGGTGATGCTGCCGCACCTCGCCGACCGCGCGGTCACCCGGATCCGCTGGCCGCACGGGGTGGAGGGCTTGAGCTTCTTCGAGAAGAACGTGCCGGCCGGTACGCCGTCGTGGGTGCGCACGGTCTCGGTGCCCACCAGTGGCTCGCGCGGGGAGAGCCGCCACGGCGACCGGCTCGTGTTCCCGATCGTCGACGACCTCGCCACGCTCACCTGGCTGGCCAACCTCGCCGCGCTCGAGCTGCACGTGCACCAGTGGCGCGTGGGGCGCAACGGGCGACCGCGCAACGCCGACCGGCTCGTCATCGACCTCGACCCGGGGGAGCCGGCCGGCCTCCACGAGTGCTGCCAGGTCGCGCAGCTCGTGCGCGACAAGCTGGCCGAGCGCGACCTCGTGGCCCGGCCCGTGCTGAGCGGCAGCAAGGGCCTGCACCTGTACGCCGACCTGCCGACCCGCCTGCCCCCCGAGGACTCCACCGCGCTGGCCAAGGAGGTCGCCGAGGAGCTCCAGGGCGAGCACCCCCGGCTGGTCACCGCCACGATGACGAAGGCCCGGCGTGGCGGCAAGGTGTTCTTGGACTGGTCGCAGAACGCCGGGTCCAAGACCACGATCGCGCCGTACTCGCTGCGCGGGCGCGAACGCCCCACCGTGGCGGCCCCGGTCTCGTGGGACGAGGTCGACGAGGGTGCTGCGGACCCCCTCGGACTCGAGCAGCTGCGCTTCGACGAGGTCCTGGATCGGGTGGCCTCGCGGGGCGACCTGTTCGCGACCTGAGCCCCCCGGGGTATCCGCGACGAGGTGTTACTGATGTTTGGTGCGCGTGTGTCGGGAGCGTGCCTCGCACGTGGGGCCAGAACTCATAGTGTCGCCTATCTGAGATCCGGTCCGGGCCTCGGAAGAGCCGCTGGGGGGAGGTCTCGCGATGGAGCTCGCACCACTGCGCCGCCCTCGACCCCGGATGGCGCGGTTGCTGGCGATCCTCACCGCGGTCCTGACCGTGTGGCTGTTCGTGCTCGTCGTGGTCCCCGCTGCCCTGGGCCTGAAGCCGTCGGTCGTCACCCAGTCCGGCGCCGGGCCCGCGGCCGGCACGGTCGTCTTCTCACGAGGCGTCCCGGTCAGTGACGTGCGCGCAGGCGACCGGCTGGCCCTCGCCGGCGACGTGCTGAGGGTGGTCCGGGCCGAGCCCGGGGTCCTGGTGACCGATGCGACCGCGCGCACCCGGGCCGA
This sequence comes from uncultured Actinomycetota bacterium, assembly GCA_963760515.1. Lineage (GTDB taxonomy): Bacteria > Actinomycetota > Actinomycetes > Propionibacteriales > Nocardioidaceae > Nocardioides. The sequence goes on from CAVXDL010000008.1 coordinate 282,034, forward strand.
GGCCGAGCTCGCCGCGCCCGACTGGGGATCGGTGCAGCAGGTGATCGTGACGGTGCCCGTCCTGGGCCTGCCGTTCCTGAGCCTCAGCGAGGTCCTGCGCTGGTCCGTCGTTGTCCTGCTGGGCCTGCTGGCCGTCGTCCAATGGCCCGGAAAGCGCCGAGAAAGGTCCCCGCGAGCCCTTACTCCGTTGAGTATCGGGCGGGTGTCTATCGGGTAGTTGCCACACGGGCCCGGTCCCACCCCCTATGCTCCTCCACATGGGTCACAGAGTCCTCGTCGTCGAGGATGAGGAGGACATTGCGTTCCCCCTTGTCCGGACGCTGGAGCGAGAGGGCTACGACGTCGCCTGGGTCGACAACGGGCAGAAGGCTCTCGACGAGCTCGAGGGGCGCTCTGCCGAGGTCGTGATCCTCGATCTGGGGCTCCCGGACATGGACGGTCTCGAGGTCTGCAAGCGGGCGCGAGCCGCCGGCTACGAGGGCGCGATCATGATCGTCACCGCGCGCGCCGGAGAGCTCGACCGCGTGGTCGGGCTCGACTACGGCGCCGACGACTACCTCGCCAAGCCGTTCGGCCTCGCCGAGCTCCAGGCCCGGGTGCGCGCGCTGCTGCGTCGTACCGGAGCCGGAGCCGCAGGTGGGCTCGAGGAGGACGAGGACGCGCTGCGCATCGACGCCGGCGCCCGTCGCGTCTACGCCGGCGAGACCGAGGTGCCGCTGACGGGCAAGGAGTTCGACGTCCTGAGCATCCTGGCCGCCAACAAGGACAAGGTCGTCTCCCGCGGTCGGCTGATGGCCGACGTGTGGGACGAGAACTGGTACGGCTCCACGAAGACCCTCGACGTCACGATCGGGCGGCTGCGCCAAAAGCTGGAGAGCGTGGGTGTGACCGAGCGGGTCGTCGCGGTCCGCGGCGTGGGGTTCCGCCTCGAGGCTCCCGCGCCTCATGCGTGAACGGCTGACTGCTGCCTTCGTCGGCATCACCCTGCTGCTGCTGGTGGGGGGTGGGGTGGTCCGCTCGTACTCGATCCAGGGCCAGCTGCGCGAGAAGGAAGGCGAGCTGGTCACCGCTGATGCGCGCGCGCTCGGCGCCGTCGTGGCCCAGGAGAAGTCGTCCTCGGCCGGCGAGGTCGACCGCGACGTCCTCGGCGCGTTCGTCTCCGAGGGCATGCAGGTGGTCTACGAGGAGCGCGGCGCCGACGCGGTGGTGCTGACCGGCGTCGACTTCGTCGACGACGAGGAAGCGGTCTCCTCCACGGTCTTCGTCGACCAGGACCGGATCACGGTCTCGCGGCGGCACACCACCGACATCGACTCGATCCTCGGCGGCGACCCGCGCGCAGCCATCGGCCTGCTGGGGCTGCTGGCGATGGTGGCCGGGATCATGGGCTACTTCTTCGCCCGGTCGCTGTCGAACCCCTTCCGGCAGCTCGCCACCGCGGCCGCCGCCCTGGGCCGGGGTCGCTTCGACCTCGACCTGCCCAAGACCCGCGTGCCCGAGGCGCGAGCGATCTCGATGGCCCTCGACAGCAGCGCCACCCAGATGCGCGACCGGCTCGAGCGCGAGCGTGAGTTCGGCCTGCTCACCTCCCACGTGCTGCGCACGCCGTTGACGAGCCTGCGGTTCCGGCTCGAGGAGCTGGTCGGTGACCCGAGCCTGTCGGCGGAGTCGCGCGAGTCGGCACTCGGCTGCCTCCAGGCGGTCGGCCAGATCAACGACGTCGCCGGCGAGCTCGTCGAGATCTCCGGTCGCGGCGTGCTCGTGGCCGGCGCGGCGCTGCCGTTGCGCGACCTCGCCACGATGATCGCCCAACGCTGGTCCGACGTGCTGGAGGCCGATGGGCGCGAGCTCTCCGCCGCCGTCGAGGGCGACATCGAGCTGACCTTCACCCCGGGCCCGGTCGAGCAGGTGCTCGACCTGCTGCTCGACGACGTGGTCGCCCACGAGAAGGGCAGCGTCCGGCTCGTCTTCGAAGCCAGCGCCAGCCGACTGCGGGTCGACATCACCTGCGGTCCGTACGCCGGACGGATGGCCTCGGCGATGAAGCCCGTGCAGGAGCGGGCTGCGGCCGTCGTGACCGCCCTGGGCGGTCGGCTCGAGCAGCCCGACGACGGGTCGCTGCTGCGCGTGCACCTGCCCCGACGCTGACACCCCGACGCTGCTAGCGTCGGTCGCTCACCACGGCACCGCCACCTGGTGGACCCGACCCCGGCTGGCCTGGAAGAAACGGACCCCGACCGATGCTCGACAAGCGCTTCATCCGTGACCACGTCGACGTCGTCAAGCACGCCGTCGACGTCAAGGGCGTCGACCTCGACGTGGATCACCTGATCCTCCTCGAGGCGCGCACCCGCGAGCTGATCGGCACCGTCGACGACGCGCAGGGTGAGAAGAAGCGGTTCTCCAAGAGGTTCGGTGGCGCCGACGAGGCCGAGCGGGCCCGGCTGCGCGAGGAGCTCGCCGACCTCGACGCCCGGCTGACGGCCGCGCGCGAGGAGCTCGCCGTCGCCCAGGCCGAGTTCGAGGCGCTCATGCTCGCCACGCCCGGCATCCCGTGGGAGGGCGCCCCGATCGGGCCCGACGAGTCGGCCAACACCGTCGTACGCACCGTGGGGGAGCCGCCGACGTTCGACTTCGAGCCGCTCGACCACGTCGAGCTCATCGAGCGCCGCGGCTGGGCGGAGTTCGCCCGCGCACGCAACGTCTCCGGCGGTCGCGCCTACGCGCTGGCCGGCGACCTGGTGCTGCTGGAGCGCGCCGTGCACTCCTACGCCCTCGACCTGCTCGTGCAGCGCTCGTTCCGCCCGATCTCGGTGCCGTCGCTGGTCAAGGAAGCCGCGCTGATCGGCACCGGCATGTTCCCCAAGGGGCGCGAGGAGACCTACGAGCTGCCCGCCGACGACCTCTTCCTCGCGGGCACCGGTGAGGTGGCCCTGGTGGGGCTGCACTCCGGGGAGATCCTCGACCAGGCCGACCTGCCGATCCTCTACGCCGGCATCTCGCCGTGCTTCCGTCGCGAGGTCGGCTCGGCCGGGCGCGACGTCCGCGGGCTGCTGCGCGTGCACCAGTTCGAGAAGGTCGAGCAGTTCGTGATCTGCGAGGCCGACGAGGACGAGTCGGCGCGTTGGCACGCCACCCTGCTGGAGTGCGCCGAGCAGATCCTCGGCGACCTCGGACTGGCCTACGAGGTGGTCGAGTGCTCGACCGGCGACATGGGGCTGGGCAAGTACCGGATGAACGACATCAACACCTGGATGCCCTCGCTCGAGGCCTACCGGGAGACGCACTCCTGCTCCACGCTGCACGACTGGCAGGGGCGCCGGGCCAACCTGCGCTACCGCAAGGCCGACGGCTCGATCACCTTCGCCCACACGCTCAACAACACCGCGGTCGCCACGCCGCGGCTGCTGGCCGCGCTCGTGGAGAACCACCAGACCGCCGACGGTCAGGTGCGGATCCCCGAGGTGCTGCGGCCCTACCTGGGCGGCCGCGACCTGCTCTGAGGTCTTGCGCGCGGCGAGGATCGGGTGGATTCTCCGAGCAGAGGCCGCAACTCGGCGGCCGTTCTCGGGCTGGAGGCCGTCGGCTTGCGCGACCGGCCGACCGATCGCTCCGGCCGGATCGGAGCGAGACGATGGGCAGCAGCAGGAACAGCACCGGTAGTGATCGAGTCGTCACGAGCGGCCGGGTGGGCGTGGTGCTCGGTGCCACGGCCCTCGTGGTCGCCCTCGGCGTGCCGAGCCAGGCGGCACGGATGATCAACGGCAAGGACCTGAGGAACAACTCGGTGACGGGGCAGAAGATCCGGGACAACACCGTCACGGGCAAGGACGTCAAGGAGTCGACCCTGCGGGGGCTGCTGCGCCTGGGGGACGTCGCTGCCTTTGGCGCCGTCGAACGCACTCCCATCGTTCACTTCACCGAGAAGGGGTTCACAGCCTTGGCCGCGGTCACCTTCACCGCGCCTCGTGACGGTTTCCTCTACCTCACTGGGACCGTCTGTGCCCAGGACGACCGCACCCTCGACGGGCAGGGATCGCTGAACTACCGACTGCGGGTCGACGGACGCGGCGTGACGTCGTACGACCCGGGTCACATGCTCACCTACGCCCGGGAGGGGAGTGCCGAGTGTGGTGCGATGACCGCGGTCGTCCCCATCAAGACCGGCGAGCACCGGGCCCAGCTCGACGGGCACGAGCGCGGGGACGGCAGCAGCGTCATGGACCGGGAGATCTCGGTGCTGTTCGTGCCGAGCGGGTCGGGGTACGTCCGCCCGCCGAATCCGCGCGAACCTGCTCCGGAGCACTAGCGCCCGACCGGGTCCTCGATCCGGTCGGTCGCGTGGTGCATGCCGCGCAGGACGTGGGCGGTGAACAGTCCCGCGACGAGCTCGCCGCGGCTGGTGACGTGGGTCTTGTCGAAGATCGACTTCAGGTGGTCACGCACGGTGTGGGGCGAGAGCCCGACCTCGGCGGCGATCTCGCGGGTGGACAGGCCGCGGCAGAGGCACAGCACGATCTCGGTCTCGCGCACGGTCAGCCCGTAGGACTGCAGCAGGATCGGGATCAGCTCGGCGGACTGGATCTGGTTGATGGTGACCGCGACCTGGTCCGACGCGCCGTCGAGCGCCGCGGCGTGCACCTGCACCCACTGGCCGCTGCGCCCGCGGAGCCGGGTGGTGACCTGGGACGACGTACGGCTCGACCGGGCGCGCGAGGCGGCGATGAGCAGCGTGCCGGGCAGCGCCCGACGACCCGTGCCCTCGAGGGCCGCGTCGTCACCGAGCTGGCCGGTCATCAGGTCGCGCAGCACCACCTCCGCGCCCTCGGACATGCTCAGGATCTGGTAGGCGGCATCGATGATCACCACGGCCGGGGCAGGCGGCGCGGTGCCATGGCGGTGCGCCGCCGAGCGCGCCGCGCAGCAGGGTGGTGGCGGGCCCGACGAGGGCCCGGACGTCGCAGACCTCCTGCGCGGTGAAGGCCGTGCCGTCGGTGCGCAAGAAGGAGCCGATGGCCAGGCACTGGGAGCCGGCGACGAAGACCGCGCGCAGCTCGTCGCTGGCGCCCATGGCGGCGTAGAGCTTCTGGTGGCGCGGGCTACGGGCCAGGTCGCCGTCGGTGGCCTCGACCAGGGTGGCGACGGGGTCGCGGGAGCGGGCCAGGTCGTTGAACTTGTTGAAGTCGGGGTCGAGGAGCTCGTTGTCCCAGAAGGGGCCGCACGCCGAGGCGTCGAAGCCGGTCACGACGCCGCCGGCCGGCAGGTGGGTGTCGGGGTCGGTCGTCATGACCGCGGCGGCGGTGTACGGCGCCACGCGTTGCAGGGCCCGAGCGATCTCGGCGCAGACCTGCTCCCCGGTCAGACCCTCGTCGCCGGCGGCGATCAGACGGTCTCGAGCAAGCGATCATCGTGGTGAGCCCCACTTTCGGCACCCTACGCCGCTCCCACCGGGCCGACCACCCCCCTCGATCGTGGGGGGCGGTGCCCACGAACTCGGGATGGTGGCGCCACGCAAGGCTCCCTAGCGTCGCCGGCATGACCCTTCAGACACCCAGCATCCTGGCCCGCGACGAGGGCGAGCACTTCCACTTCCTCAACAACCTCTTCACCTCGAAGGTGACCGGTGAGATGTCCAACCAGGCGCTCACCGTGATGGAGTTCGTGGGGCCCAAGAACTTCGGTCCACCGCTGCACCGCCACGACCTCGAGGACGAGATGTTCTACATCGTCGAGGGCGAGGTGTGGTTCTCCTGCGCCGGCGTGGAGGCCGTGCACCAGGAGGGGGCGCTGGCCTGGCTCCCCAAGGGGCTGCCTCACCAGTTCCAGATTCTGTCCGACACCGCCCGCGTCCTGCAGATCACGACGCCGGCGCAGTTCGAGCGTTTCGTGGCTGCGCTCGGGCGACCCGCCGACGGCCCGACGATGCCCGAGCCGGAGGAGATCGACGGCGCGCGCGTGGCGCAGGTGGCCGCAGAGTTCGACATCGAGATCCTCGGCCCGCCGCCGGCCCCGGTCGGCTGAGCCGGCCCTAGCGACCACGACAGCCAGAGCCCCACCGAATGCCTTGCGCTCGCACGAACGCCGGGTGAACACTGCGAGAGCGACCGTCATCTCGCCCGGCGATACGGAGAAGCCCATGAGCCACGACCACAGCGACGTCGTCATCGCCGGGCGGACCTTCGCCCCACCGGGCAAGGGCCCGTGGGAGCTGGAGACGACGCACTTCGCCCGCCCCTGCACCCGCATCGTCCAGCAGTGCTTCCGGGAGGGGTTCGTCCGCGGCTTCTCGGAGGGCACCGCTCGCTACGGGCTGCTGCTGTCGCACCTCCAGCCGGGGGTCTCGGCCGACTTCATCTACATGCAGCCCGTCGCGGTCGGTGCGCCCGAGGGAGCGATGGGTCCGCCGCCCAAGCCGGTGATGATGCTGCTCAGCCGCGCGCACCCGGCGCTGCGCGAGCGGATCAACACCGCGGTGACCGCCTTCGCCGAGAAGCGCTGGCGCGACGACCTGACGCAGTGGGACGACGTCGACAAGCCGGCGATCGTGGCCCGCCACCGGGCGATCCAGGCGGTGGACGTGACCGCGCTCTCCGACGCTGACCTGGCCGACCACGTCGACACCTGCGTGGCCCACCTGACCGAGAGCAACTACCTCCACCACAAGTACACGATGCCTGCCTGCCTGCCGGTCGGCGACTTCCTCGCCGGGGCGCAGGCCTGGACCGGGCGCCCGATCGGCGAGCTGATGGAGCTCGCGCGGGGCGCCTCGGAGGTCTCGCGCGGGTTCGCCGCCGAGGAGCTCGACCACGCCGCCAAGGTGATCGCGGTCAGCGACGAGGCCTACCAGGAGCTCGACCGCTCGGGTCCGAGCGAGGAGGTGCTCGCCTCGCTCGCCGGACACCGCGACGTGGGGGCCGCGGTGACGGCGTACCTCGACGCGGTGCGGTGGCGTTGCGTCGGCTACGACGTCGGCGACTTCGCCGCCGGCGAGCTGCCCGACGTGCTGCTGGAGACGCTGCGCACCGCCGTACGCAGCCCGGGCCACGGGACGCCGGGCCACGTCGTGCTCGCCGAGATCCGCGACCAGGTGCCGGTCGAGCACCAGGTGGACTTCGACGACCGGCTCGACGAGATGCGTCGGACCTACCGGCTGCGCGACGAGCGCGCGGTCTTCTGTGACGGGTGGGCCACCGGTCTGGCCCGCCGCGCGCTGCTCGAGGTCGGGCGTCGCCTGGCCGCCTCGGGCGCGCTCCACGATGCCCGCCACGGGGTCGACCTCGAGCGGCAGGAGGTCGGAGCGGCCCTGCGCGACGGGCGCGCGCCGGACGCCGACGCGGTCGCCGAGCGCTACACCTGGCGCACCACGATGACCGTCGCCGACGCGCCGCCGTACCTGACCGCGATGCCGGCACCACCGCCGCCCGTCGAGTGGTTGCCGGCGAAGGCGAGGCGCAGCGCTGCGGCCATCGACGTCTTCATGGCCAGCCTCTTCGGCGTCGCCGAGACCCCCAACACCGAGACCGTGCTCACCGGGCTGGCGGTCAACCACGGGATCTACGAGGGCACCGCCCGCCTCGTCGACGACTCTGCCGACTTCGACCGGATCCAGGAGGGCGACGTGCTGGTGACCCGGATGACGTCGCCCTACTTCAACGTCGTCCTGCCGCTGCTGGGGGCGATCGTGACCGACCGTGGCGGCCAGCTGTGCCACGCCGCGATCGTGGCTCGCGAGTACGGCATCCCCGGGATCGTCGGCACCCGCGACGCGACCCGGGTGATCCGCGACGGCGCGCGCGTGCGCGTCGACGGCAGCACCGGCGAGGTCCGGCTGCTGGAGTGACCACGGCTGCGTTGACCCCCCTGGAGCAGGCCACCGATCCGTCGGCGTACGGCGGGAAGAGCGCTCAGCTGGCCGCCGCGCTCGGTGCCGGCCTGCCGGTGCCGGGCGGCTACGCGCTGTCGTGGGAGGAGGTCGGCGCCGGGGTGGCGTCAGCGGGCGCGCTCGAGGAGCGGCTGCGCGTGCTCGACGCGCAGGCGGGGCCCTGGGCGGTCCGCTCGAGCGCCGTGGGGGAGGACTCCGCCGCCGCCTCCTACGCCGGGGCGCACCTCAGCGTGCTGGGGGTGGTCGGACCGCGTGCGGTCGAGGCGGCGATCCGGCGGGTGCATGCCTCGGCGAGCCAGCCCGGGGCGCAGGTCTACCGCGCGCGGCACGGCGCCGACCAGGCTCCGCGGATGGGGGTGGTCGTGCAGCGCATGGTCGCCGCCGACGTCGCGGGCGTGCTGTTCACCCGCAACCCGGTGACCGGGGCCGTCGAGCGGGTCGTGGAGGCCAGCTGGGGGCTGGGGGAGTCGGTGGTCTCGGGGAGCGTCACCCCCGACCAGTACCGCCTCGACAGCGACGGCCGGCTGCTGGGCCGGGTCGCGGGCGAGAAGGACCTCGCGATCTGGTTGCGCGAGGACGGCCGCACCGAGGAGTGCGAGGTCACCGGCGACCTCGTCGAGGCCTTCTGCCTTGCCGAGGCGCACCTCGCCGGGCTGCACGACCTCGCGGCGGCCTGCGACCGGGCCTTCGGCGAGTCCGACCACGACATCGAGTTCGCCTTCGCCGGAGGCCGGCTGCACCTGCTGCAACGACGTCCGCTCACCCATGGCTGACCTCGGTCGCACGCGCGGGCTCGCCGCAGCGCTGCTGACCGCGAGCCTGATGCCGCTGAACTCGACCATGATCGCGGTGGCGATCCCCGACATCGCCCGCGACCTCGACCGCGACCCGGCGCTGGTGACGCAGGCCCTGGTGGCGACGTACCTGATCGCGGCGATCGCGCTCCAGAGCCCCGGCGGCAAGCTCGGCGACCGGCTCGGGCACGCGCGCGTGCTCGTCGGCGGACAGGCGTTGATCGGGCTCGGGGCGCTGCTCGGCTACCTCGCCCCGACGCTGCCGACCCTGACTGCTGCCCGGCTGCTCATCGCGGCGGGCGGCGCGATCGTCGTACCGGCGGCGGTGGCGCTGCTGCGCACCGAGCTGCCGCTGGAGCGGCGCGGTCGTGCGTTCGGCACCTTCGGCGCGGTGATGGCGCTCGCGGCCGCCGCCGGCCCGGTGGTCGGCGGGGTGCTGGTCGAGACGTGGGGCTGGGAGTCGTTGTTCCTGGCCAACCTGCCGGTGCTCCTGGTCTCGATGGCGCTGGGCGCGGGGGTCTCCCACGGCGTCGCCGCGTTGCGGCGCCCGGCGTTCGACTGGTCCGGGTCGGTGCTGCTCACCGGCGCCCTGGTGCTGCTGGTCGTCGGCGCGCAGCGCGCGGACCTGCTGGTCGGCGCGGCGTTCATCGGCGCCGGCCTCGCGGTGCTGGTGCCGTTCGTGTGGGTGGAGCGACGCGCGGACGACCCGGTGGTGGCGTTCTCGCTCTTCGCTCGCATCCCGTTCCTGGCCGGCACCCTGCTGATCGGCCTGCAGAACCTCGTCCTCTACGCCCTGCTCTTCGAGCTGCCGCCGATCCTGGAGAGCCGCTTCGGCCAGGGCGCCCGCGAGACCGGCCAGACGCTGGTGTTCCTGATGCTGGCGATGGTGGTCACCTCCCTGCTCGCCGGGCGGCTGACGGATCGCGTCGGCGCCCGCCCGCTCGCGATCGGCGGCTCGCTGCTCGCCATGGCAGCGGTCGGGCTGATGCTGGTCTCCGACCTGACCAGCCCCACCGACGTACGTCTGCCGCTGGTGGTGCTCGGTGTCGGTCTCGGGGTCACCGGCCCGGCGGCGCAGACCGCCTCGCTGTCGGCCGTCTCCAGCGAGCAGAGCGGGATGGCGGCGGGCCTCAGCTCGACCATGCGCTACCTCGGCGGTGTCGCCGGGATCGCCGTCCTCGGTCAGCTCGTCGACTTCCACGCCGACCGCGCCACGCTCCTGGCCGAGCACCGCTCCGCGCTGGTGGTCTTCCTCGGTGCTCTCCTTGCGGGGCTGGTCTGTGCGCTGGCGCTGCCGTCGCGGCGCACAACGCCGTACGTAGGTGTCACCAGGTGACACCTACGTACGGCGTTGGTTGTCCACAGATGGGTTTGGGGGCCTTCCGCGCCGGGTAGTGCGATGCCTACGGTGCAGTGCACAGGAACCTGGCTCGGGAAACGGGGACCCTCATGACGATCACGCGCGCCGCTGGAGCGACCCCCGCACACGACCAGGTGGTCGAGCTGCTCGACGAGCACGTGCGCTCGGAGGTACGCCGCGAGGGCGTCGACCCGCAGCGCGACGCAGGCGTCGTACGCCGGATCGCCGAGCAGGTGGTGAGCGCGCACGACGAGCGGAGCCTGACCGGCCAGGTCGCGCCGGTGGCCGACGTCGGCGCGTTGGTGGGCGAGCTGGTGGCGCGGGTCTCGGGTTTCGGGGCGTTGCAGCCCTACCTCGACGACCCGAGCGTCGAGGAGATCTGGATCAACGACCCGTCGCGGGTGTTCGTGGCCCGGCACGGTCGCCACGAGCTCACCAACCTGGTGCTGACCAGTGCCCAGGTGATGGAGCTGGTCGAGCGGATGCTCAAGACCAGCGGGCGCCGTCTGGACGTCTCGACGCCGTTCGTGGACGCGATGCTGCCCGAGGGCCACCGGCTGCACGTGGTGCTGGACGGGATCAGTCGCGGTTTCACCGCGGTGAACATCCGCAAGTTCGTGCTCCGCGCGGCGCGGCTCTCCGACCTCGTGGAGCTGGGCAGCCTGAGCCCGCGGGCGGCGTCGTTCCTGGAGGCGAGCGTGCGGGCCGGGCTCAACGTCCTGGTCGCCGGAGGCACGCAAGCAGGAAAGACCACCCTGCTGAACTGCTTGGCCGCAGCGATCCCCGGCGGGGAGCGCGTGGTCAGCGCGGAGGAGGTCTTCGAGCTGCGGTTCAACCACCCCGACTGGGTGCCGATGCAGACCCGGCAGGCCGGGCTGGAGGGCACCGGGGAGATCCGGCTCCGCGAGCTGGTGAAGGAAGCCCTGCGCATGCGCCCGTCCCGCGTGATCGTGGGGGAGGTGCGGGCCGAGGAGTGCCTCGACCTGCTGCTCGCGCTCAATGCCGGGCTGCCGGGCATGTGCACGCTGCACGCCAACAGCGCTCGGGAGGCGCTGGTGAAGATGTGCACGCTCCCGCTCCTGGCCGGCGAGAACATCTCGGCGCGGTTCGTGGTGCCGACCGTCGCCTCCTCGGTGGACCTGGTGGTGCACCTCGGGGTCGACCAGCACGGCGTACGCCGCGTCAACGAGATCGTCGGGGTGCCGGGTCGGGTCGAGAACGACGTGATCGAGGTCGAGCCGTTGTTCGTGCGCCACGACCACGAGCTGCGACGTACGCACGGCATGCCGCCGCACGTGGAGCGCTACGCGCGCGTCGGGATCGACGTGCACAGCCTGCTGAGCGACGGGCGCTGAGCGATGGGTGCGGTGGTGGGTCTCGGGGTCGGCATCGGCCTGCTGCTGATCTGGTCGGCGTTCGCCCTGCCTCGACGTGAGTCCGCCACGCCCGCGGCGCCCGGCCCCGTCGACCGACTCCTCACGAGCGCCGGGATGGCGCAGGTGTCGGCGCCGGGTTTCGTGGTGCTGTGTGTCGCCTCGGGACTGCTCTCGCTGCTGGTGGTCGAGGTGGTGACGGGCACGCCCCCGATCGCGGTCGCGTTCGGAGCGATGGGTGCCTACCTGCCGGTGGGGATCGTCAAGGGACGAGCGCGTCGGCGGCGGCGGGAGTTCGCCGAGGTCTGGCCCGAGGCGATCGACAACCTCGCCTCGGCGGTGCGCGCCGGGCTGTCGCTGCCCGACGCACTGGCCGGGTTGGCCACCCGCGGGCCGGAGCCGCTGCGACCGGCGTTCGCGGCGTTCGCCCTCGACTACCAGGTCACCGGGCGCTTCGCCGACTGCCTCGACCGGCTCAAGCAGCGGCTGGCCGACCCGGTGGGCGACCGGGTGGTCGAGGGGCTGCGCATTGCCCGCGAGGTGGGCGGCGGCGAGCTCGGTCGTCTGCTGCGACATCTCTCCGGCTACCTGCGCGACGACCAGCGGACCCGCTCCGAGCTCGAGGCTCGGCAGGCGTGGGTCGTCAACGGCGCGCGGCTGGCGGTGGCGGCGCCGTGGCTCGTGCTGCTCGCGATGTCGGCGCAGCCCGAGGTGATCGGGCGCTACCGCTCCTCGGCCGGGGTGCTCGTGCTCGTGGTGGGTGCGGCGGTGTGCGTGGGCGCCTACTGGTTGATGATGCGCATCGGTCGGCTGCCGGTAGAACGGCGGATCCTCTCGTGAGCCCGGCCTGGTGGGGCGCCGTCGTGGGTGTCGGCGTCGGTGCCGGGCTCCTGGTGATCGGGGCCAGGGTCGCGGTGATCCGGCGACCGCAGCTCGCGATCCGCGTGCTGCCCTACGTGCGCGACCTGCCCCAGGTGGGGCGGGCTGCCGGCGCACCGTCGGCGCTCAGTACCTCCTCGTCGCCGGTACGCGCGGTGTTCGGGCCGCTCCTGCGCTCGGCGGCCCAAGGCGTGGAGCGGGTGCTGGGCGGTGCTACCTCGGTCGGGCGGCGCCTCGACCGGGCGGGCCTGTCGACCACGGTGCACGAGTTCCGCATCGAGCAGGTCGTGTGGGGGCTGGTCGCGTTCGGGGCTGCCGCTGCCCTGGGCGTGCTGCGCGCGCTCGCGACCCCCACCAACCCGGTGGGGCTCCTCCTGCTGTGCGTGGTCGCCTTCGGTCTCGGCGTCGTGGCGCGCGACACCTGGCTCTCGAGCCAGGTCACGGCCCGCGAGCGCCGGATCCTGGCCGAGTTCCCCACCGTCGCCGAGCTGCTGGCCCTTGCGGTGGCCGCCGGGGAGAGCCCGGTCGCGGCGCTGGACCGCGTCGTACGACGCAGTGGTGGCGACCTGTCCTCGGAGCTGGCGCGGGTGCTGGCCGCGGTCCGCACCGGCGAACCGGTCGCTGCTGCCTTCGACGCCCTGGCCGCCCGCACCGGGCTGCCCCTGGTCTCCCGCTTCGCACAGGGGGTGGCGATCGCGATGGAGCGGGGCACCCCGCTGGCCGACGTGCTGCACGCGCAGGCTGCCGACGTCCGCGAGGCCGGACGCCGCGAGCTCATCGAGGTCGCAGCCCGACGCGAGGTCGTGATGATGGTGCCGGTCGTGTTCCTCGTGCTCCCGGTGACCGTGATGTTCGCCTTCTGGCCCGGCGTCGTCGGACTCCACCTGGTGACGCCATGAGCGTGCTCCCCATGTGTGCCGGCCGCCGACCCCCCTCGACCTCCCTGGTCTCTCGGAAAGGAACCCCCATGGGAATCTTCACCACCGCTGCCCTGCGCTGCTACCTCGCGCTCACTGCACCGCGCGAGCGCGACGAGCGAGGGGACGTGCCCGGCTGGGTGCTGGTCACCCTGATGTCGGTCACCCTCGTCACCGCGATCACGGTGCTCGCCAAGGACCAGCTCACCGACATGCTGCGGGCCTCGCTCAACTCGGTGAAGTAGTGGCCCGGTCCGAGCGCGGCTCGGCCGTGGTCGATGTCGTCCTGGTGCTGGTGGTGCTCGTGCCGCTGGTGCTCGGGATCCTCCAGGTTGCGCTGGTGATGCACGTGCGCAACACCCTGGCCGCGGCTGCCGCCGAGGGGGCGCGGTACGCCGCCGCACAGGGCGCCAGCGCCGCCGACGGCGTGGCCCGCACCCGGCAGCAGATCGACGGCGGCGTCTCGGGGCGCTTCGCCGACGACGTCACGGTGCGCCGCGTGGGACTCGGGGGAGTGCCCACGATCGAGGTGGTCGTGCGCGCCCGGGTGCCTGCCCTGGGGCTGGGCGGCCCGTCGGTGGAGCTGGTGGTCGAGGGCCACGCGGTGCAGGAGCCGGCGCGGTGAGCGGCGTACCGACGGTGCTGCCGACGCGCGCGACCCGAACCGAGAACGGGAGCGCGATCGTCGAGGTGGTCTGGCTTGGCCTGCTGCTGCTCGTGCCACTGCTGTGGATCGTGGTCTCGGTCTTCGAGGTGCAGAGCGGTGCGTTCGCGGTCAGCTCCGCGGCCCGGTCGGCGGGGCGGGCCTACGCGCTCGCTCCCACCGATGCGGCGGGGCTGAGCGCGGCGCGCGCCGCGGCTCGCCAGTCGCTCGACGACCAGGGCCTCGAGGGGCAGGGCTTCACCGTGGAGGTGACCTGCACGCCGTACCCGGCGAGCTGTCACAGCGGCACCTCGGTGATCACGGTGCGGGTCGCCTCCCGCGTGGCGCTGCCGCTGCTCCCGTCGTTCTTCGGCGGCGACAAGCCGTCGTTCGCGCTCGACGCGACCCACAGCGTGCCGATCGGGCAGTACCAGGAGGTCACCGGTGGCTGAGGCGCGCCCGCGCGGTGAACGCGGCAGCGTGACCCCGCTGATCATCGGCTTCGCGGTGGTGCTGCTCCTGACCATCGCCGTCGTGATCGACGCCAGCGCGGCGTTCCTGCACCGTCAAGGTCTCGACACCCTCGCTGACGGCGCCGCGCTGTCGGGAGCGGACGCCGGAGCCGCGGGCGTGGAGGTCTACACCGGCGGGCTGGGCAGCCAGCCCCTCCAGCTGACCCGTGACCGGGCGCGCGCCGGGGTGGCGGCCTACCTGCGTGACGTGGGCGCCACCCGCACCTACCCCGGGCTGTCCTACGACGTGAGCGTGCGCGGAGACCGCGTCGTGGTGCGGCTCAGCGCCCCGGTCGACCTGCCGCTGCGCTTTCCCGGTGCTCCGGAGCGCCCGCGGGTCTCCAGCACCGGCAGCGCGATCGTCGACCCCGACTGAACGGGCGCCGGACGTGGAACGCCGTACGCAGGTGTCACCAGGTGACACCTGCGTACGGCGTTGTCGCCTCAGGCGCCTGCGAGGTCCCTCAGATCTTCGCCTTGCGGTACCCCGCCTTGCGCGCGCCCTCCTCGGTGGCGAAGCACTCCTCGGGGTTGGTCTTGCTGTAGTACTCCTGGCCGGGCATGTGATAGATCCACTCGGTGTCGCCGCGGTTGCCCTTGATGGGCGCGTTCTTCGGGCAGTTCCAGGTGCCGGCGACCGGGGGATAGGACGACGTGTCGCCGCCCCCACCGCCGCCTCCGCCGCTGCCCTTGCGCTGGCAGTGGTCGGCGTTGTTGCGGTCGGCGCGGCGGTACTTCGCCTGGCGCGGGTGCTTGTCGTAGCCGTCGATGCCGTCGTAGCGAGCCTTCGAGCCCCGCTTGATCTGGCGCAGGCCGACGTCGACCCGACCGACCTGCACGAAGCGCAGCAAGCGGTCGTACTTGTCCTTGCCCACGACCGCGGAGGGGTTCACCAGTCGGATCCGAGTGCCGGCCGGGGCGAGCCGGCGGGCGATCTTGGTGGAGGTCTTCGAGCCGCACTTGCCCTTCTCAGGGGTGTCGACGCCGATGAGGCGGACCGTGCCGCGGTTGGTGACGACGGTGTCGCCGTCCTTCCAGCGCACGACCTTGGCGCCCTGGCCGCCGCCGGCCTGAGCCGCCGGCAGGGGCGCCGAGGTGAGGAGGAGGGCGACGGCGAGCAGCAGCACGGTGGCGGGCCGCCGCAGCGCGGCGAGGACGGTCTGCGAGGTGGGGTTCATCGGGGTCATCTGCTTTCGGAGCACGGGAGAGGTGTGCCTGGCAGCGTAGGGGGCGCGGAGCGCGCCGAGGATCGCGGTCGAGGAGTCTTTGCTTGATAACGTGCCGCCGATGACCGACCGGGCGGCGACGAAGAGACGCGTGGCGGCGTCGACCGCAACCGGCTTCCGTGGCGACATCCAGGGCCTCCGCGCGATCGCCGTCCTGATCGTCATCGCCGGCCACGCCGGGCTGCCGCTGCTGCCGGGCGGCTTCGTCGGCGTCGACGTGTTCTTCGTGATCTCCGGGTTCTTGATCTCCGACCTGCTCTACCGCGAGATCGACCGCTCGCAGCGGATCTCCCTGGCCGACTTCTACGCCCGCCGAGCCCGGCGCATCCTGCCGGCCGCCACCTTCGTCAGCGTGGTCACCGTGGTCGCCTCGGCGGCGCTGATCAGCCTGGTCGACGCCCGTGACGTGGTGATCGACGCGGTGTGGGCCACCTTCTTCGCCGCCAACGTCCGCTTCGCCTCGGTCGGCACCGACTACTTCGCGCAGGAGCAGATCCCTTCGCCCCTGCAGCACTACTGGTCGCTGGCGGTCGAGGAGCAGTTCTACCTCGCGTGGCCGCTGCTCCTGCTGCTCTGCGTGTGGCTGGCCCACCGGCGTACGACGTCGGTGCGGCGCACCGCCGCCTGGGTGCTGCTCGGGGTGGGCGTGGTGTCGTTCGGCTACGGACTCTGGCTCACCCACACCTCGCCCGCCGCGGCGTACTTCTCCACCCCGGCCCGCGCCTGGGAGCTCGCGATCGGCGCCCTCGCCGCGCTCGTGGCCCACCGGGTCGCCCGCAGCCTCACCGCCCGCGCCCGCGGACTGCTCGCCGCCGGGGGACTGCTCGCGATCCTCATGGCCTGCCTGCGCTACGACGAGGGCACCGCCTTCCCGGGCGCCGCCGCGCTGCTGCCGGTGCTCGGCTCCGCGGCCGTGCTGGTCGCGGGCGCCGGACGCCACGCGCGTGAACCGCTCCCGCTGCGCGCGCTGGCCGTCGCTCCGCTGCGCCGCATCGGCGACTGGTCGTTCTCGCTCTATCTCTGGCACTGGCCGCTGCTGGTCGTCCCGTGGCTGCGCACGGGGGAGCGGCTGTCGTGGCCGGGCGCCACCGCGGCGATCGCCGCGACGTTCGTGCTGGCCGCGCTGACCTACCGCTTCGTGGAGACGCCCTTCCGCAGCTCGGCCCGCGTGCCGCGTCCGCGGGCGCTCGCGCTCTACCCCGTCTCGATCGTGCTCGTGGGTGCCGTCGCCTTCGGCGCCCTCCAGTACGGCGACAGCCGCGCCGCCGACGGCCCCGCGATCACGATCGCCGGCTCGGGGCTGCTCGACACCCGCGCCGAGGTCAGCAAGGACCCGACGGTCGCGCTCGTGCAGGCCTCGGTGCAGGCGGCCCGCAACGGCCAGGAGATCCCGGGCGACCTGCGTCCCGACCTCACGACCCTGCGCGACGACCGGGCCGATCCCGGCGAGTGCGACTACCGCTTCGACCGCAACCTCGGCAAGGTCTGCGCCCGTGGCGAGACGGACGCCGAGCGCACCCTCGTCGTGCTCGGCGACAGCCACGGGCTGATGTGGGTGCCGGCGTTCGAGCGGATCGCCGAGCACGCCGGTTGGCGCACCTACTACTTCGTCAAGCCCAACTGCACCGCCGCCGACGCGGTGGTGAGCGAGCCCGACGACTACTTCACTCCCTGGGCCACCTGCACCGACTTCCGGGAGTGGTCGATCGAGCAGGTCGCCGACCTGCGCCCCGACCTCGTGGTGGTCTCCACCACGGCTCCCGGGGCGATCCACCACGACGACGGCACGATCCTCGGCCCCCGGGCGCCCGGCCACGAAGCGGCGGTGCAGCAGGCCTTCGCCGACCTGCTCGCCCGCCTGACCCCGTTGAGCGAGCGCGTGGTGCTGCTGGGCGACGTACCCCGCTCGGACCAGGAGCCCGGGCCGTGCCTGACCACGGGCTCAGCCGACCTCGGCAGCTGCCTGTTCACCCCCCTGGCTCCCCGGCTGGGCGAGACCGAGGCTGCCGCGGCGGGCGCGAAGGAGGTCGGCGTGGAGGTCGTCGATCCCACCCCCTGGTTGTGCTGGGAGGGCCGGTGCGCGGTGGTCGTCGGCGACTACCTCTCCTACCGCGATCGTGACCACCTGAGCACCGACTACGCCGCCGAGCTCGGCGACGATCTCGGCCGCGCGCTGGGCATCTGGAGCGACTGATCCGTTCGCCCGCGGGCCGGCGGTTCGCGACGTAGGCTCGATCGAGTGACATCCGCTCTCCCCGCGGCGCTGGCTCGTTCGATCTCCCTGACCCTCGCCCTCACCCTGGCTCTGACCGTGGCGCTCACCCTCGCCCCGGTGTCCTCGGCGAGCGCGCGTCCGGCACGCGTCGAGTACGCCGCCGCCGCCCTCAAGGCCACCAACGCCGAGCGGGTCGACCGCGACCGGGCGGAGCTGCGCAAGTCGCGCTGCCTCACCCGTCTGGCCCGCCGCCAGGCCCGGCGGATGGCGCGTCGCCAGGAGCTCTTCCACCAGGTCCTGGGCCTGGTGCAGCTCAAGTGCTTGATGGGTTGGGTGGGCGAGAACGTCGCGATGGGCTACCCCGATGGCAAGTCCGCCGTCCGAGGCTGGATGAAGTCGCCCGGGCACCGCGCCAACATCTTGCACAAGCCGTTTCGACGGATGGGGATCGCCGCGGTCAAGCGCCACGGGGTCTGGTGGGTCGCCCAGGTCTTCGGCGCTCGCATCTAGGCGGGGCTTGCTTTAGCCGTCCGAGCCTCGGGGCCGTAACCTTGCGCCTTGTGGCAGGCCCTGACTACGACACCGAGATCAAGCAGCTCCAGGCGACGATGAAGACCATCGGCCAGGTGCTCGACCTGGACGGCATGCGCGAGGAGATCAAGGACCTCGGCGACCAGGTCGCCGCCCCCGACCTGTGGGACGACCAGGAGAACGCCACCCGCGTCACCGGCCGGCTCTCGTTCCTCCAGGGCACGCTCGACCGCTTCGTCGAGCTCGAGACCCGCATCGAGGACGTCGGCATCCTGGTCGAGCTCGGGGTCGACGAGGGCGACGCCGACTCGCTCGAGGAGGCCGAGCGTGAGCTCGGCAAGGTCAAGAAGGCCGTCGAGGGCCTCGAGGTCCGCACCCTGCTCAACGGCGAGTACGACATGCGCGAGGCGCTGGTCTCGATCCGCGCCGGCGCCGGTGGCGTCGACGCCGCCGACTTCGCCGAGACCCTGATGCGCATGTACGTGCGCTGGGCCGAGCAGCACGACTACAAGGTCGAGGTCTTCGAGACCTCCTACGCCGAGGAGGCAGGCCTGAAGTCGTCGACGTTCGCCATCCGCGCGCCCTACGCCTACGGCACCCTCTCGGTCGAGTCCGGCACCCACCGCCTGGTGCGGATCAGCCCGTTCGACAACCAGGGCCGCCGCCAGACCAGCTTCGCCGCCGTCGAGGTCGTGCCGGTGCTCGAGACCACCGACGAGATCGATGTGCCCGACGAGGAGATCCGCGTCGACGTCTACCGCTCCGGCGGGCCCGGTGGGCAGTCGGTCAACACCACCGACTCCGCCGTACGCCTCACCCACCTGCCCACCGGCACCGTGGTGTCGTGCCAGAACGAGAAGAGCCAGCTCCAGAACAAGGCCTCGGCCATGGTGGTGCTCAAGGCCAAGCTGCTCGCGCGCAAGAAGGCCGAGGAGAAGGCGCACCTCGACGGCCTGCGCGGCGACGTGCAGGCGAGCTGGGGCGACCAGATGCGCAACTACGTGCTCAACCCCTACCAGGTCGTCAAGGACCTCCGCACCGGCTACGAGGTCGGCAACCCCACGGCGGTCTTCGACGGCGACCTCGACGGCTTCCTCGAGGCCGGCATCCGCTGGCGCCGCGGCAGCGAGCGCGACGCCGACCAGGCCTGACCTGCAAGGGTGGCACCTGTGACCACACCGTTCGCCGTCCGCGCTGCCGCCACGACGATCCTCCGCGGCCTCGACGAGCACCGGGTCGAGACCTTCCTGCTGCGTCTCGATCGCTGGTGGCCCGACCTGCACGCTGCGGTCGTGCCGCTCTACGCCGACCCGGACGCCGTCGCGACCTCCCTGGTCGAGATCGCCGCCCGCGGTTTCGCCGAGCGCCACGACGACCTGCACCGCCTCGACGAGCGGCGCCTGCTCCAGCCCGACTGGATCCAGCTGCCGACGATGTTCGGCTACGCCTGCTACACCGAGCGCTTCGCCGGCGGTCCCGACGGCGACCTCGCCGGACTGCTCGAGCGGCTCGACCACCTCGAGGACCTCGGCGTCACCTACCTCCACCTGATGCCGCTGCTCAAGCCGCGTGAGGGCGACAACGACGGCGGGTACGCCGTGCAGGACTACCGCGCGGTGCGCCCCGACCTCGGCACGGTCGACGACCTCCGCGAGGTCGCCACCACCCTGCGCGGGCGCGGGATCAGCCTCGTGGTCGACCTCGTGCTCAACCACGTGGCCCGCGAGCACGCCTGGGCCGTTGCCGCCCGCGGCGGCGATGCGACCTACCGCGACTACTTCCACGTCTTCCCCGACCGGCAGACCCCCGATGCCTACGAGCAGACCCTGCCGGAGGTCTTCCCCGACTTCGCGCCGGGCAGCTTCACCTACGACGCGGACCTCGACGGGTGGGTCTGGACGACGTTCAACTCCTGGCAGTGGGACCTCAACTGGGCCAACCCGGCGGTGCTGCTCGAGCTCGGCGACGTGGTCATGTCGCTGGCCAACCTCGGCGTCGAGGTGCTGCGCCTCGATGCCATCGCCTTCCTGTGGAAACGGATGGGCACCAACTGCCAGAACCAGCCCGAGGTGCACGCCGTCACCCAGGCGTTGCGCACGATGACGCGGATGGCGGCTCCCGCGGTGCTGTTCAAGGCCGAGGCGATCGTGGGCCCGCGCGACCTCGTGCCCTACCTCGGCCTGGGCGACCACGCCGGTCGGGTCAGCGACCTGGCTTACCACAACAGCCTGATGGTGCAGGTCTGGTCGATGCTGGCCACCGGCAACACGGTGCTGGCCCGCCACGCGCTCGCCGAGCTGCCGCCCACCCCGGCCTCGGGCACGTGGATCACCTACGTGCGCTGCCACGACGACATCGGGTGGGCCATCGACGACGCCAACGCCTCGGCGGTGGGGCTGAGCGGCCCGGGCCACCGCCACTTCCTCGCCGACTGGTACGCCGGAGACTTCCCCGGCTCCTGGAGCGAGGGGCTGGTCTTCCAGCACAACGAGGAGACCGGCGACCGCCGCATCAGCGGCACCACGGCGTCCCTGACCGGGCTCGGGGCTCGTCGCCTCGACCCCACCGGCGCCTTCGCCCGGATCTTCCTGGCGCACGCGATCGTGGCCGGCTGGGGCGGCGTACCGGTGGTGTGGAGCGGTGACGAGCTCGCGCTGCCCAACGACCTGGCGTTCGCGGACGAGCCCGGTCACGGCGACGACAACCGCTGGGCCCACCGGCCCCGGGTGGGTGACGCCGACGTGGCCGCACGCCACGACCCCGAGAGCGACGCGGCGCGGGTCTTCGCCGGCATCGCCCACCTCGCCGGGGTGCGCGCGCGGCTGCCCCAGCTGCACGCCGCAGCGCCGCTGGAGGTGCTCACCGACACCGACGACGGCGTGCTCGCGGTCGTACGCCGGCACCCGGCCGGCCCCATGGTCGGCCTCTACAACGTGACCGACCGGGCGCGGCCGTTCCCGCTGGCGCGCCTGCACGAAGCCGGTCTGAGCGAGCCCCACGACGCCATCGGCGGACACGCGATCACCGCCGGGGCCGACGGGCTCGCCTGGCTGCCGGCGTACGCCGCCTGGTGGGCGGTCGAGGCACCGCTGGGTTGAGCCGCCGGCTCTAGTCAGCAGGGGTGGATGCGGCGAGCACGACCGCGCCGCAGAACTGCTCGGCGCGCTCGAGCAGCGCAGCGCGGGGCAGCCGCGCGGTGAGCGAGCAGGTCAACCAGGCATCGCCGTACAAGCCCCGGTAGGACGCCTGGAGCGCCTTGCCGGAGTCGCAGACCAGCACCACCGAGCGTCGCCCGTACGACGGCGCCGGGCGCTGCCGCTCACAGCCGCGTGCGGCCGCGACCTCGCGGCCCAGGGCCCGGGCCTGGCGCACCGTGACGGGCGGGGCGAACACCCAGGCACGGGCGACGACCGCGCTCTCGCCGACCCACCAGCAGCCGAACTCGTGGGCGATGTCGCTCACCGCCTTGGTGACCTTCGCCGACTCCCCGTTGCCGTAGGTGCGCACGGTCTTCGGCTCCGACCCGAGCGCGTCGACGACGACGTCGTCGGGGACCAGGTCGCAGAAGGCGCTGCGCGGCACGGTGAGGGTGTCGGTGTCGATCTCGGCCAGGGGAGTGGTGGTCACCGGCGCCGGGGTGGGGGCGTTGGCGACGGGGTTTCCCTGGCGGTCGTCCAGGGTCAGCAGCAGACCGCCACCGACGACGAGCGCGGTGGCGACTCCGGCGCCCAGCAGGGAGCGCAGCACGATCGGCACGACGCTCAGCCTACGGATGCGGTCGTCGGCGCGGCGCAGCATGTGGGTCCGGCTGGGTCGGTCGCGTACCGTCAGGCCCGTGATTCGCTTCGAGAAGGTCACCAAGTCCTACCCGGGGCCGGGCGACCCGGCCCTCAACCAGGTGACGATCAACGTGGACAAGGGTGAGTTCGTCTTCCTCGTCGGTGCCTCCGGCTCCGGCAAGTCGACCGCGCTGCGCCTGCTGCTGCGCGAGATGCGACCCACCACGGGCCGCGTCTACGTCGGCGGCAAGGAGATCAACCGGCTCGCCACCTGGAAGGTGCCGCGGCTGCGTCGCCAGATCGGCACGGTCTTCCAGGACTTCCGGCTCCTGCCCGGCAAGACGGTCAGCGAGAACGTCGCCTTCGCGCTGCAGGTGATCGGCAAGTCCGGGCGCGAGATCCGGCAGACGGTCCCCGAGACCCTCGAGCTCGTGGGCCTCAGCGACAAGGCCTCCCGCATGCCCGAGCAGCTCTCCGGTGGGGAGCAGCAGCGCGTGGCGATCGCGCGGGCCATGGTCAACAAGCCGATGGTGCTCCTCGCCGACGAGCCCACCGGCAACCTCGACCCCAGCAGCTCGGTCGGCATCATGAAGCTGCTCGACCAGATCAACGCCACCGGTACGACGGTCCTCATGGCCACCCACGACCACGGCATCGTCGACCAGAGCCGCAAGCGCGTCATCGAGCTCGAGCACGGGCGCGTCGTCCGTGACGAGGCGACCGGCGCCTACGGCTTCCAGCACTGACCCACCCGCCGACCACCGGCGCTGCCGAGCACGCCGCTGCGCGGCCCCACGACTGATCCTCTGCCATCCCACAGGAGAGCCCCACCCCCATGCAGCTACGCCACGTGAGCACCAACCTGGGCCAGGGACTGCGCCGCAACCTCTCGATGCAGCTCGCGGTCGTCCTCACCCTGGTCGTGTCCCTGACCATGGCCGGGATCGGCCTCATGCTCACCAAGGAGACGAACCTCTTCGTCGAGAAGCTCAACGACGAGCTCAAGCTCACGATCTACTTCTGCGTGGCCGACGACCCCGACAACGGCAACTGCCTCGGCGAGGTCACCAGCGAGCAGAAGAAGGCCGTGGAGAAGGCCGTCTCGAGCAACGCCGAGGTCGAGTCCTACTACTTCGAGTCCAAGGACGTCGCCTTCGAGCGCGCCAAGGAGCTCTACGGCGCCGAGCTCTTCGAGGGCCCCAACCCGGTGGCCACTGCCGACAACTTCCAGGAGACCCTCTGGGTCGTCCTGAAGGACCCCAGCGAGGACGACGGCGTCACCAGCGCGGTCGAGGAGCTGGACGGCGTGAGCCGGGTGCAGCCGGCCGAGGAGCTGGTGGGTCGCATCTTCTCGCTGATCGATCGGCTGACCTATGGCTCGTGGGGCGTGGCAGGCGCGCTGATGCTCGCCGCCATCCTGCTCGTCGGCAACACGATCCGGCTGGCGGCGCTGGCCCGACGCCGCGAGATCGAGATCATGCGTCTGGTGGGAGCCTCGCGCTGGTTCATCGCGCTGCCGTTCCTGTTGGAGTCGTTGGTGACCGCCGCCATCGGGGTGCTGGCCACCGCGGGCGGGCTCGCGGCGTTCACCCACTTCGTGGTCATCAAGGGCTTCGACAACCTCACCAACGCCCTGCCGTTCGTCGGATGGCCGGAGTACTGGGAGACGATGATCGTCATCGCGATGGCCGGTCCGATCCTGACGGTGCTCCCGACACTCCTGATGACCCGCAAATACCTCAGATCCTGATCGCGCTCCCGTACCTTCGAAGTGTTCACTTCCCCGAACACTTGAAGGTTGACCGTGCGCTACTTCCCCAGCGCTCGTCAGCAGCTTGCTGCCGTCATCATCGGCATCCTCGCGCTGGCAGCGATCGTGATGCCCTGGGCACACGCAGATGACGACAACGAGCTGAAACAACGCCGTCAGCAGGTGAAGGGCCAGATCGGCCAAGCCGCCCACGACCTCGACGAGGCCAGTGCAGCGGCCGCCAGGGCGCGACGCTCCTACGACGACGCGCAGAAGCGGCTCGCCGACGCACGGACCCGATTCGACGGCGTCTCCCAGCGACTCGCCGAAGCCCGCGAGCAGGACGCCGCCATGCGCGCGCAGCTCGAGAAGGCTCGCAAGCGTCTGGCGAAGGCCGATGCCGACCTGGAGTTCGGCCAGGCCGAGACCCTCGTCGCCAAGGACCACCTGCGCACCTCGGTGCTCCGGTCCTACGACGACACCGACCTGCGGCTGCGCGCCTACAGCGCACTGCTCGAGTCCGGGTCGCTGAGCGACCTGACCGCCCGGCTGGCCGTGCAGGACGTCGTGATCGGCGCCGGCGACCGCGCCTTCACGACCTACCAGCAGACCGAGGCCGCCCTGGAGGTCCAGGCCAGCGAGGTGAAGCGCGCCACCAAGGCCGTGGAGAAGCGCCGCCAGGAGGCGGCCGACCACCTCGAGACCGTCCGTGGTCTCTACGGTGAGGCCCAGTCCGCCAAGGCCGAGGTGCAGCGCCTGGTCGGCTCGGCCCGGGCGATCAAGCAGAAGGCCCTCCAGGTCCAGGCCCGCGACAAGGCGCGCCTGGCCGCGCTCAAGCAGCGTGAGGCCAACATCAAGCAGCGTCTCGTCGAGCTGGCTCGCCGCGAGCGGGCGCGGGCGGCCCGCAGTGGCGGCGGCTTCAGCGGCACGTCCGGCGGCTTCCTGACGGCACCGGCCAGGGCCCGCGTGACCTCGCCCTACGGCTACCGGACCCACCCGATCTACGGCTACTACGGCCTGCACAACGGCATCGACTTCGGTGCCGGCTGCGGCCAGGCGCTCTACGCCGGCGCCGACGGCACGGTGATCGACACCTACTACGACGACGTCTACGGCAACCGGCTCTTCCTCAACGTCGGCATGGTCAACGGCAAGAACCTCGTGCTGGTCTACAACCACCTCTCCGGCTACAACGTCCGCGAAGGTGCGCGGGTCAGCCGCGGCTCCGTGGTCGGGTACGCCGGCGACACCGGCTGGTCGACCGGGTGCCACCTGCACTTCACCACGCTGGCCAACGGCCGGCCCGTCGATCCGCAGCGCTACCTCTAGGCAGGGCCCCGCACGGCAAACCACCGTGCGGTCCCAGCCACGCTCCTGAGAGACTGGACCCATGGCCAAGGAGCAGGGGCGCAAGCTGATCGCGCAGAACAAGAAGGCGCGCCACGACTACGCCATCGAGGACACCTACGAAGCCGGCCTGGTGCTCCAGGGCACCGAGGTGAAGTCGCTGCGTCAGGGGCGTGCCTCGCTGGTCGACGGCTTCGTCGACATCGACCGGGGCGAGGCGTGGCTGCACAGCGTCCACATCCCCGAGTACTCCCAGGGCACCTGGACCAACCACTCCGCGCGGCGCAAGCGCAAGCTGCTGCTCAACCGCGTCGAGATCGACAAGATCGAGCGGCGCATCAACGAGAAGGGCCTCACCGTCATCCCGTTGTCGCTCTACTTCCTCGACGGCCGCGCCAAGGTCGAGATCGGCCTGGCCAAGGGCAAGAAGTCGTGGGACAAGCGCAACAGCCTGGCCGAGCGTCAGGCCAACCGCGAGGTCGAGCAGGCGGTCGGTCGCCGGCTCAAGGGCATGAGTGACTGAGCTGCCGCTCGAGGTGCACGAGGACGCTCCCGCGGTCCGGGCCTTCTGGGAGACGCTCGGGCTGCCCGGCCTCGTCGACGTCCACGTCCACTTCCTGCCGCCGGCCATCCAGCGGGCGGTCTGGGCGGTCTTCGATGCCGCCGGCCCCAAGATCGGGCGCCCCTGGCCGATCCGCTACCGCCAGAGCCACGCCGAGCGGGTCGAGATCCTGCGGTCCTTCGGCGTACGCCGTTTCTCGACGCTGCCCTATGCCCACAAGCCGGGCGTCGCAGGCTTCCTCAACGAGTGGTCCCACGACTTCGCCGCCGACGTGCCCGACGTGATCAGCTCCGCGACGTTCTACCCCGAGCCCGGCGCTGCCGACTACGTCGGCGCCGCGATCGCCGCCGGCGTCGAGATCTTCAAGATCCACCTCCAGGTGGGGGAGTTCCACCTCGACGACCCGCTGCTGGACGCTACCTGGGGCGTGCTGGAGGACGCCGGTACGCCGGTCGTGGTGCACGCCGGCTCCGGCCCGGTCGGCAACTCCTTCACTGGACCGGCCTCCATGGAGCGGCTGCTGCGCCGGTTCCCGCAGCTGACGATCGTGGTGGCCCACATGGGCGCTCCGGAGTGTGCGGAGTTCCTCGCCCTGGCCGAGACCTACGAGCGGGTCCACCTCGACACCACGATGATGTTCACCGACTTCTTCGGCTCCACCTACCCGCGCGACCTGCTGCCCCGGTTGGTCGACCTGCAGCCCAAGGTGCTGCTGGGCTCCGACTTCCCGACGATCCCCTACAGCTATGTCGAGCAGCTCGACGGGCTCGCCCGCCTCGACCTCGGTGATGACTGGCTGCGAGCCGTCTGCTGGGAGAACGGGCAGCGACTCCTAGGGTGAGCCCATGACCGACGGCACCTGCGCAGACGGCTTCGCGCCGCTGAGAGACCTGCTCGAGCGCAACCTCGCCGACGGCACTGACACCGGCGCGAGCCTCGCCGTGGTGCACGACGGCGAGCTCGTCGTCGACCTGTGGGGCGGGGACGCCCGACCAGGTGTGGCCTGGACCCGCGACACGCTGGTGCAGGTCTGGTCGGTCACCAAGGTGATGGTGGGCCTGGCCGTGCTGGTGCTGGCCGAGCGGGGTGAGCTCGACCTCGACGCCCCCGTGGCGACCTACTGGCCGGCGTTCGGTGCCGAGGGCAAGGACCGCGTCTTGGTGCGCCACGTGCTCGGCCACACCTCGGGTGTGCCCGGCTGGTCCACGCCGATCACGGTCGACGACCTGATGGACCTCGAGGGCACCGAGGCGCTGCTGGCCGCCGAGAAGCCGTGGTACGAGCCGGGCTCGGCGCCGGCGTACCAGATGCTCGACCACGGGCACCTCCTCGACGCGATCGTGCGGGGCGCTGTCGGCCGCCCGCTCGCCGACGTGCTGCACGAGGACGTCGTCGCGCCGCTGGGCGGTGGCTTCCACCTCGGTGTGCCCGACGACCTCCTCGATGCCTGTGCCGACCTGATCGCCCCACCGCCGCCGTCCACCGACTACTCGCTGCTCCCGCCCGACCACTTCCTGCTGCGCACGGTGCTCAACCCCGGGCTCAGCACCCGCACCTGCAACAGCGCCGCCTGGCGTCGTTCGGCCGTCGGCGGGGCCGGCGGCCACGGCACCGCCCGCGGGATTGCCCAGGTCCAGGCGGTCGTCTCCCACGGCGGCGAGGTCGGGGGAGTGCGCCTGCTGGGCAGTGACACGCTCGCGCGCATCTGGGAGGTGCAGGCGAGCGGCACGGACCTCGTCCTCGACGTCGACCTGACCTTCGGGCTCGGCTACGGACTGCCCTCGACATCGGCGCCGGCCATCCCCGGCGGCCGGACGTGCTGGTGGACCGGGTACGGCGGCGCGATCATCGTCAACGACCTCGACCGTCGGACCACCGTCGCCTACGCGCCCAACCGGCTGGCTGACCACCTGGTGAGCTCACCTCGCACCGACGCCTTCGTCCGCACGGCGTTCGACTGCGTCGAGTCGGCCTGACGGCGGGTGCGACCGAGCTGGCCCCGCGACCAGCGTCAGCCGTTCCGCAGGTTGTCGAGGCTGCAGGCGCGGACGATGGAGGGTCGCGCCAGTGCGGTCGCAATCTGGACCGCGACCCACGCGAGGGCGACGGTCGCCACGATGAAGGACGGGGTGATGAGCAAGCCCCAGCTCGTCATGCCGGCGATGATGTTCGCCGGCACGGCGCCCAGCACGACCCCGACGGTGGCCAGGGGGAGCACGGCGAGCTCGATCTCGCGACGGTGGGCGGCCACGACGACCTCGGCGCCCGCGCCCTGGGCCGCGAGTGCTGCGGTGGCACGTTTTCGGTCCATGGCGGTCTCGGCAGCGTGCACCCCGAGCGAGACCGAGACCATCAGTAGCGCCACGACGAGCACGACCAGCACGAGGACGAGCGGACCAACGTAGAACGGGTCCCAGCCGTTGCCGGAGCGCTGGACATCGGTGAGGAAGAAGGCGCTGAAGCCGGCGGCCAGCGAGATCACGCCGACCGTGGCCGCTGCCCGACCGCTTGCTCGCGGGTCGGCCACCAGGCGCGCTGCTGCAAGGAGCCCTGTGCCGGACGTCGAACGACGTAGGGCCCAGCGGCCCGTCAGGTGGGCTGTAGCGGGTCCGAGCCCGAGCAGCGCGAGGACGGCAAGCGTCAGCGCGCCGATCGGCGCCAGGTCGGCACCGGGATCGCCCTGGTTCGTCAGAGCGAACAGGAGCAGCAGGACGGCCGGCGCAAGCAGCAGCAGGCTCCAAGGACGGGGGGCTCCGCGGGACACCTGGCGCGCCGAGCCGAGGGGCTCGGTCACCACCGAGCCCAACGCCCCGGCCCCGATCAGGGAGCCGGCCAGACCGAGGGCAACGACGAGGACGACGACCTCCCACCAGGCGGGGGCGACGCTCACCGGGATGATCCGCATGCTGATGTCGACGAGACCGCGTCCGGTGTAGTTGTTGGCGCTGAAGCCGCCGAGAAGCTCACGCAGAGCCAGGAAGAGCGGCAGCCCGAGGATGCCTCCCGCGACCGCCGGCAGGCCGACGTCGAGTGCGCCCAGCAGCCGAACTTCGCCCGGGGTCGCGCCAGTCACCCGGAGCGCCGACAGTCGGCGGTCGCGGGAGGCTGAGCCGAGGCGGACCGCTTGGTAGAGCAGGGTCAGCGGGGCGAGGCAGATCAGAACGAGGCCGAACACGTAGCCGGCGCGGACGTCGGGGTCGGTCACCAGGTTGGAGGCGATCTCATCGGGGGTGCTCGGAAGGCTGACCACCGCGATCGCCACGAGCGCCAGCGCGGCCACGGGGGCGGTCGCGGCGACGACCAGGAGCGGTCTGGCCGGCCCCGAGGCGCGTGCCAGCGTGACGTGAAGCCCCACCAGTCGTGCGTTCATACGCCCACCCTCGCGTCCTTGGCGCGCCCGTCACGCAGCATGACCTCGCGGTCGGCGCTCGCGGCCATCCGGTTGTCGTGGGTGGCGATCAACAGGGCGGCTCCGGCGTCACGGGTCGTGGCGATCAGCAGCGTGGCGATCTCCTCACCGGAGACGGTGTCCAGGGCGCCGGTGGGCTCGTCGGCGCAGACCAGGCGCGGGCCGGTCACCAGGGCACGGGCCACCGCCACGCGCTGGCGCTCGCCGCCGGACAGCTCACCCGGGAGGGCGTCGGCCAGGTCGAGCACGCCGGCACGCTCGAGCCAGCCGCGGGCGCTGGTCCTCGAGGCCGCGCGGTCGTGGCCCTCCAGCAGGAGTGGGAGAGCCACGTTCTGCGCTGCGCTGAGCTCGGGGACGAGCTGTCCGAACTGGAGGACCAGCCCGATCTCCCGCCGTCGCAGCCGACTCCGCTCGCTCTGGCTCAACGACGTGAGGTCGCGACCGAGCACCCTCACTGACCCGCTCTCGGGCCGGAGCAGCCCGGTCGCGCAGTGGAGCAGCGTCGACTTGCCGCTACCCGAAGGGCCGACCAAGGCAACCACCTCGCCGGGGGCCACGGTGAGTGAGGCGCCGCGCAGGGCCTGGTCGCGGGCGAAGGACTTGTGGGCGTCACGCACGTCGAGCACGAAGTCGATCATCAGGGGGTCCTGTCGTTGTGGTGGAGGCGTTCTGCTGAGGTCTCGAGCCAGCGCAGGTCGGCGTCGAGGTGTGACACGGCGTGGTCGAGGACGATCTTGGCGGCGACGTCCTGGGCGAAGGCCTTGGCGGCGAGGAGGCGGCGCATCTCGGCGAGGTGGGTCTCGCGCTGTCGCTCGAGCAGCCCGGCGGCCCCGCTGTCGAGGTTGAGGGCGGTGACTACCTTGCGTACCAGCTCGTCGGCGGCGTACGGCCCGGCCGGCTCGGTGGTCGACACCCAGGCTTCGAGCGTCGTGCGCCCCGCGTCGGTGATGGCGTACGTCGTCCGCTCGGGGCCGCCGTCCGTGCGGACCTCAGCGATCTCGACGAGGCCGTCGCGCTCGAGCTTGCTCAGGGCGGCGTACACCTGCCCGTAGGCGAGGGGCTTTGCACCGGCGAAGCGGTGGTCGTGGACCCGCTTGAGGTCGTAGCCGTGCGCGGGCCCGTCCTCGAGGATCCCTAGCAGCACGTGGGAGACGGTCATGGCGACGACTATACACACAATGAATACATGGTGTGAATAGTCCGGTTGGTGCCGCGTCAGGGAGTACTCCTTGGAGAGTGTCGCCGCCGACGGGTAGAGTCGGCATCACAATTCAAGAGGGGCTGATCGGTTTCGACTTGGGACGTTAGTTCCAGGGGAAGCGGGTCGAGAAGCCAACGTCATCTCGTAAACGATCGTTGGAAACCTATAACTGCCAACACCAATCGCAGTTCCTTCGCTCTCGCTGCCTGAGCAGTGATCGAAGCGTCAGCCCGGGCATCTGTCTCCGTCCCGGGACCTGGCGTCGCTAGGAGACTTGCTGACCACTCTCTGTCTGGAGGGGTGGTCGGGACTTAATCCTGACTGAGCCTGTCGGCGACGTGTCTGTGCGAGCGCCGGGGCCGAGAAAAGCGACAGCACAGACTGCACCCGGAGAAGACCTGGTTCGACGCTCGAGGACGCGGGTTCGATTCCCGCCAGCTCCACCACCTTCGCCGCGAGAGCCTTCGCAGCACCGCCGGTCACGGTGGGTCACGCCACCGAGATCCAGCCCTCTTGAACAGCAGCCGCCCCGACACCAGTCAGGGCGGCTGCTGTGCTGCGTCCGGACGCCGGCCTCCGGCCTCGGTGAAGCTGATGGTGACGGCGCGTCCGGCGCCGCGGCTGTCCCACCGCTCGACCTGGATACGGTCTCCCACCGCGGGGCGCCGCGGCCACCCGTGGACGTCGACCCGGGTCAGGTTCGTGCGCGCCGACGGCGTCAGGTACGCGTGGCGTGCCTCGTCCTCGCTGCGGTCCCGGGGGTACGCGGCGACGTGGAGGTGCTCGAGTAGCCCGTCGAAGGTGAGGGTGAGCCCCATGGTGCCCTCGTCCTCCCACAGCTGTACCCCCTGCTCGGACACGCGGCCGGGTCGCAGCGCCTCCACGACGTCGGCGCCGTGGGGGTTAGCACCCGGGTGGCGAGCACGACCTCGGACCTGCCGGCGACCAGCTCGACGAGATGGGCCCGGATCTGCTCGATGTTCTCCGGTCCGACCAGGAGCGTCGCGGAGTGCTGGGCCAGGCGCAGCCCGGCCGGCGGGAGCGGCCGCAGTCGGGGATGCGCCCCATGGGGCGGCGTGGTGGGGGCAACCATCGGGGAGCTCTCTGCACGAAGGGGTGGGTGGCCGGGGCCAGCTCGACCGTGCGGCCCGTCCCGCTCGCCGCCACAGCCCCTGCCCCGCACACACCGAGACCCCCGCACGATGAGGTGCGGGGGTCTCGGTGCGAGTAGCTCAGCGGATCCGGTTGGCCTTGCTGGTGCTGACGCCTGTGTGGTGTCCGGGCCACACGGCCTTGACGCGGAACGCGACGTTCTTGCCGCGGTCGGCCGGGGTCAGGCGGTACGAGCGGCTCGTCTGGCCGGGCACGACCTTGCCGTTGCGCAGCCACTGGTAGCGCAGCTTGATGCCGTTCGCCTTCAGCTTCGGGCTCCAGTTCGGCGAGATCCCCTTCAGGGTGCTCCCGACACGGCGGTTGCCCTTGTACCAGGCTCGGCCCTTCGGCTTGGCCGCGACGCCGCGAATGACGCCGACGGTGCCGGCCTCGATGTAGCCCTGCTGGCCGTCGCGGGTGACGGCGACCGCTACCCGGATGCGGGCGCGCAGATCGGAGGGGCGCAGACGGTAGTAGGGCTGCGGGTTCGAGAAGTGCAGGTTGTTGGTGAACCAGTAGTAGGTCACGGTGGTGTCCGCATCGAGAGGCACCGACCAGGTGCCGGGGTCGGTGACACGCAGCTGCGTGCCGACGCGCGCGCCGCCGGCCAGCGTGGGCGGAACCTCGTTGACGACCTCGACAGCACGCCTCTCGATGGGGCCGAAGGAAGCCGAGTACGCGAAGGTGCTCCCGACCGCGTTCGTACCGGTCACCCGCACCCGCAGGTGGGCGCCCGAGTCGGCGGAGACCGGCCGGTAGGTGCGGCTCGTGGCGCCGGAGATGGCGTTGGCGCCACGGAACCACTGGTAGGCGAACGAGCGTGCCTCAGACCAGGTGCCCGGGTCCGCGTTCAACGTTGACCCGACCGCGGGGTTCCCGGAGATCGTGGGCTCCACGGTGTTGCGGGGCGCCTGGGTCGGCTCCGCGGTCTCGATCTTGTCCGACACCGCGGAGTTGCGTCCGGTCGTGATGGCGTGGTTCTCGTCGTAGACGTCGACCACGATGCGGGCCATCAGGTGCTTGCCGGCGTCAGCAGCTGTGACCTGGTAGGTGGGGCCGTCACCGACCTTGGTGTTGGTGCCCATGTGCCACCAGGAGATGGTGATCTGCTCGTCCGTGGTGGCGCCGACCTGCGCGGAGTACACCCCCGGGTTGAGGGTGAGGGTCTGCCCCACCGCGGGGGTGCCGGCGATGCTGGGGTGCTCGGTCCAGTTGACCTGGCCGGAGGCGTCGCCGTTGTCGCGGGAGGGGTCGAAGAAGGTGATCGGGTAGGTGTAGGTGGCGGGGGCGCCGTTGTTGGTGACGTCGTCGACGATCACCTGGAACCGGGAGTCGCTGCCGTCGGTGGGGGTGGAGGGCGAGATCTCGAACGAGATCCGCCTCTGCGTTGTGCACGACATTCAGCGGCACCGACGTGCCGGTCTGGTTGAGCACCGTGACGGTGGCGTTCGACAGGTCCCAGGTCGAGTACGCGCCAGTCGTGATCGACCAGCGCCTGGACTGCGGGAGCAGCGGCGTGGGGAAGAACCCGGCCGAGGGCCAGGGGACCACGCCCGTGTTGGCGCCCTGGGTTCGGTACACGAAGTGTGCGCCAGCCCTCGGGCGTCCCGCCGATGCCGATAGTGGACGCGTCCGGGGCAAGCAGGTGAGCCCGGTGCCCGACCGCAGCGTTGTTGGTGCCGGCGTCGTTGATGAACGAGTCAATCCCCGCCGGCATGCCGCCCGAGGAGATCGTACAGGGAGCTGATGCCGGCGTCTGCTGCGCCCGCGCTCGTGTAGCACTTCCACGTGCTGGGCGGGGTTGTGGCTCATCGCGTCGTTGGCGTCCATCAGCAGCGCGACACGTTGAGCGCGGGCGTTCGCGTCCGGGTCTGAGGTCACCTGGGGGACGCCCGCCATCTCGCGGTAGAAGTTCAGCGTCTTCATCGCCGCGTCCAGGCTGCCGGTACCCAACCGGCCTTCGGTGCACCCGCTGATGCTGCCGCCGGTCCACGTGTGGGGCTGCAGGTGGTTGGGCAGGTACACGTTCTGGTACGCGTTGCGCACCGAGGAACGACTCTCGGAGTTGATGGCCTGCACCGCGGACGCGGACGTGGGCTCATCCGTGGGCTGCGACGCGCCCGCCACGGTCAGGCGACACCGTCGCCGTCAACGTGGCGATGAGCGCGACGCCGGTCGCGGCAGCGAGCTGCGACGCACGCGGGACGGTGCGGGGAGGTAAAGGCTCGTCACTTCGTGCTCCTTGGAACGAGGCCGCCCGGAGAGAGGGGCCGGGCGAGGTAGACGGTGCCGACACGCGTCGGGCACGCAGTAGTGGTGCCGACACACGTTAGGCGAGGAGCTGTCGAAACCGGCAGCGCCTCGCCCTGGACGGGGACCGTGACGGCGCTCACTGTCCGGGCAACAGCCTCTCACCCCGGCTGCGCGGACGCTGTCGCCCGGACACCACGTGCAGGACGGCGCATCCACCGACGCTGTTCGGCCTCGGGCCCAGGGAGCCCGGGAGTCGCACAGTGGAGGCCATGAGCCTTCCCGAACAGCCGCGGCAGCCCGAACCTTCCCACGACGGCACGAGGCCGCCCCGGTGCGGCAGCCCGCGCCGAACACGGGACCTCATGCTGGGGCGGGCCAGGGCGCGGCAGCTGCACCATGCCTGCCGGGCCGCCGCCAACGGACGCAGAGCGCAACTGGGCGGTCGTGTGCCACGTGGGGCCGCTGGTCGGGTCGTTGGTGCTCCCGGTAATAGCCGCGCCGTTCCCGCGCTCGTGTGGGCACTGAAGGGTGGGGACTCCGCCCGGATCAAGGAGCACGCCGTCGAGGCGCTGAACTTCCAGATCAGCGCCCTCATCTACTTCACCATCGCCACCGTGCTGTGCCTGGTCCTCATCGGGTTCCTGATGCTCGCGGTGCTGGTGCCGTTCTACCTGGTGTGCCCCGTCGTCGCCGCGACCCGGGCAGCCGCAGGCCGATCGTTCCGGTACCCGTTGACGCTGCGCCTGGTCAGCTGAGAGGCATACCGCCGACCTGCACCCACAAGGTCACATTCGACACCGCGATCCACGCCTTGTACGCCCCCACCAGGCTCAGGGTCACCACCGCCGCGACCGCGAACTTCCCACCACCTCGCCGCGAGAGCCTTCGCAGCACCGCCGGTCACGATGGTTCGCCATCGAGATCCAGCCCTCTTGAACAGCAGCCGCCCCGACACCCGTCGGGGCGGCTGTTGTGCGTGTCCAGAGCTCTTCCCCAACGGCTTCGCCGGTGGGGGCCTTCGACCCTGGGACGCGACCTTCGGCCGGTCGACACTGGGTGGGACGACGGAACTCGCCGGAGGTGCCTGATGAGGATCTTCAACCGAGCGGGTGCGCGCTCGGCGCATGAGGGCTACCTGTGGGAGATGGCCCTGGTCTGGGCTGCGATCTGGCTGGCTACCGGGGTGGTCCTCAAGGGCGGCGGCGACTTCGCCGACATGATCCCGATCCTGGCGGTCGGCATGGTCTTCAACGGTGCGAGCTCCCTCTCGACGCCGAAGGAGCTCGTGTGGGGCGCTGTCGTGGTGTGGGCCGCGATCTGGCTCGCCACCGGAGTGGTCCTCAAGGGTGGTGGGGCCTTCGCCGACATGATCCCCATCCTGGCGATCGGCACCGCCTGGTTCCTTGCCGTGACCCCCGCTCTCTCCGCTCGCGCGCGGGGACACTCAGCCGACGCCTGACCCGACCGTGCTCCCGGGCGCGGTGGTGGCGAGGGGCGGCTCCGCGGTGCGCTGGCGGCGACCGCGTCAACCACCCGATGAGTAGCGTCGAGAAAGGTCGCCGTACGGCGACCGAACCCCTGACCCGAGGAGACCTGACGTGCCGAAGATCTTGTTCGTCCTGACCGGTTCCGACCACTGGACCCTCACCGACGGGACCAAGCACCCGACCGGGTTCTGGGCCGAGGAGCTGCTGGCCCCGCTGGAGGTGTTCTCCGACGCCGGGATCGACGTCGACCTCGCCAGCCCCGAGGGCCGGACGCCGGTCGTGGACGAGGGCAGCCTCGCCGCCGACACCATCGGCGAGGAGGAGTCGGTGAAGCAGCGCAAGGCCCTCGACGCCCTCGCGGATCGGCTCGAGTCCACGCTGGTGCTCGCCGAGGTGGACCTCGACTCCTACGACGCCGTCTTCGTGCCCGGCGGCCACGGCCCGATGGAGGACCTCGCCGTCAGCGAGGACCTCGGCCGCATCCTGGTGACCATGCTCGACGGTGGCAAGGTCGTCTCGTCGGTCTGCCACGGCCCCGCCGGTCTCCTGCCGGCCAAGCGCGAGGACGGCTCCTGGCTGTTTGCCGGGCGCAGCCTGACCGCCTTCACCGACGCCGAGGAGGAGCAGGCCGGGCTCGCCGACAAGGCGCCCTGGCTGCTGGAGTCCCGCCTGCGCGAGGCCGGCGCGACCTTCTCCTCCGGAGACGCGTGGGCGCCCTTCGTGGTCGTCGACGACAAGCTGGTCACCGGCCAGAACCCCGCTTCCAGCACCGAAGCCGCACAGAAGGTCGTCGAGCTGCTCAAGCCCTGACGACGGAGGTCGACGCGGGTGGGGATTGCCCCACCGTGAGCCGACCCTCGTGAACTTCAGCCGCTCCGACTCCGGTGGGAGCGGCTGAAGTGCGTCTCGACCTCGGAGCGCGACCCCTAGGGTGGGCCCACCCGGGACGTGGAGGTCGAATGCGCGAGTTGCTCTGGATCAGCCCCATCGAGGCAGTGGCAGTAGTGATCGCCACGGCCGGGATGTACCTCACGCTCGTCCTGATCGTCCGGGTGCTGGGCCAGCGGGTGCTCTCGGGGATGTCGGGCTTCGACATCGCCGCGATCGTCGCCTTCGGTTCGATCATGGGTCGGGCCGCGCTCGGTGACAGCCCGCGTCTGGGCGGTGGGCTGGTCGGCCTGGTGACGTTGGTGGTCCTCCAGGGGATCACCGGCCAGGTCCGGTCGCGGAAGTGGGGCGCCCATGCGGTGACCACCAGGCCGGTCCTGCTGATGGCCGGGTCCGAGGTGTGCACCGCCCAGCTGCGTCGCTGCCACGTCCAGCCCGGCGAGCTGCAGGCCAAGCTGCGCCTTGCCGGCATCCGTCACTTCGACGAGGTCGCCGCCGTGGTGTTCGAGACCTCCGGAGCGGTGAGCGTGCTCCGGCGAGGTGCGGCGATCGACCCGCGGTTGCTGAGTGGCGTGGTCGGTGGCTCGCTCGTGCCTCCGGAGCTGCTGGCTCCGGTCGCGCCCGGCGACGTCTAGGACGACGCCGACAGGCTCAGCGGCTCACGGTGCCTTGGCGGCGACGTTCTGGCGCCAGATCACGATGCAGTTGGCCGTGCCCACCTCCGCCCGACTGAGAGGGCTACATCTCGAGGAGAGCGGTCTCGATCGTGGTGCCGTCCCAGGGCGGGACCACCCGCCGGGCGTGGGCGGTGTCGAGGAACGCGTCGCGCAGCTCGGGCGGGAGTCCGTCGAACGGCGAGTCCTGCGAGGCGTGCTCGGCCATGGCCCGTGCGAGTCGCTCTCGGTGCTCGCGGACGTCGACGTGCGTGCTGATCTCGTCGTCGGGGGTGCCGAGGACGGGCTCGTCCCCGCGCACGTGCTCCTTGCCGGGCTGGTCCGCGCGCATCTGCTCGACCCACCGCCGCATCAGGCTCTGCGGCAGGCAGGCCAGGTACACGGTGTCGATGCCGAGCGCCTCTGCGGCCAGGAGCGTCGCCTGCTGGATGCGCAGGTGGTCGCGATGCCCGTCACTGGCGTCGAGGGTGAGCACGGCGTCGGGGCGTACCCGCCGCATCGTGGCCGACACGGCCGCGACCACGTCGTCGAGGTCGGCGCCGACCAACGTGTGCGGCCCGGTGGGTCCGGCCATGCCGGAGTCCTCGAAGTCGAGGAGGTCGACCTCCGTGACGCCGAGCGCGGCTGCGGCACGACGCAGCTCGACGGAGCGCGCCTCGCCGAGCTCCGCGCCGGTGCGCCCGTCGCGGTCCTCGCCGGCCTCACCCCGGGTCGCACACGTCACGTAGGTCTCGATGCCGAGCGCGTGGGCGTGCAGGAGCAGGCCTCCGCAGCCGAAGGTCTCGTCGTCGGGGTGGGCCACCACGAGCTGAAGTCGTGGCGTTGCCCGATGAACCGTCATCGTCGCTGCCTCTCCTCGCGTCGACCCAGCGTAGGGCGCGGTCAGGGCCGGCGACAGGTCCAGCGGCCCTCGCGGTGGTCCCACCAGCAACCGGAGGTGTGCCGGTGTCGGTCGAGCAGGTCCAGGCGGGTGGGCCGCGAGATCACCGCGGGCAGCGCCTTGACCATGAGCAGCTGGTCGCGATCCTCGCGCACGTGCTCCCGCTCGCCGGTCGGCTCGTAGCCGAGGCGCGTGTATGCCGCGAGCCCGCGCGGGTTGTCCTCCATCACCGACAGCGCCACCGTCGTCGCCCCTGCGGCGCACACCACTGACTCGCAGGCCTCGATGAGGGAGGCCACGACCCCGGAGCCTCGGGCTTCCGGTGCGATCCACATGCCCATCACGTGCCACGTGCCGTCGACCTCGTAGACGCCGGCCATGCCGATGTCCGCGCCTCCACGAGAGGCGATGAAGGTGGCCGGACGAGCCGCCCGTTGGCGCCACACCCCCTCGTCGAAGGCCACCTCGCGCGCCGTCGTCGAACCGAACATGGCCGGCGACTCCGCCAACGCCGCCAACCGGACCTCCCGGTAGCGACGCCAGTCGTCTGGCTCGACGCGGCGGACGTCGACAGGCGTCTGGGTCTGGTCGGTCCGGGGGCTCATCTCCGCAGTGTGCCGGATCAAGCGCGCCGCCGACCACGGGTTTCGCGCTCGATCGACGGGCTGGTCAGGTGGCGCTGAGCAGCGCTCCGATCTCGTACTGCCGGGTGAGGAAGGCGCGCTCGTCGTACTTCTTGCGCCGCAGCCAACCGGTGACCTCGTCGTTGCACTTGCTGGCGTTGCACGGCCCACATGCCGGTACGACGTTGGCGAGCGTGTAGCGACCGCCGCGTGAGATGGGCAGCACGCAGTCGCGCTGGAGCGCTCGCTCGACGTTGCCGCAGTAGGCGCAGCCGCCCCAGGCCTCCATCAGGTCGTGCCACTGGTCGTCGGTCAGATCGTGCTCGACGCGGGACATCCGTTGCTTGCGGCGCTTGGCATACCTCGCCGCTCGACTCCGCGTGACCGCCACGAGAACAGCCTAGGCGGGGCGAACGACGTACCCGTTGACCTGTGGGCATGGCGGTGGGACTCTGCCATTCTCGGCAACCACTTGGGGGACGGCATGGAGGTCGCATCGCACAGGGAAGCGCTCGCAGCGAGGGACGCAGCGTGGTCGGCGCTGGCCGCCTCAGGTGGTGACGTCGACGAGATCGTCGGCTTCTGGACGAGCGATGCAGTGGTGATCCCACCCGGGATGCCGCCGGTGGTCGGCACGGAGGCGCTACGGGAGTACATCACCGCCAGTCTGAGCATCCCGGGTTTCCGCATCTCGTGGACGACCGACAGCATTGATGTCGCAGAAGACGGCTCGATGGCCTGGATCCGCGGCGACAACCTGGTCGAGATGACGGGCGACGACGGGACGCCCGTGTCGATCCCCGGGCGGGCCGTCACGGTCTGGCGCAACGAGGAGGGCACGTGGCGCTGCTGCGCCGATGTCTGGAACAACGGCTGACGCTCGAACACGCCTGCCGACGCCCCAGGTCGACATCTGGTGCCGCCTGGTGACACCAGATGCAGAGTCAGCGCGAAAACGCCGAGGACATGCGCCGTCGGACAGGTGAGGATGGGGCGGTGGGGATCTCGGGGACGAAGCGAGCGCTGCTCGTGGTCTGTGTGCTGGGCGCTACCGCCGTCGCGCTCGGCCTTGGTGCCGGGGGCGTGACTCACGCCGACGACTCCCAGGCGCCTCCAGGTCGGTTGCCGGAGGCGATCCAGGCGCCGGGTCCTTGGTCCGACGCCGAGGACCCGCGTGGCCCGCTCGCTGCCATCGGAGTGGCCCAGCGCTTGCGGATCGACGGGGTGGACGGCGAACGCGAGAGCCTCGAGCTCTTCGGGGTGTCGTCCGTGGACGGGCGTGCAGGTTGGATCGGTCTACCGGGGATCCGCGTCGAGGGTCACGGCCTGGTCGGCACCTTTGCCCTGTCGCCTGACGGCCGGTGGATCGGCTGGTCGCGCTACGAGTCGGCCGGTCGATCTGGGAGAGGCGCCCGACTCGTGGGGTGGTCGGTCGTGGACACCACCACGACCGAGATGCGCGAGCTCGCGCCCGCAGGCTCCGGACGACTCCGGGATCCGCTTGCCGACCTCGCCTTCTCCGGTGACTCCCGCTACCTCCTCACCAGCTACGAGCGAGGGACCGCGCCACGGAGGCGGGGCCACCAGTTCGTGGCCTGGGACGTCGAGACGGGCGCCCCCAGCGTCATCGAGGCGCCGGGGCAGCGCTGGTTGCCCAACCTCGGCTCGGCCCCCACCGGCGTGGTCTGGGCTCGAGACCGCACGGTCTACCGCGAGGATCCCGCGGGCGGCGCACCCGCGTCGATCGAGGTGCCCCACAAGGTGATCACGGCTTCCTGGGGGCCCGATGACTCCGCCTTCGCCTACATCGGAGCCCCGAAGGGCTACGGCAACCCGTGGAAGCTGTACGCCGGCCGCACCGTCGACTCGGCCCGCGTCCGCGCGCTCCCGGACGTCGACCCGGACCAGCTCCTCGGCTGGGTCGACGACCGGCACGTCGTCGTCGGGCACTACCGCAAGACCGTGCACGTCGTCGACATCGTCTCCGGCGAGGTGGAGGAGCTGACCGTGGCCGGTGACGCGAAGCTGTGGTCGCAACCGATCCTGGCCTCGGACCTGTGGCAGTACCCGCGCGTCCCGGCCGTTGCCCCGGAGGGCCTGACCGACCCGCGTACGCCCTGGCGGTGGACCGCCGGCGTGCTGTTCGTGGTGTTGGCCGGAGGCGTCGAGCTGAGTCGTCGACGGGTCCGCCGCGCAGGAGACTGAGGCGTTCGTCACCTCGCCGCAGGCCGACAAGCAGCCCCGTTCGCGACCCCGCCCCCACGTTCGTCGAGTAGTCGGGGACGAGCGACGAAGGAGCGAGAACCCGACGTATCGAGACGCGGTGAGGCAAGAAGCAGCCCCGTTCGCTACCCACGAATCGTCCACAACCAGTGGTCGCAGAAGGTTGTCCACAACCCCTATGGTTGAGCGGAAATCGCGGTCCCGGACTGTCGGTGGTCGGTGCTTGAGTAGACCCATGGCCAAGCACCTCGACGACACCCAGGGTCACCCGATCCTGCGGTTCCTCGACGTCCTCGAGAAGGGCCTGGACGAGATCGCTCAGACCCCGGCCTGGTCACTCACCACCACGGAGACCACCGAGGTCGTCACCCGCCTCGAAGCAGACCTCGCACGGTTGGCGGAGGTCGAAGCCCGCACGATCACCCAGGCCGAGACCCTGGACCTTCACGGCGCCGCCGGTGCGAAGTCCATCGGGGTCTGGTTGGCGATGACGACCCGCCTGACCCGCACCGAAGCCGAACGCCGGACCCGCCTGGCCAAGCACCTGGTCGCCCACGACCAGACCCGCCACGCGATGACCCGCGGTGCGGTCCTGCCGCAGCAGGCGGTGGTCATCAGCAAGGCCGTCGAGGCCCTCGAGGACACAGGGCACCGTGACGCCGCTGAGGCCCACCTGATCAAGGAAGCCGCACACTTCGACGCCCACAAGCTCGCCGAGCTCGGCCGCCGGATCCTGGAGACCGTCGACCCCGACAAGGCCGACGCCCACGAAGCAAAGCTGCTCGAGAAGCAGGAAGCGCGGGCGGCGAAGAAGACCCAGTTCCGGCTCTACGACGACGGCGAAGGCCTCTCCCACGGCCGGTTCACGATCCCGACCGCGCAGGCCGAGATGCTCCGCAAAGCCCTCCAAGCGTTGGCTGCCCCCAAGCACGTCCGCGCGACCGAGGGTGCCGGGTCCTACGACTACGAGAAGCCGACCCCGGAGAAGCTCGGCAAGGCGTTCTGCGAGTACGTCGAGAGGTTCCCCGCCGACAAACTGCCGTCGATGGGTGGGATCAACGCCACCATCATCGTGACCGTCGACGTCGAGACGCTCCGCGGTGCGCACCAGGCCGCGCACCTCGACACCGGCCACGCGATCTCACCCGGGCAGCTACGCCGCTGGGCCTGCGAGGCGAAGATCCTGCCCGCCGTCATGGACGGCGCCTCCCACGTCCTCGACCTCGGCCGCTCCAAGCGCTTCCACACGGCGGCGCAGCGGACAGCACTGTCGATCGAGCAGCAGACCTGTCAGCACCCCACGTGCGACACACCAGGCGCGTTCTGCCACACCCACCACAACCAGCCCTGGTCCGAGGGCGGGGTCACGAACACCCAGGACGCGGCCCTGTTGTGCCCCTTCCACCACCACCAAGCCCACGCCACCGGCGCGAGCTACCCGCTCCGGACGTAGTGCTCGGCCGAAGTGAGCGTCAGGAGGTCTCTGCGAGGTCCTCGAGGAGTCGCTCGAGGCGGCGCACCTGGGTCTTGTCCATCACGGTGACCTGGTTCTCCTGCGCTGCCTGCTGGCTGAGGGTCTCGACGTAGCCGGTGAACAGGACGATCAGGGTGTCCTCTCCGCGCGCGCGGCAGGCGCGGGCGACGCTGATCCCGGAGCCTGGCGGCATGTTCTGGTCGAGGACGAGCGCATCGAAGCTCGCCTCCTCGAGCACGGCCAGGGCGTCCTCACCGGAGGTGGCCATGGTGATGTCCCAGCCGTGGCGTCCCAGCACGTGGGAGACCATGTAGCGGATGTCGTCGTCGTCATCGGCGACCAGGACGTGCAACGGGCGACTCGGACTCATGGGGCTGCCCTCCTCAGGTGCAGCACGAAAGTACTCCCTGTGTGGCCGGTCCGCTCGAGCACGAGGTCCCCACCTTGAGCGCGGGCCGCCTCACGGGAGACGTGCAGGCCCAGACCGTTGCCGGACAGCTCGTCGGACGGGCTGAACGGCGAGAAGAGGTGGGGGAGCACGCGCGGCACGATCCCCGCGCCGTCGTCGCGGACGACGACGTCATAGCCGGTGAGCGTGCCGCTGTCGGAGGTGATCGCCTCGATCTCCACCTCGGTGCGACTGCGTCTCGCGCGCGCCGAGTTCGTCAACAGGTTGTGCAGGATCTGCTCGGTCCGGGCCTGGTCGCACGAGACCAGCGCGGTGGTCTCGGGCCGCGTGAAGGTGACCCCGCTGTGGTCGACCAACACCTTCTCGACCAGGTCGGGGAGGTCGACGGTCGTCAGCAGCGCGCTGATCGGCACGCCCGCCGCCAGCCGCGACCAGTCGAGGCACTGCCGGATCAGACGGTCGAGCTGGTCGGCTCGAGCGCGGGCCCGGTCCAGGATCTCCGCCTTCATCTCGTCGTCGCCCGGCACCGGCCCGGCGGGATCCTCGACGTCGGAGGCGAAGTCGGCCAGCAGGTCGAGCGCGGAGCGGATCACCGACAGCGGTGTCTGCATGTCGTGGCTGACGCCGGCCAGGAGCGCGGCCCGGGCTCGTTCTGCGGTCACCGCGGCCCGGGCTC
This sequence comes from uncultured Actinomycetota bacterium, assembly GCA_963760515.1. Lineage (GTDB taxonomy): Bacteria > Actinomycetota > Actinomycetes > Propionibacteriales > Nocardioidaceae > Nocardioides. Next base: position 325,153 of record CAVXDL010000008.1, read on the forward strand.
GCGAGAGCTCCAGCGTGCTCTGGCAGCGGGCGACAAGCTCCTCGCGCGTGAACGGCTTGACGACGTAGTCGTCGGCGCCGGACTCGAGCGCATCGGTGGCGGCTTCGGTCCCGGCCCGCGCCGACAGCATCACCACCGGTGTCTGGGAGTGCACCGGATGGCTGCGGATCTCTCGGAGCAGACCCACGCCGTCGAGGTGCGGCATCATCGAGTCGGTGACCACGAGGTCGACGTGGTGGGACTCCATCACGTCGAGCGCCTCGAGACCGTGGGCGCAGGAGATCACGTCGCCCAGGGGACCCAACGTCCGGGTCAGACGAGAGCGCATGGCGGCGTTGTCGTCCACCACCAGGATCGTCGGACGGTCGGCGGAGAGGTCGAGCTCGTCCTGCGGGAGGACCTCGCCGACGATCGGCGACCTCGCGGGCGAGCATCTCGACCACGGCCCGGTCCCGGGTCGAACGCTCGGCGACGGGTCTGCTCGGTGTCGGCCGCCTCGGCGAGAGGCGCTCGTACCAGCGGGAGACGGACCTCGAACGTCGACCCGCGCCCGGGCTCCGACGCCACCGTCACGGTGCCGCCGAGGGACCGGGCGGCGTCGTGGACAAGCGACAGCCCGATGCCGGTGCCCTCGATCGAGCGGGCCTGCCCGCCGCCGGCCCGATAGAAACGGTCGAACACGTGGTCCACGTCGGCCGCCGAGATCCCGATCCCGGTGTCGCTCACCCGCAGCAGCACGTCATCGCCGTCAGCGCCCAGGGAGAGGTTGATGGAGCCTGCCGGGGTGTACTTGATCGCGTTGGCGAGCAGGTTGAGCACGATCGACTCCCACCGCTCGGGATCGAGGAGGAGCCGGCCGAGCTCGTCATCGATCTCGGCCGTGAACTCCAGCCCGGCGCGGCCCGCAGCCACGGAGAACGGTGCGACCAGCTCGTCGGTGACCTCACCGAGGTCCAAGGGCTCGAGGTCGGGCTCAGCGCGAGTGCCGGAGTCGAGCCGTGCGACGTCGAGGAGGGCGTTGACCATGCGCAGCAGACGGTGCGCGCTCGCATACATGCTCTCCACCTCGGCGCGGTCCAGCGCCCCGGGGTGGCCCGCGAGAGCGTCCTCGAGGGGGCCGAGCACCAGGGTGAGCGGGGTGCGGAACTCGTGGCTGACGTTGGAGAGGAAGGCGGTCTTCGCTGCGTCGATCTCGGCCAGGGCGCTCACCCGGGCGTGTTCGTCGGCGCGGGCGGTCGCGAGCGTGAGCACCTGGCTGACCTGGTCGCCCACGAGGTCCAGGAAGTGGTGGTGGTCCTGGTCGAGCGGCCGGAGGGCGTTCGGCACGACCAGCAGCATCGCCGAGGTGCTCCCCTCCCGGCCGTGGAGGGGAAGGGACACCGTGGTCTCGGCCGCTCCGCTCGTCGCGCCGGGCGGTCGGCGGTGATCGACGGCGGTCTCGCCCTCCGCCCAGGCTCCGGCGGCTGGTGAGGATGCCTTGAGGTCGATCTCGGTGGGCCAGTCGTCGGGAAGCGTGCCGAACGCGCCGGTCATGACCAGGCGGTCGGGGCCGTCGGGGAGGTAGCACGCGCCGTGGCTCAGGTCGGCCTCTGCCTGGCCGAGGACCATCAGGCACGAGGACAACGCTGCTGTGGGGGAGTCTGCCCGGGGGCCTTGAGCGGCCAGCTCGTTGAGCAGCGCCATCCTGCGCGTGCCGACCACGGCGCCGGTGGTGACGGCCAGCACTGCGATCACCCCGCCAGGTCCTGGATCGGCCGGCACGTGGGAGTAGGAGAAGGTGAAGTAGGTCTCCTCGAGACCGCCGCCGCGCTCGATGAGCAACGGGAGGTCCTCGTGGAAGGTCGCGTCGCCGCCGGCCAGCACCGAGCGTTGCATGGGTCCGACCTCGTCCCACACCTCCGCGAACTCGTAGGACAGCAGCCCGCCGAGCGCTCCGGGGTGCTTGGCCCCCAACGTCGGGATGAAGGCGTCGTTGTAGAGGATCACGAACTCGTGTCCCCACGACAAGATCATCGGGAAGCGGCTGCGCAGCACCATCGCGACCGCCGTGCGAAGGCTCTCAGACCACGTCGCGGGCAGGCCCAGCGGTGTGCCGGACCAGTCGTGCTCGGCGCACCGCGCTGCCATCTCGCCCGAGGCGGCGAAGATGGGATCGATCTGACGGTCGACCGCGGCCATGCCCCATCAAACCATCCTCTGGGGTGACTGGGCAGTCAGGAGCTTCGGCCCGCCACGGGTCGGTGGTCCGGTGTTCACCCACACGCCACTGCCTGGTCGCGCACGCATCGTGAGGTCGGCCCATGCCATCTCGCAGACAGCGACGACCTGTCCGTCCAGCCCTTGCCGCGTGCGTGATCTTCGTCCTCGGCTCGTCCTCGGCTCGGCCGCGGCACCGGCGGCTCCGGTGGCGCCGCCGGCTCCGGCCACGCTGACCCAGCCTGGGACGCACGACTCCGAGCAGGCGCCGGTGGGGGACGCCCGCGCCCGAATGCCACAGGTTTCGGCCATCGGGGAGCAGCTGGCTATCGCCCTGAGCACACCCTGGCCTCCTACGACCTTGCGATCCGGCTCGGGGCCGACTACATCGAGCCCGACGACCTTGGTCAGTGACGCCCATCGTGCGGGGCTCCGGGTGGTGATCTACACCCTGCGCGACGAGAACCAGTTCATGGCGACCGATTTCCGTCGGGGGACCGATCCCGATGCGAAGGGTGACATCCACGGCGAGGTGACGGCCTTCCTCGACGCCGGTGTGGACGGGGTGTTCGCCGACTACCCTGATTCCGCGGTGGATGCCCGGGACGACTGGCTGGTCGACTGACAGGGCGCCCAGCCTCTGTTACCAAATCCTCACTCAAGAGTAGATCTTGTGTGGATCTCGCGTAGCGCCCGTCTCCGTAATGTTCTGGTTGTCGGAAAGGTCCGGGGGGGCTGATTCGACACACTGGCTCAAGGTTCAGATCCGGGGGGATCAAGGCCCTGAGTCGCAAGACGTGGAAGGACCCGCACCGCGCTTCCGGGGGGAAGTCGCAGGCAGCGGGTCCTTCCGGTCTTTTTGCCCAGGTTCGCTGAGCTGCTCTCACCCATCGCGGTGACAGACTCGCGTCCATGGCCGCCACCACCGAGCTCCCGGTCCGCCCGTGCGTGTTCTGCGCCATCGTCTCCGGCGAGACCGAGGGGCACGTCGTGCTCGACGAGCCGCGCGTCGTGGCCTTCCTCGACACCCGCCCGGTGTTCAAGGGTCACGTGCTGCTGGTGCCCCGGGAGCACGTCGAGACGCTGCCCGACCTTCCCGCCGAGCAGCGCGACGGATTCCTGGGCGCGGCTCAGCGACTGGCCTCGGCCGTGGTCGACCTCGGCGCCCAGGGCAGCTTCGTGGCGATGAACAACACCGTCAGCCAGTCGGTGCCGCACCTGCACCTGCACGTCGTGCCGCGAACCAAGGGCGACGGGCTGCGGGGGTTCTTCTGGCCGCGCACCACCTACGCCGCCGGCGAGGCTGCCGAGCACGCCGAACGGCTGCGTGAGGTCCTCGCTCGTGCCTGACGAGGCAGGTCAGGCGAGGCTGCCGGAGCGGCTGCCTCTAGTGTGAGTGGACCACCACGAACTCACAGTCACGAGGAGTCACCACGATGGGTCGTTACGACGGACGAGTCGCCGTTATCACCGGAGCAGCACGCGGGATCGGGTTCGGCATCGCCACCCGATTCGCTGAGGAGGGCGCCTCGATCGCGATCGTCGACCTCGACGAGAGTGCAGCCTCCGAGGCAGCCGGGCGCCTGACGCTCGCCGACGGCGCGAAGGCCGTCGGGATCGGCGCCGACGTCAGCAACGGCGAGTCGGCCACGGCCGCCGTGGAGCGCGCCGTCAGCGAGCTGGGCGGCATCCACGTGCTGGTCAACAACGCCGGCATCACCCGCGACAACCTGCTCTTCAAGATGAGCGAGGACGACTGGGACCTCGTCATGGGCGTGCACCTCAAGGGCGCCTTCTTGATGACGAAGGCCGCGCAGAAGCACTTCGTGGAGCAGAAGTACGGCAAGATCCTCAACCTCTCCAGCGTCTCGGCGCTGGGCAACCGCGGTCAGGCCAACTACTCGGCCGCGAAGATGGGTGTCCAGGGCTTCACCCGCACGCTCGGGATCGAGCTCGGGCCGTTCGGCATCAACGCCAACGCGATCGCCCCCGGGTTCATCGCCACCGAGATGACCGACGCCACGGCTGCGCGGCTGAAGATGGACGTCGACGAGTTCCGTGCCCTCAACGCCGAGGCCAACCCGGTCAAGCGGGTCGGCTTCCCCGAGGACATCGCGGCCGCCGCGGCGTTCCTGTGCTCCGACGAGGCGTCCTACGTCACCGGTCAGACCCTCTACGTCGACGGTGGCGCCAAGCTCGGCTGACCCAGCCGTCCAGAAGTACGACGACGCCCCGTGTCTGTTCGCCGACCCGGGGCGTCGTCGCGTCCACACTGGTGAGTCGAGGTCGAGTCCCAGCGCGTCACCTCGCGCCGACAACAAGGGCACGACAGGGAAAGAGGTGCCGGGTGCGGCGTACGGCGACGGTGATCGCGACGGTGGTGGCCTGTCTGGCCCTCGCCGGCTGTAGCGACGTCACGGGGGCCGAGTCTGATCCGGCGACCGAGGCAGCGGGTCCCGCCACCGAGCCGCTGACCGGCCTGGAGGTCTCCGGCGGCACGAGCGCCGCGAGGCGCCGCCCCGTCCTGGTGCTCAAGATGGACAACACCGCCTCCAGTGCGCCGCAGGTCGGCCTGTCGTCTGCCGACCTGGTCGTCGAGGAGCTCGTCGAGGGCGGCGTGACCCGCCTGGCCGCGTTCTACTACTCCCGGCTTCCCGGCGACGCCGGGCCGGTGCGCTCCATGCGCGCCTCCGACATCGGCATCGTGCGGCCCGTCGGGGCCACCATGGTGACCAGTGGTGCGGCCAAGGTGACGATCGCCCGGCTGCGCCGCGCCGGCATCGACTACGTGAGCGAGGGCGGGCCCGGCTTCTACCGCAAGTCCTCCCGCCAGGCGCCCTACAACCTGTTCACCTCGATGAAGGACGTCGCGGCGGGTCTGCGCCGCCCGGCCGAGCGTCCCAACGACTACCTGCGGTGGGGGAGCAGCGCGGACTTGCCCTCGGGACGCCGCGCCCCGTCATTCGCCGCCGTCTTCTCCGGCGCCCACACGACGCGGTGGACCTACCGGCGCGGCACCTACGAGAACGACAACACCTACGCCGCTGCCGGCGACGCCTTCGCAGCCGACTCCGTGCTGGTCCTGCGGGTGAAGGTGCGCGACGCCGGCTATCGCGACCCGGCCGGCAACTTCGTGCCCGAGACCAAGCTCACCGGTGCCGGGCGAGCCCTGCTCTTCCACGGCGGGCGGGTCGTGCGCGGCACCTGGCGCAAGTCGTCGGCGGCCACCGCCCTGGAGCTGAGCACGGCCGCGGGCGTGCTCAGCGTGCCCGCCGGGCGTACGTGGATCGAGCTGGTGCCCGCCGACGGTGGCGACGTCGTCGTCGAGTGATCAGAGCGGTGCGGTCAGGAGTCTGACCGCGGCAGCCCGCGGGGCAGCTCCACGCCGTGCTCGGCCAGGGACTGGAAGCCGGCGATGATGAACCCGATCGCCACCTCGACCCGGTCGGCGGCGGCGATCGCGTCCTCGGCGTCGGCAACCGACTCGCCGGCCGAGGCCATCGCGCCGAAGAAGATCCGAGCGAAGGTCTGGATCATGTCCTCGTCGAGGTCCCAGTAGCCGGCCTCGAGCACGGCCCGCAGGATGTCGACGACGTTGGCGAAGGTGGAGCGCTCCTCCTGCTCGCGGTAGCGCTCGTAGCCGAGGACCGAGGGGCCCTCCTGCACCACGATCCGGCGGTACCCGGGCTCCTGCACCACGGAGAGGAACGCCTGCAACCCGCTGCGGGCCTTGTCCCAGGGGTCGCCCTTGCCCTTGAGGGAGCGTTGGATCACGCGCGCCGCCTCGGTCTCCACGCGCTCGAAGACCGCCTCGAACAGGGCCTGCTTGCCGGAGAAGTGGTGGTAGAGCGCGCCCTTGGTGACCTGGGCGCCGGCCACGATCGCGTCGAGCGAGGTGCCGGCGTAGCCCTGCTCGGTGAAGAGCTGCTCGGCGACGTCGACGAGCGCACGCTTGGTGGAGGCCGAGTACGCCGCACGGCGTCCACCTCCCGGACCGGTGGGGACGCCCGGCACCCGCGGCACCAACTTGCTCATCGATGACTTGGGCATGCCAGCACCCTATGACGACCGCCACAGCGTGGGTGGGCAGCGTCACGGGAAGAGAGCTTGGAGAAACCTTCAGTCGGATACATACTCGAAGTACGTACTCACGGTATGTAACGCCTTCCTGATCGACGAGGAGCTGACATGACCCGCACGTCCCCCCACCACCGCGGTGAGACCCTGCGCGCGGTGATCGCCGCGGCCAACATCCGTCGCGACGCCGAGCTGCCCCTGGACGTCCCCGGCGTCGCCGAGACCTTCCCCGACGAGCTCAGCCTGCTCGGCGCCCTCCAGCTCACCTGGCACACCCGCCTGGCCGGCCAGATCGAGCGCGAGCTGATGAGCCAGCCGCTCGACCTGCCGCGGGCGGTGGAGGTCGCCTGGGGCCGCACCTTCGACGAGCTCCGCGGCGTCCGGCTGGTCCTCGACCGCTACCGCGCCGAGCCGCTCGACGACGCCATGGCGACCGCCATGACCAAGGCGGCCGGCAAGGAGCACGCCCTGCTCGCCGCGATGGCCGGTCAGGCCGGCGTGCACGACCCGGGTGCCGGCGCCGTCGGCGCGCGCATCGAGGAGCGGGCGCGGGCCGCCAGCCTCAGGGTCCCCGAGCTGCCCGTCGAGGTGCCCCGCGCCTCGATCCTGCACCGGCTGCGCTCGGCCCTCGCCGCCTGAGTGCTGCGCGGCGTTGGGCCCAGGGGCCATGATGGCTCCATGAGCGAGGTGCGGGCCGGCATGTTGTTGCTGGCCACGCCTGCCCTCCTCGATCCCAACTTCGCCGAGGCCGTCGTGCTGCTGCTCGACGTGGAGGACGACGGCGTGCTCGGCGTCGTCCTCAACCGGCCCACGGGGCTCGCCGTGGCCGAGGTCCTGCACCCCTGGGCCGACGTCGTGGCCGAGCCCGAGGTGCTCTTCCAGGGCGGGCCGGTCGAGACCGACGGTGCGCTGGCCGTGGTGCTGCGCCGGGGCGACGACGAGGGCGTGCTGGGTTTCCGCGCGGTGGTCGACCGCCTCGCGCTGCTCGATCTCGACACCCCCGTCGAGCTCGCCGGCCCCGAGGTCGACGGGCTGCGCATCTTCGCCGGGTACGCCGGCTGGGGCTCGGGCCAGCTCCAGGCCGAGATCGACGAGGGCAGCTGGTACGTCGTACCGGGGACCGCGACCGACGTCTTCCGCGCCGACACCACCACCTTGTGGCGCGACGTGCTGCGCCGCCAGCCCGGCGACCTCGCGATGCACTCCACGAGGCCGGTCGACCCCGAGCTGAACTGAGCCGAGCCTCACCCCGCCTCGGTCGATTCGGGTCCGCGCAGCGTCTAGACTCCTTCGTCGTGACTTCCTTCGGCTTCTCGACAGACACCAAGATCCGTGAGGACGAGCGGACCGTCCCGACAGACGAGGGCGATCACGAGAAGTTCTCCCACTACGTGGAGAAGGACAAGCTCACCGAGGCGATGGTGATGGGCACCCCGGTCGTGGCGCTCTGCGGCAAGGTGTGGGTGCCGAGCCGGGCACCGGAGAAGTTCCCGGTGTGCCCCGAGTGCAAGGAAGCCTGGGACGGCCTCAACGACGACGCTGGCTCCTCCGAGTGACGGACGGCTCCTCCGCGCCCGCCTCCCAGTCCACCTCCGCACCGAACGGCGACCTGACGGCCGCATCCCCGACTCCTGCGCTCACCCCCGCGCTGACCCCGGCCTGGCCCGAGCGTGCGGCCTGGGGCACCGCGCCGTCCCTGCGTGCCTGGCAGATGGCGGCGATGCGCGACTACGCCGAGCGTCAGCCGCGTGACTTCCTGGCCGTCGCGACCCCGGGTGCGGGGAAGACGACGTTCGCCCTGTCGGTGGCCGCCGACCTCATCGGCCGTCGCGTCGTGGACCGGGTCACGGTGGTGGCCCCCACCGAGCACCTCAAGCTCCAGTGGGCCGAGGCCGCCGCTCGCGCCGGCATCCCGATCGACCCCACCTACTCGGCCGGCAAGGGCAAGATCTCCAGCGACTACCTCGGCATCGCGGTCACCTACGCCGGCGTGGGGGTCAACCCGCTCGCGCTGCGCATCCGCACCGAGCGGTTCAAGACCCTGGTCATCCTCGACGAGGTGCACCACGCCGGCGACGCGCTGTCGTGGGGCGACGGGGTGCGCGAGGCGTTCGAGCCGGCCACCCGCCGCCTCTCGCTGACCGGCACGCCGTTCCGCTCCGACGTCAACCCGATCCCGTTCGTCACCTACGCGCCCGGCGACGACGGCATCCCGCGCTCGGTGGCCGACTACGCCTACGGCTACGGCGAGGCGCTGCGCGACCACGTCGTGCGGCCGGTGCTCTTCCTGGCCTACTCCGGTGAGATGTCGTGGCGCACGCGGGCCGGCGACGAGGTGGCCGCCCGCCTGGGGGAGCCGCTCACCAAGGACATGACCAACCAGGCCCTGCGCACGGCGCTCGACCCCTCGGGGTCGTGGATCCCGTCGGTGCTCGCGGCAGCCGACAAGCGGCTCTCGGAGGTACGGCGCCACGTGCCCGACGCCGGGGCGATGGTGATCGCCACCGACCAGGAGGCGGCTCGCGCCTACGCCAAGACGCTGCGCCAGATCACCGGCGAGGCGCCCACGGTGGTGCTGTCGGACGAGAAGGGCTCGTCGAAGAAGATCGCGGAGTTCACCGAGAGCGACAAGCGCTGGATGGTGGCGGTGCGGATGGTCTCCGAGGGCGTCGACGTCCCCCGGCTGGCGGTGGGGGTCTTCGCGACCACCACCTCGACCCCGCTGTTCTTCGCCCAGGCGATCGGCCGGTTCGTGCGAGCGCGCACCCGCGGTGAGTCGGCGTCCATCTTCCTGCCCTCGGTGCCGGTGCTGCTCAGCCACGCCTCCGAGATGGAGGTGGCCCGCGACCACGTGCTGGGTCGTCGCATCACCGACGAGGACGACATCTTCGCTGCCGAGAACGAGCTGCTCGCGCAGGCCGAGGCCGGCGACAAGGACGGCACCGACGAGGGTCTGCCGTTCGAGGCGCTCGGGTCCGAGGCCCGCTTCGACCACGTGCTCTACGACGGCCACCAGTTCGGCCATGCCGGGGAGGTGCACGTCGGCTCCGAGGAGGAGATGGACTTCCTCGGGATCCCCGGGCTGCTCGAGCCCGGTCAGATGCGCGAGCTGCTCCAGCAGCGTCAGAGCGACCGCGCCAAGGTCCAGAAGAAGGCTGCGGACGCCACCGGCTCGGCCGGACGCCCCGCCGACACCGTGCGCGAGGTCAGCACCCACGAGCAGCTGGCCGTGCTGCGGCGCGAGCTCAACGGGCTCGTGGGCGCCTGGCACCACCGCACCGGCCAGGCCCACGGCATCACCCACGCGGCGCTGCGCAAGCAGTGCGGGGGGCCGGCGGCGGCGGTGGCCAACGCCGAGCAGCTGCGCGCCCGGATCGACGCCGTACGCGAGTGGGCGGTCAAGAAGACCTCCTGACCGCTCGGCGGCCGATCTGCGGCGTTCCCCGGCAGCACGGGGACGGGTGCGATTACCGTCAGCCCATGCTCCGCGCTTGCCGACGTCTCGTCGGTCTCCTTGCCCTGCTCCTGCTCGCGCCGCTGGCGCCGGCCCTGGCCACCGTCTCGGTCGCGCAGGTCGCCGCCGCCCCGCAGCGGGCCGCCGCCGAGCGCTCCGACCACGTCACCGGCGCCCGCGGGGTGCACGACTGGCGCAGCAAGGACCGCATGGTGCCGGTGGTCACCGGGCCCGACGACGACGTGGCTCTGGAGATCGACACCAGGCTCTACGTGCCCGACAACGCCACCCGCCGCCGACCCCAGCCGGCGATCTTGATGACCCACGGATTCGGGCTGACCAAGGATGCGGCCGAGGTCGTCAGCACTGCCGAGTTCTTCGCCGCGCACGGCTACGTCGTGCTGACCTACACCGCGTCGGGCTTCGGCGCGAGCGGCGGCTGCGTGACCCTGCACTCGATCGACTACGACGTCAAGAGCGCCATGCAGCTCATCGACGCCGTGCTGGAGCCCCGCCGCTACGTCAAGCGGGACCGCCGCGGCGTGGTCGTCGGCACCATCGGCGGCTCCTACGGCGGCGGCATCCAGCTGCCCCTGGCCGCTGCCGACAAGCGCATCCGCACCAGCATCGTCGGGCGCTCGTGGAACAACCTCGCCTACTCGCTGGTGCCCAACAACTACATCGTCCCCGGGGACAGGACCGGGCTCGACCACGCGCGCAACACCCAGGGCGTCTTCAAGCAGGAGTGGACGTCGCTGTTCTACGGCCTCGGCAACTCCCAGCCGGCCACGGGCAACGGCGGGTGCCCTCAGGCCAAGCAGGCCTCCGGCGACCCCACCGAGATCGCGAACGCTCCCTCGTGCCCGGGCTTCTACTTCGCGGTCTGCCGCATCTACGACCTGCTGACGTCGACCGGCACCACCGACGCCGAGGGCCGGCGCTACGTCGCGCGCGCCTCCGCTGCGTCGTACATCAAGCGGATCAAGGTGCCGGTGCTCCTCGTGCAGGGTCAGAGCGACACGCTGTTCAACGTCAACGACGCCGCAGCCACCTTCGTGGCGCTCCGGCGCCGCGGCGTGCCGGCGGGGATGATCTGGAACTCCGGCGGCCACGGCGGCTACACCTCGCAGCCGGGGGAGTGCGAGGCCTACGACGGCACGCGTCGCACCGTGCAGGAGATGGACCACTGCTACCTCTCGCTGCGTTCGCTGCGGTGGATGAACGCCTGGCTGCGCGGGCGCACCGGGCGGGCGCAGCTGGGCCTGCGCGGCCCGGAGTTCACCTACTACCGCGACTGGGCGACCTACCGCGGTCGCGGTGCCAACGACGAGCAGTACGGCGTGAAGCGCTTCCGCTTCAACCGTGGGGGCACCGTCTTCGCCCTCTCCGGGAGCAACGCCCTCACCACCAGGGCTGCGGCCGAGGCGGGCTCGGCCACGTTGGTCAACCCGCCCGGGGGCGAGCCTGCGGCCTACACCGAGACGTCCAACTTCACCGGCCCGGATGCCTCGCCGTCGAGCCAGGGCCTTCCGCCCTCCGAGGTGCCGGGGCAGTTCGCCGCCTTCACGTCGGCGCCGTTCGCGACCGATCGTGTGTCGGTCGGCATCCCCACCGCGCACGTGGAGATCACCAACGACGCTCCGCAGGACCTGGTCTTCTTCGCCAAGATGTACGACGTGGCGCCGGACGGCAGCCAGACCCTGATCCATCGCCTGATCGCGCCGGTGCGGGTGCCGGCCGCCGCGGTCGGTGACCCGGTCGACTTCGCCCTCGCCGGCTTCGCGCACCGCTTCGCGAAGGGTCACGCGGTGCGGCTGGTGCTGTGCACGACCGACCAGACGTCCTACAACGCCAAGCTGCCCGACCGGCTGACCGTGACCACCGGACCCGGGTCGTTGTTCCGGCTGCCGTGAGCCGGACCGCGGCCACTAGGCTGACTCGGTGATCGTCTCCGACACCCAGCGGATGCTCTTCGTCCACGTGCAGAAGACCGGTGGGTCGTCAGTGACCAACCTGATCAGTGCCCAGGTGCCCGGGGCGCGCGACGTGCGATCGATGCAGGGCGACAAGCACGCCACGTTGCCGACGATCCTGCGCAAGCGGCCCGAGTGGTCGGACTACTTCATCTTCGGATTCGTGCGCAACCCCTGGGCGCGGATGCTCTCGTGGCACCAGATGATCGAGCGGCGCCTCGCCGGGGTGCCGGCGAGGGTGGAGAAGAACGCCTTCTGGCGCGGGGTCTGCGAGCGGCACCCGGACTTCGAGTCGTTCGTGCTCCGGGCGCCCGACGAGTTCGGCAGGCTGCGGCGTCCGCAGCTCGACTACCTACGCCACGGTGACCGTGTCGCCGACTTCATCGGACGCACCGAGAACCTCGACGCCGACCTCGCCTCGATCCGCGAACGGCTGGGCCTGAGCCCGGAGGCCGAGGTGCCGCACCGCAACGCGGGCCCGCCGAGGTCCTACCGCGAGGCCTACACGCCGGAGATGCGTGCTCGCGTGGCCGAGCTCTTCGCCGTCGACATCGAGGCGTTCGGGTACGAGTTCTAGAGGCCTCACGTCGCCGTGGCCCCCAGCAGGGGCCGCACCCGGTAGGGGACCTGGGTGGCCAGGGCCATCACCGTCGAGGCCCGCTGCACGCCGTCGACCGCCACGACCGAGTCGATCACCCGCTGGAGGTCGGCGTTGGAGCGGGAGACGACGCGGCACCACAGGTCGCCGACCCCGGTGATCGTGTAGGCCTCGAGCACCTCAGGGATCGTGGCCAGGTGCGTGGCGACCCGCTCGTGCCCGGCCGACTGGCTGATCTCGAGGGTGAGGAAGGCCGTCACCGGGAAGCCGATCGCCTCCGGTGAGAGGTCCGGTCCCCAGCCGGTGATGACCCCGGAGGCGGTGAGGCGGTCGAGTCGCGCCTGCACGGTGCCGCGGGCCACCCCGAGGCGACGCGAGGCCTCCAGCACGCCGACGCGAGGCTCCTCGGCGAACAAAGTGATCAGGGTGCGGTCCAGGTCATCCACGAACGGCCCTCTCAGTGAGCAAGTTGCACAACGTGTCGGCGTACTGTTGCACAGATTGTCAGCAGCGGCGACGCTGAGCCCATGACGACGCTCTCCAACGACCTGACCACCAGCGGTCGCGCGCTCACCGCCGACGAGCTGAAGGCCGACCTCACCATCGAGCAGCTCCACGAGCTCGTGGGCCTCGTCGAGTACGACGCCAGCCGCGACCCGTTCCCGGTGACCGCGATGGACGCCGTCTGCTTCATCGTCGGCAACGCCACCCAGACCGCGACGTTCTACCAGCTCGCCCTCGGCATGGAGCTCGAGGCCTACCGAGGCCCCGAGACCGGCCACCGCGAGGCCAAGACCTACGTGCTGCGCTCGGGAAGCGCCCGGTTCGTCTTCACCGGCGCGGTCACCCCGGACAGCCCGGTGCTCGACCACCACCGCCGTCACGGCGACGGTGTCGTCGACCTCGCGCTGGAGGTGCCCGACGTGGACAAGTGCATCGAGCACGCCCGCTCGGTCGGCGCCACCGTCCTCGAGGAGCCGCACGACGAGAGCGACGAGCACGGCACCGTGCGGATGGCTGCGATCGCGACCTACGGCGAGACCCGGCACACCCTCGTCGACCGCAGCCGCTACACCGGCCCCTACCTGCCCGGCTACCAGGCGCGCACGACCACGGTCACGCGTCGCGAGGGCCACCCCAAGCGCCTCTTCCAGGCGGTCGACCACTGCGTGGGCAACGTCGAGATCGGCCGGATGGATGAGTGGGTGACCTTCTACAACAAGGTCATGGGCTTCACGAACATGGCCGAGTTCATCGGCGACGACATCGCCACCGACTACTCCGCCCTGATGAGCAAGGTCGTCGCCAGCGGCAACCACCGGGTGAAGTTCCCCCTCAACGAGCCCGCCATCGCGAAGAAGAAGTCGCAGATCGACGAGTACCTCGAGTTCTACGACGGCGCCGGCTGCCGGCGCATCGCGCTGGCCACCGGCGACATCCTGCGCAGCGTCGACATCCTGCGCGAGAACGGGATCGAGTTCCTCGAGACACCCGACTCCTACTACGACGACCCCGAGCTGCGCGCCCGCATCGGCGAGGTGCGGGTGCCGATCGAGGAGCTGAAGAAGCGCAAGATCCTCGTCGACCGTGACGAGGACGGCTACCTCCTCCAGATCTTCACCAAGCCGATGGGCGACCGGCCGACGGTCTTCTTCGAGTTCATCGAGCGGCACGGCTCGCTCGGCTTCGGCAAGGGCAACTTCAAGGCGCTCTTCGAGGCCATCGAGCGCGAGCAGGAGCTCCGCGGCAACCTCTGACCTTCAATTCCTGCCGAGTCGGCGCACAAGTGCGCCGACTCGGCAGGAAAGTGTGGGGGTGTGGGCTAGCCCGGTGGGAGATCGAGGCCGATCGAGACCCATCCGGGCCGCGCGGCGCGCCGAATGACTGTGGACCTGTTGGTGGCGTCACGCCGCCGACATCGCCCCCAGCGTCAGGAACCCCATGAAGACTCGTCGTCCCCTCCGTTCGATCGCCGCTGCCGTTGCCGGCGCCACCCTGCTCCTCGGCGGACTCAGTGGGTGTGGGGTCTTCGGTGACGACGAGGCGCCGACCCCGGTCGCCGCCCTCGACGAGGTCCCTGGCGGCACGACCGCGATCAAGCTCGACCAGGGCTTCGTCGATGCCCTCGGTTCGCTCAAGCTCACCCCCGGCACGACCGGCAAGGCCAAGCTGAAGGACGGCTCGCTGATCTTCCCGATCTCCGGCGGCAACGTCACGATCTTCACCCCGGGCGAGGTCTCGCCCTACGTCATCGGCCAGCTCCAGCACGAGCGCTCCGGCATCACGCTGAAGGGCGGCAAGACCACCGTCAAGCTCTCCAACTTCAACGTCGACCCCGGCGTCTCGCGGGTCTACGGCGACGTGGCCGTCAACGGCAAGACCGCGGTCACCAACGCCTACATCTTCACCCTCGACGGACGCACCCTCAACCCGCTGCGCACCGAGGGCGACGACGCGATCCTCGAGGGCACCACGGTGAAGATCTCGCCGGTCGCCGCGGACCTGCTCAACAAGACCTTCAAGGTCAAGGCCGTCACCGGTGACCTGGTCGTCGGCATCGCGAAGATCACCGTCAACACCAAGTAGCACCCCGCTCCCCGGTTCGCCGCCCCTCGTGGGACCGGCGGGCCGGGGATTGCTCCTGGCAGCATGACGTCCATGCCGACCTACGTCGCCTTCCTGCGCGCGATCAACCTGGGCGCCACGCGGAGGTTTCCCAAGGAGGCGATCGTCGCCGCCACCGAGGCCGCCGGGTTCGAGTCGGTCGCCACGCACATCAACACCGGCAACGTGCGGCTGACGACGGCGATGCGCTCTCGCGAACGTATCGAGACCGCGCTCGAGAAGGCCTACCTCGCCGATCGCGGCTTCGAGGTGCCGACGATGGTCTACCCCGGCGCCGAGCTCGTCGAGGTCGCTGAGGACGCGGCCCGCCTCGGCGCCACGCACTCCGGTCGCCACTACGTCTCGCTGCTCAAGGCCGTGCCGTCTCCGGACCAGGCCACGGCCCTCGAGGCGCTGTCGACCGACGACGAGCGGGCGGTGGTCGCCGGTCGGGCGGTGCACCTGCTGCTCGGGGAGAACTACCACCAGGCGCGGCTGACCAACGCGGTCGTCGAGCGCCACCTGGGCCCGGCCACCAACCGCGCGGTCACGGTGCTGGAGACGCTGGTGCAGAAGTGGTGCTGACCTCGATCGGCGAGGTCAGGCGCGGGAGGCGGCGTACCGACCCCGAGAGCAGCACCAGCAGGCAGATCGCGACGTAGGCGAGGCCGCTGACGATCAGCACGTCGGTGAACCCGAAGGCCGCGGCCAACGGGCCGAAGGCGATCTGACCGACCGGGATCGCCACGAACGAACCGAGCGCGTCGTAGGAGTAGGCGCGCGAGAGCATCTCGTCGGGCACGTGCTCCTGCATCGCGAGGTTCCAGCCCATCGCGAACACCTCGGTGCCTGCCCCGGCGACGAAGGTGGCGATCATCAGGAGCGCCAGGTGCGGGTGGGCCCCGAGCAGCAGGATCGGGACGCCCAGCGAGGAGATGCCGAGCATGCCGTAGAGCAGCGGTCGTTGCAGCGGCACGCGCAGCATGATCAAGGTCATCAGCAGCAGCCCGACGGCCTCGGCGGAGAGCACCAGGCCCCAGCCCTGCTCACCGATCGTCTGCTTCGCGCGGGCGGGTCCGAGGGTGAACCACGCGCCGGAGTGGATCGCGTTGAGCACGCCGAAGCCGAGCACCACGACCCACAACCACGTCGTACGCCGGAAGTAGGTCCAGCCCTCGCGCAGCTCGGTGATCGTGCTGGTCTCCTCCTCCTTGGGCGCGCGACGGGGCAGGACGACGAAGCCGAGGAGCACCGCCGAGACCAGCCACGTGGAGGCATCGACGGCCAGCGCCCAGCCGGGGCCGAAGCCGACGACCAGCAGCGCGCTCAGGGTCGGGCCCAGGATCATCAGCGCGGAGCGCGCCAGCGACATCAGCGCATTGGCCCGTTGCAGCTCTCCACGGGGCACCAGCTGCGGCATGATGCTGGCCATCGCGGGGAAGCTGATCGCCGAGACGATCCCGTGGATCGCGCTCAGGCTGATGAGCATCCACAGTGAGGCGACGTCGGTGATCACCAGCGCCGCGATCAGCCCCTGGGTGAGGGCCGAGGCGATGTTGGAGACCTGGATGACGGTGTTGCGCGGGAACCGGTCGGCGATCACTCCGCCCCAGAGGAGCAGCAGCACCATCGGGATCGTGTGCGCTGCCAGGACGTAGCCCAACGCGGCCGGGTCGTCGTCGGTGATCTTCAGGACGGCGAAGGCGAGCGCGACCGAGGCCATCGCGTTGCCCATCATGTTGACGAAGCGCGAGGCGAAGTAGAACCGGAAGTTGCGCTCGCGCAACGGTGCGAGCGACTCGGCCCAGGTCACGGGGCGTCTCCAGAGGTGTCGGCGTCGGCCTCGGGCTGACCGGGCTCGGCCATCTGGAAGGCCCAGGCCGTCTGACTGACGTGGATGGTGCCGGGAGTGCGAGGCGCGCGGTTGTGCTCGTGGAGCAGCATCGAGGCCTCCAGCAGCAGGTCGACGGCCTGCTTCCAGATCTCTGGGGCCACCCAGCCCTCCAGGTCGCTGTGCTGACCGGGACCCGGCGCGCGCTGCTGGACCCGGCGCTCGATCTCCAGCCCGAGGGCGCGGGCGTAGAAGACCTGGTCGTCGGCCGTCGGGGTGCCCGGTCGGGGGTGCTCGCCCCGACGCTCGTGGGGGTAGCGGTAGCGCTTGGCGATCCCGCCGCGGATCTTCTCCTCGCCCGCCTCCACGATCTCCTCGGCCTCGAGGAGCACCCGTAGGTGATAGCTGGCGTTGGCGTGGGTCAGGTCGAGCTCGCGGGCCACCTCCGCCGCGCTCATCGCCGCTCCCGTGAGCAGCGAGAGCATCCGCAGCCGCACCGGGTGGGCGACCGCGCGCATGGCGCTCACCGCCGCGCCCGTCTCTGCCTCATCCATGCCGGCCACCTCCCAAGAGTCGTTGGGGAGTGATCCTGCTACCGCTGGGCGTCGACTGTCAAGCAGTTCTTGGGGGGTCGTGGTCGAGGGTCGGACGTGGCACTGGATCGGCACCGGTCCGGCACCTCGCACCCGGTGTGCCGAGCCCCGACGGAGGTCTAGATTGCGGGCTCCGAGGCCCGTGCCCTCGAGCGCCGGTCTTGCTGCGATTGCTCCACCTCACGATTGGAAGCGCGCCATGTCTCGACCATCTCCCATGCCCTCATCCGCACTCCTCGCCATGGCCACCACTGCTGTGCTGGTGGTCTCCCTGGTCCTCGTCGCGCCACCGGTCGGCGCCGTACGAGCGCTCGAGGCGGCGCCCGACAGCTCGGCCGCAGCGGCTCGCTCGGCCCCATCGGCACCGACGACCCAACGGGCCTCGACGGCCAAGACGCTGCGCACCCTGGTCAAGCAGACCAAGAAGCTCTCGGCCAAGGCTGTGCGAGGCAAGAGCCGCAAGCAGCTCATCAAGCTCGCCACGACCGCCCAGAAGCAGGCGCGGAAGTCCCCGTGCTCCTCGGTCGGGGCCCTGACGAAGTACCGCAAGACGCTCGCGCGCACCAAGGTGAAGGCGAAGCCCAAGAAGCTGAAGAACCGCACGCTCAACCAGATCGCCGGGCTCACCACGCTCTCGACCACCGCGAGCATGCAGCTCCTCGCCTCCAAGAAGACCAAGAAGTGCGGGGGAGGGGTGGCGCCGAGCACGCGCCCTGAGGCGGTCACCAAGGTCCAGGCCAGCACCGAGGAGCACCTGAAGGTCGCCATCGCGATGCCGCAGGTCATCTTGAAGCCCGAGCGGGTCGGCTCGCGCTCCTACGTCAAGCTGCTCGCGCCGGGCACGGTCACGCCGGGCGAGCCCGGACAGCCGGGGGTCCCCGTCGTCTCCGAGCTCTTCGGGGTGCCCGACGGCGCCGAGGTCTCGGTAGACCTCGCGAGCTCGAAGTCCATGACCCTCAAGGGAGTCCGGCTCTACCCGGCCCAGCCCGAGCCACTGGATGACGAGAAGCCGCCGGACTTCGATGCCCCGCCGTTCAGCGCTGCGCCGTTCGTGCCGGAGACGCCGATGAAGGGATCCTTCCCGCGCAGCCCCGCCGAGACCGAGCTGATGGGCACCGCGCGCGACCTGCGGATCGGACGCCTGGGTCTCGCGACGGCGCAGTACAGCCCCTCGTCGGACACCTTGAAGATCTTCACCAAGCTCGTCTTCGACGTGAAGTTCGAGGGCGGCGACGGCTTCGACGGCGAGATGTCCTCGCCGTGGGAGATCTCCGGTGCTCGCTTGGCCGGCGGCCTGCTGAACGCGGGTGTGGTGGGCAAGTTCCGCGAGTACAAGATCCTGCCCTGCGGTGAGGAGCTGATGGTCATCACCCACGCCGACACCTTGAGTGAGGCGCTGGTCTACGCCAACGCCCGGACCGGCGACGGCTTCCGCACCCGGACCTATGTCCTGGGGAGGTCGATGGGCACGACCGCAGCGGAGATCCAGGCGTTCATCCGCTCGCACGTCAACAACATCCGCTGCATCCGACCCAGCTACGTGACGATCATCGGTGACGACTCCTACGTGCCGACGTTCACCAACGGCCCAGGCAACATCCCGTCGGACAACCCCTACTCCATGGCCAACGACGCCGACGAGCTCCCCGACCTCGCGGTGGGGCGGATCCTGGGCAACGACCCCGAGGAGCTGCAACGGTTCATCGCCAAGATCAACCACTACCAGGAGACCCCGCCGACCGGGCCGATGCTCAACCACGCCGCGATCGCTGCGCAGTTCCAGGACACCGATGCAGCCGGCGAGACCAACGACGGCCAGGAGGACCGCACGTTCATCCAGTTCGCCGAGCGTGCCCGCACCGGCCTGCGGCGCACGTTCAACACCGTCGACCGGATCTACGACGACAGCCCGTCGACCACGCCGACGCACTTCGTCGACGGGACCCCTCTCCCGGCAGACCTGCGCAAGCCCGGCTTCGCCTGGGACGGTGACGGTGCCGACATCTCGGCGGCGTGGAACGAGGGCCGATTCTTGATGGTGCACCGCGACCACGGCTGGTCCGACGGCTGGGGGCACCCGTCGTTCGGCACCGGCAACGTCTTGGCACTGACCAACGACAACGACCACCTCCCGGTGCTCATGAGCATCAACTGCTCCAGCGCGGCCTACGACTACGACGACACGTCGTTCGTGCAGACGGCGCTGGTCAAGGAGACCGGTGGCGCGGTGGCCGCCTTCGGCGACACCCGCGACTCACCGAGCTGGCACAACTCCGAGATCGGCCTGGGCTTCATCGACGCGCTGCTGCCGAAGGTGCTGCTCGGAGAGGGACCCTCGCAGAAGCTCCGCCTGGGCGACGCGCTCGTGCACGGCAAGCTGCGCCTGGCCGGTCTGGCCCCGCCGTCGGGCCCGGGGATCGTCGGCGGGAGCAACGCCACCCGCAACGAGCTCTACCTCTGGCACCTCTTCGGTGACCCCACGATGAAGATGCACGGCGGGGG
This sequence comes from uncultured Actinomycetota bacterium, assembly GCA_963760515.1. GTDB lineage: Bacteria > Actinomycetota > Actinomycetes > Propionibacteriales > Nocardioidaceae > Nocardioides. Next base: position 344,981 of record CAVXDL010000008.1, read on the forward strand.
CAAGACCTTCACGGTCTTCGACCCGGAGCTCTTCGAGGCGGTCTACCACGAGCTGCCCTTCCCCGACCCGCAGCAGCCACCGCCGTACGAGGTCGAGCTGACCCTGCCCCGCCCGCTTCCGGGCGAGCCGATCAGCCTGGTCACGCTCGACCGCAAGGGCAACCTGCTCGACGTGGTCGGCAAGGCGGTCGGCGACGGGACGTCGAAGATCGTGATCCCGGCCCAGTTCAACAACGGCACCCCCGACCGGCTCGCGGTCGTGGTCAACCCTGACGATGCCACCCCGGTGCAGATCGAGGTGCCGATCGAGCGCTGACCGGCGAGGGCGCGTCCTCCTCCCACCCTCCGCGGAGGACGCGCCCTACTGGCCGCGGAAGACCGGCTTGCGCCGCTCGGAGAAGGCTCGCATGCCCTCGGCCGCGTCGTCGGTGCGCATCAGCAGCGTCTGCCCGGTGCGCTCGCGCTCGAGAGCCGGCTCGAGCTGGGTGAGGGTGGCGGCGTTGACGGCGCGCTTGGTCGCGGTCTGGGCGAGCGGGGCGCCGAGGGTGAGTCGGCGAGCCAGGGTCGCGACCAGGTCGTCGTACTCCTCGGCTGCTGCCAGGTGGGTGACCAGACCGGCGGCGTAGGCCTCGGCGCCCGTGAGCGGCTCGGCGAGCAGGGCCATCCGCATCGCCCGGGGCCGACCGATGGCCGCAGCGACCGTGGCCGACGTCCCGCCGTCGGGCATGAAGCCGATCCGGGCGAAGGCGAGCAGGAACGTCGCGCTGTCGCGGGCGACGATGATGTCGCAGGCCAGGGCGAGCGAGCAGCCGACCCCCGCGGCGATCCCGTTGACGGCTGCCAGCACCGGCTTGGGGCAGTCGACGACCGCCCGGACGAGGGCGTTGGCAGCGTCCATCGCGCGGACGTCGAAGCGCGCGTGGGCGTCCTCGCCGGAGATGTCGGCGCCCGCGCAGAACGCGTCGCCGGCGCCGGTCAGCACGATCACCCGCACGTCGTCGCGGATGGCGCCGTCGTGCAGCGCCGCGGTCAGGGCCAGGTTCATCTCGGCGCTCATCGCGTTGAAGGAACCGGGGCGGTTCATCGTGAGCCTCAGCACGCCGCCCGCGACCTCGCTGAGCAGGTCGCCGGTCACGTCGCTGGTTGTCGGCTCACCTGAGTCGTGATCGGCCTCGCCAGATGCTCGCATGGGCGTGAGTGTGCCACCATGGAGGTGTGTCAGCCGCTAGCCCTGAGGTCGATTCCGGGCTCGAGACCACCCTGGACCACGACCAGCTCACCGTCCTGTCCACGCCGTGGGTCACCATCGTGTGGAACGACCCGGTCAACTTGATGTCCTACGTCGCCTACGTCTTCGAAAAGCACTTCGGCTACCCCAAGAAGAAGTGCGTCAAGCTGATGATGGAGGTCCACGAGGACGGGCGCTCGGTGGTCAGCTCGGGCACCCGTGAGCAGATGGAGCGTGACGTGCAGGCGATGCACGAGTACGGCTTGTGGGCCACCCTGCAGAAGTCGGAGTGAGGCGTCGGTGAGTGCTTTCGCCCGCCACCGCCGTAGCGGTGCGATCATCGCGACGTTCACCGGCTTCGAGGCCGACCTGCTGCGGTCCCTGACCAGCCAGCTCGTCGAGCTGTTGCGCAACGAGGCCGCCGAGCCCCACGACGACCGCGACGCCTTCGAGGCCCTGATGGACTTCAGCGGTCCGACCGCCGAGCCCGACGACCCGGTGCTCGCCCGGCTCTTCCCGACGGCCTACCCCGACGACCGCGAGGCGGCGGGGGAGTTCCGCCGCTTCACCGAGGGGGCGCTGCGCGACGGCAAGGCCCAGGCCGCTTCAGCGGTGATCGACGCGCTCGAGGAGTCCGGGCTGCCTGCTCAGCTCGAGGAGGAGGGCCTGATGATCGACGTCGAGCTCGCCCCTGCGGTGGCCGAGCTCTGGCTGCGTGCCTTCACCGACGTCCGGCTCGCGCTCGCGACCCGGCTCGAGGTCGAGGAGGACGACGAGGCCTACTGGGCCTCGCTGCCCGACGACGACCCCCGGGGGCAGGCCCACGACATCTACGAGTGGGTCGGCTACCTGCAGGAGACCCTCGTCGACTCCCTCTCGCGCTGAATCGCCTCGGTCCCCGCGGGAGGGGCGCTCCCAGAGGATGGCGCGCCGCCGCAGCGATGTGCGTGGGCCTCTAGGCTGGTGGTGTGCTCACCATCGCCCAGGACATCTATGACGCGATCATCGCGCACGCCCGTCGTGACCACCCCGACGAGGCCTGCGGTGTCGTCGCCGGTCCTGAGGGCAGCGACCGGCCCGAGCGCCTGGTGGAGATGGTCAACGCTGCCGGCAGCCCGACCTTCTACGAGTTCGACTCCACCGAGCTGCTCGCGCTCTACAAGCAGATGTGGGACAACGACGAGGAACCCGTCATCGTCTACCACTCCCACACCGCCACCGAGGCCTACCCGAGCGTCACCGACATCGGCCTGGCCAGTGAGCCCGGAGCCCACTACGTGCTCGTCAGCACCCGCGAGGGTGGGAATACTGAGGGCCCTGCGGAGTTCAGGTCTTACAGGATCGTCGACGGCGTCGTGACCGAGGAAGAGGTCGTGGTCGTCCCCGAGCCGGCCGCGGCCGACTCGTAGTCGAAGGTCCACCCCCAGCACCATCCGATCGCACCAGCCCCTCCCACGTCCGCAACGCAAGGAGCACCACCGACATGGCCATCGAGGTCCGTATCCCGACCATCCTGCGCACCTACACCGGAGGTGAGAAGGCTGTCGACGGCTCCGGCGACACGCTCAGCGCGCTGATCGACGACCTCGAGAGCAACCACCCCGGCATCAAGGACCGCCTCCTCGACGGCGCCGACCTGCGACGCTTCGTCAACATCTACGTCAACGACGAGGACGTCCGCTTCATCGGTGGGCTCGAGGCCGAGCTCAGTGACGGCGACCAGGTCGTCGTGCTCCCCGCCGTGGCAGGCGGAGCCTGAGCCTCGGCTCAGCCGCTGAGATGACGAGCGCCCGATGAGTGAGCGTCGCACCTTCGTCCTGGTGGACGGCGAGAACATCGACGCCACCCTGGGCGGTTCGGTGCTGGGGCGTCGACCCCTGCCCGAGGAGCGACCTCGCTGGGAGCGCGTCACCGCGCACGTCGAGGAAGCCTGGGGCCAGCCGGTCACCGGGTTGTTCTTCCTCAACGCCAGCAACGGGACCCTGCCCACCAGCTTCGTGCAGGCGCTGCTCGCGATGGAGTACCGGCCGGTCCCGCTGGCCGGCCGCTCCGACGAGAAGGTCGTCGACATCGGTATCCAGCGCACGCTGGCCGCGCTGCTGGAGCGCGAGGACACCGACGTGGTGCTGGCCAGCCACGACGCCGACTTCGCACCCCAGCTGCAGGACCTGCTCGGCGCGGAGCGTCGGGTCGGGCTGCTCGGGTTCCGCGAGTTCACCAGCACCCATCTCGTCGACCTCGGGCTCGAGCTGTTCGACCTCGAGTACGACGTGCAGGCCTTCAACGCCGAGCTGCCGCGCGTGCGGATCATCCCGCTCGACGAGTTCGACCCCACTTACTTCCTCCGCTAGGGGAGCTTCACCACCATGCGTTACGACAACCTCCTGGCCTCGGTCGGCAACACGCCGCTCGTCGGGCTGCCCCGCCTGTCCCCGAGCCCCGACGTGCGGCTCTGGGCCAAGCTCGAGGACCGCAACCCCACGGGCTCGATCAAGGACCGCCCGGCGCTGAAGATGATCGAGGAAGCCGAGAAGGACGGCACCCTGCGTGCCGGCTGCACGATCCTCGAGCCGACCTCGGGCAACACCGGCATCTCCTTGGCCATGGCCGCCAAGCTCAAGGGCTACCGGATCGTCTGCGTGATGCCGGAGAACACCTCCGAGGAGCGCCGCCAGCTGCTGCGCATGTGGGGCGCGGAGATCATCTCCTCGCCCGCGGCCGGCGGCTCCAACGAGGCCGTGCGGGTGGCCAAGCAGGTCGCCGAGGAGCACCCCGACTGGGTGATGCTCTACCAGTACGGCAACGCCGCCAACGCGCTCTCCCACGAGGAGGGCACCGGTCCCGAGCTGCTCGCCGACCTCCCGTCGATCACGCACTTCGTCGCCGGGCTCGGCACGACCGGCACGCTCATGGGCACCAGCCGCTACTTCCGGCGCGCCAAGCCGGAGGTGCGCATCGTGGCCGCCGAGCCCAGGTACGGCGAGCTCGTCTACGGACTGCGCAACCTCGACGAGGGGTTCGTGCCCGAGCTCTACGACGCCGACCTGATCGACTCACGCTTCTCGGTCGGGCCGCGCGACGCCGTACGCCGGGTGCGCGAGCTGCTCGAGCTCGAGGGCATCTTCGCCGGCATCTCCACCGGGGCGATCCTGCACGCCGCGCTCGGCCAGGCCGCCAAGGCGGTCAAGGCCGGCGAGAGCGCCGACATCGCCTTCATCGTGTGTGACGGCGGCTGGAAGTACCTCTCCACCGGCGCCTACGAGGGCACCATCGACGACGCCGAGGACCGTCTCGAGGGCCAGCTCTGGGCCTGAGCCCGCGGCTCAGCTCACTTCGTCGTTCAACCGGAGGCTCGCGGGCTCGCTGCGCACCAGCGAGTCCGAGACGCCGGGATCGGTGCTGGACTCCATCAGGTCGGTCATCATCTTGGTGGCCGACCGCATCGTCGAGTCGAGGTAGCGAGCGCACTTCTCGATGTCGCCGAGCTCGAGGGCGTAGCCGGCCGCGGTGAGTCCCTGCACGACGTTGTCGTTGATCTCGGTCGCCGCCCGGCGGCGCAGCTGGGCCTCGCCGAGCCGGATCGCGACCTCTTCGCGGGCCTGCTCGACGCGCACCCGGTCGGTGATGTCGATGCACGTGCCCCGCATCCGCTCCGGGGTGCCGTCGGGGCCGAGGATCACCTGGCCGTTGCTGGACAGGTACGCACCTCGCCGTCGGGCCGCACGATGCGCTCGATCATCTGGTAGGGCTCGCCGGTGGCATAGGCGCGCTGGTGGGTCGAGGTGACCATGTCGCGGTCGTCGGGGTAGATGTGCTCGAGGAAGACGGCGTACGAGGCGTTGAACTCCTGCGGCTCGTAGCCGTAGATGCGGTAGAGCTGGTCGGACCAGGTGTTGGTGTCGGTGGCGACGTGCCAGTCGTAGTCGCCCATGTTGGCCAGCTGCTGGGCGTTGTCGACGCGGTGCTGCAGGTCGACGAGGTCTGCGGCCGCGGTCCGGTGAGCGCGCCGCTCGCCGGCCAAGGCGTGCGCCAGCCCGGAGGCGGCCTCCGAGTCCACCCCGAGTCGTTCGGCGAGGGCTGTGGCCAGACTCGTCTCGTCCGACCACGCATCCAGGTCGGTCAGCAGGTCCCGCACGTCTGTCATACCTCGAGTGTGACCCTCCGCGGCACATACGGTGGGGGGTTCACAGAATTTTCATCACGGTGGACCGGCGCAGCCAGTCACTAGGCTGGTGCGATGCGCAGCAGATTCCACGGCCTCGTGGCAGGCACAGTCCTCATCAGCGTCTTCTGGGCGGTCCCGGCGGCATCGAGTGCTGCGGCTGCGGAGCCCGTCGCGGACGAGGCAGCGGTGACCAACACCCAGCTGCCCGGGATCGCCGGACCGGCAGTCGTCGACAAGACCTTGCGGGCCGGGCCGGGCCGTTGGGATCCCCAGGACGTCGAGCTCACCTATCGCTGGTTGCGCGACGGGTCCTTCGTCCGCGGGGCGCGCGAGCGCACCCTCGAGCTGTCCGCCGCCGACCGCGGGCACCGTTTCGCGGTCCAGGTGAGCGCCACCGACAGTGACGGCAACACCGGTCGAGCGATGTCGGAGGAGACCGCGAAGGTGCAGCGGGCGACGTTCGTCGTACGCCGTGCGCCCGAGGTCCGCGGAGTGCTCCGCTTCACCCGCAGCGTGCGCGCCACCGCCGGCACGATCGCGCCTCGACCGGCTCGGACCAGCTATCAGTGGCTGCGCTCGGGCAAGCCGATCCCCGGCGCCACCAAGGCGGCCTACACCTTCGCTCCGGCCGACGTCGGGCGCCGTGTCCGCGTGCAGGTGACGTCGCGGCGGCGCGGCTACGTCCCGTCGGTCACCACCTCGGCTCCCCAGGCGAAGGTGCGCCACCGGGTCGACGTACGACGCACGGCTACCTACAGCGTGGCCACGCGCGGTCACATCACCGCCGACCTGAAGAAGTTCAAGCGCCTGGCCCAGCAGACCTACAACGACCCGCGCGGCTGGCGGGGCAAGGGCGTGAAGTTCCGTCGGGTCGCCTCGGGCGGCGCGTTCACGCTCGTGCTGGCCGAGGCGAGCACGGTGCCGAGCTTCTCCAGCGCGTGCAGCGCGACCTACAGCTGCCGCGTGGGGCGCTACGTGATCATCAACCAGACGCGCTGGCAGCAGGCGACGCCGCCGTGGAACCAGGCCGGCGGTTCCCTGCGCAACTACCGCCACATGGTCGTCAACCACGAGACCGGGCACTGGCTCGGCAAGGGCCACGCCTCGTGTCCGGGCCCTGGCCGGCTCGCGCCGGTGATGCAGCAGCAGTCGAAGGGGCTCGGCGGTTGTCGTTTCAACCCCTGGCCGACCGCGGGCGAGCTGTCCTAGGAGAGGCGCAGCGGGTGGCGCTTGCCCCACAGGCTGCCGGGCACGGGCGTGAGGTCGAGCAGGTCCAGGGCGAGGTTGGCGACGTTGCCGTTGCGCACCGGCTGCTTGCCGGCGAAACCGACCCGGCGCTTGCCGGGAGCGCGGTAGGCGGGGTTCACGCGGTAGAGGTCGACCGGGTCGATGCCGGGGCCCCAGACGGTGAACGGCACGCGGTAGTTGGCGAGCGCGCGGGCATTGCTGTGGTTGGCCTCGTGCTTGGGTCCGCCGTGGTCGGCGGTGAGGATGATCGTCAGGTCCGCGAGCTCGTCGCGGCGCTCGGCTGCCTGGAGGATCAGGCCCACCTGGGCGTCGACCCGCTTCACGGCGGCGAGGTACTTGCGCCCCATGAAGCCGTAGGCGTGCCCTGCCTTGTCGGGGCCACCGAGGTGCAGGAACGTGAAGCCGCGGTCCTTGGCGATGAGGTCGCGGCGGGCCGCGCGGGCCAGGGCGCCGTCCTGCTCCTCCTTGATCATCACCCGGTCGAGTCCGCGCGGCCAGGAGCGCTCGAAGAGGGAGAACTTCGACTTCGACGCGAACAGTGCCGTGCTCACGCCCGCGCTGTGAGCCACGTTGAAGACCGACGACACCCCGTGGCCGGCCGCGGCCTGCACGGTTGCCGGGTGGCCGGGACCGTCGTCGTTCCAGGTGACCCCGTGACCACCGCGGCGGGCGTCGATGCGCCGGCCGGTGACCATGCTCGTGTGGTTGGGCAGCGTCACCGTCATCTCGACCTGGGTGCGCGCATTGAGGGTCGACGCGCCCCCGTCGACGAGACGCCACAGGTGGGGCGCGCCGTCGCGGCCGAGCGTCCGCAGGGCGTTGGGGTTGAGAGCATCGACCGAGATGGCGAGCACCTGCGGGTCGTTGTCGGCGCGGGCTGCCGAGGGAGCCGCCGCCGGTGCGGCGGCCGGGGCGGCCGTGACCGGCGCCGCCGCCAGGCCGGAGACGATCAGGGCGGCGGTCAGCAGAGCGGCGGGGGCAGCGGGGAGGCGTCGGGTCACCCGCCGCACTCTACGGCGCGCGGCGCGCCACGACGTGATGTCTGTCGCGGTTGCGGGCCAGCCACGTGCATCACGCCGTACGGTTACCTCTGTGCCCCTGTCGTCGATGTCTCGAGCACCCGTGTCACCTGAGCTGCGCGCCGCGCCGATCGGCATCTTCGACTCCGGCTTCGGAGGGCTGACGGTGGCTCGGTCGGTGATCGACCAGCTGCCCCACGAGTCACTCCTCTACGTCGGCGACACTGCACGTCAGCCCTACGGCCCCAAGCCGATCGCGGCGGTCCGCGAGTACGCCCTCGAGTGCCTCGACCACCTCGTCGACCAGGGCGTGAAGGCCCTGGTCATCGCCTGCAACTCCGCCAGCGCCGCGATGCTGCGTGATGCTCGCGAGCGCTACGACGTGCCGGTCGTCGAGGTGATCTACCCCGCGACGCGGCGGGCCGTCGCCGCGACCCGCAACGGGCGGATCGGGGTGATCTGCACCGAGGCCACCGCCGAGTCGATGGCCTACGACGACGCGTTCGCCGCCGCCCCCCACCTGAGCATCACCACCCGTGCGTGCCCGCGCTTCGTCGACTTCGTCGAGGCCGGGATCACCGCCGGCGACGAGCTGCTGAGCGTCGCCCACGAGTACCTCGACCCGTTGAGCGCGGCCGACGTGGACACCGTGGTCCTCGGCTGCACGCACTACCCGCTCCTGACCGGCGTGATCTCCTACGTCATGGGCGAGTCGGTGACGCTGGTGAGCAGCGCCGAGGAGTGCGCCAAGGACGTCTACCGGATGCTCGCCGACACCGGGTTGATGCGGGAGTCGGGAGAGCCGACTTACCGCTTCGACACGACCGGCACGCCGGAGGAGTTCGAGACGATCGGGCGCCGCTTCCTCGGCCCCGAGATGGTTGCAGCCAGCCAGTTCGCGGGAGGCCTTGCATGAGCCAGAGCACCGGGATGAAGCTCACGATCGTCGGCTGCTCGGGGTCCTACCCCGGGCCGGACTCGCCGGCCAGCTGCTACCTGGTCGAGGCGGAGGGCGAGGCCGAGAGCGACGGCACCCGCCGCGTGTGGCGCCTGCTCCTCGACCTCGGCAACGGCGCGCTCGGCCAGCTGCACCGCTACACCGACCCGTTGGGTGTGGATGCGGTGCTGATCAGTCACCACCACGCCGACCACTGCCTCGACCTGTGCGGCTACTACGTGATGCGCAAGTACCACCCGCTCGGGGCACAGCCGATCCTCCCGGTGTGGGGCCCTGTCGGCACTGCGGAGCGGATGGCGCGGGCCTACGAGCTGCCCGAGGACCCCGGGATGACCGAGGAGTTCGACTTCGGCGTCTATGACGGCGCGATCACGATCGGCCCCTTCACGATCGAGCCGGTGGCGGTCGAGCATCCCGTCGATGCCTTCGCCCTGCGCATCAGTGCCGGGGGCTCGGTCCTGGCCTACAGCGGTGACACGGCGACCTGCGACGGGATCGACCGCGTCGCGGCAGGCGCTGACCTCTTCCTCTGCGAGGCCTCCTTCCGCGACGGCGACGACAACCCACCCGGGATCCACCTGACCGGGGTGGAGGCCGGCGAGATCGCCGAGCGCGCCGGCGCGAGCCGCCTGGTGATCACCCACGTCCCGCCGTGGTTCGACCGCGACGCCATGCTGGCCGAGGCGCGCACGACGTACGCCGGTCCGGCCGAGCTGGCCACCGGCGGGGCCGTCTACCAGATCTGATCGGCAGATCTGGCCGGCAGATCTGGCCGGCAGATCTGGCCGGCTGCCCGATCTGGCGTGGCCTGCGCGTGCCGTCGGCCGTCCGTGCCGCGCGATCGGGCAGAGTGGCGCCATGATCACCGTCGACAACCTCACCCGTCGCTACGGCGACTTCGTCGCCGTCGACGACGTGAGCTTCACCTGCCGCCCCGGCAAGGTCACCGGCTTCCTGGGCCCCAACGGAGCCGGCAAGACCACGACGATGCGGGTCCTGACCGGACTGACGTCGCCGAGTGCCGGCAGCGCCACCATCGGTGGCCGCCGCTACGCCGACATCGCCAACCCCGGACGACACGTGGGAGTCCTGCTCGATGCCGGTGCCCAGCACGGCGGCCGCACCGGGCGCGAGGTGCTCACGCTCGGGGCGATGACCATGGGCCTGCCCAAGTCGCGCGTCGACGAGATGCTGCACCTGGTCTCGCTCACCAAGGACGAGGCCGGGCGCCGGGTGCGCAACTACTCCCTGGGCATGAAGCAGCGCCTCGGCATCGCCCACGCGCTGCTGGGCGACCCGCAGGTGCTGATCCTCGACGAACCCGCCAACGGCCTCGACCCGGCGGGGATCCGGTGGATGCGCGGGCTGCTCAAGGGCTACGCCGATCGCGGTGGCACAGTGCTGCTGTCGAGCCACCTCCTCCACGAGGTGGAGCTGATCGCCGACGAGATGATCCTCATCGGACGTGGACGCATCCTGGCCCAGGGCGACAAGCAGACCCTGCTGGCCCAGAAGGGCCAGGCCCGGCAGGCCACGACCCACGTGATGGCGCTGGACAACGACGCGCTCGCAACCGCCCTGGAGGAGCGCGGGTACGCCGTCACCCGCAGCCCCCACTTCCTCACCGTGCAGTGCGCCGGCGTCGACGTCGGCCGGGTGGCGGCCGAGCGTCAGCTGGTGCTCACCGACCTGCGCTCGGTCGAGAGCGGGCTCGAGGACCTCTTCCTCGAGCTGACGTCCGACACCCAACGGGAGACGGCGCCGTCCCCGACCGGCGATCCTCGAGGAGCAGGCCGATGAGCACGATCGATCCCACCTCGTCGCAGGCCTCGCTGGAGGCGAACACGTCCAGCGACGCGATCCCGTTCAGCCGTCTGGTGCGCGTGGAGCTGCGCAAGTGCGTCGACACCGTGGCGAGCTTCTGGCTGGTGGCCTCGATCGCGATCCTGGTCGTCATCGTCGACGGGTTCGTGCTCGTGGCCAGCCTGGTGCAGAGCCTCGAGGTGTCGTTCAACGACTTCACCGGGGTCGCTGCCGGCGTCACGTCGCTGCTGCTCCCGGTGCTCGGCATCATGCTGGTGACCAGCGAGTGGAGCCAGCGCACGGCGATGGTGACCTTCACCCTCGAGCCGCGCCGCCTGCGCGTAGTCCTGGCCAAGCTCGTGGTGGGCGTGGTGCTGACCGCGCTGACCGTGCTGGGCTCGATCGTGATCGGCATCCTCGGCACCGGGCTGTGCGAGATCGTGCAGCCCGACCAGACGACGTGGGACGTGGACGGGTCCGGTCTGACGGGCTTCTTCCTGACCCAGTCGCTGGCGATGGCGGGCGGGTTCGCACTCGCCACCCTGTTGCTCAACACCCCGGCTGCCATCGTGCTGTTCTTCGTCTACAAGTGGGCGATCCCCGTGGTGCTCTTCGTCATCAGCGACCTGGTCGAGGGTTTCGCCAAGGTCTCGGCCTACATCAACTTCCTGGAAGCCCAGGACCCGCTGTTCGACCTCAGCCTCGACACCGGCGAGGAGTGGGCCCAGCTGGTGGTCTCGGGCCTGATCTGGTTGGGCCTGCCCCTGGCTCTCGGGCTGTGGCGCATCCTGCGCGCCGAGGTGAAGTAGGGCTCAGCCGACCGGTCGATCGCACCCGGGCGACTCGCCCTCTGTGGATGCACTGGAACCCGCACGTTCCCCGGCCCTGCATCGGGGGAGGGTTAACTGAGGCCATGACCGAGGTTGCTGACACCGCACGACGCCAGGCCCATCCGCTCGGCGCCGACGAGCTGGAGCTGGTCGACAAGTGGTGGCGAGCCGCCAACTACCTGTCGGTGGGTCAGATCTTCTTGATGGACAACCCGCTGCTCACCGCGCCGCTGGAGGCCGAGCACGTCAAGCCCCGGCTGCTCGGACACTGGGGCACCACGCCCGGCCTGACGTTCCTCTACGCCCACCTCAATCGGGTGATCAAGGCGCGCGACCTCGAGATGATGTACATCATCGGCCCCGGTCACGGCGGGCCGGGGATCGTCGCGGCGGCCTACCTGGAGGGCACCTACTCCGAGGTGTACCCCGACATCAGCCGAGACGCTCATGGGATGAAGCGGTTGTTCAAGCAGTTCTCCTTCCCCGGTGGCATTCCCAGCCACGTGGCGCCGGAGACCCCCGGCTCGATCCACGAGGGCGGCGAGCTCGGCTACGCGCTCTCCCACGCCTACGGCGCCGCGTTCGACAACCCCGACCTGATCGTGGCTGCGGTGGTGGGCGACGGCGAGGCCGAGACCGGGCCGCTGGCCACGAGCTGGCACTCCAACAAGTTCCTCGACCCGCGTCGCGACGGGGCGGTGCTGCCGATCCTGCACCTCAACGGCTACAAGATCGCCAACCCCACCGTGCTGGCTCGGATCCCCGAGGAGGAGCTGGTCTCGCTGATGCGCGGCTACGGCCACGAGCCGTTCCTCGTCACCGGCGACGACCCGGCCACGATGCACCAGCAGCTCGCGGCCACCCTCGAGGAGTGCCTGGACCGCATCCGCGACATCCAGGAGAACGCGCGCACCAACGACGACCCGAGCCGCCCGGCCTGGCCGATGATCGTGCTGCGCACCCCCAAGGGCTGGACCGGGCCGAAGGAGGTCGACGGCTTCCCGGTGGAGGGCAGCTGGCGCTCCCACCAGGTGCCGTTCGCAGATGCCCGGACCAACCCCGCGCACACGGCCGTGCTCGAGACCTGGCTGCGCAGCTATCGGCCCGAGGAGCTCTTCGACGCCGACGGCGCGCTGCTGCCCGAGATCGCCGACCTGGCACCCGTGGGCGACCAGCGGATGAGCGCCACCCCGCACGCCAACGGCGGGCTGCTGCTGCGGGCGCTGCGGCTGCCCGACTTCCGCGACCACGCGGTCGAGGTGCCCACACCCGGTGCCGTGGATGCCGAGGCGACGCGCGTGCTGGGCGGGTTCCTGCGCGACGTGATGGCCGGCAACGACGACCGCTTCCGGGTCTTCTCACCCGATGAGAACAACTCCAACCGGTTCGGCGACATCCTGTCGGTGACCGAACGTGCCTGGAACGCCGAGATCCTGCCCGCCGACGACCACCTGGCCCCTGACGGGCGGGTGATGGAGATCCTCTCCGAGCACACCTGCCAGGGCTGGTTGGAGGGCTACCTCCTCACCGGGCGGCACGGGTTCTTCTCCTGCTACGAGGCGTTCGTGCACATCATCGACTCGATGTTCAACCAGCACGCCAAGTGGCTCTACACCACCAACCACATCGGGTGGCGCCGTCCGATCGCCAGCCTGAACTACCTGCTCACCAGCCACGTCTGGCGCCAGGACCACAACGGTTTCTCCCACCAGGACCCCGGCTTCGTCGACCACGTGATCAACAAGAAGGCCGACGTGGTCCGCGTCTACTTCCCGCCGGACGCCAACACCCTGCTGTCGGTCGGCGACCACTGCCTGCGCAGCCGGCAGTACGTCAACGTGATCGTGGCGGGCAAGCAGTCGGCGCCGCAGTACCTCACGATGGAGGAGGCCGTTGCCCACTGCACCAAGGGCCTGGGGATCTGGGAGTGGGCCAGCACCGACGGCAACGCCGAGCCCGACGTCGTCCTGGCCTGCTGCGGCGACGTGCCGACCATGGAGACGCTGGCCGCCGTCGACGTCCTGCTCGGTTTCCTGCCCGACCTCAAGATCCGCGTGGTCAACGTCGTGGACCTCATGCGGTTGACCGACGACCGTGAGCACCCGCACGGGCTCAGCGATGCCGACTTCGATGCGCTGTTCACCACCGACAAGCCGGTGATCTTCGCCTACCACGGCTACCCCTGGCTGATCCACCGCTTGACCTACCGCCGTCACAACCACGACAACCTGCACGTGCGCGGCTACCGGGAGGAGGGCACCACGACCACCCCCTTCGACATGACGGTCATGAACCAGATCGACCGTTACGACCTGGCCATCGACGTCATCGACCGGGTGCCGGGGCTGGCGGCGCGCGCCGGGCAGGCGCGTGAGTGGTTGCGCGACAAGCTGATCGAGCACCACGCCTACGTGCGCGAGCACGGCGAGGACCTGCCCGAGGTCCGCGAGTGGCGGTGGACCCGGGGCTCGTGAGTCGCCACGCGGCCCCGGGAGCACCGCGGCGACGTCAGGCCAGCAGCTCCTCGAGAGCCGGACGGAAGTGCGCGGCCAGGGAGCCGAGGTCGTCGATGAGGTCGGGGCAGCTCAGCAACGAGAAGTTCATCTTGTCGACGTAGCTCCAGACGGTCACGTTGAGCCCGATTCCTTCCAGGATCGGCCCGACCGAGAACAGGTCGGTCAGCTCGGCGGTGCCGATGCGGGCGGTCTCGCGCGGACCGGGGACGTTGGAGACGATCACGTTGAACGGCGCGGTGTGCCAGGAGGCAGCCCGCAGTCGGGAGTACAGCCGCATGGCGGCGCTGAACGGCGCCGGCGGGGTGAACTGGGTCCACTCGGTGAGCATCTGCGGGCCGAGCTGGCGTTGGATCTCCTTGGAGTGCCGGGTGACCCGCGAGATCGCGAGCAGCCGCTCGCGCGGGTCCTCGACATCGGTGGCCAACGACGTGAACAGGTTGGACACGCGGTTGCCGTGGAGGCGGATCGCAGCACCCGGCGGGTCGGTCGCGGTCGGGATGCCGGCCATCAGGGAGGCGCTGGGGTGCTCGCCGCGCTCGGCCATCCACCGCCGCAGCGCGCCACTCACCACCGCCAGCACGACGTCGTTGAGCGTGACGCCCTCGAGGCCCCGCCGTGCAGCCTTGAGGTCGGCCAGGGGCAGCGAGCAGGTGGCGTAGGTGCGTCGCGCGGTGAGCGCGCCGTTGAAGGAGGTCCGCGGGGCGTCCAGCACCGGCCGCGGCACGTCGGGCTGCTCGGCGCGGCGATAGCGCAGCATCGAACGCAGGCCCTGCAGCGTGCGCCACAGCAGTGCCGGCAGCAGGGCGATCTGCACGATCGCGTCGACGAGGGCCGAGCGCACCAGGGTCGCCGGTGGCGGGGTCTCGGCCACGGCGGGCGACGGCTCGCGTGCCTCACGGGGCAGGAACGCCTCGGTGCCGTCCACGTCGGTGACGTTGCCGAGCAACGCGTTGGCCGCCATGCCGTCGGCCAGCGCGTGGTGCATCTTGCCCACGATCGCGGTGCCGCCGTCGGCCATGCCCTCACACAGGTGCAGCTCCCACAGCGGGAAGCGCCGGTCGAGGGGGGTGGAGGCGATCTCGCCGATCAGGCGCTCGAGGTCGGCCATCGAGCCGGTGCCCCCCACCCGGTGGACGAAGAAGTGGCGGTCGGGGTCGACGCGCCGCTGGGTCACCCACACCGGGTGGTTGAGCTGCCACGGGACCGGCACAGCCGTGCGGCGCAGCGGTGGCATCTTGTCGATCCGCGACAGCACCCCGCTGCGGAAGCTCGCGAGGGACATCGCCTCGTCGGGCGCGAGCACCGCGATCTTGAGGGTGTGCATGTGCTGCGAGGGGGTCTCCATGTAGAGGAACCCCGCATCGGCGCCGTCCATGCGCTCCACGCCCGGTCGCTTCGAGGATCGGATCATGTCGGCCCTGTCGTCACTGGGGCAGCTCGCGCTTCATGATCTTGCCCGAGGCGTTACGGGGCAGCTCGTCGAGGAAGACCACGTCGCGGGGGACCTTGTAGCCGGCGAGCTGTTGCTTGACGTAGCCCTTGAGCGCGGCCGCGTCGCCCGTGGCTCCCGGCACCGGCACGACGTAGGCCGCCAGGCGTTGGCCGTAGGCCTCGTCGTCGACGCCGATGACGGCGACCTCGCGGACGTCGGGGTGCTCGCCGAGGGTCTTCTCGACCTCGAGCGGGTAGACGTTCTCCCCACCGGAGACGATCATCTCGTCGTCACGGCCCACGACGTAGAGGCGGCCCTCGGCGTCCAGGCGACCGACGTCGCCGGAGACCATGAACCCTTCGTGGAACTGCTTGGTGTCGCCGGCGGTGTAGCCGTCGAACTCCGAGGCGCCACGCACAGTGATCCGGCCGATCTCGCCGGTCGGGACCGGACGCCACTCCTCGTCGACCACCCGCAGCAGGGTGCCGCGCACCGCGCGTCCGGCGGTGTCGGGGGCATGACGCAGGTCAGCGGGGGAGGCGACGGTGATCTGCCCGGCCTCGGTGGCGTTGTAGCTGTTGTAGACGACCTCGCCGAAGCGGTCGAGGAACGCGGTGACGGCGTCGGGACGCATCCGCGAGCCGCTGGCCGAGACGAAGCGCAGGCTTTCGAGGCGGTAGCGGTCGAGCACGTCGGCGGGCAGGTCGACGATGCGCTCGAGCATCACCGGGACGACGGCCAGGCCCGTGGCGCGATGTTCCTCGACCAGCGCGAGGGTGGCCTCGGGATCGAAGCGCCGGCGCATCACCACCGTGCAGGTCATGGTGCCGGCGATGGCGAGCTGGCCGAAGCCCCAGGCGTGGAACATCGGAGCCGCAACCACGACGGTCTCCTCGGCCTTCCAGGGGATGGCGGTCAGGGTGGCGGCGAGCTCGTCGGGGCCACCGCCGCCGCGCTTGGCGCCCTTGGGGGTGCCGGTGGTGCCGGAGGTGAGCAGGATGACCCGTCCGGGCTGTTCTGCCGCCGGCGGCTTCTGGCCCAGGTGCGAGTCGATCAGGCCGTCGACAGTGAGCATCGGACGGTCCTCGTCGGCGGGGGAGTCCTCGGTCCAGGCGAGCACCTCGACCAGCCCCGGGATCCGCGCGCGGGCATCGGCGACGACGCCGGCGAACTCCTCGTCGTAGACCAGCACGGTGCCCTCCTCGCGCGCCATCACGTCGGCGAGCTGCGGCCCGGAGAAGCCGGTGTTGAGGAGCAGGGTCTGGGCGCCCAGGCGGGCCCCGGCGCTGAGGGTCTCCACGAACCCGCGGTGGTTGCGGCACAGCAGGGCCAGGGTGTGCACGGGGTCGGGTCCGGACACGGCGGCCAGGCCGACCGCGAGGGCGTCGGAGCGCCGGTCGAGCTCACGCCACGTCAGCGAGCCGCGCTCGTCGACGAGGCCCACGGCGTGCGGCCGGCGTACGGCGGCCAGGGCGAGCCCGGTGGTGGCGTTGGCGCCCTGGGTGCGCACGACGCGGGCCATCCCCAGGTACTTGTCGGGGCGCAGCAGGGTGAGCATCCCGCTGCTGACCAGGGTGCGCAGCACCCACAGCTGGGTGCCGAGGCGGCTCAGGAGTCGGCGCACTGGTCCGGGCACTGGTCCGGGCACGCTCATCACCCCAGCACCGGGAAGCGTCGGGCACGGGCCAGGTCGTCGAGGGCGTCCTGCATCCGGCGCCTGATCTCGGCATCGACCTCGGCGATGTCGGGGTCGGCCCCGAACTCGGCGGCGACATCGATCGGGTCGAGCACCTGGGTGACGATCTTGGTGGGAAGCGGCAGGTTGGGCGGGAAAGCCGCGGTGAGGCCGAACGGGAAGCCGAAGGAGATCGGGAAGTACTTCGTGCGGATCAGGCTGTCGAGGCGCAGCAGCTTGGCGATGAGCTCCCCGCGCCACAGGTGCAGCTGGTCCTGCTGCCCTCCGATGCTGACCACCGGCACGATCGGCACCCCGCTGCGCAGCGCGGTGCGGACGTAGCCCGTACGGCCGGCGAAGTCGATGATGTTGGCCTGGCTGGAGGGGCGGAAGCAGTCGTGGTCCCCGCCCGGGAAGAGGATCGTGACGGCCCCGGAGTCGAGCACGGCCGCGGCGTTCTGCCGGGTCGCGGGCAGGAATCCGCAGCGGCGCATGATCGGTTCGGCCAGGCCGGTGAACAGCAGGTCGTGGGCCAGCACGTAGATCGGTCGGTCGGGGCCGAAGGTCTCGACGAAGGCGGCGGCGATGATCGGCACGTCCATCGGCATCAGTCCGCCGGAGTGGTTGGAGACGATGAGCGCCCCTCCCTCCGCCGGGACCGCGTCCATCCCGCGCACCTCCGAGCGGAAGTAGAGCTTCATGATCCGGCCGAGCAGCGGCAGGATCGCGGCGACGTAGGCGCCGTCGCGCATCGCGAGGTCGGCCTTCTCGAGCTCGTGGTGCAGGTCGCGGGTGCTCACAGGGCCTCCCCATGCCAGGTGTGGGCGCGCCGTCGCTGGCAGCGACGGTCGAGCGAGTCTCGCGGGCCACCGTCGTGCGAGGCAAACGAACGCGCTGCCTGCACGTTCTCATGAGTGAGGTGGTTCGCGGTGTCGTTCCGGCCACCGGTCGCGATGTCGGGTCCGGTCACTACAGTCGCAGGCATGACTGCACGCGAGGACGGCCGCGCCGACGACGAGCTGCGCCCCATCACCATCACCCGCAACTGGCTCGACCATGCCGCCGGCTCCGTGCTGGTGGAGTTCGGCAAGACCCGCGTCCTGTGCGTGGCCTCGGCCTCCGAGGGAGTGCCGCGCTGGCGCAAGGGCTCCGGCCTGGGCTGGGTGACCGCTGAGTACGCCATGCTGCCGGGCTCGACCCACACCCGCTCCGACCGCGAGTCGGTCAAGGGCCGCATCGGCGGTCGCACCCACGAGATCAGCCGGCTCATCGGACGCTCGCTGCGCGCGGTCATCGACTACGAGGCGATGGGGGAGAACACCATCCAGCTCGACTGCGACGTGCTCCAGGCCGACGGTGGCACCCGCACCGCCGCCATCACCGGCGCCTACGTCGCCCTCGCCGACGCCTGCGCCACGCTCGGCGTCACCCAGACCCTGACCGGGTCGGTCTCCGCGGTGAGCGTCGGCATCATCGACGGTGTCCCGCGCCTGGACCTGCCCTACGTCGAGGACGTCCGCGCCGAGACCGACATGAACGTCGTGATGACCGGCACGGGCTCGTTCATCGAGGTGCAGGGCACTGCCGAGGGTGCTCCCTTCGACCGCGCCGAGCTCGACGCCCTGCTCTCGCTGGCCGAGAAGGGCTGCGCCGACCTGACCCGCCTCCAGCAGGAGGCGCTGCGCGGGTGAGCCGGCTGCACCTAGCCTCGCGCAATGCCAAGAAGGTCGGCGAGATGGAGCGCATCCTCGCCGAGCACCTGCCGGGCCTGGAGGTCCTCGGTCTCGACGACGTGCCGGCCTACGACGAACCGGTCGAGGACGAGCCGACGTTCGCCGGCAACGCGCTGCTCAAGGCGCGGGCCGGCCTCGCAGCGACCGGCCTGGCGACCGTCGCCGACGACAGCGGCCTGTGCGTCGACGCGCTCAACGGCATGCCCGGGGTGCTCTCGGCGCGCTGGTCGGGCCCGCCCAAGGACGACGCCCGCAACAACGAGCTCCTCCTGGCCCAGCTCGCCGACGTACCCGACGAGCGTCGCGGAGCGCACTTCACCTGCGCCGTGGCGGTGTGCCTGCCCGATGGTCGCGAGCTGGTGGTCGAGGGACACATGAGCGGCACGATCCTGCGCGAGGTCCGCGGCGAGGGGGGCTTCGGCTACGACGTGCTCTTCATCGCCGACGACCACCCGGGCCGCACCACTGCCGAGCTGTCCCGCGAGGACAAGGACGCCATCTCCCATCGCGGTCGTGCCCTGCGCGAGCTCGCTCCCCAGCTCGCCGCGCTCCTCACCTGATGTGAGGCTGGGTGCCGAAGGCGGGATTCGAACCCGCACGCCCTAGAGCACAGGTACCTAAAACCTGCGTGTCTGCCGTTCCACCACTTCGGCTCGAAGCGGGTCGCAGTCTAGTGCGGCTGCCTCGACCGGTCAGTCGAGGCCGAGGTCGCGGCGCAGCTTGGCGACGTGGCCGGTGGCCTTGACGTTGTACTGAGCCAGCTCGAGGACGCCGTCGGCGTCGACGACGAACGTCGAGCGGATGACGCCCTGCACGACCTTGCCGTACAGCTTCTTCTCGCCGAAGGCCCCGTAGGCGCCCATCACGCTCTTGTCCGGGTCGGAGAGAAGGCGGATGGTCAGGCCGTCCTTCTCGCGGAACTTCGCGAGCTTCTCGGGCTTGTCGGGGGAGATGCCGAGCACCTCGTAGCCGGCCGCCCTCAGGGAGTCGAGGGACTCGGTGAAGTCGCAGG
Organism: uncultured Actinomycetota bacterium; assembly: GCA_963760515.1. Classification (GTDB taxonomy): domain Bacteria; phylum Actinomycetota; class Actinomycetes; order Propionibacteriales; family Nocardioidaceae; genus Nocardioides. The sequence continues at coordinate 364,600 of CAVXDL010000008.1, forward strand.
CCTGCTTGGTGCACCCCGGGGTCATCGCCGCGGGGTAGAAGTAGACGACGACCTTGGCGCCGCGCAGGTCGCTCAGGGAGACCTGGGCGCCGGTGTCGTCGGTCAGGGTGAAGTCGGGTGCGGTCTCGCCGACGGCGAGGCGGGAGTCTGAGGTCACGGAGCGGTCCAATCCAAATGGTGGGCTGTTGCGAACTCTTTGCAGCAACGTAGTCTTGGCCCTGAGTCGAACCGCTCCGGCTGGAGCTGTCGACGAGGACCCGTTCAACCTATCCACGCCCGCCACACCCCGGGAGTCGCCCCATGCACGTGCCTGATGGCTTCCTCGACGCGCCGACCTCCCTCGCGACCGGCGTCGTGGCGGCAGCGGTGGTCGGCGTGGCGCTGCGCAAGGCGCGCACCGAGCTCGACGACCGCACCGCCCCGCTGGTGGGGCTGGTCGCCGCGTTCGTCTTCGCCACCCAGATGCTCAACTTCCCGGTCGGGCCCGGTGTGAGTGGGCACCTCATGGGAGGGGCGATCGCGGCGGTCCTGGTCGGTCCCTGGACCGGGGTGATCTGCGTCAGCACCGTGCTCATCGTCCAGGCGCTGCTCTTCGCCGACGGGGGCATCACCGCGCTCGGCACCAACGTGGTGCTGATGGGCATCACGACGGTGGTCGTCGGCTGGGGCGTCTTCCGCGCCCTGCAGCTGGTGCTGCCCAAGGCGACGACAGCGGTCCCGGTCTGTGCGGCAGCCGGGGCCCTGCTCAGCGTGCCGGTGGCCTCGCTGGTCTTCGTCGGCCTCTACGCCCTCGGCGGCAGCGCTGACATCTCGATCGGTGCTCTCGCCGGCGCCATGCTCGGGGTCCACGCCCTGATCGGGGTCGGAGAAGCGGTGATCACCTTCCTCGCAGTCGCCAGCATCATCGCGGTCCGCCCCGACCTGGTGTACGGCGCGCGCCGCGTCCTGGCCGCGCGCACCCTCGAGATCCGCGGCGAAGCGGGTGCTGCCGCATGACCGGTCTTCGTGAGCGGGTGAGCACCAAGGTCCTGTTCCTCGCGATCTTCGTGGCCTCCCTGCTCCTCGCCGGAGTCGTCAGCTTCTATGCCTCCGGGAGCCCCGACGGGCTCGAGAGCGTCGCGTCGGACAAAGGGTTCGGTGACACCGCCCAGGGCAGTGCGACGAGCGACGGGGCCCTGGCCGACTACGACGCCGGCTTCGTCGACGACGAGCGGACCTCCGTCGGGGTCGCCGGGGTCGTCGGCGTGCTGACGGTGCTGGTGCTCGGCAGCGGCGTCGCCTACGCGGTGGCCCGGCGACGTCCCGACGACGAGCGCGACTCCGCGCCCACCTCGGCCTGAGCTGTGGGCGGCGCACACGGACACCTGCTGCACTTCCACGGGCACTCGCCGGTGCACCGGATGCCGGCTCACCTGAAGATCCTCGCGCTCGTGGTCTTCATGATCGGGGTCGTGGCGACTCCCGATGACTGGTTCGCGGCCTTCGGCGCCTACCTGCTGGTGCTGGTCGCGGTCATCGCGCTCTCCCGGGTACCCCCGCTCTACATCGTCAAGCGGATGGTCATCGAGGTGCCGATCGTGGTGTTCGCGCTGGTGCTGCCGTTCGTCTCGCGTGGTCCGCGGGTGGAGATCGGGGGCGTGAGCCTGTCCGAGTCGGGCCTCCTCGCCGCCTTCGGCCTGCTCGCCACCGCCACGCTCGGCGTGATCGCCAGCCTGACGCTGGCTGCCACGACCGAGCCCCAGGCCCTGCTGCGAGGGCTGGAGCGACTGCGGATGCCGGAGCTGATCGTGCAGATCATGGGCTTCATGGTCCGCTACCTCTCGGTGGTGACCGAGGAGCTGCGCCGCATGCACGTCGCCCGCACCGCGCGCGGCTTCGAGGCGCGCAACCCGCGGCACTGGCCGGTGATCGCGAAGTCCTTCGGCGCGCTGTTCATCCGCTCCTACGAGCGCGGTGAGCGCGTGCACCTGGCGATGCTCTCGCGCGGCTACACCGGAAAGATGCCGCTATGAGCACTCCTGTCCTCGACGTGTCGGGCCTGGCCTACGCCTACCCCGACGGCCACCAGGCGCTGGCAGGGGTCGACCTGCACGTCCACCAGGGGGAGCGGGTGGCGCTGCTCGGCCCCAACGGCGCCGGCAAGACGACGCTCGTGCTGCACCTCAACGGCATCCTCACCGCCGGCGCCGGATCGGTGACCGTCAGCGGGATGCCCGTGGCCAAGGAGCACCTGAAGGAGATCCGGCGTCGCGTCGGCATCGTCTTCCAGGACCCCGACGACCAGCTCTTCATGGGCTCGGTGCGTGCCGACGTCGGTTTCGGTCCGGCCAACCTCGGGTTGAAGGGCGCCGCCCTCGACGCCCGGGTCATGAGCGCCCTCGACCTCGTCGGGATGGCCGACTTCGCCGACCGACCACCCCACCACCTCTCCTTCGGGCAGCGCCGACGCGTGGCGGTGGCCACCGTGCTGGCGATGGAGCCGGAGATCCTGGTGCTGGACGAGCCGTCGTCCAACCTCGACCCCGCCTCGCGCCGCGAGCTGGCCGACATCCTGCGCTCGCTCGACGTCACGGTGCTGATGGTCACCCACGACCTGCCCTACGCGCTGGAGCTCTGCCCGCGCTCGGTGGTGCTCTCCGACGGTCACGTCGTGGCCGACGGCGCGACCTTCGACGTGCTCACCGACGACGCCCTCATGCGGGCCCACCGGCTCGAGCTGCCCTTCGGCTTCGATCCGAGGACAGCCGTCCCGCGCCCGATTGATAGCCTGCCGTCGTGAGCAAAGAAGCAGACGACCTCGCCCGCGAGATCGAGGAGACCCGTGAGCGTCTCGCCGTCACGATCGACCAGCTGCTCTACCGCTCGTCTCCCAAGACCATCGTGAGTCGCGAGGTGGCCTCGATCAAGGGTCACTACGTCGACGCAGCGACCGGTGAGCCCCGCACCGACAACATCCTCAAGACCGTGGGTGGCGTCGTCGGCACGATCGTGCTCTTCGTGGTCGTCCGCCGCATCGTGCGCTGAGTCGGCCCGTGGCCGACAAGCATCCGATCAAGATGCTGCACGACCGCGTCCTGTGCGAGGTCGACGCCGAGGCCGGTGAACGACGTTCCTCCGGTGGCATCGTCATCCCGGCCACGGCCGGACTGGGTGCGCGCCGCCTGGCCTGGGCTCGGGTCGCGGCCGTAGGCCCGCACGCCCGCTCGATCGAGGTGGGGGACCGCGTGCTGTTCGACCCCGAGGACAAGGCCGAGGTCGAGGTCGCCGGAGAGGTCTACGTCGTCATGCGCGAGCGCGACATCCACGCCGTCGCCGCCGACCGCCTCGCCGACGAGTCCGCCGGCCTCTACCTCTAGCGCAGCACCGGAGGTTTAGCCGGCGAGGGACGAGCCGAGACGACCCCCCCGCGGGCCGACCGCCAACACTGACCCAAGCTGGTCGAGTAGCACGCACGAGCGCCAGCGGGGGCGGCCGTATCGAGGCCCCTGCAGCCCGACCGCCGACCGCACCACACATCCTCCATCCACAGGTCGTTCGAACACGCTAGCGAATGTCGGTGGTCGGTCGTAGAATTGACCCATGTCCAGCACCCGCAAACCACCCTCCCCGGCGACCGCCGCCGTGGTCGAGGCGAAGGCGGCCGCGGACGCGACCGAGGTGGCGATGCTCGTCACGGTCATCGACTGGGCGGCCGAGCACACGCTGACGGGTGCTGAGGCCGAGGGTTGTTCGTTCTGGGACACCGGCATCCCGCTGGGTGGTGTGGGTTGTCCGGTGGTGTCGGAGTTCGCGGCCGAGGAGCTGGGGATGCTGCTGGGTCGCTCGACGGACTCGGCGTTCAACTTCATCGGCAAGACCCTCGAGGTCCGCTACCGGCTGCCGAAGTTGTGGGAGCGGGTGCTGGCGCTCGAGGTGCCGGTGTGGCGGGCGTTCAAGGTCGCCGAGCTCACGATGATCTTGTGCCAAGAAGGTGCTGCGTACGTCGACCGGATGCTCGCCCCGACCGCGCCACGTCTGTTCGTTTGCGCAGATCGAGCGGACGGTGGAGGAGGCGATCGCCCGGTTCGACCCCGCAGAGGCCGAGCGCCGTCAGAAGGCTTCCCAGGAGCACCGCAAGTTCGACATCCACACCGAGCACGTCTCCCTCGAAGGGGTCGTGGAGGTCGTCGGGACCCTCGACCTGGCTGATGCCCTCGACCTCGAACAGGCCGTCCGCGCCGGCGCCGCCCTCCTTCGCGAATCTGGTTGTGAGGAGTCGTTGGACGTACGGCGTGCGATGGCCGTCGGTGACCTCGCCCGCGGACAGCAGGGGCTTCCGTTGGAGCGGGCGGTCACGATCTACGCCCACATCGACGCCAACTCCCTCGAGCCGAACGATGTGGCGGTGGTGGAGAACACCCGCTCCAACGTCCTTGTCGACCAGCTCCGCACGTGGTGCGGGTCCGCGACCAAGGTGATCGTCAAGGAGGTTGTCGACCTCAACGCCAACCTCGTGTGCGAGGGCTACGAGCCGTCCGAGGCACTGCGCGAGCAGGTCATCCTGCGCGAACCGACATGCGTGTTCCCCTACTGCACCCGACCGTCGAGACGGTGCGACCTCGACCACCAGATCCCCTTTGATGAGGGCGGAACGACGAGCTCGGACAACTTGAGTCCGCTGTGCCGGCGCCATCACCGCGCGAAGACGCACTCGCCGTGGTCCTACACAACCCCGGCACCGGGGATCCACACCTGGACCAGCCCGAGTGGCTACACCTTCACCGTCCAGCGGCGCCGACGACCCTGACCGCCCCACACCCCGCCCCCGGCGGGGCCACCGGCATGCCCGGCCGATCTCGGAGGTTGAGCCGGCGTGGGACGAGCCGTGACCCCCGAGCGGCGCTCCCGCAGCCCGACCGTCCTCCCGTCAGCCCGAGGTCGCCGTACCGAGGCGCTGCCCGTCCTGCTCGGAGGTCCCCAGAAGCGTTTACCTACTCCCGCGTAACCACCGTCACTTTTCCACGTTAGGGAGTCCGTGCGCCGACCACTGATTGCCTTGATCGCTTCCGTCTCCCTGCTGCCGTTGGCGGGAGTGCCCGGCTCGACAGCCCAGGCCGCCCCGACCGCGGGCGATGCCGTCACCGCTGCGGCCGCCCCTAGCAGCCAGCGCACGTCGGGGCGCTACGACGCGACGATCCGCTACACCAAGCACGGGATCCCGCACATCACCGGCAAGGACTTCGGCTCGCTCGGCTACGGCAGCGGCTACGCCGCGGCAGAGGCCTCGATCTGCACCTTGGTCGACACCGTCATCACCGGCCGGGGCCTGCGTTCGCGCTGGTTCGGCCCGGAGGGTCACTACGACGACTTCGTGACGCTGAGCGCCTCCAACCTGCAGGTCGATGCGTTCGTCGGTGACCTGCACAACCGCCGCGTCGTGGAGAAGCTGCTCAAGTCCCCGGCCGGCCCCGGCACGCAGTCGCGCCAGATGGTCAAGGGCTACGTCGAGGGCGCCAACCGCTGGCTGCGCACCAACACCGTGACCGACCCGGCGTGTGCGGGAGGCGACTTCCTGCGCGCAGACGTCAAGCCGATCGACCTCTGGTACGGCGTCTACATGGCCAACCTGCTCGCCTCGGCCGGGGTGTTCGTCAAGCAGATCGTCGACGCCGACCCGCCCAAGCCCAGCGACCCGGGCCTGCCCGGGGCAGCGCTGTCGGCGTCCGCGGTCGATCGTGACGCCCTGCTCGCTGCACTCGGCAAGGACCCGGCGAGCCCGTTCGGCTCGAACGCCACCGCGATCGGTGGGGACAAGACCTCCACCGGTAAGGGCATGCTCCTCGGCAACCCGCACTTCCCGTGGCGCGGGCGCTACCACTTCACCCAGCAGCAGCTCACGATCCCTGGCAAGTACAACATCGCCGGGGCCTCGCTGATCGGCTCGCCGGCGGTCAACATCGGCTTCAACAACAACGTGGCCTGGAGCCACACGGTCTCCACCGCCTACCGCTTCACCCCCTACGAGTACAAGCTGCTCGGCCCCACGACGTACCTCACCGAGAGCGGTCCCCGGGACCTCGAGCGGCGCCTGGTCACGGTCAAGGTCAAGCAGCGCGACGGCAGTATCGGCACCGTGCAGGAGGACGTCTACCGCACGCCCCAGGGCTACGTCGTCGACTCCCCGGCCACGTTGATGCCGTGGTCGGTCGGCAGCGTGTGGGCCATCCGGGACGCCAACGCCGAGCACCTGCGCACCGTCGACACCTTCCTGCAGATGGGCAAGGCCAAGAACGTGCGCGACCTGCTGCGTCGCCAGGACGCGGCCGGCGGCATGCCGTGGGTCAACACCACCGCTGCCGACCGCGACGGCAACGCGCTCTACGCCGACCACTCGGTCGTGCCCAACGTGCCCAACGACGTGAAGAACCGCTGCCTCACCGCGACCGGTGCCGTGCTCGACGAGCTGGCCGGGCTGCCGGGCCTCGACGGCACCAAGGCCGACACCTCCTGCGCCTGGCACTCCGACGCCGACGCCCAGCGCCCCGGCATCTTCGGTCCGAAGAACCTGCCGATGGTCGTGCGTCGCGACTGGGTGATGAACGCCAACGACTCCTACTGGTTGCCCAACCCGGCTGTGCGTCTGGAGGGTTTCGCCAACATCATCGGCTGCGAGCAGTGCAAGCGGACGATGCGCACGCGCATGGTCTCGCAGTACGTCATCGACCGGCTCCGCAACGGTGGCAAGGAGACCCCGCGCTCGCTGGCCTCCCACGAGTACGCCAACCGCCTCCGCGCCGCCGAGGTGATGCGTGAGGGTGGCGCGCTGGACCAGGTCTGTGACGCGACCGGCGAGGCCGAGGCGTGCGCCGTGCTGAAGGCCTGGGACGGGACGTCGAACGCCTCCTCGGTGGGCACCGCGCTCTTCGAGGAGTTCATCGCCCGGGTGCCGGCCGCCGAGGAGCTGTGGCGCACCCAGTTCAACGCCAAGGACCCGCTCAACACCCCGCGTGACCTCAACTCCTCCAGCCCGCGCGTGGTCAAGGCGATGTCGGACGCGATCGCTGCACTGCGCTCGGCCAAGGTCTCCCTCACCAGCCCGTGGGGCTACCTGCAGGTCGCAGGCGACCGGGGCGCTCCGCCGCTCCCGCTCGGCGGCGGCACCGGGGACGCCGTCGGCAACGCCAACGCGTTGGCCTCGCGCCTGCCGGAGCAGAACTCCGACCGCTACCGCCCGATCACCTACGGCTCCTCGCACATCCAGTCGATCGCGTTCTTGCCGAAGGGCCGCATCTCCACCCGGACGATCCTGACCTACGGGCAGAGCGAGGACCCGACCTCACGCTTCTCGACCGACCAGACCCGGCTCTTCTCGAAGGAGAAGTGGGTCAACTTCGCCTTCACGCCGAAGCAGATCCGCAAGGACCTGCTCCGCACGGTGCGGCTCCACGGCTGACCGACCGACGCTGCGTCAGCCGAGGCCGTCGAGCTCCTCGGCCATCGGCTTGACGTAGCGCGGGCAGAACGCCGGTGCGGTCAGTCGCACGAAGTGTGCTGACTGCTGGGCGTCGAGCAGGCCGCGGCTGGCGATGCCGGCGATGATCTGCACGACGTCCAGCCCGCTCTCGTAGTCCGCACACGTGCGCCGCGCCGCCTCGACGAGGGTGACGGCGGTGTAGGCATCGAACCCGGGGTCCTGGCGCAGCTGCGCCACGAACTCCCGCGCGGTGGTGGGTGCGGGGCCCGCGACGGCGGGGGAGGGCTCGGCAGGGATCGGGGACGTCGCGACGTCCCCGGCTGACGACGGCGACGCGCTCGTCTCGGCTCCCGCGGTCACCCGCACGACGACGCCGAGCACGCACAGCACGGCAAGCAGCGCCACGGCAGCGCGACCGACGCCGGGCGATGCGGACGGTGCCGAGGTGACAGGCGTGGCCGCGGGTGGGGGAGCAGGTGGCAGAGGCTGGTCCGCCACCGGTTGCTCCGGTTCGACCGCCGGCTCCGGTTCCGGCTCCGGTTCGGCCGCCGGCTCCGGCTCGCGCTCCGGTTCCGGCTCGAGCACCGGCTCGAGGTCCAGGTCCAGGTCCAGCTCTGGGTCCGGCTCCGGTTGGGGCTCCGGCTCTGGCTCGGCGGTGGGCGGGGGCGGCGCAGGGACGGCGGCCACGCTGCTCAGGTGGCGGTGGTACGACGCCCGCGCGTTGGCTCGGGCCTGGGTCGCGCTCTTGGTGCTGGTGCTGCTGCGCTCGAACTCACCGCACGAACACGTGACGTGGCAGGAGAACGTCGCTGCGTCGGGGTCGGCCGCCGACGGTTCATAAGCGGCCTCGTGGCCCGCGATCGCCTTGGTCTCCATCACCGCAGAGGATCCCATGACGCGGCCTGTCGAGGGTGGCTGGGTCGGGCCCGGGTGGCCACCACTAGGTTCGACGGCATGGAGATCGTGCGCACCCCCGAGGACCGTTTCGCCGAGATCGCCGACTTCCCCTGGGCTCCTGCCTATGTCGACCTCGACGGGGTGCGGATGGCCTACGTCGACGAAGGACCCCGCGACGCGCCGGTGGTGCTGCTGCTCCACGGCGAGCCGACCTGGGGCTACCTCTACCGCCACATGATCGAGCCGCTCACCGAGGCGGGCCTGCGCGTCGTCGTGCCGGACCTCATCGGGTTCGGCCGCTCCGACAAGCCGACCGCGATCGGCGACTACAGCTATCAGCGCCACGTCGACTGGGTGACGGCGTTCATCGATGCTCTGGGTCTGGCCGACCTGACCCTCTTCTGCCAGGACTGGGGCTCACTCATCGGGCTGCGCATCGTGGGTCTCGAGCCGGAGCGCTTCGCCCGGGTGGTCGTCGGCAACGGCTTCCTCCCGGCGGGGCAGCAGTCGGCCAACCTCGCCTTCCGTGCCTGGCGGGCCTTTGCGCGCTTCACGCCGCTCTTCCCGACCGGACGCATCGTCGACACCGGCACGGCGCGCTCGCTCAGCAAGGCCGAGCGGGCGGCGTACGACGCACCGTTCCCGACGCGGCGCCACCTGGCCGGGGCGCGCGCGTTCCCGATGCTGGTGCCGACCTCCGACGACGACCCGGCGATGCCGGCCAACCAGCGGGCCTGGGAGGGGCTGGGTCGTTTCGACAAGCCGTTCCTGACCCTCTACGGCCGCCGCGACCCGATCCTGGGTGGTGCCGACAAGCCGCTGCAGAAGCAGGTGCCCGGGGCTGCCGGCCAGGACCACGCCCGCCTCGACGGGAGCCACTTCGTGCAGGAGGACTGCGGTCCCGAGCTCGCCCGGCGCATCATCGACCTGGTGCGTTCCGGGAGCTGAGCCCCCGGGGTCGGGGCCTATCGCTCCTCAGGAGCCCGGCCGGACGAGCCGCGCACGACCAGCTCGGGTTGCATCAGGATCTGGTGCTGGGGAGGCGGCTCGCCGGCAACCAGGTCGACCAGGCTCCGGGTGACCTGCTGGGCGAGGGCTCGCGTGGGTTGGCGCACCGTGGTGAGCGGTGGGTCGGTGAACTGGATGAGCATCGAGTCGTCGGCACCGACGACCGAGACGTCCTCGGGCACTCGCAGGCCCTGGCTCCGCACCCCGCGGACGGCGCCGAGCGCCATCACGTCCGATCCGCAGACGATGCCGGTGGCACCTCGGTTGACGAGCGCGATCGCCGCCTGCTCGCCTCCTTCGACGGTGAAGGTGGTGTGCTCGATGAGCTCGGCGTGGTCGGGTTGCGCGCTGGGCCCGGCGACCTGCTCCGCCATGCCCCGTCGGAAAGCCTCGACCCGCAGCTGGGCCGGGCAGTAGCGGGGCGGGCCGGTCGCCAGGCCGATGCGGCGATGTCCCATGTTGGCCAGGTGGGTCACGGCAAGGTCGACCATCGCGACGTCGTCGACCCCTACCGAGGCTGCGCCGACGTCAGCGAGGTGTCCGTTGACCAGCACGACCGGCAGCCCGCTGTCGGTCAGCCGGCGGTAGCGGCCGGGGTCGGTGCCGACGACGGCGTGGATCCCGGAGACGAAGACGATCCCGGCGACGCCGTGGCCGAGCAGCGTCTCGACGTAGGAGTCCTCCGGCACCCCGCCGAGGCTCTGGGAGCACAGCACGGTGGTGAACGACTCTCGGTCCAGGGCGTTCTCCAGGGCCTGGGCCAGGCGGGGGAAGAACGGGTTCTCCAGCTCCGGCACGATGATCCCGACCAGACCCGTGGCCCGGCGCCGGAAGCGGTTGGGCACCTCGTAGCCGAGCACGTCGAGGGCCGTGAGGACGGCGCGGCGGGTGCGGTCGTTGACCTCGGGCTTGTCGTTGAGCACCCTGCTGACGGTGCTGACGCTCACTCCGGCGCGCGCAGCGATGTCCTGGAGGCGTACTTTCATCTCGTTCAACCTAGCCACGACGCCGGGCGCGGGTGGGACAACGACGACATCCGGTCCCCTCCTCGCGGGCTCGATCTGCGATTGCTCTGGGTCGCGATCGTGCCCTGATCTTTTGCTTTCTGCAAGAAGTTGCAGCCGAGTTCCAGATCCTGCAACTGGTTGCTACGGTATGGCCCTCATCACACATCACAGTGAAGGACAACCATGCTCAAGCTCTCTCGGACGCTGGCCCCGGCGGTGCTCGCGGTGATGTTCACCGCCGGCTGCGGTGGCAGCAGCTCGACCGAATCCAACGTCTCGGCCCCGTCGTCCAGCGCCGCCCCGTCAGCGGCCGGCAGCGAGGACCCCGAGGCGCTCCCCGAGCGGGGTGACGCCGACCTGGTGATCTGGACCGACGCGCTCAAGCTCGACGGCGTCACCAAGATCGCCGACACCTTCGGCGAGGCCAACGGGATCAGCGTCTCGGTCCAGGCGATCTCCTCGGACCTCCAGACCAACTTCGTCACCGCCAACGCGGCCGGCAACGGTCCTGACGTCGTCGTGGGCGCCCACGACTGGATGGGCAACCTGGTCCAGAACGGCGCCATCGAGCCGCTGCAGATCTCGGCCTCCGACCTCACGGGCTACTCCGAGAAGGCCGTCCAGGCCACGACGTACGACAACAAGCTCTACGGCGTGCCCTACGGCATCGAGGCCATCGCGCTCTACCGCAACACCGACGTCGTGCCCGACGAGCCGGCCACCCTCGACGAGGCGATCGCGGCCGGTGAGGCTGCGGTGAAGGCCAAGAAGGTCGACTCGGCCCTCAACCTGCCCGTCGGCGACCTCGGCGACGCCTATCACATGGAGCCCGTCCTGACGTCCATGGGCGGCTACATCTTCGCCCAGGACGCCAACGGCGGTTACGTGCCGACCGACGTCGGCATCGGCAAGGCCGGTTCGCTCGCGGCGGCCGACAAGATCTCGCAGCTCGCCAAGGCCAAGGTGCTGCGCACCTCGATCAGCGGCGACAACTCCATCGCCCTCTTCACCGAGGGCAAGGCCGCGTTCTTGATCTCGGGCCCGTGGGCGCTCGGCGACGTCGAGAAGAGCGGGATGAACTACGCCATCCAGCCGATCCCCGGCTTCGAGGGCAAGGAGCCGGCGCGGCCGTTCATGGGTGCGCAGGCGTTCATGCTGGCCTCGGGTGCTGCCAACCCCGCCATCGCGCAGGAGTTCATCAACACCGGGGTCAACAGCGAGGAGTCGATGCAGATCCTCTTCGAGGAGACCAAGCTGCCCCCGGCCATGACGTCGGTGCAGGACTCGATCGACGACGCCGACATCGCCCTGTTCGCCGAGGCCGCCAACCAGGCCTCGCCGATGCCGGCGATCCCCGCCATGGCCGCGGTGTGGGCCCCGCTCGGCAAGGCCTACTCGGCCATCGTCGGTGGAGCCGACCCGGCCAAGACGATGAAGGCCGCCGGCAAGACCATCAACCGGGAGATCGCCTCCCAGTGACCCGTGCCCCGGGGCCGGCAGGTGGAGCATCCACCGTGTCGGCCCCGGGGTTCGCGTGCCTCTGCAGCACCGCAGACGAGCCTCCGCTGCCCCCACTGATCAAGGGATCCTGGCCGTGACCATGACCGACACCCCGCCCCGTCGCCGGCTGACGCAGCCTGCCCGCCAGGGCGTCTGGCCGCTGATCGCCAAGATCGCCTTCCTCGGCGTCGTCATCGGCACCGCGATCGCGCTGACGCCGGCGCTCGTCGGCGAGCGGCAGTGGTTCTTCCTCGGCGCGATCTATGCGATCGCCGCGATCCTGACCGCCACCTACGCCACGAGCCGGGCGGTCCCGGCCAAGTACCTCGTGCCAGGCGTGCTCCTGCTGACGCTCTTCGTCGTCTACCCGATCCTGCTCACCGCCCAGACGTCGTTCACCAACTACGGCGACGGCACCCGCTCCTCGAAGACCGACACGGTCGCGCAGATCGTCGGGGCCTCGGTGGTCGAGACCGCCGACGCCCCGCGCTACAACCTCTCGATCGCCACCGAGGGCTCGGTGAGCGACGGACCCTTCACCTACTTCCTCGTCAACCAGGTCGACGGCTCCCTCTATGCCGGCACCATCGACGGTCTCGAGGAGCTCGATGCAGCCGACGTGACCGTCGAGAACGACAAGATCACCGCCGCCGACGGCTACACGTTCCTCGACATCAAGCAGGTCAATGGCGCCCAGGCGGCGCTCAAGGACTTCACGGTGCCGACCGAGAACGGCGCGATCCGCGCCAACGGGATCAGCACGGCGTTCGAGGGCACCACGACGCTGGTCTACGACGAGGACGCCGACACGATCACCGACTCCCGCACCGGCACGGTCTACACCGTGCAGCAGCAGGGCGACCGGGAGTTCTTCGTCGACGACGCCGGCCAGCGGGTCTCGGACCAGTCCTGGACCGCCAACGTCGGCTTCGACAACTACAAGAAGATCTTCACCGACTCCCGCATCAGCAAGGACTTCATCGGCATCTTCTTGTGGACCGTGGTCTTCGCCACCGTCTCAGTGGTCTCCACCTTCTTGCTGGGGCTGTTCTTCGCCACCACGCTCAACGACCCGCGCGTGCGCGGGCAGAAGATCTACCGGGCGCTGCTGATCATGCCGTACGCCATCCCGGGCTTCATCTCGTTGCTGCTGTGGTCGGGCTTCTACAACACCGACTTCGGCCTGATCAACGACCTCACCGGCCTGAACATCAACTGGCTGGGCGGGGAGTACACCGCGAAGTTCGCCGTCCTACTGACGAACCTCTGGATGGGGTTCCCCTACATGTTCCTGGTGTGCACCGGGGCGCTCCAGGCGATCCCCGAGGACCTGACCGAGGCGGCGAGCATCGACGGCGCCGGAGGATTCGCCGGCTTCCGGCGGATCACGTTCCCGCTGCTGCTCGTCACGGTGGCGCCGCTGCTGGTCTCGACGTTCGCCTTCAACTTCAACAACTACAACGCGATCTTCCTGCTCACCGAGGGCGGCCCGTTCAGTCCGGACAACCCCACCGCGGGCGGCACCGACATCTTGATCAGCTACACGATCCGGCTCGCCTTCGGCGCCGGCGGCGCCCAGATCGGCTTCGCCTCGGCGATCTCGGTCCTGCTGTTCATCATCACCGGCATCATCGCCGCGCTCCAGTTCCGCTTCACCAAGGCACTCGAGGACGTGAACTAACGATGGCTCAGACCCTTGGCCCGACCGAGCAGCTCGCCACCGAGGCGCCGCCCGCACCACCGGTGACACCACCGGTGAAGGGCGCCAACAAGATGCCGTTCGGCCGCTGGTTCCGCGAGGTCGGCTGGCGCCACGTCGTGGGCCTCCTGGCGGTGCTCTGGGCGCTCTTCCCGATCAGCTACATCGTCTCGGCCTCGCTCAACCCCCTGGGCAACGTCGTGTCGACCTCGATGATCCCCAACGCCTTCAGCCTCGAGAACTACCGCGAGCTGTTCACGACGCCATCGGTGCCGTTCCTGCGCTGGGCCTTCAACAGCGTCATGGTCTCGGCGTCCGTCGTCTTCGTCACGCTGCTCTTCAGCGCGATGGGGGCCTACGCCTTCTCCCGGTTCCGCTTCCGCGGGCGCCGCGGCGGGCTGCTCGCGCTGCTGCTCATCCAGATGTTCCCGCAGTTCCTGGCCGCGGTCGCGCTCTTCACGCTCTTCACCGACATCGGCGAGGTCATCCCCGGCATCGGGCTCAACACCCTCGTCGGCTACATCATCGTGCTCACCGGGGGATCGCTGGGCCAGGTCTGGCTCATCAAGGGCTTCTTCGACTCGATCCCCAAGTCCCTCGACGAGGCCGCCACGCTCGACGGCGCGAGCCACAGCCAGGTGTTCTTCCTGATCATCCTGCCGCTGGTGCGCCCGATCCTGGCGGTCTGCGGGCTGCTGGTCTTCGTCGGCACGATCGGGGAGTTCCTGCTCGCCTCGATCTTCTTGACCGACACCAACAAGAAGACCCTGGCCACCGGGCTCTACGGGCTCATCGACGGAGACCGCTCCAACAACCTCGGCGTGTTCGCCGCCGGCGGCATGCTCACCGCCATCCCGGTGATCCTGCTGTTCCTCTACCTCCAGCGCTTCATCGTGGGCGGCATCACCGCCGGGGGGGTCAAGGGGTGAGCGCGACACCAGCCGCCGCTCGTCTCTACGCCGAACCGCACCACGACGGCTCCCCGCTCTACACGCAGCCGGGGGAGCACCGTCTCGGTGACACCATCGAGCTGCGGGTGCGGGTGCCGCACCACGCCGACGGGTCGCCCGCCGCCGAGCACGTCGTGCTGCGCTCGGTCCGCGACGGTGAGCCGGCGACGCGTCGCGCGACCTGCGTGGAGCCCGACGAGCACGGCGCCTGGTGGCGCGTCGACCTCACGCTCACCAACCCGCTGACGTCCTACCGCTTCATGGTGAGCGACGTCCGAGGCGGCTACCGCTGGCTCAACGCGGCGGGGGTGCACCACCGTGACGTCACCGATGCCGGCGACTTCAAGATCAGCACCGAGCACCGGCTGCCGGACTGGGTGCCCGACCAGATCGGCTACCAGGTCTTCCCTGACCGTTTCGCGCGCACCGACTCCGACGCACCCGTCCCGGCCTGGGCCCAGCCGGCCGACTGGGACGACCCGGTGGTGCACAAGGGGCCGGACGTGCCGTTCCAGCTCTTCGGCGGCACCCTCGACGGGATCACCGAGCACCTCGACCACCTCGAGCTGCTCGGGGCCTCGCTGCTCTACCTCACCCCGGTCTTCGAGGCTCGCTCCAACCACCGCTACGACGCACGCTCCTTCGACCACGTCGACCCGGTGCTCGGCGGTGACGCGGCGCTGAGCCGACTGCTCGAGGCGGCGCACGGCCGCGGCGTACGCGTGCTGGGCGACCTCACCACCAACCACACCGGTGACGACCACGACTGGTTCCGCACGGCCCTGGAGGACCCGGCGAGCCCGGAGCGGGGTTTCTACCGCTTCGACGGCGACCACTACGAGTCGTGGCTGGGCATCTCCTCGCTGCCCAAGCTCGACCACACCTCCACCGAGCTGGCCCGGCGCCTCTACGCCGGGGGAGACTCCGTGGCCGCGCGCTGGCTGCGCGAGGGCCTCGACGGCTGGCGCGTCGACGTGGCCAACATGACCGGGCGGATGGGGTCCGACGACCTCGCCCACCAGGTCGCCCGGGCGATGCGGGCCACCTTCGACGAGCTGAGCCCGGACAGCTGGCTGCTCGCCGAGCACGGTCACGACGCGAGCCTTGACCTCGGCGGCTCCGGCTGGCACGGGACCATGGACTACGTCGGCTTCACCCGCCCGCTGTGGTGCTGGCTCAACGGAGGGTCGCCCGGACAGGAGCTAGCGCCGGCCGGCATCGCCCACGGCCTCGACTTCCTGGGCCTGCCCATCGACATCCCCGTGCTGTCGGGCACCGCGGTCCACGCCACGATGCGCGAGGTCCACGCCGCCATGCCGTGGCAGTCGTTGATGGGCTCGAGCCTGCACCTCGACTCCCACGACACCCCGCGCTTCCGCACCGTCACCGGCGGCGGGGTCGACGGGTGGATCGATGCCGAGGGGCACGGCCGCGCCCGGCACCTGGCCGGCCTCGCGCTCCAGATGACGATGCCCGGCGTGCCGGTGCTCTTCATGGGCGACGAGCTCGGCCTCACCGGCCTCGACGGCGAGCACTCTCGCACGCCGTTCCCCTGGCACCGGCGCGACGAGTGGGACCAGGCCACGCTGGGGGCCTACCAGCGGTGGATCTCCCTGCGCCAGGACCACGTCGCCCTGCGCCGCGGCGGCCTGCGCTGGCTCCACGTCGACGAGCACTCGATGACCTACCTGCGCGAGCACCCCGACCAGACCGTGCTGGTGCACGTCACCCGCTGCGAGACGTCGCCGGTCACCCTGCCGCTCAGTGCCCTGGGCAGGCCGGGCGCCCGGCTGGAGCCTCTCGAGGGCAACGGCCTCGAGCAGGACGGCGACACCGTGACGCTGTCCGGCGCCGGGCCGAGCGCCCTGCTGGCCACGCTCGTCTGATCCGAACGTTGTGCCGTACGTAGGTGTCACCTGCTGACACCTGCGTACGGCACTGTCGCTGGGGCCGAAAAACAGCCGAGGCCCACCCGGACTTCCCGTGGTGGACCTCTGACGTGCTGGTGCTTTGTACGGCATCAGGGACTCGAACCCCGAACCCGCTGATTAAGAGTCAGCTGCTCTGCCAATTGAGCTAATGCCGCGTGCTTGGTGCGAGCCGAAAACATACCAGCGGAGGGCGACGGTCCGAAATCGAGGGTTGTGCGGGGGTGCCGGAGCCCGGCATCACAGGGAAGCGAGCACCGCCTGCGCCGCGTTGTGGCCCCCCAGCCCGGACACCGCTCCGCCCCGGCGGGCGCCGGAGCCACACAGCAGGACCCGGTCGAGATCGGTCTGCACGCCCCACTGCTGGGCAGGGGAGTCGAGGCGGGCGCGTTGGGGAGCCCAGGGCCAGGCAAGGTCGCCGTGGAAGATGTGGCCGCCCGGCATGGCGAGGTCGCGCTCGATGTCCTGGGGGATCTTGGCCTCGATGCACGGCCGACCCTCGGCGTCGCGCGCCACACAGGTCGACAGCGGCTCGACCAGGTGCTGGTCGAGCGATGCGATGGCCCGCTCGACGGCCAGGGCCTTGGTGGCCTCGGGGTCGGCGTCGAAGAGCGAGGCCGGGGTGTGCAGGCCGAAGTAGGTCAACGTGTGCGTGCCGGCCGGCACGTCGCCCAGGATGCTGGGGTCGGTGAGGGAGTGGCAGTAGACCTCGCCGGGCAGCAGCGTCGGCACGCGTCCGGCCGCAGCCTCGGCGTAGGCGGTCTCGAGCTCGGTGTAGTCCTCGGCGAGGTGCAGGGTGCCGGAGAAGGCCAGTGCGGGGTCCATCCCGGAGCGCAGCTGCGGCAGCCGGTCGAGGAGCAGGTTGATCTTGAGCTGGGAGCCCTCCGGCTTGGTGGCGGGGTCCTCGGACTCGCCGAGCAGGATCCGCAGCACCCACGGCGCGACGTTGGCGAGCACGAAGCGGGCGGTGGTCGTGTGGGTGCCGGAGGCGTCGTCCCAGGTGACCTCGCCGCCGGTGCCGTCGGCGCGGATGGCGCTGACGCCGGCCCCGGTGCGCAGGGTCGCTCCGGCGTCGACCGCGGCCTTGGCCAGGGCGTCGGTGACGGCGCCCATGCCGCCGATCGGGACCCGCCACTCGCCGGTGCCGTTGCCGATGAGGTGGTAGAGGAAGCACCGGTTCTGGATCAGCGACTCATCGCGCATCGAGGCGAAGGTGCCGATGAGGCCGTCGGTGGCGACCACCCCGCGCACGGTGTCGTCGGTGAAGCGCTCCTCGATCGCCGCGCCGAGCGGGTTGACGACGAAGTCGCGCCACACCTGGGGGTCCACCCGCTTCCGGATCGCGGCGTCGTGGGGCAGGGGCTGCAGCAGCGTCGGAGCGACGACCTGCGCGAGGTCGGCGGCGTCGCCGTAGAACTTCTGCCAGGCGGCGTAGGCGTCGTCGGAGCCGGTCAGCTCACGGAAGGACCGTCGGGTCGCCTCGCCCTCCGTGCGCTCGACGTACAGCCCGCCGGGCGTGCCGCCGCGCAGCGTCGGGGTGTACGACGCAGTGGGGCGCGAGCTCAGCGCGACATCGAGGTCGAGGTCTGTCATGAGCTGCTCGGGCATGAGCGAGACCAGGTAGGAGTAGCGGGAGAGCCGGGTGGGGTGGCCGGTGAACGCCTCGGCGGACACGGCGGCGCCGCCGGTGTGGTCGAGTCGTTCGAGCACGAGCACGGACAGCCCGGCCCGGGCCAGGTAGGCGGCGGAGACGAGGCCGTTGTGGCCACCTCCGACAACGACGACGTCGTACTTCTCCGAGGCGGTGATCACCGTCACAACCTAGTGTTTCGGTGGTTGCCGTGGGCGTCCGGTGCTCCTCGGTGTGTCGGTGGGGGCCGGCGATGCCGGTGAGGTATTGACGAACGCCCACGCTCCGGTGATGCCGCCGTTAATCTGGGAACGGCGCTCGGGGCGGGGCCATCGGATCGACGCGAGGGGAGGGAGCTACATGGGGCTGCCCCTGAAGCGCGCGCTCTTCTACGCCGCTCTCGCCGTCGTGCTGGCCACTGCCTTCCTGGTCGCTCGCGCCGCCCCCGGTGACGGGTTCCGCACCGGCATCTGGCCCGTCGGTCTGGCCTCGGGACTGCTGCTCGTCGTCCGGCCCGCACACCGCGTCCGCGTGCTCGCCCTGGTCCTCGTGGTCGCCACTGCTGCGGTGGCGCTCGGTGACCGCCCGTTCACGGTGGCTCTCGTGTACGGCGCGATCGTCGCGGCCGAGGTCGCGCTCATGGGCTACCTGCTGCGCCGCGGCCGTGGCGAGGCCTCGCTGCGCACCGACGAGGACCTGCGGCGCTGGCTGACCGCCGCGCTCGTGGCGGTGTTCCTCGGTGCATCGAGCAGTGCGCTGCTCTCGCTGGTGACCGGCCTGGGCGACCCGGTGAAGGTCTTCCTCGCGATCGCGGCCGCCCACCTGGCCTCCCAGCTCTGCATGACCCCCTTCTTCATGGCGCTGCCCGAGCAGCCCGCGATCGCGCACCGCGGGGAGCGGCTGGTCCAGTGGGGCGCCATCCTCATCGGCACCCCGCTGCTGTTCTTCCCCGACCAGGCGCCCTCGCTGGCGTTCCTGGCGATCCCGATCCTGGCGTGGGGCGCCCTGCGCATCACCGCGTTCGAGTCGTTGACGCAGATGATCGCGGTGGTCGGCCTGGCCACGACGTTGACGACGTTCGACCGCGGCCCCTTCTCCACCGTCGGGCAGACGTTCGGGGTCTCGCGCGAGTCGGGCGGCGTGCTGCTGTCGGCGTTCGCGGTGACCTGCGCGGTGATCGTGATCCCGTTGGTGGTGCGCGTCGGCGAGTACGTCGGCTCGGCGCGCGAGGCGGCCAGCGAGCGCGACCTGGTGCGCAGCATCGTCGACGGTGCGACCGGCATCGCGATCATCGTCACCGACCCCCACGGCCGGATCACTGTGTTCAACCCCGGCGCCGAGCAGCTCCTCGGCTACCGGGCCGAGGAGGTGATCGGTCGCGGGACGCGGATGCTGCACACCCCCGAGTCGATCACCGACAAGGCTGCAGAGCTCGGGGTCGAGGACGACTTCTTCGTCGTGGCGGCGACCCTGGTCGCGCGGGTGCGGCCCGGCACGCTCATGCGCTTCGTGCGCAAGGACGGGGTCGAGCGCACGCACGCGATGACGCTGACGCTGCTGCGCGACAGCGACGGCACGCCGACCGGCTACGTCAGCACGTCCGAGGACGTCACCGACAGCCTCGCCGCGCAGCGCGCGCTCTACGACGCGCTGGAGGCCGAGCGCAAGGCCGTGGACCGGCTCCGCGACGTCGACGCCGTCAAGGACGCTTTCGTCTCGACGGTCAGTCACGAGCTGCGGACGCCGATCACCAGCATCCTCGGGTATCTCGAGCTGCTCTCCGATGGCACGCTGGGTGGCCTGGGCCCGAGCCAGAGCGACGCGCTCCACCGGGTCTCGGCCAACAGCCACCGGCTGCTCTCGCTCATCGACGACCTGCTGACCCTCTCGCAGGTCGCCGAGCAGGGAGTGAGCCAGGAGCGACGCCCCTTCGACGTGTGCTCGGCGGTGCGTACGGCGTTCGACGTCGTCGCTCCCGCGGGTGGGGGCCGCGACCTCGAGGTCACCTACGACCTGCCGGACGAGCCGGCGATCGTGATCGGCGACTGCGACATGCTGGAGCGCGTCGTGGTCAACCTGCTCAGCAACGCCCTCAAGTTCACTCCCGACGGCGGGTCGGTCCGCGTGGAGGTGACGATGCCCGGCGAGGTGGTGATCCGGGTGATCGACACCGGCATCGGCATCCCGGAGCACGAGCAGCACCAGCTCTTCACCCGCTTCTTCCGCTCCTCGCTCGCGCAGCGGGGCGCGATCCCCGGCAGCGGTCTGGGGCTCTCGATCAGCCGCTCCATCATCGAGCGGCACGGCGGGTCGATCGCGGTCTCCTCCGAGGTGGGAGTGGGCACTACCGTCGAGGTCCGCCTGCCACCGGAGTCGGCGGACGAGCCGGGCACGGCTTCGCAGCCCGTCGTCGCACCCGACGAGCCGGTCATCGGGCCGGTGCGAGCAGTACCTCGTATCGGGAATGTAGAAGATTCAACTATCGTTGAGGTGATCGACATCTTCCGATGATTTCGAGGGGGTGGGCGCGATGCCCGCACAGACCGTGGACGACCTGACCGTGCTGGACCGAGTGCGCTCGCCCGGCCTGGGCGACCAGCCCCGTCCGGTGTGGTCGGTCACGACCGCGCCGGAGGGTCACGAGGGCGAGGGGTTCCCGGTGCGCCGGGCCTTCGCCGGCATCGACCTGCAGCACCTCGACCCGTTCATCATGATGGACCAGATGGGCGAGGTGGAGTATGCGCCGGGCGAGCCCAAGGGCACCGCTTGGCACCCGCACCGCGGCTTCGAGACCGTCACCTACATCATCGACGGCACCTTCGACCACCACGACTCCCACGGCGGCGGCGGCACCATCACCAACGGTGACACGCAGTGGATGACCGCCGGCTCGGGACTGCTCCACATCGAGGCGCCGCCCGAGTGGCTGGTGCAGTCGGGTGGGCTCTTCCACGGCATCCAGCTCTGGGTCAACCTGCCGCGCGACGCGAAGATGACCACGCCGAAGTACCAGGACCTCCGCGCCAGCGAGGTGCAGCTGCTCTCGAGCGCGGACGCCGGCGCCCTGGTGCGGGTCATCGCCGGCACCGTCGACGGTCACGCCGGTCCTGGCATCACGCACACGCCGATGGCCCTGGTGCACGCCACGCTCGAGCCGGGTGCGCAGCTCGAGCTGCCCTGGGACGTCGACTTCAACGCCCTGGTCTACGTGCTCAACGGCCGCGGCACGGTCGGCACCGACGCCCACCCCATCAGGACCGGCCAGGCGGCCGCACTCGGGGCCGGCGACTTCCTCACCATCGCTGCCGACGGCAGCCAGGAGAGCCGGTCGCCGAAGATGGACGTGATCGTGGTGGGTGGTCGACCCATCCGCGAGCCGCTCGCCTGGGCCGGACCGTTCGTGATGAACACCCGCGCCGAGGTGGTCGAGGCGCACCAGGCCTTCCAGCGTGGCGAGTTCGGCCAGGTCCCGGCGTTCGGGCACTAGGCGAGGTGGAGATTCACCAGTGAACTGGTGAATCTCCTGCTTGCCCGACGAAGTTTCAGCGGGGAAGCAGGAGTTTTGTCGGGCAGGCAGCCACCGGCGCCCGCCAGCGACGACCAGCGGCCACCAGCCGCACGAGGGCTAGCGTGTCGGTCCATGACCGCCCGTCTCTACCGCGACGCCCACGGAGTGCCACACCTGCGGGCGGCGTCGGTCCACGACCTCGCCTTCGCGCAGGGACGGGTGACCGCTCACGACCGCACCTGGCAGCTCGAGTGGCAGCGCCGCCGAGGCACCGGCACGACCGCCGCCCTCGTCGGCGCCGCAGGGGCGGGGTGGGACCGGCTGGCCCGCCGTACCCTGCTGGCCGACACCGCGCGTCGCGCCTTCGACGCCCTGTCGGAGGAGAGCCGCGCCTTCGTGACGGCGTACGTCGACGGGGTCAATGCCGGACTGCGGGACGACAGCCCCGAGCTGCTCGACCTCGGCGCCGCGCCCGAACCATGGCTCGCGTGGACCCCGCTGGCGGTCTTCCACGGCCAGCACCTGCTCTTCGCCGGGCTCGGGGGCGAGCTGTGGCGGCGCCGGCTCCAGGCCGCTCTCGGTGACGACGCGTCCCTGATCGCCCACGAGGGTCTGCCGGCCAGCGGGAGCAACGCCTGGGCGGTCGGCGGAGCGCGCACCGCGTCCGGGCTGCCACTGATCGGAGGGGACCCCCACCGGGTGATCGAGTCGCCGGGGGTCTACATGCAGGTGCGCCTGGCCTGCGAGCACCCCGACGACCCGAGCGAGCAGTTCGACGTCGTCGGCTTCGCCTTCCCCGGGGTGCCGGGGATCCAGCACTTCGCCCACGCCGGTGACGTGGCCTGGGCGATCACCAACGCGATGGCCGACTACCAGGACGTCTTCGTCGAGGAGGACCCGCCGCGCGACGTCGTCGACGCGCGCAGCGAGACCATCGAGGTCCGCGGTGGGGAGCCGGTGACGGTGGACGTCGTGCGCACGACCCGGGGCGTCGTCATCGAGCCGGGTCTCAGCCTGCGCGACGCGGCGACCGAGCTCGGCGAGCTCGGCTTCGAGTCGCTTCTCCCGCTGCTGCGAGCCCGCACGGTCGAGGATGTCGACCGTGCGCTGGCGCACTGGGTGGAGCCGGTCAACAACGTCGTCATCGCCGACGTGCACGGGGCGCTGCGCTACCGCCTGGCCGGTCGGGTGCCGACCCGGTCCGGCGCCGAGTGGGTCGGCTGGCTGGAGCCGCCGCGCCACGACCAGGACCCGGCCGGGCAGGTGGTGACGGCCAACGAGCGTCGAGGTGCCGAGAGCGCCGCGGTCGGCCGCACCTTCGCCCCGCCGCACCGGGCGCGGCGCATCGAGGAGCTGCTGGGGGAGCGGTGCGGGCTCGACGTCGCCGACTTCGTCGCGATCCACAACGACACCTGGTTGGCCACGGTGCCGCTGCTCACCTCTCTCCTGCCCGGGGTCTTCGACGACTTCGACGCGCGGATGGATGCCGGCTCCCCGGCTGCCGCCCGTTTCGCCGCGTGGCGCTCGGCGCTCGTACGCCGCTTGGTCGCAGCGCCCGCCCTGGCCCCGCTCCTGGACCCGCCTCCCGAGCACCGGCACGACCCGGTCTTCGCCCCGTGGCTCGATCCGACGCACCGGGTGGCCCTGGCGCTACCGACGTTGGTCGCTGCCGGGTCGCCCTTCGACCTGGACCTCGCGGCGATCGCCCGTGAGGCCTGGGCCGAGGTCGCCGCGGCCGCGGAGAGCGGAGCCGTGCCCGACACCTGGGGTGAGACCCATCGAGTCGCGCCGGTGCACGCCTTCGACACCCTCGGACGGCAGTGGCCGGGCCTGCCCGCGCTGCCCGTCTCCGGCGACTCCGACTGCGTGCGGTCCACCGCGTCGTACCCGGCCCAGAGCGACCTCTGCTCACGGGGTTCGGTGGCGCGCTACGTCTGGGACCTGGCCGACCGCACGGCCGGCGGCTGGGTCGTGCCGACCGGGGCTTCGGGGGTGCTGGGCGATCCCCACCACCACGACCAGCTGGAGGCCTGGGTGGCCGGCGAGCTGGTGCCGATCGTCACCGACTGGGCGCTGCTCACCGAGGTCGACCAGGGGCTGAGCACTGCTGGGTGACCGCATGTGCCCCAGGTCTCCCGGCAGATGTGTCCCGCGTCATCGCCGGTAACCATGACGCCGTGTCACGGTAACTTCCATGAAGAACCTGACCGCCGCGCTCCTGGCCTCCCTTGCCCTCGTCGCCGCCACGTTGAGCCTGCCGGGGGCTGCCCCGGCGGGCGCCGAGGCGTCGTGGGGTCAGGTCAAGGCTCGCAAGCAGACCATCAAGAAGGGGTGCCGCGACTACCGCTACTCCTACCGGATCTCGGCCCCGGGCGACGCGTGGATGGCCGAGTACACGCTCGTCAACCCCAACGGTCGCAAGGTGGCCACCCGCACCTACGACTCCGACACCCGTCCCGATGTCGGCACGGGCACCTGGGAGCTGTGCAGCGCCACGACCAAGCCCGGTCGCTACCGCATCAGGCTCAAGGTCACGTCCTACGACGGCTACGCGGTCGACGAGCGACGCTCCGAGGTGCGCAGGTTCCGCCTCGCCCGTCGCTGAGGGCGGTCGCTGACGTCAGCCCCACGGCGGCACGTCACCGCCCGTCGGCCCGTTCCTCGAGCCGGCGGGCGAGGTCGTCGATGGACGTCGCCTCCACGTCGGGTGCGGCGCAGTAGGCGGGGTAGTGCCCGCCCCGGCGGTTGATCCAGGCCGTGCGGAGCCCGGCCTCGTGGGCGCCGTGGATGTCCCAGGGGTGCACCGCGACGAGCATCGCCTCGGCGGGGTCGTCGACGCCGCAGACCTCCAGGGCGTGGCCGTAGGCCTCCGGCGCGGGCTTCCAGCGCGGGGCGTCCTCGACGCTCAGCAGCGTCTCGAAGAGGTCCGCGATCCCGGCAGCCTCCATGAGATCGGCGGCGATGCGAGCCGAGCCGTTGCTCAGGGTCACCAGTCGCCGACCCGCAGCGTGCAGGCGGCGTACGCCGTCGGCCACGTCGGCGTGCAGGGCCAGCGACTTCAGCCCGGCGAGCACGTGCTCGGCCGACGCGGCCCGATCGGACTCGGGGACCTGCCCGGCCATCGTCACGAGCAGCGACTCCTGAGCCAGGTCGGCGAACGTGGGGTTGGCCCCGGTGGAGGTCAGCGCGAACCCGTCGCGCAGCAGCGAGGCGAACCACGTGGCCGCCGCGTGGCTGGGGAGGCCGACATCCTCGAACCGGCCCTGGAGCGGCGACATGTCCGACAACGTCTCGTTGACGTCGAAGATCATCAGGCGGGGGTGCGGATCGGACACGGCAGGCTCCTGTCGTCAACGGCGCGGACAGTGCCACGCTACGACCGCAGCGCAATCTCCTGCCTGGTCCAGGACTAGTCAGGGCCACCGCGGTGTTCCTATCCACATGGCAATCACACCTACCGCCCAGACCCCCCAGCTCTCCCTCCCGCTCACCGGCGGCGGCACCACCGACGACCTCGAGCTCGGCGCCGGCACCGATGGCCGCTTCACCCTTCTCGTCTTCTTCCGGGGGCTCCACTGCCCCGTGTGCCGCGGCCAGCTGACCGAGATCGACAAGCGACTCGGCGACCTCAAGGACGCCGGCATCGGCCGGGTCCTCGCGGTCAGCATGGAGACCCAGGAGCGCAGCGAGAAGCTCGTCGAGAAGTGGCACCTCGGCAGCCTCTCGGTCGCCCACGGCCTGAGCGAGGAGTCCGCGCGCGAGTGGGGCCTCTTCATCTCCACCGCCATCTCCGACAGCGAGCCCGAGCGCTTCAACGAGCCCGGCATGTTCGTCCTCGACGCCGACAACTCCCTCGTGTGGAGCAGCGTGGCCTCGATGCCGTTCGGTCGCCCGGCCCTCGACGACCTCGTGGCGGGCCTGACCTACGTGCAGGAGAAGGGCTACCCGGCGCGCGGCGCCGCCTGAGCCCGCCGGCTCTCCCGTCCACGGCAAGACCGTCCGCGTGGACCATCCGACCGGGCCATCCGGTCGGATGGTCCGCCCCGGCGGACAGACCGGTAGGAAGGGGACCGTGTCCCACGACCCGAGCGACCACTTCGTCCACGTCCGCGGAGCCAGCGAGCACAACCTGAAGCACATCGACGTCGACCTGCCGCGCGACGCGATGGTGGTCTTCACCGGTGTCTCCGGCTCCGGGAAGTCGTCGCTGGCCTTCGGCACGTTGTACGCCGAGGCGCAGCGCCGCTACTTCGAGTCGGTGGCGCCGTACGCCCGTCGGTTGCTCCAGCAGGTCGGTGCGCCGCACGTGCAGGAGATCACCGGCCTGCCCCCCGCCGTGGCGCTGCAGCAGCGACGCGGTGCGCCCAGCTCGCGCTCCACGGTCGGCACGCTGACCACGCTGTCCAACCTCGTGCGCATGCTCTACTCCCGCGCCGGCACCTACCCGGAGGGCGCCGCGCGCCTGGAGGCCGAGGCGTTCTCGCCCAACACCGCCGCCGGTGCCTGCCCTGAGTGCCACGGCCTCGGGGAGGTGCACGACGTCGCCGAGGACCTCCTCGTGCCCGACCGGTCGCTCAGCATCCGCGACGGTGCCATCGCCGCCTGGCCCGGCGCCTGGCAGGGCAAGAACCTGCTGCGGGTCACCAAGGCTGTCGGCATCGACGTCGACGTGCCGTGGCGCGAGCTGGCCCAGGAGGACCGCGACTGGCTGCTCTTCACCGACGAGCAGCCGCGGGTGCTCGTCGATCGGCGGGGGGAGCCCGACGACTCCACCGGCCGCGACTACCACGGCACCTTCTGGAGCGCCCGCAAGCACGTGCGCCACGTGCTCGCCGACACCAAGAGCCAGATGATGCGCGACAAGGCGATGCGCTTCGTCCGCACCGTCACGTGCTCGGCCTGCCACGGCAGCGGGCTCCAAGCGGGCTCGCTGGCCGTCACCTTCCGAGGGCTGGGCATCGCCGAGCTCAACGCGCTCTCGTTCGCCGAGCTCGTCGAGCTCCTGCGCCCCGTGGCCGAGCTCACCGAGGCTGCCGCCGCGACGTCGTCCGCAGACTCCGGGGAGGCGACCGAGGTGGCGGTGCGCCTCTGCGCCGACCTGGTCGCGCGGGTCCAGGTGCTGCTCGACCTGGGCCTGGGCTATCTCTCGCTGGGACGCACCTCCACCACGCTCTCGCCCGGCGAGGCGCAGCGGCTGCGGATCGCGACCCAGCTGCGCTCGGGGCTCTTCGGCGTCGTCTACGTGCTCGACGAGCCCTCCGCAGGGCTCCACCCCGCCGACGCCGAGCCGCTCCTCGACGTGCTGGACCGGCTCAAGGGCTCGGGCAACTCGTTGTTCGTCGTCGAGCACGACCTCGACGTGGTGCGCCGTGCCGACTGGATCATCGACATCGGCCCGGGGGCCGGGGAGCGCGGGGGTCACGTGCTCTACTCCGGGCCGGTCGCGGGCCTCGAGCACGTCGAGGGCTCCATCACCGCCGAGCACCTCTTCGCCCGCGCGGAGCCGCTGGAGTGTCCTCAGCGATCGCCACACGGCTGGCTGCACCTGCGCGGGATCAGCCGGCACAACCTCGAGGATCTCTCGGTCGACGTCCCGCTGTGCGTGCTCACGGCCGTCACCGGGGTCTCCGGGTCGGGCAAGTCGACCCTGGTCACGCAGGTGCTTGCCGAGCTCGTCCGTCGGCACCTCGGTCAGGCGCCCGACGACGAGGAAGCCAGCGAGCTCGAGATCGACGTCGACGACGCCACGGGCTTGGAGGCCTTCGACCGTCTCGTGCGCGTCGACCAGCGCCCGATCGGGCGCACGCCCCGCTCCAACCTCGCGACGTACACCGGGCTCTTCGATGCCGTGCGCAAGCTGTACGCCGCCACGCCGTTGGCCCGCGAACGCGGGTACGGCGCCGGCCGGTTCTCCTTCAACGTCGCCGAGGGCCGCTGCGAGACCTGCCAGGGAGAGGGCTTCGTCTCGGTCGAGCTGCTCTTCCTGCCGGGCACCTACGCGCCGTGCCCGACCTGTCACGGTGCGCGCTACAACGCCGAGACCCTCGAGGTCGACCACCGCGGCAAGAGCATCGCCGACGTGCTGGCCCTCTCGGTCGACGAGGCGGCCGACTTCCTGGCCGACGTGCCGGCCGCGGCGCGCAGCCTGACCACGCTCCGAGAGGTCGGCCTGGGCTACCTGCGTCTGGGCCAGCCGGCCACCGAGCTCAGCGGGGGAGAGGCCCAGCGGATCAAGCTGGCCACCGAGCTGCAGCGGGCCCGTCGCGGGCATGCGCTCTACCTGCTCGACGAGCCGACCGCCGGGCTGCACCCGGCCGACATCGCCTTGCTGGTGCGCCAGCTGCACCGGCTCGTGGACGCCGGCAACACCGTCGTGCTGGTCGAGCACGACCTCGACACGATCGCCTCCGCCGACTGGGTCATCGACCTCGGACCGTCAGGCGGTGACCAGGGAGGTCAGGTCGTCGCCACCGGCACGCCGGCCGAGGTCGCCGCAGCCCAGGGCAGCGCCACCGCGCCGTACCTGGCCGCCAGACTCGCCGCCGGCGGCCGAGTCGGCGCATAAGTGCGCCGACTCGGCCGGCTGGTGGAGGAAGATGGTCGAGCCCCGACCGTCAGCCCGGCCGATGGGAGACATCGGGGAGCCTGCGGGACGCGAACACCCCCATCACCCCCATCGCGGCGAGGAAGAGCAGGGCCAGCTCGACCGAGACGGTGGCCAGCAGGGTGCTGATGCCACCGACGACGAGCAGCACGACGCCCATCGCCGAGTTCGACACCGCGACGTAGGTGGTGCGGCGGTCCCCTTCGGCCATGTCGACGATGTAGGTCTTGCGCCCGACCCGCACTCCGGTGTGCAGGAGCGTCAGCAGGAAGTAGCTGACGACGAACACGAGGTCCGCCCACACCGATCCGGTCGAGAACGCCGGCAGCGTGGTGACGAGGAGGAGGGCGACGATCACTGCGGAGGCCAGGGCGGCTCCGACGCTCATCAGGTTGCTGCTCGACCGGTCGGCCCACCGCCCGAAGAGGCTGCCGCCGAGCAGCGCGGCGAGTCCTGCGGCGAGGATGAAGCTCCCGAGGCCGGCCAGGCTCTCCGCCCCCGAACCCACCGCCAGGGCCACTACGAAGGGCGGGCTGAGCGCGGAGACCAGCAGCAGGGAGCGGACGGTCACGAACAGCCGCAGCTCACGGTCGTCGCGCAGGATCCCCCAGGTGCGGGCGTACCAGCTCTGGTCCGCCGAGCGCCTGGGCGCCTGGAGTCGGCCTGGGAGTCGGCCGCATCCTCGGTCGCGCCCTCGGTCGCGGGGGAGGGGTCCTCGATGCCCGCCGGTTCGCGGATGGCGGCGTAGACGGCAGCCACCCCCACCCAGCACGCGGCGCCGCCGGCCAACAGCCACGCGAGCTGACCGCCCTGGAGGTCCGCTCCACCGAAGAGACGAATGCCGAGTCCGAGCGTGAGGGCCACCACGCCGGCAGCGATCGTCGCGAGCCCGTTGATCTGGCCGCGTTGCCCCTTCGGCACGGTGCGGCCCTGCACGTCCTTCGACGAGATCGATCCCAGGCAGCGGCCGAGCGAGAAGATCGCCAGGGCGGCCACGATCACCAAGCCGGCCGGGAGCCCCCGGCCCACGGCTGCGGTCAGCGCCATGGCTGCCACCGAGGACGCCTGGATCAACGCGCCGGTGACGAACACCCACTTGCGGTGCCGCACCCGCAGGACAAGCGGGGTCAGGAAGGCCTGAGGCAGCATCGACCCCGACTCCCGGATCGGCACGAGCACCCCCGCGAGCGCCGGTGGTACTCCGAGGGCGTGGAAGAGCCAGGGCAGCACGGTCGAGGCGTTGATGGCCTGGTCGCCGGAGGACTGCAGGGCGTGGGCCCCGACCAGGCGCAGGCCGTTGCGCGGCACGTCGGCGCGCACCTCCTCCGGCAGCTCACGCTCGACCTCGAGGTCGCGCTTCACCAGAGCGGAGTACATCTTCTCGCTGTTGCCCACGAGAAGAACCTAGGCCGAGGACCAGCCCCACCGGAGACCGGTGGGCGTGAACGAGATCGAGCCCCTGACCGCGTCTCCGCGAGTCAGGGGCTCGATCTGTTGGGGTGAGTAACGGGACTTGAACCCGCGACATCCGCCACCACAAGGCGGCGCTCTACCAGCTGAGCTATACCCACCAGGGCTGATCCCCGGGCGTGCCCTGGGATCGGTGAGAAGTGTAGACGGATCAGGCCTCGGGAGGGGAATCGGTGCCGGACAAGCCGGTGAGGGCCCCTTCATGGCGCTGCGCAGCCGCCTTCGCGTCAGCCGAGTCGGGCCCGGGAGCGGGCACGAAGACCGTGTCGCGGTAGTAGCGCAGCTCCTCGATGCTCTCCTGGATGTCGGCCAGCGCGCGGTGGTTGCCGCGCTTGGTGGGAGCCGCGAAGTAGGCCCGGGGGTACCAGCGGCGGGAGAGCTCCTTGATGGAGGACACATCGACGATCCGGTAGTGCAGGAACGCGTCGAGGTCGTGCATGTCACGGGCCAGGAAGGCGCGGTCGGTCGCGACCGTGTTGCCGGCGAGCGGCGGACGGCTGTCGGCGCCGCAGTGCTCGCGGATGTAGGCCAGCACCTGCGCCTCGGCCTCGGCGAGGGAGACACCGTGCTCGAGCTCGGTGATCAACCCGGAGGTCTCGTGCATGTTGCGCACGAAGTCGATCATCTGGTCGAGGGCCTCGGCGGGGGGCTTGATGATGATGTCGACCCCGTCACCGAGGACGTTGAGGTCGAAGTCGGTGACCAGGGCAGCGACCTCGACCAGCGCATCGGCCTGGAGGTCGAGACCGGTCATCTCGCAGTCGATCCAGACAAGTCGTTCGTTGGCAGCACTCACGTTCGCACCCTACGTGGGACGTTCTCAGCCACGGCTCAGCACCACCCTCTAACCTCGGAGGGGTGAAGCGTGCGTTCGTGGTCGGCGGGCTCCTCGTGCTGGCCGGCTGGCTCGCCGCGGGGTTGATCACCCTGCCCGAGGTCGGAGCCGGCATCTGGGTCGACTACGCGGCAGCGCCGCTGGTGCTGGTGCTCGCGCTCCTCGCCTACCGCTGGTCCGACACCGAGCCGGTCCTGGCGTGGCTCGGGCTCGCTGCCCGCCTCGCGGTCGGCGGCATGTGGATCTGGGCCGGACTGGTGAAGCTGCCGGACCCGGCGAGCAGCGTCGAGTCGGTGCGTGCCTACGCGCTGCTCCCCGAGTCGCTCGTCGAGCCGGTGGGCTATCTGCTGCCGGTCGTCGAGGTGGTGCTCGGCGTGGCCCTCGTGCTGGGCCTGATGACTCGTGGGGCGGCGCTGCTCTCCGCCGGGCTGCTCCTCGTCTTCATCGGCGGCATCATCTCGGTCTGGGCGCGCGGGATGGAGATCAACTGCGGCTGCTTCGGTGACGGCGGTGCCAATCCCGATGCTGCGCTGCAGTACCCCTGGGAGATCTCGCGAGACCTCGCCCTGCTCGGCCTCGCCGTGGCGCTCGTGGCGCTGCGACGCACCCGCTACGCCCTCGACGGGCTCCTCTTCAGGTCTCGGGTCCGGCTCGCCGACTTCCTAGAGGCCCACCACGAGCACCACCACGAGCACGACCACGAGCACGAGCACGACACCGCCCCGAGCAAAGGACCGTCCGCATGAGCTCCAAGAAGTCTGCGTCCGCCAAGGCCTCCGCACGAGCAGAGCGTGCGGCGATCGCCTTCGCCGAGGCCAAGAAGCGCGAACGACGCCGCCACCTGCTCATCGCCCTGGGGGTCGTGGCCGCGGTGGCCGTGGTGGTCGGGATCGGCTTCGGCATCAACGCCCTGCGTGGCTCGTCGGGCCAGGAGGACGTCGAGGCCGCTGCCCCGAGCGCGGGTGGCAGCGACTACGGGCTGGTGGTCGGCGACGACGCCGCGCCTCACTCGGTGGTCATCTACGAGGACTTCCTGTGTCCCATCTGTGGGGTCTTCGAGTCCGCTGCAGGGGAACGACTGAACGCGCTCATCGAGCAGGGCCAGGTGCAGGTCGACTACCGCCCGATCAGCATCCTGAGCCGCTTCGGTCCCTACTCCGATGATGCGCTCAACGCCTTCTTCGTGGTGCGTGACGCCGCCGGTCCCGAGGTGGCCAAGGAGTTCCACGACGTCCTCTACGCCAACCAGCCCTCCGAGTCGGGTCCGTTCCCGGACCGGTCGTGGCTCGTCGATCGCGCCGTCGAGGCCGGCGCCACGACCGCACAGGTCGAGGACGGCATCCTCAACGCAGCAGCAGCGACGACTGCCACCGGGGCCACCGAGGAGGCCGTCGCGGCCAACGTCGGCGGTACGCCGACGATCCTGCTCGACGGGGCGGTCTTCAACCGCGGTGCGAGCTGGGAGGCGATCGCCGACAACC
Organism: uncultured Actinomycetota bacterium; assembly: GCA_963760515.1. Classification (GTDB taxonomy): domain Bacteria; phylum Actinomycetota; class Actinomycetes; order Propionibacteriales; family Nocardioidaceae; genus Nocardioides. The sequence continues at coordinate 396,570 of CAVXDL010000008.1, forward strand.
TGGTCGCAGCCATCGAGCAGCCCGTCGAGTAGTCGGTCCGGGGTCGGGCTGGCAGCATCGGAGCGTGACCAGTACGCCGATCCCCTCCTCGTCCCTGAGCGCCTTCATCGCCGGCCTCCCCAAGGCTGAGCTGCACGTGCACCACGTCGGCTCCGCCTCGATGCGCATCGTCGCCGAGCTGGCTGCGCGCCACCCCGGCACTGTGCCGCAGGAGCCGGAGGCGCTGAGGGCCTTCTACGAGTTCCGCGACTTCGCGCACTTCATCGAGGTCTACCTCGCCGTCGTCGACCTCATCAAGACCCCCGACGACGTGCGCTACCTGACCTACGAGATCGCGCGCGAGCTCGCGACCGAGCAGCAGGTCCGCTACGCCGAGCTCACCTGCACGCCGTACACGTCGGTGCTGGCGGGCGTCGCCATCGAGGCCTACACCGAGGCCATCGAGGACGCCCGCGTCGCCGCCGAGCGCGACTTCGGCCTGGTGCTGCGCTGGATCTACGACATCCCCGGAGAGTCGGGGATCCCGGCCGCTGACGCCACGTTGGCCTACGCCCTCGACCACCGCACCGACGCGCTCGTCGGCTTCGGGCTCGGCGGGCCGGAGATCGGGGTGGGTCGCCCGCAGTTCGCGCCGCACTTCGCCACCGCTCGCGCAGCCGGGCTGCGCGCGGTGCCGCACGCGGGCGAGACCACCGGGCCCCAGACGATCTGGGACGCCCTGCATCACCTCGGAGCCGAGCGGATCGGGCACGGTACGTCGGCCGTGGACGACCCGACACTGCTGGCGCACCTCGCCGAGCACCGGATCCCGCTCGAGGTCTGCCCGTCGTCCAACATCGCGACCCGTGCGGTGCGCAGCCTCGATGAGCACCCGCTCCGCGCCTTCGTGGACGCCGGGGTGGTGGTCACCATCAACTCCGACGACCCGCCGATGTTCGGCACCACCCTCAACCGCGAGTACGAGATCGCCGCCGAGCTCCTCGGCGTCGGCGAGGTCGGGCTCGCCGACCTGGCTCGCACAGCCATCGACGTGTCCTTCGCCACGCCCGAGGTGAGGGCGAAGGTGCGCAGCGAGATCGACGCCTACGCGTCGGGCGCTGCCTCGGACGCGTCGGGAGCGGGCAGGACGGGCGTTTCGACGTAGAGCTCGGTCGTCCCGTGGAAGTGCGCGAGCACCCGGGCCGGTAGCGGCGCCTCGCCGCCCGCATGCTGACCCGCGGGACGCACCTGGCTGACGTGCGCGCGGATGGCTGCGGCCTTCTGGTCCTGCACCTCCTCGGTCAGGTCCAGGCGGCACGCGTCGTCCCAGGGGAAGGCGTCGGGAGCCCGGGTGGTCCAGGCAAGCAGCGGGTACTCGAGCAACCGCGCCCCGCTGGCCGCCGCTGCCACTGCAGCGGCGCGCCCCGCCGCGTCGTGGTCGTCGTGGCCGTCGAGACGCCAGGGCGCGACGAGCAGGGTGCGGGACCCGTCGCCGAGCAGGTCGGTGAGGCTCCGGGCGATCTGCTCCTCGGACTTGCCGACCTTCCCGTCGGGTGCCCCGAGGAAGACCAGGGAGTTGTCCGGTGCCAACCGGGCCAGCGCGTTCTCGGTCTCGGCCAGGCGCAGCGTGGCCAGGGCATGGCGCGTCTTCCCCGGGGTGGCGAACGGGGAGGCCTCCCCGGCGGTGAGGAGCAGCACGTAGACCGCGAGGCCGACGCGTGCGGCGGTGGCGATCAGCCCTCCGGCGCCGAGGCTCTCGTCGTCCGGATGGGCCGCGACCACGACGAGCCGGCTGTACTCCGTCAGGTCGAAGGAGTCGCTCATCGGCGGGGTGGTCGCGTAGCGCGGGTGTGCACGCCACTCGGCGGCCGTCACGTGACGATCGGGCACGTTCTCATGCTACGAGCTCGCCGGCGGCGCGTGATCCTCCCCGGGGGTGAAAGTCCGGGGGAAGGGTTGCCGTCGATGCTGGGGGCCCCGCGGGCTCATACTCCGCGGGGGCCACCTCTGTTGTAGGACGACGGACCCCTGGCGGCACGCAGGCGCGCCGTGGGCCGACGGCGTGCTCCAAAGCCCTGCGGAAGGGGGCCTCAGGGGTGTTGGATGGTCACGCGGAGCCCGGGAGGGTGCTTCGGATCGGTCGGGGGAGGTGTGGATGCTTCGGATCGTCGTGGCCGACAACGATGCCGATGCGCTCGAGCTGGTCCTCACCGATCTACGTCTGGAGGGCCACGAGGTCCACGGCGCGCCGGATGCGGCTGGGGCGCTCGCCCTCGTCGACAGCCTTGCGCCCGACGCGGTCGTCCTGGACTACCGGATGCCGCCGGGAGACGACGGGTTGGTCGCAGCCGAGAAGCTGGTCGCCGCCCACGCCGGCCTGCGGGTGCTGATCTACAGCAACTACCAGAAGCCGGAGCTGCGGCGCCGGGCTGCTGAGCTGGGCGTGCCGTTCCTGGCCAAGGGCAACCTGCGGGTCCTGCGCGCAGCGCTGGTGTCCTCATGAGACGACCCGGGTCGCCCTTCCCGGTCGCGGTGCTCCTGGTCGGTGCGCTGGCCGTCTTCGTCGCCGTCGCCACCATCTGGACGGGTCACCGGCTGGCCACGGTGGAGGCGCAGCGAGACGCGCAAGCGGCCACCGCCCGGAGCGTGAGCGTGGTGGCCGAGGCCATGCGCGCAGCCATCAAGCAGGCCGCACTCGAGGCGGCAGCCGCCAGCGGATCCGAGGTCGCATCGGGCGGAGACCCGGGGGGCACGACCGCGACCGCGGCGGTCGCCCGCGACGAGGGTCGGCCCGTGCTCGACGAGATCGAGGAGGGAGTCCTGGTGGTGGCGGTCTACGACACCGCCGAGATCCCCGCGACCGTGCAGGCGCGGCGCGACCACGTCGTCGGCTACCGGACGGTGCCCTTGGACCTGAAGGCCACGCTGCGACGTCTCGTGCCGGCCGGCGGAGGGATCGCGGTCAACGGTCCGCACCGTCGGCTGGTGACGCTCCCCGCAGGCGCCGAGGAGTCGTCCGCGTCCGCCACGGTGGCGTTCGCGCCTGACACCGCCTCGGAGTGGTCGCTGACCATGTGGACGGCGCCGCCGCAGACACCGCTGACGGCGTGGATCGTCGCTATCGGCTACCTCCTGGCCGGGGGTGCTGTCGGCGGCATGATCGCGGTCCGGCAGCGGGCCTCCCAACGGCGCCAGGCCGAGCTCACCCGGCTTCAGCAGTCCAGTGCATCGATCGCCGCGCTCGCCGTGGTGGCACAGCAGAGCCTCGACCTGGGAGAGGCCCTCCCGGGGGTGACCGTCGAGCTGTCCTCCTCCTTGGGGCTCCGCGGCCTGGCGCTGACCTCACCGACGACGCAGGGAGAGCTGGACTTCTTCAACTGGGGCACGCCACCCGATCGCAGCCGCGCGTCGACGGCGCTGGGAGAGGCCTCGGCAGGGCAGACCCTGTGCCTGCCGCTGGCGCGCGGCGGTCGCACGGTCGCCACGCTCTACGTCGTCGTGGGTCGGGACCTCGATCGCCACGACCTGAGCGCGCTCGTCGCTGCCCGCGAGCTGGTGACTGCCGCCCTCGTGAATGCCGAGGCGTTCGCCCAGCAGCGAGACCTGGTCGCCCGGATGCGTGCGGTCGACGAGCTCAAGTCGGTCTTCCTGGCCACGGCCTCCCACGAGCTCCGGACCCCGGTGGTCGCCATCGCCGGGTACGCGGGGATGCTGCATTCCAGCTGGGACGACATCGCGCCCGACCAGGCGCGCTTGTTCGTCGAGCGGGTGGATCGCAGCGCCCAGGCCCTGAGCCAGATGGTCGAGGACCTGCTGGACTTCTCGCGCCTCGAGCGCGGTCACCAGATGGGCGTGGGCGAGGCGGAGCTCGACCTGGGGGAGATGGTGCGCCAGGTGCTGAGCGAGCAGCAGCACCTCGGGGTCGACCACGACGTCGTCAACCGGACCGCCCGCGGCCTGATGGTCCGCGGATCACGCCAGTCGCTCGAGCGCATCATCACCAATCTCGTCGGCAACGCAGCCAAGTACTCGCCCGTCGGGACCCAGATCCGCGTGCTGACCCAGGTCGTCGGCGGAGAGGTCGAGCTCATCGTCGAGGACGACGGGCCCGGCATCCCGGTCTCCGAGCGCGAGCAGGTCTTCAGCCGCTTCTACCGCGGCAGCGGCGACGAGGTCACCCGCACCCGCGGCACCGGCCTCGGGCTGGCCATCGTCACCGAGTTCGCTGCCTCCATGGGGGGCCGGATCTCGGTCGGCGAAGCTGCCAGCGGCGGCGCGCGCTTCGTGGTCGCCTTCCCCCTCGTCGCCCCTCCGGGCGCACACCCACCAGCCGTCTCGGTGACAGCAGATCCTTCTGCACCAGGAGCGACTCATGACCCGACGTGACCGACTGATCCCCGGCGCCGCCCTCCTCGCGGTCCTCGCGGTGGCGCTGATCGTGGTCTCGCTCCTGCGCGGGGCGAGCAACGACGGGGTGCAGGCGCTGCAGGACGCCAAGCAGGCTCAGGTCCGGTCGACGGCCAACAGCTTCAACGCCCGGATCGAGTCGTCGTTCGCCTCGCTCGGTGGCCTGGGCGCGCGGCCCTGGGACCTGACGTTGGGCAGCAAGGCCGACCAGACCTCGCTCGACACCTTTGCCATCGACCCCGAGGCGATCTCGGGCTTCTTCCTCGTCGGTCCGGACGACACCATCACCAGCGGCAACCTGCTGCGACCGGGCCGGCTCGGCTCGACCTACGACCCGGCCGGTTGGGCGGAGGCGAAAGTTGCCCTGGCGACGGCGCCCGCGGTGGTGCTCCCGGTCGAGTCCAGCGGCGTCACCACCGAGCTGCCGTCCTATGCCTACGTCGTGGCCATCCGTGGCGACAGCCCGACCAGCGTGCGGGGGGCGTTCGTCTTCGAGCAGGCACTGACACCCGACTCCAGCTTCAGCCTGGAGATCCGCGCGCTTCAGACCGACGGCGGGTCCTCGGCAGCCTGGCGCTTCCTCGACGACAACGGGGTCGTCGTCGCCACCACGATGCCGGCCGGTCTCGGGGTGCCGGCCTCGGGTCCTGCCCTGCGCAACGATGACGAAGGGCTGAGCGTCGTCGATGGCCAGCTGATCATCAGTGCCGACGTGCCGGCGGTCGGGTGGCGGGTGGTCTTCACCCAGAGCGAGGACGAATTCGTCGCTCCGCTCGCCGGACCGCTGCAGTCAGCGGGGTTGCTGCTCGTCCTCCTGCTGCTCGCGGTCGGCGTGATGCTCACCGCCGTGCTGGCGCGTCGACTGCGCCAGGCACGTGAGGAGGAAAGGCGACTGCTTCACCTGCACCGCGCCCAGGAGGAGTTCATCTCCGTGGTCTCCCACGAGCTGCGCACGCCGGTCTCCGGCGTCCTCGGCTTCCTGCAGACCACCCTCGACCACTGGGACGCGATGGAGGACGCCGACCGCCATCAGGCCGTACGGCGGGCCTACGCCAACGCCCGCCGACTGCAGGCGACGGCGCGCGACGTCCTTGACACCGAGAGCATCGAGTCGGGCGAGTTCGGCTACATCCGGCACCCCATCGACCTCGCCGACGAGGTCCGCGCCTCGGTCGAGGTCTACGACACCGGTGCGGCCGAGGTGACCGTCTCGACCCCCGACACCCCGGTCATCGTGCGGGGAGACCCCGATCGCATCCAGCAGGTCCTGGCCAACCTCCTGGAGAACGCGCTGAAGTTCGCCACCGACGATGCCCCGGTGGAGGTCTCCCTGGAGTGCGACGACCGCACCGCCACGATCACCGTGGTCGACCGCGGCCCCGGCATCGCCACCGACCAGCTCGAGCGGATCTTCGACAAGTTCGTGCGTACTCGCGAGGGCACGGTCACCGGCACTGGCCTGGGGCTCTACATCTCCCGCCGGATCGTCGATGCCCACGGAGGCAGGATCTGGGCCGAGAGCGACCCGGGCCACGAGACGCGGTTCGTCGTCGAGCTGCCGCTTCCTGAACTCTCGGAGGACGGCGTGGGCGGGACTGCTACCGTTGACCATCAGCAACCGAGCGGAAGGCGAACATCGTGAGTGTTGATGCTTCGCCGAACGTCCCGACCATTCTCGTGGTGGACGACGAGCCCGACATGCGCGACCTGGCGCGACTCATTCTCGAGATCGACGGTCTCGTCGTCATCGAGGCTGCCAACGGCGCGGACGCGCTCGAGCAGTACTCACACCTCTCGCCCCCGGTCCCCGACGTGGTCGTCCTCGACAACCGGATGCCCGGTCTGACCGGGCTCGACGTTGCCGAGGAGATGCTCTCGCGCAACCCCAGTCAGGTGATCGTGCTCTTCTCCGCGCACCTCGACCGGACGTTCGAGGCCGAGGCCCGTGCGCTCGGAGTGGCTGCGTGTCTCTCCAAGGTGGAGGCACGACGTCTGCCGGAGGTCATCCGGCGCCTGCTCACTCCCGCCTGACGGGCATCGAGCGAGCTGCCCTAGCCGGCTGAGCTGCGTCGTACGTCAGCGCGGCGGCGACGCCTCGTCACCGGTGTCGCCGCCCCGAGCAGCACCAGTCCGACCGCTCCGAGCGCCAGCGGGAGCGTGGAGCCGAGGAGCCGGATACGTCCGGTTGCGGCACTCGCCTCGCGCGCGGCATCGGCAACGCTGCTCCGCGTGCTCTCGATCGTCAGGTCCCACACGGGAGTCAGGGTGAGGGCGGCAGTCACGTCCGTGGCCGCGAGCTCGGCCACCCGCGACTCCGTGCGCTTGCTGGCGATCACCAAGCCGGTCTCGGGCTCGACGTAGAGCGTCGTCACGCCGGAGTAGGCGTACGACAGCGGGACCGGGTCCGGGAGCACCTCCAGCGCAGCGTCCAGGGCGGATCGCTGGTCCGCACTCAGGCCGAGGTCGCCGGCCAGGCCGGCGATCACGTCGCGGGGGAGCGTCTGCGGGAGTCGCGACAGCACGGCCGCGTCGACCACGGGCGAGGCGTCGACCACGGCGCGGTAGCGATAGGTGGTGATGCCCGCCAGCTCGCTCTCACCCATGTAGACCGCTGGGACCGAGACAGCGAGGTCGGGCACCCAGTACTCGTAGTCGATCTTCGTAGCGTCGAAAGGCCAGCCGATGGTCTGTCCCGCAGGGGCGATGACCCCCGGCCCGAACGTCGTCGATGCGGTCCCCGCAAGCGTGGAGCGGTCCACGGCGTAGTCGACGATCGAGCGGACGACCGGCCGCCCCGAGGCGGTGACGACCAGGTTGTCGCGGACCCGGGCCACGTCGCCTTCGGTGTCCTCCACGGTGACGTGCCTCTCGACGGTCGCCGGCACGTCGGCGAGCAGGGCAGGACCCGTGCCAGATGCCAGCGCCTCGGCGTCGAGGAGCGTCGCGAACAATCCCGCGTAGGTGCGTCGCGTGTCGGTGTCGCCCGGCAGCTTCGCGGCGCTCGGGACGACCGCGAACGCGAGCAGGGGCGCTGCCACGAGGGAGGCTACGCCGACGGCGACGACGGATGCGGGCAAGATGCGGGGCATTTGGACATCCTATGCGAAATGTCAGTGCATGTCAGTTTATGCCGAGGTGCAACGTGAGGTGTGTGTAATCTGTCAGCGGGTGCCGTAGCAGCAGTGTGCGTAGGCGTGAGGATCGAGATCGAGGAGGCCGGCATGCCCGACCAGGTGGCCGAGGCCGAACCCGTGCTCGGACGTCGTGAGCGCAAGAAGCAAGTGCTGCACCAGAGCCTCCAGGACGAGGCGCTGCGGCTCTTCAGCGAACGGGGGTTCGAAGGCACCACGATCGAGGACATCACCGAGGCCGTCGACGTGGCTCCGCGCACCTTCTTCCGCTACTTCGCCACCAAGGACGAGATCGTGCTCGGCTCGCCCGAGCGTCTCCGGACAGCGATGGCGGCCTCCCTCGCCGCCCAGGATGGCGAGCTCCCGGTGCTCGAGGCCGTCGTCCGTGCCGTGTCGGGCCTCGATCCCGACGGACGGATGACTCGCAGTCCGCAGGGCCGCAAGCGCCTCCAGCTGCGCGCCGAGGTCGCCGAGCAGTCGACGCAGGTCCGCGCGGGCCTGCTGCGCTCCTATGCCGCTCAGGAGGAGGCGATCGTTGCCTTCGTCGCACAGCGTTGTGGCCTCTCGCCGACCACCGACGTCTTCCCCCAGCTGGTGGGCGCTGCGGTCAGCGCCGCCATCCGGGTCGGACTCAACACCTGGCTCGCAAACGGCTGTCGTGGCGACGTCGACGAGATCTTCCGCGAGGCCGTCGGTCCGCTCCTCGACGGGCTTGCGTCCCTGCAGCCGTGACGAACGCCGCGACGGCGGACGAGCGGGTGCCCCCGGCAGGATTCGAACCTGCGACCGGCGGATTAGAAGGCCGCTGCTCTATCCAGCTGAGCTACGGAGGCGGAGGATCGCACGACACCGTCCTCGATCCGGGGCAAGCCTATCCCCTGCTCGGGCCGGCGTCGGCGACGCACCACGTGCGCCGCTCAGGCGGCCACCACGACGTCGTGGCACTTGCAGAGGGGGTCGCGGCTCCGGTTGGGAGCGAGCTCATAAGCGCACATGAGCGGGAAGGGCATGTCTTCCCGTAGCACGTCCCAGCAGCTCTCGAGCTCCAGGGCGAGGTGGTCGTCGCCGCGGCGCCAGTAGAGGTCGACGACCTCCCCGAAGACGCGCAGCGAGGTCCAGCGCGCGTTGACGTCCCGCACCGGTGCGGCGATGAGGCGCTCGAAGGCGTCGGGGTCGATGCGGTCGTCGTGGACCAGGTCGTGGTGCAACGCGTCGGCGTCGAGGGCGACGTACTGCCCGGCGTCAGCGGCGGCCTCGAGGTCGAGTCCTAGGCCGGACAGGGCAGAGGCGACGCCGTCCAACCGGGCCGGGGTGGCGGCGAGGACGACGGCCTCGCCCCGGGTCAGGCCGTGGGCCGCGTAAGAGGCGACCGTGTCGACCAGGGGGTCGACCTGGCTGCCGTCGTCGGTCCAGAACGCCACGGAGTGACCGCTTTCGGCCGGGTCGGCCAACAGTGCGTGCTGAGTGACCGGAAGTGCGGGCAGGGTCAGGGTGAAGCGGGTGTCGCTGTGATGGTCGTAGGACACCGAGCCCTCCATCGCCTCGGCGAGCTGGCGGACGATCAACAACCCCAGGCCGCTGCCGCCGAAGTCGCGCGAGCTCTCGCCCCGCGAGTAGCCCTCGAAGAGCGAGTCGACAAGGTGGTCCGGCACTCCGGGCCCGTCGTCGATGACGCTGAGCCGCACCACGCCGTCCTCCTGGGTCGCGGCAACCGTGACGCGCGGGCCGCCGTAGCGCAGAGCATTGATCACCAGGTTGTCCACGATCTGGATGAGGCGGGTCTGGTCGGCGAGAGCCATGGCGTCGGCGGGGACGTCGAGGCTGATCTCGACCCCCGGAGGCAGCGTGCGCCCGTGGAGGACGTCGTCGCAGATCTCCGCGAGCGAGACGGGCTGCCGGGAGAGCGCCAGCGCCCCGAGGTCGGCGAGGTGGGAGCTGCCGAGGTCATCGAGTAGGTGGACGAGCAGGTCGCTACGACGACTCATCATCGCGCAGAGGTGGGCGATGGCGTCGGGCGACAGCGTCTCGAGGTCGTCCTGAAGGATCGAGGAGACCTCGCGGACCACCGTTGCGGCGTTCCGCATGTCGTGCAACAACTGCGCCTCGAGTGTCCTCAAGTCGACCCCCCTGTGCGTCATGCCGTATCACCTAGCAGTTGTCACTCGATTGTGAACTGTAGGCAGTTGACTCGTGTGCGTGGTGTTGGTTGTTCGACAGTGACACGGGCGGCGCCGCCCTCCCTACACCCGCAGGGGCCTTGATTTCGTCAGGTGAGCAAGAAAGCGTGATCTCCATCGAGGAGCACCTACCGGGAGGCAGCACCCATGACCGAGAAGAAGCCCACCACCACCGACGCCGGCATCCCCGTCGCCAGCGACGAGCACTCGCTCAGCCTGGGGCCCGACGGACCGCTCCTGCTCCAGGACCACTACCTGATCGAGCAGATGGCGATGTTCAACCGCGAGCGGATCCCCGAGCGCCAGCCGCACGCCAAGGGTGGTGGCGCGTTCGGCGAGTTCGAGGTGACCCACGACGTCAGCGCCTACACCAAGGCGGCCGTCTTCCAACCCGGCACGAAGACGAAGATGCTCGCGCGCTTCTCCACGGTGGCGGGGGAGCGGGGGAGCCCGGACACCTGGCGCGACCCGCGGGGCTTCTCGCTGAAGTTCTACACCTCGGAGGGCAACTTCGACCTGGTCGGCAACAACACCCCGGTCTTCTTCATCAAGGACCCCATGAAGTTCCAGCACTTCATCCGCTCCCAGAAGCGGCGGGCAGCCAACAACCTGCGCGACCACGACATGCAGTGGGACTTCTGGACGCTCTCACCGGAATCGGCCCACCAGGTCGCGTGGCTGATGGGGGACCGGGGCATCCCGAGGTCCTGGCGGCACATGAACGGCTACTCGAGCCACACCTACATGTGGGTCAACGCCGAGGGCGAGCGCTTCTGGGTGAAGTACCACTTCAAGACCGACCAGGGCATCGAGTGCCTCACGCAGGAGGAGGCCGACCAGCTCGCGGGCCAGGACGCCGACTACCACCAGCGGGACCTCTACGACTCCATCGAGGCCGGCGATCACCCCAGCTGGACCCTGCACATGCAGGTCATGCCGTTCGAGGACGCCAAGACCTACCGGCTCAACCCGTTCGACCTCACCAAGGTGTGGCCGCACGGTGACTACCCGCTCATCCAGGTCGGCACGATGCGGCTCGACCGCAACGTCAGCGACTATCACGCCGAGATGGAGCAGGCTGCCTTCCAGCCCAACAACTCTGTGCCCGGTACGGGTCTGAGTCCCGACAAGATGCTGTTGGCGCGAGGGTTCTCCTACGCAGACGCGCACCGGGCCCGACTCGGCGTCAACTACCAGCAGATCCCGGTCAACCGGCCTCACGTGCCGGTGCACAGCTACTCCAAGGACGGGGCGATGCGCATGGACAACGTCACCGACCCCGTCTACGCGCCGAACTCCTACGGCGGCCCTGCGGCTGACCCGCAGCGCTATCCGGAGTCGGCGGTCTGGGCGGCCGACGGTGAGATGGTGCGGGCGGCCTACACCCTGCGTCCGGACGACGACGACTGGAGCCAGCCCGGCGCGCTCGTGCGTGACGTCATGGACGATGCGGCCCGGGACCGACTGGTGTCCAACGTCGTCGGGCATCTCTCCGACGGGGTCTCCGACGAGGTGCTCGGTCGTGCGGTGCAGTACTGGCGCAACATCGACCAGACGGTCGGCGATCGGATCGCCGAGGGCGTCGGTCGGTCCTGAGGGCGCGCTCAGGGATCGAGCGACGCGACCCGTTCGATCATCTGTGCGTCGAGTGCCGCGAGGTCGTCGACGACGCCGGCCGGGGTCCGGCCGACCTCGAAGGCCGCCACGATCGCGAGCGTGCGTCGGACCAGGCTGACCGAGTAGGCGATCCGGTAGGGGTAGACGAGTCCGACGCCGGCGACCGTGCCGGTGGCGCGGAAGTTGACCTGTCGCTCCGCGGAGCGGCTGCTACGACGTCGATCGCTCACCACGTCGAGGCGGGTCGTCGCGCCGTCCTCATCGGTCACCGCGACGCTCTTGCAGGTGCGCAGCGCGGTGGCGAAGCGGTTGAGCCCGCGGCGCAGCACGCGCAAGTCACCGTCGGAGATGGCCTTGGTCAGCACCCCCGCGGCACCGGCCTCGTTCTCGGTGACGAAGCGCAGGCGGGTGCTGGACTCGGCACCGAGCCCATCGAGATCGGTGGTGAGCGCCAGGCACCCGACGTCCGCGGCGCTCCCGGCCTCCGGGTTGCCGAGGCGGAACCCGGCCGGCAGGTCGTCGACGGTGAGCAGTGCCTCCGCGAGGGCGGCGCGGGTCAACGCTCCGGTGGCGGTCTCGGTCGGCACCTCGACCGGGGTGGGGGGAGAGGTGGGGGTGGCCGTGCTGGTGGGTGCCGAGGCGGGCGCGCCCACGCCGCTCTCTGCTCCGGCCGAGCACGCACCGACCGCCAGGGCAGAGGCCAGGGCGAGCGTGAGCAGGGCCGCCCTCATCGGCCCTCGGCGCGGGTCATCGGCCGAGCACGTCGGTGAAGCGGTCGGCCTGGATCTGGGCGAGGGCCTCGAGCTGGTCGTTGATGCCGTAGCTGCCGCCGATCTCGGAGGTGCCGACAGCGGTCGTGGCCGCGCCCTGCTGTGCCGCGAGGAAACGGAAGGCGATCGTGATGCTCTGACCCGGTGCCTCGACGGTGCCCTCGAGCGCGATGGTCAGCTGCTGGTCGACCCCATTCAGCCCGACGGTGTCGGAAGCGGTGACGTCGAGGTCGTAGGAGACGCCGTCGGCATCGGTGAAGGACACGTTGTCGCAGCCCTGCATGCTCTCGAAGAACGCGCCGAAGGCGGCGGTGACGTCGTCCTCGTCGGCATAGACGTCGAGGCTCGAGGAGACCTGGGCCTCGCCATCGGGCTGCTCGGCGGTGAACTCGGTCTCGGACTCGCTGACCGGGTCGCTGCCGACCTGCTCGGAGAACTTCGAGACGTTCTCGAGGCAGCTGCCGTCGAAGATCGAGTTGTCGTCGTCCTCCTCGACCGGAGTCTCGGCGTAGCCGGCGGGCAGGTCCTCGACGGTCAGCAGCGCGCCCGAGAGCTCGGCGTCGCTCGGCACCGGAGCGCTCGTGGGCGACGCGTCGGAGCCCGCTCCGGTGTCGTCACCACCGCAAGCCGTCAGGGCAAGAGCGAGGGCAAGGGCAGACAACGAGGCGCCGGTACGGCGCAGGAGGGTGTCGGTCACGCGAGCAGCGTAGGAGATCAGGGCCCGACCGGGACAGCGATCAGCGACTCTCGCCCATCCAGGCCTCGACGTCGGCAGCGGTGCGGGGGAGTGCCGCCGACAGGTTGCGGGCGCCGTCGGCGGTGACGACGAGGTCGTCCTCGATGCGGATGCCGATGCCGCGCAGCTCTGCGGGGGCGAAGAGGTCGTCGGCCTGGAAGTAGAGGCCGGGCTCGACCGTGAGCACCATGCCCTCGGCCAACGTGCCCTTGGCGTAGGCCTCGGGCGCTGCCTGGCCGCAGTCGTGGACGTCGAGGCCGAGCATGTGGCTGGTGCCGTGCAGGGTCCAGCGGCTGTAGACCTTGGAGTCGGGGTCGAGCGCCTCCTCGGCCGAGACCGGGAGCAGCCCCATGCCGTCGAGGCCGTGCGCCAGCACGGTCATCGCCGCCTGGTGCATCGCGGTGAACGGTGCGCCGGGCCGGATCGCCGCGATCCCGGCCTCCTGAGCCGTCAGCACGAGGTCGTAGAGGTCGCGCTGCACCGCGGTGAAGACGCCGTCGACCGGCAGCGTGCGCGTCACGTCGGCGGTGTAGAGGTTGCGGCCCTCCACCCCCATGTCGAGCAGCGCCAGGGTGCCCGGGGTGATCGGCCCGGTGTTGTCGATCCAGTGCAGCGTGGTGGCGTGCGAGCCGCCGGCCACGATGGAGTCGTAGCCGATGTCGTTGCCCATGGCCCGCGCCCGCCGGAAGAAGGTGCCCTCGATCCAGCGCTCGCCGAACTCCAGCACCCGGTCCCACTCGGCCACGGAGTCCTGGAAGCCGAGCGTCGTGATGTCGCAGGCCTCCTGCAGCTGGGCGATCTCCCAGCTGTCCTTGACCAGTCGCATCTCCGAGACGACGCGGGCGAAGTCGTCGTCGAGGGCCGCGTCGGCGCGCACCGTGCGGTCGACCGTGGCGGAGATGCCGCGGTGCACCCGGGTCTTGCCCGAGCCGGAGAGAGCGTCGGGGAGCCGGTCGATGTGGCGCACGTCGATCTGCAGGGAGTCGGCGAGCTCGCCCAGCGACGGACGCTTGCCCACCCACAGCTCGCCGTACTGGCGGTCGCGGAAGAACTCGTCGGTGTCGCGACCCGAGCGAGGCCGGGCGTAGAGGATCGCCTCGCCGTCCTCGAGGACCAGCACGGCGTCGCTGGTCTGGTTGCCGGTGAAGTAGGCGTGAGCGGTGTCGACGCGGAAGCGGTAGTCGGTGTCGTTGGAGCGCACCTTGTAGCCACCACCGGGGAGCACGAGGCGCTCGCCGGGGAACATCTCGGCCAGCCGCGCTCGGCGCTGCGCAGCGAGGGCTGCTCCGGAGTACGCCGGCAGCTCGCTGCCGAGGTCGGTCCAGCCCTCCCGCATGAACGCCGAGTAGGCTTCGGGCACCACGGGATCGTGGGACTCGGTCTTGGGCTGGGCGCTCTCCGGCGTGCTCTGTTCGCTCACCCTCAGCACTGTACGTCCTGACGGGGAACGACCGCGTCCGACCGCGAGGGCCTGCTGCCGATAGGGTTGCCCCCATGCCAGACCGCCGCCTCGACAGTGTCACCTTCACGGTCGTGGTGACCGTGCTGGTTTCCCTCGGCGCGGTCTCGATGCTGGCGGTCTTCGCGCTCTCCGGGGCGCCCACCGTGATGCTCGTCGCCGCCCTGCTCGCCGCGTTGCCGGTGGGCCCGCTGGTGGGCTGCTACCTGTGGCTCGACCGCTACGAGCCGGAGCCCAAGCGCCTGCTCGCCTACGGGCTGCTGTGGGGCGCCTTCGTGGCCACCGCCGCAGCCCTCCTGCTCGGGGGGATCGGCGGTTTCTTCGTGCCGGTGACCGACAACGTCTCGCTCGCCGTGGTCGCCCCGATCACCGAGGAGGCGAGCAAGGGGCTGTTCCTGCTGCTCCTGCTGTGGTGGCGACGCGCCGAGCTCGACGGCATCCTCGACGGCATCGTCTACGCCGGCATGGTCGGCATCGGGTTCGCCTTCACCGAGAACATCCTCTACCTCGCCGCCGCCTACAACGGCACCGCCGGCATGGGCCCCGGCGGCGCTGCAGAGGTCACCGCGACCTTCGTCCTGCGGGGCCTGATCAGCCCCTTCGCCCACCCGCTGTTCACCGCCTTCATCGGGATCGGGGTCGGCCTCGCGGTCGCCTCGCGCCACCGCAGCGTCCGGTTCGCAGCGCCCGTCGGCGGCTTCGTGGTCGCCGTCCTCGCGCACGGGTTGTGGAACGGCTCGACCATCTTCGGTGCCGCCGGGTTCATCGGCGTCTACCTTGCCCTGATGCTGCCCGCCTTCGTCGCCCTGATCTGCCTCGCGGTGTGGGCCCGGCGCTCCGAGCGGACCATGCTCGCCGCCGCGCTCACCGACGCTGCCCACCGCCAGCTCATCCCGGCCACCGACATCGGCTGGGTCGTCGACCTGCGGGCGCGCCGCGCGGCACGGGCCCACGCGTTGCGCACGGGCGGGCCGGAGGCTGCACGGGCCATGGCCGACTACCAGCAGGCCACGATCGAGCTCGGCTTCCTCCATCACCGCCTCCTGCGGGGCACTGCACCCGACGACTGGCGCGAGCGCGGCAGCGTGTTCGTCGCCCGCATCAGCGCGGTCCGTCCGTACGTCGCCTTCCCCGGACAGGTGGTCCCGACCTCGTGAGCACTCCCGACAAGGCACCGGCCGGCGACAGCCGCATGGTCACCGCGCTGGTCCAGCTGCGCCAGGCGCTGGTCGCCGCCGACCTGCCCTTCGACCTCCCCGGGTCCGAGGACCTACGGAGTGCCCGCACCGAGATGGTCGACCAGCTCGAGGACTACGCGATCCCGCGGCTGATGACCCTCGACGCGCCCCTGCTCGCCGTCGTCGGCGGGTCCACCGGCGCCGGCAAGTCGACCTTGGTCAACTCCCTGGTGGGTCACCGGGTCACCACCCCGGGCGTGCTGCGGCCGACCACCCGCTCGCCGGTGCTGGTCCACCACCCCGACGACGCGCACTGGTTCGGCCAGGACCGTCTGCTCCCCGACCTCGAGCGCGTGCAGCACGTCACCGACGACCCCGATGCGCTGCAGCTCGTCGCCACCGACGCGGTGCCCTCGGGGCTCGCGATCCTCGACGCACCCGACGTCGACTCGGTGGAGGAGCGCAACCGGCTCCTCGCCGCTCAGCTGCTGGCTGCAGGCGACCTGTGGCTCTTCGTCACCTCCGCCGCGCGCTACGCCGACCAGGTGCCGTGGGGGTTCTTGAAGCAGGCCGCCGAGCGCTCGACGTCGGTGGCGATCGTGCTCGACCGCACGCCGGACGACGCCGTCCAGACCGTGGCCACCCACCTGGCGCGGATGCTGGCCAGCCGTGGCCTCAAGGACTCACCGCTGTTCACCGTCACCGAGGGTCACGTCGACGAGGACGGGCTCCTGCCCGCGCACCACGTCGCCGACATCCGGGCCTGGCTGGAGTCGCTCGCCGAGGACACCGACGCCCGGACGGCCGTCGTACGACAGACCCTGGACGGCGCGGTGCGCTCGATCACCCGGCGTACCTATCCGGTGGCCGACGCCGTGGTCGACCAGATCGCGATCGCCTCGCGCCTGACCGAGCAGGTCGACCGTTCCTACGACCAGGCCGTCGCAGCCGTCAGCACCGCCAGCGCCGACGGCACGCTGCTGCGCGGCGAGGTGCTGGCGCGGTGGCAGGAGTTCGTGGGCACCGGTGAGCTGCTGCGCTCGCTGGAGAGCCGCGTCGGCGGACTGCGTGACCGGCTGGTCAACACCATCAAGGGCAAGCCCCAGCAGGCCGAGCGGGTCTCGGTCGCCGTGGAGTCTGGGCTCGAGACGCTGATCCTCGAGCACGCCGAGGCGGCTGCCGAGGCGACGTACGCGACGTGGAAGCAGGAGCCGGCCGGCGCCGCCCTTCTCGAGGGGGCCCCGGCCGACATCGGCCGCGCCTCGCGTGACCTGCGTCGTCGTGCCGAGCGGCTGGTGCGCGACTGGCAGCTCGACGTGCTCGACATGGTCCGCACCGAGGGTGCCGACAAGCGGACGACGGCGCGGTTCCTGGCCTTCGGCGTCAACGGTCTCTCGGTCTCGCTCATGGTCGTGGTCTTCGCCCACACCGGAGGGCTGGTGGGAGCCGAGGCCGGCGTGGCCGGTGGGTCGGCCGTGCTCGGCCAGAAGCTGCTGGAGGCCGTCTTCGGCGACCAGGCCGTGCGCACCATGACCGAACGCGCGCGACGCTCGCTGGAGCAGCGGATCACCGTGCTGCTCCACGACGAGCGGTCGCGCTACCTGTCCCTGGTCGCCGCCGTGGCGCTCGCGCCCGACACAGCCGACCGGCTGCGCGGAGCGGCTCGCCGTGTCGACGACCTGCGCTACGAGGCGACCAAGAAGCTCGCCGCCCCGGGAGAATCTCTGTGACCAGTCTGCTCGAAGGCGCCCGCTCGCTCGTCACGCGAGGCACCGACCTCGGCGCGCGCATCGCCGGCCTCGAGGCCGCGGTGACGGCGGGTCGGGGACGTCTCGACGACGCCCTGCTCGACGACGTGGAGCAGGTCGCCGGCCGCGCTGCCGGACGGCTGCGGCTCTCGGCCGAGCACACCGTGGTCGCGATCGCGGGGGCGACCGGCTCGGGCAAGTCGTCCACGTTCAACGCCCTGAGCGGCCTCGAGCTCTCCTCGACCGGCGTACGCCGCCCGACCACGTCGTGGGCCACGGCCTGCGTGTGGGGCAGCACCGGCGCCGAGGACCTGCTGGAGTGGCTGGGCATCCCGCCGCGCCACCAGACGATGCGCGACTCCCTGCTCGACCTGCGCCATGACGCGAACCGCGTCGACGGCGCCCTCGACGGGGTCGTGCTCCTCGACCTGCCCGACCACGACTCCACCGAGGTGGCCCACCACCTCGAGGTCGACCGCCTCGTCGAGCTCGCCGACCTGCTCGTCTGGGTGCTGGACCCGCAGAAGTACGCCGACGCCGCCATCCACGACCGCTACCTCGCGCCCCTCGCCGGTCACGCGCAGGTGATGGTGGTCGTCCTCAACCACATCGACACCGTGCCCGAGGACCGTCGCCAGTCGATGGTCGACGACGTGCGCCGCCTGCTCGACCTCGACGGGCTCGAGGGCGTGCCGATCTTCCCGATCAGCGCGCGCGCCGGCATCGGCGTCGACGACCTGCGTGGCGAGATCGCCGCCCGGGTCTCGGCCAAGCGGCTGACCCGCGAGCGCATCGAGGCCGACCTGCGCGCGAGCGCCGGACGGATCGTCGAGGTGTCGGGTGACGCCCAGGCGCGCGAGCTCTCGGCTCCGCGACTGCGCGAGCTGGAGGACGCCCTGGCCGAGTCGGCCGGCGTGCCCGTTGCTGTCGACGCGGTGGAGCGCTCGACCCGGCTGCGCGCCGGACGGGCGACGACCTGGCCCCTGGTGGCGCTGGCCTCGCGCTTCAAGCCCGACCCGCTCAAGAAGCTCCACCTCGACGTCGGCGACGCTGCTGCGGCGCTGCGGGGCAATGCCCGCACGACCCTGCCGGCCACCACGCCGGTCCAGCGCGCCCGCGTCGACGCCGAGGTGCGCGCGCTCGCCGACGACGCCTCAGCCGGGCTCGGCACCCCCTGGGTGGAGTCCGTACGCCGCGCCTCGACCGCGCGGGTCCCCGAGCTCGGCACCCGGCTCGACAGCGCGCTGGCGCACACCGATCTGGGCGCAGCGACGCTGCCCGCGTGGGTGGGCGTCGTGCGCGTGCTCCAGTGGCTGCTGATCATCGGCGCGCTCTTCGGCGGCGTCTGGACCGGGCTGCGCGCAGCCGGTGGCACGCTCGCCGACCAGCTCGTGGCCGGCATGCCCACGCCTCTGGTCGTGCTCGTGGGGTGCGTGCTGCTGGGCATCCTCCTGGCGCTGCTCGTCACGGGCCCTGGTGGCGGTCACCGCCCGCAAGCGGGCGGCTACCGCCGAGCGACGGCTGCGCGAGGCGGTGCACACGGTCTCCGACGAGCTCGTCGTGGCGTCCCGTGCTGGAGGAGCTGGCGGCGTACGCCGCGGTGCGGCAGGGCGTGCGCGCCGCGCTCGCGACCTGACCCGGGCCCGCGAGCCACGAGTCGTCCACAGCACCGCGATCGGTGGCGATCTCCACAGGCGATCTCGCCACGTCGCCCGGTCGTGGGTGCCGGCGTCTTTGCTGAGGGTGTCCCGTCCCAGGGGCACACCCGACCAGCGAGGAGCACGCCATGCTGAACGACACGATCATCACCCTCCAGGGCCACGTCGGTGGCCCGGTGGAGCTGCGCCAGGCCGGTGAGAGCACGGTGGCCAACATCCGGGTGGCGGCCACCCCGCGGCGCTACGTGCGTCGTCACGACGCCTGGGTCGACGGCGAGACGCAGTGGTACACCGTCAACGCGTGGCGTCTGCTCGGGGAGCACTGCGCCCAGTCGCTGCGCTCCGGCGACGCCGTGGTGGTCCACGGGCGGCTGCAGACCCGCACCTACGTCAACAAGGCCGGGGTGGAGGTGACCGCCTACGAGATCGAGGCGCTCCTCGTCGGGCACGACCTGACGCGGGGGACCAGCTCCTTCACCCGTCGGCCGGCCGCCGGCGGCGAGGCCGCGGAGCGACCGATCGGCGAGGGCGAGGCCAGCGCGGCCTGAGCCGCACCCCGGGCGGGCTTCGCAGCGCCGTGCTCATTAGGCTCACCCCATGGCGGAATATGTCTTCACCCTCCGAAATGTGCGCAAGGCCCACGGCGACAAGGTGGTCCTCGACAACGTCACGCTGTCGTTTCTGAAGGGCGCCAAGATCGGCATCGTCGGGCCCAACGGCACCGGCAAGTCGTCGCTGCTGCGGATCATGGCCGGCCTCGACCACGCCAACAACGGTGACGCGATCCTCGACCCCGGTGCCACGGTCGGCATGCTCCAGCAGGAGCCCCCGCTGACCGAGGGCAAGACCGTGCTCGAGAACGTCGAGGAGGCGGTCGCCGAGACCAAGGCCAAGATGGCGCGCCTCGACGAGCTCTACATGCTCATGGGCGACCCCGACGCCGACCAGGACAAGGTCGCCACCGAGGCCGGTGACCTGCAGTCCGAGCTCGACGCGGCCAACGTCTGGGACCTCGACAGTCGGCTGGACCAGGCGATGGACGCCCTGCGCTGCCCGCCGCCGGACGTCATCGTCGACAACCTCTCCGGTGGTGAGCGCCGCCGCGTGGCGCTGTGCAAGCTGCTGCTCCAGCAGCCCGACCTGCTCCTGCTCGACGAGCCCACCAACCACCTCGACGCCGAGTCGGTGCAGTGGCTCGAAGGGCACCTGAAGTCCTACCCCGGCGCCGTGCTCGCGATCACCCACGACCGCTACTTCCTCGACAACGTGGCCGAGTGGATCCTCGAGCTCGACCGTGGAGCCACCCACCCCTACGAGGGCAACTACTCCACCTACCTCGAGACCAAGAAGGACCGGCTCAAGATCGAGGGGCAGAAGGACGCCAAGCGCGCCAAGATGCTCGAGAAGGAGCTGGAGTGGGTCCGCTCCAACGCCAAGGCCCGTCAGACCAAGAGCCGCTCGCGTCTCGCGCGCTACGAGGAGATGGCGGCCGAGGCCGACCGGATGCGCAAGATCGACACCTCCGAGATCAACATCCCGGCCGGCCCCCGTCTCGGCGACATCGTCCTGGAGGCCGAGCACCTCGGCAAGGGCTTCGACGGGCGCACGCTCATCGACGACCTCGACTTCTCGCTCCCGCGTGCCGGCATCGTCGGCGTCATCGGCCCCAACGGCGTCGGCAAGACCACGCTGTTCCGGATGATCACCGGCCAGGAGGAGCCCGACAAGGGGTCGCTCCAGGTGGGTCAGACGGTCAAGATCAGCTATGTCGACCAGAGCCGCGGCGGGCTCGACCCGACCAAGAACGTCTGGGAGGTCGTCTCCGACGGGCTCGACTTCATCAAGGTCGCCAACTTCGAGATGAACTCCCGCGCCTACGTCGCCTCCTTCGGCTTCAAGGGCCCCGACCAGCAGAAGAAGGCCGGGGTGCTCTCCGGTGGTGAGCGCAACCGCCTCAACCTGGCCCTGACCCTGAAGATGGGCGGCAACCTGCTGCTGCTCGACGAGCCCACCAACGACCTCGACGTGGAGACCCTGTCGTCGCTCGAGGACGCGCTGCTCGACTACCCCGGCTGCGCCGTGGTGACCTCGCACGACCGGTGGTTCCTCGACCGCGTGGCGACCCACATCCTGGCCTGGGAGGGCGAGGACGACCAGCCGGGCAAGTGGTTCTGGTTCGAGGGCAACTTCGCCTCCTACGAGGAGAACAAGATCGAGCGCCTCGGCGCCGAGGCCGCTCGTCCTCACCGGGTCACGCACCGCCGCTTGACCCGCGACTGATCCGCGACCGACCTGTGTCACCGTGGTGGCGGCGTACCCCCGACCTGCTGGGCCCTGAGGACCTGCCGGCGGGGTTCGCCTACCCCGACGAGCTGCCCGGGCTCATCGCGAGCCAACCGCTCGCCAACTGGGAGTGGCTGGCGGGGGAGCGGCTGCGCAAGGCTTCGAACAACCTCTGGAAGCACCACCCGCGCTTCCTGGTGCCGATTGCCGTGCGTCGCGGCACGACGTTCGTGGTCTGCCTCGACCACTCCCGCGTCGGGCCGACCGGTCACGAGGTCATCACCATCGACGCCCTCGACGACGAGTCCGAGCCGGTGCAGCACCTGCCGTCCCTGGCCGAGTGGGTGGCTGCTGCGCTGGAGGAGGAGTCGGGCCCCGCGACCTCGGGCCCGGACGGGCTGTGGACCCCGCCGGAGCCGGGCCGCTGCGGCTGCGTGCACCACCTCGAGGCCTACGCCCTCGAGGTCGTCCCGTTCGGCGCCCTGGCGCCCCCGGACGCGTCCCCTCGCACCATCGCCGACCTGGTGATGGAGCGCGAGATCCTCGTCGAGCCGGACTTCCCCGGCCCGGAGCTCACCTGGCGCGGCCGTCCGCTGGGCCCCTTCCACTGGAAGGTCGACCTCGTCGGAGGCGCTCGCTGGCACTACGACGACAACGCCCGCCTGCCCCTCGACCAGTGGATCCAGCCCAACCCCGGCGTCGAGCTCGTCCTCTGGCCCGACCACCAGTCCTTCCACCTCAACGCACCCACGCTGTGCCGCGACGGCGTGCAGACCCTCTTCGCCCGCGCCCTCCTCGACGACCGGTCCCGCGCGAAGCGGACCTAGCGCCCACCCCCGCAGCCCGACCGCCCTCCTGTAGGTCCAAGGTGGTCGAGTAGGACGCACGAGCGCCAGCGAGGGCGGCCGTATCGAGGCCCCGCAGGCCGACTGAGCTCGGGATGCTGCTCGGACGGTCCACGGACTCGGCGTTCAACTTCATCGGCAAGACCCTCGAGGTCCGCTACCGCCTCCCCAGGTTGTGGGAGCGGGTGCTGAAGCTCGAGGTGCCGGTGTGGCGGGCGTTCAAGGTCGCCGAGCTCACGATGATCTTGTGCCAAGAAGGTGCCGCCTACGTCGACCAGATGCTCGCCCCGACCGCCCACAGGTGTTCGTTCGCGCAGATCGAACGCACGGTGGAGGAGGCGATCGCCCGCTTCGACCCCGCAGAAGCCGAGCGGCGGCAGAAGGCGGCGCAGGAGCACCGCAAGTTCGACATCCACACCGACCAGGTGTCTCTGGAAGGGGTCGTGGAGGTCAACGGCACCCTCGACCTCGCCGATGCCCTCGACCTGGAGCAGGCCGTCCGCGCCGGTGCCGCCCTGCTGCGTGAGTCGGGGTGTGAGGAGTCGCTGGACGTACGCCGTGCGATGGCCGTGGGTGACCTGGCCCGGGGTCAGCAGGGGCTGCCTCTGGAGCGGGCGGTCACGATCTACGCCCACCTCGACGCCGACTCGCTGGCCGGCAATGACCTGGCGGTGGTGGAGAACACCCGGTCCAACGTGCTGATCGACCAGATCCGGTCCTGGTGCGGGTCGGCGACCAAGGTCGTGGTGAAGGAGGTCATCGACCTCAACCAGAACCTCGTGTGCGAGGGCTACGAGCCGTCCGAGAGGCTGCGGGAGCAGGTGGTCCTGCGGGACCCGACGTGTGTGTTCCCGTACTGCACCAGGCCGTCGCGGCGGTGCGACCTCGACCACGAGATCCCGTACGAGCAGGGCGGGGAAACGAGCTCGGACAACCTGTCGCCGTTGTGCCGGCGCCACCACCGCGCCAAGACCCACTCGGGGTGGGGCTACACCACCTCGGCGCTGGGGGTCCATGAGTGGACGAGCCCCTCGGGCTACACCTTCACGGTCCGATCCCGTCGACGACCCTGATCGCCCCACACCCCGCCCCCGGCGGGGTCACCGGCATGCGCAACCGGAGGTTGGTCGAGTAGGACGCACGAGCGCCAGCGAGAGCGGCCGTATCGAGGCCCCCAGGCCGATCGGGGTGGCCGGCCGAGGTGGCCGGTAGGGCTGCGGGGCATCTCGCTACGCCGGGGTCATCGCTGCGCTCGGCCCCGGCTACTCGATGAACCTGCCGGGTGAACGCACCGCTCCGGAGGTCGAGCTGGCGAGCGAATCGAGCCGTGACGAAACGCCCGCAGGCCGATCGACCAGCTCAACGCCGCCGGTCACCTCACCGGAGCTCCCTCTGGGGCTGGTCCTGGACGAGGTCGTCGGCCACCGCGTTCATGACCCGACCGATGGCGGCGAAGTCGTCGGTGCTGGCGAGGTCCACGAAGTGTCGGCGCACGCCCTCGACGTGGGTCGGGGCGACGTTCTCGAGCAGGAGCCGGCCGCGCGGGGTGATCACCGCGAAGACCCCGCGGCGGTCCTCGAGCGAGGTCTCACGGCGGACGAGGTCGTCCTGCTCCATGCGTCGGATCGTGTGGGTCACCCGGCTGCGGCTGTGGGCGAGCGAGTCGGCGAGCTGAGCCATCCGCATGGAGCCCTGCTGCTCGGAGAGGCGGACGAGGATCTCGTACTCGACCAGGGCGACCCCGTGCTCGCGCTGGAGGTCGTCGTCGAGCCGGTCGAAGAGCAGCTGGGTGCCGAGGACGAACGCGCGCCAGGCGTTCTGCTGCTCGGCATCGAGCCAGCGGGGTTCGGGGCGCGTGGGAAAGCTGGGCACCCAGGGAGTCTAGACAACCTGGCGGGGGAAAAGCCGTACGCCCGGCCGCGATGCGGCCGGGCGTACGAGGTGAGGTGCAGGGGTCAGATGCGCTCGAGGATCAGCGCCATGCCCATGCCGCCACCGACACACATGGTGATCAGGCCGGTGCTCTTGTCGTGCCAGTCGAGCGAGTTGATCATCGTGTTCTGCAGACGGGCACCGGTCATGCCGAACGGGTGGCCGACGGCGATCGCGCCACCGTTGACGTTGAGGCGGTCGATGTCGATGCCGAGGTCCTGGTAGGACGGCACGACCTGCGCGGCGAAGGCCTCGTTGATCTCGACGAGGTCGATGTCACCGATGCTCATCCCGGCATACTTCAGGGCGTTGCGGGTGGCCTCGACCGGGCCGAGGCCCATGATCTCGGGCGAGAGGCCGCTGACGCCGGTGGACACGATGCGTGCCAGCGGCTTCAGGCCGAGCTCGGCTGCCTTGGTGTCCGACATGAGGACGACCGCGGCGGCACCGTCGTTGAGGGCGCAGCAGTTGCCGGCCGTGACGACGCCGTCGGGGCGGAAGACCGGCTTGAGGTCCTTGAGGCTGTCGTAGGTGACGCCGGCGCGGGGGCCGTCGTCGGCGCTGACCACGGTGCCGTCAGGCGTGGTGACCGGGGTGATCTCGCGGGCCCAGAAGCCGTCGTTGATCGCCTTCTCGGCGAGGTTCTGCGAGCGGACGCCGAACTCGTCGAGCTCCTGGCGCGACAGTCCGCGCAGCCGCGCGACGTTCTCGGCCGTCTGACCCATGGCGATGTAGACGTCGGGCAGGAGGCCGTCCTGGCGCGGGTCGTGCCAGTCGACGCCACCCTCGGCCATGGCCTTGGTGCGCTCCTTGGCCGCGTCGAAGGCCGGGTTGTGGGTGTCGGGCCAGTGGTCCGAGGTGCCCTTGGCGAAGCGCGAGACCATCTCGACACCGGCGGAGATGAACACGTCACCCTCGCCGGCCTTGATCGCGTGGAACGCCATCCGCGTCGACTGCACCGACGAGGCGCAGTAGCGGGTGATCGTGGTGCCGGGGATCGCGTCGTGACCCATGAGGACGCTGACGTTGCGGCCCATGTTGTTGCCGGACTCGCCGCCCGGCAGCCCGCAGCCGAGGATCAGGTCGTCGATCGTGTCGGGGTCCAGAGCCGGGATCTTGTCCAGCGCCGCCTTCGCGATCGTGGCGGTCAGGTCGTCAGGACGCAGGTCCTTGAGCGAGCCCTTGTTGGCGCGACCGATGGGTGAACGGGCGACAGAAACGATGACGGCCTCGGGCATGGACGGATCTCCGATCTCGTGGGTGACAACCGCACCACTGTAGGACACCGTCTGATGGCAGGATTCACGCGTGCGCCACGTCTACCAATGCCCCGTCCGGTGGGCCGACCTCGACATGCTCGGCCACGTCAACAACGTGGTCTATGTCGACTACCTCCAAGAGGCACGCGTCGACCTCATGCGCACGATGCTGGGGGAGCGGCGCGACGACCTCGCCGAGGGCGTGGTCGTGGTGCGCCACGAGGTCACCTACGTCTCGCCCATGGCCCTGACGTTCCGCCCGGTGAGCATCGAGTGCTGGGTGACCGAGGTCCGCGCGGCGACGTTCACCATGGCCTACGAGGTCTTCCACCCCCGCGAGGACGGCACCCGCCAGGTCTACCTCCGCGCGCTGACGGTGCTCACGCCCTACGTCTTCGAGCACGAGCGGCCGCGCCGCATCTCCGCGGAGGAGAAGGCTGCCCTGCAGGTCTACCTCGAGGAGCCGGTGCCGGGCTCGGCGCGGATCGAGCCGGTCCGGCGCGAGAGCGCACACCACTTCCCGTTGCACGTGCGCTTCTCCGACGTCGACGCCTATCGCCACGTCAACAACGTGAAGTACTTCGAGTACCTCCAGGAGTCGCGGATCCGGTTGGTCTCCAGCATCGTCCGCGACGCCGAGGTCGACCGTCCGCACTTCGTGGTGGCCCAGACCGACGTGGAGTACCGCGCACCGATCCTGCACCGCCAAGAGCCCTACAGCTCTACTCCGAGATCGCCCGCCTCGGCAACCGGTCGATGACCGTCGACTCCGAGATCACCGACGGCGAGCTCACCCTGGCTCGCGCCCGGGTGACGGTGGTCTTCTTCGACGATGCCACCCAGCGCTCCACCGAGCCCTCGGTAGCACTGCGCGACCTCCTGCAGGGCGCCGTCCGCCGGACTGACCCACGGGCCTCACTCCAGGGTGTTGACCATGAACTGCGCCGCGTGGGTGACGTAGTCCCAGAACTTCGCGTCCTGCTCCGGGGTCAGCGCGACCTCGTCGAGCCCGGCCCGGAAGTGCACCAACCAGCGCTCGGCAGCCGCGGGCGTCACCGCGAACGGCGCGTGACGCATGCGCAGGCGCGGGTGGCCGCGGGTGTCGCCGTACGTCGTGGGGCCGCCCCAGTACTGCACGAGGAACAGCAGGAAGCGCTCCTCGGCGGGGCCGAGGTCCTCCTCGGGGTAGAGCGGACGGAGCAGCTCGTCGGTGGCCACGCCGGCGTAGAAGCGGGCCACGATGCGTCGGAACGTCTCGAAGCCACCGATCTCCTCGTAGTACGTCGTCACGCCCGTCATTGTGCC
>CAVXDL010000009.1:0-182496 GCA_963760515.1 uncultured Actinomycetota bacterium
CCATGAATCGGTCCGGGCCATGTGAGAGCCGGTTCAGTGGGTGCAGGCGATCCAGAAAGACTGCGGCAACTTGTCGGATTGCCGCTGTGCAGTTCGTCGTGACTGTGATTGGTGTTTGAGATGGTCGTTGCGACCGGTTCGCTCCGGTACCCATTGGAAAGAGGAAGTGCATGAGATACCTGATGCTGGTTTGCCGAGAGGCTACTGACTCGATCACGCCGCCCACGCAAGCTGACCGTGACGGTGCCCCGGATGTGGAGCAGTGGTGGCAGGCCGCGAACGAGGCCGGGTCCTACGTGATGGGCGACCGGCTACGCCCCGCCGCGGAGGCGATGACGGTGCGTGTGCGAAGTGGTGAGCTGCTGGTGACGCAGGGGCCTTTCACCGAGGCAAGTGAGCTGGTCGCCGGCTTCGACGTGCTGGAGTGCGACTCGGCGCAGCAGGCGGTCGAGATCGCGTCCGGTCATGCGATGGCTCACGCCGGTGTGATCGAGCTTCGGGCGATGTGGCCGTTCGACGAGGAGGAGGTCGGAGAATGAGCTCGTTGCCGCGCTCGCCACTGGATGGCGTGGTGCGTGCCGAGTGGCCTCGGATCGTCGCAGGCTTGCTTCGGGTCACGGGTGACTGGGATCTCGCCGAGGACTGTGCGCAGGACGCTACCGAACGGGCGCTGCTGACCTGGCCGCGCGATGGCGTTCCCGACAACCCAGGGGCGTGGTTGACAGCGGTGGCGCGGCGGCGCGCGGTGGACGTGATACGTCGTCGAGACTCTGAGTCGAGGGCCCTCCAGGAGGTCGCCCTGACGGAAACGGTCCCCACGACTGCCGACGCCGGTAGTGGGTATGCCGATGATCGGTTGAGGCTGTTGTTCACCTGCTGTCATCCGGACCTGTCGTTGCCCGATCGCGTGGCGCTGACCCTGAGGACCGTCAGCGGCCTGACCACCCGGGAGGTCGCCAGGCTGCTCCTGGTCAAGGAACAGGCTTTGAGCCAACGCCTGCTGCGGGCGCGTAAGCGGATCTCTCGGTCGGGGCTGGCCCTGGCCGTGCCGCCCACCGACGAGGTCGCCGATCGGGTCGATTCCGTCCTGGCCGTCATCTATCTCGTCTTCACGGAGGGGTACTCCGCCACCGAAGGCGCCGGCTTGCGGGACGAGCTGGCCGACGAGGCCATCGCGCTGGCGCAGCTGGCCACCTGGTTGCTGCCCACGCACGACGAGGCGCAAGCCCTTCGGGCCCTGCTCCTCCTGCAGCATGCACGGCGACCCGCCAGGATGACCTCGACGGGCGCCCTCATCCCGCTCGACGAGCAGGACCGCACACGCTGGGACCGCCCGCTGATCGCGGCCGGACTCGAAGCGCTGCAGCTCGCACGTGAAGCAGCCTGCGTGGGAACGGACGAAGGCTCGATCGGTCCCTACCGGGTCCAGGCGGAGATCGCAGCGGTGCACAGCACCGCGCCGACACCGCAGGCGGTTGACTGGGTTGCGATCGTCGCTTGGTATGACGCGCTGCTGAGCGCCACCGCATCGCCGGTCGTGGCGATGAATCGGACGGTGGCAATCGGCATGCGAGACGGACCCGAGGCCGGCCTCGTCGCGCTCGAGGACGCCATCGGCGATCACCACCATCTCAGGGAAGCACCCGAGGTTCCTGCCATCCGCGCCGACCTCCTTCGCCGATCCGGAGCCAATGTCGCCGCCGCCGACGCCTACCGAGAGGCGCTGGCCGCAGCGCGCACTGCCGGCGCTCGCATGTACCTGCAACGCCGACTCGACGAGGTGCTCGATGCCATGGCGTGACTCGTCGTCGATCTCTGTGCACCCAACCCTGAACACACCTGACGCACCGCAGCCCCGACACCGAAGGGAACGACGATGGCTCAGTACGCCGTGCTCATCTACAGCAAAGACTCCGCGCACGCGCCCGACGCCACGGCAGAGAAGTCGGAGGAGGTCGCTGCCTGCGACGCACACGCGGACGCATTGCGCTCTGGCGCAGTGATGACGGCAGCATGGGCCTTCACACCACGAGAGATGGCCAAAGCGGTTCGCGAGACCGGGATCAGCGACGGCCCGTACGTCGATGCCGAGCACGTGGTAGCTGGCGTCTACATCCTTGAAGCGCCTGACCTGGATGCCGCGCTCGCGATGGCGCGAATCAACCCGGTCGTCAGCCAAGGCGGTGGTGTAGAGGTGCGTCCGGTCCACAGTGGGGGATCGGCCGCGGGTTGAGCTCACGCGACATCGCCCGTCCCTGACCGTCTGCTGATGGAACGTCCGAGCACGTTGCCGAACCGCCCGCCGCGGCTGGGTATCCCCAACGAGACGTCCGCCAGAACTACGGAAGGAAAGCGCGTGGACCGCAAGGTGATCATCTTTCACGGGACCGCCGCAAACCCCGACGTCGTGTGGCTCCCTTGGCTGCGGAGGCGGCTGATCGAACGCGGCTACGCCGTCGAGGCGCCGCACTATCCCGGGCTCAACGTTGAATCCATCACCACGTTCCTGCCGAAGGTCTTGGGCAACCACACGTTCGATGCGAACACCGTCCTTGTCGGACACTCAGGCGGTGCGGCGCTGTTGCTCGCGATCCTGGAGCACATCGACACGAGGGTGGACCAGGCCATCCTGGTCGCGGGCTACTGCACCCAGCCCAGCTCTCAGGACGAACCCGTCCTGCAGGACGCCTACGACTGGGTGGCGATGCGGGCCCATGTACGAGACCTGTACTTCATCAACTCCCGCAAGGACCCGTACGGCTGCGACGACAAGCAGGGGCGCACTATGTTCGAACGGCTCGGCGGCACCCAGATCATCCGCGACGACGGCCACTTCGGAGACATCGACCAGCCGTACGAGTCCTTCGAGCTCCTCGACAGGCTGATCGATTGACGGCGGTGCGAGCGATGAGTCTCGCGCCCGCGACTCAAGCCGCATCAACCTTGAAAGATGCTCTCACCTCGGCTGCATGAGCGCGGCGCTGCTACAGCGGGCCTGATCGAGGGAGACCTGACTCAGCGGCGAGCGGCGTAGACCCGGCGTACGACGTCCTCGACGTCAGGCTCCTCGACCGCGAGGTCGAGCACCTCGACCCGCTCGGACACTGCCGCGAGCACGCGGGCAGCGGTGGTGCGGTCGGGGTCGAAGGCCAGGCGCTGGCGTAGGCCGCCGCCCTCGCTGCCGAGGTGCTCGGTCTCGTCGAGGTCGACGAGATCGGGGGTCGACGCGGCCAGGTCGACCACGAGCACGCGCTGCGCGCCGACCGTGCGGGAGAGGCCGGCCAGGGTGCCGTCCCAGACGAGGCGGCCGCGGTCGACGAGCAGCACCCGGTCGCACAGCCGCTCCACGTCGCCCATGTCGTGGGTCGTGAGCAGCAACGTCGTGCCGTGGACCTGGCGCTCGGCCACCAGGAACTCGCGCAGGCGCTGCTTGGAGAGCACGTCGAGGCCGATCGTGGGCTCGTCGAGGATCACCAGTCGGGGCGAGTGGAGCAGCGCCGCGGCCACCTCGGCGCGCATCCGCTGTCCGAGCGAGAGCTGGCGCACCGGGGTGCCGAGGAACTCGGCGAGCTCGAGGCGCTCCACCAGCTCCTCGGTGCGCTCGGTCTCGGCGACCCGGCCGAGGCCGTGGATCGCGGCCAGGATGCCGAAGGAGTCGCGCACCGGCAGGTCCCACCAGAGCTGGGTGCGCTGCCCGAAGACGACGCCGACCTCGCGAGCCAGTCGGCGCCGGTCTGCCACCGGGTGCCGTCCGCACGTGGTGACGCTGCCACGAGTGGGCACCAGGATCCCGGTGAGCATCTTGATCGTGGTCGACTTGCCTGCTCCGTTGGCACCGATGTAGCCGACGGCCTCACCGGCCCGCACGCTGATGGTGAGGTCGTCGACGGCGGTCAGCGTGCGTCGACGCAGCCCGTCGCGCACCCGGAAGTCGCGCCCGAGACCCTCCGTGGCGATGATCGCTTCAGCCGAGCTGCTGATGGGGGCCGAGCTGCTGGTGGAGCTCATCCGCCGCCTCCTTGGTAGTGCCGGACACCGATCCGCCAGGCCAGCAGCGCCATCGCCCAGGTCCAGACTGCCGCGAGCGGGGCAAGCCAGCCCAGCCAGGGTGGCAGCAGGTCGCTCCCGGGCAGACCGAGCAGGGTGACGGTCGGCAGGTAGGCGGTGAAGGCCATCGGGAAGAAGAAGCCGAAGAGCACCGTGAGCGGGCGGCTCCAGACGCTCGCGGGCTGGGTGGCGGCGTAGCGGCCGCCGTAGACGAACGCGTTCGTGGCCTCGGCCCCGTCGACGAGGAAGAACTGCGCGCCGGCGGCCCAGACGAACATCGCCGAGAACGTCGCGATGCCGCTCACCAGCGAGATCACGAGCAGTGCCACCGCGCCGAACGACCAGTCGACGTCGGCCACGACCAAGCCGGTGACCAGGGCGGTCAGCCCGACGGCGGCCCGGGCGAGACGGCGCAACGAGATGTCGGAGGTGATCAGCTGGAGCAGCAGCGGTTGGGGGCGCAGGTAGAACACGTCGAGCGTCCCGGCGCGCAGGTAGGTCGGCAGGTTGTCGCAGTGCCCGAAGGCGAGGTCGGCCAGGGAGAAGGCGACGTCGGCCAGCCCGAAGACCACCAGGATCTCGGGGATCCGCAGCCCACCGAGACTGTCGACGTTGGAGAAGAGCACCAGCACCTCGGCGAGCTCGATGGCTCCCACGAGCACCGAGCTGGCCAGGTCGAGCCGGAAGTTGGCGCGGTAGCTGCGCTGCGAACGCATCCGGGAG
Organism: uncultured Actinomycetota bacterium; assembly: GCA_963760515.1. Taxonomy (GTDB): domain Bacteria; phylum Actinomycetota; class Actinomycetes; order Propionibacteriales; family Nocardioidaceae; genus Nocardioides. Next base: position 4,771 of record CAVXDL010000009.1, read on the forward strand.
GCGAGCACGGCACGGTAGGGACGCAGGTCAGCCACCCTGCACCTCCAGCCGATGTCGTCCGGCGCGGGTCATCGCATGCCCGGCCAGGGCGACCAGGCACAACCACATCACCTGCAGGCCGATGAGCCCGACCGCATCGAGGCCGGCGACGCGTCCCGACAGCACGTCGACGGGATACATCAGCATCGAGGGGAACGGCGTGAGCTCGGCCAGGACGCGTAGCCAGCCGGGGAACAGGTCGATCGGGACGAACAGCCCCGCCAGGAATCCCGAGACCACCATGTAGAGCACCTGGACCCCGCGGGTCTCCACCAACCAGAAGCCGGCCGCAGCGACGAGGTAGACGGTGGTGGCCGACACGGTGATGCCGAGCAGCAGGCTCAGGACGCCCAGGCCGTACCCCACGGGGGAGGAGGGCAGGTCCATGCCCACCACGAAGATCCCGATGCTGACCGTCGGCAGGCCCCGCGGGATCAGGGCGAAGACCGACTTCCCGATCTCGGTGACGATGCTCGCGGCCTGGACGTCGAGGGGACGGAGGAAGTCGACGACGATGCCGCCGTCCTTGATCCGGGTGGCGATGTCGGTGCGCCCGTTGAGGTTGACCGAGCCCAACATCCCTTGCGAGATCCAGATGTAGGCGCTGATCGTGCCGATGTCATAGCCGTTGAGCTCGCCACCGGCGGCACGCACGGTGGCGAAGAGGATCGCCACCTTGAGCAGTCCGAAGGTGGTGTTGGCGATCAGTCCGCCGAGGGCCGCGAGCCGGTAGGTCGACTGGCGGCGGAAGCCCGCGACGAACAACCGGCGGTAGGTGCGCCCGGTGGTCAGCAGCGTCGAGGGCACAAGTGCAGGACCTTACGTCACCGGACCCGCGTGCGCCACGCCCATGACGTCGTTGAGAAGTGCCTCGACGTCATGTATCTTGATGTCAAGATATTAAGCGAGTTAGGCCCGCCTTACTACCCCGCCCGGGTCGGGCGGCGGCAAGATGGGCCCGAGCTTCAAGACCACTCAACGAGGAGACGACTGATGGCCAGTCAGGACAGCTTCGGCGCCAAGGGCAGCCTGGACGTGGACGGGAAGTCTTACGAGATCTTCCGTCTCGACGCGGTGAAGGGTGACGGCCTCGATGTCGAGAGTCTCCCGTTCAGCCTCAAGGTGCTGCTGGAGAACCTTCTGCGCACCGAGGACGGCGCGGACATCACCGCCGACGACATCTTGGCGATCGCCGGCTGGGACGCCGACGCAGACCCGAGCCAGGAGATCCAGTTCACGCCGGCGCGCGTGATCATGCAGGACTTCACCGGCGTCCCGTGCGTCGTCGACCTCGCCACCATGCGCGAGGCGATGGCCGACCTCGGCGGCGATCCCGCCAAGATCAACCCGCTCGCGCCGGCCGAGATGGTCATCGACCACTCGGTCATCGCCGACGTGTTCGGCACCGCCGGCGCCTTCGAGCGCAACGTCGAGATCGAGTACGAGCGCAACCGCGAGCGCTACCAGTTCCTGCGCTGGGGCCAGGGCGCCTTCGACGACTTCAAGGTCGTGCCCCCGGGCACCGGCATCGTCCACCAGGTCAACATCGAGCACCTCGCGCGCACGATCTTCACCCGCGAGGTCGACGGCGTCCTGCAGGCCTACCCCGACACCTGCGTCGGCACCGACTCCCACACCACGATGGTCAACGGCATCGGCGTGGTCGGCTGGGGCGTCGGCGGCATCGAGGCCGAGGCGGCCATGCTCGGCCAGCCCGTCTCCATGCTGATCCCGCGCGTCGTCGGCTTCAAGCTCAACGGCGACCTGCCCGAGGGCGCGACCGCCACCGACCTGGTGCTCACGATCACCGAGATGCTGCGCAAGCACGGCGTCGTCGGCAAGTTCGTCGAGTTCTACGGCCCCGGCGTCTCCGCGCTCCCGCTGGCCAACCGCGCCACCATCGGCAACATGAGCCCCGAGTTCGGCTCGACGATCGCGGTCTTCCCGATCGACGAGCAGACCATCGACTACCTCAAGCTCACCGGCCGCTCGGCCGAGCAGCTCGCGCTGGTCGAGGCCTACGCCAAGGAGCAGGGCCTCTGGCACGACCCGAGCGCTGAGCCGCGCTACTCCGAGCAGCTCGAGCTCGACGTCTCCACCGTGGTCCCGAGCCTGGCCGGGCCCAAGCGCCCCCAGGACCGTGTCCCGGTCACGAACGCCGGTCCGGCGTTCGTCGAGGCGCTCAAGGACTACACCGACGAGCCCGACCGCACGATCGACTTCGACCTCGACGGTCAGCAGGTCACCATCGGCCACGGTGCGGTCACGATCGCCGCGATCACCTCGTGCACCAACACCTCCAACCCGTCGGTCATGGTGGGCGCCGGACTGTTGGCCAAGAAGGCCGTCGAGAAGGGCCTGACCCGCAAGCCGTGGGTCAAGACCACCCTCGCGCCCGGCTCCAAGGTCGTCTCGGACTACTACGACAAGTCCGGCCTCACGCCGTACCTCGACAAGCTCGGGTTCAACCTGGTCGGCTACGGCTGCACCACCTGCATCGGCAACTCCGGCCCGCTGATCGCCGAGGTGAGCGCCGCGGTCAACGAGGCCGACCTCGCCGTGACCAGCGTGCTGTCGGGCAACCGCAACTTCGAGGGTCGGATCAACCCCGACATCAAGATGAACTACCTGGCCTCGCCGCCGCTGGTGGTCGCCTACGCCCTGGCCGGCTCGATGAACGTCGACCTCTTCAACGACCCGCTGGGTCAGGACACCGACGGCAACGACGTTTTCCTCCGCGACATCTGGCCCAGCCCGACCGAGGTCGAGGAGGTCATCGCCAGCGCGATCAACTCCGAGATGTTCGACGACCGCTACGCCGACGTCTTCGCCGGCGACGAGCAGTGGCGCTCGCTGCCCACGCCCGAGGGCAAGACGTTCGCCTGGGACGAGGACTCGACCTACGTCCGCAAGCCCCCGTACTTCGACGGGATGCCGGCCGAGCCGGAGCCCGTCACCGACATCGAGGGTGCCCGCGTGCTCCTCAAGCTGGGTGACTCGGTGACCACCGACCACATCAGCCCTGCCGGGGCGATCAAGAAGGACAGCCCCGCCGGCAAATACCTCGCCGAGCACGGTGTGGGTCAGCGTGACTTCAACTCCTACGGCTCGCGCCGCGGCAACCACGAGGTCATGATCCGCGGCACCTTCGCCAACATCCGGCTGCGCAACCAGCTGGCCGAGGGCACCGAGGGCGGTTTCACCCGCGACTTCACCCAGGACGACGCGCCGGTCACCACGATCTACGACGCCTCCGAGGCCTACGCCGCGGCCGGCGTCCCGCTGGTCGTGCTCTGCGGCAAGGAGTACGGCTCCGGGTCGTCGCGTGACTGGGCGGCCAAGGGCACGTCGCTGCTCGGCGTCAAGGCCGTCATCGCCGAGTCCTACGAGCGCATCCACCGCTCCAACCTCATCGGCATGGGTGTCATCCCGCTGCAGTTCCCCGCGGGCGAGAACGCCGAGTCCCTCGGCCTCGACGGCACCGAGACGTTCGCGATCTCGGGCATCACCGAGCTCAACGAGGGGCGCACGCCCAAGACGGTCAAGGTCACCGCGACCGGGTCCGGCGACGACGTGACCTTCGACGCAGTGGTGCGCATCGACACCCCGGGCGAGGCGAACTACTACCGCAACGGCGGCATCATGCAGTACGTCCTGCGCAACCTGCGCAAGGCCTGATCTGCCCCTGCTCCACCAGCGCTCCCGCTGACCCGCCGCGACTCGTCGCGGCGGGTCAGTGTTTTTTCCCTGGGCCCCCTCCACAGGGCAGGGTCAGGGCGTGTAGTGGGGTGAGGCCCTAGGAGGACCGATGACGACGCTCGACCAACGACTGCGTGACCTCGCGCAAGATGCCCCCCACGGCGGCCTGCCCGAGACCGATCTCTGGAGCCGCGGCAAGCGCCGGCAACGCCGGCGGCGAGCGGCAGTGACCACGCTGACCCTGGTGATGGTGCTGGGGATCGGCTCGCTGGCGAGCCTGGTCATCGACCCGACGCGCTCGAGCGTCGCGCCCGCCGACTCCGACGCCACCGCGGTGCTGAACCTGCCTGATCGCCTCTACGTGCCCAGCCCGTGGCTGCACGGCACCGACGACACCGGTCCGATCGGGCCGCTCGTGGCGGTGGTCGGGGCAGAGCGCAAGGCGCTCTTCGGCGGCTCCTCCAACGGGCTGGTGGCGGTCTCGGCCGCCGGCGACTACGCCTTCCTCGATCTGCCGGATGTCGCGGTGGGTCCGGACCTCGACGTCACCTTCGCGCTGTCCGATGACGGACGCTTCGTCGGCTACGCCTTCTCCGACGGCTCGGTGACGTCTTCAGGGCAACTCGGCTCGGTGCGCATCGCAACCGGCCTCGCCGTCTACGACACCGTCACCGGCGAGGTGCAGCGGCTGCCGCTGCGCTCGGAGTTCGGACTCGGCGTCGACACGATGACCTGGCGTGGATCGGAGGTCGTCGCCGACCTTCGCTACTTCCTGGAGGCGCCGACCCTGGAGGGGAGCTCCGCTCGCCAGGGTCGCCCCGTGGTCTGGGACGCAGCGGAGGGCACGGTGGCGAGGTTGAGCGCCGACGCCGCAGATCGGATCAGCAGCGCCTACCGGACCGGCAGCCCGCTCGTCGCGCTCCAAGGTCGCAAGCTCACGGTCCGCGACGTCGAGGGCCGCGTGGTGGTGAGCACGACGCTGGACGTGGACGTCGACACCCTCGCGGTGAGTCCCGATGCCGCCGAGGCCGTCCTGCGGGTCTCCACCGAAGGTCCGGGGTCGAGCTCGGACCAGGAGCAGGAGGTGCGAGCAGTGGACCTGACCGGTCCCGAAGCCGGTGTCTCCCGGGTCGTGCCCGGCGTGAAGGCCACGTCGATCGCGGGTTGGCGCGATGCCGAGCACGCCGTGCTCGTCGATGGAGGCAACGGGGTCTACTGGTCGGTCGACCTGGTGACGGGGGAGCGGGAGAAGCTGCTGACCCTGCCCGAGGTCAGCTGGGGGTCCGGCACGACGGTGGCCGCAGACGCGCTGCAAGGTCCGGTGGTGACCGGGGCCGACCCGCCGCGGGTGCTGAACCCGATCGCGCTTCTCTGGCTCTCAGGTCTGCTCGGTGCCGGCCTGGTGCTCCTGCTCGCGCTGGTCCTGGTGAGACGGAGGCACCGTGTCCGCTTCTGAGCAGGACCGCCTCGGGTTCGAGGAGTTCGTCCACGCCCGCCGCCCCGCGCTGCTGCGCACGGCCTACCTGTTGACCGGTCAGCACGCCGACGCCGAGGACCTCGTGCAGAAGGCGCTGATCAGGGCAGTGCCCCACTGGCGGCGCATCGCCGACAACCCCGAGCCCTACGTGCGCACGATCGTGAGTCGCGAGAGCATCTCGCGCTGGCGACGGCGTCGTTGGCGCGAGCTCAGCACCGACGACCTTCCCGAGGTGGTGCACACCGACCCGGACGTCGCCGGTCGCGCTGACCTACGGCGGGCCCTGGCCGCGCTGTCGCCGCGGCAGCGGGCGGTGATCGTGCTGCGCTACTTCGAGGACCTCACCGAGCAGGAGACCGCTGAGGCGCTCGGTTGTGCCGTGGGCACGGTGAAGTCGCACGCCCGCGACGGGCTGGCCCGGTTGCGCACGACGTTGGCTGCCGACGAGGCTGCTTTGTTGCCGCGAGGCTGACCCGGTCGGCGCGCCGGTCGCGCCGTCGGCAGAGCGCTTGCGACCATGGGTCCGTGATGCGACGTCTCGGCCTCCTGGCCCCTTCCGTGGTGCTCCTGCTCGCCCTGAGCGCCTGTGGTGATGACGAGCTCGACCGCGCAGTGCCGTCGCCGTCGAGCACGAGCACGGCGCCGACGGTGATCCCCAGCAGCGAACCTGCCTCGCCGAGCTCCTTGCCGAGCGACCAGCCCACCGACCAGCCCCCGCTCACGCCGACGCCGTCGCCAAGCACCCCGCCCAGCGACCAACCCACCGACCAACCCACCGACCAGCCCACGAAGGCGCCGCCGAGCGACCCGGATGCCCCGCCCACGACGTACGACGAGGCGGCCGCTCGCGTCGCGGCCGGGGGCAAGCCGCGGCAGCTGAGCAGGTTCGAGTCACCGAGCAGCAACATCTACTGCATCATCGACAACGACTTCATCCCGCCGGCGTGCGAGGTGCTCGAGGGCGCCATCCCCGACCCCGAGCTCTGTGGCGACGGACCGAGCAAGGTGGTGGGGCGCATCGAGCTCCCCACCACGGGCCCGGAGGCCGTCTGCAACTCCGACACCATCCGCGAGCCCGCGGCGCCGGTCCTGGGCTATGGCGCGGTGGCGGCCTGGACCGACACCACGGTCCGCTGCCGCATGGAGACCACCGGTGTGACCTGCATCGACACCTCGCGACCGATCGGCTTCCACCTGGCACGCGGGCGCTACACGCTCTTCGGCGCCTGACCGCCGGGGCGTATCGCCCCGGCGGATACCGTGGGGCCATGATCGTCGCCTTCAGCATCAGCCCCACCTCCGGTGACGCCGACGGCGGTGTCGCCGAGGCCGTCGCGGCCGCCGTCAAGGTGGTCCGCGAGTCCGGTCTGCCCCACGAGACCAACTCGATGTTCACCAACATCGAGGGGGAGTGGGACGAGGTGATGGCGGTCGTCAAGCAGGCTGTCGACGTCGTGGCCGCGGTCTCGCCGCGGGTCGGGCTGGTCCTCAAGGCCGACATCCGCCCCGGTCGCACCGGCGAGATGAGCGCCAAGCTCGAGCGCCTCGAGCGTGCGCTCGAGGCCTGAGGAGCGCGCCGCGTGTCTGACCTGATGACGGGGCCTGCGCCCACGCCTGCGCCCCAGCGTCGGCGCAGCAGGCTGCCGCTCCTGATCGCGGTCCTGGTGGCCGTCCTGGCGATCGTGCTCGGCGGCGGGTTGGCTCTCGTGGTCGACACCGACGACGCAGGGACGAGCGATCTCAGTGCTGACCCCAGTGCCGACCCCAGTGCTGACCCCAGTGCGGACCTCAGTGGCGTGCGGGAGTACGACGGGCTCCTCCGCGACCACGTGACCGAGACCGTCGACTACCCTCAGTCGCCGCCGGTGGGCGGTCCGCACGCAGCGGTCTGGGCCGACTGCGGTGTCTACGACGAGCCGCTGCCGGACGAGGCCGCGGTGCACGACCTGGAGCACGGCGCGTTCTGGTTCTCCTACGACGCGGATGCCCTCGATGCGGCAGCGGTGGCCGAGCTCGCCGCAGCCCTGCCGGACAACGGGATCATGGCGCCCTACGTCGGGCTCGAGGCTCCGGTCGTGGTCACCGTGTGGGGGCGTCAGCTGGCGCTCAGCGGCCCGGACGACCCGCGGTTGCCCCTCTTCCTCGACGCCTATGCCGGCGGCACGACCTCGCCGGAGCCGTTCGCCTCCTGTGCGGGCGGAGCCGGTGGCCGCGACCTCGATCAGCTGGCCGACGACCTCGCCGGCACCGGGAGCGCCTGATGGACTCCGAGACCCGCACCTACCGCACCGGCGACCGTGAGCAGGTCCTCGACCTCACTGCCGACGTCGCCGACTTCGTGTCGGGCCGTGGCGACGGCCTCCTGCACCTCTTCGTGCCGCACGCGACCGCCGGGCTGGCGATCCTCGAGACCGGGGCCGGCAGCGACGACGACCTGCTGGCGGCCCTGCGTGACCTCCTGCCCGCCGACGACCGGTGGCTCCACCGCCACGGCAGCCCCGGCCACGGTCGGTCCCACGTCATGCCGGCGCTCATCCCGCCGTACGCGAGCGTGCCGGTGCTCGGCGGCCGGCTGGCGCTCGGCACGTGGCAGAGCCTCTGCCTGGTCGACCTCAACGTGGACAACGCCGTGCGCGAGGTGCGGTTCAGCTTCCTCACCGGCTGAGGATCGAACGGGTGTTCGAGTAGGATCGCGGACATGTCTCCGCTCGTCGCCCCGCCCGGCTGGCCGGCCGCTGTCCGTCCGCCCGACGCCCCGCGCTGGGAGCTGACGGCGGAGGCGTGGCTGCTCGACATCTGCCCGCCGGAGTACCGCACCTATCCCACGCTGCGGCGCCACGTCGTCGTGCTGGCCCGCTTCGCCGTGCTCCACGTCGAGGGTTGCCAGGCCGCCTGCCGGCGCGGGTTGAGCGAGGCCCGCTCAGAGCTGCGCGACGTCGCGCCCGCCGACGTGGTCGACGAAGCAGTCGAGACCTGGCTCACCGAGGACGCCCGGCTCTCCGGCGTACGCCGAGAGGTCGGGCTGGTCGAGGAGGCACTGCGGGGGCGGCGGTTCCGCGCGCGGTTGTAGGCCTCGGCGAGGATAGTCCCTGACGTTTGGGCCCCTCTTGCGTCCGAAAGAGGGCCCAAACGTCAGGGACTATCGCCGGCGGCACGTGGCACGGCGCAGTCCATGACCCCGCGTGCCCTAGGTTGGGGCGATGCGCCACTTCGCCTCCGTGATCCTCGTGGATCCCTCAGGACGCGTGCTGCTGCAGGAGCGCGACGAGCACCCGGTGATCGATCCCGAGTGCTGGGGGCTGCCGGGTGGTCACGTCGAGGAAGGCGAGGGCATCGAGCAGGCCGCCTACCGCGAGCTCGCCGAGGAGACCGGCGTCGAGCTCGCACCCGGCACGCTCGAGGCGTTCGCGGACTTCGACGTCTGGCACCAGGCCTACGGCTCGCTCGACCGCATCCACGTCTGGGTCGCTGCCTGCGACCTCACTGACGCCGACATCGACTGCCGTGAGGGCCGCCAGATGGTCTTCGTCGCTCCCGAGCGGTTCGCCGACCTGCCGCTCTCGGCCGGGCTCGCTGCGATCGCGCCACGTTTCTGGACCTCCGACTTCTACCGCTCCCACCCGAGGCAGGCCTCATGAGCTTCTCCGTCATCCCCGTTCCCGGACCCGGCGCCGAGGACGTCGTCGTCGGCCTGTCCGGCCCCGACGAGGGCGCGGTGTTCACCGGCACCGAGGACGGCTCGATCTTCCGGATCAGCCACGACGGCGGCAAGGTCGACCGGATCGCGCAGACCCAGGGCCGCCCGCTCGGCCTGGAGATCGACCTCGACGGCCGCCTGCTGGTCTGTGACGCCCACAAGGGGCTGTTGCGCATCGACACCGCCAGCGGTGCCATCGAGGCCGTCACCGACCGGGTCGCCGGCACCCCGATGAAGTTCTGCAACAACGCCGCGATCGCCTCCGACGGCACGGTGTGGTTCTCCGACTCCTCCACCAAGTACGGCATCGAGGACTGGAAGCGCGACTTCGTCCAGAACACGCGCACGGGTCGGTTGATGCGGCTCGACCCCGACGGCACGGTGACGGTCGTCCTGGACGGTCTAGCCTTCGCCAACGGGGTGGCGCTCTCTGCGGCCGAGGACTTCGTGGCGGTGGCCGAGACCGGCGCCCGCACCGTCGTACGGCGTTGGCTCACCGGCAACCGGGCCGGCATGCGCGACCTGCTGTGCTCCAACTTGCCCGGCTACCCCGACAACATCGCGCGCGGGAGCGACGGCCTGATCTGGGTGACCCTCGCCAGCCCCCGCGACCCGCTGGTGGAGAAGCTGCAGACCGGTCCGATGCGGCTGCGCAAGCTCGCCACGGCACTGCCTGCCAAGCTCCAGCCCAAGCCTCAGGTCACCGTGCGGGTCCAGGCCTACGACGAGAGCGGCACCCTCGTGCACGACCTCGACATCGACGCCAAGGAGCACGGTGCGGCCTACCACATGGTGACCGGCGTGCGGGAGCACGACGGTCGGGTCTGGATGGGCAGCCTGCACGAGCCCGCCGTGGCGGTCTGGGACCTCTGATGGGGGAGGAAGTAATCTGATGGACATGTCTCTGCTCGCCTCGCTCAGTGGTCCCCGTGACCTGAAGGAGCTCTCTGACGAGCAGCTGGTGGCGCTGGCCGCCGAGATCCGCGACCTGCTGGTCTCCACCTGCTCGCGCACCGGAGGGCACCTCGGCCCCAACCTCGGCGTGGTCGAGGTGACGCTCGCGATCCACCGCGTCTTCGACTCCCCGACCGACCGGGTCGTCTTCGACACCGGTCACCAGGCCTACGTCCACAAGATGCTCACCGGTCGCGCCGGCGACTTCGACAAGCTGCGCCAGGAGGGTGGCCTCAGCGGCTACCCCAGCCAGAGCGAGTCGCCCCACGACCTCGTCGAGAACTCCCACGCCTCGACCGCGCTCAGCTATGCCGACGGCATCGCCAAGGCCTACCGGATCCGTGGCGAGGACCGGCACACCGTGGCGGTCATCGGCGACGGCGCCCTCACCGGGGGCATGGCCTGGGAAGCGCTCAACAACATCGCCATCGCCAAGGACAGCCGCCTGGTCATCGTCGTCAACGACAACGGCCGCTCCTACACCCCGACCATCGGCGGTCTGGCGACCGCGCTGACCGCGCTGCGCACCAACCCGCGCTACGAGACCTTCCTCGACCTCGTCAAGAAGCGCCTCAACTCCGTCAAGGGCGTCGGACCCGCCACCTACGACGCCCTGCACGCCATGAAGCGCGGGCTCAAGGACGCCCTGGCACCACAGGGCCTCTTCGAGGACCTCGGCCTCAAGTACGTCGGCCCCATCGACGGACACGACCGCGCCGCCATGGAGCACGCCCTCAGCCAGGCCAAGCGCTTCGGCGGACCGGTGATCGTGCACGCGATCACTCGCAAGGGTTTCGGCTACGACGCCGCCGAGCGCCACGAGGCCGACCAGTTCCACGCCCCGCAGCCCTTCGACATCGAGACCGGGGTCGAGCAGACCAAGGGCCCGATCTGGACCGACCACTTCGCCGACCACATCGTCGAGATCGGCGCCCGGCGCCCCGACGTCGTGGCGATCACCGCCGCGATGATGCACCCGGTCGGGCTGCACAAGTTCGCTGCGGCCTACCCCGAGCGCACCTTCGACGTCGGCATCGCCGAGCAGCACGCCGCCACGTCGGCAGCGGGCCTGGCCATCGGTGGGCTGCACCCGGTGGTCGCGGTCTACGCCACGTTCCTCAACCGCGCCTTCGACCAGGTGCTGATGGACGTCGCTCTGCACCACTGCGGCGTCACGTTCGTGCTCGATCGCTCCGGCGTGACCGGCGACGACGGTGCGAGCCACAACGGCATGTGGGACATGTCGATCCTCCAGGTCGTGCCGAGCCTGCGTCTGGCGGCGCCACGCGACGCGACGCGCATGCGCGAGCTGCTCGACGAGGCCGTCGAGGTCAGCGACGCCCCCACCGTCGTCCGCTTCCCCAAGGGACCCCCGCCCGACGACATCGCCGCGATCGGCCGTGCGGGCGGTGCCGATGTCCTGGTCCGCGCCGGCACGCGGGACGTGCTGGTCGTCGCGGTGGGCTCGATGGCCACCATGGCGGTCGACGTGGCCGAGCGGCTGGTGGCCCAGGGGATCGGCGTCACCGTGGTCGACCCCCGCTGGGTCAAACCGGTCGACCCCGCGATCATCGACCTCGCCCGCGACCACCGCCTGGTGGTCAGCCTCGAGGACAACGGCGTCATCGGGGGCTGCGGGGCGGTCCTGCTGCAGACGCTGAACGACGCGGGTGTGACCACGCCGTTCCGCCTCCACGGGATCCCGCAGGAGTTCCTCGACCACGCCAAGCGGGCCGCCATCCTCGAGCGGATCGGGCTGACGGCGCAGGCGGTGGCCCGGGGGATCGTGGAGGACATGACCGCGGTGGCCGACGGTGGCGTGCTGGTCGATGTCGACCGCCCGAGCTGAGCCCCGCCCGGCTCTGCGAGCCGCGCTCGCCGGTCTCGCCCTGAGCCTGGCCGCGGCGACCCTGACCGGGTGCTCGCTCGGCCCGGACGACGCCGGCACAGGGCCTGCTGGTGGGCCCGCGGGGGTTGCGGGCGCCACGGCGAGCGACGGGGGCGCGCAGGGCGCCGGCGCCCCGTCCACGGGCACGGGCGCGGGCGACAACCTCCCCGACGTGTCGGGCATCGACGTCCCGCCCGACCTCGCCTCGGCCTTCAACCGGTTGTTGACCCGCCGCAGCCGCGCGGTGCGCAACGGCGACCGCGACGCCTTCCTGGCCGGCCTGGACCCGCGCAAGCCCGGGTTCGTCGCCGCGCAGAACGGCTACTTCGACAACCTCACCCAGCTCCCGCTCGCTCGGCTGCGCTATCGCCTCGACCGCGGCAGCCTGGTGCGCCAGTCGGCCGGCTACTCGGTGGTCGTGGAGCTCACCTTGCAGCTCGAGGGCTACGACCGGCTGCCGGTGCGCAGCCTGGACCGGTTCCACTTCCGTCGGCTCGACGACGGGCGGTTCGCGCTCAGCTCGGCCACCGACCGCAGGTGGCGCGAGGCCAACGGCATCCGCCAGCAGCCGTGGGACATGCGGCCGATCCAGGTGCGTACGGCGGTGGGAGTGCTGGGCATCTTCGACGAGGAGTCGGTGACGGCCTCGCGCTCGCTGCTGCGCTCCTTCGAGCGTGGCATCGCCGACGTGGCGCCACGGGTGCCCTACGCCTGGGACCGCACGGTGGTGGTCTACGCGCTCTCGGACCTCGCCTTCCTCGACGAGCTCGACGACCTCCCGGGAGACGACCCCGAGGCGCTCGACGCTCTCGCCTTCACCGTCCCGGCCGGCCCCGGTGACCCGCGGGTGGCGGCCACGCGGATCGTGGTCAACCCGCGGTTGCTGCGGCGTACCGGCCCCGCCCGCGACCGGCTGGTGCGCCACGAGCTCACCCACGTCGCCGTGGCCGAGCACGACGACGAGGCGCCGATCTGGCTCAGCGAGGGCATCGCGGAGTGGGTCTCGGTGCAGCCGATGGCACCCCAGGACCGTCAGGTCTCCGACCGGGCGCTCGAGGAGGCCGAGCGAGGCATCTCCACCATGCCGGACGCCGCGACCTTCAACGATGCCGACTCCGAGGTGCACTACGCGGTCGCGTGGTGGGCCAGCGAGTACCTCGCGGCCACCTACGGGGCGAGCGCGCCCTGGAGCGTGCTCGACGCGTTCGCCGCGCCCGTGGCCTCCGAGCGCCAGACCATCAAGACGCTGCTGACGTTCCCGCCGGACGCGCTGGCTCGTCGCGGCGTCAAGCTCATGCTGGCCACCTACGAGCCCGAGCCCGACCCCGAACCCGACCCCTCGACCGAGGTGACCCCGGGCACGTCCCCTCCGTCCAGCGACGGGGCCTCCCCGACGCAGTGAGCCCCGGCCCCTAGGGTGGTGCCGTGACCTCTGAGCGACTCGTGCACATCGTCGACGACGTGGCCGACCTCGAGGGCGCGGAGCCCTTGACGATGGTGGTCGCGCTCGACGGGTTCCTCGACGCCGGCAGCTCCGCAGCCATCGCCGCCCGTCACCTGACCGCCCTCGGCGCCGGTGGCGCCCCCGGCGGTTCGGTGGTCGCGACCTTCGACGTCGACGAGTTCCACGACTACCGTGCGCGCCGGCCCGCGGTCTCCTTCGCGCGCGACCACTACGAGGGCTACGACGCCCCACGCCTCGTCGTACGCCTGCTCCGCGACAGCGGCGACACGCCCTACCTCCTGCTGAGCGGCCCCGAGCCCGACAACCGGTGGGAGGCCTTCTGCCGCGCCGTGCGCCAGGTCGTCGAGCGCTTCGGCGTCACGCTCGTCGTCCAGATGGGGTCGGTGCCGATGGCGGTGCCGCACACCCGCCCGATCGCGATCACCCACCACGCCAACAACGCCGACCTGATCACCGCGGTCAGCCCGTGGAGCGGCGACCTGCGCGTGCCGAGCAGCGCCCAGGCGCTCCTCGAGATCCGGCTGGGCGAGTGGGGCCACGACGCCCAGGGCTTCGTCGCCCACATCCCGCACTACCTCGCCCAGCTCGAGTACCCGCAGGCCGCGGCCCGGCTGCTCGAGCAGGTCGAGTTCGCCGGCCGACTGACCATCGACCTCACCGACCTCAACGAGGCGGCCGAGGAGCGCGAGGCCGAGATCGCCCGCTACCTCGCCGACAACGCCGAGGTGGGCGAGGTCGTCGCCTCGCTCGAGCGTCAGTACGACGCGTTCGCCGCGTCGGAGGAGAGCGGGTCCAACCTGCTCGCCGCCGACGAGCCGATCCCCACCGGGGACGAGATCGGCCAGCAGTTCGAACAGTTCCTGGCAGGCCTCGAGGGCCCGTCCGCACCCGAGGCACCCGAGGGGGACTCATGACCACGACGCCCGGCACCGATCCGGCCCGCGAGCTGCTGGACCTGCTCGACCTGGAGTACCTCGACGTCGACCTCTACCGCGGCCGTCAGCCCGAGTCGACCCGCCAGCGGGTCTACGGCGGCCAGGTCGCGGCGCAGGCCCTGATCGCCGGCGCGCGCACGGTGGAGCCCGACTTCCACGTGCACTCGCTGCACTCCTACTTCCTGCTGCCCGGCGACTACAACGTGCCGACGATCTACGACGTGGAGCGCATCCGCGACGGCAAGTCGTTCGCCACGCGCCGCGTCATGGCGCGTCAGCACGGCCGCCCCATCTATTACCAGACCCTGAGCTTCCAGAAGGTCGAGGACGGCTACGACCACCAGGACGTCATGCCCGAGGTGCCGGGCCCCGAGGAGGGCATGGACCTCGTCGAGGTGATGCGGCGCGGTGGCAACGAGGATGCCGGCGCCCTGGGCAAGGAGTGGGCTGCTCTCGACGTGCGCTGGCTCGGCAACTCCCGGCACGGACTGCCGGCCGACCCGATCCACCCCTCGCGCGCGCAGATGTGGATCCGGATCGCCGGTGAGGTCGGCGACGACCCGTTGGAGCACCTCGCAGCCTTCACCTACGCCAGCGACGTGTCGCTGCTCGGGGCCTCGCTTGCTGCGCACGACGCCGACGTGACCAAGATCCAGATGGCCTCGCTCGACCACACGATCTGGTTCCACCGGCCGTTCCGCGCAGATGAGTGGTGGCTCTACGACCAGGTCTCCCCGTCGGCCAGCGGCGCGCGCGGGCTGTCGCTCGGCCAGGTCTTCCGGCGCGACGGCACGCTCGTGGCGACCGTCGCGCAGGAAGGCCTGATCCGGCCCCGGGGCTAGCCCGGGGCCGCTGCTCAGAGCGCGGTGGTGCGTCCGGCCAGGTGCGGAGCACCCGAGCTCGGGTTCGACAGCGAGAACGCCAGACCGGCGTCGACCGGGGTCACTCCGAAGGCGACCCGACCGGGCAGGAAGACGGGCTTCTTGAAGGCGACGTCGACGCGCACGGCGTCGGGCAGCCGGTTCTCGATGGCGGCGATGCAGCGCGCCTTGGTCCACATCCCGTGCGCGATCTGGCGCGGGAAGCCCAGCGCCTTCGCGGTCAGCGGGTAGAGGTGGATCGGGTTGTGGTCACCCGAGACGCCGGCATACGTGCGACCGAGGTCGCCCGGCAGGCTCCAGGTGACGTTGCCGGGCGTGGCCTCGGGGAGGTCCATGCCGTACGACGCCTCGGGGTTGTTCTTCCCGCGGCGCAGGTAGGCCGAGGTCTCTTCCCAGACCAGCTCGCCGTCGACGCGCGCCTCGGAGAGGAACTCGTAGACGGTGCCCTTGGCATGCGCGACCGGGCGGCCGACGCTGGCGCTGACCGCCAGGGTCTCGCCGATCATGATCGGGCGGTGGCTGGTGATGGAGTTCTCCAGGTGCACCGTGCCGATCGCCGGGGCCGGGAAGCCGGGGTCGCTCATCATCGCCATCTGCAGGCCGAAGGCCAGCATGTGGGGGTAGGGGAGCGGCACGGAGTCCTTGCGCGGGAAGCCGCACACCTTTGCGTAGGCATCGACCGCCGCTCGGTCCACGGTCACCGGCGGACGCGAGAGCGCCAGGCCGGAGAACGACGCCGCCGGCGCCTTCTTCACGCCGGGCAACGCGTTGACGACCGGGATCGAGGGCAGCGCGGCCTTGAGCAGCACACCGAGCCCGGTGGTGGGCTCGATCTCGCGGGTCTCCATCTCAGGCACCCAGCATCATCTGGCCGCACACGCGCACGACGTTGCCGTTGACCAGGCTGGAGGCGGGGTTGGCGTACCAGGCGATCGTCTCGGCGACGTCGACCGGCAGACCGCCCTGCGACATGGCGTTGAGGCGCTGACCGACCTCACGGGTGGCGAACGGCACCGCGGCCGTCATCTGGGTGATGATGAAGCCCGGCGCGACGGCGTTGATCGTGATGCCGTTGTCGAGGTCGTCGGCCAGGGAGTCGACGAAGCCGATCACGCCGGCCTTGGAGGCGGCGTAGTTGGTCTGACCGACGTTCCCGGCGATCCCGGCGATGGAGGCCACGCCGATGATCGAGCCGAACTCGTTGATGACGCCCTGGTCGAGCAGCTCGCGGGTGATCAGCTCAGGAGCGGTGAGGTTGACCGCGATCACCGAGTCCCACCGCGACTCGTCCATGTTGGCGAGCTTCTTGTCGCGGGTGATGCCGGCGTTGTGGACGACGACGTCGACCCCGCCGTGCTTCTCCTTGAGGTGGTGCGCGATCCGCTGCGGGGCGTCCTTGCCGGTGATGTCGAGGGTCAGCCAGTCGCCGTCGAGCTCCTTCATCAGCGACTGCAGCTCGCTGGCGGCCTGCGGCACGTCGACGCCGACGACGGTCGCGCCGTCACGGTGGAGCACGCGGGCGACCTCTTCGCCGATGCCACGGCTGGCGCCGGTGACCAGGGCGATCTTGCCGGCGAGCGGGCGGGTGATGTCGGCGACCTCGGCGGTCTTCGTCGAGGAGCCGTGGGCGCCGATGCGCACGACCTGGCCGGAGACGTAGGCCGACTTGGGGGAGAGCAGGAAGCCGAGCGTGCTGGTCAGGCCGGCCTCGGCGCCCTCGGCGACGTAGACCAGCTGGACGGTGCTGCCCTTGCCGATCTCCTTGCCGAGGCTGCGCGTGAAGCCCTCGAGGGCGCGCTGGGCGGCGCGCTCGCGGCCGCTGAGCAGCTCCGGCGGGGTGCCGATGACCACGACGCGGGCGCACTTCTCGAGGCTGCGCATGACAGGGGTGAAGAAGTCGCGCAGGCCGGCGAGGTCGGCCGAGGAGGTGAAGCTCGTGGCGTCGAAGACCAGGCCCTTGGCCTTGGCGCCCTCGTCCAGCTGAGCGGTCGAGGTGATGTCGAGGGTGTCGAGCAGGCCGGGGAGGGACTCGGCGAGGCGGCCGCGGCCGCCGACGAGCACGGTGCCGTCGACGAGCGGGGCGCCGGGGGTGTAGCGCTCGAGCTTCATCGGGTTGGGCAGACCGAGGTTCTTGACGAGAAGCTTGCCGATCGGCGAGCGGGTGAAGTCCTGGTACTTGTCGCTCATGGGGTTGTGCCTCTCCTGGGGTACGGGGAAATCGGGTGCGGGTCCGGGCGAACCGGGACCGGGGATCATGTAACTACCTGTGTAACTGGGTGTCCACTTATGGTGACGTGCCCGACATCCCCTTGGAGGGGACGCGGTTACCCGTCAGTATGGTCCCATGACCGAGAGCATTCGTCGGGTCGCCATCATCGGCGGCAACCGCATCCCCTTCGCCCGTTCCAACTCCGTCTACGCCAGCGCGTCCAACCAGGAGATGTTGACCGCCGCGATCGACGGCCTCGTCGCCCGGTACGGCCTCGAGGGTGAGCGCCTCGGAGAGGTGGTCGCCGGCGCCGTGCTCAAGCACGCCCGCGACTTCAACCTCACCCGGGAGTCGGTCCTCGGCTCCAAGCTCTCGCCCGAGACCCCGGCCACCGACATCCAGCAGGCCTGCGGCACCGGCCTGCAGGCCGCGATGCTCGTCGCCAACAAGATCGCCCTCGGGCAGATCGAGGTCGGCATCGCCGGCGGCACCGACACCACCTCCGACGCCCCCGTCGCCATCAGCGAGAAGCTCCGCAAGAAGCTGATGAAGGTCAACGCCGCGCGCGACACCAAGTCCAAGCTCATGGCCCTCGGCCAGATCCGCCCCGGCGACATCGGCATCGAGGTCCCGCAGAACGGCGAGCCGCGCACCAAGCTCTCCATGGGTGCCCACCAGGCCCTCACCGCGCTGGAGTGGCAGATCGGGCGCGAGGAGCAGGACGAGCTCGCTGCTGCCTCGCACCACAAGCTGGCCGCGGCCTACGAGGCCGGCTTCATGGACGACCTGATGACGCCGTTCCGTGGCCTCGAGCGCGACAACAACCTGCGCCCCGGCTCCACGGTCGAGAAGCTCTCGACCCTCAAGCCGGTCTTCGGCAAGGGCGAGGCCGCCACGATGACGGCCGGCAACTCCACGCCCCTGACCGACGGCGCCTCCGTCGTGCTGCTCGCCTCCGAGGAGTGGGCCAAGGAGCACGACCTGCCCGTCCTGGCCTACCTCACCTACTACGAGACCGCTGCGGTCGACTACGTCAACGGTGGCGAGGGCCTGCTCATGGCGCCGGCGTACGCCATGCCGCGGATGCTCGAGCGCGCCGGCCTCACGCTGCAGGACTTCGACTTCTACGAGATCCACGAGGCGTTCGCCTCGCAGCTGCTCTCGACGCTGAAGGCGTGGGAGGACCCGGTGTTCTGCAAGGAGCGCCTCGGCCTCGACGCCCCGCTCGGCTCGATCGACCGCGACAAGCTCAACGTCAACGGCTCCTCGCTGGCCGCCGGTCACCCGTTTGCCGCGACCGGTGGGCGCATCATCGCCAACCTCGCCAAGCTGCTCGACCAGAAGGGCTCCGGCAAGGGCGTGATCTCGATCTGCGCCGCCGGTGGCCAGGGCGTCGTCGCGATCCTCGAGAAGCCCTGACGCTCACCCGCACGTAGCAGAAGCCGAGTCGGCGCGACCAGCGCCGGCTCGGCTTTGCTGTGTCAGGAGCGGTCAGGAGCCGTCAGTGCGGGCGACCGGCCAACGCCAGTGCCGAGGCCACGAGGTGGGCCCGCACCTGCTCGGGCGTGATCGTGCCGACCGTGGGGACCCCGGGCGCGGCTTCCTTGACCAGGATGCCGACCCGCGCGAGCTGGAGGGCGCCCAGGCCACTGGCGTAGAGGGTGTTGGCCATCACGGCCGGGTCGTCGGCGGTGGTGAAGTCACCCGTCGCCACGCCCGCCTCGACGGCGGCCGACAGCTCCGACAGGCACGAGGAGATGCCGCGGCCGAGGCGGAAGAGCGCGCCCTCGGAGATCTCGTCGAGGAGCTCGGGCCCGGTGCGCCGCATGAGCGACTGAGCACAGTCGACGAAGGCCGGGTGGTCGAGGCCGTAGTCGACGAAGGCCCCGACGATCGCCTCGAGGCGCGCCGGCGGCGCGGGCTCGCTCCGGGCGGCGCGTTCGAGGGCGTCACGCAGCTCCTCGAGGTAGGAGACCAGCGTGAGGGCGAAGAGCTCCTCCTTGCCGGTGAAGTGCCGGTAGATGATCGCCCGGTTGATCCCCACTGCGCGGGCGATGTCCTCGATCTGTGCGTCGCGCACCCCTCGCTCGTCGAAGAGCGCTCGGGTGGCGGCGATGATGTCGGCCTCGCGCGCGCGACGTCGCACGGCAGCCGCCTGGCGACGTCCGTCAGTGGGCGGTGCGGTGGTCATCGGACCACTGTACGACGTGTGCAACTCGGAGTTGCACGAGTGTGACGGATCGCCCGTCGCTTCCGCTTGCTCGCCGGTCCCGTGCGCGAGGTAAAGTCCACCGACCCCACGCAGCCAGAACGGTGATCACCCTGATCGTCTCGCACGAGCACCGCTTCATCTTCCTGAAGACCCGGAAGACCGCTGGGACGAGCGTCGAGATCGCTCTGTCCCGGGTCTGCGGTCCTGACGACATCATCTCGCCGATCGCCAAGGCCGACGAAGAGCTGCGGGCCTCCCTCGGCGGCCGGGGTCCGCAGAACTACGAGTCCCCGCCGCTGCCCCGACCGGTCGGCGCGCACCTGCCGGCGAGGGGCGCGAAGCGCGTGGTGGGCAAGGAGGTCTGGCGCAACTACACCAAGATCTCGATCGAACGGAACCCGTGGGACGCGGTCGTCTCGCTCTACCACTGGCACTACCGCGACACCCCCGAGCCGCCGTCGTTCGCGACGTTCCTCGAAGGTCCACGCATGCCCAGCCTGGCTCGCGCCAACGCGCGTGGCTATCGGATCGGCGGACGGGTCGTGGTCGATGAGCTGATGCGCTTCGAGCGCCTGACCGACGACCTCGGCGCGATCTGGGAGCGACTGTCCCTCCCGGGCGCCCCTGACCTGCCGCGCGCCAAGGGCGGGACCCGCCCGAAGCGGGCCTCGCACTACGCCGACCTCTACACCCCCGAGCAGGCAGCCCTGGTCGGGGAGGCTTTCGCCGACCTGATCGCTCTCCAGGGCTACGAGTTCGGCGCTAGCTGAGGAACCCCTGCAGCGTGGTGATCACGTCGGCCTCGTCGGCGCGCTTGTCGTCGCGGTAGCCCAGGACGCGAGCGAACCTGAGCGCGACCCCGCCGGGGTAGCGGGTGGAGCGCTGCACGCCGTCGATCGCGATCTCGACCACCTGCACCGGCGCCACGTGGACCGTGTAGTCGTCACGATGCGTCTCCAGCTCGAGGAAGCGCTCGGTCTGCCAGGCGAGGATCTCGTCGGTCATGCCCTTGAACGTCTTCCCGACCATCACGAACTCGCCGGGACGTTCCGGGTCGCGGGCGCCGAGGTGGATGTTGGAGAGCAGCCCGCTGCGCCGTCCCGAGCCCCACTCGACGGCGAGGACCACGAGGTCGAACGTGTGCACCGGCTTGACCTTGACCCAGGCGGCGCCGCGCCGCCCGGCGGCGTACGGCGCGGCGAGGTCCTTGACCACGACGCCCTCGTGACCGGCTTCGATGGCGGCGGCGGCGAAGGCCTCTGCCTCGACCGGGTCGGCCGTCACGACGCGCGCCACCCGGTGGGCCTCGGGCACGAGCGACTCCAGGACGGCGTTGCGCTCGTGGCCGGGGGAGTCGAGCAGGTCGCGGCCGTCGAGGTGGAGCACGTCGAAGAAGTAGGGCGTGACGACCACGTCACCGCCCTCGGCCAGCGCGGTGCGCGACGCGGTCTCCTGGAAGGGCTTGGGGCGGCCGTGAGGGTCCAGCGCCAGCGCCTCGCCGTCGAGCACGAACGACGTGGCGTCGAGGGCGAGCGCGACGTCGACGACCTCGGGGAGGCGGGCGGTGATGTCGTCGAGGCTGCGGGTCACGATGGTGACGTCGGTGCCGTCGCGGTGCACCTGGATGCGGATCCCGTCGAGCTTGGTGTCGACGGCTGCTCCGGCCTCGGCCGAGCCCACCTTGGCCAGCGCCTCGGCCACCGACTTCGCGCTCGAGGCCAGCATGGGCAGCACGGGTCGCCCGACCTCCAGCCCGACCTCGGCCAGCGCCTCGGCGCCGCCGTCGAAGGCGAGGTCGACCACGGCCCGGGTCGAACCGGCGAGCATCGCGGCGCGGCGTACGACGGGAAGCGGCACGCCGTGCTGCTCGCGCCACCGCCTCCTGCACCAGGGCGTCGAGCGCACCCTGGCGGACCTCCCCGGTGGCAGCACCACGCAGCCAGCGCTGCTCCTGCGCCGTGGCAGCGCCGAACAGGTCCGTGACGGCCTCGGCGCGCGCCGCTTGCGACCCCGCGCCCGACAGCGCCGCAAGCGACTCGAAGGCAGCGTCGACCCCGCCGACGGTGAGCGTGGGCTCCTCGGCGGGGGCGGGCAGGGAGGACAGGCCGCGATAGCCGAGGCCGGTGCGTCGTTGGCGCAGCGCGCCGCCGAGGTAGGCGACGACGGTCTCGAGGTCGGTCGTGGCGTCGGCCGCCGCGCGCTCGAGCAGGTCGGCGATCGCAGTGACCTTGTCGCGGCGGGAGCGGGTGGCCGCCACCGTGGCCGAGGTGGTCACGACCTCCTGGAGCAGCATGGCTTCATTGAACACGCCGCTGCCGACGTCGGGCAGACCACGAAGGGTGAGCGGCCTGGGTGCGCTGGAGCGGGCGGACCCGCGAGGCTCAGGCCGGGTCGAGGCCGTGCACGGCAGCACTCACCGCGCCCTGGACGACCTGCTCGAAGACCGACTCGAGGTCGTCGATGCCACCGAAGTAACCACTGACCTCGAGGGAGACGAAGCCGTGGAGGGCGGAGAAGAGCGCCATGCCGGTGGCGATGATGCGGTCCTCGGACACCCCGGTCGAGCGCACCATGACGCCCATCGCCTCGATGACCTCGCCGGCCGCCTCGAAGAAGCCGTCCCGGTCGATGGGCGCGCGGGTGATCGCGGCGTACCGCTGGGGGTAGGTGATGGCGAAGTGCCGCAGCTGGTGGCTGAGCACGCGCAGACCGTCGGCGCCGGCGTGGCCCATGGCGGCTCGCTGCACGTGTCGGCCGAGCATGGTCATCGCGCGCACCTGGATCTCGGCGCGCAGGTCCTCGAGGTTGGCCACGTGGTTGTAGAGCGAGGAGACCCGCGTGTCGAGAGCCGCAGCGAGCAGCGTCATCGTGAGAGCGTCGTAGCCGTCGCGGTCGACCAGGCTCTCGGCGGCCAGGACGACGCTCTCGTGATCGAGGCGGGCCCGGCGCTCTGGTGCCGAGGTCGTGGACATGACGGTTCGTCCTCCCATGAATTCCTGTCGTGCGGACACGAAGGACTATAGGCGTTCGGTGACCCGAGGGTCACCAACCGGGCGGAAGCGCGGTGAAGTCGGCCGGTCGGCCCTCGGCGAACGCGCTCAGCGCCTCCAGGTTGGCCGGTCCACCCATGAGCTCGGCGAAGGCGGCGTTCTCGCGCTCGCGGGCCGCGGCGATGCCGGCGCGCAGGGGAGCGGTCATCGCGCTCTTGACGGCGACGAGCGAGGAGATCGGACGGGCTGCGAGGAGCTCGGCGCGTTGACGCGCCTCGGGCACCAGGTCGTCGGGCTCGCAGAGCATCCACACCAGGCCCATCTGGAGGGCCTCGTCGGGAGTGATCCACTCGGCCGACAGCAGCATCCAGGCGGCGTTCTGCCAGCCCATGAGGCGCGGGAACAGGTAGGACGAGGCCGCTTCCGGCGCGACCCCCAGGCTGGTGAAGGGGCACTTGAGCTTGGCGGTGGTCGACATGAAGGCGAGGTCGGCAAAGCCCAGGATGGTGGCGCCGATGCCGAGGGCGACGCCGTTGACAGCCACGACCAGAGGCTTGGGGAAGGCCTCCAGGGCGTCGAGGAGGCCGGGGAAACCGTGCCTGCCGCGGGGGAAGTCGGGGTTGGTCGCGAGCTGATGCATCTCGAGCAGGTCGGTGCCGGCGCTGAAGCCGCGCCCGTTGCCGGTGATCAGCACGACCGCGACGTCCGGGTCGGCGGCGGCGGCGATCAGCGCCTCGGCCACGGCGTCGTACAGCTCCTCGTTGAAGGCGTTGAGCGCATCGGGCCGATCGAGGAGCAGGGTGCGCACGCGGGCTTCGTCGGAGATCTGGAGGGTCATGCGGTCAGAATAGAACGCGTTCTAGGAATCGGGTTCGTCGGAGGCGGTCCTTAGGGTGGACCCATGACCGATGACGGGCTGGCTCGGGTGTGGACCCCGGACTGGCCCTGCCCGGTCACCGGGATCCTGCGCCAGCAGCGGCACGGCGGCGCCGACCCGACCTACCGCGTCGACGAGGCCGGACGGGTCTGGCGTGGGCTGCGTACGCCGCAGGGCACCGCCACGCTGCTGATCGAGGCGCGTCCCGGCGAGGGCGACGTACACGCCCGGGCCTGGGGTGAGGGCGCTGAGTGGGCGCTGGAGTCGGTGCCGGCGATGTTGGGGGCCGAGGACAGCTGGGAGGGCTTCGAGCCGCGCCACCCCGTGCTCGCCGAGGCCCGGCGGCGCCACCCCGATGCCCGCATCGGGCGCAGCGGGCTGCTGATGGAGTCGTTGGTGCCGGCGATCATCGAGCAGAAGGTCACCGGGCAGGAGGCCTTCGCCGGCTTCCGGATGCTGGTGCACCGCTTCGGCGAACGCGCCCCGGGCCCCGGCGTCGAGCGCAAGGTGTGGGTGCAGCCTGACCCGCAGACCCTGCGCTCGATCCCCTCGTGGGAGTGGCTGCGTCTCCACATCGACCCCGCCCGCTCGCGCGCCATCGTCACCGTGGCGCGCGTGGCCGACAGCCTCGAACGGCTCGTCCGCGGCACGCCCGAGGAGGCTGATCGCCGCATGCGCTCGCTGCCGGGCATCGGCGTGTGGACCAGCGCCGAGGTGCGCCAGCGCACCTTCGGTGATCCCGACGCCGTCTCCTTCGGCGACTACCACGTCTGCAAGGACGTCGGCTGGGCGCTGACCGGCACGCCCTTCGACGATGCCGAGATGGAGGCCTACCTCGAGCCCTGGCGTCCCCAGCGCGGACGCGTGCCGGCGCTGCTCGGCCTGGCCGGTCTCCGCCGACCTCGACACGGGCCACGGATGTCACCGCGGACGCACCTGCCCGTGCGGCACTGACCGACGTCAGTCGTGCAGGAGGGTCGTGCCGGTGTGGTCGCGGAGGATGCGAAGGCCGTTGGGGCTGATCCAGAGATAGACGCCGAGGTCGAGGACCTGGTAGCGCCAGCGACTGTGGGTCTTGGCGCGGTGATGTCGCCTGCAGAGCGGAGCGATGTTGTCCGAGGCGGTCTCGCCGCCCTCGTCGTAGGCCCTGACGTGGTCGCTGTCGCACGACTCCGCCGGGAGGGTGCAGCGGGGGAAGACGCAGGTGTGGTCGCGCAGCGCGACCTGGGCGTCGAGGCGGTCGGGCACCTCGTAGGCCTCCACGTGGATCCGCTCGGCCAGGTCGACCACCGGCTTGACGGTGACCTTGGTGGCGACGCCACACCACTCGCGCACCTGCTCGACCGAGATGGGGTGACGGGTGTTGCCGCAACGGGCGACGTTCGGGCTGTCCTCGTGCACGTGCACCACCATCGGGCGCCGGAAGGTCAAGCCCTCCCCGCCGCGGGCGAGCTCGCCGAGCGCCATCGACCGGCGCACCGTGAGGGACTCCTCGCAGCCGGCCTCGGCAAGAGCCTGGGCGCCCTGCTGCAGGGCCTCCTCGAGATCGAGGGCATCGGCGAGATCCAGCACGGCATCGACCCGCACCAGCCCGTCGACCCCGTGATCGCGGACGTGGACGTCTGCGTGACGGCGCTCGGCGGCCGCCTTGCGCTCGGCTTCGACGCGCTCAGGGTCGAAGCGCATCAGGGCTTCGGCGACGAGCTTCTCGGCCTGCGTGAAGGAGACCTTGCCGGCGCCGAAGGCCAGGCGGTCATCGACGTAGGCGGCGCCGTCCTCGCAGAGCGTGATCGTGAAGGACGCGATCTTGCGGGCTCGCCACACCTCGACGTCGCCGGCCATGGTGGCGGCCCAGAGCCGGGGGAGCCTGTAGCGCAGCTCCACGGCTTCACCGACGTACTTCTTGCCGCCCTCGGACGACAGCTTGAGCGCCTGGGCGACCTCCCAGGTGGCGGACTCCCTCACCTGAGGGGCGCCGTTGCCGGCCACGCGCAGCCCGGTGTCGCCGAAGGCCTCGACGAAGGAGGCTGCCTGGTCGAGGTCGGTCACGGTGTGGGCGACGGCCCAGTCGACGACCTGCACGAGCAGTGCGACCTCGGCCGCGTCGCGCGCCTCGCGCTGGCTGCGCACCGCGTCGAGCAAGGCCTTGCTCGGGCTGGGAGCGGTGCTGGTCGGCATGGTTCGATTCTACGCCTCTACTCCGACATTCGCCAGTGTGTTCGAACAGTTGTGGAGGGGAGATCGGGGCCTTCGTCCGGCTAGTCGAGCGCCCGCTCCTGGGCCACCGGGACCAGACCGATCGCGACGAGGGGGAAGAGCGCCGCGACGGCGAACGTCGCTGCGAAGCCGGCGTGGGTGACCGCCAGTCCGCCGAGGGGTGGCACCAGGGCGCTGGTGAGGAACTGCGCGGTGTTCTGCACACCCAGGGCACGCCCGGACCAGTGCGGTCCGGCGCGCTCGGCCACAGCGGTGAAGGCGAGACCGTTGTCGGCCACGGTGAGCATCGTGGCGAGCACGATGAGGGGCACGGCGATCGCCCAGTCGAGGCCGGCGGCGGCTCCGAGCGCGGCCATGGCGAGGGCCGCGGCGACGGCGACCCAGCGCAGCGGTCGCATGCGCGAGCCGACGAGGTCGGAGAGCTGGCCGGCGCCGATGCGACCCAGCGCTCCGGCGACCTGAGCGGCCGCGACGAGGGAGCCGGCTGCGGCCGGCGACCAGCCGCGGTCCTGCACGAGCCAGACCAGGGCGAAGGTCCACACCACGAACTGGGGGACCACCAGGAGCACCGAGACGCCGTGGATGCGGGAGAGGAAGCCGTCGACCCGGTAGGGGTTGGCGGCCGACTCGGGGCTCCACGAGGGGCGCGGTGGGTCGATGACCACCAGGGCGACCACGATCGCAGCCAGGGCGGTCGCGATGGTCGGCACCCACAGCGCGGCGTGGACGCCGTGCTGGTCGGCCACGACCGCGATCGAGATCGCCGCGATGCCGACGCCCACCGGTTGAGCCATCTGACGGATCCCCATGGCGAGGCCGCGACGGCGCGCGGGGAACCAGCCGACCACGACCCGCCCGCTGGCCGAGCTCGCGCTGGCCGCTGCCGCGCCGCCGAGGAAGAGCGCGACGGTGAGCGGCACGAGCCCGTCGACGACGACTGCGCCGAGCCCGGCGAACGTCGTGAGGACCAAGCCGGTGAGCAGGACGACGCGCTCGCCGCGTCGGTCGGTGACCAGCCCCCACAGCACGAGGGTCAGCATCACTCCCACCACCGGAGCCGCGGCGACCACGCCAGCCTGCACGAGCGACAGGCCCTCCTGATCGACGAGGGCAGGGATGAGGAACGCCGGCCCGTGCATCATCACGGCCGCGGAGGCCTGGGCGAGCGTGCTCGCGCCCAACATCGACCAGCGACGCGACGACGCGATCGAGGTGGGGTCGACGAGCCGGGTCACGGAAGCGATTCAACGCTGTCCGCTGCGGCATACCCAGCCGGTCTCGCCGATGACGTCTGTGAGATGAGCAACGCCTCCGCGGTGCAGGCGGGCAACGGCTGCGGGGTGTCGCCGACTAGATTGTCCATGTGAGCACCAGGCGCAGGGTCGAACGGACTGCGGGCCGCCTCATGTCCGGCGTGCGCCGCACCCTGCTCACCATCCTCGGGATCCAGCTGATCGTGGCGATCTCGATGTCGCTGGTCGACACCTACCGGCGCCGCAACAAGAAGCCCAAGCCGTTCCCCACCAATGCGCCGAGCACGGTCGAGGTGGGCGAGGGCACGGTCACGACGTACACGTTCGGCCGCGATCTCTACGAGGACATGCTTGCCGCGATCGAGGGTGCGCAGCACCAGGTGCTCTTCGAGACCTACATCTGGAAGGGCGACGTGATCGGCGAGCGCTTCAAGCGCGCGCTGGCAGATGCGGCCGACCGCGGCGTCGAGGTCTACGTGATCTACGACGGCTTCGCCAACCTCGTCGTCTCGCCGGTGTTCAAGCACTTCCCGGCCAACATGAAGGTGCTCCGTTTCCCGGTGTACTCCGCCGGGTGGCGCTTCTTCGACCTGCGCCGCTACGGCCGCGACCACCGCAAGATCCTCGTCGTCGACGACGGTGTCGGCTTCGTCGGCGGCTACAACATCGGTGACGCCTACGAGACCGAGTGGCGCGACACCCACGTCCGGATCACCGGGCCCGGGGTCTGGGACCTGAAGCGGGCATTCGCGGACTTCTGGAACCTCAACCGGCGCCGGCGGATCCGCGCCAGCGAGCGTCCGCTGCTGCTCGAGACCGCCTCGGACTGGGAGTCGAAGATCCGGGTGCAGCGCAACGTGCCCCGGTTGTGGATGTTCCCCATCCGCGCGATGTACATCGAGGCCATCAACCGCGCCAGCCGCAACGTCTGGATGACCCAGGCCTACTTCCTGCCCGACCCCGACTTCGTCGATGCGATGACCAACGCAGCGCGGCGCGGCGTCGACGTGCGGCTGCTGCTGCCGCTGAAGTCCAACCACATCGTGGCCGACTGGATCTCGCGCGGGTTCTTCTCCGAGCTCCTCGATGCCGGGGTGAAGATCCTGCGGTTCAAGGGCGCGATGGTGCACGCCAAGACCGCCACCGTCGACGGCACCTGGTCGACCGTCGGCACCGCCAACATCGACCGTCTCAGCCTGCAGGGCAACTACGAGATCAACCTCGAGGTCATCGACCCGGGCCTTGCCGCGGACCTGGAGAAGATCTTCCTCACCGACGAGGCCAACTGCGCCCCGCTCACCCGCTTCGAGTGGGAGACGCGCGACCTGCACCGCAAGTTCACCGAGGCGTTCCTGGCGCCGCTGCGCCCGTTGCTCTGACGACTCGGCCTCGACTCGGGTGCCGCGAGCCGCTAGCGGCGGCGCTCAGCGCACCTCCAGCGCATAGCCCGCAGCATCAGCCGGAGCCTTGCCGACCGCAGTAGCCCGTTCCATCGACCCGTCCAGCCCGAGCCGCACGATCGCCGTCCGTCCGCGCTCGCGTACGACGACCAGCAGGTGCGCGTCGTCCTCCCACGCCACGTCGGTGACGGCGTTGCGGATGCCGCGGGGCTTGGCCCACGTCGCGACGACGGTGCCGGTGCGGTCGTGGACGACGAGGCCTCGGATCTCGTCGTGGCGGGCGTTGCCCTCGAGACCGAGCACGTGGCGGCCGTCGGGGGAGAAGCTGTCGAGGCGGTGCTCGCAGGTGCGCCACGCCTCGGTGCCGCGCGGGGTGAGCACGCCCCAGCAGCGGTCCTGGCGGGGCCGGAGCCGCCCGGCGAGGCGGCCGCGCGCGTTGACGGCGTCGAGCGAGGCCAGGCCGGGCACCCGGTCGACGATGCCGTGCGAGGTGGTCAGGGTGACACCGTTGGCGACGTTGACGAACGCGGTGCAGCCGCCGCCCTCGGGCGCCTGCTCCTGGCAGGTCCGTCTGCCGCTGAGCGCGGCGGCCTCGCCGCCGGCGCGCACCCGCGGCAGGTCGACCGCGTTGGTCCCGCCGCTGTCGAGGGTGTGCACGGTGCCGTCGTCGCGCAGCCAGCCCACGATCCGGTGGTCGCTGGCTGACGAGCAGCGTGTGCGAGCGCAGGAACCTCTCCTCGTCGAGCACCTTGCCCGAGCGGTCGGAGAGCTGCATGACCACGCCGCCCTCGGTCTGGCGCAGCAGCACGACCCGGCGCCCGGTCACGGCGAACTCGCCGATCGAGCCGCGGGGGAGCGGGAAGCGGGTGCCGTCGGGCAGGACGACGCGGTAGTGCCCATCGAGGAACGGCGCGTCGAGGTCCACGGCGTAGGGGATGCCCGGGGCGGCGCCGCGGCGCAAGCCGGTCAGGGTCACCGCGTCCCTCTTCGGCGTCGGGTCCGCTGCCGAGGTCGTCACCGGGGACCCCGATGGGGGACCGGTCACCGACGGATCGGCCGCCGGCGGACCTTCTGCCGGGCTGCCGCAGCCGGTGAGCAGGCCGGCCAGCACGACGGTGCTGACGGCCGCAGCCAGGGAGACGAGGACGGTGTGGTGGCGCCGGTGGAGGTCCATGCCAGGTACGACGCCCCTGAGGGTGGGAAGGTTGTCGGTGGGCGCCCGTAGGCTCGACCCATGCGTCCAGTCACCGATCTCGAGCGCCGCGTCGCCCCCTTCAAGGTGGTCTCCGACTACCAGCCCGCCGGCGACCAGCCCGCTGCGATCGAGGAGATCACCCAGCGCATCCGCGGCGGCGTCGAGGACGTCGTCCTGCTCGGCGCCACCGGCACCGGCAAGACCGCGACGGTGGCCTGGGTGGCCGAGCAGGTGCAGCGTCCGCTGCTGGTGCTCCAGCCCAACAAGACGCTCGCAGCCCAGTTCGCCAACGAGCTGCGACAGCTCTTCCCGGACAACGCGGTCGAGTACTTCGTCTCCTACTACGACTACTACCAGCCCGAGGCCTACGTCCCGCAGACCGACACCTACATCGAGAAGGACTCCTCGATCAACGAGGAGGTCGAGCGGCTGCGCCACTCGGCCACCAACTCGCTGCTGACCCGTCGCGACGTCATCGTGGTCTCCACGGTCTCGTGCATCTACGGCCTCGGCACCCCGCAGGAGTACGTCGACCGGATGCTGCGCCTGCGGGTGGGCGAGGAGCGCGACCGCGACTCGATCCTGCGCCAGCTCGTCGAGATCCAGTACACCCGCAACGACCTCAGCTTCACCCGCGGCACGTTCCGCGTGCGCGGCGACACCCTCGAGATCTTCCCGGTCTACGAGGAGCACGCGGTGCGCATCGAGTTCTTCGGCGACGAGATCGAGCGACTGATGACGCTGCACCCGCTGACCGGCGAGGTGATCACCGACGACAACGAGCTCTACGTCTTCCCCGCCACCCACTACGTCGCGGGCGCCGAGCGCATGGAGCGTGCGGTGCGCGGCATCGAGGCCGAGCTCGAGCAGCGCCTCGCCGAGCTCGAGCGGCAGGGCAAGATGCTCGAGGCCCAGCGGCTGCGCATGCGCACCACCTACGACATCGAGATGATGCGCCAGGTCGGGTCCTGCGCCGGCATCGAGAACTACTCGATGCACATGGACGGCCGTGAGCCGGGCTCGGCGCCCAACTGCCTGCTCGACTACTTCCCCGAGGACTACATCGTGGTCGTCGACGAGTCCCACGTCGCGATCCCGCAGATCGGCGGCATGTACGAGGGCGACATGTCGCGCAAGCGCAACCTCGTCGACCACGGCTTCCGCCTGCCCAGCGCGATGGACAACCGCCCGCTGCGCTGGGAGGAGTTCCTCGAGCGGGTCGGGCAGACGCATCTACCTCTCCGCCACCCCCGGCAACTACGAGCTCGACAAGGTCGACGGCGACGTCGTGGAGCAGATCATCCGCCCCACCGGGCTGATCGACCCCGAGGTGGTCATCAAGCCGACCAAGGGCCAGATCGACGACCTCATCCACGAGATCCGCACCCGCGCCGACAAGAACGAGCGTGTCCTGGTCACGACGCTGACCAAGAAGATGTCCGAGGACCTCACCGACTACCTCCTCGACGCCGGCATCCGCACCCGCTACCTCCACTCCGAGGTCGACACCCTGCGCCGCATCGAGCTGCTCCGCGAGCTGCGGATGGGCGAGTACGACGTGCTGGTCGGCATCAACCTGCTCCGCGAGGGCCTCGACCTGCCCGAGGTGTCGTTGGTCTCCATCCTCGACGCCGACAAGGAGGGCTTCCTGCGCTCGGACAAGTCGCTGATCCAGACCATCGGCCGCGCGGCCCGCAACGTCTCGGGCCAGGTGCACATGTACGCCGACAAGATCACCCCCTCCATGGAGCGAGCGATCGACGAGACCAACCGACGTCGCGAGAAGCAGGTCGCCTACAACCTCGCCGCCGGCGTCGACCCGCAGCCGCTGCGCAAGAAGATCGCCGACATCACCGAGATGCTCGCGCGCGACGACGAGGACACCGAGGCACTGCTCCAGACCTGGGCCGGCACCGCCGCCAAGGGCCGGGCCGGCGGCGTGAAGCCGAAGGCCGGGGTCGGCAGACCGTGCCGGTGCTGGGGGAGAAGGCGTCAGGTCACCACGCCAAGGACCTCGCCGGGCTGCCGAGCTCCGAGCTCGCCCAGCTCATCCAGGACCTCACCGACCAGATGAAGGGAGCCGCCGCCGAGCTCCAGTTCGAGCTCGCCGCCCGTCTGCGCGACGAGATCAACGACCTCAAGAAGGAGCTCCGCCAGATGATGGAAGCGACGAAGTGAGGAGCAACGCCGACCGAGTAGGCCACTGGCTCGCTCGTGGCGGGGTGCTCCGTAGCATCATCGGGTGAAGCAGAGCGACGGCCAGGTGCCCCTCATCGGCGGGCGCGTCGCCTACGCCGTGTGGAGCGTGGCGCTGCTCGACCTACCTGCTGGCGATCTTCCACCGCACCTCGTTGGCGGTGGCCGGCCTGGCCGCCACCGAGCGCTTCGACATCTCCGCCGCCCAGCTGGCGACGTTCACGATGCTCCAGCTGCTCGTCTACGCCGGCATGCAGATCCCGGTCGGTCTGCTCGTCGACCGCTTCGGCCCGCGGGCGGTGATGCTGACCGGCGTGGTCGTGCTGACCCTCGCGCAGGTCGGGTTCGCGCTCGCACCGAGCTATCCGGCCGCGCTGACCGCGCGGACGTTCGTCGGCATGGGCGATGCGATGACGTGGATCTGCGTGCTGCGCCTGGTCAGCCGGTGGTTCCCGCCGCGGCGGGTGCCGATCATCACCCAGCTCTCGGGCACCTTCGGCCAGGTGGGCGCGATCCTGGCCGCGGTGCCGATGACGATCGCGCTGCGCGAGCTCGGGTGGACCCCGGCCTACCTGATCACCGCCTCGTTCGGGCTGGTGCTCATCGCCGCGCTGGTGTTCATCGTGCGCGATGCGCCCGAAGGTCGTCGGGTCACCGGCGACCGGCTGTCGTGGCCGACGGTGCGCCACAGCCTCGCCGCGTCGTGGGCCCACCCCGGCAACCGGCTCGGCTTCTGGATGCACTTCACCACGCAGTTCAGCGCCACCGCGATGGCGCTGCTGTGGGGCTATCCGTTCCTCGTGCAGGGAGAGGGGCGCTCGGCGACCTCGGCCGGTGTGCTGCTCACCCTGATCGTCGTGTCCTTCATGTACTCCGGCCCGCTGCTCGGGCTGCTCGTGAGTCGCCACCCGTGGCACCGCTCCACGATGGTGCTGGTGATCGTCTGGTCCATCGTGATCGTGTGGACCGCCGTGCTGCTGTGGCCCGGGGCCGCGCCGTTGTGGCTGTTGGTCGTGCTCACCCAGGTGATCGGGTTCGGGGGGCCGGCCTCGATGATCGGCTTCGACATGGCCCGCACGTCGAATCCTGCCGAGCGACTGGCCAGCGCCACCGGGATCATCAACCAGGCCGGCTTCGCGGCCAGCCTGGTGCTGGTGATCAGCGTCGGGATCATCCTCGACTGGCGCACGCCGGGGGCCAGCACCGACTACACCCCCAGCGCCTTCCGCTGGGCGATGAGTGCGCAGTACGTGCTCTGGAGCGTGGGCCTGGTGCAGATCGTGCGCTACCGCCGTCGAGCGCGCGCGGTGATCGACCGGGCCTCGCTCGAGGCGGGCAGTCGTCCGACCTAGCCCCGCCAGCCGCGCTTGCGCAGCGCCTTGGCCTGAGCACGCTCCAGCCGCTCGAGCTCCTCGCGCTCGATCTCGGCTCGCGACACCACGGTGCGCAGCAGGTGGAGCCCGGTGACCGCGCTGACGATCAGCGGCCAGGCGAAGCCGTCGAAGGTGAACCCGTTGGCAGCCAGGTAGATGGCCCAGCAGATCAGCGACGGGCCGATGAAGCCGAGCACGGCATTGCGCCGTCGCTCCTGCCACACCTCGCCCGCCCGCCCACGCAGGTCGGCCGGAGATGCGCTGACCAGGGCGTCGGTGGGGCGGCGCACCGGGGTCCGCTCCGGCACGAGGTCGGCCACGAGTGGCGGCAGCTCGCCCAGGGTGCGCGCTGCGGTGGCGGTCTCGGCGCGCTGGTCGAACTCCTCGCGGTCGAGGCGTCCGTCGGCGTAGGCCGAGGCAAGCACCCCGGCGATGAGGTCGCGGTCGGCATCGGAGGCGCGCAGACCGGCATGGGCGCTGACGCGGGGGTCGTGCGCGAAGGAGCCCCACACCGCGCCCGGGGTGAGCGCGTC
Source organism: uncultured Actinomycetota bacterium (assembly GCA_963760515.1). GTDB lineage: Bacteria > Actinomycetota > Actinomycetes > Propionibacteriales > Nocardioidaceae > Nocardioides. The sequence goes on from CAVXDL010000009.1 coordinate 38,261, forward strand.
GTCGCCGGTCACGTCCAACCCTCTCGTTCACGTCGTGAGATTCCTGCTATTTGGCATCCTAGGACGCTGCCGCGGCCTAGCCTGACCGGGGACGGGGCCTGACCGGCCGCTAAGGAGCGCTCTCGTTGTGTAAAACGAGAACGCGTTCTAGTCTCGCCGTTCGTCGCACGGAATGGGGGTGGTGCAGATGGGGTTCACACCCGTCTCAGTGCTCCGCGGACCCGGCGAGCTGGCGGCGATGACGGTCGACGTCGTCAAACGGATGTTCACCACCCGTTTCCAGTTCCGCGAGTTCGTCGAGCAGGCCTGGTTCATCACCAGCGTCACGCTCATGCCGACGATCCTCGTCTCGATCCCCTTCGGCGCGGTCATCTCGCTCCAGGTGGGCAACCTGACCGGGCAGCTCGGCGCCCAGTCGTTCGCCGGCGCCACCGCCGTGCTGGCCGTGGTGCGCGAGGCGGCCCCCATCGCAGCGGCCCTGATCATCGCCGGCGCAGCAGGGTCGGCCATCTGCTCCGACATGGGCGCGCGCAAGATCCGCGAGGAGATCGATGCCATGGAGGTGCTGGGCGTGGACCCGCTCGCGCGTCTGGTGGTGCCGCGCGTGGTGGCCACGATGTTCGTGGCGCTGATGATCATCGGCATCGTGATCGGCGCGGGCATCGGCGGTGGTTACTTCTTCACCGTCATCGTCCAAGGCGGCTCGGCAGGAGCGTTCTTGTCGTCGTTCACCGCGCTCGCGACGCTGCCCGACCTCTACATCGCCATCATCAAGGCGGTCGTCTTCGGCGCCATGGCCGCGATCGTCGGTGCCTGGAAGGGCCTGAACGCCGGCGGCGGACCCAGCGGTGTGGGTCGTGCGGTCAACGAGTCGGTGATCATCGCGTTCATGCTGTTGTTCTTCATGAACGCCGTCATCACCGCGATCTACTTCCAAGTCGTCCCACCCCCGGGGCTCTGATGTCGACCATTCTCTCGCTGGGATCAGCCTTCGTCGACGGCCGACGCCGCTCGTTGGAGGCCTATGGCGACCAGCTGCTCTTCTACGTCAAGGCATTGCTGTGGGCGCCGCGTGCCATCCGGCGCTACCCCAAGGAGATCACCAAGACCCTGGCCGAGGTGACCTTCGGCGCGGGAGCGTTGACCTTCATCGCCGGCACGGTCGGGGTGATCGCCTTCCTGGCGTTCTTCGCCGGCACCGAGGTCGGCATCCAGGGCTACGCCTCGCTCAGCCAGCTCGGCGTGGCGAAGTTCAGCGCGTTCATCTCTGCCTACTTCAACACCCGCGAGGTCGCGCCCCTGATCTCCTCGATCGCGCTGGCCGCCACTGTCGGGTGTGGCTACACCGCGCGCCTGGGCGCGATGCGGATCTCGGAGGAGATCGACGCCCTCGAGGTGATGGGCATCCCGTCGCTGCCGTTCCTGGTCACGACCCGCATGATCGCGGCCTTCATCGCGGTGATCCCGCTCTACGTCGTGGCCCTGAGCGCGTCGTACCTGTCGCCACGGCTGATCACCGTCTACATCTACGGCCAGTCGGCCGGCACCTACGACCACTACTTCCTGCAGTTCCTGCCGCCCATCGACATCTTGTGGTCGTTCGGCAAGCTGCTGGTGCTCTCGGCCGCGATCATCCTGATCCACTGCTACTACGGCTACACCGCGAGCGGCGGTCCGGCCGGCGTCGGCATGGCCGTCGGTCGCGCGATCCGCACCAGCATCGTGACCGTGGTCGTCGCCGACTTCTTCCTCAGCTTCGCCATCTGGGGCTCCACCACCACCGTCCGGATCACCGGGTAGAGGGGGAGAGCCATGCCACTGCTGGTCAACATCCACCACGACAGCCGCCGCGAGCACGCGACGCTGATGGTCGCGGGCGTCGCCTTCCTCACGATCATCGCGCTGCTGGTCGGGCTCTCGATCGCGGTCTACGACAAGCGGTTCGAGACGGTCACCACGGTGACGATCAAGGCCGACCGCGCGGGGCTCCAGCTCTCGAAGTTCGGCGACGTACGCCGCAACGGCGTGCTCATCGGTCAGGTGCGCCAGATCTCCCAGGACGGAGAGCAGGCCGTGATCAAGGTGGCGCTCCAGCCGCGCGCGGCTGCGGAGATCCCGGCCAACGTCGAGGTGCAGATCCTGCCGACCACGCTGTTCGGCCAGAAGTACGTCTCCTTCGTCACCCCGCTCGCGCCCTCCGGCACCCTGGCCGACCACGCCGTGATCCCCGCCTCGAGGGTCGAGACCAACGTCGAGCTCGGGGAGATCCTCGCCGACCTCTTCCCGCTCCTGCGCTCCATCAAGCCCGCCGACCTCAACATGACGCTCAGCGCCCTGGCCAACGCGCTCGAGGGTCGCGGCGAGACGATGGGTCGCACCCTCGACGACCTCGGCACCTACCTCGGCGCGATCGAGGGCTCCCTGCCCACGCTGCGCCAGGACCTGATCCTCCTCGCCGATGTCGCCGACACCTACGACCTGGCCGCACCCGACCTGCTGCGGGTGCTGGGCAACCTCACGGTCACCAGCAAGACGATCGTGCAGAAGCGTCAGCAGCTCGACGTCTTCTTCTCCGACCTGACGAGCCTGGCCACCACGACCACCCGGGTGCTGCGTGACAACGGCCCCGACCTGATCCGGGTCGGCGAGGTGGGCGCGCCGGTGCTCAAGCTGCTCGCCACCTACTCACCCGAGCTCCCGTGCCTGCTCAAGGGCGGGGCGCGCTATGCGCCGATCCTCGCCAAGTCGTTCGCAGGCAACCAGGTCAAGCAGTACATCGAGTTCGGCGCTGCGCAGTACAACGCCTACGACCGCAGCGACCTGCCGGAGTACGGCGAGATCGGGCACGGGCCGTGGTGCTCGGGCCTGCCGCGGCCCCCGGAGCCGATCGGGCCCCAGTCCTTCGACGACGGCACCGACATCGACGACAACCCGCCGACGGACAAGACGCCGACGTTCCTGCCGCGCACGGCGCCCGAGTGGGCCAAGCGGTCGTCGTTCGGCCCGGGCATGTCCAGCGGGTACGCCGGCACGACCGGTGACCAGCAGATCCTCAACGCCCTGCTCGCGGATCGCAGCGGACGCGCCGCGAGCTCCTACGGTTCGCTCGGCTCGCTCCTCTACGGCCCCGTCGTGAGAGGGGGAGCGGCCTCGTGAACGCACGCAACCAGGTCACGATCGCAGCCGGCATCAAGCTGACGATCTTCACCGTCGTCTCCGTCCTGGTCACCGGCCTCCTCGCGGTGATCATGGGCAACCTCGGCTTCGGCGAGGCGCGCACCTACGAAGCGGTGTTCACCAGCGCCACCTCGCTGAAGAAGGGCGACGACGTGCGCGTCGCCGGGGTCAGCGTCGGCGAGGTCAAGGACGTCGAGCACTACGAGCGCCGCTACGCCAAGGTGACCTTCCGCGTGAAGTCCGACGTCGAGCTCACCACGACCTCGCGCGCCGAGATCCGCTTCCTCAACCTCGTCGGGGACCGCTACATGGCCCTGGTCGCCGGGAAGTCGCGCGGGGCCGAGCCCCTCGAGGACGGCGACGTGATCCCGATGCAGCAGACGACTCCGGCACTGGACCTGACGGTGCTGTTCAACGGCTTCAAGCCGTTGTTCCAGGCGCTGCAGCCCGAGCAGGTCAACGAGCTCACCATGAACCTCGTCCAGGTGCTGCAGGGAGAGAGCGGCACCGTGCGCTCCCTGCTGGAGAGCACCGCGTCGCTGACCAACACCCTTGCCGACCGCGACCAGCTGATCGGCGACGTGATCGACAACCTGACCACCACGATGACCACGGTCAACAACCGTCGCCAAGAGCTCTCCCAGCTGGTGCTCGAGCTCAAGGGCTGGCTCGGCGACCTCGCCCGCGACCGCTCCACCATCGGGTCCTCCCTCGACAGCATCTCCGACCTCACCGTGGTGCTCTCGGACCTCCTGCGTCAGAGCCGACCGCTCCTCAAGGCCGACATCGCCCAGCTGCGCCGGCTGGCGACGCTGCTCAACAAGCCCAAGAACCGCAAGGTCGTGGTGGAGATCTTCGACCGGTTGCCCGAGTCGATGACCGATCAGACCCGCACCGGCACCTACGGCTCTTGGTACAACTACTACGTCTGCGGGTTCTCCGGGGAGATCACGTTGCCGCTCATCGACGGCCTGCCCATCATCAAGGAGCTCAACAAGCAGCTGAACGACCTCGACTTCCGCTCGACGGCAGCGAGGTGCAACCGATGAGGGGCTCCTCGGACGCACGGATCATCCGGCTCGGTGCCACGACGATCGTGGTCGCGATGCTCATCGTGGTGGCGTCGTTCAACCTGTCGAAGTTCCCCGGGTTCGGTGGTGAGAAGTACACCGCGGTCTTCAGCGATGCCAGCGGCATCCACCGCGGCAACATCGTCCAGGTCGGCGGCATCCGCGTCGGACGAGTGGCCGGTGTCGAGCTCGAGGGGCCGCAGGTCGTGGTGACCTTCGAGATCGACCACGGTGTCGAGTTCGGCAAGGAGAGCGTGGCCACGATCGAGGTGCTCAACCTGCTGGGGGAGAAGTACCTCGAGGTGATCCCCGCCGGTGAGGGCCAGCTGCCACCCGGCGGGCAGATCCCGCTGGAGCGCACCGCCTCGGCCTACGACATCGTCGGGGTCTTCAGCGACCTCACCGTCACCACCGAGCAGATCGACACCGACGCGGTCAAGAAGGCCTTCAACGTGCTCGGCGAGACCATCGACGGCGCAGCCCCCGAGATCCAGGCGAGCCTCCGTGGCATCTCGCGGCTCTCGCAGAGCGTGGCCTCGCGGGACGCCGAGCTGCAGAAGCTCTTCTCGAGCTCCAAGGGCGTCACCAAGATCCTCGCCGACCGCAGCGACGACCTCGTCGACCTGATGGGAAGCGCCGACCAGCTCTTCGACGAGCTCAAGCGTCGCAAGGCCGCCATCCACCGCCTCCTGGTCAACGCCCAGGTCCTGGCTCGCGAGCTGCGCGGCCTCGCCCAGGACAACCGCGCCCAGATCGGACCGGCGCTGCGCCAGGTCGACGACCTGCTCGACACCCTCATCAGCCGCGAGAAGGAGCTGAAGGCCACGTTGAACGCCTTGGGTCCCTACGTCTCCATCCTCGGCAACATCATCGGCACCGGCCCGTGGTTCGATGCCTACGCCGTCAACCTGCTCGCGATCCCGACCGGCGAGTTCGTGCCGACGTCAGGAGGGTCGCGCTGATGGCACTCAAGGAACGCGTGACCGTCAAGAGCATCTCGCTGGCCGTCGTCGTGCTCGTCGTGGTGGGCCTCGTGCTCGTCGTCCGCGGCGACCGGACGCCGCCCAAGACGGTGGCCGCCCACTTCCCGCGCGCGGTGAGCATCTACGTCGGCAGCGACGTTCGCATCCTCGGCGTCAACGTCGGCCGCGTCGTGGCTGTCACGCCCGAGGGCGAGTCGGTCCGCGTCGACATGGAGTACGACGCCGAGTACGACCTGCCGACCGACGCACAGGCGGTCATCATCACGCCGACGCTGGTGGCCGACCGGTTCGTGCAGATCACCCCGGTCTACACCGGCGGCGAGGCGCTCGCCGACGGCGGCGACATCGCGCTCCCGGCCACCGCGGTGCCGGTGGAGCTCGACCGGATCTACGCCAGCCTCTACGACCTCACCGAGACCCTCGGGCCCAACGGGGTCAATGCCGACGGCACGCTCAACAACCTCGTCCGCGCGGGCGCCGAGGCACTCGAGGGCGAGGGCAAGCGGGCCAACCGGATGCTGCGCAACCTCGCGCAGGCCGCTTCGACGTTCAGCAACAACTCCGGTGACCTCTTCGACACCGTCAGTCAGCTGGCTGACTTCACCTCGACCCTCGCCCAGAGCGACGGGCTGGTGCGGGCCTTCATCGCCGACCTCGCCGACGTCTCCGAGCAGCTCTCGGCCGAGCGGGTCGAGCTCCAGGGCACGCTCAGCGCCGTGGCCGACGCGGTCGGTGTGGTCGAGGGCTTCGTGCGCGACAACCGCCGCGCGCTCTCCACCGATGTCCGCAAGCTCAGCCGGGTCATGAAGGCCATCGCCTCCGAGCACGAGAGCCTCGACACGGCGCTCAACGTGGCGCCGGTCGCCATCGGCAACCTCTTCCTCGCCTACAACACCGAGACCGGGTCCATCGGCTCGCGGGTCGGGGTGAGCGGCAACGCCTTCAACGCCGACGGCTTCCTGTGCTCGATCGTCCAGCAGTCCTCGATCCCCAAGGTGAGCAAGACGTTGGCGTGCGAGCTGTTCACCCAGCTCCTGCAGCCGGTCGAGAACGAGCTGCCCACCCTTCCGCCGGGGTCCTCGCGTCCGGCCCCGGGGCCGGCGGTCTCGGGCCCCGCCATCTCGAGCCCGCTACTCGAGTCACCGCGCCGAGCCGGTGCCGCTGGCCGACCTGCTGGCCGGAGGTGCCTCATGATCCGCCGCGTGCTGGGCCTGGTCATCGCCTCGGTCCTGGGTGCCTCGGCGCTGTCGGGCTGCGACTTCGACGGCGCCTACGACCTGCCGTTGCCCGGGTCGCCGGTCAGCGCCGACAACTCCTACGAGATCACCGTCGAGTTCGCCGACATCCTCAACGTCGTGCCGCGCTCGCCGGTCTTCGTCGACGACGTCACCGTGGGTGAGGTGACCGAGGTCGACCGGGTCGACTGGCACGCCAAGATCACCGTGCGCATCCGAGACGACATCGAGCTGCCCGCCAACGCCGTCGCCGACATCCGCCAGGTGAGCCTGCTCGGTGAGAAGTACGTCGCCATCGAGGAGCCGACCCGGGAGGACCCGGTCGGCCGTCTCGTCGAGGGCGACAACATCCCGCTCGAACGGACCGGAGCGAACCCGGAGGTCGAGGAGGTGCTCGGCGCGCTGTCGATGCTGCTCGCCGGCGGCGGCGTGGCCCAGCTCGGCACCATCACCCACGAGCTCAACAAGGTGATGACCGGGCGCACCGACGACCTGCGTGACCTGCTCGGCTCGCTGGACAGCGTGGTCGGCACGCTCGACGGGCAGAAGCGCGACATCATCCGCGCGCTCCAGTCGCTCAACAACCTCACCGCGACCCTGAATGCGGAGAAGGACACGATCACCGGGGCCCTGGACGCCGTCGGGCCCGCGATCGAGGTGCTCCACGACCAGCACGACGAGCTGATCGCCATGCTCGGCGCCCTCGACCGTCTGGGGACCGTCGGCACCAGGGTGATCGGCGCGAGCAAGAAGGACCTGCTGGCCCAGCTGCGTGACCTGCGTCCGATCCTGGCCAACCTGAGCGCCGCGGGCGACAAGCTCGCCCCCGGCCTCAACCTGCTCGTCAGCTTCCCCTTCCCCAAGGAGGCCTCCGAGATCGTCCTCGGCGACTACGCCAACACCTCGATCCGCGCCTCGATCAGCCTCGAGAACTTCGCGCCCGAGGGTGGCGGCCTCCCCGACCTCCCGGACCTGCCCGACCTGCCCGACCTGCCCGACCTTCCGGATCTCCCGGATCTTCCGGACCTGCCCGATCTTCCGGACCTGCCGGTGCTGAAGTGCCTGCGCAGCGATGCCATCGACGGGCAGAAGTGCCGGCGGGTGCTGAGCTCATCCCAGCTCCTGCCGCAGCTGCTGGACGCGTGCGACACCAAGAAGCACCGCCGCAAGGACGTCTGCCGGGCGCTCGGCCTGCTCGCCGGAGAGGACGGTCCGGTGCTGCCCGGACTCGCTGACCTCGGCATCCCGGGCCTGGGCCGGTTCAGCGCAGCGCTGACCGACGCCGACCCCGCCCCGAGGGCCGACAACGCGACGCTGTGGGGGACCGACCGATGACTGCTGACGTCCGGCGCCGCATCATCGCCTTCGTGATCCTGTCCGCGGTCGGGATCGTCTACATCGCTGCTGCCTACCTCGGGCTGGTCGACAAGGTGCTCGGGCGAGGGCTCGAGGTGCAGGCGACCCTGCCCACCTCGGGTGGCCTGTTCGAGGGCAGTGAGGTCACCTACCGCGGGGTCAAGATCGGCCTCGTCGACACCATGACCGCCACCCGCGAGGGCGTGACGCTCGACCTCGCGCTCGAGGAGGGCACCAAGCTCCCGCTCGGCTCGCCGATGTTCGTGCACAACCTCTCCGCAGTGGGGGAGCAGTACCTCGACTTCGAACCCGAGAGCGACGAGGGGCCGTACGCCGAGAACGGCGACGTGCTCGAGGGCTCGGAGAAGTCGCTGCCGGTGGACGAGGCCGACCTCCTGATCCAGCTCGACGCCTTCGTGAACTCGGTCGACAAGCGCAGCCTCCAGGTCCTCATCGAGGAGCTCGGCGACATGTTCGTCGACACCGGACGGCCCCTGCAGCAGCTCATCGACGACGGTGGCGCGTTCATCCGCGCCGCCACCGCCAACACCGATGACACGATCCGGCTCCTCGAGACCGGCCTGACCGTGCTGCGCACGCAGCGCGACCAGGGCGAGAACATCCGTTCGTTCTCCGCCGACCTCGCCGACCTCACTGCTGCCCTGCGCCGCTCCGACGGCGACCTGCGCCAGGTCCTCGACGGCACCCCCGGGACGGCCAAGCAGGTCACCGCCCTGATGCGCGACCTCGAGCCGACGCTGCCGGCGCTGTTGAGCGACCTGATCACCGTCGACCAGGTGATCGTCTCCCACCTCGCCGGGCTCGAGCAGCTGCTCGTGACCTACCCGCGCGTCATCGCCGGTGGCTTCACCGGCACGACCCGCGACGGCTACGGTCACGTCAACCTGCAGACCGACAGCAGCGTGCCGCCGTGCACCGAGGGCTACAAGCCGCGCGACGAGTGGCGACGCGGTGACCAGCTCTCCGACGCGCCGATCTACCCGGCCAAGTGCACCGCCGGGTTCCCCTACGTGCAGCGTGGCACGCCCAACGTGCCCGGCTCGCGCAACAACCCCGCTCCGGCGCGCGCCTACGCCGGCACCTACGATCCGCGCAGCGGCCTGGTGCAGGGTGCTGTCGATGCCGACGGCGACGATGTCCGGTTCGCCCCGGCAGGTGACCTGTCGATCCTGGGAGAGGACTCGTGGAAGTGGTTGATCGTGGGACCGGTGACGGGCCAGTGACCGACGGCACGCCCGCACGTCGTACGACGATCCTCTACCTGCTCGCCCTGCTGCTGGCCTGCCTGGTCGTGGTCGGCGGCGTGCTGTCCGTGCGGGCCCACGGCGAACGCGACGGCGGCGAGCTGTCGGCGCCGTCGGTGGCCGAGCAGGAGCGTTACGGCGACGCCCTGGCGGCGGCTGCGGCCACCGCCACGGCCCTGGTCAACATCGACTACCGCGACACCCAGGCGAGCTTCGACGCCGTGGCGGCGACCGCCACCGGGACCTTCCTCGAGCAGTACCGCGCCTCGTCGGACAGCCTCGTCGAGCTCGTGACCGAGTTCGAGTCGGTGATGACCGGCGAGGTGGTGACCTCGGCGGTCTCGAGCCTGGACGACGACGGCGCGACCGTGCTCGTCGCGACCACCGGCGACGTCAGCAACGCCCAGACCGGCGGCAAGCCGCAGCTGCGCAACTTCCGGATCCTGGTCACGCTCGTGCGCGACGACGACGCGTGGCTCACCGACGACCTGGACTTCGTGGGATGAGCCCGACACCGCCCCGCCGGCCCACGCCCGCCTCCCGCGCGCCGCAACGGCGTCCGCGTCGGGTGGCCGGCCAGGGCACCCAGAGCAGCCTCGGCACCCAGAGCACGCCGCAGGTCTCGCCGGAGAGGACCGGGGCCTCGGCCCCGCCAACCCCGCCAACCCCGTCGGCCCCGCCGCCGTCGCCGCGGCTCGTCCGCCTCCTCGTCGTGGTGATCGTGCTGCTCGCCGCCGTGGGAGCGGCCGAGGTCTGGTACCTCACCCGCGACGACGCGGCCTCGCAGACGGGCGCGATCTCGGCCGAGCGGCCGGTGCGCGTCAGCCAGCTGGAGTGGCGCAGTGTCGTCGACCAGGCAGCCCGGGCCGCGGAGACCATCGTCGGTGCCTCGTCGACCGGCTACGACGACCAGGTCGAGGAGGCGGCGTCGCTGATGACCGACGCCTTCGCCGAGCAGTACCGCTCGACCAAGGCCGACGTGAAGGACGACTTCCTCGCCGCGGGCACCGAGGTCACCGTCGACGTCTCCGCCCAGGGGGTCGTCTCGGCCACACCACGCGAGATCGTCGCGCTGCTCTTCCTCACCCAGTCGACGTCGCGCACGGATGCGGCGCTGACCTCGGTGCAGTTCCGCGTCACGGTCACCATGGTCGACACCCCCGAGGGCTGGCTGGTCTCCGACCTCCAGGCGAGCTGACTCGTCCGAGCGGTGAGCGGGGTGGACACGCTCGCGAGGAGCCGGTTAGGTTGCCAGCCAACTAGAACACGTTACAGTTTGTCGGGGACGGGCGCTGCCCGCCGTGCTGGACAGAGCGTTGCCGCCAGCCCCGCCGGAGGGAAGGATCGAGGCTTGTGACCACTTCTGCTGCTGAGCCTGCCTCCGACCCCTCGTCCACGGCCCCGGAGGGACCGACGGTCGAGGCCGACGTCCTGATCATCGGAGCCGGTCCCACCGGCCTGTTCGCGGCCTACTACGCCGGCTTCCGGGGGCACCGGGTCGCCGTGGTCGACTCCCTGCCCGAGCTCGGGGGCCAGATCACCGCGATGTATCCCGAGAAGCAGATCCTCGACGTGGCCGGCTTCCCCAGCGTGAAGGGCCGCGACCTCGTCGAGGGCCTGGTCGAGCAGGCTGCGACCGCCGACCCGACGTACCTCCTCGACCGCACCGCCAGCACGCTCTCGGCCGGCGAGGACGGCGTCGTCGTCGGCCTCGACGACGGCACGACCGTGCACGCCGGCGCCGTGCTGATCACCGCCGGCATCGGCAAGTTCAGCCCGCGCGCGCTGCCGGCCCAGGGGGACTGGCTGGGCCGTGGCCTGGAGTTCTTCGTGCCGAGCTTCGCGCCCTATGCCGGCAAGGACGTGGTCATCGTCGGCGGCGGCGACAGCGCCTTCGACTGGGCGGTGCACCTCGAGCCGGTGGCCCGCTCGGTGACCCTCGTGCACCGACGCGACGCCTTCCGCGCCCACGAGCGCACCGTGCAGCAGGTGCGCGACTCGTCGGTGCGCATCATCACCAAGGCCGAGGTCAGCGCGATCTCCGGCAACGGCACCGTCGAGTCGGTCGACGTCACCGTCGGCGAGGAGACCACCACGCTGCCGTGCCAGGCAGTGGTGGCGGCGCTCGGCTTCATCGCCGACCTCGGGCCCATGCAGCAGTGGGGCCTCGACGTCGAGAAGCGACACATCGTGGTCAGCCCGTCGATGCAGACCAACCTGCCCCGCGTCTTCGCCGCCGGCGACATCACCGAGTACGACGGCAAGGTGCGCCTGATCGCGGTCGGCTTCGGCGAGGCCGCGACCGCGGTCAACAACGCCACCGTGGCGATCGATCCGCACGCCAAAGTCTTTCCCGGTCACTCCTCCGAAGCCTCCTGAAAGGGGCACCCCATGAAGATCAAGGTCGACTTCGACCTCTGTGAGTCCAACGCGCTGTGCGAGGCGATGGCGCCGGAGGTCTTCGAGCTCGATGACGACGACTTCCTCGTGGTCAAGACCGAGCAGACGACGCCGGAGAACATCGACGACGTCAAGCGCGCCGTCGCTGCCTGCCCGCGCGCCGCGATCACGCTGATCGAGGAGTGAACGTGCCCGACTCCACCGACCTGGACGGCAAGGTCGCCATCATCACCGGCGCCGGCGCCGGCCTGGGGCGTGCCGAGGCCGTCGCCCTGGCGAAGTCCGGCGCGCGGATCGTGCTCAACGACCTGCCCGGGGCAGCCGACGACGCCGCCGACGAGATCAAGGGCCTCGGCGCCGAGGTCGCGATCGTCGAGGGCGACGTGGGGGAGCGCGCCACCGCTGACGCCATGATGGCCGCTGCGGTCGAGGGCTTCGGCTCCTTGGAGATCGTGGTCAACAACGCCGGCATGACGCGCGACCGGATGCTCTTCAACATGAGCGACGAGGAGTGGGACGCCGTCATCCACGTGCACCTGCGTGGCCACTTCCTGCTCTCGCGCAACGCGGCGTCGTACTGGCGCGGGAAGTCCAAGGCGGCCGATGCTCCGGTCTACGCCCGCGTGATCAACACCGCCTCGGAGGCGTTCCTCGGCGGCTCGCCGGGCCAGGCCAACTACGCCGCGGCCAAGGCCGGCATCACCGCGCTGACCCTCTCCACGGCCCGGGGCCTGGGCAAGGTCGGCGTACGCGCCAACACGATCTGCCCCCGCGCCCGCACCGCGATGACCGCCCAGGTCTTCGGCGAGGACCAGTCCGGCCTCGAGATCGACCCGTACTCGCCCGAGCACGTGGCCCCGCTGGTGGCCTACCTCGCCTCGCCGGCGGCCGAGTCGATCACCGGACAGGTGTTCGTCGTCTACGGCGGCATGGTCGCGCTCGTGGCCGCGCCCGTCGTCGAGGAGCGCTTCGACAAGGCCGGGTCCGTGTGGACCCCGGCCGACCTGGATGCCCAGCTCGGCGGCTACTTCGCCGACCGCGACCCCTCCGTCGGCTTCGCCGCCGACTCGATCATGAAGCTCGAGGCCCGCCCGTGAACCGTCTTGAAGGCAAGGTCGCCATCGTCACCGGCGGCGCGATGGGACAGGGCGCCGGCATCAGCCGCGCCTTCGTCGCCGAGGGCGCGAAGGTCGTCATCGCCGACGTCGCCAAGGAAGAGGGACAGGCGCTGGCCGACGAGCTCGGCGACCACGCCCACTTCGCCCACCACGACGTGGGCGACGAGTCGGCGTGGACGTCGCTGGTGGCCGACACCAACGAGCGCTTCGGCCTCGTCTCGATCTTGGCCAACAACGCCGGCATCCTGCGCTTCGGCACCATCGCCGACATGCCGGTGGCGGAGTACGAGCTGCTCTTCCGCGTCAACCAGCTCGGGCCGTTCCTGGGCATGAAGGCCGTGGTGGAGAACATGAAGGAGCTCGGTGGTGGCTCGATCATCAACGCCTCCTCCACCGAGGGCCTGGGCGGCATGTCCAACCTGACGGCCTACTGCGGCACCAAGTTCGCGGTGCGCGGCATGACCAAGGGCGCCTCCCACGAGCTGGGCCGGTTCAACATCCGGGTCAACTCGGTCCACCCCGGCATGATCGACACCCCGATGACGCGCGTGCACGGCGGCGACCTGGCCATGGAGTACGGCGCCTCGAAGGTGCCGCTGCGCCGTGTCGGTCACCCCGAGGACGTCGCCCCGCTCTACGTCTTCCTCGGCAGCGACGAGGCGTCCTACATCAACGGCGCCGAGATCGCGATCGACGGAGGGGTCACCGCGACCCACGGTTTCGGTGGCTAACGAGCGCGGTCGGGTCGTGATGACCGAGGACGAGGTCGACTCGTTCCTGGTGCAGCAGCGGTCCTCGACCATCGCCACGGTCGGGCCGAAGGGCCAGATGAACCTCGTGGCCATGTGGTACGCCTGGCACGACGGCCACGTCTGGATCGAGACCAAGGCCAAGTCGCAGAAGGTCGTCAACCTGCGCCGCGACAACCGGATGAGCTTCCTGGCCGAGGCCGGACACACCTACGACCAGCTCCGCGGGGTCGCCCTGGAGGGCGTCGGCGTGGTGATCGAGGACGAGGACGTCGTCTGGGACGTGTGCGTGCAGATCTTCGAGCGCTACAACGCGCCGTACACCGAGGAGCTCAAGCCGTTCGTGGAGCTGATGGCGCGCAACCGCGTCGTCGTACGACTCGACGTCGAGCGCACGCGCTCCTGGGACCACCGCAAGCTCGGGCTGCCGGCGATGGACCTCGGCGGCTCCACCGCAGCGTTCCTGGAGTAGCGACCCGCGCGTGCGAACTTCGAGGGCCGCCGTCAGTCGCGCAGCAACAGGCCGACGGCGGTCTCCATGTGGGCGCCGGTCTCGGCGGCCGTGGAGCGCCCGGTCACCCAGGCGACGAGCGCCGAGAGCCATACGTCGCCGATCACGCGGGCGATCGCCACGTCCTGCTCGGTCACCTCGGCATCGGAGCCGGGGCGCATGGCGTGGGTGAGCATCGCGGTCAGCGACATGCCGACCGCGTGGATCTCGGTGGCCGCCGAGGAGTCGGCGAACATGAAGGCCCGGGTGAGGGCCTCGGTGAGCTTCGGGTCGCCCTGGAGCCCGCGCGTGGTGCGCTTGAGGATGTAGATCACGCGCTCGGCCTGGGTCTCGCCGGGGATCTCGCCCAGCGCGCTGATCATCGCCTCGCTGCGGTCGAACTCGCGTGCGAGGGCGGAGACCAGCAGGTGGATCTTGGAGGGGAAGTAGCGGTAGAGGGTGCCCAGGGCGACCTCGGCGCGATCGGCCACGGCCCTCATCTGCACGGCGTCGAAGCCGCCGTCCTTGGCGAGGTCGTAGGTCGCGTCGAGGATCCGCTTGCGCCGATCGCGCTGGGCGGCAGAGCCGAGATCCTCGACTGCCAGTGAGTTGGTGCTGCTCATCGGGACCCCATGGTTGGTTCGCGTGGAGGAGGCCGTCGGGAGACGGCTGGGTGGATCTCTGAACTACGGCACTAGGCTAGCAACCTGTGGTCCATAATAGGAACACGTTCTAACTTGACCGGCCCGGCGCGTCTCTCGCTCACGGGAGTTCCGCCCGACGAAAGAGGTCGTGCCGTATGCGCATCGCCATGCTGTCCTATCGCAGCAAGACCCACTGTGGAGGCCAGGGAATCTACCTGCGTCACCTGAGCCGGGAGCTGACTGCCCTGGGACACCACGTCGAGGTGCTGTCCGGGCAGCCCTACCCCGAGCTCGACGAGGGCGTGGTGCTGACCAAGGTGCCGAGCCTGGACCTCTACCGCGAGCCCGACCCCTTCCGGGTGCCCAAGCTGCGCGAGTTCCGCGACCTGATCGACGTCGAGGAGTTCGCCACCATGTGCGTGGCCGGCTTCCCCGAGCCCAAGACCTTCAGCCGCCGGATCTCGCGGATCCTCGCCGAGCGTGCCGGTGAGTTCGACATCGCCCACGACAACCAGGTCCTCGGCACCGGGATGCTCGACATCGAGGGCTACGGCCTGCCGCTGATCGCGACCGTGCACCACCCGATCAGCTTCGACCGCCGCATCGACCTCGCGCAGACCCGCAACCCGTGGCGCAAGCTGACGCTGCGCCGCTGGTACGGCTTCGTGAAGATGCAGGCCAAGGTCGCCCGCCAGCTGCCCAAGATCCTGACTCCCTCCGAGACCTCCAAGCGCGACATCGCCAAGGACTTCGGCGTCGACCCGGCTCGCATGGAGGTCATCCTCCTCGGCGTCGACGACAAGTTCGTGCCGCCCAGCAAGCCCCGGGTGCCCGGCCGGATCATGGCCATGGCCAGCGCGGACGCCCCGATGAAGGGCATCTCGACGCTCCTGGAGGCCTTCGCCAAGCTCCGCACCGAGCGCGACCTCGAGCTGGTGCTGGTCACCAAGCCCTCGCCGGGCGGGCGTACCGAGAAGCTCATCGACAAGCTCGGCATCGGCGCCCACGTGCGCTTCGTGCACGGCATCACCGACGAGGAGCTCGTCGACCTGATGGGCTCCGCGGAGGTCGCGTGCGTGCCCTCGCTCTACGAAGGCTTCTCCCTGCCGACCGCTGAGCTGATGGCCTGCGCCACGCCGCTCATCGTGTCGCGCGCCGGCGCCATCCCCGAGGTCGTCGGCCCGGACGGGCTGTGCGCCGACCTCGTCACCCCCGGTGACGTGGGCGAGCTCATGCACGCCCTCGAGAACATGCTGGACGACCCCGAGAGGCGGGCCGTCATGGGCGCCGCCGGACGCGTCCGCGTCCAGGAGCTGTTCAGCTGGCGAGCGGTGGCCGTCAAGGTCGCTGCCGCCTACGAGGAAGTCATCGCCGACTTCCGTCGCGAGCGCGGCCTGCCCGCGCCGACCCCCACCAGCACGACCGTGAAGGAAGAGATCTGATGCTGACCGTCGACTTCGAACGCCTGGGCCTCCACGCCGGGGACCGGGTGCTGGACATGGGTTGCGGCGCCGGCCGCCACGCCTTCGAGATGTATCGCCGCGGCGGCGACGTCGTCGCCTTCGACATGGATGCCGACGAGCTGTCGGGCGTCCTGGAGCTGTTCGGCGCGATGAAGGAGGCCGGTGAGGTGCCCGAGGGCGCCGAGGCCGACATCAAGCAGGGTGACGCCCTCCAGCTGCCGTTCGCCGACGGTGAGTTCGACCGGATCGTCGCTGCCGAGGTGCTCGAGCACATCCCGGCCGACATCCAGGCGATCCAGGAGCTGGTGCGCGTGCTGCGCCCCGGCGGCACGATGGCGGTCTCGGTGCCGCGCTGGCTCCCCGAGGTCATCAACTGGAAGCTCTCCGACGACTACCACAACGTCGAGGGCGGCCACATCCGGATCTACACCGACAAGGAGCTGACCGACAAGATCAGCAAGGCCGGACTCGAGTTCACCGGCAAGGACTACGCCCACGGCCTGCACTCGCCGTACTGGTGGATCAAGTGCGCCGTCGGCGTGACCAACGACAAGCACCCCCTCGCCCGGGCCTACCACAAGCTCCTGGTGTGGGAGATCATGAAGCAGCCCAAGACGCTGCAGCTCGCCGGCAAGGTCCTGGACCCGCTGATCGGCAAGAGCATGGTGCTCTACTTCCGCAAGCCTGCCGATGACTGAGCCGTTGCCGTACGTCCGCGACCTGATGACCGAGGGTCAGGTCGCCGACACCGCGGCCTCGATCGCCTCGATGCAGGAGCCGTGCGGCGCGATCCCGTGGACCACCGGCGAGCACGTCGACATCTGGAACCACGTCGAGGCCGCCATGGCCCTGCTCGTGGGCGGACAGGTCGAGGCCGCGGAGAGGGCCTACGCCTGGGTGCCCACCATGCAGCGCGAGGACGGCTCGTGGCCGATGAAGATCGTGGCCGGCGAGGTCGAGGACCCGCGCGGCGAGGTCAACATGAGCGCCTACTTCGCCGTGGGCCTCTGGCACCACTGGCTGGTGCGCCACGACATCGCGTTCGTGCACCGCTTCTGGCCCTCGGTCCGGGCCGGGCTCGACTGGGTGGTCTCCCAGCAGGTCGACTTCGGTGGCATCCAGTGGACTCCTGACGAGGACTTCTGCCTGCTCGCCGGCTCCTCGAGCATCTACCAGTCGCTGCGCGCCGGGGTGGCGCTCGGCGAGCTGCTCGGCGACCCGCAGCCCGAGTGGGAGCTGGCCGGTGGCCGGCTCGCACACGCGATCCGTGAGCACCGCGACCTGTTCGAGGACAAGTCGACCTACTCCATGGACTGGTACTACCCGATCCTCGGTGGGGCCGTGCGTGGTCCTGACGCGCTGGAGACCCTTGCGCCGCGCTGGGACGACTTCGTCGTGCCGGGGCTCGGCATCCACTGCGTCGACACCAACCCGTGGGTGACCGGCGCCGAGACCTGCGAGCTCGCCATGGCCCTCGACGCCCTGGGCGACCACCGCCGCGCCTTCGACCTGGTGCGCGACATGCAGCACCTG
Organism: uncultured Actinomycetota bacterium; assembly: GCA_963760515.1. Taxonomy (GTDB): domain Bacteria; phylum Actinomycetota; class Actinomycetes; order Propionibacteriales; family Nocardioidaceae; genus Nocardioides. The sequence continues at coordinate 55,744 of CAVXDL010000009.1, forward strand.
CGCGGCGAGAGCGGTGCCTACTGGACCGGCTGGGTCTACGCCGGCGAGATCGCCGACGTCTACTGGCCGGTCGAGCACACGACGTACACCGCCGCCGCGGTCATCCTCGCCATCGACGCCCTGGGGGAGACCTACGGGCACTCCTCCCCGGGCTCGGGCATCATGCGCGGCACCTCGCTCGCCCCGCACTTCCCCGAGATCGGCCTGGAGTGCGGCTGCGAGTCCGTCCGTCGAGCGTCTGGAATCAGCCGACGGGTTCGCCGGCTGACCCGGCGGTGCGCTGCAGGACGCGCATCGAGCCGACGGTCTCGACCTCGGCGAAGCAGCCGCTGTCGAGCGCGCGCAGGAAGACGTGGTACGGCGCCTGGCCACCGTCGGCGGGGTCGGGGAACACGTCGTGGATCACCAGGAAGCCGCCGGGCATGAGCCAGGGGGCCCATCCGGAGTAGTCGGCCTGGGCAGGCTCCTCGGAGTGGCCGCCGTCGATGAAGAGCAGGCTGAGCGGTGTGCGCCAGTGGGCGCTCACCGCGGTGCTGCGCCCGATCACGGCGATCACCTGGTCCTCGAGACCGGCGCGGGCCACGGTGCGCCGGAAGACCGGGAGCGTGTCCATCAGCCCGACCTCCGGGTCGACCAGGGTGGCGTCGTGGTGCTCCCAGCCGGCCTGGTTCTCCTCCGAGCCGCGGTGGTGGTCGACGGTGAAGACGATCGCCTGATCGCCGCCGACCTGGCGCGCCGCGGCGCCGAGGTAGATCGCGGACTTGCCGCAGTAGGTGCCGACCTCGAGCGCCGGACCGTGCGCGAGGCGCACGTGGGCCGCGCGGTGCAGGAGTGCTCCCTCGTCCTCCGGCATGAAGCCCTTGGCCTCCAGCGCGTGGGCGAGGAGGTCGGTGGGCATCGGAGGGGTCTGGGGCAGCGAAGGCACGTCAGCAGGCACGCGCGAACCATAGCGGGGCAGACGGGTCGGCCCGCACCCGCTAGAATCTGGAACACGTTCTAGTTTCTCTCCAGGGGTGTACATGTCGATCGGGATCTCCGACGAGCACGTCGAGCTGGCTGCCAGCCTGCGCAAGTGGGCAATCACGCTCGGTGGCATCGATGCCGCGCGGGCCGCCGAGACCGACGCCGAGGCCGGCTTCGACGAGGTGTGGAAGGCCGCCACCGAGATGGGGGTCACCACGATCGGGCTGCCCGAGAGCGCCGGGGGCGGCGGGGGCAGCGCGCTCGACCAGGCTGTCGCTCTCGAAGCCTGCGCCGAGGCGCTGCTGCCCGGACCGCTGCTCTCCGCCGCGGTCGCCGGCGCCGTGCTGGCCGGGTCGGACCTCGCCGCCGAGGTCGGCGACGGAGCCAGGATCGCGCTGGCTCTCGACGACTCCCTGAGCATCGTCGCCGACCTGCCCGGGGCGACCCACGTGCTCCTGCCGGACGCCGACGACGTCTGGAGCCTCGTGCCTGCCGACGCGGTGACGGGTGAGCCCGAGCTCGGCATCGACCTCAGCCGGCGCTACTGCGCAGCCACCCTCGAGGACTCCTCGCAGGCCCGGGTCGTCCCCGGTCTGAACGGCGCCGTCGTCCACCGAGCCCTGGTCACCTTCGCTGCCGCCGAGGCCGCCGGTCTGGCGCGGTGGTGCCTGGCGACGGCCGTCGACTACGCCAAGGTCCGCGAGCAGTTCGGCCAGAAGATCGGTGCCTTCCAGGCCGTGAAGCACCTGTGCGCCGAGATGCTCGAGACCGCCGAGGCCGTCACCGCCGCGGCCTGGGACGTCGCCTCGGTCGCGGACGCCACGGCTCCGAGCGAGCAGTGGGCCTTCGCCGCCGACGTCGCCCAGGCGACGTGCTTCGACGGCGCCGTGGCCAACGCCAAGACCTGCATCCAGGTGCTCGGCGGGATCGGCTTCACCTACGAGCACGACGCCCACCTCTACCTGCGGCGCGCGTTGGCCCTGCGGGCGTTGGTCGGTTCGGCTGACGCCGCGGCGGCGCGGCTCGCCCGCTCGGCGGTCGGCGGCACCCGCCGGCAGGTCGAGGTCGACCTCGACGGCCAGGACGAGGGGATCCGTGACGAGGTGCGCCGGACCGTGGCCGGCATCGCTGCGCGCGTCCCCGAGGAGCGTCGCGCCGCGTTGGTCGAGACCGGCTACCTCATGCCGCACTGGCCGGCTCCGGCCGGCCTCGGCGCCGGCGCGGCCACCCAGATCGTCATCGACCAGGAGCTTGCCCGCGCCGGGGTCACGCGCCCCGACATCGTGATCGCCGGCTGGGCACTGCCCACGATCATCGAGCATGGCTCGGACGAGCAGCGCGAGCGCTTCGTGAAGCCCTCGCTCCTCGGCGATCTCGTGTGGTGCCAGCTCTTCTCCGAGCCCGGCTCCGGGTCCGACCTGGCTTCCCTGCGCACCCGCGCCGAGAAGGTTGACGGGGGATGGCGGCTCACCGGACAGAAGGTATGGACGTCGGTCGCGCAGCACGCTGACTGGGGGATCTGCCTGGCTCGCACCGACCCAGACGCGCCGGCTCACCGCGGCATCAGCTACTTCCTCGTGGACATGAAGAGCTCCACCGGCATCGACGTGCGTCCGCTGCGCGAGATCACCGGCGAGGCGCTGTTCAACGAGGTCTTCCTCGACGACGTCTTCGTGCCCGATGACTGTCTGGTGTCCCGACCCGGCGACGGGTGGAAGCTGGCCCGCACCACGCTGGCCAACGAGCGGGTCGCGATGGCCGGGAGTCGGCTCAGCGCCAGCACCGAGCGGGCGCTGGAGCTGGCAGCGGCGGGCGGACTCTCCCCGGCTGAGGTGGTGCAGGTGGGCCACTCGGTGGCGCTGGCCACGGTGTGCTCGCTGCTGGGGGTGCGGACCGCGCTGCGCTCGCTCGCGGGTCAGGGGCCGGGCGCGGAGTCGGCGGTGGCCAAGCTCCTCGGGGTGCGCAACCGTCAGGACGGCTCCGAGCTGGTGGTGCAGCTGCAGGGGGCGCAGGTCGTGCGGCCGTCAGCGCAGCTGCGTGCCGACGTGGCCGAGATGCTCAACACCCGGTGCTTGTCGATCGCCGGTGGGACGACGCAGATCCTGCGCAACGTGGCCGGGGAGCGACTCCTCGGGCTGCCACGCTGAACGGTGGTCAGGAGGTGGCCTCGCCGGCCACCGGGATCCGCGCGGGCAGCAGCGCGTCAAGCAGGACCCGGTCGGCTGCGCCGGTTCGTACCAGACCCGACCGCTGGGCGAGGGGGTCAGAAGCTCGCGTCGAGCGCTCGCAGGCGGTAGTGGTTGGCCAGGTGGCCAAGCACCTCGGCAAGCACCAGGTGGCCGCTGTGCAGGACCGCCCGCACCCGGCGCTCGTTGCGTGCCCGGGCCAGCTCGTTGACGGCGGCGAGGTGCAGGTCGGTCACGTCGGCAGCGGTGCCGTCGAGCTCGCAGATCTTCATGGCAAGCTCCTGCGCACGCCGGCCGACGACGCGGTCCACTTCCTTGGCGCGCTCCTCCAGTCGGTCGTGGACCAGCAGCTGGTACTCGGCGGCGAGCTCCGCGCGCCGCATGAGGATGGGGCGTCGCGGTAGCTCGCGGCGCGCTGGCTCCGGGGACAACCTGTCGTTGTGGCTCATGATGATCCTCCTTCTTCGGTGCCTCCAGACTTGCGCTGGTGGGCGTGAGGATGGTGTGTGAGACGGCGGCACGACCGTGAAGAAGATGTGAGGTTCAAGCGAGAGCCGCCGGCACGGGGAGTAACGTGACGGGCGTGAGCGTGATCGTGGTGGCCGAGGACGACGCGGACGTCCACGTCCTGTTGGAGCTCTTGCTGCAGAGCGAGGGCCACGAGGTGCACATGGCGCGCAACGGGGCGGCAGCCTTGGCGCTCCTCGACGAGGTGGCTGCCGACCTCGCGGTGCTCGACATCGCGATGCCCGGCGACCTCGACGGGATCGACGTCACCCGCGCGATGCGCGCCGATGCCGACAACGCCCGGGTGCCGGTCCTGCTGCTCAGCGCTCGCAGCAGCGAGGACGACCTGAGCCGGGGGGTCGAGGCAGGGGCCGACAAGTATCTCGTGAAGCCGTTCGACACCGACGCGATGCTCGACGCGGTCAGGACATTGCTCGCTGAGGGTCACGCGCCCTAGTCGCGTCGGTCGGGAGGCACACCGAGATGGTGGTGCCGTGTCCGACACGCGAGTCCACCGTCACCGTGCCGCCGTGGAGCAGCACGATGTCGCGCACCACGGCCAGGCCCGATCCCGCCTCCCTGGAGGTTGACCGATGAGGCGGTGCTTGCCCGGTAGAAGCAGTCGAAGATGCGGTCGTGCTCGTCAGCGGGGATGCCGACACCGTCGTCACGCACCTGGAGCAGCGTCGCGCCGGTGATCGGCTCCGGGCGCACGGAGACCGAGATCTGCCCGCCGTCGCCGGTGAACTTGACCGCGTTGGTGACCAGGTGGGCGGTCAACCGCTCCAGCTGGGCCCGGTCGCCGGCGACGTGCAGGGGAACACCGTCCACCGGGGGAGTGATCTGCACCCGGAACGTGCGGTCGTGCCGGTGGAGCGCGGTCGACGAGACGACCTCCTGGGCGAGCTCGCCCAGGTTGACAGCCTCCGGCTCGAGCGCCTGGCTCGATGGCTCGGCCCCGGCCACCGTCAGCAGGCTCTCCACCATGTCGAGCAGGCGCCGCGAGTTGTCCTCGACCCGCGTCAGCAGGGCCTGCTGGGACCTGGTCGTCGTGCCGGCAGTGCCGTCGCTCAGCACCTGGGTGAATCCGAGGATGCTCGTGAGCGGCGTACGGAGCTCATGGGAGACGTTGCTGAGGAAGCGCGACTTGGAACGGTCGAGGTCCTGGAGCCGGAGCACGGCTCGTCGTTCCCGGTCCAGGGCCGCGCTGAGGTCGAGCTGCGTGCGCTGGCGCACCGCGGTGGCAAGGGCCAGGGGCAGCGCGATCAGCACGGTGACGACGACGTCGAGCTGTACCAGGGCCCCGATGCCCGAGGGCGAGAGCGGTGCTGCTGCAAAGGGACCGAACCCCTCAGCCGTCAGGACCGTGACCAGGACGCCGACTGCCAGCACTTCCAGGGCGAGAGCCCGCAAGGACAGCACCTGGGCCCCCCAGATGAGGAAGGGGAAGGCCACGAAGGCGAGGGGCAGCGAGTACTGCAGCCCGTGGACCACGGCGAAGACCGCGAGCGTGGCGATCACCTGGATGGCACGGTGCCAGCGCCGCGCGTCCGACACCGGCAGCGCAGCTCGGGGGTCGGTCAGCAACAGGGCGACCGGGAGTATGAGCAGCTCGGAGGCGGCGTGCGAGGCCAGGACAGCGCGCAGGGTCGTGAGGAAGGCGCCGTCGAGCAGGAGCCATACCGCGGTCCCCGCGAGGACACCGGCGACGGTGGCGCCGACGACCGCAGCCAGCAGGAGCCTGCGGAAGTCCTCGGCAGTGCGCAGCCACGGTCGGCGCAGGGCAGCGCCGAGGATCACCGCGATGACGAGGTTCTCGGTCGCGTTGGTGAGGCCGAAGGTCAGCGCCACGTCCAGGTCGCGCCCCGCCACCGCGTTGCCGGACGTGCTGATCACGACGAGCCCGAGCAGCACCAGCGGCCAGCGCGAGAACCGGTTGAGCACGAGCAGGGCAGTGCCGACGCCGGCGGCCGGCCACCAGGCGGCGACCTCGGTCCCCTGCGGAGCGAACCGGATAGAGGTGATCGAGAGCACGAAGACAACGGCCAGCCCGGCCACGGTGACGGCAGCGCTGAGCCGGGAGCTGTCGTCGGTCGCGCTCAGCGTGACGTCGTCGTCGGCCACGGCGGGTCCTCATCGGAGCTCTGGTCAGCCATCACCGAGGTCACGTCGGCGACGCGGCTGGCCAGGTGGCGGATGCTGAACGGCTTTGCGACGTACTCGTCGGCACCGGCCGACAGGCCCCGGGCGATGTCCTTCGAGCTGGTCAGGGCCGAGAGCAGGATGATGTAGGGCCGGTGGTAGATCGAGGTGGGGCTCGTGATCTCGCGCGCCACGTCGAGCCCGGAGATGCCGGGCATCGTGACGTCGAGGATCATCAGGTCGTACTGGTCCTCCGCCACCCGTTCCAGGGCCCGAGCCCCGTCGGCAGCCACGTGGACGTGGTGGCCGGCGCGGGTCAGGCCGAAGTCCAGCAGCTCACGAATGTCGAGGTCGTCATCGACAACAAGTATGTGTGCCACGACTGTCCTCCTCTGTGCGAAGGGACGGGCCTGCGATCTCGGGTCGAGATCGTCGGGTTTCGTCTCCTGACGCACGTTGCCACCGCGGCGTGAGGCGGGTGTGAGAGGTCGGCGAGGGGCTGTGAGGTTTGTCTGAAGTTTGGGCATAGGGTGGCTTCATGGCACGAGTCCTGGTCGTCGATGACGACGTTCAGCTGTCCCGAGCCCTCGTCACGATGCTCGCCCGGGAGGGCTTCGAGCCCACCGCTGCGGCCGATGCCGCCACCGGTCTCGAGCAGCTGGCCGTGACCTCGCCCGACGTGGTCGTGCTGGACCTCGGACTGCCCGACCAGGACGGCGTCGCCGTCGTGCGCGGACTGCGGGCGTGGAGCGACGTCCCGGTCCTGATCCTTTCCGGAGTGCTCGACCAGCGTCGCCGGGTCGAGGCGTTCGACGCAGGGGCCGACGACTTCCTGCAGAAGCCGTTCGGGATCGATGAGCTGGTGGCGCGGCTCAAGGCCCTCACGCGGCGCGGGCGCTCGGACGTCGAGGTCGCGGCAGCCCCGGTCCGGCTGTTCGACGGGCTGCGGATCGACCTCGCCACCCGCACCGTCACGCGCGACGACGACGAGGTGCGGCTCACCCCCAAGGAGTGGCGTCTGCTGGAGTCCTTCCTGGCCCAGCCCGGCCGGCTGCTGAGCTATGCCTGGCTCCTCGGCGAGGTCTGGGACGACGGCTACGGCGACGAGACCCGCGCAGCACTGCGCGCCCACATCCGCACCCTGCGCGCCAAGATCGGTGACGACGCCAGCGACCCCCGCTTCCTGCGCACCGACAGCGGTCTCGGGTATCGCTGGATCGCGACCGAGGTCGGTCAGTCTGCGCCGACGGCGACGCAGTCAGACTCGGACGCCGGCGCGGTCGGGAGGGAGACGAGCACCGCTGCGCTGGTCCACGAGCTCAACAACGCCCTCACGGCCATGAAGATCGCGGTGCGCCTGCTGCGCCCCGGCGGTGGGACGGTGGACCCCGACGCGGTGTCGTTGCGCATCGACGAGATCGTCACCCGCGTCTCCGGCCTGGCCGTCACTCTCCAGGAGCGGGTGAGCGTCGACGGCCCGGTGCCCGCGGCTGCCGAGGAGGAGTGATCAGCCCTCGGCCTCCTGGGAGGCCTCACTGACCTCCTCGCGATGGTCGAGGCCGGCGCGCCACGTGCGCCAGTGCCAGTGCAGGTAGCGGTCGATGGCCCGGACGACGTGCGCCGAGCGGATCGAGGGGAAGACGTCGAAGGCGTGCTGGGCGCCGGGCAGCTCGGCGTAGACCACCGAGGCGTCGGAGACCTCCTTGAGCCGCTCGACGAAGGCCCGGGCCTGACCCACGTCGATCAAGGAGTCGTGGGTGCCGTGCAGCACGAAGAAGTCCGGAGCGCTCGAGGTGATGCGCAGGATGGGCGAGGCCTGCTCGAAGGCCTCGGGGTTCTTCGACCAGGTGGTCCGCAGCACCGAGGGGCCGAAGAAGGTGTCGCGGAGCCGGTCGGCGGACCTCAGCCCGGTGGAGCCGGCGATGTCGTAGACGCCGTAGTGCGGGACCGCGCACTGCACCGAGGTGTCGACGTCCTCGAAGCCGGGCTGCCAGGTGGGGTCGTCGGGCGTGAGCGCAGCCAACGAGCACAGGTGCGCGCCGGCCGAGCCGCCGGTGATGGCGAGGTAGTCGGGATCGCCGCCGTAGGCGCCGATGTGCTCCTTGACCCACGCGATCGCCCGTTTGACGTCGATGATGTGCGCCGGGAACGGGTGGCGTGGGGCGAGTCGGTAGTTGATCGAGACGCACACCCAGCCTTGGGCCGCGAGCCGCCGCATCAGCGGGAGGGCCTGCTGCTCCTTGTTGCCGATCGTCCAGCCACCGCCGTGCACGTGGAGCAGGACCGGTGCCTTCTCGGGCAGGTCGCCGGCCGGGCGATAGATGTCGAGGAGCCCCCGACGCCCGTGCTCGGTGTAGGCGATGTTGCGTTCGACCCTCACCCCTGCGCTGCTGATGCGGAAGGGATAGACCAGGGAACGCCACGGGGTGGCCAGGTCGGCCGCCGAGAGCGGGCGGTCGAGCGCGGACCAATAGTCGGCTCCCAGCGCGTCGGTGAGCGACTGCTCGGCGACCGTCCCGCTCCGACGGGCCTGGCCGATGACGTAGGCCAGGGCACCGACGCCGACCCCGCCCAGGGCCAGCCCGACGACGTCGCGCTCGCGGCCTCGTCGGCGTACGGCGTGCTGGGCAGTGTCGGCCACGGTCGCGGCGAGCACGTGCGGTGCCAGCTCGCCCACCAACCACCCCGCGAAGAACGTCGGCACGCTGGTGGGATACCAGGGGAGCGGGCGGATCGCGTTGAGCGCGAGGGCGGCAGTCACGGCGCGGCGTCGGCGGAATCCCATGCAGCTCAACCTAAACCCGGGTCTTAGCCACCGGTCCGGAGGTCCGCACCGTGACCTCGACGAAAGTGTTTCGTTTACCTGACGAGAACAGGTTCTACCCCCACTCCCACGTCACTAGGATCACCACCATGGATCGTCTGTCGGGCCTCGATGCCAGCTTCCTCTACCTGGAGACGCCGGCCCAGCTGATGCACGTCTGCGGCGTGATCGTGCTCGATCCGGCCACCGTGCCCGGTGGCTACAGCTTCGACGCGATGCAGGACCTGATCGACCGTTCGGTGCGTGACGTGCCGGCGTTCACGCGCAAGCTGCGTCGGGTGCCGTTGGGGCTCGACCACCCGATCTGGGTGCGTGACCGTCAGTTCGACATCGAGCGTCATGTGCACCGCCTCGCGCTGCCCAGCCCGGGCAGCTACAAGGAGCTGATCTCCCTCACCTCCCACCTCGCCGGGCTGCCGCTCGACCGCTCCCGCCCGCTGTGGGAGATGTGGGTCATCGAGGGCTACGACGACGGCAAGGTCGCCATCTTCTCCAAGATGCACCACGCCACGGTGGACGGCGTGTCGGGGTCCAACCTGATCTCGCACCTGTGCTCCCTGGAGCCCGACGCGGCTCCGATGGCACTCGGTGGCGACCAGGACCACGGCCGCCACGTCGGCTCCCGCGAGCTGCTGGGGCGCGCGCTGGTCAGCCGGGCAGCGCTGCCGCTGCACGTCGCCAAGCTCGTGGCCCCCACCGTGGGCAGCATCGCCAGCACGATCGGGCGCGCCCGCGCCGGTACTGCGATGGCGGCGCCGCTCACGGCCCCGCGCACCTCGTTCAACGGCACGATCACCGGTCACCGGATGATCGGGCTCACCGACATCAGCCTGGACGAGATCCGGGCGGTGAAGCAGGCCACCGGCACGACGGTCAACGACGTCGTGCTGACGCTCTCGGGAGGCGCTCTGCGCGCCTACCTCGGGGAGCGTGGCGAGCTGCCCGAGGCGTCGCTGCTGGCGTCGGTGCCTGTGTCGGTCCGCGAGTCGTCCAAGCGCACGGGGGGCTCCAACAAGGTGTCCAGCCTCTTCGCGCGGCTGGGCACCGACGTCGAGGACCCGCTCGAGCGGCTCCAGGAGATGGCCGAGGCGAACCGTCACGCCAAGGAGCACCACAACGCGATCAGCGCGGACTCGCTCCAGGACTGGGCGGAGTTCGCGGCCCCCCGCACCTTCGGCCTCGCGGTGCGCGCCTACGCCGGCTTCCGGCTCGCCGAGAAGCACCCGGTGGTGCACAACCTGGTGATCTCCAACGTGCCCGGCCCGCCGATCCCGCTCTACTTCATGGGCGCCAGGATCGATGCCCTCTATCCGCTGGGCCCGGTCTTCCACGGCGCGGGACTCAACATCACCGTGATGTCCAACAACGGACAGGTGCACGTCGGCGTGATCGCCTGTCGCGAGTCGATGCCCGACGCCGAGGCGCTGGTCAAGCACTTCCCGGCCGAGCTCGCGCGGTTGAGCGCGGCCGTCGAAGCCGCCTCCACCGGGGCCACCCCGATCGCTCGCGGGCGGCGCAAGAAGGCCGCGCGCGCCACCTGAGGAGACTGCGGCCCTAGGACCGGAAGTCGCGCCGGCGGGCGTTCACCGTGGTGACCGCCTCCATCAGGGCCGGCACGAACTTCTCCGAGGCCAGCACGCACGCAGCGTGGCCTGAGTCGACCTCGTGGACGGTCGCGCCGCGGATCGCCCGACCCAGTCCGTACTGACGCTCGGCCGGGATCACGTGGTCCTGGGTGGTGACCACCACGGCGGTGGGGACGTCGATGCGTCCCAGCCACGGACGCGAGTGGTGACGACCGAGGGCGGCCAGCGCCTGCCCGATGGCCCACGGGCTGGTGGAGCGGAACTCGCGCAACGCCCACTCCTGGATGTCGGAGGGCGCGAGGTCGACTGCTTCGGCGGCCGCGCGCGTGGCGCGGGTCATCGTCGAGGAACGCGAGACGCCCGCGCAGTCCCATCATCGTGGTGCCCATCCCGGCGAAGAAGAACCGTTCGATCGGCTTGAGCTGGAACTTGTCGGTCGTCGAGCAGAGCACCAGGCCCTGGATCTTCTCGGCGTGCTGGCGCCAGACGCGCTGGGCGACGACGCCGCCCATCGAGTAGCCGACCACGATCACGTCGCGGAGGTCGAGGACGTCGATGAGGGCCGCGACGTCGTCGGCGCAGTCGTAGAGCGAGAACTCGTCACTCTTGATGCCCTGGCCGTGCCAGCGCTGATCCATGGTGACCACCCGGAACTTGCGCGAGAGCGGCTCGATGGCCGGGAACCACGTGAGGAGCCCGGTGCAGCCGAGGGCGTGGAGCAGCACGACGGTGGGGGAGTCGGGGTGCGGGCCGGGGGTGTCGGTGACGTACGTCGAGCCCCGCCCGGCCAGGTCGACCATCTCACCGGGCGGGATGTGGGCGAACGGCAGGTAGACCCGGTTGCGCACCAGGCCCATCGGTGACAGGGGGCTCATGAGACAGCCTTCGCGGGGAGGGATCGGGCCGTCATCTGGAGAGCAAGCATGGCGACCTCGGACTAGAACAGGTTACAGTTTCTGGAGTGGGGCCTTCGCAGCCGCCACCGATCGGACCCGAGACTCAAGGAGCGTACGTGACAGTGGACGGCTACATCCCGGCTGAGCAGGAATCGCTGGACGCGGTCCGCTCGGTGATCACCGACGCCCTCGAGCGCGACGCCGACTGGGCGGCCCTGGCCGCCGCCGGGCTCCTGTCGCTGCCGGTGCCGGAGGAGCACGGGGGCGAGGGCCTCGGCCTGGCCGAGGTCGGCGTCCTGCTGCGCGAGACCGGTTCCCGCGCGGTGCACCTGCCGCTCTGGGAGACGCTGTGCTGCGGCGTGCTCACGCTGGCGCGGGCGGGCTCGACCGAGCAGCAGGCGGCGCTCCTGCCCGGGGTCGCCACCGGCGAGGTCGTGCTGACCCCGGCCCTGCGCGAGGTCGGACGCCGGATCGGCGACACGCCCGAGACGGCGTACGCCGACGGCACCGTGACCGGTCGCAAGATCGCGGTGACCTACGTCGAGCAGGCCACGCGCCTGCTCGTCACTGCCCGCGAGGGCGACCGGGTGGTCGTCGCACTGGTGGACCCGCAGGGCCCCGGCGTCACCCTCACCGAGTCGGGGTCGTCCTCGGGACTGACCCAGCACACGGTCGTGCTCGACGCAGCACCCGCCGACCTCCTCGGCGACGACGCCGCACGAGTGCTGACCGAGCACGCGGTGGCGGGCCTTGCTCTCACCGCCGCCGGCGTGGTGGACGGGGCCCGGGACCTCACCGCGGCCTACATCAAGAGCCGCGAGCAGTTCGGCCGGGCCCTGGCGCAGTTCCAGGCGGTGGCCATGCAGGCCGCCGACATCTACATCGCCTCGCGGACCATCGACCTGGTCGCCCAGAACGCCGCCTGGCGGGTGGGTGCGGGCCTGGACGCGAGCGACGACCTGGCCGTGGCGGCGTACTGGGTCGCGACCGAGGGCCCGCAGGCGCTGCGGACCTGTCACCACCTGCACGGCGGCATGGGCGTGGACCAGACCTATCCGCTGCACCGCTACTTCTCGTGGATCACCGACATCTCCCACGCCCTCGGCGCCCTGGCCGGCGACGTGGCCCTGGAGGACCCGACCAGCAAGAACCTCGAGCTGACCGCCGAGCAGCGCGCGCTCAAGGCCGAGCTGCGCACCTACTTCCACGGACTGGCCGACCACGACGCCCACCTGGACATTGGCATCGATCGGCACGGACCGACCTACCAGCGGATCGTGCGCCAGATGGGCCAGGACGGCTGGATGGGCGTGGGTTGGCCCAAGGAGTACGGCGGCCACGGATTGGGGGAGATCGAGCAGACGATCTTCGCCAACGAGGCCCAGCACGCCGACGTGCACCTCCCCGCGGTGACGCTCCAGACGGTGGGCCCGACATTGATCCGCTACGGCACCGAGCGCCAGAAGGAGATGTTCCTCGAGCGCATCCTCCAGGGCGACGTGCACTTCGCGATCGGCTACAGCGAGCCCGATGCCGGCACCGACCTGGCCTCGCTGCGCACCAGCGCCCGGCGCGACGGCGACCACTACGTCGTCAACGGACAGAAGCTCTGGACCACCGGTGGCCACCAGGCCGACTACGTGTGGCTCGCGGTGCGGACCGACCCCGACGCCCCCAAGCACAAGGGCATCTCGATCCTGATCGTCGACACGACCGACCCGGGCTACTCCTTCACCCCGATCATCACCGCCGATGGATCGCACCACGTCAACGCGACGTACTACAACGACGTGCGGGTGCCGGTCGACATGCTCGTCGGCGAGGAGAACCAGGGGTGGAAGCTGATCACCACCCAGCTCAACCACGAACGCGTCATGCTCGGCCCGGCCGGGCGCATCGAGGGACTCCGCGACCGGGTCGCCGACTGGGCGACCAAGGCCGGGGTCATCGACCGCCCCGACGTGCGCGACGTCCTCGGTCGTACGACCGCGGTGGTCCGCGTCAACGAGCTCCTCAACTGGGAGGTCGCCCGTGCCGGCGCCCAGGGCGAGGTCTCGGTGGGCGACGCGTCGTCGTCGAAGGTCTTCGCCGCCGACCAGGTGCAGCACCTGGCGGCCGACCTGGTCGCGATCGTGCACCGCTACGGCGACCCGGCCGAGAGCGAGACCCGCGCACTCCTGGACTACTTCGACGGTCAGGCCAAGCGCAACCTCGTGCTCACCTTCGGTGGAGGCGTGCAGGAGGTGCAGCGCGAGCTGATCGCGATGTTCGGTCTCGGCCTCCCGCGGGTGCCGCGATGACGCCCTCCACGGAGCTCGCGGGCGGCGTCTCGAGCGAGACCCACGAGCTGGTGATGGCCGCAGCCGAGCGCATCAAGGCCCTCGGCGAGGCAGCCGAGCGCGAGGGCCGCGACCCGGTCAACCAGCCCACGATCAACAACTGGGTCGAGGCGATGGGCAACGCCAACCCGCGCTGGCAGCAGGGCGAGGCGCCTCCCTCGATGGCTCAGGTCTGGACGATGTACGGGCTCGGCGGCAAGCCGCCGGCCGACGACCCGCTGCACGGGATGATGGGCGTCCTCACCGAGGCCGGTTTCACCGCCGTGCTCGGCACCAACTGCGAGCAGGAGTACGCGCGCACGCTGAAGGTCGGCGAGCAGGTGCGGGTGACCACTGCCCTGGAGTCCGTGGTCGGGCCGAAGGCCACCGGCATGGGGGTCGGCTACTTCGTGACGTCGCGCAACCGCTGGTACGTCGACGGGCCCGACGGTGAGCCCGAGGTGGTCGCGACGATGCTCTTCCGCGTGCTCAAGTTCGTCCCGAAGAAGGCGGCCTCGTGAGCGCCCCCGAGGTCGCGCACGTGGTGCGCCCGATGATCAACCGGGACTCGCAGTACTTCTGGGACGGCACCGCGGCCGGTGAGCTGCGCATCCAGTCCTGCAACGCGTGCGGTGTGCTGCGGCACCCGCCCGGCCCGACCTGCCCGGCTTGTGGGGCCTTCGACCGCGGCCACGTCGTCGCCTCCGGGCGCGGCACGGTGTTCTCCTTCGTGGTGCACCGCCACCCGCCGGTGCCCGGCAAGGAGCTGCCGATCGTGCTGGCCCTCATCGAGCTCGACGAGGGCGTGCGGATGGTGGGCGAGGTGATCGGTGTGCCCGATGCCGGCGAGGACGCCATCGCCATCGGGATGCAGCTGCAGGTGGACTACCGCCGCATCGACGACGACCTGACCTTGCCGATCTGGAGGAGAGCCGAGTGAACGTCGGAGACACCATCCCCGAGTGGAGCGTCCCGATCACGCCCACCCTCGTGGTCAGCACCGCGATCGCCACGCGTGACTTCCAGGACGTGCACCACGACCGGGACCTCGCGCAGTCGCACGGCTCGAAGGACATCTTCTTGAACATCCTCACCTCGACCGGTCTGGTCGAGCGCTACGTCACCGACTGGGCCGGCGGCGACACCGACGTGCGGGGCATCGCCATCCGGCTCGGCGCGCCCGCCTATCCCTACGACACGTTGACGTTCAGCGGCACGGTCTCCTCGGTGGAGGACGGCGTCGCCACGATCGCGGTGACCGGCGCGGTGTCGCTGGGCGACCACGTGACCGGCACGGTCAAGGTGGCCCTCGGATGAGCGGCACGCTGAGCGGCAAGGCCGCCATCGCCGGCATCGGGGCCACCGAGTTCTCCAAGGCCTCGGGCCGCTCCGAGCTCCAGCTCTCCATCGAGGCGATCCAGCATCGCGGTCGCCGACGCGGGGCTGAGCCTGTCCGACATCGACGGCCTGACGACGTTCACCATGGACACGTCCTCGGAGATCGCGGTGGCCCGCGAGCTCGGCCTCCCCGAGCTGCGGTTCTTCAGCCGGATCAACTTCGGCGGCGGCGCGGCCTGCGCGACGATCCAGCAGGCGGCGATGGCGGTCGCCACCGGTGTGGCTGACGTGGTGGTCGCCTATCGCGGCTTCAACGAGCGCTCCGGCGACCGCTTCGGACGGTTCTCGATGGCTGCGGCCAGCCAGGTCAACACCAACGGGCTCGACAACGCCTGGACCTACCCGTTCGGACTCGGTACGCCGGCAGCCACGGTGGCCATGCAGGCCACCCGCTACCTCCACGAGTACGGCGCCACCTCGGCCGACTTCGGTGCGGTGGCGGTGGCCGACCGGCGGCACGCGGCCAACAACCCGGCTGCCTTCTTCTACGGCAAGCCGATCACCATCGAGGACCACCAGGCCTCGCGGATGATCGTGGACCCGCTGCACCTGCTCGACTGCTGCCAGGAGACCGACGGCGCACAGGCGATCGTCGTGGTCTCGGCCGAGCGGGCCAAGGACCTCGCGCAGAAGCCGGCCTACATCGCGGCGGCGGCGCAGGGGAGCGGCGCCGACCAGTTCGTGATGACGTCCTACTACCGCGACGACATCGGCATCCCGGAGATGGGTGTCGTCGGTCGTGAGCTGTGGCGCCAGTCGGGGCTCACCCCGGCCGACATGCCGATGGCGATCCTCTACGACCACTTCACGCCCTACGTGCTGATGCAGCTCGAGGAGCTCGGCTTCTGCGGTCGCGGCGAGGCGCCCGGGTTCATCGCCGACGGCGCCATCGAGGTCGGCGGCCGCCTCCCGCTCAACACCCACGGTGGCCAGCTCGGGGAGGCCTACCTGCACGGGATGAACGGCATCGCCGAGGGCGTGCGCCAGATCCGCGGCACGTCGGTCAACGCGGTCGAGGCAGCGGCGTCATCGCACGTGCTCGTCACCGCCGGTACGGGCGTCCCGACGAGCGGGCTGATCCTCTCGGCGTAACCAATAGGCTTCATTTTCGGTAAATGAAGGTATGGTGTTCATATGACCGAGATGAAGGCACCGCCATCCGTCGTGGTCATCGGCGACGTGGTGGGCTCGCGCAACGCCGCTGACCGCGGCGTCCTGCACTCCATCCTGACCCGTGCCCTTGCCGAGGTCAACGACCGCTGGGACGCTGACCTGCGGATCACCGTCGGCGACGAGTACCAGGGCACGGTTGCCTCGGTGGGCGTCGCCACCGAGCTGACGTTGGCGCTGCAGCTCGCGCTGCTGCCGGAGCACGACGTACGCCACGGGATCGGCCACGGCGCCACCACGGTGCTCGACGAGGGCGAGCAGATCGAGGACGGGCCCGGGTGGTGGGTGGCGCGCGACGCCATCGACGAGGTCAAGGAGCGCGCGGCCCGCGCCGCGACCGCGACCGCTCGCACGGCGTACGCCTCGGCCGACGACGAGGAGCCGACCGGCGCGCTCGAAGCAGCGCTGCTCGCGCGCGACGAGCTCGTCGGCCGGCTCGACGAGCGGTCGTTGTCGGTGCTGCGTGGTCTGCTGGACGGCAGGACGCAGCGGGAGATCGCTGCCGACGAGGGAGTGTCGGCCTCGGCGATCTCCCAGCGGGTGCGGCGTGATGGGCTGGGGGTCATCGTCACGATGAGCGCGTGGCTGGCGACCCAGCCATGAGCGCAGGGTGTGGGACGGGCCGGACCAAGATGGGCCGGACCAAGATGGGCCGGACCAAGACGGGCCGGACCAAGACGGGCCGGACCAAGACGGGGGAGATGCAGGGATGACGTGGCTCGGGCTGCTGTTGCTGGGTGTGGGACTGACGGACCTCGTCTTCTCGTGGGTGCGCCGCCCGCGTGTCTCCGAGGGCGCTGCTGCGATCGCCGTGGTGGCGCTGGGGCTGCTGTGCGGCCTCACCGGCGCGGGCGAGGTGGTCGGTCTGCTCGTTGTCGCCCTGGCGGTGCTCGGCTGGGGCGAGGTCGTCACCTACGGCTTCGGGAGCCAGCGCTTCGCGCTGCCCCTGTGGGTGCTCGGTCTCGAGGTCGCCGCCGCGATCCTGGTCTCGCCGTGGTCGGGCTCTCCGGGCGGCCTGGTCGGCGACTGGCTGACCGAGACCACGCTGCCCCTGCTCTCCGGTCTCCCGGCCGACCGGGCGCTCCTGCTGGCCGGCGTGCTGCTCGTGCAGCTGTCCACCGGCAACGTCCTGGTGCGCCTCGTGCTGGGAGCCAGCGGCACCACCCACCCGCTGCGGTCGACGACCGGGCCGGCCCCGGCGCTGAAGGGCGGGCGGCTGCTCGGGCCGATGGAGCGGGTCTTCATCGTCGGGCTGGGGCTGGCCGGCGAGGTGACGGCGGCGAGCATCGTGATCGCGGCCAAGGGGTTGCTGCGCTTCCCCGAGCTGCAGTCGGCGCGGGCCGACGCCACCGGAGCCCCTGGTGCCGGCCCACATGTCTCGAGCCCGGGCATCCACGAGGTGACCGAGTACTTCCTGGTGGGCAGCTTCGTGTCGTGGACGATCTCGCTGGTGGCGCTGGCGCTGACCGCGATGTGAGGTCGGTCGTCAGCCAGGTCAGTCAGCCAGCACGATCGGAAGGTCGACCTCCGTGGGACCGGCGAAGGCGATCTTGCCGGCGACGACCTCGCACGACCCCGACGTGGTGTCGCAGGTGACGAGGTCGGCATACGGCGTGCGCCCGGAGAGGGTCGAGCCATCGTCGAAGTCGCGGGCGAGCGGATAGACCCTCGACGTCACGACCACCAGCTCGCCGCCGGGGGCGAAGCGGGCGTCGACGACGTGCGCGTCGGGCGGCAGCCCGAGCATCGCCGTCGGTCGGCCGTCGGTGCGCAGCAACGAGATGTCCCGGGTCTGCGGCATCCACGTGGCCACCAGCCGGCCGTCCGGTGACAGGGTCGCCCGCCGCGGAGCAGCGACCTGGTACGACGACTTCCCGACGCTGATCTCCGAGGCCCCGGGGCTGCGCGGGGCGACGGCGATCAACGGCACGCCCGCGGCGACGGCGAGCACCCGGTCGGGCACGGGGTGCGCCCGCGGCGTACCGAGGTCCCAGCGACTCGTCCCGGCAGGGGAGCGCAGGTAGACCGCGTCGCCGTCCAGTGCGACGACCTCGGTCCGCCGACCCGTGCGATGGTCGAGCGCGAGCACGCCCTCCACGGTCTTGGTGGCGGTGTCCCAGACGACGACCGAGGATCCGTCATCGACCCAGGCGGCACGTCCGTCGGGCGCGGCGCGCACCGGGGCGCCGACGACGGAGCTGCCGATCTGGGTGAGGGTGCCGTCCGGGTCGACCTGCACCACGCGTCCGCGGTCGTCACCGAGGACGAGCGGGTAGGACGTCCCGGCGCCGGCCTGCGCCAGGCTCAGGAGACCGCCCACCTCCACCTCGGCGCCGGCGAGGTGGAGGGTGTCGAGGCTCCACCAGCCCAGCGGCACCGGGTTGGTCGCCGGGGGCGTCGGGGGAGGGTCGGGCCGCCGGACCTCGCGCACCAGCACCGTCGCGCCTGCGAGCACCACGAGCACAGCTGCCGCAGCTCCCCAGCGGCGCAGGCGACGGCGCCGGGCGCGGCGTACGTCGTCGCGAATGGCTTCGATGGGTGCGGGCGCCCGGTAGCTGTCGTCCCACTGCTCGCCGTCCCAGAGCGGGACGGTGCGGCTGTCGGGACCGTCGACGGGGGCACCGGTGACCTGCTCGGCCTGGTGCTCGCCGAGCCGGGCGCCGGCGATCAGCGTGTGGGCGACGTCGTCGCTGCTGACGTCCGGGTGGCGTTCGGGCCAGTGCCACGCGTGGAGCAGCGCGCGGTAGACCAGGACGTCCACGTCGCCGGAGCGGTGCTCACCGGCCCAGGCGGTCCAGCAGTCCGCGAGGGCGCGACGGGCGGCCAGCTCGGCCTCGTCGGTGGTGCTGCCGAGGGCGAGGAGGGTGCGCACCAGGTCGGCCCACCGGACGCGGGCGAAGCCGGCGACGTCGTTCTCGACCTCGCCGTGCTCGCCCTGCGCCGGTGGTCGGGCCATGGGACCTTTATACGTTGAGCTTCTCCTCGAAGAACGCCAGCACGCGGTCGACGCCCTCCTGCTGCCGGTGCGTGGTGACGGTGGAGTGCTGCTTGCCGGGGAACTCGACCTTGATGAAGGCCTCGCCGATCTCGTCGGTGAGGGTGTCGAACCGGGTGCCGACGGCGATGTCGTCGACGAAGCGCAGCCCGAGGACCTCGCACCCCGCTGCGGCGCGCTCCTTGACCCGGACGAGGTCGGCCGGCGACAGGTTGAGGTCGGCGCGCCGCTTCTTGCCGAGCGGGAAGGGCACCGACGGCTGGCACAGCACCGGCGCGGCCACCGCGTCGTCGACCATCATCGCCAGCGCGAAGCCGCCGGTGAAGCACATGCCGAGCGCGCCGACCCCGGGGCCGCCCAGCTCGGCGTG
Organism: uncultured Actinomycetota bacterium; assembly: GCA_963760515.1. GTDB lineage: Bacteria > Actinomycetota > Actinomycetes > Propionibacteriales > Nocardioidaceae > Nocardioides. Next base: position 75,099 of record CAVXDL010000009.1, read on the forward strand.
CAGGTCGCGGGCCAGGCTGCGCAGCCAGTCGGCCAGGGGGGTGGTCTGCCGGGTCGCGAGCTTGGTGAACTCCTTGCGCACGCAGAGCCCCGCCAGGACCTTGGCGGCGCTGCCGCTGGTGTTGGGGATCTCGGGATAGCCGAACAGCTGCGGCATCACGACCGTGAAGCCCGCTGCGACGACCTCCTCACCGAACCCGATCACCTCGGCCGTCAGTCCCGGCACCTCGTGGATCACGATGACCCCCGGGCCGGTGCCCTTGCGGAAGGTGTCGTAGGTGCGTCCGTCGGCGGTGTGCTTGGCGCGGGTCCAGGAGTCGAGCAGGCTCATGGGGCGAAACTAGCGCGGTTGTCCTGGCCGTGTCTGCGGCTCCGACCCGCATGGGTGAACCGGGGGCCGGCGTCGGCTCCTAGCGTGGGGGCATGCCTACTGTGAGCCGCACCTTCACCGTCACGCCCCCGCCCGCCACGGTCATCGACTACCTCAAGGACTTCAGCCACGCCGAGGAGTGGGACCCCGGCACGGTCTCCTGCACCCGCGAGGACAGCAACCCCGTGCAGGTCGGATCGCGCTTCCACAACGTCTCCAAGATCGCGGGCGTGAGCACCGAGCTCACCTACCGCCTCGAGACGCTCACCCCCGGCAAGATCGTCTTCGTCGGCGAGAACGACTCCGCGGTCTCCACCGACAACATCACCGTCGCGCCGCACGCCGACGGCAGCGAGATCACCTACGAGGCCGTCATCGAGCCCAAGGGGCTCGGCAAGCTCGCGGACCCGATCATGAAGCTGGTCTTCGAGCGCATCGGCACCAAGACCGAGAAGCAGATGACCGAGGTGCTCAACGCGCTGGCGTGAGCCGTAACAGGTTGTCAACGCTTTGTCAAATACTGAGCAAATCCCTCTTGCTCCGGTATCGGTGCAGGTGTATATCTCGCACCTAGAGCCAGATACCAAGGGGGTATGGAAATGCCGCGAGATGTGCAGAAGTTGGCTCAAGCCCTGCAGGACGCAGGGGCGATGAATCTCGACATGAAGGTCAGCGACATGTTGAAGATCGAAGGGGTCGGCGACATCGATCCCGGGAGCACGGTCGCCAGCACGGTGATCGCGTGGGATGGCTATGTGCTGGTCTACGGGGCCAAGCCCCGGGTGGACCTGCCCGACATCCAGCGAGTGGCTCGTCCTGAGTGACGACCGACGACGTCCGGCGTACGACGAACGTCATCGCACCACCACACCTCAGCGGGCCCCCACCGGGCCCGGTGGGGTCGGCCGGTCCGTCCTGGGCCCTTGATCGCTTGAGCTCAGCGCTGTCGTGGTCGGTCACCACGGTGCGCGGGGCTCGCGCCGACTCGGTCATCTGGGGCGGGGAACGCGCCCAGAACGCGCTGCGGCCGATCGACAAGATGGTGCTCGAGGCAGCGCTGCTCGCTCTCGTTGCCGGTCGTGCACCGGCAGTCCGCCCGGCGGCACAGTTGCTGATCGAAGCAGTGGCCGAGCACGACGAGGTCATCGCGAGGATCTTCGACCTGCTGCGGTGGCGGCCACACCTTCGCACCTCTCTGGGGCTCTTGTGGGTCGCCCTCGATGAGTTCGGGTGCGGCGACCGCGGGCGCAGCCGCGCGCTCGCCGAGCTCTGGGGCGAGGAACGCGCCCCGACGCAGCCGCACGAACGCTCGCCGTACCGGCTGTTGGACCAGGCCTGGGTGTGCAGCCAGGCGACCGGACAGATGCACCCGGCGATCGCTGAGGGTGCGCTGCTGCCCTTCACGTCCCTTGCTCACCTGGACGGCGCACCCTTCATGCGCCGCGACGACCTGTACGCGCTCACACATGCGGCGATGTACGTCACGGACTTCGGCAGGTGGTCGCCCCCCGCGACGTACCCCTCGGAGGTCATCGGCGCGCTGGGTCTGGCGCGACTCCTCGAGGGAGACCTCGACCTCGCGACCGAGCTCGCGATCGCGGACCTCCTGGTGGGAGACACCGTCGTCGGCGACTGCCAGGTGGTCCTCCGTGCAGTGTTGAACGACGTGTTCGATGCACTCGGCTGCCTTCCGTCGCCGACGTTCGACAGCGCCGAGCAAGGAACAGCAGCAGACCGCGACGACTATCTGCGCTTCCACAGCTACCACACCACGTTCGTCTACGCGCTGATGTGCTCGTGCATCGTCAGCGACCCGCACGCGACGAGGGGCGAGCCCGCGCTGAGTACTCCCGGGCTGAGAAACGCGCCCCCACCTCAGGGGGACGCAAGCTCCGATGGCCACGCAGAGCTCGGTCGCCGCGTGGCGGAGCAGGCTGCCGAGTGGGCGTCCGCTTGCTCGATGCGGGGTGTTGACTTCCTCGACTCCGGGGGCGCGCTGCTGCGTCCTGTGATCGACGCCCATCTCATCTGGGCAGTTCAGGCGGATCGGATGGAGGACGTGATGCGCTTGCTCGGGATGTCGAGCGTCGCGGGAAGAAGTCGCATCGATCAATCGGTTCGCCGGTACGTGGATCAGCGCGCTCGACTGCGGGCAGTCGAGCTGAAGCATCGGGGGACGGCGTGAAAGTGCGCAGGTTGACGGCCGTGGTGGGTATGGAGGCGTGGCCACGATCGGCGGAGGCGCTCGATCCTCGCGACGTCTGGGAGATCGTCGTGGAACATGGGGTTCTGGTGCTCCGCGGGTTGGGCGCCATGACTGTGGAGGATCTGGTGCTCTTCGGCTCCAGTCTCGGGGTGCTGGAGGAATCGTCGTACCCGGTGCCTGGGCACCCGATGCTGACCCGATTCACTCACGACGCCGCGAGGCCGCCGACGGAGAACGTCTGGCACAGCGACATGAGCTTCCGGGCGTCGCCGCCGATCGGCACCGTGCTCAGGTCCGTGGAGCTTCCGGCGGCCGGCGGTGACACTCTCTTTGCTGACATGCGTTGGGTTCTCACCAACTTGTCCAAGGGGGTCGTCGAAGCGCTCGAGGACCTCGAGGCCGAGCACGACATCGCCCGTCACGCACCACCTCACCAACGCGACGCCCTGCACGCGCGGTTCCCACCTATCTGTCATCCCCTCATCCGTGTCCACCCCGTCTCCGGCCACCGCTACCTCTTCGCCAACTCGGCCTACACCACTCGGGTGATGGGGATCGACCAGGACATGAGCGATGCGCTTCTGCGGCTGGTAGCGGGGCAGGTGCAGATCCCGGAGTGCCAGTGCCGCGTGAGGTGGGAGCAGGGGACGGTGGTGATCTGGGACAACCGTCACCTCCAGCACTATGCGGTCAGTGACTACCTGCCCCAGGTGCGGACGATGGAGCGTCTCTCCCTCCTGGCCTGACACACGTGTGCTTCGCGCTGAGCAGGGCAGACCTTGGGCGCCACGGGGGACTTGAGATGCCTCGCACCGGAACTGTCCACCGCCTTGCAGTCGCTGTCGTGCTCACCCCCGCCACGCCCAGACGACTGCTACCGTCGACCATCCGACGAAAGGACACTGAGGTGCTGAGGATCCTGGGCCTGTTGCTGGTCGTCTGGCTCGTCCTGATGATTGTCGGGGCGGTGCTCAAGGGCCTGTTCTGGCTGGTCGTCATCGGAGCGGTGCTCTTCTTCGCGACCTCTGCCTACGGCTGGGCCAAGCGCGAGTCGCTGAGCCGCTGACTTCACCTCGTGGACATGCATGCCCACGAGCACGTCGCCACGGCGGGACAGGTCGCCAGCCTTCTCGCCGAGCAGTTCCCGGAGTGGGCCGGTCTCCCGGTCACGGTTGTGGCGGAGTTCGGGACCGATCACTGCCTGTTCCGGATCGGCGACGGCCTCGTGGCCAGGATGCCGCGGGTGGAGGGTGCGGTGGCGGCCTGGTGCGTGCTGCCGACGTCATCGCGGAGCCGCTTCCGCGACCTGGTGGGCTGCGACGACGTCACCTGACGGCGCGGCCGCGGCTGGGCGCTGGCTCCGCTCTCCTCGGGATCCCCTACTACGCCGACACGGTGCCCGCCTTCGCCGAGCGGGGGCTCCACACGATCGATCGCGTGCTCGAGGATCTCGGACTCCTCGGCTAGTCAGGACCCGCAAGTTCGTCGAGTAGTCGGGGACGAGCGACGAAGGAGCGAGCACCCGACGTATCGAGACGCGGTGAGGCAAGAAGTAGCCCCGTTCGCTACCCCAACTTCGAGGTTCGTCGAGTAGTCGGGGACGAGCGACGAAGGAGCGAGAACCCGACGTATCGAGACGCGGTGAGCCAAGAAGCAGCCCCGTTCGCTACCCACGAATCATCCACAACCAGTGGTCGCAGGATGTTGTCCACAACCCCCATGGTTGAGCGGAAATCACGGCCCCGGACTGTCGGTGGTCGGTGCTTGAGTAGACCCATGGCCAAGCACCTCGACGACACCCAGGGTCACCCGATCCTGCGGTTCCTCGACGTCCTCGAGCGCGGTCTGGACGAGATCGCCGAGACCCCCGCCTGGTCACTCACCACCACCGAGACCACGCAGGTCGTCACCCGCCTCGAAGCAGACCTGGCGCGGCTGGCAGAGGTCGAAGCACGGGCATCACCCAGGCCGAGACGCTCGACCTCCACGGCGCCGCCGGCGCGAAGTCCATCGCGGTCTGGCTCGCGATGACCACCCGCCTGACCCGCACCGAAGCCGAACGCCGCACCCGCCTGGCCAAGCAGCTCGCCGCCCACGACCAGACCCGCGAAGCCATGACCCGAGGCGCGGTCCTGCCGCAGCAGGCGGTGGTCATCAGCAAGGCCGTCGACGCCCTCGACAACACCCAGCACCGCGACGCGGCCGAGGCCCACCTGATCAAGGAAGCCGGACACTTCGACGCCCACAAGCTCGCCGAGCTCGGCCGCCGGATCCTGGAGACCGTCGACCCCGACAAGGCCGATGCGCACGAAGCGAAGCTGCTGGAGAAGCAGGAAGCGCGGGCGGCGAAGAAGACCCAGTTCCGGCTCTACGACGACGGCGAAGGCCTCTCCCACGGCCGGTTCACGATGCCGACCGCGCAGGCCGCGATGCTGCGCAAGGCCCTGCAAGCCCTGGCCGCCCCCAAGCACGTCCGCGCGACCGAGGGTGCCGGCTCGTACGACTACGAGAAGCCCACCCCGGAGAAGCTCGGCAAGGCGTTCTGCGAGTACGTCGAGCGCTACCCCGCCGACAAGCTGCCCGTCGATGGGTGGCATCAACGCCACCATCATCGTGACCGTCGACGTCGAGACGCTGCGCGGCGCGTACACGGCTGCGCACCTCGACACCGGCCACGCGATCTCACCCGGGCAGCTACGCCGCTGGGCGTGCGAGGCGAAGATCCTGCCCGCCGTCCTGGACGGCCAATCGCACGTCCTCGACCTCGGCCGCTCCAAGCGCTTCCACACCGCAGCGCAGCGGACTGGCCCTGTCGATCGAGCAGCAGACCTGCCAGCACCCCACCTGCGACACCCCCGGCGCGTTCTGCCACACCCACCACAACACCCCCTGGAGCCAGGGCGGGGTCACCAACACCCGGGACGCCTCGCTCCTGTGCCCGTTCCACCACCACCAAGCCCACGCCACCGGAGAGACCTACCCGCTCCGGACCTGACGGGGCTCAGTTGAGCCAGTCTGCGTAGAAGATTCCCAGGCCGGCCATGACGCACAGTCCGGCGATGATCCAGAACCGGATGACGACGGTGACCTCGTCCCAGCCCAGGTGCTCGAAGTGATGGTGGATGGGAGCGATCCGGAAGATGCGACGTCCGGTGCCGGTGAGCCGTCGGGTGAGCTTGAAGTAGGTCATCTGCAGCAGCACTGACGACGTCTCGAGCACGAAGAGCCCCGCGATGACGACCATGAGGAGCTCGGTCCGAGACATGATCGCCAGCCCGGCTACCGCGCCTCCGATGGCGAGGGAGCCGACGTCGCCCATGATGATCTGGGCGGGTTTGGCGTTCCACCACAAGAAGCCGACGCAGGCGGCGGCGATGGCTGCGGAGAAGACGGCGAGGTCGAGGGGGTCCCGCGCCTCGTAGCACTGCGACGCCACGAGGGGGGAGTCAGAAGACCCACAGGGCTGCCTGCTCTGCCAGATGTTCAGGACCGTGTAGGCGCCGAAGATCATCGTCGCGGTGCCGGCCAGCAGTCCGTCGGCCCCATCGGTGAGGTTGGCGCCGTTCGAGGTCGCCGTCACGATGAACCAGATGACGAGCAGGACGACGACCAGGGGCAGCTTGATCCCCCAGTCGTGCGTGGTCGAGAGGTACTGCGAGGCGGGCCGTGCGCCGCTGTCGTCGGCGAAGAACTGCGTCGCCAGGACCCCGAACACGAGGGCCACCACTGTCTGTCCGGCCATCTTGGCGCGGCTGGAGAGCCCCTGGTTGTGCTGCGTGTAGACCTTGATGAAGTCGTCGAGGAAGCCGACTGCGCCGCAGCCGAAGAACAGCAGGAGCAGGAGCCAGGCGCTGGCGCTGGGCACGCTGCCGGTGAGCAGCGTGGCCGCGAGGTAGGCCGTCGTCGAGGTCGTCAGGATCACCAGCCCGCCCATCGTCGGGGTGCCCCGCTTGACGTGGTGCGTGGTCGGGCCGTCATCCCTGATCGGCTGGCCGAAGCCGTGGCTCGTGAACCATCTGATGGCCAGGCGGGTCCCGAGCAGGGAGCCGACCACCGCCAGCCCGCTGCCCAGCAGGATTGCCAGCATCTAGGAGAACCTCTTTCAACCTTCTCGAAGGTCTCCACCGAGACCGGAGCCGCCCATCTTGCGGCACGGGCCGTCCAGGTTCATCGAGGCGCGCGCGGCACCGGGCCTTGCTCGGTCGAGTGCTCGAGCACCTCGGGCTAGCCTGACCCGCATGGCCGACCTCCCCGACCTGAGTCCCGAAGAGCAGCGCGTGCTGGGCAGCCTCCTGGAGAAGGAGGTCACGGTGCCGGCGTCCTACCCGATGTCGGTCAATGCCGTCCTCACTGCCTGCAACCAGTCGAGCAGCCGCGAGCCGGTGACCGCCTACGACGAGGCGACCGTGCACCAGGTGCTGCGGTCGTTGAAGGAGAAGGAGCTCGTCGCCGTCACGTGGCAGGACTCGGGCCGGCGGACGTTGAAGTACGTGCAGACCATCGCCGCGCGACTCGGCTGGGAGCCCGACGAGCGGGCCCTGCTGACGGTCCTGCTGCTGCGCGGCGCTCAGGCGCCGGGGATGCTCAAGACCCGCACCGAGCGCCTGCACCCGTTTGCCGACCGGGGCGAGGTGGAGGACTGCTTGAAGCGGATGGCGGCTGCCGAACCGCCGTTGGTCGCCGAACAGCCGCGCCGCGCGCGCGAGCAGGACAACCGGTGGATCCACCTCCTGGGCGAGGCCGACACGGGGCCATCAGCCTCCGTCGGTGCTGCCGCTGCTGTCGGCGTCGACCGGGAGGTCGTGCTGGCGGCCGGCGCCGCAGCGCGCGACGCCAAGGTCGTGACCTCCTACGGCGAGATCGCGGCGTCGTACGCCGAGGCGATGATCGACGAGCTGGGCGACCTCGACTTCGAGCGCTGGCTGCTGGGTCGCGTGGCGGCGGTGGACGGGCCGGTCGTCGACGCCGGCTGCGGCCCGGGTCACGTCACTGGCTACCTCGCGGCGGCCGGCGCAGAGGTGACCGGCATCGACCTCACGCCGGAGATGGTCGAGCAGGCCCGGGTGCGCTATCCCGGCACGCACTTCGAGGTGGGCGACCTGCGCCGGCTCATGCGGCCGACGACCGCAGCGGGCTGGAGCGCTGTGCTGGCGTGGTACTCACTGATCCACCTCGCGCCCTCCGAGCTGCCCGATGCGCTCGGCGCGCTGACCCGGCCGTTGGCCGAGGGCGGGCTCCTGGTGCTCGCGCTGCACGTCGGACACGACGTCCGCACCAACCAGAGCTGGTTCGACCACGAGATCGACCTCGACTTCGTGCTGCATGACCTCACCGAGGTCGTCGCCCTGGTCGAGAAGGCCGGACTGGTCGACCTCGAGTGGTTCCACCGCGGGCCGGTCGCCTCGCGCGGCGAGCTCAGCGAGCGGCTGTACGTGGTCGCTCGCAAGGCCTGACCCGGCGGGAGATTCACCAGTTCACTGGTGAAATCTCCTGCTTCCCCGACAAAACTTCGTCGGGGAAGCAGGAGTTTCGTACCCGCGACGGCGGGGGAGGAGCGCTCAGCTCTCCAGTGCGGCGTCGAGGGTGATCTCGACGCCGGTGAGGGCCTTGCTCACCGGGCAGGTGGCCTTGGCGCCCTCCGCGGCCTCGGCGAAGGCGGCCTCGTCGAGACCTTCCACCTCGCCACGCACGGTGAGCTTGATGCCGGTGAGCTTGAAGCCACCGTTGGCCTCGTCCGGCCCGAGGGAGACGTCGGCGGTCACGTCGAGCGACTGCGGGGTGCCGCCGGCCTCGGCGATGAGGGCCGAGAGCTGCATGGCGTAGCACGACGAGTGCGCGGCCGCGATGAGCTCCTCGGGGCTGGTGGTCCCGTCGGCGTTCTCGGCGGCACGCTTGGGGAAGGAGACGTCGTAGGTGCCGACCTTCGAGCTGGAGAGCTCGACCTGGCCGGAGCCCTCCTGGAGCGAGCCGTTCCAGGCGGTGCGGGCGGTACGAGTAGGCATGGGTGCTTCCCTTCGATGGCGGTGATTACCTTGTGCACAAGATAACTGGCTCGCCAAACATTCCCGGCGGACGCCGGCCGCCGCGACTGGTCGCAGCCTCAGTCCGCGCGCGGCACCAGGGTGATCTGGGCAGCCGCCTCGCGAGCGGTGGCCCGCGCGGCGTCGACGTCGGCGCCGAGGGCCAGCGTGACCGCCATGCGCCGGCGTCCCTCGACGGCCGGCTTCCCGAAGAGGCGGACCTGGGTGTCGGGCTGGGTCAGCGCGCGCGCCACCCCGGCATACGACGGCGCGACGTGCGAGCCCTCGAAGAGCACCGCGCAGGAGGCAGCGGCACCACGCGTGCGGATCGCGGGGATCGGCAGGCCGAGCACGGCGCGGGCGTGCAGGGCGAACTGCGAGAGGTCCTGGGAGGCCAGCGTGACCAGGCCGGTGTCGTGCGGGCGGGGGGAGAGCTCGGAGAAGACGACCTCGTCCCCGCGCACGAAGAGCTCGACGCCGAACAGTCCTCGACCACCAGCACCACAGAGCTCGCGGACGACGGCCTCGGCCACCTCCTGCGCCCGGGCCAGGACCCCGGCGTCCATCGGTTGCGGCTGCCACGACTCGCGGTAGTCGCCGTCGACCTGCACGTGTCCGATCGGCGCACAGAACGAGATCTCGTCGCGTGTCGGGTCCTCAGGAGCATCGAGCGAGGCGTGCTTGATGGTGAGCAGGGTGATCTCGTAGTCGAACGGCACGAAGCCCTCGACGATCACCCGCCCCTGGCCGGCACGCCCGCCCGACTGGGCGTAGTCCCACGAGGGCTGCACGTCCTCGGGGGTCCGCACGACCGACTGGCCCTTGCCCGAGGACGACATCACCGGCTTCACCACGCACGGCAGGCCGACCTCGGCCACGGCAGCGGCGTACTCCTCGACGGTGCCGGCGAACCGGTACGGCGACGTGGGCACGCCGAGGTCCTCCGCGGCCAGGCGCCGGATGCCCTCGCGGTCCATCGTCAGTCGCGCAGCCCGAGCGGTGGGGATGACCGTGACGCCCTCGGCCTCGAGGTCGAGCAGCGTCGCGGTGTGGATCGCCTCGATCTCGGGGATCACCCAGCCCGGCTGCTCGAGCTCGATGACCCGGCGCACCTCGGCGCCGTCGAGCATGTCGATGACGTGGCTGCGGTGGGCCACCTGCATCGCCGGCGCATCGGCGTAGCGGTCGACCGCGATGGTCTCGACGCCCAGGCGCTGGAGCTCGATGACGAGCTCCTTGCCCAGCTCGCCGGAGCCCAGCAGCAGCACACGGGTGGCGGTCTCGCTCAGCGGCGTCCCCAGGATCGTCACGTCGTCAACCTAGTCGGTGCCCCTGGCGCGCCGGACAGCGATGCGCTGATCAGGCCAGGTCGAGCAGCACGTCGGCCAGCACTGGCGAGCCGTCGCGGGGACCCCCCGCGATCGCAGCCGACCCGACGATGCGACCGTCCTCGAGCCACCCGCGTACGGCGATCGTCTCGCCCGGGAAGACGACCCCCGAGAAGCGGCCGCCGAAGCCCGCGACCCGGGTGGCGTCGCCGTCGAGCAGGGCGTCGGTCAGCTGGCGCAGCACGATGCCGTAGGAGCACAGGCCGTGCAGGATCGGGGCCGGGAAGCCGGCCGCCTCGGCGAAGGCCGGGTCGGCGTGGAGCGGGTTGCGGTCACCGCAGAGGCGGTAGAGCAGCGCCTGCTGGGGCGTGACGGCGTACGACGTCTCGGCGTCGGGCGCGCGCTCGGGGAGCACCACTGCGTTCGACGAGCCGCGGTCGCCACCCCAGCCACCCTCGCCCTTGACGAAGATCGAGGAGCGCACGGTCCAGAGCGGCTCCCCGCTCTCGGAGGTGACGACGCCCTCCTGCCAGATGACGGCGGCCTTGCCCTTGTCCCAGACGTCGGTGAGCGTGGTGCGGATCGTGGCGGTGCCGGACGTGGGTAGCGGCGCGTGCACGCTGATCGACTGCGAGCCGTGCACGACCTGGGCCAGGTTGATGTCACAGCCCGGCAGGTCGAGCGGAGGCGGGTCGGTCTCGTGGAAGGTCGGCGCGACGACGCCGAACGACGGCAGCACCTGCAGGCCCGGACCGTCCAGGGTGTAGGCCAGCGCGGCGGGGGAGAGGTTGTCCCCCGCTCGGGAGCCGGCACCGATGCCGAGGTGGTAGAGCAGGACGTCGCTCTCGGTCCAGGAGAACGTGCGGGCGCCGAGGTCGGCGCCGATCGCGGTGCTCGGGTCGATCGGCATCAGGCGGTCTCTTTCGTCTCGTCGCTGGTGCTGGCGCTGGTGCCGGCCGTGGTGCTGGCCGTGGTGCTGGTGGTGACCGCCGCGGCTGCGCGGGACGCGATGTCCTCGGCGGCGAGGTAGCCGAAGGTCAGCGCGGGGCCGATCGTCGCGCCGGGGCCGGCGTAGGTGCGGCCCATGACGGCCGAGGAGACGTTGCCGGCGGCGTAGAGGCCGTCGATGACCGACCCGTCGGGGCGCAGGACGCGGGCCTTCTCGTCGGTGACGAGCCCGCCCTTGGTGCCGAGGTCGCCCGGGACGATCTTGACGGCGTAGAACGGCGCCTCGTCGATCACGTTCAGCGACGGGTTCGGCTTGACCGTGGGGTCGGAGTAGTACTTGTCGTAGCCAGACTCCCCGCGGTGGTAGTCGTCGTCGGTGCCGGTGCGGGCGAAGCCGTTGAAGCGCTCGACCGTGGCGGTCAGCGCCTCGGCCGGGACGTCGATCTCGGCGGCGAGGGCCGCGATCGACGAGGCCTTCTTGACCGTGCCCATCTTGTACCAGCGGCCCGGGAAGGGCTGGCGAGGGAAGAGCCCGGCGAACAGGTAGCGGTTGCGGTAGCGCTGGTCGATGATCATCCAGCTCGGCACGTGGCCGACGCCGGTGGCCTCGCCGTCGTACATCTCGTGCACGGCCTCGACGTAGGGCAGCGCCTCGTTCATGTAGCGGCTGCCGGCCTGGTTGACGATGATCGAGCCGGGCAGGTTGCGCTCGGCCAGGCAGAACCACGGGCCGCTGGGCAGCGGGATCGTGGGGCCCCACCAGGAGTCGTCGAGCAGGTCGGTCCCGGCGCCCGCGGCCATGCCTGCGAGGAGTCCGCCGCCGGTGTTGAACTGCGAGCCGGTGGTCCAGTCGATCGACGTGGGCTGCGGCTGGTACTTCTCACGCAGCTCGAGGTTCTTCTCGAACCCGCCGCTGCCGAGGATGACGCCGCGGCGAGCGCGCACGACCTTCTCCAGGCCACCCTGCGACACCTTCACGCCGACGACGCGGCCGTCCTCGACGAGCAGGTCGCTCAGCTCGGTGTCGTAGTGCAGCGGCACGTCGGCATCGATCAGGCCCTTGCGGAGCCCGATGGCGATGGCGTTGCCCATGGCATACATCCGGCGGTGACGCAGGCCGGCGATGAAGCGGTTGATCAGGACCTTGACCATGGTGATCGGTCCGCCGATGGTGCGCAGGCCCAGGCTGATCTTCCGGAACATCGCCTGGGTGACGATCATGTTGGCCGGGGCCTTGGTGTACTGCGGGTGGAGGCGCTTGAGCTCGTCGCCGAGAAAGCTCCCATCCAGTGGGATCGGCTCGCAGCTGCGGCCCTTGAGCCGGCCTCCGGGCGCCTCGGGGTGGTAGTCGGCGTAGTCGGGGACCCACGTGAAGCGCAGCGGCGTGTGCTCCTTGATGAAGTCCAGCACCTCGGGCCCGCGGTCGAGATAGGTGTCGCGGCGCACCTTGGGCACGGTGTCGCCGACGATCGAGTCGAGGTAGCGCTTGGACTCCTCGATCGGGTCGGCCTGCCCGGCGTCACGCAGGGCGTAGTTGCCGGGGATCCAGACTCCGCCGCCGCTGCGGGCGGTGGAGCCACCGAAGTGGCCGCTCTTCTCGATCAGGATCGTCTCGAGGCCTTGCTTCTTGGCTGCCAGGGCAGCGCTCATGCCGGCGCCACCGGCGCCGACGACGATCACATCAACCTCGCTGGGGAGGGAGACCGAAGGAGTGCTCATGGCGCAAAACTGTAACAGGTTCTACCTTCTGGGACGTCGCGTGGCGCAGAACTGGAACACGTTCTAGAGTTGCCCCTGTGACCACCGAGGATGCCGTGCGCGCCGCCGTCGACCGACTGGCCACCGCGCTCGAGACGCGGGTGCCGTGCCCGGCCGTACGAGACCTGATCGGCACCGACGACCTCGCTGCCGCCTACGCCGTGCAGCAGGGCCTGGTGCAACGCCGACTGGCGGCGGGCGCCCGGGTCGTGGGTCGCAAGATCGGCGCCACGTCGAAGGCGGTCCAGGACCAGCTCGGCGTCGACCAGCCGGACTTCGGCTACCTCCTCAGTGACATGGACGTGAGCGACCATGCGCCGATCTCGATGCGCACCCTGGTCCAGCCCCGCGTGGAGGCCGAGGTGGCCTTCGTGCTGGCCACCGACCTCGACCTCGCCGAGGACGACCTGACGCTGGAGGCGGTCCGCGCTGCGGTCGACGTCGCCCTCCCGGCGCTGGAGATCGTCGACTCCCGCATCGCCGACTGGGACATCGCCTTCACCGACACCGTCGCCGACAACGCCTCGAGCGGGTTGTTCGTCGTGGGTCGCGACGGTCGTCGCCTCGACGACCTCGAGCCGCGCGACGTGGTGATGTCGCTGAGCATCAACGGCGAGGAGCGCTCAGCCGGCACCGGCGTGGCCTGCCTCGGCGACCCGCTCGAGGCGCTGCGATGGCTCGCGGTGCAGGCTGCACGCTTCGGTGACCCGTTGCGCGCCGGCCACCTGATTTTGTCCGGGGCCCTGGGCCCGTTCGTGCCGTTCGCCCCGGGGGACCGGGTCGAGGCGTCGATCAGCGGCTTCGCACCGCTGGTCGTTGAGTTCGAGGAGTAGGGAACGTGGCGCAGAACGCCCAGAAGAAGAAGCTCACCGCGGCCATCGTCGGTCCCGGCAACATCGGCACCGACCTGATGTACAAGCTGCTGCGCAGCGAGGTGATCGAGCCCCAGTGGATGATCGGCGTCGACCCGTCCTCCGAGGGCCTCAAGCTCGCGGCGGCCAAGGGGCTCGTCTCCACCCATGAGGGCGTCGACTGGCTCCTGAAGCAGGACGAGCTGCCCGACCTGATCTTCGAGGCCACCTCGGCCTACGTCCACCGCGAGTACGCGCCGCGCTACGAGGAGGCCGGGATCGTCGCGGTCGACCTCACGCCTGCTGCCGTCGGCCCCGCGGTGATCCCGCCGGTCAACGGCCAGGAGCACGTGGCCAAGATGAACGTCAACATGATCACCTGCGGTGGTCAGGCCACGATCCCCATGGTGGCGGCGGTCTCCCGCGCGGCAGCGGTCTCCTACGCCGAGATCGTGGCGTCGGTGTCGTCGATGTCGGCCGGACCCGGCACGCGCGCCAACATCGACGAGTTCACCCGCACCACCTCGGCGGGCGTCATGTCCATCGGTGGTGCCGAGCGGGGCAAGGCGATCATCATCCTCAACCCGGCCGAGCCCCCGATGATCATGCGCGACACGATCTACTGCGCCGTGGCCCCCGACGCCGACCGCGACGCGATCATCGCGAGCGTGTTCGCGATGGAGAAGGCCGTCCAGGAGTACGTGCCGGGCTACCGGCTGCTCCAGGAACCGCAGATCGACGAGCCGTCCGAAGCCACGCAGGGCCAGACGAAGGTCTCGATCTTCGTCGAGGTCGAGGGCGCCGGCGACTTCCTGCCGCCGTACGCCGGCAACCTCGACATCATGACCGCCGCCGCCACGCAGGTGGGCGAGCACATCGCACGCGCCAAGCTGGGAGCCTCCTGATGACCGACCTCAACACCCTGACCCGCACCTGGTCCGGCACCCACGGCACCGAGCCGTGGGGCGACCTCGACCTGCGCCTGACCGACACGTGCCTGCGTGACGGCTCGCACCACAAGCGCCACCAGTTCACCGCGACCGAGGTGCACGACATCGTCGAGGCGCTCGACAACTCCGGTGTCCCGGTCATCGAGGTGACCCACGGCGACGGCCTCGGCGGGTCGTCGTTCAACTACGGCTTCTCGCGCACGCCCGAGCAGGAGCTCATCAAGATCGCGGCCGAGACCGCCAAGCGCGCCAAGATCGCGTTCCTGATGCTCCCGGGCCTCGGCACCAAGGACGACATCCGCGCCGCCCAGGACAACGGTGGCCAGATCTGCCGGGTCGCGACCCACTGCACCGAGGCCGACGTGTCGATCCAGCACTTCGGCCTGGCGCGGGAGCTCGGCCTGGAGACGGTCGGCTTCTTGATGATGAGCCACACCCAGCCTCCCGAGGTGCTGGCCAAGCAGGCGCGCATCATGGTCGATGCCGGTTGCCAGTGCGTCTACGTCGTCGACTCCGCCGGTGCGTTGGTCATGGAGCAGACCGCCGACCGGGTCTCCGCGGTCGTCGCCGAGATCGGCGACGTCGCCGACGTCGGCTTCCACGGCCACGAGAACCTCGGTCTGGGCGTCTCCAACACCGTCATCGCCGCGCGCGCGGGTGCCACGCAGATCGACGGCTCGGTGCGGCGTTTCGGAGCCGGGGCCGGCAACACGCCGCTCGAGGCCTTCGTCGGCGTCTGCGACAAGCTCGGCTGGAACACCGGCGTCGACTTCCTCACCATCGTCGATGCGTCCGAGGACGTCATCAAGCCGGCCATGCCCGAGGAGTGCCAGCTCGACCGGATGACGCTGATGATGGGCTACGCCGGGGTCTACTCCTCCTTCCTCAAGCACGCCGGCAACGCCGCCGAGCGCTACGGCGTCTCCGGGGCCCAGATCCTGCTCGAGGCCGGACGCCGCAAGCTGATCGGTGGGCAGGAGGACCAGCTCATCGACATCGCGCTGATGCTCAAGGCCGAGGCCGAGAAGGCCGCCGCCAACAGCTGATCGGCTCGCCGCCGACCGAGCCCTCCACCTCGACCTCTCCCTCGGGGTGTGGCCTGGAAAACCGGTGGCGAGTTGCATGTCCCCACTGGACCAAGACTAGAACGTGTTCTAGTCTTGGTCGTAGAAGCACTCAGACAGGAGCTCTCCCATGGCCACTTCGGCTACCGCTGTCCTCGACGGCGTCCGCGACATCCTTCCGACGCTGCGTGAGCGTGCCGACGAGACCGAGCGGCTGCGCGTGGTCCCTGAGGCCTCCATCAAGGAGCTCGAGGAGACCGGTTTCTTCAAGCTGCTCCAGCCCAAGCGCTTCGACGGCCTCGAGGCCGACCCGATCGAGTTCTACACCGCGGTGCGCGACATCGCCGGCGCGTGCGGTTCGACCGGCTGGGTCTCCAGCGTCGTCGGGGTCCACCCTTGGCAGGTCGCACTCTTCTCCGACGAGGCACAGCAGGCGGTCTGGGGTGAGGACACCAACACGCGACTGAGCTCCTCCTACGCCCCCACGGGCAAGGCCACCGTCGCCGAAGGTGGCTACCAGCTCTCGGGCAAGTGGAGCTTCTCCTCCGGCTGCGACCACTGCTCGTGGGTGCTCCTGGGCGGTCTCGTCTTCAACGCCGACGGTCAGGTCGTCGACTTCAAGACGTTCATGGTGCCGCGCGAGAACTACGAGATCGTCGATGTGTGGCACATGGTCGGACTGGCCGGCACCGGTTCCAACGACATCGTCGTCAACGACGTGTTCGTGCCCGAGGCCTTCACGCTGAGCATGGGCGAGACCGGTCAGTGCCGCGGCCCGGGCCAGGAGCAGAACACCTCCGACCTCTACAAGCTGCCGTTCCACTCGATCTTCACCGGCACGATCACCACCCCGATCATCGGTCTCGCCATGGGTGCCTACGCCGAGCACGTCGAGATGCAGCAGAAGCGTTCGCGCGCGGCCTACCTCGGCGAGAAGGCGTCGTTGGACCCCTTCGCCGCGGTCCGCATCGCCAAGGCGTCCTCGGAGATCGACGCGGCCTGGGCGCTGCTGGTCAACAACATCCGCGAGGAGCAGTCCTACGTCGCCAAGGGCGAGCCGATCCCGCTGCGCTCGCGCCTGAAGGTGCGCCGCGACCAGGTGCTGGGCAGCCAGCGCGCCATCGACGCCATCGACGACCTCTTCGAGGCCTCCGGCGGCCGGGCGCTGGCCAACGGCACCTACCTCCAGCGCGCCTGGCGTGATGCCCACGCCGGTCGCGTCCACGCCGCCAACGACCCCGAGCGCGCCCTGCAGATGTTCGGAGCGCACGAGTTCGGCCACAAGATCGACCCGGGGATGTACTGATCCTGATGGACTTCTCCAAGGAAGCCACACGTCGTTCGGCCAAGGCCGGCGACATCACCATGAACTACTACGAGGCCGGCACGTCGTCGGCCGAGGTCGGTGGGGGACTGCCGCTGGTGATGCTGCACGGCGGCGGGCCCGGCGCCAGCGCCTGGTCCAACTTCGGCCCCGCGCTGCCCCACTTCGCCTCGAGCTTCCGCACGCTGCTCATCGACCAGCCGGGCTTCGGCGGCTCCGACAAGCCGCCGGTCGTGGGCAACTTCTACCGGCACTCGGCCGAGCACGTGGTCGCGCTGCTGGACGAGATCGGCGTGGAGAAGGTCCACCTGCTCGGCAACAGCCTCGGCGGCGGCACCGCGATGCGTCTGGCGCTGTCCTACCCCGACCGGGTCGGGCGGCTGGTCCTGATGGGCCCCGGCGGGCTCAGCCTGAACCTGTTCCACGCCGACCCCACCGAGGGGGTCCAGCGGTTGATGGACTTCGGCGCCAACCCGTCTCGCGAGACGTTGCGTGCCTTCATCTCCACCATGGTCGTCAACCAGGACCTGGTCACCGACGAGCTGGTCGAGGAGCGCTTCGCCGACGCGACTGCGCCGGGCGCCCAGGAGGCCATGCGCTCGATGGGCATGTCGTTCTGGAACCCCGAGACCGCCGAGGACGGGATGCTGTGGCGCGAGGCCCACCGGCTGCGCAAGCACACGCTGCTCACCTGGGGGCGCGAGGACCGGGTCAACCCGCTCGACGGCGCCCTCGTCGGTCTCAAGCTCATCCCGAAGGCACAGCTGCACGTCTTCCCCAACTGCGGCCACTGGGCGCAGATCGAGGCGGCCGCGGAGTTCGCCGAGATCACCACAGCCTTCCTGACCCGACACCGAGAGCGGTAAGCACGTTGATCGACATCAAGTCCATGGGCTACGTCCGCGTCGAGAGCACCGACCTCGCCCAGTGGTCGACGTTCGCCGGCAAGGTCCTCGGCCTGGCCGAGGGGCGCGGTCCCAACCCCGACCACCAGTACTGGCGCATCGACGCGGTGTCGGCTCGTCTGGTCATCGTCCCCTCCGACGTCGACCAGCTCTCGGCCACCGGCTGGGAGCTCGCTGACCACCGGGCGTTGCAGGCCGCGCGTGAGCACCTGCAGCAGGTGGGCGTCGACTTCGTCGAGGGCACCGCCGAGGAGCTGGCCGAGCGCCGGGTGCAGGAGCTGATCCGGTTCAGCGACCCGTGGGACAACGTCTTCGAGCTCTTCCACGGCATCACCTACGAGTCGCGCCCGATCGTCACGCCGTACGCCGCGTCGTTCGTGACCGGCGACCAGGGCATGGGCCACATCGTGCTGCCGGTGCTCGACGACGTCGAGGCCCTGCGCTTCTACACCGAGGTCCTCGGCTTCCGCCTGCGTGACTCGATGAGCATGCCGGGCGAGTTCGTCGGCAAGGAGCCCGGCTCCAAGGTGTGGCTGCGCTTCCTGGGCGTCAACCCCCGACACCACTCGCTCGCGTTCTTGCCGATGCCCAACGCCAGCAAGTGCGTGCACATCATGCTCGAGGTCGACGAGCTCGACGACGTGGGCCGCGCCCTCGAGCGCGTGCGCAAGCACCAGGCTCCGCTGTCGGCGACCCTCGGACGGCACATGAACGACGAGATGGTCTCCTTCTACGTCCGTTCGCCGGGCGGTTTCGACATCGAGTTCGGTACCGACGGTCTCACCGTCGAGGACGACCGGTGGGTGGCACGCGAGTCGACGGCGGTGTCCTACTGGGGCCACGACTTCGGGGGGAATCACTGAGTGACTAACCTCAGAGGCGTGTCCGATCCCGAGATCCCCGAGGGGATGAGCCCCGACGCCCAGACGACCTGGCCCAGTGCCGGTCTGATCAACTCGTGGCTGGGCGATCTCGACTTCGACGTCGAGTGGCGCCCCGGTGAGGGCAGCAGCGTCCACGCCGACGACCCCGAGGCCCTGGCCGCGGCGCGTCGCTTCCGCGACGTGCTGAGCCGGTTCGCCTCCGGTGTCACCGTCGTGACCACGATGAGCAACGGACAGCCCGTCGGGATGACCTGCCAGTCGTTCTCGAGCGTCTCCCTCGACCCGCCGCTGGTGCTCTTCGTCCCGGCCCGCACGTCGCGCGCCTGGCCGCTGATGCAGCGCGCCGGCAAGTTCTGCGTCAACTTCCTGGCCGATGGTCAGAAGGACCTGTCCAACACGATGGCCAGCCGTGGTGCCGACAAGTTCGCCGACGTCGGCTGGGAGCCGAGCCCGGTCACCGGCTCACCGATCTTCGACGGCACGCTGGGCCACGTCGACTGCTCGATCCACGCCGTCCACGAGGCCGGCGACCACTACGTCGTCATCGGCAAGGTGCTCGACCTGGTTGCTCCCGGACTGGACGAGGGGGAGAGCGCGCCCGATCCGCTGTTGTTCTACCAGGGCCGGTACCACACCACCGCCTGAGCGGACCATCCGATCGCGTCGCTGACACGAAGGACTGGCATGCAGACCATCACCTTCGACAGTCACGGCGTCACCTGCGAGGCCGACTGGCTGCCGGCCGACAGCGACGAGCTCGCGCGCCCGTCCGGCCGACCGTGCGTCGTGATGGCCCACGGCTTCGGCACCACCCGTGACTCCGGGTTGTTGCCGTTCGCCGAGCGGTTCGCGGCCGCCGGGTGCCACGTGCTGGTCTTCGACTATCGCGGCTTCGGCGGGTCAGGCGGCACGCCGCGCCAGGACGTCCACCACGTGCGCCACCGCGAGGACTACCACGCCGCGGTCGCCGCGGCTCGCGCGCGACCTGACGTCGACCCCGAGCGCATGGTCGTCTGGGGATCGTCGTACTCGGGCGGCCACGTGATCGTGGTGGCGGGCGAGGACGCCTCGCTCGCTGCCGTGATCAGTCAGGGCGCCGCGGTCGACGGGCTCGCGGCGCTCACCGGTCGTGGCAAGGTGCGCGACCCGCAGGCGGTGACGCCGAGCGCACCGGCGAGGAGCAAGAGCGCTGGGATCCTCCTCGCTGTCGTGTCCGACCTGGCTCGGGCGGCGACCCGGCGTGAGCCACGGATGATCGCCTTCCTCGGCGAGACCGGCTCGGGCGCGATGATCTCCGGTCCGGGCGCGGAGCGGTTCTCCGAGCTCACCGGACCGACGTTCCGCAACGAGATGTGTGCCCGCGGCATCGCGCGGATCGCCTTCAACCGGCCGGTACGGCACGCCGGCAAGGTGACCTGCCCGACCCTGCTCGTCATCGCCGAGTACGACGAGATCGCACCGTCGACGGCGGTGCACGAGGTGGCGCGCCGGATCGGCGCTGCGGCCGAGGTGGTGTCCTACGACTGTGGACACTTCGCGATCTACGCCGGCGACGAGTTCGAGGACTCGGTCAGCCGGCAGGTCGAGTTCTTGCAGCGGGTGCTGCAGTAGGCCTCAGAGCTGGATGCGGGTGGGGCTGGCGAGCATGCCCTGGGGGAAGTCGTCGTCGGCTGCAGCGGCGTTGTCCGCGTGGTCGTCCTGGACGGGGGCGTCAGTCATTGCAGTCATGTCCCCACCCTAGGAGGTCCAAGGCCGCTGTGCCCCCGTCTGGACGCCCGATCGGTCACCAATGGTGTCGCGTGCGTCACACCGTAGGCTGGTGAGGTGACAATGACCACGAATTCAGAGGTTTCGGGCTCAACCACGCCACTTCCCGATGTCGACCCGGTCGGCGAGATGTTCGCCAGCAGGTCCGTCGCGGTGCACCTGGTCCGGGGCATCGTGGGACTGGTCCTGGTGGTGCTCGGCCTCGGCCTGGCGCACGTCTCGGCATGGTGGTTGCTGCTCGTGCCGCTGGCCGTCGTCAGCTGGCGGGGCTGCGTGTCCTGCTGGACGCTCGGCCTGATCGCGACGCGTGCGAGGGCCTGCCCCGTGCGCTGATCAGAGCTCGATGAGGGCGCGGTGCTGGTGAGCCTGGCCGAAGAGCTGGCCGAGAGCGTGCGCGCGCTTGAACACCAGGTGGGCGTCGTGCTCCCAGGTGATCGCGATCCCGCCGTGGAGCTGGATCGTCTCGCCGGCGAGGTGGTCCATCGCGTCGGAGCAGTACGACTTCGCGACGTGGGCGAGCAGCTCGGCGTTGTCGGCCCCGGAGGCGACGGCGTACGACGCCTGCCAGGACGCCGAGCGTGCCATCTCACGCAGCACGAGCATGTCGGCCATGCGGTGCTTGAGCGCCTGGAACGAACCGATCTGGCGACCGAACTGCACCCGCGTCTTGCTGTAGTCGACCGTCATGTCCAACGCCCGCCCGGCCAGCCCGCTCTGCAGCGCGGCCGCCGCCACGCTGCCCACGAGCTGGGCGCGGGCACGGGCCGGTGCGGTCTCGCCGATCCGCGTGGTGCGGGCACCGGCGAGGTCGATGCGGGCAAAGCGCAGGGTCTGGTCCATGGACTCGACCGGCTCGCGCTGGACCGAGTCGGGGTCGACCTCGAGGAGGCCGTCGTCGGTCAGCGCCACGAGGACCGTGGCAGCCATCCCGTCGAGGATCGGCGCGTCCGCGTCGATCAGCGCGGCCACCTCACCGGCAGCGAGGCGGGGGAGCAGTCGGGCCTTGGCGTCGTCGTCGGCTCCGGCCAGCAGCACCTCGGCCACGACGAGCGACGACAGCAGCGGGAGCGGCGCGAGCGAACGGCCGACCTCCTCGAGCACCACGAGGGACTCGAAGAGCGAGAAGCCGGCGCCGTCGTGCTCCTCGGGGATGGCCAGGGCCGCGGCCCCGATCTGCTCGACCAGCGTCTGCCACAGGTCGGCGTCGTAGCCCAGCGGCGAGGTCATCGCCGCCCGCACGGCACCGGAGTCGGCGCGCTTGGTCAGCAGGCTGCGGACCATGGCGGCCAGCTCGGTCTGCTCCTCGGAGAGTGCGAACTCCATCAGGCGCTCAGCTCCTCGAGCAGGCGGGCCCGGTGGTGCGCCGGCGTGCCCCACGCGGTGGTCAGGGCGCGCGTCTTGGTGATCCAGAGGCTCAGGTCGAACTCCGCGGTGTAGCCGATCGCGCCGTGCACCTGGAGCCCGGTGCGCGAGGCGAGGTAGGCCGCGTCGGCGGTGGCGATCTTCGCTGCGGACGCCGGCACCTCGCCCAGCGCGGCTCCGAAGACCAAGGGGCGGGCGAAGTCCAGGGCGATCTTCACGTCGGCCAGGGCGTGCTTGATCGCCTGGTAGCTGCCGATCTCGCGGCCGAACTGCTTGCGCTGCTTCACGTAGGCCACGGAGTCGGCCAGCAGCCGCTCGCCGAGCCCGAGCAGCTGGGCGGAGGTGGCCAGGACAGCGGTGTCGAAGGCGCGGTCCAGGTCGGCGGCGCCGGCAGCCTGGTCGGCAGCGACCTCGACCAGGCGGCGGCTGCGGTCGACCGACGTGCGGGGCGTGCCGGCCGTGGCGGTGGACAGCGAGCCGCCTGCAACGACGAAGACGTGCTCGGCAGCGGCAGCGTCCAGGGCGAGCGGCACGTGCGGCGGTACGGCGACGGTGCCGACCGCGCCGCCGGCGAGCGCGCCGCGGAGGGCGGCGTCCCCGACGGCGTGGGGCAGGTAGGCGATCGACTCGACCCAGGGGCCGGGCACCGCGTGGCGACCCAGCAGCTCCATGGCCAGGCACAGCTCGACGTCGCTGGCGCCGAGGCCGCCGTCGTCCTCGCTGACGAGCAGGGCGTTGACGCCTTGGTCGGCCAGCCGGGCCCAGAGGACCAACCCGGGTGCGGTGTCGCCCTCGGCCCAGGCGCGGGCGACGCTGACGGTGTCGGAGGAGGTCAGCAGCGCATCGATCGATGATGCGAAGTCACGCTGGTCCTCGGTGAGCTCGAACCTCATTTCGCGGCACCCCTCGGTTCCTTGGGGAGCCCCAGGAGGCGCTCCGCGACGATGTTGCGCTGGACCTCGTTGGTGCCGGCGTAGATGGGGCCCGACAGGCTGAAGGTGTAGCCGTCGAGCCAGGTGGAGTCGAGCTCGGCCTCGGGGCCGAGCAGGTCGAGCGCGGTCTCGTGCAGGGCGATGTCGAGCTCGGACCAGAAGACCTTGTTGACCGAGCCGGCCGCACCCATCTCGCCACCGCCGGCGAGGCGGGTGACGGTGCCCCAGGTGAAGAGGCGGTAGGCCTGAGCGCCCAGCCAGGCGTCCACGACGCCGCGGGCGGCATCGGGGGCGCTCTCGCCGCGCTCGCGCCACAGCTCGACCAGGCGGTCGGCCGCGGCGCAGAAGCGACCGGGGGAGCGCAGGGAGAGCCCGCGCTCGTTGCCGGCGGTGCTCATCGCGACCCGCCAGCCGTCGCCGGGAGCGCCGAGCACGTCGGCGTCGGGCACGAACACCTCGTCGAAGAAGATCTCCGCGAAGCCGGCCTCGCCGTCGAGCTGGGCGATCGGACGCACGGTGATGCCGTCGGCGTCGAGGGGGAAGAGGAAGTAGGTCAGGCCGGCGTGGCGCTGGGCCTCGGGGTCGGAGCGGAACAGCCCGAAGCCCCAGTGGGCGAAGGAGGCGCGCGAGGACCACGTCTTCTGCCCGTTGAGCACCCAGCCGCCGCGCTCGTCGTCGCGTCGTGCGGTGGAGCGCAGCGAGGCGAGGTCGGAGCCGGCCTCGGGCTCGGACCAGCACTGCGCCCACACCTTCTCGCCACGCGCCATCGAGGGCAGGAACCGCTCCTGCTGCTCAGGGGTGCCGTGGTCGAAGAGGATGGGGGCCAGCAGGAAGATGCCGTTCTGCGAGACCCGCCCCGGCGCGCCGGCGCGGTAGTACTCCTCCTCGAAGATCACCCACTCGATCAGCGAGGCCTCGCGTCCGTGGAACTGCTCGGGCCACGAGACCACCGACCAGCGGGCGGCCGACAGGGTGGCCTCCCACTCCTGGTGCAGCCGCCAGCCCTCGGCGGTGTCCATCGAGGGAAGCGGCTCGGCCGGCACGTGGGCGGCGAGCCAGGCCCGGGCCTCGGCCTGGAAGGCCAGCTCGGACTCGGAGAGGGTCAGGTCCATTCACTTGCTCCTGAGATCGTTCTTGAGCACCTTGCCGGACAGGTTGCGGGGCAGGGTGTCGATGGTCTCGACGTGCCGGGGCACCTTGAAGTTGGCGAGCCGTTGCCGGGCGAAGGCGACGACGTCGTCGGCCGCCACGTCGCCCACGACGTAGGCCTTGCCGACCTCGCCCAGACGTTCGTCGGGCACGCCGACCACGGCGACGTCGTCGATGCCGTCCATGCGCATCAGCGCCTGCTCGACCTCGGCGGGATAGACGTTGAACCCGCCGGAGATGTACATGTCCTTGAGCCGGTCGGTGATCGTGAGGTTGCCGCGCTCGTCGAGGACGCCCACGTCCCCGGTGTGCAGCCAGCCGTCGGCGTCGATGGCCTCTGCGGTGGCCGCGGCGTCGTCGAGGTAGCCGAGCATGACGTGGTCGCCGCGCACGAGCAGCTCACCGGCCTGGCCCTCGGGGCCGTCGATGCGGAGCTCCATGCCGGGGACGGCGCGCCCACACGTCGTGGCGACGGTCTCGGCGGAGTCGTCCTCGCGGCACATCGTGACCACCACTGCCTCGGTCATGCCGAAGGCGGTCACGACCTGGTCGATGGCCAGCTCGTCGCGCATGCGCTCGATGAGCACGACCGGTACGACGGCCGCCCCGGTCACGGCCAGGCGCAACGAGCTCAGGTCGGCCCCGTCGCGGGCCGGCGCGGCCAGCAGCGACTGGTAGATCGTCGGGGCACCCGGCAGCACGGTGATGCGCTCGTGCTCGATGAGCCGCAACGTCGCCTCGACGTCGAAGGTCGCGACCGGGTAGAGCGTGGCACCCGTGACCAGGCCCACGACGATCCCGATCTTGTAGCCGAAGGAGTGGAAGAACGGGTTGACCACGAGGTAGCGGTCCTCGGCTCGGACGCCCCCGAGCTCGGCCCAGGCGCGGGCGACCCCGATCGTCTGGCGGTGGGCCGACATCGCGCCCTTGGAGCGTCCGGTCGTGCCGGAGGTGAAGAGGATGTCGGCCACGTCGTCCTCGCGCACGGCGTCGGCGCGCGAGCGAGCCGTGGCCAGGTGGTCCTCGGTGGTCGCGATCTCGTCGAGGCGCGCGAGGTCGAGCACGCGCGCCGTCGTGCCGACGTCGGTGAGGTCGTCGATCTGGTGGCGACCGAGGAACCCGTCGGCGACCACGACCAGCGGCGCCTGCGTGCGGTCGAGGACCTCGGCGACCTCGTGGGCGGTGTAGCGACTGTTGAGGGGCACGACCACGCCGCCGGCGTAGGTGACCGCCAGCGCCGCGACGGCCCACTCGATGCTGTTGGGCGCCCAGAGGCCGACGCACTGACCAGAGTTCAGCCCGAGGGACACGTAGGTCGCGGCGCGGGCCTCGACCCGCTCGAGCAGGGCGGCGTAGCTGAGGGACTCCTCGCCCTCGACATAGGCCGGGTGCTGGGCGAAGTGAGCGGCCGCATCACGCAGCAGCCGGGGGAGGGTCGACACGGGTGCTCCTTCCGAACTCCTGCGACTAACCAAGCAAGTGCTTGGTAGGGTAGCACCCGTGGACCTCCGATACTCCGATGCCGACCTCGCCTTCCGAGCCGAGATCCGCTCCTGGCTCGAGGAGCACCTCTCGGGAGAGTGGGGTGCCCTGCGCGGGCTCGGCGGCCCCGGGCGCGACCACGAGGCCATCGAGGAACGCCTCGCGTGGAACCGGCACCTGGCAGCCCACGGCTGGACCTGCGTGGGCTGGCCGGTCGAGCACGGCGGCCGCGGGCTCAGCCTGTGGCAGCAGGTCATCTTCCACGAGGAGTACGCCCGCTCCGGCGCTCCCGCCCGGGTCAACCACCTCGGCGAGGAGCTGCTCGGTCCGACCCTGATCGCCTTCGGCACCCCCGAGCAGCAGGCCCGTTTCCTGCCGCCGATCCTCGCGGTCGAGGAGCTGTGGGCGCAGGGCTACTCCGAGCCCGGTGCCGGCTCCGACCTCGCCGGCGTCCAGACCAAGGCACGGCTCGAGGCCGGACCCGACGGTGACGAGTGGGTCGTCGACGGACAGAAGGTCTGGACCTCCAACGCCCACTTCTCCCAGTGGGTCTTCGTGATCGCCCGCACCGAGCCGGGCTCCCAGCGCCACCGAGGCCTGTCGTTCCTGCTGGTGCCCCTGGACCAGGACGGCGTCGAGGTGCGTCCGATCGAGCAGCTGACCGGCGGGTCGGAGTTCAACGAGGTCTTCTTCAGCGGCGCCCGTACGTCGGCCGACCTCGTCGTCGGTGCGCCCGGCGCGGGTTGGGGCGTGGCGATGGGCCTGCTGGGCCTCGAGCGCGGCGTGTCGACGTTGGCACAGATCGTCGACTACGCCCGCGAGCTCGACGGCGTCGTCGCGCTCGCCAAGGACAACGGCGCGATCGACGACCCGGTGCTCCGCGACCGCCTGGCCGCGCTCAAGGTCGAGCTCGAGGTGATCCGCGGCAACGCCCTGCGCGGTCTCTCCCAGGTCGAGACCGGGTCGGACTCGTCGGCCGGCGGGGGAGCCGGGTCGATCTTCAAGCTGGTCTGGGCCAACTGGCACCGCCGGCTGGGCGAGGTCGCCATGGCGGTCTCCGGGCCGGCCGGTCTGCTCACGCGCGGACCGGCCTACGAGCTCGACGAGTGGCAGCGACTTTTCCTGTTCTCCCGCGCCGACACCATCTACGGCGGCAGCGACGAGATCCAGAAGAACATCCTGGCCGAGCGGGTGCTCGGCCTTCCGCGCGAACCCAAGGGAGCCTGATGACCACCCCCACCACCGCACGACCCGAGCAGCCCGCTCCCGACTACGTGCCCGGGCACGACCTGCTCGCCGGGAAGGTCGTCGTGGTCACCGCGGCTGCCGGGGCCGGCATCGGTGCCGCAGTCGTCCGCCGCGCGCTCGAGGAGGGCGCCAAGGCAGTGGTCTTCTCCGACACCCACGCCCGGCGCCTGGCCGAGGCCGAGGAGGCGCTGGCCGCCGAGTTCGGCGCCGACCGGGTGCGCCAGCAGGTCTGCGACGTCACCGACGAGGCCCAGGTCGCCTCCCTGCTCGACCTCGCCGACGAGGTCGGTGGGGTCGACATCATGATCAACAACGCCGGGCTCGGCGGCACCGCGAGCGTGCTGGAGATGACCGACGAGCAGTGGCTCAAGGTCCTCGACATCACCCTGACCGGCACCTTCCGCTGCGTGCGTGCCGCCGGTCAGCGCTTCGTCGCGTCCGGTCGCAAGGGCGTCATCGTCAACAACGCCTCGGTCATCGGGTGGCGCGCCCAGGAGGGTCAGGCGCACTACGCGGCGGCCAAGGCCGGCGTCATGGCGCTGACCCGCTGCTCGGCGATCGACCTCGCGCCGCACGGCATCCGCGTCAACGCGGTCAGTCCGAGCCTGGCCATGCACCCCTTCCTCGCCAAGGTGACCTCGGACGAGCTGCTCGCCGAGCTCAAGCAGCGTGAGGCCTTCGGCCGCGCTGCCGAGCCGTGGGAGATCGCCAACGTGATGGTCTTCCTCGCCAGCGACTACGCCTCCTACATGACCGGCGAGGTCGTCGCCGTCAGCAGCCAGCAGGCGTGACGTGAGCACACGATGACGACGGCACCGGTCCACTCCCGCCGCGAGGAGCTCCTCGCGATCGCTGCTCGGCTCTTCGCCGAGAAGGGCTTCAAGAACACCACGGTGCGCGACATCGCCGACGCGGCCGGGATCTTGTCGGGCAGCCTCTACCACCACTTCGACTCCAAGGAGTCGATGGTCGACCAGATCCTCTCGACCTTCCAGGAGGGGCTCTTCGGACGCTACGACGCGATCCTGCGCAGCGACCGTGACGCTCGGGCCAAGCTCGAGGAAGCCGTCGCGGTCTCGTTCGAGGCGATCCACGAGCACCGCGACGAGGTGGCGATCTTCCAGAACGACGCCGCCTACCTCGGCGGCTTCGAACGGTTCGGCTACCTCGCCGAGCGCAACCGGCAGAGCCGCGAGGTCTGGATCACGCTGCTCGACGAAGGAGTGCGCACCGGCGCCCTGCGAGCCGACCTCGACATCGAGCTCACCTACCGCTTCCTGCGCGACACGGTGTGGGTCGCGGTGGCCTGGTACCGCCCGGGCGGCAAGCACAGCCACACCGACATCGCTCAGCAGTACCTCAGCATCCTGCTCGACGGCATCGCCACCTGAGCAGCGCACGACTCTCGAAGACCATCACCGGTCGCGTCCGTCGCGGCCACCAGCGAAGGGAACCACCATGGCCGAGGCCTACATCGTCGACGCAGTCCGCACTCCCGTCGGCAAGCGGGGCGGGGCGCTGGCCGACCTGCACTCCGCCGACCTCGGCGCGCACTCGCTGGCGGCGCTGATGCGTCGTACCGGCGTCGACCCGGGCGCCGTGGACGACGTCATCATGGGGTGCTGCGACACGATCGGCTCGCAGGCCGGTGACGTCGCGCGCTCGGCCTGGTTGGTCGCGGGCCTGCCCGACCACGTGCCCGGCGTGACGATCGACCGCCAGTGCGGCTCCTCGCAGCAGGCCGTGCACTTCGCAGCGCAGGGCGTCATGTCCGGCACCCAGGACCTGGTCGTGGCCGGGGGACTGCAGAACATGAGCGCGATCCCGATCTCGGCGGCGATGCTCGTGGGCCAGCAGTACGGCTTCACCACGCCGTTCGCGGAGTCCCCGGGCTGGCAGGCCCGCTACGGCGGCGTCGACGTCTCGCAGTTCAACTCCGCCGAGATGATCGCGGAGAAGTGGGACCTCTCGCGCGAGGAGATGGAGGCCTTCGCGCTCGCCTCGCACGAGCGCGCGCGCACGGCGATCGCCGAGGGGCGCTTCGAGTCCGAGATCGCGCCGGTCGAGCTGGCCGACGGCTCGACCTTCGCCGTCGACCAGTGCCCCCGCGAGACCTCGCTGGAGAAGATGGCCGGCCTGCAGCCGCTCGCCCCCGGCGGGCGGATCACCGCGGCGGTCGCCTCGCAGATCTGTGACGCCTCCTCGGCGATGCTCATCGCCTCCGAGGCGGCGCTCGCCGAGCACTCCCTGACCCCGCGGGCGCGCATCCACCACCTCTCGGTGCGCGGGGACGACCCGGTCTGGATGCTGACCGGGCCGATCCGCGCCACCCACCACGCCCTGGAGAAGACCGGGCTGAGCATCGACGACATCGACCTGTTCGAGTGCAACGAAGCCTTCGCCTCGGTCGTGATGGCGTGGATGAAGGAGACCGGCGCCCCGCACGAGAAGGTCAACGTCAACGGCGGCGGCATCGCCCTGGGGCACCCCATCGGCGCGACCGGCACCCGGTTGATGACCACGCTGCTCAACGAGCTCGAGCGCACCGGCGGCCGCTACGGCCTGCAGACGATGTGCGAGGGCGGCGGCCAGGCCAACGTCACGATCATCGAGCGGCTCTGACCCCTGCTCGTCGGTCTTCCTCGAGGCGATCAGTTGTGCAGGTTCGTGCAGTGCACGAGCCTGCAACCCTGAACCGTTGACCCACCTCTCGCGCTGACGCGAGAGTCACGGCAGCCCCCTGCTGCCGACGGACGATCTCCGCTGTGCCGTGGCTCGGGCCACAGCAATTCCTAACAGAGGAGAATCGTGAAGCGAATCGTCACCGGGGGCCTCACTGCGGCCCTCGTCTCGGCCGTGGTGGCCGTCTCGGCACCGATCGGTGTCACCGCAGCATCGGCAGCCCCCCAGTCGGCGGCCACCGCCGCCCTGGCCGGCAAGCCGGGAGCCAAGCCCGACAAGCAGCGTCCCGAGACAGCCAAGGCACGGGCTCGTGAGTCGGCCAAGGCCTTCGTCGCGGCCCGTCCCGCAGAGCTGCGCGCCGGTCGGCGCGACGGCTTCGTCGCCCAGGCGGCGCTGTCCTCGGCCGGGGTGCAGTACGTGCCCTACGAGCGCACCTACCGTGGACTGCCCGTGATCGGCGGCGACTTCGTGGTCGCCACCAACGCAGGCGGTCGGATCATCTCCACCTCGGTGGCCCAGACCTCGAAGGTGTCGCTGGCCTCGATCACCCCGCGCACCACGCGGTCCGAGGCGCGCGCCGTCGCACGCCGCCAGGTGGCTGACGCGAGCCTGGAGCGGACCCGGCTCGTCGTCGTGCACCGCAAGACGTCCCGCCTGGCCTACGAGACCCTCGTCTCCGGGGTCACCCGTGACGCCGAGGCCAAGCCGTCGCGGCTCTCGGTCTACGTCGATGCCCGCACCGGTCGGGTGCTGGAGACGCGCGAGCACGTCATCGAGGGCTCGGGCAGCTCGGCCTACGCCGGCACCGTGTCGCTCCCGACCACGCTCTCGGGCTCGACGTACTCGATGACCAACTCCAACGCCTCGACCCTCAAGTGCCAGAACTCCACCGGCAACGTCACCTTCACCGGCTCCGACGACCTGTGGGGCGACGGCAACCCGAGCACCCGCGAGACCGGCTGTGTCGATGCCTTCTACGCCGCCGAGCAGCAGCGCCAGATGATGTCGACCTGGCTGGGTCGCAGCGGCATGAACGGCAGCGGCGGCTGGGTGCCGGTGCGCGTCGGCCTCAACGACGTCAACGCCTACTACGACGGCACCCAGGTCCAGATCGGTCGCAGCCAGAGCGGCAACCGTTGGATCAGCTCGATCGACGTGGTCGCCCACGAGTTCGGCCACGGGGTCGACGACAAGACGCCCGGCGGCATCTCCGGAGCGGGCACGCAGGAGTTCGTCGCCGACACGTTCGGTGCGGCCACCGAGTTCTACGCCAACAACGCCGTCGACCGCCCCGACTACACCGTGGGGGAGATGGTCGACCTCGTCGGCAACGGTCCGATCCGCTACATGTACAACCCGTCTCTGGCCGGGGACGCCAACTGCTACTCCTCCTCGACGCCGACCTCGGAGGTCCACTCGGCCGCCGGGCCCGGCAACCACTGGTTCTACCTCCTCGCCGAGGGCACCAACCCGACGAGCGGCCAGCCGTCGAGCCCGACCTGCAACGGCAGCTCGATCACCGGTCTGGGCGTGCAGAAGGCCATGAAGATCATGTACAACGCGATGCTGCTCAAGACCTCGAGCTCGTCGTACCTGAAGTACCGCACCTGGACGCTCACCGCGGCCAAGAACCTCTACCCGAGCAGCTGCACGGAGTTCAACACGGTCAAGGCGGCATGGGACGCGGTCAGCGTGCCGGCCCAGGCTGCCGACCCGACCTGCACCACCGGCGGCGGAGGCGGGGGCGGCGGACAGCTGTTCGGCAACCCCGGGTTCGAGACCGGCGCTGCCGCACCGTGGAGCGCCACCAGCGGCGTGATCGACTCCAGCACCTCGCAGCCTGCTCGGACCGGCTCGTGGAAGGCGTGGCTCAACGGCTACGGCTCCACCCGTACCGACACCCTGTCCCAGGCGGTGACGATCCCGGCCGGGAGCACAGCGACGCTGAGCTTCTACCTGCACATCGACTCGGCCGAGACGACCACCAGCTCGGCCTACGACAAGCTGACGGTCAAGGCCGGGTCGACGACGCTGGCGACGTACTCCAACCTGAACAAGGCCACGGGCTACTCGTTGAAGACGTTCAACGTGTCGTCCTTCGCCGGTCAGACGGTGACGATCTCCTTCACCGGGGTGGAGGACTCCTCGCTGCAGACGAGCTTCGTCATCGATGACACGGCACTGACGCTGGGCTGAGGCCAGGACCGACGTGACGAGGCCCGGGAGGGGTTACCCTCCCGGGCCTCGTCCTCGTCCGGCTCAGCGAAGCACGATCAGCAGGCCGACGACCGTGGGGATGACCCCGATGGCCAGCCACGGGGAGACCGGGGACCGGCGGTGGATGGCGAACGCCGCCACCACCGCAGCGATCCCGAAGGCTCCGGCGAGGAGGCAGAGCCCGACCTGCGCGACCCGCTCGCTGTCGTCGATCACCACGGCCGCGATGACCAGGCCGATGGAGAGGTGGAAGATCGTGGTCCCGACGAGGACCGACATCACCCATCGCTGCACCCGCACGAGGCGGGCCTGGTCCTCGGCCGACGCCACCTTGCGAGGGGCGTTGGGATCCATCAGGTGCCGAGCGCGCGGGGGAGACGGCTGCTGGTTCATGCTCTCCACGATAGGCCTGTCATCTCAGACGACGTACCCGGCACCGCGACGCAGGTCCGCGACCGCCTGCGTGACCATCCGGTCGATGAGCTCCTCACAGGTGGGCAGGTCGTCGATGACACCGACGACCTGGCCCGATGCGAGCACGCCGGCACCGGTGTCGCCGTCCACCAGTCCGGCCTTGAGCATGACCGGGGTGTTGGCGGCCAGCGCCATCTGACCGAGGGTGCGGCCCTGGGTCTTCTTCATCGCGCGGCCGTCCTTGGCGAGCTCGAGCCAGCTCATGCCGCTGTCCTTCTTGAACTCGAGCGTGCGGCGCATCGTGGGCCCGAGGCGCTTGACCGCGCTGGTGCCCTCGAGCGACTCGACGAGGTCGGTGCGCAGCATGCGGTGCGGCATCCCGTCGACCTTGGCGGTGACCACGGTGTCGGTGAGCCCGTGCGAGAGATAGAGCTCCTTGACGGCCTGGGGCACGGCGCTGTCCTGGGTGAGCAGGAAGCGCGTGCCCATGCCGACCCCGGCAGCGCCGTACGACAGGGCAGCGGCGAGACCGCGACCGTCGAAGAAGCCACCGGCAGCGATCACGGGCAGGTCCACGGCGTCGAGCACCGTGGGCAGGAGCAGGGTCGTGGGCACCGGTCCGGTGTGGCCGCCACCCTCGCCGCCCTGCACCATCACCGCGTCGGCGCCCCAGCCGGCCACCTTGACCGCGTGCTTCGCGGCACCGATCGACGGCATGACCACGATGCCGTGGTCCTTGAGCTTGGCGATGAGGTCGGGCTTGGGCGCGAGCGCGAACGAAGCGACCTTGACGCCGTGCTTGATCAGCAGGTCGCAGCGGTCACCGGCGTCCCCGGCATCGGCGCGCATGTTGACGCCGAACGGGTTGCTGGTGCGGCTCTTGGTCTCGACGATGGCGTGCTCGAGCTCCTCGAAGCTCATCGTGGCACTGGCCAGGATGCCGAGCCCGCCGGCGTTGGCGGTGCCACTGACCAGACGGGGCCCGGAGACCCAGCCCATGCCGGTCTGCACGATGGGGTGCTTGACCCCGACGAGCTCGGTGAAGGGGGTCTTCAGCTGCTGCTCGATCATCGGGCGGCGTCCTCGGGCTCGGGGACCTCGCGGTGGCGCAGGCTCTTGGGGTCGAGCACCTCACGGATGAGCACGAGCTCCTCGGTCGTGGGCTCGCGCGTCGTGGCGACATCGCTGACGTCGCCGAGGTCGAAGCCGGTCGCGGCGCGCACGTCGTCCACGGTGACCCCGGGGTGGATGCTGCGCAGATGCATCGTGTGGTCAGGCCCGGTGACGTCGAAGACGGCCAGGTTGCTGACGATGCGGTGGATGTCGTTGAAGCGCGAGGCGCCCGGGCCGGCCTCGGCCGCACGCTGGGGACCGACGCCGGTGACGATGTCGACCTGCTCGACGAAGACGCGGGTCGAGTGCTTGGGCACCCAGTAGGACGTGCGGTTGTTGACCGTGTTGCCGGGGGCGCCACGCGAGCCGAGCAGCTGGCGCTTCGGGCGGTCGAAGTCGCCGATCGCGGAGATGTTCTGGTTGCCGTGTCGGTCGACCTGGGTGGCCCCCATCATCACGTGCCGCTTGCCGTAGGCGACGACGTCGAAGACCTTGCGGAACGGGATCCAGCCCTCCACCACGTCGGCCTTGGCGAACAGCGGAGGCACGCCGCCGAGGAACAGCGACTCGCCGTCGGAGATCACCAGGTCCGGGTT
This sequence comes from uncultured Actinomycetota bacterium, assembly GCA_963760515.1. Taxonomy (GTDB): domain Bacteria; phylum Actinomycetota; class Actinomycetes; order Propionibacteriales; family Nocardioidaceae; genus Nocardioides. The sequence goes on from CAVXDL010000009.1 coordinate 108,668, forward strand.
GGAGGTCAGCTTGGCCAGACGCACCCCGAGCATCGGGAGCATGCCCATGGGGCTGGCGAAGATCTCGCCGTCGTCCTTGAACGCATCCGCGATCGCGGCGGCGCAGACATCGGCTCGCGTGTAGTCGCTCATCGGTTCGACTCCTCGGTGAAGGCCGCGACAGCAGCCTGGTAGGCGTTCTCGTCACCGGACAGGAAGCGGTCCTCGAAGGCCGCCCAGTCCTCGTCGGTGCCACCGGCTGCGGCGGCGTAGGCCTTCTGGAAGCGCTCGTCGCGCTCGTAGTCGGGCGTGCAGGTCGTGAAGTGGGCGCCGTGGGGCGTCTCCACCACGCCGCTGACCATCATCCGGCTCAGCAGGAGGCGCTGCACCGGGGTGTCGACCGTGAGTCCGGCGGTGTCGACGACCTGCTCGACGGAGACGAACGTGCGCTCGGCGGCCATCGCGAACAGGTCGTCGAAGTACGGGTCCGGGCCGAGGTAGGTCGCGTTGCCGTGCCGGTCGGCGCGGTTGAGGTGCACGAGCGCGACGTCGAGGCGCAGGGCCGGGACGGCGACGAGCTCCTCGTGGCCGTGGCCCTCGTCGTAGGGGCTGGTCACGGTGCGGATGTCGGGATTGTTGACCAGCACGTCGGAGCCGAGGCCCGCGCGCATCGGGAGGAACGGCAGCCGCTGGGCCGCGGCGCGCAGGCCGGTCTGGAACATGCCCTCGTCGAGCTCGACGACCTCCGGGATCGTCCCGTCCTGCCGGGCACGCTGGAAGTTGGGCTCGAGGGGCACCGAGTCGAGGGAGACGAACGCGTAGACGAGCTTGCGGACCTTGCCGGCCCGCACGAGCAGACCGACGTCGGCGCCGCCCCAGCTGACGATCGTGAGGTCGGTCAGGTCGCTGCGCAGGATCGCGCGCACCAGGGCCATGGGCTTGCGCCGCGGACCCCAGCCGCCGATGCCGATCGTCATGCCGTCGCGCAGCTCGGCGACGACCTCGTCGATGCTCATCCGCTTGTCGCGGGGGCTCTTGCTCATGACTTCTTCGCTTTCTCGGTGCCGGCGAACCCGTCGCGCAGCTCGTCGGCCACGCCCATCAGGTTCAGCTCGTAGGTGAAGCCCTGCTCCATGCGGTAGCTGGCGTTGACGTCGACCGGGTCGATGAAGTTGAGGGCGGCCTTGGCTGCCCGGATGACGCGGGTGTCCTTGGCGGCGATGTCGCTCGCGACCCGCAGGGCCGCCTCGTCGAGCTCGCCCTTGGGCACGACCTCGAGGACCGAGCCGAACTGCACGAGGTCGGCGGCCTTGATGGTGCGGGCGGTGAAGTAGAGGGTGCGCATCATGTGCTGCGGCACCAGGCGGGCCATGTGGGTGGCGGCACCCAGCGCCCCTGGTTGACCTCGGGGACACCGAAGAACGCCTCGTCGTCGGCCACGACGCAGTCGGCGTTGCCGACCAGACCGACGCCGCCGCCGAGGCAGAAGCCGTTGACCGCGGCGATGACCGGGACGGCGCACTCGTAGACGGCCTTGAAGGCGGCGAAGCAGCCCTTGTTGGCGCCCACCAGGGCATCGAAGCCCGTGGTGTTCTGCATTTCCTTGATGTCGACGCCGGCGTTGAAGCCCCGGCCCTCGGCCCTCAGGATCACCACCTTGGTGTCGAGGTCGGTCGCGGCCTCGTCGAGCGCGGCGGCAACGTCGTACCAACCCTGCACGGTGAGAGCGTTGACGGGGGGATGCGCCATCGTGACGAGGCGGATGCCGTCGTCGCGCAGCGTGGAGGTGACTGTCATCAGAACCCTTCCGGATCGGCACTGTGGGCCAACCAAGCACTTGCTTGGTAGGGTAGCAGCCATGTCGCTCGCACTCGACCTGTCCGGTCGCATCGTCCTGGTCACCGGGGGGACGCAAGGCATCGGTCTGGGCATCACCCAGGCGTTCCTGTCCGCCGGAGCCACCGTGGTCACCTGCTCCCGCTCCGCGGTCGAGCCCGTGCCCGGCACCACGCACCACCAGTGCGACGTGCGCGACCCGGAGGCGGTCACGGGACTGGTCGCCGCGGTCGTCGAGGCCCACGGCCGCCTCGACGTGCTCGTCAACAACGCCGGGGGTGCGCCGTACGCCGACGCGGCCACGGCGTCGCCGCGCTTCTCCGACAAGGTCGTGGGGCTCAACCTGATGGCGGCGCTCACCTGCTCCCAGGCAGCCAACGCGGTGATGCAGCAGCAGGAGTCCGGCGGCAGCATCGTCAACATCTCCTCGGTCTCGGCCACCCGTCCCTCGCCCGGGACAGCGGCGTACGGCGCCGCCAAGGCGGGGCTCGACTCACTGACCACGTCGCTGGCCATCGAGTGGGCGCCGCGGGTGCGGCTGAACGCCATCGACGTCGGGTTGTGCCGCACCCCCAACACCGACGACCACTACGGCGGTGACGCCGGCGTGGCCGCGATCGAGGCCACGATCCCGCTGGGGCGGATGGCTCGCCCCGAGGAGGTCGGCCACGTGGCGGTCTTCCTCGCCAGCGATCTCGCGTCCTACGTCTCCGGAGCCCGCGTCGCCTGCCACGGCGGCGGCGAGCCGCCGGTCTTCTTGTCCGCTCTCACCTCCACCTCGAGCAAGGAATGAACATGTCGGATCTCCTCCAGGGTCGCGTTGCGATCGTCACCGGTGCCGGTCGCGGGATCGGCCGTGCCCACGCTCTCGAGCTCGCCTCCCACGGCGCCGCTGTCGTCGTCAACGACTTCGGCGTCTCACTGGCCGGCGAGGGCACGGGGGAGTCGCCCGCTGACGAGGTCGTGCGCGAGATCGAGGCCACAGGGCGGCCGCGCGGTCGCCAACGGCGCCGACGTCGCCGACTTCGAGCAGGCCGCGGCCATGGTGCAGCAGGCGATCGACACCTTCGGTGGCCTCGACATCCTGGTCAACAACGCCGGGTTCGTGCGCGACCGGATGCTGGTCAACACCTCCGAGGAGGAGTGGGACTCCGTCATCCGGGTGCACCTCAAGGGCCACTTCGCCCCGCTGCGCCACGCCGGCGCCTACTGGCGCGCCGAGGCCAAGGAGGGCCGCGAGCGTCAGGCGCGGGTCATCAACACCTCGTCCGGTGCCGGGCTCCAGGGCTCGGTCGGCCAGGCGACGTACTCGGCCGCCAAGGCCGGCATCGCCGGACTCACCCTCGTGGCCGCCCAGGAGATGGGCCGCTACGGCGTCACGGTCAACGCGATCGCCCCCGTGGCGCGCACCCGCATGACCGAGGGTGCCTTCGACACCTCGGCCATGGCGGCCCCCGAGGACAACTCGCCGATCGTCGCCTGGCTCGCCTCGGCGGAGGCCGGCGACGTGACCGGCCGGGTCATCGAGATCGACGGTGGCAAGGTGAGCGTCGAGAACGGCTGGGCCCACGGCCCGGCCCGTGACCTCGGCCGCCGTTGGGAGGCCGTGACCGACGGGCCGATCCTGCGCGACCTGCTGGCCGAGGCGCCGACCCCCGAGCCGGTCTACGGCGCCTGAGCCGGACGTTGGGTCACCTCACCGGGGTCACCTCACCGGGGTCACTTCACGCGGAGGGTCCTGCCGCAGCGGTAGGACGTCCCGTGCTGGGGTGTCCACGTGCCGTCGACCAGACGGAGGAATCGTGAGCACCCGGTGACGGTGCCCGCGCCGACCGGCTGCCGGGCGTGCAGGCCGCGGCTCGTCCAGCCACGCAGGTCACGCAGCCGGGCGGTGAGCGCGCGGCGGCTCAGCTCGCCGCCCAGTGCTGCTGCCTGATCGGTGAAGAGCCGGGCTGCCGACCAGGCGTAGAGGCCCTCGACGGTGGGCGCCGCTCCCGGCGCGGTCTTCCCCAGCCACGTGAGGTAGCGGCGCAGCTCGCGAGCGCCGCGCTGCTGCTCGAACGGGGTGAAGTCGACGACGACCTGCGAGCCGTCCACGGCGCGTCCGCCGTCCTCGGCGTAGCGCGGGGAGTAGGCGTCCTCGGTCACCAGGAACACCGACGGGCGGTAGTCCTGCTGGGCCATGGCCCGGGCGAACTTCGCGGTGGCGTCGGCGGGCCCGTCGAAACGGAGCAGACGGATCCCACGGTCCTTGAGCAGTCGGACGTAGGGCGCATAGGTGAGCTCGCCGGTGTCGATGCCCTGGACGACCGGGATCCTCATGCCGCGGCGGGTCCAGGCCTTCTTCAGGCGCTCGGTGCTCGCAGCCGTGGCATCGTCGGTGTAGAGGTAGACCAGAGCCGCGTGCTGGGAAGCGCGGCGGTGGTGCTTGACCAGCGCGTCGGGCACGGACGTCGCGAAGCGGTGGGTGCTGGTGGGTCGCACCGAGAAGCACGTGCGGCACGACGACCGGGCGGCGGTGTGGATCGTGGCGCGGACGTCGGGCAACCGGCAGCGCTGGGCCGCAGTGGCCCCACCGGAGTCGAACGCCGAGGACGAGCCGATGGCGGCGAAGGTGGAGCGACAGGCGTCGCGGTAGGACTGCTGGTCGGCACCGCCGTCGGCGCGCGAGTCGTACCGCCTCAGCGCGAGCGTGCGACCGCAGATCGTGCGACCGGTGGCTGCGAAGTAGGTGACGAACGCGGTGACCGCCTGCTGGGCCGACAGGTGCAGGCCGGGCACCGGTCCGGTGATGTCGGCGACGTTGGCGAGCGTGATCTCGTCGGCCGTGACTCCGGGCTGGTCCGGCATCTCCGCACAGCGAGCGTCGTCGCGGTCAGGGGCGCGGGCGCCGGCCGAGGCCGGGACGGCTGCGAGCGACACGACCAGCAGGGTGGCGGCGAGCAGCCGCGGCGTGGTGAGCACCAGCGGAGCGTAGGGGTCAGTGCACGGTGCGGCACAGACCCCCGGCCGTATCCGCCGGGCCCACCACCTGCGTCGAGCGTGCCGGGATCAGATCCGTTCGATGACGGTGCCGGTGGCCATCGCGCCGCCCGCACACATCGAGATCAGCGCGCGCGACGCATCGCGGCGCTCGAGCTCGTGCAGTGCGGTGGTGATGAGGCGGGTGCCGGTGGAGCCCACCGGGTGGCCCAGGGCGATCGCGCCACCGTTGACGTTGACGAGGTCCAGGTCGACGCCGTGCTGGCCGGCCCAGGAGAGCACGACCGAGGCGAACGCCTCGTTGACCTCGAAGAGGTCGAAGTCGGCGATCGTCAGCCCGGTGCGGTCCAGGATGCGCTGGGTCGCGGCGATCGGACCGTCGAGGTGGAAGTAGGGGTCGGAGCCGACGAGGCAGTGGTTGGCGATCCGCGCCCGCGGGGTCAGGCCCAGGGCCCGCGCCTTGTCCTCGTCCATGATCAGCACCGCCGAGGCGCCGTCGGAGATCTGCGACGAGGTGCCGGCAGTGTGCATGCCGTCGGGGATCACGCTGCGCAGCGAGGCGAGACCTTCCAGGGTGGTCTCGCGGAGGCCCTGGTCGGTGTCGACGAGACGGGTCTCCCCGGTCGGCTTGCCCTCGGCGTCGAGGACCGGAGCGGTCACGGCGCCGATCTCACGCTTGAAGCGGCCCTCGTCGACGGCGATGCGGGCCTTCTGCTGCGAGGCCAGGCCGAAGGCGTCGAGGTCGGCGCGGGTCAGGCCGCGGTTGTTGGCGATGCGGTCGGCGGCCTCGAACTGGTTGGGCATGTCGATGGTCCACTCGGCCGGACGCGGGTCGCCGAGCCCGGGGGGCACGTTGGCGCCCAGAGGGATCCGCGACATCGACTCGACGCCGCAGGCGATGCCGACGTCGATGGTGCCGGCGGCGATCATGTCGTGGACGAGGTGCGCGGACTGCTGGCCCGAGCCGCACTGGGCGTCGACCACGGTCGCGCCGGTGTGCTGCGGGAGCCCGGCATGCAGCCACGCCCGGCGCACCATGCCGTTGGACTGCTCTCCGGCCTGGGTGACGCAGCCGCCGACCACCTGCTCCACGAGCTCGGGGTCGATCCCCGCTCGCTCGATGACCTCACGCTGGGCGAGGCCCAGCAGGACAGCGGGGTGCAGACCGGCCAGCCAGCCGTTGCGCTTGCCGAGGGGAGTGCGGACGGCGTCGATGATCACAGGGGTACCCATGGATCAAAACTAGAACGTGTTCTGTTTTTCGGCAACTGCCGGTCTCGCGAGACGAGTGCGGAAGTTTCACGAAACACTTTCGTCTTAGCCGGATACTATGTAGTCTCACGGATAGAACGTGTTTCAGAACCGAGAGGGAGACCCAGTGACGGCCGACGTGCTTCCAGCAGGCTACGACTTCACCGATTGCGACGTGAACCATGCCGCGATCCCGCACGACGAGTTCAAGAAGCTGCGCCAGCAGTCGCCGATCCACTGGATCGAGCAGCCCGAGTCCTCGCGCAGCGGGTTCGCCCCGGAGTCCGGCACGGGCTACTGGGCGCTGACCAAGCACAAGGACGTCTCGGCTGTCTCCAAGGACAGCAAGAACTTCGGGACGTCCGAGAACGGCGCGATCATCAGGTTCCAGGACGGCATCGAGCGCGAGCAGGTCGAGATGCAGCGCGTCATGATCATCAACCAGGACGCGCCCGAGCACACCGCCATGCGCCAGATCGTCAGCCGGGGCTTCACCCCGCGATCGATCGACGCGCTGACCGAGGTGATGACCCAGCGTGCCCACCAGATCGTCAAGGACGCCGTCGCCACCGGCGGCGGGAACTTCGTCGAGCAGATCGCCGCCGAGCTCCCGCTCCAGGCGATCGCCGAGCTCCTCGGCGTGCCGCAGGAAGACCGCTTCAAGCTCTTCGACTGGTCCAACCAGATGCTCGCCTCCGACGACCCCGACGTGGGCGGCGACCCGGCCGAGGCGTCTGCGGAGATCCTCGGTTACTCCATGGGCATGGCAGCCGAGCGCAAGGCCAACCCGCTCGACGACATCGTCACCAAGCTGGTGCACGCCGACAAGACCGGCCGCGGCCTGACCGACGACGAGTTCGGGTTCTTCGTCATCATCCTGGCCGTGGCCGGCAACGAGACCACTCGCAACGCCATCACCCACGGCATGGAGGCCTTCCTCGACAACCCCGACCAGTGGGAGCTGTGGAAGAAGGAGCGCCCGGTGACGATGGTCGACGAGGTCATCCGCTACGCCACCCCGGTCATCTCGTTCCAGCGCACCGCGCTCAACGACGTCGAGGTCGGCGGTCAGCTGATCAAGAAGGGTCAGCGCGTGGGCCTGTTCTACTCCAGCGCCAACTTCGACGAGGACGTGTTCGAGGACCCGTTCCGCTTCGACATCACCCGCTCGCCCAACCCGCACGTCGGCTTCGGTGCGCACGGTGCGCACTACTGCCTCGGTGCCAACCTGGCCCGCCAGGAGATCAGCCTGGTCTTCAACGCCCTGGCCGACCACGCTCCGGACATCAAGAAGCTCTCCGACGGCTCGCGCCTGCGTCACGCCTGGATCAACGGCATCAAGGACCTCCAGGTCACTTACTGACCGGGGTCGCCCCGCGCGACTTTCACCAGTTAACTGGAGAAACTCCCGCTTTCCCTACGAACCTTTGTAGGGAAAGCGGGAGTTCTGTCGTTCCAGCGGCTCGGGAATGGCCTCGCGTCAGTCGCGGGCGGTGAGCACGATCGGACCGTCCTCGGTGATCGCCACGGTGTGCTCCATGTGGGCACCGCGCGAGCCGTCGACGCTGCGCAGGGTCCAGCCGTCGGGGTCGGTGAAGATCTCGTTGGTCGTGTGCATGAACCACGGCTCGATGGCGATGACCAGGCCCGGCTTGAGCTTCAGCCCGCGCCCCGGACGACCGTCGTTGGCCACGTGCGGCTCGCCGTGCATCGTGCGACCCACGCCGTGGCCGCCGAACTGGAGGTTGACGCTGAGCCCCGCGCTGCGCGCGACCTCGCCGATGGCGTAGGAGATGTCTCCCATCCGGTTGCCCGGGCGGGCCCAGTGGATCGCTGCGTCCAGGGCGCGACCGGTCACGTCGATGAGCGCGAGGTCCTCCTCACGAGGCGTGCCCACCACCATCGAGAAGGCCGAGTCGCTGACCCAGCCGTCGACCGCGCAGGCGAAGTCCACCGAGAGCAGGTCGCCGTCCTGGAGCACGTAGTCGTGGGGGAGGCCGTGGAGCACGGCGTCGTTGACCGAGGTGCAGAGCACCTTGCCGAACGGCGAGCCGCCGAACGAGGGGTGGTAGTCGACATAGCAGGACTTCGCGCCCGCGTCGCTGATCATCTTGTCCGCCAGGGCATCGAGCTCCAGCAGGTTGACGCCGACGTCGGCCTTGTCGGCGAGGGCGCTGATCACCGAGGCGACGAAACGCCCGGCCGGGCGCATCTCCTCGATCTGGGCGGGGGTGCGGAGCTCGATCACGGTCTGACCTTAATCGGTGGAGGGTGGCGATGGGCGACGACGGGGCACTGTCGTGCGGCCGGCAACAGGTCTAGCGTGCCGACCATGCGAGGACGACGACGCTCGGAGACGTCGGTGGACAGGTGGGAACGAGCCGACTGGTGGGGCGTCGTCATCGACTGCGCCGATGCCCTCGCCCTGGCGACGTTCTACTCCGAGCTGCTCGGTTGGCCGGTCTGGCGGCCGGAGCAGGCCGATGCGCAGGACGCCGCCCTCGACCTCGGTGAAGGGGTCGGCTACGTCTCGTTCCAGGGGAGCCCGGACTACGTGCCACCGGTGTGGCCCCCGGCGCCCGGGCAGCAGCAGATGATGATGCACCTCGACTTCGAGGTCACCGACCTGGCGGCTGCGGTCGAGCACGCCCTGGAGCTGGGTGCCACGTGGTGCGACCACCAGCCCCAGGACGACGTACGGGTCCTGCTCGACCCCGCCGGTCACCCGTTCTGCCTGTACGACTAGTTCGTCGGCTTCTCCGAGCCCACGACCCACATCGAGAAGAACTGCGAGCCGCCGCCGTAGGCATGCCCCAGCGCCTTGCGGGCGCCGTCGACCTGGTGCTCGCCGGCCAGGCCGCGCACCTGCAGAGCCGCCTCGCCGAAGCGCAGCATGCCTGAGGCGCCGATCGGGTTGGACGACAGCACGCCGCCCGAGCAGTTGACGGGCAGTCGGCCGTCGAGGGCCGTGGCGCCGGACTCGGTGAGCTTCCAGCCCTCGCCGACCTCGGCGAAGCCCAGCGACTCCAGCCACATGGGCTCGAACCACGAGAAGGGCACGTAGATCTCGGCCATGTCGATCTCGTCGATGGGGCTGGTGATGCCGGCCTGCTTCCACAGGGCCGCCGCCGCGTCGCGGGAGGCCTGGGGGTTGACCTGGTCACGCTCGGCGGCCGTGGTGGCCTCCGAGCGCATGGCGGTGCCATGGATCCACGCCGGGTTGGGCGACGACGCCGCGACGTCCTCGGAGGCGATGACCAGCGCGCAGGCGCCGTCGGAGGAGGGGCAGGTCTCGTCGTAGCGGATCGGGTCCCACAGCATCGTGGAGGCCATCACCGACTCGACCGTGGTGCCCTCGTTGTGGAGGTGGGCGTAGGGGTTCTTCAGCGCGTTGTTGCGGTCCTTGGCGGCCACGATCGCGCCGATGTGGTTCGGAGCGCCCGAACGACGGATGTAGGAGCGCACGTGGGGTGCGAAGTAACCACCGGCGCCGGCGTGGACCGGCATGTTGAACGGCACCGGCACCGAGAGCGCCCACATCGCGTTGGACTCCGACTGCTTCTCGTAGGCGACGGTCAGCACCTTCTTGTGCACCCCGGCCTGGACCAGCGACGCGGCCACGATCGCCGTGGAGCCGCCGACCGACCCGGCCGTGTGCACGCGCAGCAGGGGCTTGCCCGCTGCGCCGAGCGCCTCGGCGAGGAAGAGCTCGGGCATCATCACGCCCTCGAACAGGTCCGGAGCCTTGCCCACGACGATCGCGTCGATCTCGTCGAGGGTCATGCCGGCGTCCTCGAGGGCGCGGTCGATGGCCTCACGGCACAGCCCCGCCATCGAGACGTCGTCGCGCTTGGCGCGGTGGTGGGTCTGGCCGATGCCGATGACCGCTGCGAGCTGCTTGCCCATGTCAGGCACCGTCCGTTCCGGGAGTCGCGTCGAGGACGCACACGAGGTTCTGCTGCAGGGCCGGGCCCGAGGTGGCGTGGCCGAGGGTCTTGGTGGCATCGCCGGACCAGATCCGCTTGGCCGCCTCGCCGATGCGGATGCCGCCGGCCGAGAACATCGGGTTGCTCGCCAGCGCGCCTCCCGACGGGTTGACCGACACGTCGGAGGCGAGGCCGAGCTCGCGGCGCAGGATGAGCTCCTGGTGGCTGAACGGCGCGTGCAGCTCGGCCACCTCGACCCCCGTCAGGTCGACGGCGGCCGCCGATCGAGCAGTGGAGGGCGAGCGGGTCAGGTCGCGGGTGCCCATGCTCATCGGGTCGATGTGGTGCGAGAGCCCGGTGATCCAGGCGGGACGGTCGCAGACCTCACGAGCGCGATCGCCTGCGGCGAGCACGATCGCAGCAGCCCCGTCGGTCACGGGGGCACAGTCGTGCTTGCGCAACGGGTCGGCGTACATCGACCGGGCGAGCAGCTCCTCGACCGACGAGCCGCCCTGGCGCACGGCGTACTCGTTCTTCTCCGCGTCGGTGAGCGACCGGTTGACGACCTCGGCCATGGCGCGCTCGTCCCACAGGCCGGCATCGAGGCCGGCGCGGGCCTGCAGGCCCGCGAGCGACACGGTGTCGGGCCACAGCGGCGTCATCGTGTAGGGCTCGAGCTGCAGTGCGAGGGTCCGGCGCAGGACGCCGGCCGAGCTCTTGCCGAAGGCGTAGACCAGGGCGGTGTCGACCTCGCCGGTCTGGATCTTGAGCCAGGCCTCGTAGAGCGCCCAGGCCAGGTCCATCTCGACGTGCGACTCCATGACCGGGGGGATGACCCCGATCGCATCCACGGCCTGCACGAACGAGAACGACCGGCCTGCGAGGTAGTCCGAGGAGCCCGAGCACCAGAAGCCGATGTCACGACGGGTCCAGCCCGTCTGCTCGTAGCACTCGGCCAGCAGGGGCACGAGCAGCTCGACACAGGTCGGCGACCCGTCGAATTCCTTCATCTGTCGCTGGGCGAACCCGACGACGGCAACGTCTCTCATCTGTGCCCCTCAGAGGTGGTTCTGGTAGGTCTCGTAGTCCGCGTCGGGTTCGCCCGTCGGACTGAAGTGACTGATGTTCTCGATCGTGGTGCCCCACTCCTCGCGGGGCTTCCAGACCGCCTTGACGCGCATGCCCATGTGGACCTCCTCGGCCGGGATGTCGAGGATCAGGTGCAGGAAGGCGATGTCGGCGCCGTCGAGCAGCACGTACGCCGAGACGTAGGGCGGCGTGATCTTCTGGCCCAGGAACGGCACGTTGACGATGCAGAACGTCGTGACGGTGCCGGTCTCGGCGAGCTCGACCTCGTCGGTGGTGGGAGTGCCGTCCGCCGGGCAGGCGCTGCGCGGCGGGACGTAGACCTTCTCGCAGGTGGGGCAGCGCTGGCCGAGGATCTTGCCCTCGGCGAGGCCGCGGTAGAACGCCGACTCCTCGGGTGAGGCGGCGTAGGTGTAGTCCAGCGACACCGGCGTGATGACGCCGGTGACGAGGTGGTCCTCCATCAACCCGCTGCCCGCCGGTGCGGCCGAGGCCTCGTCACCGAGCGGCTCGAAGCAGGCGATGTCGTTGATGTGGCCGACGCGTTCCTCGGCCCAGCGCACCTGCACGCGCATCCCGGTGCTGATGTCTGCCGGCGACGCCACGTCGACCGCGTGCAGCAGGGGAGCATCGGCGCCGTCCAGGGTGACCAGGGCGAAGGCGAACGGCCGGTCGAAGGGCTGGTGCTTCACCGGCTCCGCGACCCACGACCAGGAGGTCACGGTCCCGGTCGGTGCGACCTCGACGAAGTCGGTGAGCGCTTCGTGGGTGACCGGGTCGTACTCCGGGGGCGGCACCACGACGGTGCCGTCGGAGGTGCGACCGCCCACCACGACCCCGTCGCGCAGCCCGGTCAGGAAGCGGCCGAGCACCGGCCCGGTGGAACGGGTGTAGTCGAAGGCGACCGTCACCGGCGCAGAGAGAGTACGAGACATGTTCATGAAACTAGAACACGTTCTAGCCTCCGGGCAAGGCTTCTGCCAAGGTATTGCCATGAAACTGGGACTTCAGCTGGGTTACTGGGGCGCGCAGCCCCCCACGGGTGTCGCCGAGCTCGTCGCGGCCGCCGAGGAGGCAGGGTTCGACTCGATCTTCACCGCCGAGGCCTGGGGCTCCGATGCGTTCACCCCCCTGGCCTGGTGGGGCAAGGACACCACCACGCTGCGGCTCGGCACGTCGATCGTGCAGATGTCGGGGCGCACGCCCACGTCCATCGCCATGCACGCCCTCACGCTCGACCACCTCACCGGCGGCCGGGTCGTCCTCGGCATGGGCGTGAGCGGTCCGCAGGTGGTCGAGGGGTGGTACGGCCAGCCCTTCAGCAAGCCGCTCGCCCGCACCCGTGAGGTCGTCGACATCATCCGGCAGGTCCTGGCGCGCGAGGCGCCGGTGACCAACCCCGGCCCGCACTACCCGCTGCCCTACGCCGGCGAGGGGGCGGTCGGGCTCGGCAAGCCGCTCAAGCCCATCGTGCACCCGCTGCGGGCCGACATCCCGATCTGGCTCGGGGCAGAAGGCCCCAAGAACGTCGCCCAGACCGCGGAGATCGCCGACGGCTGGATCCCGATCTTCTACACGCCGAAGTCGGCGGCGATGTACCAGCCGTGGCTCGACGAGGGCTTTGCCCGGCCCGGCGCCCGTCGTACCCGCGCCGACTTCGAGATCGCGGCCACCTGCCACCTGCAGATCGTCGACAACGCCGAGGTCAAGCAGATGGTGATCGATGCGATCAAGCCGTCGGTCTCGCTCTACATGGGCGGCATGGGTGCGGCCGAGGCCAACTTCCACAACCAGGTCTTCGTGCGCATGGGCTACGCCGACCTGGCTGCCGAGGTGCAGAAGCTCTACCTGAGCGGTGACAAGGACAAGGCCACCGCGCTGATCCCCGACGAGCTCGTCGACGACATGCACATCATCGGGGAGCCCGGCGAGGTCAAGGAGAAGGTCGCGGCCTGGGAGGAGACCGGCGTGACCACGCTGATGCTCAGCTTCCGCGGGGCCGACGAGGTGCGCAGGGTGGCCGAGCTGCTGGCCTGAGGTCGCGGCGACGCGCGTGAGTTTCTCCAGTTAACTGGTGAAACTCGCGCTTCCCCGACGAAGTCTCAGCCGGAAAGCATGAGTTTCCGCAGCCACGGCGGGCTCTCCGGGCGGGCACCCGTGACAGAAACTGCAACACGTTCTAGTCTCGGCGCATGGCAGACACGATGCGCACGCCGTCCCACAACGGCCACCTGATGGTGGCGGCCCTGCGTCGCCACCACGACAAGCCCGTCATGCACCTGGGGGAGACCACCCTCACCGGTGGTGAGACCGCGGCTCAGATGAGCCGCTACGTCCAGGCCTTCGAGGCGCTCGGCGCGGGCGCCGGCACGCACGGCGCACTGCTGGCGCTCAACCGGCCCGAGGTGCTCTTCATCCTCGGCTCGGGACAGACCCAGGGCTACCGGCGTACGTCGCTGCACCCGCTCGGCAGCGCCGACGACCACGCCTACGTGATCAACGACGCCGGCATCACGTTCTTGATCATCGACCCCTACTTCACCGAGCGCGCCCTCGCGCTGCTCGACAAGTGCCCCGGGCTGACCCAGGTGCTCACCATCGGCCCGGTGCCGGAGGCTCTTGCGCACGTCGGCACCGACCTGGTGGCCAAGGCCGCCGAGTTCGAGGCCCGGCCGCTCACCGCGGCGTTGCTGCCGCCCGACCACATCGTCTCGATCACCTACACCGGGGGCACGACCGGCAAGCCCAAGGGCGTCATCGGCACGGCCTCGGCGATGAACACGATGAGCCAGATCCAGCTCGCCGAGTGGGAGTGGCCCGAGAACCCCCGGTTCCTCATGTGCACCCCCCTGTCGCACGCAGGGGCAGCGTTCTTCGTGCCGACCGTGATCAAGGGCGGGTCGCTGTTCGTGCTCGCCAAGTTCGACCCGGCCGAGGTGCTCGAGACGATCGAGCGCGAGAAGATCACCGCCACGATGCTGGTGCCCTCGATGCTCTACGCGCTCATGGACCACCCCGACTCCCGCACCCGCGACCTCAGCTCGCTCGAGACCGTCTACTACGGCGCCTCGGCCATCAACCCGGTCCGGCTCAAGGAGGCGATCGACCGCTTCGGTCCGATCTTCGCCCAGTACTACGGCCAGTCGGAGGCGCCGATGGTGATCACCTACCTCGCCAAGGCCGACCACGTGACCGACGACGACGCCCGGCTCGCGTCGTGCGGTCGCCCGTCGGCGTTCATCCGCACCGCGCTGCTCGACGAGGACGGCGCGCAGGTGCCGGTGGGGGAGCCCGGCGAGATCTGCGTGGCCGGACCGCTGCTCGCCGGCGGCTACTGGAACCTGCCCGACGAGACGGCCGCGACCTTCCGCGACGGGTGGATGCACACCGGTGACATCGCCCGCGAGGACGAGGACGGCTTCTGGTACATCGTGGACCGCACCAAGGACATGATCGTGACCGGCGGCTTCAACGTGTTCCCCCGCGAGGTGGAGGACGTCGTGGCCGAGCACCCCGCCATCGCCCAGGTCGGGGTGATCGGCACCCCGCACGAGAAGTTCGGCGAGGCGGTCACCGCCATCGTCGTCCTGCGCGAGGGCCACGACCTCACCGATGTCGTGGTGAGCGAGATCCAGGAGCTGGTCAAGGAGCGCAAGGGCTCGGTCCAGGTGCCCAAGCAGGTCATCGCGATCGACGCCTTGCCGCTCACCGGCCTCGGCAAGCCGGACAAGAAGGCCCTGCGGGCTCAGTACTGGACCGGCGAGCGCTCGGTCGGCTGAGCCCTGATGCCCAGCCGCTACGCCGCCCTGACCCGGACCGAGCTCGCGACGCTCGTGCCCGAGCTGCTGCTCATCGGCCAGCTCATCGACCGCTCCGGCATGGCGTGGTGCATCTCGGCCTTCGGGCGCGAGGAGATGGCGCAGATCGCCATCGAGGAGTGGTCGGGCTCGTCGCCGTTCTACACCCGGCGCATGCAGCGCGCGCTGGGCTACGAGGGCTCCGACGTGGTGACGATCTTCAAGGGCCTCCAGCTCGACATCGGCGCGCCGCCGCAGTTCATGGACTTCCGCTACGCCGTCAGCGACCCGTGGCACGGCGAGTTCTGGCTCGACCACTGCGGTGCGCTCATGGACGTCGAGCCGATGGGGGAGGAGTACGTGCGCTCGATGTGTCACGACATCGAGGACCCCACCTTCGACGCCACTGCGGTGGCCACCAACGCCAAGGCGCAGGTGCGTCCGATCCACCGACCGCCGCGCAGCTCGCCCGAGCAACGCCCGCACTGTCGCTGGACGGTCGTCATCGACGAGGCGCACGAGCCGGTGAGCCCGCTCGCGCCCTACTACGAGGTGGAACGGATGCGCGCGGTCACGGTCGAGCTGGACCCGATCGAGCCCGGGGGCGAGGGTGCCGACGACTACGCCGGCCCGCTGCTGAGCGACCTCGACTTCGCCGCCTTCTCGCACTCCGCGCTGGTGCGGATCGCCGACGAGGTGTGCCTGCAGATGCACCTGCTGAACCTGTCGTTCGGCATCGCGGTGGCCAAGCGTGCGGGCTCGCCCGAGCAGACGACCGAGATCTGTCGCAAGCAGCTCGTCGGCATCGCCGGGATCGCTGCCGAGCGGATCCAGCGGGCGCTGGACCTGCCGCGTGACGAGAAGGGCGCGTTGCGCACCCTGACGCTGCTGCCCTTCTTCAACCCGCACGCCTACGCAGGCGGGTCCGTGGACGGCGACACGTTCGTCATGGCGCAGTCCGACGCCGCGCTCGACGGGGGCTGGGCGGCGCTCTGCGGGCCGGGGCGCACGACCGCGCTCCAGGCCGCCGTCCGCGCCCTGGACCCGCACCTCGACGTCGAGGTCACCGGAGCCGCCGACGGCTGGACGCTGCGGGTGGTCCGGGGCGAGGCGCCGGCGACGCAGTCCGACGAGGTGGCGGTCACCCGCTTCAGCACCGGCGCCGCGTTCGCCTTCGAGCCCCGACGTTCGTTGCCGCTCTTCCCCCTCTGAGCCGCCCGTCGGAGCAGCCCGTCCGGTCAGCGACCCAGGAACTGCGGCGCGCGCTTCTCCATGAACGCCCGCGGGCCCTCCTTGGCATCCGCCGAGGCGAAGACCGCTGCCCCCACGCGGGCGTCGTCGGCCCAGCACTCGTCCTCGTGCTTGCCCTCGGAGTCACGCATCGTCTTCAGGATCGCCTGCACGGCGAGCGGTCCATTGGCGCAGATCAGGTCGGCGATCTCGTGGGCCTTGGCCAGCGCCTGACCGTCGGGCACGACATGCCCGATGAGGCCGACCTCCTTGGCTTCGGCCGCCTTCATCGTGCGCCCGGTGAGCAGCAGCTCGGCGGCCACGGTGTAGGGCATCTGCCGGATCAGCCGCACCGCGGAACCGCCCATCGGGTACAGGCTCCAGCGCGCCTCGGAGACCCCGAACTTCGCCGACTCGCCGGCCACCCGGATGTCGGTTCCCTGGAGGATCTCGGTCCCGCCGGCGACCGCAGGACCCTCCACCGCGGCGATCAGCGGCTTGGTGAGGCGGAAGCCCTTCAGGAGCGACTTGATCACCGACGGGTCGTACTCGCCGGACTCGAAGCTGTCGCTCGGGGGCTTGGCGTTCATCGCCTTGAGGTCGGCGCCGGCGCAGAAGTAGCCGCCGGCGCCGGTGAGGATGCAGGCGCGGATCGAGTCGTCGGCGTTCACCCGGTCCCAGGCCCCGGACATGATCTCGAGCATCTCGCCGGTGAGGGCGTTGCGCGCCTCGGGTCGGTTCATGGTCACGACCAGCGTGTGGCCCACCTGCTCGACGAGGCAGTGCGGGCGGCGGCGTGGTGAGAGCGTCGTCTCGGTCATGGGCGACACGCTAGCGAAAAACGAGAACGTGTTCTAGTCTCGGCCTGTGGCCCTCAACATTGCAGACCTCTTCGAGCACGCCGTCGACGCCGCTCCGGACAACCCTGCCGTCAAGGTGGGCGACCGGGTGGTCACCTATGCCGAGCTGGAGGCAGATGCCAACAAGCTCGCGCACTACCTGTCCTCGCAGGGGGTGAAAGCAGGCGACCACGTCGCGATCTACGCCAAGAACAGCATCGAGCACGTGGTGGCGGTGCTGGCGATCGTCAAGATTCGCGCGGTCAACATCAACGTCAACTACCGCTACGTCGAGGGTGAGCTCAACTACCTGTTCGACAACGCCGACGTCGTGGCGCTCATCCATGAGCGCAGCTATGCGCCGTTGGTCGCTGCGTGTGCTCCCAAGCACGAGAAGCTCACGACGTTCGTCACGATCCCCGATGTCATCGATCCCGACGATGCCTCCGACATCAGCTCGTTCGGCGGGGTGCTGTACGCCGACGCGATCGCCGGCCAGAGCGCCGAGCGCGACTTCGAGGAGCGCAGCGCCGACGACCTGCACATCATCTACACCGGCGGCACCACCGGCTTCCCCAAGGGCGTCATGTGGCGTCACGAGGACTTCTGGCGCGTGCTGGGTGGCGGCATCGACTTCTACACCGGTGAGCCGCTCTCGGAGTACGACCAGTCCGAGCAGGCCAAGCTCGAGGGCCGGATGACCACCTTCCCCCTGAGCCCGCTCATGCACGGTGGTGCCCAGGCCGGACTGCTCATGCACCTCTTCGCCGGCCACCTCACGATCGTGGAGCCGAAGTTCGACCCGCAGCGCACCTGGGAGATCATCGAGGCCGACAAGGTGCAGCTCATCTTCATGACCGGCGACGCCATGGCCCGCCCGCTCATCGAGGAGTACGAGCGCAAGGCCGCGACCGGCACGCCCTACGACGGCTCGAGCCTGTTCGCGATCTCCAGCAGCGCCGCGATCTTCAGCCCGCCGGTCAAGCAACGCTGGATGGACGCGTTCCCCGACAGCATCTTCACCGACTCCGTCGGCGCCTCGGAGACCGGCTTCCAGGGCATGGGCATGCAGGACAACAAGGGCGCGATCAGCAGTGACGGCCCCGTGGTCGGCCTCGGCCCCAGCAGCGTGGTGCTCGACGACGACAACCGCCCGCTCGACCTGGCCACCAACATCGGCAAGATCGGCCGGCTGGGCCGCGGCGGCTCGGTGCCGATCGGCTACTACAAGGACCCGGTCAAGTCCGCGGCCACCTTCTTGGAGGTCGACGGCGAGCGCTACTCGGTCCCCGGCGACTTCGCGCGCATCGAGGAGGGCAACCGGGTGACCCTGCTGGGCCGCGGCTCCAACTGCGTCAACACCGGCGGCGAGAAGGTCTACCCCGAAGAGGTCGAGATGGCCATCAAGGGACATCCGGCCGTCTACGACTGCCTGGTCGTGGGGCTTCCCGACGAGAAGTTCGGCCAGACCGTCGCTGCCGTGGTGGAGCCGCGCGAGGGGCACACCCTCGAGCTCGAGGAGCTGCGCGAGTTCCTGCGCGCCCACCTGTCGGGCTACAAGCTGCCACGCGCGCTGACGCTCGTGCCCCAGATCCCGCGCAACGCCACCGGCAAGGCGCAGTACCCCCGTGCCAAGGAGCTCGCCCTCGAGTCCAGCACCGACCAGGCAGGAGCCCCCGCATGATGCGCAGCCCGCTGTGTGAAGAGTTCGGCATCGAGTACCCGATCTTCGCCTTCACCCCCTCCGAGCACGTCGCTGCCGCGGTCTCCCGTGCCGGCGGCCTCGGGGTCCTGGGCTGCGTGCGGTTCAACGACGCCGACGAGCTCGACCGCACTCTGACCTGGCTCGACGACAACACCGACGGCAAGCCCTACGGCGTCGACATCGTGATGCCGATGAAGATTCCCACCGAGGGCACCCAGCTCGACCTCGGCGCAATGATCCCCGAGGACCACAAGAAGTTCGTCGACGAGACCCTCCTCAAGCTCGGCGTGCCGCCGCTGCCCGAGGGTGAGGGTCGCGACGGTGTCCTCGGCTGGTTGCACTCGATCGCCCGAGAGCACCTCGATGTCTCGCTGAAGCACCGCCCGGTGTTCATCGCCAACGCGCTGGGCTCGCCGCCCAAGGACGTCATCGACAAGTGCCACGAGCACGGCATCAAGGTCGGCGCCCTCGCGGGTGCCGCGAAGCACGCCTTGAGCCACGTCGCCAACGGCGTCGACATCATCATCGCCCAGGGCTACGAGGCCGGTGGGCACACCGGCGAGGTGGCCAGCATGGTGCTCCAGCCGGACATCGTTGACGCCGTGGGCCCGGACGTGCCCGTGCTCGGCGCCGGTGGCATCGGCTCGGGTCGCCAGATCGCGGCCTCACTCGCGCTCGGCTCGCAGGGCGTGTGGATGGGCTCGATCTGGTTGGGCACCGCCGAGTACCGCGGCATGAGCCCCAACAGCAACGCCTGGGAGACCGCCTTCACCCGCGCCACCTCCTCCGACACCGTGCGTACGCGCGTCTACACCGGCAAGCCGGCGCGACTGCTCAAGACGAAGTGGACCGAGGCCTGGGCCGAGGAAGGCGCTCCCGAGCCGCTCCCGATGCCGCTGCAGAACCTCCTGGTCTCCGACGCCCACAACCGGATCAACGTCGCCGACAACCCCGACGTCATCGCGATGCCCGTGGGTCAGATCGTGGGCCGCATGAACGAGGTGCGGCCGGTCGCCGACGTCATGGCCGACCTGGTCCAGGAGTTCGAGGAGACGGTCGCCCGTCTCGACAAGCTGCGCTGAGTGACGGCTTCTGGTCAGGACCTAGCCTGCTCGGTCCTGATCAGAACTCGTAGTCGAACTCCGCGACGTCCTTGGCGAAGATCTCGCCGACGAGGTCGCGGGTGGCCGGCGTGTAGTAGTCGCGGTAGCCGACCCGCTTGGAGCGGTTGTCGTGGCCGAGGCCCTCGGTGCTGAGCCCGAAGTGCTCGAGGGCGAACCGCGAGTCCTCGTCGAGGTTCTCGGTACGGCCGATGAAGTCGGCGCGGCGGTCCTTGGTGCGCAGGTAGTCGATCTGGTTGCGCCGCAGGCGGATGAAGGACTCCGGGCCCTCGGTCACGAACTGCTCGAACGAGGTGTAGGTCGAGGCGGTGCGCCACATCTCGTTCCAGCGGTCCTCGATGTCGATGTCCTTGCGCTCGCTCCAGCTGCGCCAGTTCTCGATCATCGACCACCACGAGACCATCCGGTCCCACGGGTTGCGCACGAACCCGAAGGTCCAGTAGTCGACGAGCTCGGGCTCCTTCTGCAGGATCTTGCGCAGCGGGGCGTGGCGCTTGGAGACCGAGCGGACGTCGTCGAGCTGCGACTTCAGCAGGTTGGTCAGGGTGACCCCGCCGGTCTTCTGCACATGCACGAAGAGGAGCTTGTGCGCGTCGGAGATGATCACGCCCGAATCCTATAGAAGCCGG
Organism: uncultured Actinomycetota bacterium; assembly: GCA_963760515.1. Lineage (GTDB taxonomy): Bacteria > Actinomycetota > Actinomycetes > Propionibacteriales > Nocardioidaceae > Nocardioides. The sequence goes on from CAVXDL010000009.1 coordinate 129,049, forward strand.
TAGGAGGTGCCGCGCTCGGCGCGCTCCCAGCGGACACCCTCACCGGTGTCGAGCCCGGCGGCGGCCAACGAGCGCTTGAGCACCTTGTTGGTGGCGGTGCGGGGCAGGTCGGTGAGCAGCCGCACGTGGCGGGGCCACGCCTTGGGCGACAGGTCGCTCTGGTCGGCGAGGAAGGCCTCGAGCTCGTCGGGGGTCAACGGTGCGGTCATCACCAGCGCGGCCACGACCTGGTCGCCGCTGCGGGGGTCCGGTACGGCGTACACCGCCGCCTCGGAGACCGCCGGGTGTCGCAGCAGGATCCGCTCGATCGGGGCAGCGGCGAGGTTCTCGCCGTCGACGCGCAGCCAGTCGGCGGTACGCCCGGCGAAGTAGACGAAGCCGTCGACGTCGCGGTAGGCCAGGTCCCCGGACCAGTACATCCCCCCGCGCATCCGCTCGTCCTCGGCGTCGCTGTCGCGGTAGTAGCCGGCGAAGGCCCCGGCGCCGAGGGTGTTGACCAGCTCGCCGATCGCCTCGTCGGCGTTGACGAGCGCACCGCCGTCGTCGAAGACCGCGTCGGGGGTGGGTTGCCCCGTGTCCGGGTCGAGCACGGCGACGCCCTCGACCGGGCGACCCAGCGCACCGGCCGGCATCCCCGGGACCCGCTGCACGATCACGGCGTTCTCGGTGGAGGAGTAGGAGTCGATGACCGCGCAGCCGAACCGCTCGGCGAAGTCGGCGATGTCGCGCTCGTTGGCCTCGTTGCCGAAGACGAGCCGCAGCGGGTTGTCGGCGTCGTCGGGGTGCGCCGGGGTCGCCATGACGTAGGCGAGGGGCTTGCCGACGTACGTCGCGTAGGTCGCGCCGTAGCGCCGGACGTCCTGGAGGAAGCCCGACGCGCTGAAGCGGGGCGCCAGCGCCACCGTGGTGCCGGCAGCCAGGGCCGGCCCCCACCCGGCCATCACCGCGTTGGAGTGGAACAGCGGCATGGCGAGGTAGGCCACGTCGTCCGGGCCGAGCCCGAAGCGTGCGGAGAGGGTCACCCCGGGCTGGACGATCTTGTGGTGGGTGACCCGCACCGCCTTCGGCTCACCCGACGTGCCGGAGGTGAAGATGAGCATGAACAGGGTGTCGGGACCGACGTCTGCGCGCGGGACGTCACCGGTGGCGTGGGCCCGCACGAGCCCGTCCCACTCCGGTGAGTCGGTGAGCAGCACCCGCACCATCGGGTCGAGGTCGTCGAGCAACGCCACGTGCGCGCGGTCGGTCACGACGACCCCGACGTCTGCCCGTCGTACGTCGGCCGCCAGGGCGGCACCGCGCCGGGTGCTGTTGAGGCCGACCACGACCTGCCCGCCCAGCGCGGCGGCGCCCAGCAGGAAGACGAACTCCGAGGTGTTGTCGAGCAGCACACCCACGTGCGGGGGCTGCCCGGCCGGCAGCACGCTCGCGAGCAGGCGCGAGCGGCATGCCGACTCCTCGACGACCGCACGCCAGCTCCAGCGCTGCTCACCGGCCAGGAGCCCCGGGTGGTCGTCGCCGGCCCGGTCGAGCAGCTGGCTGCGGACCGTCGGGGGCTGGGTCACGCAGGCTCGGCGGCGAGCGCCCGCCCGATGACGAGCGCCTGCTCGGTGGCGCCACCGAAGAGGAACTCGAACCGCTTGGCCGTCGTGAAGTAGCGGTGCGCCTCGCCGTCGAGGTCGATGCCGACGCCGCCGTGCACGTGCACGGTGGTGTGCGCCAGCTTGTGACCCGCGTCAGCCGCCCAGAGCTTGGCGGTGGCGACCTCCGTCTCGGCCGGCAGACCCTCGGCCAGGCGCCACACGGCCTGCCACAGGGTCAGGCGCTGTCCGAGCACGTCGATGAAGCCGTCGGCCAGACGCTGTGAGACCGCCTGGAAGGTGCCGATCGGGCGACCGAACTGCTCGCGGGTCTTGGCGTACGCCGCGGTGAGCCTCAGCGCGCCCTCGGTGACCCCGAGCTGCTCGGCGCTCGCCGCGATCGTGAGCAGCTGCCCGAGCCGCTGGGCGACCTGACCGTCGGCGGCGCCGACGAGCTCGGCCGGTGCCTGGCTGAGGTCCAGGCGGACGACGGTGTCGCCGTCGCTGGTGTGCTGCTCGATCCGCTCCACGCCGGCGGCAGTGGCGTCGAGGAGGAAGACGCCGACCCCGTCGTCGGTCGTGGCGGTGACGAGGAAGGCATCGGCGATCGTGCCGGCGCGCACGAGCGACTTGGAGCCGGAGAGCTGCCAGCCGTCGCCGGCGGCGCGGGCCAGCACGGTGGGTCGCGCCGGGAGGTGGGAGCGCTCCTCGGCGACCGCGGCGGTGAGCAGCTGCGACCCGGACGCCGCTCCGGGCAGCCAGGCGGCCTGCTGCTCGGCGCTGCCGTGCTCGGCGATCAGCAGGGCCGCGGGGCCGTGCACCGCGAGCGGGACCGGAGCGACGGTGCGGCCGATCTCGACGAGCACCCGGCAGAGCTCGACGAGGCCGAGCCCGGCGCCACCGTGCTCCTCGGGGACGGCGAGGGAGAGCAGCCCGGCATCGGCCAGCTCCTGCCACAGGGCGGCATCGAGCCGGGAACCGGCAGCCTCGACCTCCTTCTGGCGGTCGTTGGTGGTGCGGTCACGCAGGATCGTGGCAGCCAGTGCGGCGGCCTCGTCCTGCTCGGTCGTGAAGATGAAGTCCATGGGGATCGCTCTCTGAAGTGGATCGGTGGCCGGGTCAGCGCTTGGCGGCCGGCAGGCCGAGGCCCACGTAGCCGATGATGTCGCGCTGGATCTCGTTGGTGCCGCCGCCGAAGGTCATGACGAGGGAGGAGCGGAAGTAACGCTCGAGACGGCCGGCGAGCACGGCGCTCTCGGAGCCGGCGGTGAGGCCGGCGTGCGGCCCGACGATCTCCATGAGCGTGCGGTAGACCTCGGTGTTGAGCTCGGAGCCGTAGATCTTGATGGCCGAGGCCTCGGCGGGGGAGAGGTCGACGCCGGCGTCGGCGTCGGCGGCCAGCTTCCAGTTGAGCAGGGTGAGGGCCTCGACCCGGGCGTGCGTGCGGCCGAGCGCGATCTGCACCCACTCGGTGTCGATGACGCGCTGACCGTCGGGGTTCTTGGTCTGCTGGGCCCACTCACGCACGAGCTTGAGGGAGTGGATGGTCGGCGCGGCCGAGGTCAGCGAGACCCGCTCGTGGTTGAGCTGGTTGGTCATCAGGTTCCAGCCGCCGTTGAGCTCACCGACGAGGTTCTCGGCCGGCACACGGACGTCCTCGTAGTACGTCGCGCTGGTGCCGACCCCGGCCACGGTGTGCACCGGGGTGTACGACACGCCCGGGGCCTGCGCGGGCACCAGGATCATCGAGAGCCCCTTGTGCCGGGGCAGGTCGGGGTCGGTGCGGCAGGCCAGCCACAGCCAGTCGGCGTACTGGATCAGCGAGGTCCACATCTTCTGGCCGTTGATGACCCACTCGTCGCCCTCGCGCGTCGCCTTGGTCTTCAGCGAGGCGAGGTCGGTGCCCGAGCCGGGCTCGGAGTAGCCGATCGAGAAGTGCAGCTCACCGGCGAGGATCTTGGGTAGGAAGTACTCCCGCTGCTCGTCGGTGCCGTAGCGCATGATCGTGGGCCCGACGGTGTTGAGCGTCAGGTAGGGGATCGGCACGCCGGCGACGGCGGCGGCGTCGGTGAAGATCAGCTGCTCGATCATCGAGCGCGCCTGGCCGCCGTACTCCTTGGGCCAACCGATGCCGAGCCAGCCGTCCTGGCCGACCTGGCGGATGACCTCCTTGTAGACGCCGGCCTCGCCGAACTCCCCGGTGGCCGAGGCCAGTCCGGCGCGGCGCTCGGGGGTGACGAGCTGGTCGAAGTACTCCTTGAGCTCCGCGCGCAGCGCGAGGTGCTCCGGTTCCAGGGCGATGTGCATGGGAGTCAGACTAGAACGTGTTCTCGTTTTCGGCTAGCCTCTCCTCGACGGACGATCGTGGAAGGGTGGCGTCATGAGTGATACCAGGATGTTGGACCAGGGGGCACCGCCCGAGCGGTTCGCCCGCGGTTGGCACTGCCTCGGGCTGGCGTCGTCCTTCGCCGACGGCAAGCCCCACGGGATCGAGGCGTTCGGCACCAAGCTGGTCGTCTGGCAGGACTCCCAGGGCGACCTGCAGGTGCTCGACGGCTACTGCCGCCACATGGGTGGCGACCTGACCCAGGGCTCGGTCAAGGGCGACGAGGTCGCATGCCCGTTCCACGACTGGCGCTGGGGCGGCGACGGCAAGTGCAAGGCCATTCCCTATGCCCGCCGCGTCCCGCTGCGCGCGCGCACCCAGAAGTACGCCACGGCCGTCGTCAACGACCAGCTGCTGATCTGGCACGACGTCGAGGGCTCCGAGGCCGACCGCGACCTGCTGCCGCCGCAGCTGCCCGGTGTCGGCACCGACGAGTACACCGACTGGACGTGGGAGGTCGTCCCGATCGAGGACTCCCACTGTCGTGAGCTGATCGACAACGTCGTCGACATGGCGCACTTCTACTACGTGCACTTCTCGTTCCCGACGAGCTTCCGCAACGTCTTCGAGGGGCACGTGGCCACGCAGTTCATGGAGTCGAAGGGTCGCCCCGACATGAGCGGCGGCTACGGCGACGTCGACATGTTCCTCAAGTCCGAGGCCACCTACTACGGGCCGTCGTACATGATCAACTGGCTCGAGGTCGACTACAAGGGCTTCATCACCGAGGTCATCCTGATCAACTGCCACATCCCGACCGGGCCCGACTCCTTCACCCTCCAGTACGGCATCACGGTCAAGAAGCCCGAGGGGATCGACGAGGCCACCGCCCAGTTCATCTCCAAGAAGTACGCCGAGATGTTCGGCGGCGGGTTCCTCCAGGACGTGCACATCTGGAAGAACAAGGTGCCGGTGCAGAACCCGCTGCTCTGCGAGGAGGACGGGCCGGTCTACCAGCTCCGTCGCTGGTACGAGCAGTTCTACGTCGACGTCGCCGACATCGCGCCCGAGATGACCGACCGCTTCGAGTTCGAGGTCGACACGACCAAGGCCAACGAGTACTGGCAGGTCGAGGTCGCCGACAACCTCGCCAAGCGGGCGCAGGAAGAAGCGGCCGCCGAGGCGACCGCGGACGCCTGAGCAGGCGCTGATCATGGCGTCGTTCGTCCCGATCCTCGAGGAGACCCTGGAGGACCAGCGTCTCTACACCCAGGCACGGCAGACCGAGGTGGAGTGCCTCGACTGCCTGGCCTGCGTGGGGGTCAAGAAGAACAGCGAGCACCACACCTCCATCCAGTGGAGCGGTGATGCTCGAGACCAGTGCCCCGAGCTGGCCCGGATGGCGGAGCGATCCGCAGGTCGCTCGGTGCACTCGGGCTGTCCACGCCTCATCGCCAGCATCGAGGCCGCGGCCCGAGCGGGCAGAATCCCGATCGGCGCCGAGGACGGATACTGAGCCTCCCGGCACCCCCGCCCGGTCCGCCCGACCGCCCACCCCTGTGACGAAAGTGACCCTGTGGAGACGCAGTCCTACGAGCTCGAGATCGTCGACGTCGTCGACGAGACGGCCGACGCCCGCTCGCTGACCTTCCGCATCCCCGAGGACGCCACCGAGGAGTTCCGCTACCGACCGGGACAGTTCCTCACCGTGGCCGTGCCCAGCGACCAGACCGGCGTCGCGGCCCGCTGCTACTCCCTCAGCAGCAGCCCGCACGAGGAGACCGGCACGCTCACGATCGCGGTCAAGCGCACCGCCGAGGGCTACGCATCGAACTGGATCTGCGACAACCTGGCCGTGGGCGACACGCTGCGCGTCCTCCCGCCGAGCGGCATCTTCACGCCGGCCTCCCTCGACATCGACCTGTTCCTCCTCGCCGGGGGCAGCGGCATCACGCCGATCCTGTCGATCACCCGCACCGCCCTGGCGCGGGGCAACGGCCGGATCACGCTCTTCTACGCCAACCGTGACGAGAGGTCGGTGATCTTCGCCGCCGAGCTCAACCGACTGGCCGCAGCCCACCCCGAGCGGCTCCAGGTCATCCACTGGCTGGAGTCGGTGCAGGGCCTGCCCACCCAGGAGCAGCTGCGCGCGCTCGCCGCCGACCGGCTCGACCACGACGCCTTCGTGTGCGGGCCGGCGCCGTTCATGAAGCTGACGATCGCTGCGCTGCGCGAGCTGGACTTCCCGCGCGAGCGGCGCCACCAGGAGAAGTTCGTCTCCCTGGGCGGCAACCCGTTCGGCGACCTCACCGAGGTGGCGACCGCAGCGGCGGAGGTGGCGGCCGCCGAGGGAGTGGGGGAGGACGACGCCCCTGCCGGACGCACGGAGCCGGCCCGCCTCGAGGTCGAGCTCGACGGCCAGACGCACGTCACCGACGACTGGGACCCGCGGCTCACGATGCTCGAGCAGCTCGAGAAGCTCGGCGTGAAGGCGCCGTACTCGTGCCGCGAGGGGGAGTGCTCGGCCTGCGCCGTACGCCTGATCGAAGGCGAGGTCGAGATGGCGCACAACGACGTCCTCGACAAGGAGGACCTCGCCGACGGGATCCGACTGGCGTGCCAGTCGACCCCGACCACCGACGTCGTGCGGGCGTCGTACTCCTGACCGACGGGTGACCGGCGAGGTAGCTGCTCATCCACAGCCGATCCACGCCCGAGGAACACCTCGGGTCGGTCTAGACCGCTACTGCCAATTTCTGGTAACGGTGGTATGCCGACCCGAAGTCGAGTTGAATCAACTCACCCACCTGTCGTACCGCTCCACCAACCCCCCAGTGTCCCGGGCCTCCCCCATCTGTGCCCGGGAAGAGAAAGGAGGGGCCATGAACGCCACCCACGTTCTTCTCGGCCTCATCATCGGCTTGCTCGCGCTCGCCGCCGCCTCCACCCGTCCTGCCACGGACCGTTCGCGCAGTCACGCCTCCGAGCGTCGCCGAGCCTTCATCGAGCAGAACCCCACGCACGTCCACAGCCACGACATCCTGGCCCTGCTGCGCACCGCCGGGATGCCTGCCGAGCAGGCGCACTACATCGTCGACAAGGCCGAGGTCGACGGGATCAAGCCCTTCACCCTGTGGCTGTGGCTGAACCGCTTCGACGCCGAGGCCCTCGGTCTCGCGGTCGCCGCTGACCTGACCCAGCGCCAGATGCTGACGCACCTCTCCAACGACACCACGCCGGACGCCGACGAGCTGCGCCTGTTCGCCTCCTTCAACGGCCTGCCGCTCGACGGAGCGCGCAACGCCCGCGCCGGGCTGCGCCGCAACCGCGCCGGAGCCCGACGCGCCCAGCCGATCTTCGAGCCCGGTCTGACCTCGGCCCGCCGTGCCGGCGAAGGCGGCCTCGCCGCCTGAGCGTGGCTACCAGCCGCGCGTACGCCACTCGGCCAGGTGCGGCCTCTCGGCGCCCAGGGTCGAGTCGCCGCCGTGCCCGGGGTAGAACCAGGTGTCGTCGGGCAGTCGCTGGAAGACCTTCGTCTCCACGTCGTCGATGAGCTGCTCGAAGGCTGCGGCATCGCCGAAGGTGTTGCCGACGCCGCCGGGGAACAACGAGTCGCCGGTGAACAGGTGGGGGTGGCCGCCGTTGGCTGTGTCGTCGTACAGCAGGGCGATCGAGCCGGGCGTGTGGCCGACGATCGTGATCACCTCGAGCACGCAGTCGCCCACGGCGACCGTGTCGCCCTGACCCACGCTGCGGGTGACCGGTACGCCGGTCTGCTCGGTGATGGCGGCAGCATCCGGGGCACCCGCGACCACCTCGGCGCCGGTCGCCTCGACGACCTCGGCCAGGGCGCGGTGGTGGTCCCAGTGCTGATGGGTGGTGATCACCGTGGTGAGGCCGGCATCGCCGATCAGGGGGAGCAGCGTGGCCGCCTCGGAGGCGGCATCGATGAGCACGCGCTTCCCGGTGCGCCGGCACGTGAGCAGGTAGCAGTTGTTGCTCATCTCCTCGTCGACCGCGACCTTGGTGATGCTCAGGTCGCTCAGCTCGCGGACGTCCGGCGCTCCGCCGACGCTCACGTTGCCGGTGTAGGTGTCGCTCACGGTGCCTCTTCTCCTTCTCCGACACCCTCGTGGTGTCGCTCGCGTCCGGAGCCTCCAGCCTGCCACGAGCCGACGGTGATCAACGCGACATGTGGTTGTCGGCGGCGCCACCTAGGCTGGAGCAGGCCCGCGCGCACTTGATCGTCCGGGCATCATGGCGAACACCTGTTCGACAACACCGATCGACTTCGAGGGACACCAGTGGCGGACCAGCTCATCATCCGAGGCGCGCGCGAGCACAACCTCAAGGACGTCTCGCTCGACCTGCCACGCGACGCCCTCATCGTGTTCACCGGGCTGAGCGGCTCCGGGAAGTCGTCTCTGGCCTTCGACACCATCTTCGCCGAGGGGCAGCGTCGCTACGTCGAGTCGCTCTCGGCCTACGCGCGCCAGTTCCTCGGACAGATGGACAAGCCCGACGTCGACTTCATCGAAGGGCTGTCACCCGCGGTCTCGATCGACCAGAAGTCGACCTCGAAGAACCCCCGGTCGACCGTGGGCACGATCACCGAGGTCTACGACTACCTCCGCCTGCTCTACGCCCGTGCCGGCCGACCCCACTGCCCGACGTGCGGGGCACCGATCGAGCGACAGACCCCGCAGCAGATCGTCGACAAGATCCTCTCCCTCGAGGAGGGTGCCCGTTTCCAGGTGCTCGCGCCGATCATCCGCGGTCGCAAGGGCGAGTACGTCGAGCTGTTCAAGCAGCTGCAGACCCAGGGCTTCTCCCGAGCCCGCATCGACGGCGAGACCTACACCCTCGACACCGTGCTGACCGAGGACGGACCCAAGCTCGACAAGCAGAAGAAGCACACCATCGAGGTCGTCGTCGACCGCCTCGCCGTGAAGGCGTCGAGCAAGCGCCGCCTGACCGACTCGGTGGAGACCGCCCTCAACCTCGCCGGCGGTCTGCTCACGATCGACTTCGTCGACCTCGACGCCAAGGACGCCGGTCGCGAGATGCGCTTCAGCGAGAAGATGTCGTGCCCCAACGACCACGCCATCGACACCGACGAGCTCGAGCCCCGCTCGTTCTCCTTCAACTCCCCGTTCGGTGCCTGCCCGGTGTGCAGCGGCCTCGGCACCCGCATGGAGGTCGACCCCGAGCTCGTGGTGCCCGACGTGACCGCCACGCTGGCCGAGGGCGCGATCCAGCCGTGGAGCCAGGCGCACGTCGCCGACTACTTCCTCAAGCTGATGGGTGCCCTCGGCGACGAGGTCGGCTTCGACATCGACACCCCCTGGGAAGACATCTCCAAGGTCGGCCAGGCCTCGATCATCGAGGGCCACAAGACCAAGGTCCACGTCGTCACCCGCAACCGCTACGGCCGGGAGCGCGCCTACTACGCGCAGTTCGAGGGCGTGCGCGCCTACATCGAGCGTCGCCACCGCGAGGCCGAGTCCGACACCAGCCGTGAGCGGTTCGAGGGCTTCATGCGCGAGGTGCCGTGCCCGACCTGTCGCGGCAGCCGGCTCAAGCCGGTCTCGATGGCGGTCCTCCTCGGTGGGCGCAACATCGCCGAGGTGTGCGCGATGCCGATCAACGAGACCGCTGACTTCCTCGCCGACCTCGACCTCAGCGCCCGCGAGCGCCAGATCGGCGAGCGGGTGCTCAAGGAGATCCAGGAGCGGCTCAACTTCCTGCTCGACGTCGGTCTCGACTACCTCTCCCTCGACCGTCCCTCCGGATCGCTGTCGGGTGGAGAGGCCCAGCGCATCCGGCTGGCCACCCAGATCGGCGCCGGCCTGGTCGGCGTCCTCTACGTCCTCGACGAGCCCTCGATCGGGCTGCACCAGCGGGACAACCAGCGGCTCATCGAGACCCTCGTGCGGCTCAAGGACCTCGGCAACACCCTCATCGTCGTCGAGCACGACGAGGACACCATCAAGACCGCCGACTGGGTCGTCGACATCGGGCCCGGCGCCGGTGAGCACGGCGGGCAGGTCGTCCACAGCGGCACGGTGCAAGGTCTCTACGACCACCCGGACTCCTTGACCGGTGCCTATCTCTCGGGCCGCCGCGAGATCCCGGTGCCCGAGGTGCGCCGTCCGCGCACGGTCGGGCGCGAGCTGACCGTCCACGGTGCCTACGAGCACAACCTGCAGAAGGTCGATGTCTCGTTCCCGCTCGGTGTCTTCTGTGCCGTGACCGGCGTCTCCGGCTCGGGCAAGTCGACCCTGGTCAACGACATCCTCTACACCTCGCTGGCCAAGCAGATCTACCGGTCGCGGGCCGTGCCCGGCCGCCACCAGAAGATCACCGGCGTCGAGCACGTCGACAAGGTGATCCACGTCGACCAGTCGCCGATCGGGCGCACGCCTCGGTCCAACCCGGCCACCTACACCGGCGTCTTCGACCACGTGCGCAAGCTCTTCGCCTCCACACCAGAGGCCAAGATGCGCGGCTACCTCCAGGGCCGGTTCTCGTTCAACGTCAAGGGCGGCCGCTGTGAGGCCTGCTCGGGCGACGGCACGATCAAGATCGAGATGAACTTCCTGCCCGACGTCTACGTGCCGTGCGAGGTCTGTCACGGGGCGCGCTACAACCGCGAGACGCTCGAGGTCCACTACAAGGGCAAGACCATCGCCGAGGTCCTCGACATGCCGATCGAGGAGGCCGTCGACTTCTTCGCCGCGGTCCCCGCGATCGCGCGGCACATGAAGACCTTGGTCGAGGTCGGTCTCGGCTACGTCCGGCTGGGCCAGCCCGCGACGACGCTGTCGGGCGGTGAGGCCCAGCGCGTCAAGCTGTCCTCGGAGCTGCAGAAGCGTTCGACCGGACGCACCGTCTACGTCCTGGACGAGCCGACCACCGGGTTGCACTTCGAGGACATCCGCAAGCTGCTGCTGGTCCTGGGCCGTCTGGTCGACGCCGGCAACAGCGTGCTCGTGATCGAGCACAACCTCGACGTCATCAAGACCGCCGACTGGATCATCGACATGGGTCCCGAGGGTGGCTCGCGCGGTGGCTACGTCGTCGCCGAGGGCACCCCGGAGCAGGTCGCAGCGGTCGAGGAGAGCCACACCGGCCGCTACCTCGCCCCGCTGCTCGAGGGTCGCGGCGCCAAGCAACCCACCGGCAAGCGTGCCGCCTCCGACCCGATCAAGCCGATCACGAAGGCGGCCGCCAAGAAGGCTGCCGCGGCCGAGAAGGCGGCGGCGAAGAAGACGGTGGCGAAGAAGACGACGGCCAAGCCGGCGGCGAAGAAGGCGGCAGCCAAGCCGGCGGCGAAGAAGGCCGCCAAGCGCGCCTAGCGGGGTAACGAACCTCACCCTGGCTCGTTGAGCGGGCATGCTGCTTCGCTCGCGTGCCGGTGCGCTGCGCCACCTCGTCCTCACCGTCGTGGTCCTGGCCATGGCTGTCACCCTCGTGACCTCCGCCGACGTCGGCTCCGCCCAGCCCTACCGGTTCCCGGCCGCGACGCCGGCAGCCGACTGCGGGCCGGGGTCGCGTCCGGAGACCGACATCCAGGGCAGGGTCCCGGCAGCAGACTTCGAGTCGGGGCGAGCCGAGCGCGGCTACCGCTGCAACGCTCGCCAGGTCGGGCGCAACGCGAGCACCGGTGGCTTCAAGGTGTTGCGCTACGTCGACCGCCGGGGTCGCTCCTGTGCCTTCTACGACTCGACACGGGTCTTCCCGACCGATGCGTTCCAGCAGTCCGAGACGGGTTTCGGGGTGATCGTCCTCAACATGGACCGGCCCTCGCGACCCAAGCTCGCCACGACCCTGGCGACGCCCACGATGCTGAGCCCGCACGAGTCGCTGCTGGTCAACGAGAAGCGGGGCCTGCTGGCTGCGGTGATGGGCAACGCCTATGCCAACGCGGGGATCCTCGAGATCTACGACATCCGCAAGAACTGTCGCCGTCCTCGCCTGCTCTCCCGCTCGCCCCAGGCGATCCTGGGCCACGAGAGCGGCTGGTCGCTCGACGGCAAGACGTTCTACGGGTCCGGCTCCGGCGGCCAGACGCTGGCGGCACTCGACGTCAGCGACCCCACCAGCCCCGAGCTGCTGTTCGCGCAGTACCGCGTCAACTACCACGGCATGCGGCTCTCGGCCGACGGCCGCACGCTCTACGTCGCCAACATCGGCAACGACCTGTCCCAGGGTCGGTTGCCCGGTGACGGACTGCGGGTCATCGACGTCAGCGAGATCCAGGACCGGGTGCCCAACCCCCAGATCCACGTCCTGTCCAACCTGTCCTGGCGTGAGGGCTCGATCCCGCAGGTGGCGCAGCCCTTCACCCGCGGCGGCCGCGACTACCTGCTCGAGGTCGACGAGTTCTCCGACTACGGCTTCAACAACGGGGGTGTGCGACCCGAGGACGCCGTCGTCGGCGCAGCCCGGATCATCAACGTGGACAACCCGCGCAACCCCACGATCGTCTCCAACCTCCGCCTCGCCGTGCAGCAGCCCGAGGCGCGCAAGGAGTCGATCGGCGACCCCGGCGCCGACACCCCGCTCGGGGGCTACACCGCCCACTACTGCTCGGTGCCCTACCGCGCCGGTCCGCGCCTCGTCGCGTGCTCGATGATCGGCTCCGGGCTGCGGGTCTTCGACATCAGCAACCTCAAGCACCCGCGCGAGGTGGCCTACTTCAACAAGCCCGACGCCGGTGGCGGGGCGGCGTTCTCCCAGCCGGCCTGGGACGTCAAGCGCCGCACGATCTGGTTCTCCGACGCCAAGACCGGGTTCTTCGCCGTACGTCTCACCAACGGTGTGGCCGCGGGCCTGCGTCGCCGCTGAGCGCACGGCTGAGCACGACGGGAGCACGAGAGAGGGGTTCCCGGCGCCCCGGTAGGGTCGAGGTTCCAGAAGACCCGGGTGCTCCGGAGAGCCGGAGCCCCACGTGAGGAGCCCGTCATGACCCCCCGCTTCGTCACCCGCCGGCGCTCGATCGCCGGACTGACCGGAGTCGGCCTCTCGTTGCCGCTCCTGAGCGCCTGCGGCGGCGAGACCGCCCAGGACGCCGGCGGTGGGTCCGGTGCTGGGGACAGCACGCAGCCGGGCACACCTTCGACGGGTGGCTCCGCCGCCGTGGCCAGCACCGCCGACGTGCCGGTCGGCAGCGGGCTCGTCGTCACCGACAGCAAGGTCGTGGTGACCCAGCCCCAGGCCGGGGAGTTCAAGTGCTTCACCGCGGTCTGCACCCACTCGGGCTGCCTGGTCAACCAGGTCACCGACACCATCGACTGCCCGTGCCACGGCAGCCAGTTCGACGTCGCGACGGGCGCCGTGGTCGGGGGGCCCGCCCCGGCCCCGCTGGCAGAGGTCGCATTCACGGTGGAGGACGACGAGATCGTGCTGTCGTGAGCACGCCCGACCTCACCCGCCGCATCGCGTTCCAGGGCTTGGCGGCGGTGGGCGCCGCCGTGGCGCTTGCAGGGTGCACCGGGGTCACTCCTGAGGCAGCGCCCACCACTGGTGCCGTGCTTGTCGACGCGGCCGACGTGCCCGTCGGCGGCGGCGTCGTCGTGGCCGACGCGGGGGTCGTGGTCACCCAGCCGACGGCGGGGGAGTTCGAGGCGTTCGCCGCCACGTGCACCCACCAGGGAGCGGCGCTCGCGCGGGTCGCGCAGGACGGCATCGAGTGCGACCTGCACGGCAGCCGGTTCGCGATCACCGACGGCTCCCCGACCAAGGGTCCGGCGACGTCGGCGCTGACGCGCGTCGCGATCACCGTGGACGGCGCACGCATCCTCGTCGCCTGAGCCGCGAGGTGGCCTGTCGGGGGCGGGTTCTAGGGTTGGGCCATGGCCTCGACCCGTCCCCCGCGCACCTCCGGCGGGCCGTTGTCCTACCGGCCTGAGCCGGGCTCCATCCCCACCCAGCCCGGGGTCTACCGGTTCCGAGACGCCGGTGACCGGGTGATCTACGTCGGCAAGGCCAAGAACCTCCGCGCGCGCCTCTCGTCGTACTTCCAGGACATCGGCAACCTCCACCAACGCACCGCGACGATGGTGACCACCGCGGCCCGGGTGGAGTGGACCGTGGTCAACACCGAGGTGGAGGCGCTCCAGCTCGAGTACTCCTGGATCAAGGAGTACGACCCGCGGTTCAACGTGAAGTACCGCGACGACAAGTCCTACCCCTGGCTGGCGGTGACCGTGGGGGAGGAGTACCCCCGCGTCATGGTCGGACGCGGTGCCAAGCGCAAGGGCACTCGCTACTTCGGCCCCTACAGCCACGCCTGGGCGATCCGCGAGACCGTCGACATCCTGCTGCGGGTCTTCCCGATGCGCTCGTGCAGCAACGGCGTCTTCAAGCGCTCGGCCCAGATCGGTCGGCCCTGCCTGCTCGGCTACATCGGCAAGTGCGCCGCCCCGTGCGTCGACACCGTCAGTGCCGAGGAGCACCGGGCCATCGTCGACGACTTCTGCGACTTCATGGCCGGGCAGACCCGCCCGTTCGTCAAGCGCATCGAGCGGCAGATGTATGCCGCCAGTGACGCCATGGAGTTCGAGAAGGCCGGTCGGCTGCGCGACGACCTCGGCGCGCTCAACAAGGCCCTGGAGAAGCAGGCCGTGGTGCTCGGCGACGGTGCCGACGCCGACGTGATCGCGCTGGCCGAGGACCCGCTCGAGGTGGCGGTCCAGATCTTCTACGTGCGCGGCGGCCGGATCCGGGGCCAGCGCGGCTGGGTCGCCGACCGCGTCGACGAGGGCGGCACCCCCGAGCTCGTCGAGGACTTCCTGCTCCAGCTCTACGCCGGCGACGCCGAGTCGGTGCCGCGCGAGATCCTGGTGCCCGAGCTGCCGCCCGACGTGGCGACGTTCGAGCAGCTCCTCAGCGACCTGCGCGGCGCCCGGGTGGTGATCCGGGTGCCGCAGCGTGGTGACAAGAAGACCCTCCAGGAGACGGTGGCCCGCAACGCGGCCCAGTCGCTGGTCCTGCACAAGACCAAGCGGGCCAGCGACCTGACCACCCGCAACCGGGCGCTGGAGGAGATCCGCGAGGCGCTCGGCCTCGAGGAGGTCCCGCTGCGCATCGAGTGCTACGACGTGTCCAACCTCCAGGGCACCGAGGTCGTCGCCTCCATGGTGGTCTTCGAGGACGGACTGCCCCGCAAGGGCGAGTACCGCCGCTTCGTCATCAAGGGGGTCGAGGGCCAGAACGACGTCGCCTCGATGGACGAGGTCATCACGCGCAGGTTCCGCCGCCTGCTCGACGAGCAGGCGCGCTCGGAGGAACGGCAGACCGAGAGCGGTCCGATGCTCGTGGACCCCGAGACCGGACGCCCGCGCAAGTTCGCCTACGCCCCCGGTCTCGTCGTCGTCGACGGTGGTCCGCCGCAGGTCGCCGCGGCGCAGCAGGCGCTGGTCGAGCTCGGCATCGTCGACATCCCGGTCGTGGGCCTGGCCAAGCGGCTCGAGGAGGTGTGGGTGCCCGGCGAGGAGGACCCGGTGATCCTGGCCCGGTCCTCGGAGGGTCTCTACCTCCTGCAACGTGTGCGTGACGAGGCACACCGCTTCGCCATCAACCACCACCGCTCGAGGCGCTCCAAGACGATGGTCGAGAGCCTGCTCGACGACGTCCCTGGCCTCGGTGAGGTGCGTCGCAAGACGCTCGTGAAGCACTTCGGCTCCCTCAAGAAGCTCCGCACGGCTACCGCCGAGGAGATCGCGCAGGTGCCCGGGATCGGCCCGCGCACCGCGAGCGCGATCAAGGAAGCGGTCGCCCGCGACGACGCGAGCGGCAAGACTGTGTCGGTGAACACTGCGACAGGAGAGGTGCACGAGTCGTGAACGACGACAGCACGACCACCCACGCCCCCCAGAGCGTCCCGGCTGCCCCGGCGGAGGGCGCCGTGGTCGTCGTCACCGGCATGACCGGTGCCGGGCGCAGCACCGCGGCCAAGGAGCTCGAGGACCTCGGGTTCTACGTCGTCGACAACCTGCCGCCCAGCCTGCTGCCCGACGTGGTGCGCCTCGTCGACCAGAGCCTCGGCACTCGCCAACCCATCGCGGTGGTCATCGACGTCCGCTCGGGGTCGTTCTTCGCCTCGCTGCACACCCAGCTCAGCCAGGGTTTCGCCGGACGACGCACGACGCTGGTCTTCCTCGACGCCCCGGACGAGGTGCTGGTGCGCCGTCAGGAGGCCGCGCGTCGGCCCCACCCGCTGCAGGCCTCCGGTCGGCTGCTCGACGGGCTGCAGCGCGAGCGCCGCGTGCTGGCCGACCTGCGCAGCGAGGCCGACCTCGTGATCGACACCGGGGCGCTCAACGTGCACCAGCTGACCGATCGGATGTCCGCCGCGTTCGGCACCGCCGACTCCACGAGGCTGAAGGTCACCGTGGTGAGCTTCGGCTTCAAGTACGGCATCCCCGTCGACGCCGACTTCATGGCCGACATGCGCTTCCTGCCCAACCCCTTCTGGATCCCCGAGCTGCGCAGCCACACCGGGCGCGACGAGGACGTCGCGACCTACGTGAAGTCCCGCCCGGGAGCCGCGGAGTTCCTCGACGCCTACGTGCCGGTGCTGACCGGCGTCGCGGAGGGCTACCTGCGTGAGGGCAAGCGCTTCATGCGCGTCGCCATCGGGTGCACCGGTGGCAAGCACCGCAGCGTGGCGATGACCGAGGAGATCGTGGCCCGACTCGTTGCTGCGGGCTACGACGCCCGCCCCGCACACCGCGATCTGGGACGCGAATGACTCCTGAGGCCGCGCGCGCGGAGTCCGAGCGCGCCCAGGCCGCGGTTGCCTTCGGTGGCGGGCACGGGCTGCACGCTTCCCTGAGCGCGCTGCGGCTGCTCGTCGACGACCTCACCATCGACGACCTGACCGCCATCGTGACCGTCGCCGACAACGGCGGCTCCTCGGGCCGGTTGCGCGGTGAGTTCAACGTCCTGCCGCCCGGCGACCTGCGCATGGCCCTGGCGGCGCTGTGCGGGGTCGACGAGTGGGGTGAGACCTGGGCCAAGGTGCTCCAGCACCGGTTCGCCGGCCAGGGAGACATGCGGGGCCACGTCGTGGGCAACCTGCTCATCGTGGGGCTCTGGGAGCTGCTCGGTGACCACGTGGACGCCCTCGACTGGGTCGGCCGGCTCCTCGGCGCCAAGGGCCGGGTCCTGCCGATGGCCCTGACCCCGATGGACATCACCGCCGTGGTGCGCGGCCTGGCCGAGGACCCCGACGAGCTCACCACGGTGAGCGGTCAGGTCGAGGTGGCCACCACCGGTGGGTCGATCGTCTCGATCGACCTCGAGCCCCCGGACCCGCCGGTCAGCCCGGTGGCGCTGGAGAAGATCCACGAGGCCGACTGGGTCTTCCTGGGGCCGGGGTCGTGGTTCTCCTCGGTCCTGCCGCACCTACGGGTCCCCGCCCTCCGCGAGGCGATCATGGCGACCACCGGGCGACTCGTCGTCGTCCTCAACCTGGGGGAGCAGGCGGGGGAGACCGGCGGGTACGCCGCCGCCGACCACCTCGCGGTGCTGCTCGAGCACGCCCCCGGTCTGTCGGTCCACAGCGTGATCGCCGATCCCTCGAGCGTCGACCCGCAGTCGCTGGACGACCTACGCCACGCGGTGAGCGAGATCGGGGCGCGACTCGTCCTCGAGGACGTCTCGCTGGGCGACGGCAGCCCCCGACACGATCCCCACAAGCTGGCTGCGACGTACGCCCGGATCATCGCCCGCGGTGGTGGATGAGGTGCGGGGGTTCTCGCGGCGGGAGCGGTTCCGCGCTCCATTGACGCTCGTGACAGGATCGCCCTCATGGCGATGACGGCTCAGGTGAAGGCGGAGCTCGCCAACACCCAGATCACCAAGACCTGCTGTCGAAAGGCCGAGGTCGCGACCATGTTGCGCTTCGCCGGTGGTCTGCACATCGTCAGCGGCAAGATCGTCGTGGAGGCCGAGCTCGACCACGGCGCCACGGCGCGTCGGCTGCGCAAGGACATCGACGAGGTCTACGGCCACAAGTCCGACGTCGTCATGGTCCAGGGCAGCGGACTGCGCAAGGGCAGCCGCTACATCGTGCGGGTGGTCAAGGACGGCGAGTCCCTCGCCCGCCAGACCGGTCTGCTCGACCAGCGCGGCCGCCCGGTGCGTGGGCTGCCTCCTGCTGTCGTCTCCGGCGGAGGCTGCGACGCCGTCGCCGCCTGGCGTGGGGCCTTCCTCGCCCACGGCTCGCTGACCGAGCCCGGACGCTCCTCCTCCCTCGAGGTCACCTGCCCGGGCCCGGAGGCCGCGCTCGCGCTCGTCGGGGTCGCGCGCCGCCTCGGCATCCAGGCCAAGGCCCGCGAGGTCCGCGGCGTCGACCGGGTCGTGATCCGCGACGGCGACGCCATCGGACAGCTGCTCACCCGCCTCGGCGCCCACGAGAGCCTGATGGCCTGGGAAGAGCGTCGGATGCGCCGCGAGGTGCGGGCCACGGCCAACCGGCTGGCCAACTTCGACGACGCCAACCTGCGCCGCTCGGCACGCGCCGCGGTCGCGGCGGGTGCGCGGGTCGACCGGGCGATGGAGATCCTCGGTGAGGAGGTGCCCGACCACCTCCGCATGGCCGGCCGCCTGCGTCTGGAGCACAAGCAGGCTTCCCTCGAGGAGCTCGGGCAGCTCCACGACCCGGTGCTGACCAAGGACGCGATCGCCGGACGGATCCGACGTCTGCTCGCCATGGCCGACAAGCGTGCCGAGGAGCTCGGCGTCCCCGACACCGAGTCGTCGCTGACTCCGGAGATGCTCGCCGAGGACGACTGAGCCCCCGTCGGAGGCTGCGTGCAGGGTTACCGGCACGTACCGCGGGATGCGGTAGGGCTGGACGCCCTCGTGAGGGTAGGGTCAGGGCGCCCAACTCAGACGAGCAGCAGGAGCAATCGCAGTGACCGTTCGCGTAGGTATCAACGGCTTCGGCCGCATCGGCCGTAACTTCTTCCGGGCTGTCCGCGCCCTGCAGGCCAGTGAGGGACTCGACATCGAGATCGTCGCTGTCAACGACCTCACCGACAACGCAGTGCTGGCCCACCTGCTCAAGTACGACTCGATCCTCGGGCGTCTCGACTGCGACGTCTCCTCGACCGACGACGCGATCGTCGTCGACGGCGTCGAGATCAAGGCGTTCGCCGAGCGCGACCCCGCCGCCCTCAAGTGGAGCGACTGCGGCGTCGACATCGTCGTGGAGTCGACCGGCTTCTTCACCGACGCCACCAAGGCGCGTGCGCACGTCGACGCCGGTGGGGCCAAGAAGGTCATCATTTCGGCGCCGGCCTCCAACGAGGACATCACCGTCGTGATGGGTGTCAACCACACCGACTACGACGGCGCCGCGCACACCGTGATCTCCAACGCCTCGTGCACCACCAACTGCCTCGGCCCGATGGCCAAGGCACTCCACGACGACCTCGGCATCGTCAAGGGCCTGATGACGACCATCCACGCCTACACCGCCGACCAGAACCTCCAGGACAACATCCACAAGGACCTGCGCCGCGCCCGCGCCGCCGCCCTCAACGTGGTCCCCACCGGCACCGGTGCCGCCAAGGCGATCGGCCTGGTCATGCCCGAGCTCAAGGGCAAGCTCGACGGCTACGCGCTGCGCGTCCCGGTCCCGACCGGCTCGGCCACCGACCTGACCTTCGAGGCCGGTCGCGAGACCACCGTCGAAGAGGTCAACGCGATCATCGAGAAGGCTGCCGACGGCCGCTTCCTGCGCTACTCCACCGACCCGATCGTCTCCAGCGACATCGTGACCGACCCCGCGTCCTGCATCTTCGACGCGCCGCTGACCAAGGTCATCGGCAACCAGGTGAAGGTCGTCGGCTGGTACGACAACGAGTGGGGCTACTCCAACCGCCTCGCCGACCTGATCGCCTACATCGGCGAGACCCTCTGACGTGTCGGAGTACTCCACTCTCGGCGACGTCGCCGGCAAGCGGGTCCTGGTCCGCTCGGACCTGAACGTGCCGCTCGACGGCAGCACCATCACCGACGACGGTCGGATCCGCGCCAGCGTCCCGACCATTCGCGCCCTGGCCGACGCCGGGGCGCGGGTGGTCGTCGTGGCACACCTGGGCCGGCCGAAGGGCGCTCCGGAGGAGCGCTACTCCCTGGCGCCCGTCGCGGCCCGGCTGGGCGAGCTTCTCGGCCTCGACGTGGCCTTCGCCTCCGACACCGTGGGGGAGTCTGCGGCCGCCACGGTCGCCGGCCTGGCCGACGGTCAGGTGGCGCTGCTCGAGAACGTGCGCTTCAACGCCGGTGAGACCAGCAAGGACGCCGACGAGCGCGGTGCCTTCGCCGATCAGCTCGCCGAGCTCGCTGACGCGTTCGTCTCCGACGGGTTCGGCGTCGTGCACCGCAAGCAGGCCTCGGTCTACGACGTGGCCCAGCGCCTGCCGCACGCCATGGGCGACCTCGTCGCGACCGAGATCGACGTGCTGCGTCGTCTCACCGTGGAGCCGGCCCGGCCCTACGTCGTGGTGCTCGGCGGCTCCAAGGTCTCCGACAAGCTGGGCGTCATCGACAACCTGCTCGACAAGGCCGACAAGCTGCTGATCGGTGGCGGGATGGTCTTCACCTTCCTGGCCGCCCAGGGCCACGAGGTGGGCAAGAGCCTGCTCGAGGAGGACCAGCTCGAGACGTGCCGCTCCTACCTCGAGCGCGCCGAGGCTCTCGGGGTGCAGATCCTGCTGCCCGGCGACATCGTGGTGGACACCGCGTTCCCGTCCGGCGACGTGACTCCGCAGCCCCGCGTCGTCGCAGCCCACGAGATCCCCGCCGACTGCCTCGGTCTCGACATCGGTCCGGCCTCCGGCGCCGACTTCGCGGCTGCGCTGGCCGATGCGAAGACCGTCTTCTGGAACGGTCCGATGGGCGTCTTCGAGGTGGCCCAGTTCGCCGACGGCACCCGCGCGGTCGCCCAGGCCCTGACGGGCATCGACGGGCTCTCGGTCGTCGGCGGCGGCGACTCCGCCGCAGCCGTGCGCGCCCTGGGCTTCGACGAGGCGGCGTTCGGCCACATCTCGACCGGTGGCGGCGCGAGCCTGGAGTATCTCGAGGGCAAGGAACTGCCCGGCATCACCGTCCTCGAGGGCTGACCCCGGGTCTCACCACCCGGGGTCCGCCCCGCACGTACGCCCGGGCACTGCGCCCTTCGACACCGACACGCAAGGACCAGGACATGACCAACAGCCGTACTCCGCTCATGGCGGGCAACTGGAAGATGAACCTCAACCACCAGGAGGCAGCGCTGCTGGTGCAGAAGCTCGCCTGGACGCTGTCGGACAAGCGCCACGACTACTCCAAGGTCGAGGTCGTCGTGGTGCCGCCGTTCACCGACCTGCGTTCGGTGCAGACCATGGTCGACGGTGACCGGTTGTCGTTGCGCTACGGCGCCCAGGACGTCTCGGTCCACGAGTCCGGCGCCTACACCGGCGAGGTGTCGGCCGCGATGCTCGCCAAGCTGGGGTGCTCCTACGTCGTGGTCGGTCACTCCGAGCGGCGCGAGTACCACGCCGAGACCGACGCGGTCGTCAACGCCAAGGCCCACCGGGCGCTGTCGGCCTCGATGACCCCCATCGTCTGCGTGGGCGAGGGTCTCGACGTCCGCAAGGCCGGCGACCAGGTCTCCTACACCCTCGCCCAGCTCGACGGCTCTCTGGCCGGCTTCACGGCCGCGCAGGTGGCCGAGCTGGTCGTGGCCTACGAGCCCGTCTGGGCGATCGGCACCGGCGAGGTCGCCACGCCCGAGGACGCGCAGGAGGTGTGCGGCGCGATCCGCGACCGCGTGCGAGAGGTCCACGGCGACGCGGCTGCCGACGGTGTGCGAGTGCTCTACGGCGGCTCGGTGAAGGCCGCCAACATCGCGGGCATCATGGCCAAGGACGACGTCGACGGCGCGCTCGTCGGCGGTGCGAGCCTCCAGGCCGAGGAATTCGGCGGAATCTGTCGCTTCTACGACATGCCGGTCATCTGATACCGCGGACCCTGACGTAGAATCTGCTCCCGTGGAACTCCTCTTCACCATCCTGCTCATCGCAGCCAGCGCCCTCATGATCCTCCTTGTCCTCCTGCACAAGGGACGCGGCGGCGGTCTGTCCGACATGTTCGGCGGCGGGGTGTCCAGCTCTCTGGGCGGATCCTCGGTTGCCGAGCGCAACCTCGACCGCTTCACCATCGGCACCGGCATCATCTGGTTCGCCTGCGTCATCGCTCTGGGCCTGCTCAAGGCCTACTGAGCCACCCCCACGAGAAGACTGAGGAGACACCCCCTATGGCAGGTGGAGGAAACGCCATCCGCGGCAGCCGCGTCGGCGCCGGCCCGATGGGCGAGGCCGAGCGCGGCGAGTCCGCACCCCGGCAGGCGGTGACGTACTTCTGCTCCCACGAGCACCGCTCGGTCATCACCTTCTCGACCGAGGCCACGGTCCCTGATTCCTGGGACTGCCCGAAGTGTGGGCTGCCCGCGTCGCTCGACTGCGACAACCCGCCCCCGGCGCCCAAGATCGAGCCCTACAAGACCCACCTGGCCTACGTGAAGGAGCGCCGCTCCGACAAGGAGGCCCAGGTGATCCTCGACGAGGCCCTGCAGCTGCTCCGCACCCGCCGCAAGTCCGGCGAC
Source organism: uncultured Actinomycetota bacterium (assembly GCA_963760515.1). Classification (GTDB taxonomy): domain Bacteria; phylum Actinomycetota; class Actinomycetes; order Propionibacteriales; family Nocardioidaceae; genus Nocardioides. The sequence continues at coordinate 151,616 of CAVXDL010000009.1, forward strand.
ATCATCTTCTGATCCCGCGGGAATGGTGAGTCGGCGCACTTGTGCGCCGACTCGGCACGAACGATGGTGAGTCGGCGCACTTGTGCGCCGACTCGGCATCATCCGGCGTGGCGCCAGAGGCGCTGACCGGCTCGCTTCGCTCCGGCTCGGAGCCGCGCCTCGGCGTTCGCATGCCGACCGAACAGGTCGTCGCTCACGAACGCGTCCACGATCCAGTCGAGGTGCTCGACCTCGGCCCGGCGCACGGCGTCGTGGGCGCGCTGCTCGTCGGAGGAGTGCCACTCGCGGCCGTCGTACTCGGCGGCGTAGCGCAAGTCCTCGTTGGCGAGGTCGAGTACTGCGAGCAAGCGCCCGTCGAGCCACACCTCGACCTGTGGACGGGGCTCGGGCAGGTGCGTCTCGATCCACCGCAGCCGGAGCACCGACTCGCCGGGCGACTGCGAACGCCCGTCGCCGAGCGGGCCGATCGTGCGCAGGGTCGTCACCCAGCGCATGCCGCGGAAGCGCTCGATCCCGTCGAGGAACTCCGCCCGGTCGACGCCCAGCCGGAGCATCGCATCGATGCCGGCGATGGCGCGGTCCGGTGATCGGACCCGCCCCAGGTCCCAGGCGGTACGCAGCAGCGTGGCCGCCCGGATGCCGTGGATCTCGGTGATGTCGCTCGGCAGCAGGTTGCGCTCACCGCTGTCGGCCAGCTCGTTGCGCAGCCGACCGTGACCTGAAGGACGGAAGATGCTGATCGGGGCAGCGTGGACGTGTTCGTTGGGCGCCAGCACCATCTCGGCGCCGTGCAACCAGCCGGCGTGCCGGTCGACCACCACGCAGTCCTCGGGCATGACGAGGGCGAGCGCGCTGCATCGGAGGGCGGTCGAGTCCGCGACTCCTCGGGCGACGTAGACGCCCTTGAGCAGGTGCTTGAGGTGGCCATGGCCCACGAGCCGGCGGAGCTGGTGCGGCTTCACGCCACAGGCGAGGGCAGTAGCGCTCGTGAAGGGTACGTCGGCGGGCAGTCGCTGTTCGAGCGGGTGAGAATCCATGCGGAGAACCATGGATCGCCACGCCGTGGTTGCTCAACACCCAGTTCCCCGACCTGTGGATAACCCACCTCCCGGATGCCGAGTCGGCGCATATATGCGCCGACTCGGCACGAAGATCGGTGAGTCGGCGCACAAGTGCGCCGACTCGGCAGGGGGGAGGGGGTCAGAGGAGCGAGGCGGCGGGGGTGTCGAGGAACCAGAGGGTCTCCTCGCGCCCGGCGACGCCGCGCGCCGGGGTGTCGCGGACGGCGCCGTCGTCGGCCAGGGCAGCGGCTACCGCCTGCGCCTTGCCCTCGCCGCTGGCCAGGAACCACACCGACTCGGTGTTGTTGAGCCGCGCGAAGGTCAGGCTGATCCGCTTCGGCGGCGGCTTGGGGGAGTCGGTCACCCCGACCGCGTCGGCGTCCTCGTCCAGGGTCGGCTGTCCCGGGAACAGCGAGGCCACGTGACCATCGGGCCCGATGCCGAGCATCACGATGTCGAAGCCGGCCGCGCCGTGGTCGCGCAGCGTGCTGCTGTAGGCCGAGGCGCCGGCATGCACGTCGAGGACGTCCTCGGTCGAGGCCATCTCGTGCACCTGGGTCGCCCCCACGGCGTCGAGGAACGCGGCGCGCGCCTGCCCGGCGTTGCGGTCGGGGGAGTCGGGCTCCACGAAGCGCTCGTCGCCGAACCAGATGACCACCCGCGTCCAGTCGACGTCGCTGCCCGGGGTGAGCCGGGCCAGCTCGCGGTGCACGGCTTCGGCGATCGTGCCGCCGGTCAGCACGACCTGCGGCACGTGCCCGGAGGCCTGGGCGGCCTCGAGCCGCGCGATCAGCTCGCCGGCCACGGCCGTGGCCAGGGTGGCGGAGTCGGGGTGGACCTCGATCAAGGGCTCGGTCACGACGTCGTGGTCCTTCTCTTCCGGGGCTTCTTCTTGGGCGCGGGCTCGACCATGGAGCGAATCGTCGCTGCGTAGATGTCGTCCTCGTCGAGGCGGCGCAGCTCTTCCATCAGCAGCTCGGAGACGGTACGACGCTTGAGGGCGATCGGTCGATCCGGACGGCCGGGCGTCGTGAACGTCGCCAGCGCGCCGTCGGCGCGACTGATCTTGATGTCGCCGTCCTTGCCGGTCAGCACGACCTCGGTGATGCCCGGGCCGGTCGAGGAGCTGCGCTCCACCGGCACCCGGAGACGGTCGGTCAGCCACGCGGCGAGCAGGTCCGCGCTGGGGCTGATCCGCTCCGCGGTCACCGACCCGCCGGTGATGCGCATCGGGTGCTGGTCGAGCGCCGCGGCGAGCAGCGCGCGCCAGGGGGTGATCCGCGTCCAGGCCAGGTCGGTGTTGCCCTTGACGTACGACGTGCACTGCACCGGCAGCGCCGTGGTGCGCCCGTGGTGCACTGAGGCAGCGTCGGTGATGCGACGTTGCGCCAAGGCGCCCAGCGGGTCGGCCGCAGGGTCGACGGGGGCGTCGTGCGGCCACCAGATCGCGACCGGCGAGTCAGGCAGGAGCAGGGGCAGCACCACGGACTCGGCATGCTTGACCACCTCGCCCTTGAGCCGGATCAGCGCGGTCTCCCCGGTCCAGCCGTTCCCGGTGCCGACCTGGGCGTTGACCCGACCGGCGCCGCGCTTGTCACCGAGGATCACGCCGATCACGCGCGCCGGGTGCTCGCGCGAGGCCCGCCGTGCGGCGTCCATCGCCTCGGTGGCGTCGTCCTCGGCCACGACGATGATCAGGGTCATCACCATGCCCATGGCCGGGCTGCCGGCGCGCTTGCGCGCACGGACCAGCTCGGCGGCGATGCCGGACGCATTGGTGTCGAGCAGCTCGATCACGGCCGCCTCCAGACGTGGTCGGCGCGGGCGAGCATGGCGTCGGAGCCGGCCGGTCCCCAGGTGCCGGCGGCGTACTGCTCTGGCTTGGCCGTGCCCTTGGCATCCTGGCGTGCCCAGTGCTCGAGGATGGGGTCGAGGATCTTCCACGACAGCTCCACCTCCTCGTGGCGGGGGAAGAGCGGGGGATCGCCGAGCAGCACGTCGAGGATGAGACGTTCGTAGGCCTCGGGGCTGTCCTCGGTGAACGACCCGCCGTAGGCGAAGTCCATGTTGACGTCGCGGATCTCCATCGCGGTGCCCGGCACCTTCGAGCCGAAGCGCATCGTCATGCCCTCGTCGGGCTGGACGCGGATCACCAGCGCGTTCTGGGTGAGCTCCTCGGTCGCGGAGGCGGTGAACGGCAGGTGGGGCGCCGGCTTGAACATGATCGCGACCTCGGTCACCCGGCGACCGAGCCGCTTGCCGGTGCGCAGGTAGAACGGGACGCCGGCCCAACGGCGCGTGGCGACGCCGAGGGTGATGGCGGCGTAGGTCTCGGTGGTCGAGCCGGGCTTGATGCCCTCCTCCTGGAGGAAGCCGGGCACCTTCTCGCCGCCGGCCCAGCCCTCGGCGTACTGACCGCGGGCGGTGCTGAGGTCGAGACGCTGGGGGAGCACGACGCTGGAGAGCACCTTCTGCTTCTCGATGCGCAACGCATCGGCGTCGAAGGACGACGGCTCCTCCATGGCGACCAGCGACATCAGCTGGAGCAGGTGGTTCTGGATGACGTCACGCGCAGCACCGATGCCGTCGTAGTAGCCGGCCCGACCGCCGATGCCGCCGTCCTCGGCCATGGTGATCTGCACGTGGTCGACGAAGTGGGAGTTCCAGATCGGTTCGAACATCGTGTTGGCGAACCGGGTCGCCAGGATGTTCTGCACCGTCTCCTTGCCGAGGTAGTGGTCGATGCGGAAGATCGACCCGGAGGGGAAGACCTTGCCCAGCACCTCGTTGAGCTCCTGGGCCGACTCGAGGTCGTGCCCGAAGGGCTTCTCCACCACGACCCGCCGCCAGGCTCCGTCGGTCGACTTCGTGAGCCCGTGCTCCTCGAGCTGTCCGACCACCGGACCGAAGGCGCCGGGCGGGATCGCGAGGTAGAAGGCGTGGTTGCCGTCGGTGCCGCGGACCTCGTCGAGCTCCTCGATCGTACGGCGGAGCCGGGCGAAGGCCTGGTCGTCGTCGAAGCTGCCCTGGACGAAGCGGAACCCTTCCGCGAGCTGCTGCCAGACCTCCTCGCGGAACTCGGTGCGGGCGTGTGCCTTGACCGAGTCGTGCACGATCTGGGCGAAGTCCTCATCGGCCCAGTCGCGCCGCGCGAAGCCGACGAGGCTGAAGCCCGGCGGGAGCAGGCCTCGGTTGGCGAGGTCGTAGATCGCCGGCATGATCTTCTTGCGCGACAGGTCACCGGTGACCCCGAACAGCACCATCCCGCAGGGTCCGGCGATGCGCGGCAGCCGCCGGTCGCGCTCGTCGCGCAGCGGGTTGGTGGTCACCGCCGGTGCTCGCGGTAGTAGGCGATGAGCGCCTGCGTGGACGCGTCCTGCTGAGCCGCGACGTCGGCGTCGCCGGCGACCGCGGGGCTGATCTGCTGGGCGAGCTGCTTGCCCAGCTCGACGCCCCACTGGTCGAAGCTGTCGATGCCCCACACCGCACCCTGGGTGAAGGTGATGTGCTCGTAGAGGGCGATCAGCTGCCCCAGCACCGAGGGCGTGAGCTCGGGCGCCATGATCGAGGTCGTGGGCCGGTTGCCGGGGAAGGTCCGCGCCGGTACGACGGCCTCGTCGACTCCGTCGGCCCGCACCTCCTCGGCCGTCTTGCCGAAGGCCAACGCCTGCGTCTGGGCGAAGAAGTTGGCCAGGAACAGCTCGTGGACGTCGACGTCGCCGTCGCGCAGCGGGTGGGCAGGCGTGGCCACGGCGATGAAGTCGGCCGGGATCAGCCGGGTGCCCTGGTGGAGCAGCTGGTAGAACGCGTGCTGCCCGTTGGTGCCGGGCTCGCCCCAGAAGACCTCACCGGTGTCGCTGGACACCGGGGTGCCGTCCCAGCGGACCCGCTTGCCGTTGGACTCCATCGTGAGCTGCTGGAGGTAGGCCGCGAAACGGTGCAGCGACTGGGCGTAGGGCAGCACCGCATGGGTCTGGGCGTCGAGGAAGCTGGCGTACCAGACGTTGAGCAGCCCCATCAGGAGCGGCACGTTGCGCGCCGGCTCGCACGTGCGGAAGTGCTCGTCCATGGCGTGCATGCCGGCCAGGAGCTCGGCGAAGCGCTCGGGCCCGACCGCGACGGCGATCGAGGTGCCGATCGCGGAGTCGAGGGAGTAGCGCCCACCGACCCAGTCCCAGAACCCGAAGGCGTTCGCGGGGTCGATGCCGAACTCCGCCACCTTGTCCAACGCCGTGGACACGGCCACGAAGTGCCGGGCCACCGCCTCGGCGCCGTCGTCGTCGGCAGCGAGGGCGCCGGCGGCGCGCAGCCCGTCGAGCAACCAGGTGCGGCTGAGCCGCGCGTTGGTGAGCGTCTCGAGGGTCCCGAAGGTCTTGCTGGCCACGATGAACAACGTCGTGGCCGGGTCGAGACCGGCCAGGGTGGTGGCGCAGTCGGTGGGGTCGATGTTGCTGATGAAGCGGCACTCGAGGTCGGGGTGGTGATAGGGCTCGAGCGCCTCGTAGGCCATGACCGGACCGAGGTCGGAGCCCCCGATGCCGATGTTGACGACCGTGCGGATGCGCTCGCCGGTGACCCCGCGCCACTCGCCCGAACGGACCTGGTCGGCGAAGTCGTAGACGCGCTGGAGCGTGGCGTGCACGTCATCGACGACGTCCTGCCCGTCGACGACGAGCTCGGCATCGGCCGGGAGCCGCAGCGCCGTGTGGAGCACGGCCCGGTCCTCGGTGACGTTGACGTGCTCGCCGCTGAACATCGCGTCACGTCGTCCGGTGACGTCGACCTCGTCGGCCAGGGCCAGCAGCGCCTCGAGGACGTCGTCGTCCACCAGGGCCTTGGACAGGTCGACGTGCAGGTCGGCTGCGGTGAAGCTGAGCCGGGGGACCCGGTCCTGGTCGGCCGCGAACCAGCCGCGCAGGTCGGGCTCGAACGACGCAGCCAGCTCGCGCAACCTTGCCCAGGCCTGCGTGGTGGTCGGGTCCACCGGGCCGGTCACGACGCCTGCTTGTCCATCTGGGCCTGCACCGTCTCCACGAGCTCGTGCCACGAGGCCACGAACTTCTCCACGCCCTCGTCCTCGAGCGACTTCATCACGTCGGCCCAGTCGACGCCGGCGGTGACGATCTGGTCGAGGATCGACTGCGCCGAGCTGACCTTGCCGCTCACCTCGTCGCCGGTGACCTCACCGTGGTCGGCGAAGGCGTCCATCGTCTTCTCCGGCATGGTGTTGACGGTGCCGGCCACGACGAGGTCGGTGACGTACATCGTGTCGGGGTAGTCGGGGTTCTTGACCCCGGTCGAGGCCCACAGCGGCCGCTGGGCGTTGGCGCCTGCGGCGGCCAGGCCCTGCCAGCGCTCGGAGGCGATGACGTCGACGTAGGCACCGTAGGCCAGGCGCGCGTTGGCCACGGCGGCCTTGCCGCGCAGGGCCAGGGCGTCTTCGGAGCCGATGGCCTCGAGACGCTTGTCGACCTCGGAGTCGACGCGGGAGACGAAGAACGAGGCGACCGAGCGGATGCGCGACAGGTCGAGACCGGAGTCGCGAGCCTGCTCGAGACCGGCGAGGTAGGCGTTCATCACCGCGCGGTAGCGCTCGAGGGAGAAGATCAGGGTCACGTTGACGCTGATGCCCTGGGCGATGGCGGCCGTGATGGCCGGCAGCCCCTCCATCGTGGCCGGGATCTTGATCAGCACGTTGGGACGGTCGACAGCGCCCCAGAGCGCCTGGGCCGAGGCGATGGTGCCCTCGGTGTCGGTGGCGAGGTCGGGCTCGACCTCGATCGAGACGCGCCCGTCCTCGGCCGTCGCCTCGGCCACCGGGGCCAGGACGTCGCACGCGTTGCGGACGTCCTCGGTGGTCAGCTCGAAGATGACCTCGTCGACGCCCTTGCCGGCCGCGACCAGCTCGCGCACCTGCTCGTCGTAGCGCTCGCCGTCGGCGATCGCCCCGGCGAAGATCGTCGGGTTGGTGGTGACACCCACCACCGACTTCTCCCGCACGAGGTCGGCGAGGTTGCCGGTCTCGATGCGCTCGCGCGACAGGTCGTCGAGCCAGATGGACACGCCCGCGTCAGCGAGCGCCTTGAGTCGATCGGTCATGAGTTCCTCCTGTGATCGTTTCGGGGCCCGCCGCTGCGGTCGGGATGGTGCTGTGCTCAGGCGGTGGCGACCTTGATGCTGTCGCGGGCCGCTTGAGCCACCGCCTCGGCGGTGATGCCGAACTCGGTGTAGATCCGGGCGTAGTCGGCCGACGCGCCGTAGTGGTCGATCGAGACGACCCGGCCGTTGTCGCCGACGTACTCGCGCCATCCCTGCTTCACGCCTGCCTCGACCGAGACCCGGGCGCGCACCGTGGGCGGCAGCACCTTGTCGCGGTAGGCCTGGTCCTGGGCGTCGAACCACTCCAGGCACGGCAGCGAGACGACGCGCGCCTTGATGCCGTCGGCGGCGAGGAGCTCGCGCGCCTCGACCGCGAGGTGGACCTCCGAGCCGGTGCCCATCAGCACGACGTCGGGGTTGTTGTCCTCGGCGTCGAGGAGCACGTAGCCGCCCTTGGCGACGTCCTCGGTGCCGGCCCAGTGCTGCCCGGTGGCCTCGTCGGTGCCGCGCGGGAAGACCGGCACGTTCTGGCGGGTCAGCGCCAGCGCGGACGGACGGTCGGTGTGGGCCAGGATCGCGGCCCAGGCTGCAGCGGTCTCGTTGGCGTCGGCCGGGCGGACGACGTCGAGGCCGGGCATGGCGCGCAGCGCGGCGAGGTGCTCGACCGGCTGGTGGGTCGGGCCGTCCTCGCCGAGGCCGATCGAGTCGTGGGTCCACACGTAGGTGACGGGCAGGCCGCTCAGCGCGGCGACGCGCACGCTGCCGCGCATGTAGTCGGAGAAGGTGAGGAAGGTGCCACCGAAGACGCGGGTCAGCCGGTCGGCCGCGATCCCGTTCATGATCGCGCCCATGCCGTGCTCGCGGATGCCGAAGTGGAGCACCCGGCCCTGGTAGGGGTCGCCGGTCCAGTCCTCGGTGCTGCGGCTGGTCGGCACGAAGGACGGCGCGTCCTTGATCGTGGTGTTGTTGGAGCCGGCGAGGTCGGCCGAGCCGCCCCACAGCTCCGGCATGAGGGGCGCGACGGCGTTGATGACCTTGCCGGAGGCAGCGCGGGTCGCGACGCCCTTGGCATCGGCCTCGAACGTCGGCAGCGCCTCGGCCAGGCCCTCGGGCAGCTCGCGCGCCTTGAGGCGGTGGAGCAGCGTGGCGGAGTCGGGGTTGGCGCTCGACCAGGCGGCGTACTTCTCGTCCCACTCGGCACCCCAGGCCGCCCCGCGCTCGCGGAGCTTGCGGGTGTGGGCCAGGACCTCGTCGGGCACCTCGAAGGTCTGCTCGGGGTCCCAGCCGAGCACCTTCTTGGTCGCCGCGACCTCTTCGTCGCCCAGGGCGCTGCCGTGGGTGCTCTCCATGCCCTGCATGTTGGGCGCGGGCCACGCGATGATGGTGTCCAGCACGATGATCGACGGCTTGTCGGTGACCTCGGCGGCCGCGGTGATGGCGTCGTGGAGCGCCGGGACGTCCTCGTGGTAGTCGGTGCCGCCGTTGGTCCAGTCGACGACCTGCACGTGCCAGCCGTAGGACTCGTAGCGCGCTGGGACGTCCTCGGTGAAGGCGATGTCGGTGTCGCCCTCGATGGAGATCCGGTTGCGGTCGTAGATGACGGTGAGGTTGCCGAGCTCCTGCGTGCCGGCGATCGAGCTGGCCTCGCCGCTGACGCCCTCCTGCAGGTCGCCGTCGGAGCACAGGACGTAGACGTGGTGGTCGAACAGGCTCTCGCCCGGCGCGGCATCTGCGTCGAGCAGGCCGTGCACGCGGCGCGCGGACATGGCCATGCCGACGGCGTTGGCGACGCCCTGGCCGAGCGGGCCGGTGGTCACCTCGACACCGGCGGTGTGGCCGAGCTCGGGGTGGCCGGGGGTCTTGGAGCCCCAGGTGCGCAGGGCCTTGAGGTCGTCGAGCTCGAGACCGAAGCCACCGAGGTAGAGCTGGGTGTAGAGCGTGATGCTCGAGTGACCGCACGAGAGGACGAAGCGGTCGCGCGCCACCCACTCGGGGTCGGCGGGGTCGTGGCGCATGACCTTCTGGAAGAGGAGGTACGCCGCCGGCGCGAGGCTCATGGCGGTGCCGGGGTGGCCATTTCCGACCTTCTGCACGGCGTCCATCGCCAGTACGCGGGCGGTGTCGACCGCCTTCTCGTCGAGATCGGTCCAGTCCAGGGGAGTGGGGGTGCTCACGGTGCTCCTTCAAGGGCTCCAGAGGCGGGTGCTCGGGCAAGTCAGAGCCTACTCATGCTGGACGTTAGACTCACAACGCAAGGTGGTGCTCGAGGCGCCCCCAGGCATGCGATCCCACCCGAGACCCACCACCGCTTTGAGGACGACTGTGACCTACGTCGGCGAGTCCAGACCCGCCTTTGAGCAGCCGAGCGAGCCCGAGGCGCCCGGTGCGTCCGGGACGGCTGACGAGGCCGGCGCAGCCGGGTCCGAGGGTCGGCTGGCGCACCTGCGCGATGTCGTCGCCGCCTACGTGGGCCTGACCAAGCCGCGGGTCATCGAGCTGCTCCTGCTCACCACGGTGCCGGTCATGTTCTTCGCCCAGCGCGGGGTGCCGCCGCTCGGCCTGGTCGTCGCCACGGTGATCGGCGGCACGCTGTCGGCCGGTTCGGCGTCGGCCTACAACTGCGTCTACGACCGCGACATCGACGAGCAGATGCGTCGTACGCGGCGTCGGGCGCTTCCGCGACACATGGTGACCCCGCTTGCTGCGGTGATCTTCGCCACGGTGCTCGCGATCGTCTCCACCGTCGTGCTGGCGGTCTGGGTCAACCTGCTCTCGGCCGGGCTGTCGCTCGGCGCCAACGCCTTCTACGTCTTCGGCTACACGATGCTGCTCAAGCGGCGCACCACCCAGAACATCGTCTGGGGCGGCCTGGCCGGCTGCTTCCCGGCGCTGATCGGGTGGACGGCCGTGACCGGCGAGCTGTCGTGGGTGCCGATCGTGCTGTTCATGGTGGTCTTCTTCTGGACCCCGCCGCACACCTGGGCGCTCGCGCTGCGCTACCGCGAGGACTACGCCAACGTCGACGTCCCGATGCTGCCGGTCGTCAAGCCGGCCCGCGAGGTCGGCCGCCAGATCGTCCTCTACAGCTATGTCATGGTCGCCACCTCGCTGCTGCTGTGGCCGGTGGCGGGCACCGGGTTCCTCTACCCCGTGGTGGCAGCGGTCCTCGGCGGTGTGTTCCTGCTCGAGGCGCACCGCATGTGGGCCCGCGCCCGCGGCACCGAGGACCTCAGCGTCATCCAGCCGATGCGGCTCTTCCACCACAGCAACCTGTATCTCTCGCTGCTGTTCGTCGCCGTCGCCCTGGACCCGCTGCTCTTCTGAGGGGCGGTCGGCCTCCGCTCCGGCTCGGCCGGCTCGGCCCGGGTTGGCCCGGGTGGGCGGTGAGTGGCCCACCGAACCAGGTCAGCGAAGGGTGGCTGAGGCACCGCTCGGACGCGTCAGGGGCGGCTGATCGGTTTCCGCTTCCGTCGGTACGACGGGCAGCACGATCTCCAGCACGGCCCACGTGAGGGCCGCCGAGATCAGTCCGGCACCGAGCATGTGGAAGCCGACGAGGATCTCGGGCAGCCCGGTGAAGTACTGCACGAAGCCGATCGCGCTCTGCGAGGCCTCGACCGCCAGCAGCACGACGGCCGCGCGCAGCGCCGTACCGCGACCGCGCGTGGCCCAGACGGCGAAGATCGTGCCGAGCGTGAGGCCGATGAACAAGAAGACCGAGTCCGCGTGGAGCTGGCTGATCTCCAGGGTGTCCAGGCCGTTGCGGGGGGTGGCGAGGTCGCCGGCGTGCGGTCCGGCGCCGGTCACGACGGTGCCGAGCGCGAGCACGACCCAGCCGGAGGCCAGCAGCGACCAGGCCAGGGCCGGCAGCGGGCCGCCGCGCACCCAGCGTGCGTCGGGGTGGTCGATGCGGCGTACGAACAGCACCGCGACCCCGACCATCGCCATCGAGACGAGCAGGTGGAGGCCGACGATCCAGGGGTTGAGGCCGGTCAGCACGGTGATGCCGCCGATCACCGCCTGAGCGGGTACGCCGAGGGCCAGGACCAGCGCCAGGCGGCGCAGCTGCCGGCGTCCGGTCTGGTAGGCCGCCACGAAGGTCGCGATCGCGACAGCCGTGAGCACGAAGGTCAGCATCCGGTTGCCGAACTCGATGGCCTGGTGCAGGTCGAGCTCGCCGTGGGGTCGGAAGGACTCCTCGGTGCAGCGGGGCCACGTGGGGCAGCCCAGGCCGGACCCCGTCAGCCGCACGGCGCCGCCGGTCACGACGATGCCGATGTTGGCCGCGATGCTGGCCCAGCCGAGGGCGCGCACGTAGCGCGCGAGGCTCATTCCCACTTGAAGGTCCTTGCGGTTGCGATGGCTCCGACGATCGCCCAGCCGAGCAGCACCGCGAGGTCGCGCCAGGCGAACGCTGCTTCGGACAGAGCGGTGCGCATGGCCTCACCGAGGGCGCCGGAGGGCAGGTAGGACACGACCTCTCCGAAGGCGCCGTAGGCCGACGTCGGCAGCACGACCGCACCGCCGGCGAGCAGCAGCAGGTAGACGAGGTTGGCGGCAGCGAGCGTGGCCTCGGCGCGCAGCGCGCCGGCCAGCAGGAGCCCGAGGGCGGCGAAGGCCGCAGTACCGAGCACGATCGCGGCCAGGGTCGCGAAGACAGCGACGTCAGGCTCCCAGCCGAGGGCGAGGCCCACGCCCGAGATCACCGCGACCTGCAGCACCTCGACGGCGAGCAGGGCCAGCACCTTGCCGCAGAGCAGCCCGGTGCGCGAGAGCGGCGAGGTGCCCAGGCGCTTGATCACGCCGTACCGGCGCTCGAAGCCGGTGGCGATCGCCAGCGACGTGAAGGACGTCGACATCACCGCGAGCGCGAGCACGCCGGGGGTGAAGGTGTTGACGCCGTAGGAGAGGTTGACGCGTTCGGCGCCCCGGACGCCGCCGATCAGCACGATCACCGGGATCACGACGGCCAGCAGCAGCTGCTCGCCGTTGCGCAGCATCAATCGCGACTCCATGCGCGCCTGCGCGGTGACCTGGCGCAGGAACGGTGCGGCTCCCGGTGCGGGGGCGAAGGTGCCGGTCGCGGCCGGACGGGCGGTGGGGATCACGGCGCGGGCTCCCGGTGGGTGAGCTCGAGGAAGACGTCCTCGAGGTTGCGCTGGCCGAGCGTCAGCGACTCCGGCAGCACGTTGTTGTCCTCGCACCAGCGCGACACCTTGGCGAGGGTCGAGGCATCGGCCGGTCCCACGACCAGCAACGACACGGCGTCGAGGGCAGTGACCTCGGTGCCCGGCCCCAGCGCAGCAGCCAGCGACTCCGGCGCGGTGGGCGGGAAGGGTTCGGTGACGACGAGGCGGATCGTGGCGATCGTGCCGCCCCGGGTCAGCTCGAGCGGGGTGCCCGAGGCGACGAGCGAGCCCTTGTCGACGATGTGGATCCAGTCGGCGAGCCGCTCGGCCTCGTCCATGTAGTGGGTGGTGAGCACGACGGTGACCCCGTCGCGGCGGACCTCGTCGAGGAGCTCCCAGACAGTACGGCGCACCGCCGGGTCCAGGCCGGCGGTCGGCTCGTCGACGAAGATCAGCTCCGGGCGTCCGACCAGGGCCATCGCCAGGCCGAGGCGCTGCTGCTGGCCCCCGGAGAGACGGCGATAGGCGGTGCGGCCGCAGTCAGCGAGCCCGAGCCGCTCGACCAGCAGGTCGACCGGCAGCGGGTTGGCGTGCAGCGTGGCCACGTGGCGCAGCATCTCCACCGCGCGTACGCCGCTCCAGGCACCGCCGCTCTGGAGCATCACGCCGATGCGGGGGAGCAGCTCGGCGCGGTCGCGGATGGGGTCGAGCCCGAGGACTCGCACCGAGCCCTGCTGGGGGCGGCGGTAGCCCTCGCACGTCTCGAGCGTCGTGGTCTTGCCGGCACCGTTGGGCCCCAGGACCGCGGTGATCGTGTGGCGCTGCACGGCCAGCGAGAGCCCGTCGACAGCGACCTTGTCGCCGTAACGCATCACCAGCCCGTCGACGAGGACGGCAGGCGAGTCGGGCACACGTCGAGTCTAGGAGACGGTCCCGGTCGGCTTTCGGGCGAGGCCGCGGCAGTGGCCTGGCGCCGGAGGGGTGGACCCCTGTCTCCTAGGCTTGAGTCGTGACGGACTGGCTGACTGCGCTCGTGCTCGTGCTGTCCGGCGGGGCGTGCCTGACGCTGCTCGTGCTGCTGGTCCGCGACGAGCCGGCCCAGGACCGCACCTTCCTCTACCTCGCGCTCGTCGAGCTCGCGGTGCTCGTGCAGCTCGTGTACGGCGTCGTGGCCTTCGCCCGCGACGGGGACAACGTCTCGGGCGTGCTGTTCTTCAGCTATCTGGTGGGCAACCTCGTGGCGCTGCCGATCGGGGTCTTCTGGTCGCTGGCCGAGCGCACCAGGGCCGGCACCGCGGTGCTGCTCGTGGCGGCCTTCACGGTGCTCGCCCTCCAGCTGCGGCTCGAGACGATCTGGGGGCTCGCCGGTGCGTGACCTCTCCTCCGGACCCGGCCGCGCCCTGGTCTTCGTCTACGGCGTGTTCGCGGTGGCCGCGACGGGGCGCTCGGCGGTCCAGCTCGGCACCGACGCCGGCAACGCTCCGCTGGCCTACTCGCTCTCGCTGGTGGCCGCGATCATCTACCTCGTCGCGACGACCTGCCTGCTGGTTGGCGGACGCCGGGCCTGGCGCATCGCGGTCGGGGCCTGCCTGGTCGAGCTGGTCGGCGTCCTGGTCGTCGGGACGCTGTCGTACGCCGACACCGCGCTCTTCCCGGACAAGACCGTGTGGTCGCACTTCGGGCAGGGCTACGGCTTCCTGCCGCTCGTCCTGCCGTTCCTCGGGCTGGCCTGGCTGCGGGCCACGCGGCCGTCGGGGAGCCAGAACCCCTACTTGTCGGCCAAAGTTCTGCCCGACAAGTGAGGGTTTACCCGGTCGACCGGGTAAACCCTCCCGACAGGCACCGACAAATGTGACCCAGACCACTAAGGCCACCCTTGCTTGAACCCGGCCCTGCATTAACGGCACACTGGTGTTGTGGAATTCCTCCCAGGCGACCTCTCGACGCGGCAACGCGTCGCGCGATCGATCCTGGTCGAAGGACCCAGCACGGCCGCGGCGCTGGCCGAGCGACTCGACCTCACCGCCGCCGCCGTACGCCGCCACCTCGACCAGCTGGTCGAGGACGGTGCCGTCGAGGCGCGCGACCCGCGTCCGGCGGCCAGTCGCGGACGCGGTCGGCCGGCCAAGGTCTTCGCCCTCACCGACTCGGGGCGCGACGGCTTCGTCCAGCAGTACGACGACCTCGCGGTCCAGGCGTTGCGCTTCGTGGCCGAGACCGGTGGACCCGACGCGGTGCGCACGTTCGCCGAGCGCCGGGTGGCCTTCGTCGAGGAGCGTTTCGCCGAGGTGGCCGCGGCTAATCCTGATCTCGGCTCGGTGGAGGTGCTGGCGCAGATCTTCACCGACGAGGGCTATGCCGCCGCCGTGCGGGCCTCGCCGGTGGGGGACCAGCTGTGCCAGCAGCACTGCCCGGTCGCCCACGTGGCTCACGAGTTCCCGCAGCTGTGCGAGGCCGAGACCGCGGCGATCAGCCGGGTCCTGGGCCGCCACGTGCAGCGGCTGGCGACGATCGCCCACGGCGACGGCGTCTGCACCACTTGCATCCCCAGTGCACCGACGACCCCGTCGGCCCACGAACACCCCGTACATGCAGGAACGACCAACCAGAAGGAGCAGGTCAGCTGATGACGACCATCGACGAGCGCAATCCCGAGCTCGAGGGCATCGGTCGCTACGAGTTCGGCTGGAGCGACTCCGACGTCGCCGGAGCCACCGCCAAGCGCGGGCTCAGCGAAGAGGTTGTGCGTGACATCTCTGCCAAGAAGTCCGAGCCCCAGTGGATGCTCGACATGCGCCTGAAGGGCCTCAAGCTCTTCGGCCGCAAGCCCATGCCCACCTGGGGTTCTGACCTCGGCGGCATCGACTTCGACAACATCAAGTACTTCGTGCGCTCCTCCGAGAAGCAGGCCGCCACCTGGGAGGACCTGCCCGAGGAGATCAAGAACACCTACGACCGCCTCGGCATCCCCGAGGCCGAGAAGCAGCGCCTGGTCTCCGGCGTCGCGGCTCAGTACGAGTCCGAGGTCGTCTACCACTCGATCCGCGAGGACCTCGAGGAGCAGGGCGTGCTCTTCCTCGACACCGACACCGCGCTCAAGGAGCAGCCTGAGCTGTTCCGTGAGTACTTCGGCACCGTGATCCCGGTCGGCGACAACAAGTTCTCCGCGCTCAACACCTCGGTGTGGTCCGGCGGCTCGTTCATCTACGTGCCCAAGGGCGTCCACGTCGACATCCCGCTGCAGGCCTACTTCCGGATCAACACCGAGAACATGGGTCAGTTCGAGCGCACGCTGATCATCGTCGACGAGGGTGCCTACGTGCACTACGTCGAGGGCTGCACCGCCCCGATCTACTCCTCGGACTCGCTGCACTCCGCGGTCGTCGAGATCATCGTCAAGAAGGGTGGTCGCTGCCGCTACACGACCATCCAGAACTGGTCGAACAACGTCTACAACCTCGTCACCAAGCGCGCCGTCTGCGAAGAGGGCGCCACGATGGAGTGGGTCGACGGCAACATCGGATCCAAGGTGACGATGAAGTACCCGGCCATCTACCTCATGGGCGAGCACGCCAAGGGCGAGACCCTGTCCATCGCCTTCGCCGGCGAGGGCCAGCACCAGGACGCCGGCGCCAAGATGGTCCACGCCGCGCCCAACACCTCCTCGAGCATCTTGTCGAAGTCGGTGGCCCGCGGTGGCGGTCGTACGTCCTACCGCGGTCTGATCCAGATCAACGAGGGCGCGCACGGCTCGAAGTCCAACGTGCTCTGTGACGCCCTGCTGGTCGACCAGATCAGCCGCAGCGACACCTATCCCTACGTCGACATCCGCGAGGACGACGTCTCGATGGGTCACGAGGCCAGCGTCTCCAAGGTCTCCGACGACCAGCTCTTCTACCTCATGTCACGCGGCATGGAGCAGGACGAGGCGATGGCGATGATCGTGCGCGGCTTCGTCGAGCCGATCGCCAAGGAGCTCCCGATGGAGTACGCCCTCGAGCTCAACCGGCTCATCGAGCTCCAGATGGAAGGCGCGGTCGGCTGATCGCCGACTGACCCTCCCACCCACACGTGGGTCGCGTGCCACGCGACCACCGACGCTAGGAAGACACCTGTAGTGACTGTGACTGATGCTGCCCGCGAGAGCGTGACGGCCGGGCTGGAGCAGGGTGAGGCGAACATCATCACCTCCCACCTGAACCCGCCGCCGTCGTACGACCTGGCCGACCACCCGGTGCCCACCGGCCGTGAGGAGATCTGGCGCTTCACGCCGCTCAAGCGGCTGCGCGGGATCCTCGACGGCGAGGCCTCCGACGCCTCGCTGACCTGGGACACCACGCTGCCCGAGGGCGTGAGCCTCGACCGGATCACCACCGAGCAGGCCCGTGAGCTCGGCGAGCTCGCTCCCAACGACCGGCCCTCGGCCCTCGCGGTCGCCAACGGAGGCGGCGCGATGCTGCTCGACGTGCCGGCCGAGGCCGAGATCGCCGAGCCGATCGTGCTGCGCCTGACCGGCGACTCCGCCGACGACCTCGTCTGGGGTCACCTCGTGCTGCGCGTGGGCAACTTCGCCAAGGCCACGATCGTGCTGGTCCACTCGGGCTCGGCTCGCTACAGCGCCACCACCACGGTGCTCGCCGGCGACTCCGCGACCGTCAACGTCGTGTCGCTGCAGGACTGGGACGACGACGCGGTCCACCTCGGCCGCGACGCGATCCTCGTCGGGCGTGACGCCAACGTGCGCCACACCGCGATCACCTTCGGTGGCGACGTCGTGCGGCTCAACGCCAACGTCGAGTACGCCGCCCCCGGTGGCTCCGCCGAGCTCCTCGGGCTCTACTTCGCCGACGCCGGCCAGCACCTCGAGCACCGCCTCTTCGCCGACCACAACCAGCCGCGCACCAAGAGCAACGTGCTCTACAAGGGTGCGCTGCAGGGCGAGAAGGCGCACACCGTGTGGATCGGCAACGTCTTGATCCGCAAGGTCGCCGAGGGCATCGAGACCTACGAGGAGAACCGCAACCTCGTGCTCACCGACGGCTGCCACGCCGACTCGGTGCCGAACCTCGAGATCGAGACCGGCGAGATCGAAGGAGCCGGCCACGCCTCGGCCACCGCCCGCTTCGACGACGAGCAGCTCTTCTACCTCCGCTCGCGCGGGGTCTCGGAGAAGGAGGCCCGCCGCCTGGTGCTGCACGGCTTCTTCCACGACCTCATCCGTCGCGTCGACGTGCCCTCGCTCGAGGAGCGCCTGGCCGCCACGGTTGAGGAGGAGCTCGCCAAGAACGTGCTCCGCGACGGCGAGCTGAGCATCTGATGGCCTTCGAACGCGCCTGCGCGGCCGACGAGGTCGAGGCCGACGAAGCCCGCGCCGTGACCATCGGGTCCCTCGACATCGCCATCGCCCGCGACGGCGACGACTTCTACGCCCTGCAGGACCTCTGCAGCCACGCAGCCGTCGCCCTCAGCGAGGGCGAGGTCGCCAACTGCGCCCTTGAGTGCTTCCTGCACGGCTCCAGCTTCGACCTGCGCACCGGCAAGCCCACCACCTTCCCGGCCACCGAGCCTGTCGCGACCTTCCCCGTGGAGGTCCGCGACACCCCCGACGGAGCGGCTGTCTTCGTCGACACCGCCACCACCCTGAACGGAGTGACACCCACATGAGCACCCTCGAGATCACTGACCTGCACGTCTCGGTCGACACCGACGACGGCCCCAAGGAGATCCTCAAGGGCGTCACGCTGACCATCAAGGACGGCGAGACGCACGCGATCATGGGCCCCAACGGCTCGGGCAAGTCGACGCTGGCCTACTCCATCGCCGGCCACCCCAAGTACGACATCACCGGGGGCACCGTGACCCTCGACGGCGAGGACGTCCTCGCGATGAGCGTCGACGAGCGCGCTCGCGCCGGGCTGTTCCTCGCCATGCAGTACCCCGTGGAGATCCCCGGCGTCTCGGTCGCCAACTTCCTGCGCACCGCCAAGACCGCCATCGACGGCGAGGCCCCCAAGCTGCGCACCTGGGTCAAGGACGTCAACGCCGCCATGGGTCAGCTCAACCTCGACCCGACCTTCTCGGCGCGCAACGTCAACGAGGGCTTCTCCGGTGGTGAGAAGAAGCGCCACGAGATCGCCCAGCTCGAGCTGCTGAACCCCAAGGTCGCGATCCTCGACGAGACCGACTCCGGGCTCGACATCGACGCGCTCAAGACCGTCTCCGAGGGCGTCAACCGCTACCGCGCGCAGGAGGGCAAGGGCGTCCTGCTCATCACCCACTACACGCGGATCCTGCGCTACATCACGCCGGACTACGTCCACGTGTTCGTCGACGGCAAGATCGCCGAGCAGGGTGGCCCCGAGCTCGCCGACCAGCTCGAGGCTGAAGGATACGACAAGTACATCAAGGCCAACGCCGCCCTGTGACACGTCAGGCGGCACTGGGCGGCGTTGTCGGCGCTCGACGGCCAAACCCGGGCCGTCTTCGCTTCTCCGCCTTGCCCAGCACTCGCCTGAGCGCCACAGGATTGAATCGGACCACCGAAGTTAAGGAGACCAGCATGGAAGGCTTGCTGCCGCAGCTCGACGTCGTCCGCAAGGACTTCCCGATCCTCGAGCGCACGCTCGCGGGCGGGATGCCGCTGGTCTACCTCGACAGCGCCAACACCTCGCAGAAGCCACAGTGCGTGATCGATGCGATGGTCGACCACCTCGAACGCCACAACGCCAACATCTCGCGCGCCATGCACCAGCTCGGCGCCGAGGCGACCGAGGCGTTCGAGGCGGGGCGCGACAAGGTCGCGGCGTTCCTCGGTGCCCCGAGCCGCGACGAGGTGATCTTCACCAAGAACGCCTCCGAGGCGCTCAACCTCGTCGCCAACACGCTCGCGTGGGCCGAGGGTGACCTGGCCATCGGACCGGGTGACGAGGTCGTCATCACCGAGATGGAGCACCACTCCAACATCGTGCCGTGGCAGCTGTTGTGCGAGCGCAAGGGCGCGACCCTGCGCTGGTTCGGGCTGACCGACGACGGTCACCTCGACCTGTCCAACATCGACGAGCTGATCAACGAGCGCACCAAGGTGGTCTCCTTCACCTGGGTGTCCAACATGCTCGGCACGATCAACCCGGTGGCCGAGCTGACCCGTCGGGCCCACGAGGTGGGCGCGATCGTGGTCGTCGACGCCTCGCAGTCGGCGCCGCAGATGCCCACCGACCTCGCCGCGATGCCGGCGAACGACCGTCCCGACATCCTCGTCTTCACCGGTCACAAGGTCGTCGGGCCGACCGGCATCGGCGTCCTCTGGGGCCGTGGCGACCTGCTCGCTGCGCTGCCGCCGTTCCTCGGTGGCGGCGAGATGATCGAGACCGTCACGATGGCGCGCTCGACGTACGCCGGGATCCCGCACCGCTTCGAGGCCGGCACCCCGCCGATCGCAGAGGCCGTCGGGCTCGGTGCCGCGGTCGAGTACCTCGGCGACCTCGGCCTCGATGCGATCCGCACCCACGAGCACACGATCACCGCCTACGCCCTCGACGGCCTGGCCACGATCCCGGGGCTGCGTGTGATGGGCCCGCTGAGCGCCGCCGAGCGCGGCGGCGCGATCTCCTTCGAGATCGACGGCGTCCACCCCCACGACATCGCCCAGGTGCTCGACTCCCGCGGGGTCGCCGTACGCGCCGGGCACCACTGCGCCAAGCCCGCGCACGCCCGCTTCGGGGTGCAGAGCTCGACGCGGATGTCGTCCTACCTCTACACGACCCCGGGCGAGATCGACGCGCTGATCGAGGCGCTGGAATACACCCGCTCGTACTTCAAGTTGGACTGATGAGATGACTTCACAAGAACTCGACAGCCTCTACCAGGAGATCATCCTGGATCACTACAAGAAGCCTCTGCACGCCGGACTGCGTGAGCCGTTCGGTGCCGAGGTGCACCACGTCAACCCGACGTGCGGCGACGAGATCACCCTGCGGGTGCAGCTCGACGGCGATGTCGTGGCGGACGTGTCCTACGACGCCGTGGGCTGCTCGATCTCCCAGGCCTCCTGCTCGGTGATGGCCGACCTCGTCATCGGCAAGACCGTCGACGAGGCGCTGGCGATCCACCAGAGCTTCCTCACGCTCATGCAGGGCAAGGGCCAGGTCGAGCCCGACGAGGACGTCCTCGAGGACGGGATCGCCTTCGCCGGCGTCGCCAAGTTTCCCGCGCGCGTGAAGTGCGCACTACTGTCGTGGATGGCCTGGAAAGACGCCACCGCCCAATCCCAGGAGGCAACCAATGGCTGAGACCACCGACATCACGCCTGACCACAGCGACCTGCCCGAGGTCCCTGAGGCTCAGGCCGGAGGCGTCGCGACCGTGACGCCCGAGGACGTCACCGAGGCGATGAAGGACGTCGTCGACCCCGAGCTCGGGATCAACGTCGTCGACCTCGGCCTCGTCTACGACGTGCACCTCGACGAGTCGAGCAACTGCGTGCTCGACATGACCCTGACGTCGGCGGCCTGCCCGTTGACCGACGTGATCATGGACCAGACCAACGCCGCCCTCGAGGGCCTGGTCAACGACGTCGCGATCAACTGGGTCTGGATGCCGCCGTGGGGCCCCGACAAGATCACCCCCGACGGTCGCGAGCAGCTGCGCGCCCTCGGCTTCAACGTCTGATCCGGACCGGCTCCCCGTGATCGACGATGACGCGATCCAGTCCTTCTGGGGTCTGGCCGGTCATCACATCCGGGTCTCGCCCATCCCCGGCTACCTGCCCTCGACCACGCTGGAGGCGGTCCCGCCCCCGGCGTGGTCCTTCGGGCGTACGCCGGAGCAGGCCGACGCGCTGCTCGACCTCGTGCTCGCCGGCACCAAGACCGCGACCGCCAGCGCGCTGGCCGAGTACGGCGACGACGGCCCTCTTCCCGAGCCGGGCACGCTGGGCATCCTGCTCGACGGCCGCGGGCACCCCCGCGCCCTGATCGCGACCACGGTCGTCGAGGTCGTGCCGTTCGCCGAGGTCGACGCCGAGCACGCGCGGCTCGAGGGAGAGGGCGACCGCACCCTCGAGCACTGGCGCCGGGTCCACGAGGAGTTCTTCTCCGTCGATGGAGCCGTCGTCGACGCTGCCTTCCCGGTCGTCCTCGAGCAGTTCAAGGTGCTCTACCCGCGGTCGCAGTAGGTTCACCCCGTGCCCGTCGTCCTGGTCCCCGAAGCCCGCTGGGAGCGGTGGTGCGCCAACTTCGAGCGCGGTCACGGCCCCTCGACCTACACCGTCGTCGACGGCGCGCTGGTCGGCGTGGCCGAGGACGGGTCCCGCTTCACCGCGCGGCTGCCGTTCGCCGCGTCGTACGCCGGACCGCCCACCCCCGCGGGGCTGGGCGAGGCGATCGACCGCCCGGCTGCCTGGGGCGTGCTGCTCGTGCGCAAGGGCGGGTTCGCGATGGCCCACATGGCCGGCTCGACGATGGGGGAGTCCAAGACCGGACAGCGCCACGTGCAGGGCCGGACCAAGGCCGGAGGTCAGTCGCAGCAGCGCTTCGCACGACGCCGTGACAACCAGGCCCGGCAGGCCTACGAGGCCGCCGCCGACCACGCGGCGCGCATCCTGGGCGAGCTGCACGGCCCGGTGGTGACCGGTGGCGACCACACCGCGGTCGAGGAGGTGCTGGCCGACTCCCGGCTCGCCGGGTTGAGCGTCGTCGCGCCGTGGCTGGCGGTGCCGGACCCGCGTCGGGGCATCCTCGAGCAGGCGATCATTGACGCCTGCTGCTTGCAGGTGGACGTCACCAACGCCTGAGGCGGGTCCACGACGGCGGTACGGTCAGTCATGGCCGCTGTGATCGACCTGCAAGGCGTCGTCAAGACGTTCGGTAGCACCCGGGCGCTCGACGGCCTCGACCTCCAGGTCGCACCGGGGGAGGTGCACGGCTTCCTCGGCCCCAACGGCGCCGGCAAGTCGACCGCCATCCGGGTGCTGCTCGGGCTGTTGCGGCACGACGCAGGACACGTGCGGATGCTCGGCGGTGATCCCTGGCACGACGCGGCCACCCTGCACCGCCGGCTGGCCTACGTGCCCGGCGACGTGACGCTGTGGCCCAACCTCACCGGCGGTGAGGTGATCGACCTGCTCGGACGGCTGCGCGGAGGGCTCGACGAGACCCGACGCGCCGAGCTGCTCGACCGCTTCGACCTCGACCCGACCAAGCGCGGACGCAGCTATTCGAAGGGCAACCGGCAGAAGGTGGCCCTGGTGGCGGCGTTGGCCAGCGACGTCGAGCTGCTGCTGCTCGACGAGCCGACCTCGGGCCTCGACCCGCTCAAGGAGTCGTTGTTCGAGGAGAGCATCGAGGACTTCCGCGCCCAGGGGCGCACCGTGCTGCTCTCGAGCCACACCCTGGCCGAGGTGGAGCGGTTGTGCGACCGGGTGACGATCATCCGCGAGGGCCGGGCCGTCGAGAGCGGGACGCTCTCGGAGATGCGTCACCTCACACGTACGTCGGTCTCCGTCGAGCTCAGGACCGCGCCGACGGGGCTGTCGTCGTTGGAGGGGATCCACGACCTCGCGGTCAGCGGCAACCGCGCCCGCTTCGCTGTCGACACCGTCCGGCTCGATGCAGCCCTGGCGGCGCTCACCGGGCTCGGCGTCGTGTCGCTCACCTGTCAGCCGCCGACGCTGGAGGAGCTGTTCCTCCGTCACTACGGCGACGAGCGCGGAGACGGGGAGCCGACGCGATGAGCGGGCTCGACGGGCTGGCGACCCTGCTCCGCCTGCACACCAGGCGCGACCGATGGCAGGTGCTCGCCTGGATGGTCGGTGTCACCCTCCTGTACTGGTCGCAGGCCTGGGGCGTCGACACCATGTACTCCAGCCAGGCCGAGTTCGACCTCGCTGCCACGGCGATGGAGAGCAACGCCGCCTTCGTCGCCCTGGCCGGGCCGGCGCGCGCCCTCAACACCGTCGGCGGTCAGGTGATCTGGCAGGCCTCGGCGTTCGGGGCCGTGCTGGTCGGGCTGATGAGCATGTTCCTGGTGGGGCGTCACACCCGGGTGGAGGAGGAGCGCGGCCGCGAGGAGCTGTTGCGTGCGGCTCCCGTCGGACGTTTCGCACCGCTCACCGCCGCCGCGGTCGTCGCCGTGGTGGCCAACGTGCTCGTGGGGCTGGCCGTGGCGCTGTCCCTGGTCCGCTACCCGTTGGACACCGCCGACTCCTGGGCCACCGGGTGGGGGCTGACCTGCACCGGCTTGTTCTTCACCGGCGTGGCGTTGGTCGCCATGCAGCTGAGCGCCAGCTCCCGCTCTGCTTACGGCATCGCGGGCGCGGTGATCGGCCTGTCCTACGGGCTGCGCGCGGTCGGTGACGTGACGGAGTCCGGCCTGAGCTGGGCCTCGCCGATCGGCTGGTACCAGGCGATGCATCCCTACTCCGGCCTGGTCTGGTGGCCCTCACTGGTGCTGCTCGGCGCAGCGCTGGCGATCGGGAGCCTCGGCTACGCCCTGCTCGTACGCCGCGACCTCGGCTCTGGCCTGCTCGCCTCCCGCAGCGGACCCGCGCGAGGCGCGCTGGGCAGCGGGGTCGCGCTCAGCTGGCGGCTCCAGCGCGGCTCGGTGATCGGGTGGAGCATCGGGACGCTGCTGGTGGGCCTGTCCTACGGCTCGATCGGCGACTCGGTGGACCAGCTCATGGGCGACTCCGGCTTCTCCCAGGACCTCTTCGCCATCTCCGGGTCCGACCTGGTCGACGGGTTCTACGCGGTGTGCGCGCTGATGATCGCCCTGGTCGCCACCGGCTTCGCGGTCTCCTCGGCGCTGCGGCTACGCGGCGACGAGGACGACGGTCGGGCCGAGCTGCTCCTGGCGACCGCGTTGTCGCGACGTGACTGGTTCCTCGGCCACGTGGTGGTCACCCTGGTGGGCTCCGTCGTGGTGCTCGTCGCCGGCGCGGTCGGCGTCGGCCTGGGCTACGGGATCGCGACCGGGGGCTGGGACCGCGTCGTACGGCTCTCGGTGCCGGTGCTGTCCTACGCGCCTGCGCTGCTGGTCTGTGTGGGGCTCACCCTGCTGCTGACCGGGCTCCGCCCGCGTCTGGCGCGGTTGTCGTGGGCGCTCCTGGGGTGGGCGGTGGTGGTGCTGATCCTCGGCCAGACCCTGCGTCTGCCGGGGTGGGCCCAGGGCATCTCGCCGTTCCACCACCCGGCGCTGGCGCCCTCCGAGGCCTACGCCGCGGGACCCTTGGTGGCCCTCAGCCTGGTGGCTCTTGTCCTCGGCGCGGCGGGCTGGTTGACGCTGTCACGGCGCGACGTCCAGTAGCGTCGCCTGCATGTGGGAGCCCGAACCGGGGTGGCTTGCGTTGCCGAGCGGCGCCGGCCCGTCGACCGTGGGTGTCTGGCGCGCTGCGCTGGGCGAGCGACCGGTGGTCATCAAGCGGCTCGGAGCGCCCACTCCCCATGACCCGCCGGAGCTCGCGGACCCGCGCCACCCCGCCTACTGGCGACGCGAGGCCGACGTCCTGGCCACCGGCATCACCCTCGGCACGGCGGGCCTGTGCGCCGTGCCGGCCCAGGTCGAGGACGACGCGACCGGCACCACGATCACCCGGGAGTGGGTGGAGGAGGCGGCGTCGAGCGGGCTCTTCGTGGCGTTGTCGCTGGGTCGCTTCGCCGGCGCCGACCTCCCGCGACCGTCGTTCCTGGCTCGTGACGTGCTGCGGGTGCGCCTGGACCGCACGGCGCGCCGCGCCGGGGGCTGGCCGACGCTGGCGCGCACGACCGTCGCCGACATCGCCGACGCCTTCTGGTCGCGCCGCGACTCGTTCCTGGCCTCCCTCGACCTCCTTCCCCAGGTGCCGCAGCACGGCGACCCCACCCTGGCCAACGTGCCCGGTCGCCGCGGCGACGACGCCGTGGCGATCGACTGGGCCACCCTCGGGACCGGCCCGGTCGGGGGCGACCTCGGCTACTTCGCCCTGGGGGCGCGCGAGGAGTTCGAGCCGCTGCTCGACGCCTACCTCGTCGGCCTGCCGCGCTCGATCGCCGATCGCGAGGACGTCCTGCTCGGCGCTCGCATCACGGCCGTCTACACGGCGCTCGGCCGCGCGGAGTGGGCCCTGGCCCGGGTGGCCGGCGGCGAGGGCGCGCTGGCCTCGAAGTACCGCCACCCGTCGGTGGCGCCGCACCTGCGCGCGCTGCAGCGCCAGTTCCCGGCCATCGAGGCGTTGCTCGGCTGGTGACGACGTCGGATCCTGGCTGTTTGCGGCGATGACGGCGTCGAGCGGGCGGGCGCCGAACTGATGAGCGAAGTCGCTGTGCAGTCAGCAGCCGAGCGGGGGAGTCGGGGCTCTGTGGGACTTCCCCCAGCACTTCTGCTCGCTCGAGCAGCCGCGCGTCGGGTTGGCGAAGACGTGGGTCACGGGTAGAGAACTGTCATGGACAACTCGGTGCCCACGCATGCTCCCTCGGACTCCGCCGCTGACTACGACAGCTTCGCGGCGGCGTACTCGGCCAGGAACGAGAACAACCTCTTCAATGCCTACTACGAGCGTCCGGAGATGCTGCGTCTCGCCGGCGACGTCGCCGGCCTGGACGTCCTCGACGCCGGGTGCGGCTCGGGCCCGCTGACCGAAGCCCTCAACGCCAAGGGCGCGGTCGTGTGCGGCTTCGACCTGAGTCCCGCGATGGTGGAGCTGGCCCGCGAGAGGTTGGGGGAGGACACGGACGTGAGGGTCGCAGACCTGGGTGCGCCGCTGCCCTATCCCGACGACAGGTTCGACCTCGTCGTGGCGTCGCTGACGCTGCACTATGTCGAGGACTGGGCCTCGGCGCTCGCCGAGCTGCGGCGGGTGCTCAAGCCCGGCGGTCGTCTCACGGTCTCGATCATCCACCCGATGATCTACGCGATCGTCTATCCCGATGCCAACTACTTCGCCCTCACCCAGTACTCCGAGGACTACGACTACGGCGACCGGACCATCTGGATGACCTACTGGCACCGACCGCTCCAGGACGTCCTGAACGCGTTCGTCGACGCGGGGTTCCGCATCAAGCAGGTCACCGAGCCGCCGCCCGCGCCCGACACTCCGACAGAGCTCCTGCCCAACCCGGACGGTCAGCCGTTCATCTGCTTCCTGTTCTTCGAGCTCGAGGCGAGCGGCACCTGACCTGCTGTCTGGGCCGGCGCGCAGCAGTAGCGGGCCGTGACAGCGTCAGGGGATCCGGACCACCAGCATGGCGGCGTCGTCGCGCTGCATCATGTCGGCGCGCGCCAGCGGTCCGCTCTTCGGCGGAGCGGATGCCGCGGCTCGTACTCGGACGTACATAGGCGGTCAGAACCCGACGGAGTTCCGCGTGGTGGCGCCGGTTGCCGATCGCCAGAAGTCATCGATGTACGTCTGACTACGAACGTCCGGCTCGCAAGACCTCAGCAGGCGTCTCGGGAGATCCGGACGCCTCGTCGGTCGGCCCATCACCCCTCAATCGCAGAGGGGGAGCCGGCCGACACCGCGGCGGCCTCGATCTCCTCGCGCCGCGCCTTCCAGAAGGCGGGGTCGCGCTGCTCCTTGGCCATCGCATCCGCGTCGGTGCCCACTGCTCCGTCGAGTGCTTCACGCAGGATGTCGGCGTGGCCGGCGTGCCGACTGGTCTCGGCGAGGAGGTGGACGAGGATGTTGAACAACGGCACCTCGGCGTCCTGCCACCACGCCACGTGGCCTGTCGTGTCGAGAGGGAGCGCAGCGATCGTCGCGTCGCTGTGGTCCCACGCCCGTCGGTAGCGGTCGATGACGGCGCTGCGGGACTCGTGCTCGCCGGCCCACAGGTCAGCGAGCAGCTCGGCCTCGACGTCCCACCGCGGCAGGGCCTCGGGAAAGGGCCGGCCGAAGACTTCACCGAGGTAACGCGCCTCCCAGGTCGCGAGGTGCTTGACGAGCCCCAGGAGGTTGGTGCCGGTGACCGTCAACGGACGCCGCACGTCGTACTCGGAAAGTCCGTCGAGCTTGGCTAGCACCGCCTGACGCTCGTGCTTCAAGTAGTTGTGCAGGTTGGCCTTGGCGGCGTCCTCGTCCATGGCACGACACCCTGCCACCACCGTCGTGCGGCTGGGGTGAACCGAGCCGTCAGGCGCCGTCGTCGGTCAGGGCCGCAGGTGGGAGCCAGTCGGCTCCGAGGAGCTCGGCGAGGGCGGTGAGTCCGGTGGTGTCGCTCCCCACGGTGTCGGAGGCGGCGGCGATGCGCTCGACCATCACCCGGCCGACCTGCTCCTCGACGGTGTGCTCGGCGTAGGCGATGTGCCACGGCGAGACCTGGTGGTCGCGGTGGGTGCGCCCGGTCACCTGCCGGCCGGCGATGCCGGAGAAGCGGGCCTGGTGGAAGACACCGACCCGGGGTTCGGTGCTCGCCTGGCGGCCCTCGGTGAGGGTCTCGCCGGCGTGCAGGCTGATCGAGGCCACCGTGGTGAAGACGCAGACCTTGGCCTCACCGGTCTGGAAGCGGAGCCGCTCGGCCTCGGGGTCGAACCGGTCGCGGCCGTAGATGGTGGCGACCTCTATGCCGGAGTCCCGCAGCCGCTCGGTGATGGGGTCGGCGGCGGTCGTGACGAACTCGACCGAGCACGCCACCTGTCGCTCGGCCTGGACCTGCTGGGCGATCCAATCGACCGTCGAGTCGACGCGGATCAGGCCCGCCTTCTGCCGGAAGCGCAGCAGGGCGGCGCGGCCCTTCGCGACGTTGCGACCGCGGCGGGCGATGTCCATCTCCCGACAGAACTCTCCCCAGTCGGCGTCGTAGGCCTCCCGCTCCGCCGGTGTGAGGGTCACCGGCATGCCGGAGATCGGCACCGGTCCCCACGGTGCGGCGCGGTGAAGCATCGCCGGGGGTCGCTCCTCGTCGAGCCAGCCCCGGACCAGCTTGAGGTCCGCGGCGCGCCGGGCCGGATCGGTGGTCCACGTCGCGCCGTAGCGTCCATGCTCGACCCCCACGCCGTGGCGCTCGAGGGCGGCGGCGAACACGGCCCCGGGCTTCGTCGCCGAGGTCCACTCCTTCATCGGCTCGCCGAGCACCTGGGCGTACGCCGGGGCGAGATAGGGCAGCTCGAGCGGTGTGTGTCCCGGGGTCGCGGTGGTCGCGATCACGAAGGGCGCCTTGTCGTGCGGCAGCGCGTGGCCCGAGATCCGTGCCCAGAGCTTCCAGCGCTTCGTCGTCGTACGACGCAGTGCGTGCGCCTCGTCGGCGATGATCACGTCCCACGTGTGGTCCTTGACCTTCTCCAGCCGGTCCCAGGTGATCACGACCCACTCGAGACCGCCGTGGCCGAGCGCCGTGATGGTGCGGCACCAGTGGCCGATCGTGATCGCAGCAGGGCGGTCGGCAACGACGAGCACCCGTCGTGCGCCGCGCAGGTCGCCCACGGCCGTCGCGCCGAGGACGGCGGCGATGGTCTTGCCGACGCCGGGCTCGTCGGCCAGCAGGAACTGCCGCCCGCCCGCCGCAGCGCGCTCCGCGATCGCATCAGCCGCCTCGAACTGGATTCGGCGGGGCTCGAGCTCGTCGGTCGGCTCGGGGCTCGGCGTCGGGTCGTCGGGGTTGAGGCCGTTCTCGATGAACCGCCCGAGCGTGTAGGGGCCGGGGGAGTAGGGCGCGAGGTGGGCGGGCAAGGCGCGCCCGACGTACAGGTGGGTCTTGACCGTCGGGTGCCAGGAGGCGCCCTCCACCTGCGTCCCGTAGGGCACGTCGAGCACCCACAGCCGCTCACCCGGTCCGGCGGTCGGCAACGGCCGCGGCGGCTGGCGCGTCCCGCTCCGGCGCGGTGACCCACTGCGTCGACGGGAGCTGGTTCGACGGGGACTGGCCACCCCCTGACGCTACCGGGGCCCCACCCCACCTGCTGGTACGCCCGTGGGCCCGTCGACGACCGACGATAGGTTCGTGGGTGGGGGACCGACCGAGGAGTGCAGCGTGAACCACGACATCCGCGACGTAGCCGGGCTGGAGAGCACGGTCGGTCGCCAGCCGCTGGCCGCCCTGATGAAGTCGATCACGGAGCTCGACGACCACTGCGCGGCAATCCTCGCGTACTCACCGGCGGCGGTGCTGGTCCACCTCGACCGCGACCGCGTGGTCCGCGCCGAGCTGGTGGGCGGGAAGGCGGGGTTCGCCCGCCCCGACCGGCCCAGCCATCTGGCCTTCGACGCGCCCACGGCCCGCCCCGAGGTCGGCGCATCGGCAGCGCTGCTCGTCCTCGTCCCGGGGTGGCGCGAGTCGCTGCGCATCAACGGGCGGATCGATGCCACGGGCCTGGTGGTGGAGGAAGCGTTCGTGCACTGCGGCAAAGCGATGATCCGCTCCGAGCTCTGGTCCTCACCCGAGGCCACGCCCGGGACCTCGCGTGACCGGACTCGGAGCGCCGGGTCCGTGGACGGTGGGCAGGTGATCAGCGAATCCGACCGGATCGACGATGCGCACCGGTCGTTCCTGTCGACGGCGCCGTTCGCTGTCGTCGGATCCTGCGACCAGGACGGCCGGGCCGACGCCAGCCCCAAGGGGGATCCGGCCGGCTTCCTGGTCGTGCTCGACGACCGCACCGTGGCTCTGCCCGACCGGCCGGGCAACCGTCGCACCGACACCTTCCACAACCTGCTCGAGCGCCCGGCGGTCACGGTCCTGGCCATCAGCCCGGGGGAGGACCGCATCCTCGAGCTGCGCGGTCGTGCCCGGCTGACCACCGACCCGGCGTTGCTGGCGACGATGTCGGTCCAGGGCCACGTCCCGAAGCTCGCACTCGTGGTCGACGTGGAGCACAGCTCCCTGCGGGTCAGCGAGGCACTGCAGCACGCGACCCTGTGGGACCCGGCGTCCTACATCTCGGAGGGTGCCCTTCCGCGCGCGGCCAAGATGTGGGCCGACCAGGTCAAGAGCAACGGCCGTCGAGGTCTGGCTGCCCAGGCGGTGCGCACCGGCGTCGGCGAGGCTGTCGTGCGGGCGGGCATCGCGGTGGACTACCGCCAGAACCTCTACTGACGGACCGGGGCCTGCCGACAGCGTCATCGTCGGAGACCAGTGCGAGGATGCGTGGATGAGCTGGGGAGATGTCTGGGTCAACGGCGACAAGGTCCGACCCGGGATCGACGCCACCGGCCCCCGGGCGCCATGGATCCCGGCCGGCGTCATCTCCTCGGAGGAACGCTCGTTCGTCGAGGCGACGCAGGCGTTGCGGGGGACCCGCCGCGCGCACGCCCGAGCGGTCGAGTTCGACCTCCAGGTCACCTCGCCCCTCGTGGGCAAGGAGCGCTCCGGCACCGGGAAGCCCGTCGTCGGCTTCGAGCCGGACGGGTTGTGGCTCGCGGTGGACGTGACCCCCGCGGGAGGCCTCGCGGAGGAGGCTCGCTTCGTGGTGTTCACCCAGCGCGTGCACGTCGTCGCCGGGGCCCGGCGGGCCGCCGAGCGCGGCGCGAAGGGTCGGCCGCGGGCGACCATCGCGCTGCGCGGTCGCGCGCGATCTCGGGAGAGCGCCCTCGAGTGGGGTCGTCCGGCGGCTCGGGACTGACCGAGGATGCTGGCCGCGAGGCGGCGTCGGCGGGCGGGCCGCCGGACGGCTCGGCTGCGCGGCGGGC
>CAVXDL010000010.1:0-308419 GCA_963760515.1 uncultured Actinomycetota bacterium
CGGGAAGTCGATGGGTGATCGGGTGATCGAGTGGTTGTCGGCTCAGCCGACGAGGCGGCGACGTGCGTCGTCGAGTCGGCTGGAGACCGTCCCGTCGATGACGTCGTCGCCGATCTCCACCCGGATGCCGCCGATCACCGAAGGGTCGACGAGCTGGTTGAGGTGGACCGGACGCCCGTACTGGGCGGCCAGGACCGTGGCGAGGCGCTGCAGCTCGGCATCGCCCAGGGCGCGGGCCACGCGAACGGTGGCCACTCCCTGGGTCTGCGCGTCCGCGACGACCTTCTGGTACTCGGTGAGCGCGACCGCGACCGTGCGGTGGCTGCCGCTGAGCGACTCCCCCGCCAGGGCGATGGTCGCCGGAAGCGCGCCGGAGAGCAGTGAGGCCACCAGGCCCCGCTTGTCCGCCAGCGACCGCGACGGGTCGGCCAGGGCCTCCCGCAGCTCGGGGTTGTCCTTGACCGCCTGGGCGAACGCGAAGAGCTCGTCGGCCAGGCGCTCGGTCTCGCTACCCGCCGAGGCGACGTAAGCGACGACGCCGAGGTGCTCGAGAGCATCCGCGAGGTCGCGGCCCGCCGTCCAGCGGCGGCCCACGGCCGAGGTGAGCAACGTCAGCGAGGCCGCATCGACCTTGCCGGAGAAGACCTCGGTGAAGAGCCCGGACTTGGCCTCCGCAGCGATCGAGGCATCCGTCGCGAACCGGCGCAGGGCCGGCTCGGAGCGGATGGTCGATGCCACGGAGAACAGGTCGCCGGCCACGGTCGCCGCATCGGCGCCGGAGACCGCAGTCTCCAGCTCACCGGTGAGTGCGGCCACCGCGTCGGCCGAAGCACCACGGAAGGACATCAGAGAGCCCCCATCAGTTCTGGCCCGGCGTGCCGGTCTCGAGGTCGGCGAGGAACCGCTCGACCACGCGACCCTGACGGTCGTCGTCATCGAGGGACTCGCCCACGATGCGCCCGGCCAGGGTGGTCGCCAGCGTGCCGACCTCCGCACGCAGTGAGGTGACCGCCTGCTGGCGCTCGGCCTCGATCTGCGTCTTGCCGTGCTCGACGATGCGCGAGGCCTCGGTCTGAGCCTGCTCCCGCATCTCCGCCACGATCTGAGCGCCCTGCTCGCGTGCTTCCTCACGGATGCGCGCGGCTTCGTGCCGGGCGTCGGCCAACTGCTTCTCGAGCTCAGCGAGCTTGGCGTCAGCCTCGGCCTGCTTGGTCTCGGCGGCGGCCAGCCCACCCTCGATGGCGGTGGTTCGCTCTGCGAACGTGGCCTCGAAGCTGGGTACGACGAACTTCTTCACAGCGAAGAAGAGAATGCCGAACACCACGATCGACAAGACGATCTCGATCGGGTGCGGGAGGAGCGGGTTGAGCTCCCCCTCCTCGGCTGCCCGCACCACGAGGGGCGCGATCAGTGCAGTCATGGCAGGTCCTTCCGGGGTCCTACGTCAGGCTCGGTGTGGCTGAGCTCGGTCAGAGGACGAACGCGAGGGCGATACCGATGATCGCAAGGGCCTCGGCCAGGGCGAAGCCCAGGATGGCGATCGACTGCAGGCGGCTCTGGGCCTCCGGCTGACGCGCGACACCGCTGATGTACGCGGCGAAGATGAGGCCGATGCCGATACCGGGCCCGATCGCGGCCAGGCCGTAGCCGATCATGTTGAGGTTGCCGTCCACGGCTGTTTCCTTTCGTTGTTTCTACAGAGTCATCAAGCTGGTGGTGCGGGGTGGGACTGGTGAAGCTGGGTGGAGATCAGTGCTCGTCTGCGAGGGCGCCCTGGATGTACATGGCGTTGAGCAGGACGAAGACGTAGGCCTGGAGGAACTGGATCAGGATCTCGAGGATCGCGACCGCGATGAACAAGACCCAGGCCAAGATGCCGACCGGCGCGTAGGCGAGCGGCTGGTGAGCCAGGATGTACTCGCCACCGAGCGCGAACAGGATCAGCAGCAGGTGGCCGGCGAACATGTTGGCGAACAGTCGGAGGGCCAGCGTGAACGGGCGGACCAGGATGTTGGACATGAACTCCAACGGCACCAGGAGGGCCAGGATCGGGCCGCCGACGCCGGCCGGGACCGACTGGAGCTTGAAGTAGCCGGCGAAGCCGTGCTTGCGGATGCCGACCGCGTTGTAGACCACCCAGCTCATGATCGCCAGGGAGTAGACCATCCCGGAGCGCGAGAACGTCGGGAACTGGATGAACGGCACCGACGCCATCAGGTTGTTGAACAAGATGAAGAAGAACAGCGCGAAGAGGTAGGGCACGAAGCGCTGGAAATCGTGGCTGCCGATGATGTCGCGGCCCATGGAGTTGCGCACGAAGCCGTACGCCTCCTCGCCGACGTACTGGAGCCGGCCCGGGACCATCGCACGCTTGCGCGAAGCGGCGTAGAAGAGGGCGAACACCAAGATCGCTGCCAGCACGATCTGCAGCATGGGCTTGGTGACGCCGGCGACCTGGGCCTGGCCGAGGAACTCGAACGTGCCGTTGCCGCCGCCGATGGCCGGCAGGTTGAAGTCTGCCGGGCTGGGAGGCGTGAAGGTCTCGCCGCGGATGATGACGCTGCTCACCGTGTCTCCTGTGTCTTCACTACCGCTGGGGTTAGCTGGGTTCGTCGCTGGAAGTGCTGGTCGTGCTCGTGCTCTCGTCCGAGTCGGACGGGGGTTTGAAACGTGCCCAGGTCATGAACAGGCCGAGACCCGCTCCGACCAGGATGCCGATCGCCACCATGAAGTCGGTGCCCCACCAGAGGTCGAGCCCGAAGCCGATTGCGCCGTACACCAACACGCCCGCGACCAGGTACCCGAACGCGTTCCAGGGATCGCCTCGAGGTCTGTCGTCGGCCTGAGTCATTGCGTCCCGGACAATAGCAGCCGCGCTGGGTCATCGCTTACCCCCCTCGGCACCGGCGGAGGCGTCTGCCGTGTCCACGGGGGCGTCGGGCAGGTCGTAGACCGGGATCCGCACGCGGGTGGCGAGGCGCACCTGGCTCACCGTCCACACCAGGGCGGTCGCCACGACGGCAGCAGCCAGCCAGGGCGCGTCGAGGTGAGCCGCGGCCCAGCTCGTCGAGCTCAGCGGCAGCAGCACGAGAGCGAGCAGCGCCATCTGCAGCGTGTAGGTCATCAGGGCCACGACCAGGGAGGCGCTGGGCATCAGGTCGGCCACCACGAGAACGACCAAGGACCCGCTGAAGAGCACGAGCACGACGGCTGCGGTGCCCAACCCGGCCCCGGTCGCTGCCGGCGAGCCCGCCGCGAGCAGGCCCACGAGGGCCAGGAGGAGACCCGCCACCAGGGCGGCACCGGCCGAGCGGACCACGGTCCGCACGCCTTGGCGGCGTGCGTCCATCCTGGTCTCGGTCGTCATGGTCGGCGGCCGTTCTGATCGGGGGCGGTGAGGTCTCGTTCAGGTGCTCGTGAAAACTATCACAAAGTCTCCGGGGCTCCGACATCAGTCTGTTCGGGCTCGCTCCCCGAGCCCTGGTGGAGCGGTTCGGACGGCCCCAGGAGCCGGGCAGAACCCACCACAGGCAGGACGAAGGTGAGCAGCAGGGCGATCCCCAGCCCCGACCCGACAGCCGTCCACACCCGCGGACCGGTGTAGAGGCTGGCCAGCACGGTGCTGAAGGCGATCAGCCCGGCCCACACCCACATGATCAGGACCGCACGCCGGTGTGAGTGCCCGATCTCCAGGAGGCGGTGGTGCAGGTGCTGCTTGTCGGGAGCGAACGGCGAGCGCCCCGCCCGGGTGCGTCGTACGACGGCGAGGACGAGGTCGGCGATCGGCACGATCAGGATCAGGATCGGCAGGGCCACCGGCAGGAGCATGGGCAAGAAGCTGGCCCGCGCCCCGTCGGCGCCCAGGGCGATGTCCTCGTTGGAGAACTGCGTGGTCACGGTGATGGCCGTCGCCGACAGCACCAACCCGATCAGCATCGAGCCGCTGTCGCCCATGAAGAGCCGCGCCGGGTGGAAGTTGTGGACGAGGAACCCCGCACATGCGCCGGCCAGGGCCGCCGACAGGAGCGCCCCGGTGGTCGCGCGGGTGACCTCGTTGATGATCGTCAGCTGGTAGCAGTAGAGGAAGAAGGCCAGGGCGCTGATGCCCACCACCCCGGCCGCCAGCCCGTCGAGGCCGTCGACGAAGTTCACCGCGTTGACGGTGGCCACGACGATGAGGGCCGTCAGCAACGCACCTTGGCTGGAGTCCAGGGAGAACTGGCCGCCGTCGGGGGTGTAGAAGAACTGGAACTGGATGCCGGAGTAGACCAGCAGCCCGACCGCGATGACCTGGCCGCCGAACTTGCTCAGCGCATCGAGCTCGAAGATGTCGTCGAGGACGCCGACACCACACACGAGTGCGCCGGCGATGATCACCGCACGAGCGTCGGGGAACGTGAACGGACCGCTCGTCGACAAGAACGGCAGCTGCTGGGCCACGAGGTAGGCAGCGACCAGACCGCCCAACATGGCCAGCCCGCCGAGGTAGGGGATCGGCTCGGCGTGCACGTCGCGGTCCCGGACCGCAGCGACCGCGCCGGTACGGAGGGCGATCTCCCGCGCCACCACGGTCAACAGGTAGGTGACCGAGGCAGCGACCAGGAAGACCACCAGGTATTCGCGCACCGGGAGCTACTCCTCGTGGGTGAGGGTCGCGCCCAGGGGTTCGAGCACCTCGTTGAGTCGGTCGAGGGAGATGGCACCCAGACGCAGCACCCGGCCCTGCGCTCCGGTGGCATCGACGATGGTGGACGACTCCCCCACCGGCGAGTCCCCCGCGTCGACGATGACGGTGACCGACTCGCCCAGCATCTCCTCGGCCTGCTCGGCGTCGGTGGCAGCCGGCATGCCGGTGGTGTTGGCCGAGCTGACGGCCAGGGGGCCGGTGCGTTCGAGGATCTCGCGGGCGATGGCGTGGTCGGGCATGCGCAGCGCGACCGTGCCGCGGGTGTCGCCCAGGTCCCACTGCAGCGAGCCCTGCTGCTGGAGCACCACGGTGAGCGGGCCCGGCCAGAACGCCTCGACCAGGGCGCGCGCGTAGCCGGGGATCTCGGTGGCCAGGGCATCGACCGTGGCCGGACTGCTGACCAGCACCGGCGGCGGCATCGTGCGGCTGCGCCCCTTGGCCTCGAGCAGGTCGAGCACGGCGTCGGGGTCGAAGGCGTCAGCGGCGATGCCGTAGACCGTGTCGGTCGGCAGCACCACCAGCTCCCCCCGCTGGATCGCCAAGGTCGCCGCCTCGATAGCGGTCTCCTGCTCCTCGGGGCTCGTCGTCGGGTAGCGCTCGCAGGTCACGGGCTCAGGGTACGGCGCCGGGCGGTCAGGTAGCGCGGCCGACCCGCCAGGTCACGGTGGTCGTGGACGTCGGTCCACGCCCCGGTCGAGCTGAACACCGCAGGAGCGGACTCGCCCTGGGCATCGGCGTGCTCGGCACCCACGACTCCCCCGGGCTTGAGCAGCACCCGGGCCCGTCGCTCGAGGACGCGCATCGCGTCGAGGCCGTCGTCGCCGGAGAACAGCGCCAGGTGGGGGTCGTGGTCGCGCGCCTCCGCCGCCACCGACTCCCACGCCTCCCACGGGATGTAGGGCGGGTTGCAGACCACGACGTCGACGCTGCCCTCGAGGTCGGCGAAGGCCTCGGCCATCGAGCCCTCCCTCAGGTCCACCCCGGTGCCGCTCAGGTTGCGCTGTGCCCACGCGAAGGCGTCGGGGTCGAGCTCGACCGCGTGCACCGTCGCGTGCGGGGCCTCGTCCACCACGGCGCGAGCGATCGCCCCCGAGCCGGTGCAGAGGTCGACGACCACGGCATCGGGCCGGGCACAGGCCTGCTCGATCGCCCAGCCCGCCAGCAGCTCGGTCTCGGGGCGCGGCACGAACACGCCCGGACCCACGGCGAGCTCGACGTGACGGAACGCGGCGCTGCCGGTGAGGTGCTGCAGCGGCTCGCGCAGGGCTCGGCGCGCGATCAGGGCCTCGTAGGTGGCGACGTCCTCGGGCGCCACCGCGTCGATGCTGATGAGGCGCCCCCGGGTCGTGCCCAGGACGTGGGCGAGCAGCTCGTCGGCGTCGTACCCGGGGCTGGTGACGCCGGCATCACCCAGCCGCGCCGCGGCTGCGCGGAGCAGCACTCGACGGTCGGTCGGGGCGTCGACGTCGCCTGCCGGGCTCACGGCTCAGTCCTCGAGCGCCGCGAGGCGGGCGGCGAGGTCGGCCTCGAGGCAGGAGTCGAGCACCGGCTGGAGGTCGCCGTCGAGCACCTGGTCGAGGTTGTAGGCCTTGTAGCCGGTGCGGTGGTCGGAGATCCGGTTCTCGGGATAGTTGTAGGTGCGGATCCGCTCGGAGCGGTCCACGGTGCGCACCTGGCTGCGACGCGCGCTGCTCGCCTCGGCGGCAGCCTGCTCCTCGGCCACGGCCAGCAGCCGGGCGCGCAGGATCCGCATCGCCTGCTCCTTGTTCTGCAGCTGGCTCTTCTCGTTCTGGCAGCTGGCCACGATGCCGGTCGGGACGTGGGTGATGCGTACGGCCGAGTCCGTGGTGTTGACGCTCTGACCGCCCGGGCCACTGCTCCGGAAGACGTCGATGCGCAGGTCGTTGTCATCGATCTGGACGTCGATCTGCTCGGCCTCGGGCATCACCAGGACGCCCGCCGCGCTGGTGTGCACGCGACCCTGGGACTCCGTGACCGGCACCCGCTGCACCCGGTGCACGCCGCCCTCGAACTTCAGCAGCGCGAACGGCGCCCCGCCCGGCTCGGGAGTGCCCTTGGCCTTCACCGCCACGGTCACCGACTTGTAGCCACCGAGATCGGACTCCGTGCCGTCGAGCAGCTCCACCGAGAATCCGCGCTGCTCGGCGTAACGGGTGTACATCCGCAGCAGGTCGGCCGCGAAGAGCGCCGACTCCTCGCCGCCCTCCCCCGACTTCAGCTCCAGCAGCGCATCCTTGTCGTCGGAGGCGTCGCGGGGCACCAGCAGGCGCCGCAGGCGCTCCTCGGCGATCGGCAACCGCAGCTCGATCGCGTGCGCCTCCTCGGCGAACGACGGGTCCTCGGCGGCCAGCTCACGAGCAGCACCCAGGTCCTCGCCCTGCGCCTGCCAGTCGCGCCAGGCCGCGATGATCGCGCTCAGCTCGGCGTAGCGCTGGTTGAGCTTCTTGGCGAGCCGAGCATCGGCGTGGGTCTCCGGGCTCGCCAGGCGCCCCTCGAGCTCACGGTGCTCGGAGAGGTAACCCTCGACGGCCTCGAACATCTGTGTCCTGCTCCCTGCTCGTGCGGATCGGTGCCAAAACAGCCGATGCCGACCCCCGCACGCAGGCGGGGGTCGGCATCGGGGAGGTCGCTACTTGGAGGAGTCAGCGGCCTTCTTGGCGTAGCGCGCCTCGAAGCGGGCGACGCGCCCACCGGTGTCGAGGATCTTCTGCTTGCCGGTGTAGAACGGGTGGCACTGCGAGCAGACGTCAGCCTTCATCGTGCCGGAGGCGGAGGTGCTGCGAGTGGTGAACGACGCACCGCACGTGCAGGTGACTGCCGTGGTGGTGTAGTCGGGGTGGATGTCCTTCTTCATGATGGTGTCCTCTCGGGTGGCCCATTGCTGGGCGGGTGCCGGGTCGTCGACGCGGGCATGCATGACGTGAACCGGAACCGACGGTGCATGCTACTCAACCCACGACCCACCCGCCGAATTCCTGCACCCGCCTGCGAGCGCCGCAGAGGCTAGACGGTCTCGTCCGCTGCTTGTCGCGATCCGTTGACGGGTCGATCCGACGCCTCCACGGGGTGGCGGGAGTCGAGGACGACGTCCTGGTCGCGCGGGGGCAACGACCCCACACGCTCGCCGTGCAGGCGTAGCCGCACGAACACGGTCGTGCCCTCACCCTCGGCCGACTCGATGATGACGTCCCCGGCGTGCTTGTCGATGATGGTCTGCACGATCCGCAGCCCCAGGCCGGTGCCGGCGATCTCGTTGGTCATGGCGTTGGAGGCGCGGAAGAAGCGCGTACCGAGTCGGTCCAGCTCGGTCTTGGGGATGCCGATCCCGTGGTCACGGATCGAGATCTCGACGCGGTTGAGCACCCGTTTGACGCTCACCTCGACGCCGCCCCCGTCGTGGCTGAACTTCACCGCGTTGGTGAGCACGTTGAGGAAGGCGCGATAGAGCATGGCGCGGTCACAGACCACCAGC
Organism: uncultured Actinomycetota bacterium; assembly: GCA_963760515.1. Lineage (GTDB taxonomy): Bacteria > Actinomycetota > Actinomycetes > Propionibacteriales > Nocardioidaceae > Nocardioides. Next base: position 8,181 of record CAVXDL010000010.1, read on the forward strand.
ATCGACTCGTCGGGGGCAGCCACCTCGACCGAGATCCCTCGGCGAGCAGCCGTCATCCGGATGTCGGTGACGGCATCCATCACCATCTCGACGACGTCGGAGGGCTCGAGCTCGCTGGAGCGGTTCTCGGCCTTCGACAAGGCGAGCAGGTCGTCGATGAGCGCCCGCAGCCGCGCGACGTTGCGTCGCGTCGCCTCCAGGATCCGCTCGTGCCGACCCTCGAGCCGGCCGTCGAACTCGTCGGCGACCATCTCGAGGTAGCCGCTGATGGTCGTCAACGGGGTGCGCAGCTCGTGCGAGACGTTGGAGACGAAGTCGTCCTTGGCGCTGTCGAGGACGTGCAGCTCGTCCTGGATCCGACCCTCCACGGCCCGCGCCCGCGACTGGGCATCGGCGAAGTCGTTCAGTGCCTGGGCGATCGCCCGCACCTCCTGGGGACCACGGTGGTTGTGCGCACGACCCTCGGGGTCGTTCTGCAGCATCCGCTGCACGACCTTCTCCAGGGACCTCAGCGGATCGGACACCTCGCTGAGCAGACGGGCTCTGGCTCGCCCGATCACGATCCAGGAGAGCCCCAGCACGAACAGCGCGGCGACCAGGGTCACCCGGAAGCGCAGCGCCGCCGCGTCGCGGGCCTCCACGCGCAGCATGTCGAACGTGCGGTCGCTGGCACCTCGAGCCTCACGCACCGCAGCGAACAGCTGCTGGCCGGTCTGGAACCGGGACACGATGTAGGTGTCCGGCCCCCCTGCCGCCGCCATGCGGGGTCGGGCATAGACGTTGAGCCAGGTGCGCGCGGCGATGATCTCGTCGCCGATCACCGGAGCCAGCTCTGCAGAGGAGTCCGCTGCGAGGCGCAGGTCCTCGAGGTCGCGGGCGAGCTCGGCGTTGGTCTCGGCAAAGGCGGTGCGCCACTCCTCGTCGCCGCTTCGCGCCCAGGCGCTGACCGAGGACTCCAGGTCCACCATGTCCTGGAGCACCTGCTGATGAGCGCGCTGCGCCGGGTCGATGCGGTCGGTCAGGTCATCCACCGACTGCATGGACAGCACGACCCCGCCCACACAGATCGCCGCCAGGACCGCGACCAGCACCCCGAGGCGCCAGATGACGGGAGTGACGAGCTGCGCGACCGGTCGTCCGGGGTCGTTGCGTGGGGCGACCACTGCCATCGTCGCCTACCTCTCGCCTGGACGTCGCACGAGCGGAGCCTACCTGCCGGATCCACGCCTGTACGCCGCTTCCAGACAGGTGTCAGGTGCGACTGAGCAGCGCCTCCACGCGCGCGGCGAGCTCGCGGGGGCTGAACGGCTTGGTGATGTAGTCGTCGGCCCCGGAGTCGAACCCTGTCTCGACGTCGGCTTCCTGCGCACGAGCGGTCAACAAGATGACGGGAAGGTCCAGCAGGTCGGCGTCGGACCGGATCATCCGGATCGCCTCCAGCCCCGAGACGCCCGGCATCATGACGTCGAGCACCGCGAGGTCGGGCTTCTGCGCCCGGCAGGCCTCCACCGCAGCCGCGCCGTCGCCGACCGCCACGATGTCGTGGCCCATCGAGGTCAGCTTGAACTCGACGAGCTCCCGGATGTCGACATCGTCGTCGGCAACCACGATTCGGGCCATGTCAGTCCTCACTCCCGGGCGCCGGCTTCATCTTGTCGATCTGCATGAGGAACTCGATGTTGGTGTGCGTGTTGGCCACGCGCGCCAGCAGGAGCTCGAGCGCCTGCTCGTCCCCGAGTCCGGCCAGCACGCGTCGCAGTTTGCCCACGATAGCGAGTTCCTCCGAGCTCATCAGCAGATCCTCGCGCCTCGTCGCGGACCGGACCGCGTCGATGGCCGGGAAGAGTCGACGCTCCGCGAGCTCGCTCCGCAGCCGGAGCTCCATGTTGGCGGTCCCGGAGAATGCCTCGAAGATCAGCTCGTCGGTGGGCGAGCCGCTCTCGACCGTCGCGGTGGCGAGGATCGTGAGCGATCCGCCGTTCTCCACCTTGCGAGCGGCCCCGAAGAAGCGCTTCGGCGGGTGGAGCGCGGCGGCATCGACCCCGCCCGGGAGGATCCGACCCGACGCCGGACCCGACAGGTTGTAGGCACGGGCGAGGCGGGTGAGCCCGTCGAGCAGCACGACGACGTCGTGCCCCAGCTCGACGAGCCGCTTGGCGCGCTCGATGGCCAGCTCGGCGACGATCGCGTGGTCGCCTGCCGGGCGGTCGAACGTGGAGGAGATGACCTCGCCCTTGACCGAGCGCTGGAAGTCGGTGACCTCTTCGGGACGCTCGTCGACCAGCACGACCATGAGGTGGCACTCGGGGTTGTTGGAGGTGATCGAGTTGGCGATCGCCTGCACGACCATCGTCTTGCCCGCCTTCGCCGGCGAGACGATGAGGCCGCGCTGCCCCTTGCCGAGCGGTGCGACCAGGTCGATCACCCGACCGATGAGGTTGTCCGGACCGGTCTCGAGTCGAAGCCGGTCGCTCGGGTGGACCGGAGTGAGCTTGTCGAACTCCTTGCGGTGCACCGCCTGGCTCGGCTCTCCCCCGTTGACGCTGTCGATGCGCACCATGGGGTTGAACTTCTCCTTGCGCTCGCCCTCGCGTGGCTGGCGCACCTCCCCGACGATGGCGTCTCCGCGGCGCAGGCCGAACTTGCGCACCATGGACAGCGACACGTAGACGTCGTCGGCACCCGGCAGGTAGCCGCTGGTGCGCACGAAGGCGTAGTTGTCCAGCACGTCGAGGATGCCGGCAGCCGGCACGAGCACGTCGTCCTCGAGGATCGTGGTGTCCGGCTCATGACGGTCCTGGCGCTGGTTTCCGCCGCCCTGACCGCCCTGACCGCCCTGGTGACCGGTCGGTCCTTGACCGCCGGGCCCAGCACCGGGGGTCCGGTTGCGGTCACGACCGCGCCGCCGCCGGTTGCGACCGGTGCGACCCTCGTCGTCGGCGTTCTGGGAATCCTGGTGGGCGTCCTGCTGCTTGCGCTTCGCCTCGCCGGCGGCGTCGTTGCCGCCCTTGTCCTGAGCCTTGTCGTCCTTCGCCTGCCCCTTGGGCTGGCCCTTGTCCTGACCCTGGTCCCGGTCCTTGCCCTGACCCTTGTCCTGGCGCTTGTCCTGACCCTTGTCCTGGCCCTTGTCCTGCTCCGACGTCGGGTCCTGGCGCTCGCGAGGTGCCTCGGCTGCCGTCTCCTGCTTGACCGGCGCATCCTGCGCGCGCGACTCCTGGGCCGGCTGCTCGCTGCCTGCAGCCGACGCGGCGCGGGACGCGCCGCCCCTGGTGCGGGTCTTGACCTCCGGTCGGGCGGTCTGGGCGGTATCGCCGGTCGAGGCCGAACCGGCAGCCTTCGACGACCCGGCCGACGTGTCGGTCTCGGAGGTCGCGCCCTCGGCGGCGGCATTGCGCGGCTTCTGGCGAGCGCTGCCCGCCGGAGCGGCGGCGGGACCCGATGCCTGCGCTGCCTTGATGGCGTCGACGAGCTGCGCCTTCTTCATGGACCCCGTGCCCGAGATCCCCATGCCTCCCGCCATCGCCTTGAGATCGGCGAGGAGCATGGAGTTGAGCCCGCCGGCGCGCTTCTTGGGCGCGGTGGAGGCGGAGTCGGTGGTTTCCGTCACGTGAGGTCCTTCCCACGTATCACGTGTCGCAGGCCGGGATCGGCCTGTCGACAGCTGGTTGTCACCTCTTCATGCCCCAAGGCCCCAGGAGACGACGCCGCTGGGGGCGTGGTCCGAGACCGGAGATGAGAAGAGGGTGGGGGCGCCGCGGTGAGACCGGGGGCACCACGCCGTAGGTCGTCGGCGCGCGGTCAATGTATCACCGCGCTTCCTCGGTCACCGACCGGTTCGACACGATGCCGCGCGCGTCGAGGAAGACGTGTCGAGCCGCCCACCCTTCCGGGCAGGCAGCCAGGATCGCCTCGGTGCGCGGGGTGTCAGCACCGTCGCTGAACGCGAGCACCGTCGGCCCGGCGCCGGAGACCAGGGCCGGCACGCCGGAGGCCCGCAGGGTCGCGACGAGCTCGAGGGTCTGCGGCATCGCCGGGCGGCGGAACTCCTGGTGCAGCCGGTCCTCGGTCGCGCGCCACAGCTCAGCGGGGCGCCCTGCCAGCGCTGCGACGAGCAGCGCCGCGCGTCCGGCGTTGGTCGCGGCGTCGCGGTGGGAGACCTGGTCGGGCAGCAGCCCGCGGGCCAGCGTGGTCTCGACACCGTCCGGCGGGATCAGCACGACAGCGCTGATCGCGGGGTCAAGGTCGCCGGCGACCGCATAGAAGTCGTCCAGGCTCTCGTCGAAGCCGGAGATGACGAAGCCACCCAGTGCCGCCGGGGCCACGTTGTCGGGGTGACCCTCCAGGGCCGCCGCCAACCTGAAGACGGCATCGTCGTCCAGCAGCGAGGGCCCCGCTGCGACCAGCTCCCGGGCCAGCGCCACGCCGCCGACGATCGCAGCCGACGACGAACCCAGCCCGCGAGCGTGCGGGATCACGTTGCGGCACGACAACCGCAGCCCCGGCGGGACCACGCCCATGGCGTCGAAGCAGACGCGCATCGCGCGCACGACGAGGTGGGTCTCGTCGAGCGGCACCGCCTCGGCGCCCTCCCCCTCGACCTCGACCACCAGTCCGTCGGCGATCACCTCGCCCTCGAGCCGGTCGCGCCAGGAGAGAGCGATGCCGAGGGCATCGAACCCCGGTCCCAGGTTGGCCGAGGTGGCCGGCACCGTGACCGTCACCGGCCCGTTGACGAAGGTCATGACTCAGCGAAGACCGGCAGCGGCGGCTGCTGCGTCGACGTCAGCGTCGATCACGGTGTCGACCAGCGGGCCGACGCCCTCGAGCGCGGTCGCGGTGTCCTTGAGCCCGTGCCCGGTGACGGTCACCACCACGGTGCTGTCGGCGTAGGACTCACCCTGGGCGAGCTCCTGCAGCAGACCGGCGATCCCGGCAGCCGAGGCAGGCTCGACGAAGACGCCGTCGTGCGAGGCGAGCTCGTGCTGGGCGGCAAGGATCTGCTCGTCGGTGACGGACGCGAAACGGCCGCCGGACTCCGATGCGGCAGCCTCGGCCAGCTTCCACGACGCGGGGTTCCCGATGCGGATGGCGGTGGCCTTCGTCTCGGGGTCCGGAAAGGGCACCCCGGTCACGAGAGGCGCAGCTCCGGCAGCCTGGAAACCGCGCATCACCGGCGTCTTGGTGGCGACACCGAGGTCGGCGTACTGGGTGTACCCGAGCCAGTAGGCCGCGATGTTGCCGGCGTTGCCGACCGGGAGCAGGTGGTAGTCAGGTGCGTCGCCGAGGAAGTCGACGATCTCGAACGCCGCGGTCTTCTGACCCTGGAGCCGCACCGGGTTGACCGAGTTGACCAGCGCCACCGGGTAGTCCAGGGCGAGGTCGCGCGCCATCTTCAGGCAGTCGTCGAAGTTGCCGCGCACCATGATCACCTGTGCGCCGTGCACGATGGCCTGCGCCATCTTGCCCGCCGCGATCTTGCCCTCCGGCACCAGCACGAGCGGCTTGAGCCCGGCCTTGGCGGCGTAGGCGGCCATCGAGGCCGAGGTGTTGCCGGTGGAGGCACACACCACCGCCTCGGCGCCCTCGGCCTTCGCGACCGAGATCGCTGCGGTCATGCCACGGTCCTTGAAGGAACCCGTGGGGTTGCTGCCCTCGACCTTCAGCCAGACCTCGGCCCGGGTGAGGCCCGAGAGCCACTCGGAGAACACCAGGGGGGTGCCGCCCTCACGCAAGGTGATCGCGGGCACGCCGGCCGGGATCTCGAGCAGGTCGCGGTACTCCTCGATGATCCCGCGCCACTGATGGGTGCGGCGGCCGGACCGGACGTCGGCGGACATCATTCGTCACTCCCCTCGACGCGCATCACCGAGGTGACGTCGCGGACGATGTCGAGCTCGCGCAGGTGCTCGACGGTGGCGCTGAGCTGGGCGTCGGTGGCCCAGTGCGAGACGACGACGAGCTGGGCGTCGTCACCACGGCCGTCCTGCTTGACGGTCTGGATCGAGACGCCGTGCTCGGCGAACGCAAGGGCCACGGTGGCGAGCACCCCGGCGCGGTCGTCGACGTCGATCGCGACGTGGTAGCGGGTGCGGGTCTCCCCCATCGGCAGCACCGGACGGTCGGCGTAGGCCGACTCGCCGGCACCGCGCGTGTCGGAGACCCGGTTGCGAGCCACCGTGACGAGGTCGCCGAGGACCGCGCTGGCGGTCGGGGCACCTCCCGCCCCGGGGCCGTAGAACATCAGCTGCCCGGCGGCGTCGGACTCCACGAACACGGCGTTGAAGGCCTCGCGCACGCTCGCGAGCGGATGGGTGAGCGGGATCATCGCCGGGTGGACGCGGACCGCCACGGCTTCCCCGCCCTCCAGGCCCTCGACGTCGGTGCGCAGCTCGCAGATCGCGAGGAGCTTCACCACGCAGCCCATCGCGCGCGCCGAGGCGATGTCAGCGGCGGTCACGTCGGTGATGCCCTCGCGGTGCACGTCGGCAGCGGTGATGCGGGAGTGGAACGCCAGTGAGGCGAGGATCGCGGCCTTGGCGGCAGCGTCGAAGCCCTCGACGTCGGCGGTCGGGTCCGCCTCGGCGTACCCGAGGTCCTGGGCCTCCCCGAGCGCCTCGGCGAACCCGGCTCCCGAGGTGTCCATCTTGTCCAGGATGAAGTTGGTGGTGCCGTTGACGATGCCCAGCACACGGGTGACGCGGTCCCCGGCGAGCGACTCGCGCAGCGGGCGCAGGATCGGGATCGCGCCGGCCACTGCGGCCTCGTAGTAGAGGTCGCGCCCGGCCTTCTCGGCCGCCTCGAACAGCGTCGGGCCGTCCTCGGCGAGCAGGGCCTTGTTGGCGCTGACCACGCTGGCGCCGTGCTCGAGGGCAGCCAGGATGAGACCGCGCGCAGGTTCGATGCCGCCGATCACCTCCACCACCACGTCGATGTCGCCGCGACTGACCAGGGCGACGGCGTCGGTGGTGAGCAGCCCCTCAGGGACCTCGACATCGCGCGCCGCATCGATACGGCGCACCGCGACGCCGGCCAGCTCCACGGGTCGACCCACCCGGGCAGCGAGGTCACCAGCCTGGTCCAGCAGCAGCCGGACCACCTGGGACCCGACGACGCCGCAGCCCAGGACGGCCACCCTCAGCGGCCCGTCCGGTCCTCGATCCTGTGCAGAGCCGTTCATGTCGCACCCACGTCCGTTGCCAACAAATCATCCTCAGTCTCGCGCCTGACGACGACTCGCGCCGCGCCGTCCCGCACCGCGATCACCGGGGGCCGCAGCGAGTGGTTGTAGTTGGACGCCATCGAGCGACAGTACGCGCCGGTGCCGGGCACTGCGATCAGGTCCCCCGGGGCCACGTCGCCGGGCACGAACTCGTCGCGCACGACGATGTCGCCGGCCTCGCAGTGCATGCCGACGACCCGCGCGAGCACCGCGGGGGCGCTGGATCGGCGCCCGGCCAGGGTGCAGGAGTAGTCGGCGTCGTACAGGGCGGTGCGGATGTTGTCGCTCATGCCGCCGTCGACCGAGACATAGGTGCGGACCGCGCCGCCGTCGAGCGCTACGGGCTTGACCGTGCCCACCGTGTAGACGGTGCACATCGACGGACCGACGATCGCACGGCCCGGCTCGATGCTCAGCCTCGGCTCGGCGATGCCGAGTGCGCGGCACTCGTGCTCGACGATCTGCGTCATCTCCGCAGCCAGCTTCGCCGGCTCCGAGGGGTCGTCCTGGGTCGTGTAGGCGATCCCGAAGCCGCCGCCCAGGTCCATCTCGGGCAGGACGACGGAGAGCTCCTCGCCCACCCGCGCGTGCAGGGCGAGCACCCGACGTGCCGCGACCTCGAAGCCGGAGGAGTCGAAGATCTGGCTACCGATGTGACTGTGCAGCCCCAGCAGCTCGAGCCCGGGTGCGGCCAGCACCCGGCGGACGGCCTCGAAGGCGTCCCCGCTGGTGATGGAGAACCCGAACTTCTGGTCCTCGTGGGCAGTGGCGATGTATTCGTGGGTGTGGGCCTCGACGCCCGCGGTGACCCGGATCATCACACCCTGCGTCGAACCGGTGGCAGCGGTGATCTCGGCCAGTCGCTCGATCTCGATCGAGGAGTCGACCACGATGCGACCCACTCCGGCCTCGACGGCGCGGCGCAGCTCGGGTGCGGACTTGTTGTTGCCGTGATAGCCGATCCGCGCCGGGTCGAAGCCGGCGCGGAGCGCCACCGTCAGCTCGCCGGGAGAGCAGACATCCAGGCAGAGCCCTTCCTCGGCCACCCAGCGCGCCACCTCGGTGCACAGGAAGGCCTTGCCGGCGTAGTAGACGTCGTAGGCGGAGAAGGCGTCACGGAAGGCCCCGGCTCGCATCCGGAAGTCGGCCTCGTCCAGGACGTAGGCCGGCGACTGGTGCTCGGCCACGAGGTCGGTCAGCGACACCCCGCCGACGACGAGGTCGCCGTCGACCTTGTGGGCCGTGCTCGACCAGAGCAGCGGGACCAGCTCGTTGGGGTCACCTGGTTCGCGCAGCCACGACGGGCCGCGCAGGGCTCCGGGCGCGTGCGCCCAGCCGGCTTCGTGCGTCATCGGGGGTTCCTCACATCCGCTCGGGGGCGGTGACGCCGAGCAGGCCGAGGCCGTTGGCGAACACCGTGCGGCTCGCGTGGACCAGGACGAGGCGCGCCTCGTTGGCGCGGCTGACCGGCTCGTCGCCCTGCGGCAGCATCCGGCACTCCTTGGTGTCGTACCACTTGTTGAAGGCCGAGGCGGTGTCCTCGAGGTAGCGCGCGATGCGGTGCGGCTCGCGCAGCTCGGCAGCGCTGGCGACCACCCGCGGGAACTCCGCCAGCGAGCGCAGCAGGTCGCGGTCGCGCTCGTGCGCCAGGAGAGCCGGGTCGAAGTCGGCAGGCAACGCCATCTTCAGGTCGGTCGCGTTCGCGATCATCCGACAGGTGCGCGCGTGGGCGTACTGGACGTAGTGGACCGGGTTGTCGGCCGAGGCCTTGGTGATCTCGGCGACGTCGAGGACCAGCGGCGAGTCCGCGGGATAGCGCGCCAGCGAGTAGCGCAGCGCGTCGACGCCGATCACGTCGACGAGCTCCTCCAGGGTCACGATCGTCCCGGCACGCTTCGACAGCTTCATCTCGACGCCGTCATGCAGGATCTTGACCATCTGACCGATCAGGACCTCGAGGGTCTGGTCGGGGTCGTCCCCGACGCACGCCGCCATCGCCCGGAGGCGACCGACGTAGCCGTGGTGGTCGGCACCGAGCAGGTAGATGCAGCGGTCGAAGCCACGCGCCCGCTTGTTGAGGTAGTAGGCGGTGTCGGAGGCGAAGTAGGTGAGCTCGCCGTCGGACTTGATGAGCACCCGGTCCTTGTCGTCACCGAAGTCGGTCGTGCGCATCCACAGCGCGCCGCCCTCGGAGTAGATGTGGCCCAGACCCTTCAACCGCTCGAGGGTCTCGGGCACGGAGCCCGACTCGTGCAGGGAGAGCTCGGAGAACCACACGTCGAAGTGGGTCGCGAACCGTGCCAGTGACTCCTGCTGCAGCCCGAGCTGGATGGCGTAGCCCGCCGCGCGCACCGCCCCGCGCCGCTCGTCGGCGGGCAGGTCGAAGATCCCGGGGTGCGCCTGACCCACGGCCGCGGCGATGTCGCTGATGTAGGCACCGACGTAGCCCTCTGCCGGGGCGGGTTCGCCGAGCGCGGCGGCGATGATCGAGTCGGCGAAGTGGTTCATCTGCACGCCGCGGTCGTTGATGTAGAACTCGCGGGTGACCGTGGCTCCGGCGGCTGCGAGCACACGTCCGATCGCGTCACCGAGCACAGCCCACCGGGTGTGGCCCAGGTGGAGCGGTCCGGTGGGGTTGGCGGAGATGAACTCGACGTTGATGGCCTGACCGGCGAGCACCTCGGTGTGACCGTAGGAGGCGCCGGCGGCGACGATGTCGGCAGCGATCTGGCCCTGGGCGTCGGCCTCGACGGTGATGTTGAGGAATCCCGGGCCGGCGACGTCGACAGCGGCGATCTGGGCAGCCTCGTTCAACCGCGCCGCGAGCAGGTCGGCCAGCGCCCTGGGGTTCGTGCCGGCCTTCTTCGCCAGCTGCAGCGCCACGTTGGTCGCGTAGTCACCGTGCGACGCCTCGCGCGGTCGCTCGACCGTCACCTCGGTCGGGACACCGTCCGGAAGGACGAGCGCCCCACTGTCGACAAGGGCGTGGAGGGCGTCGACCACGAGGGCCGAGAGCTGGACGGGATTCACCCCGCAAGCGTATCGGCGCCGTCCGGTTTCCCTCTCATCAGTTGCGACCGGTAGTGTCCGTCGCGCATCGCACCACGATGCCTCCGTAGCTCAGGGGATAGAGCACTGGTTTCCGGTACCAGGTGTCGCAGGTTCGAATCCTGCCGGAGGCACACACGTCGCGCCGACCCGATCCGGGTCGCGCAGCCCGGGTGTCTAGACCTCCGGGCCAGTTGGGACCTGTCTTGCCCGACTTCTGTATGCCGCCCCCTCCTCGCGGGTACGTTGCCGCTGGAGCACGCCCGTGTGCTCCCGTTGTCGCGGACGCAACCTCTGGGCCAGGTCTGCTGAGTCGAAGGAGTCTCCCCCATGCCCAAGGCACTGACGCGCGCCGGAATAGCCGGCCTCGCCTGCCTCGCCACCGTTGCGGCCGGGACCATCAGTCCCACCGCCAGCCTCGCTGCCGCTCCGGCAGCCCCCGCGTCGGCTGCAGCCAAGCAGGGTCCGTCGGCGGCCAAGCCGCGCCAGGACGTGACGCGGTTCGGCTACAACGCCACCGTCTACGGCACCAAGGTGCTCCTCGGTGGCGTCGAGGTGCGCAGCCTCAAGGATGCGCTGGTCAACCGGCCCTGCACCCGCCGCACCGGCCTGTCCAGCACGTCGCGCTCGTTGCTGTCGACCGAGGTCCTCCCGCAGGAGCTGCGCAACATCGTCGACTTCTCGCTCAGCACCTCGCGCACCCAGACCTACCGCAAGGCCGGACAGGGCCGCTATGGCATCCGCGCCACCAACACGCTGGCCGATCTCTCCCTCGGCGGCGAGATCCTCGGGCGGCCCACGCCCCAGCTCCAGATCCAGGGGCTTCGCTCGGTCGCCGACTCCTTCTTCGACGGCCGCGCCCAGCGGGGCGACGGTGCCTTCGACTACCGCACGTCGTTCGGCTACCAGGGCCTGGCGCTGAAGCTCAACGAGGACGACGAGGTCTCCGAGAGCCTGCAGAGCCTGTTCGACATCTTGGGCGTGCAGCCGGTCGACGCCGTCAACGACTTCGTCGCGGTGCCTCTCGACGCGCTGCTCCAGGTCATCAGCACCCTGCCTCTGGAGATCCCCGGTCTCGGCTCGATCAGCCTCGGATCTGCACGCGGTCGCAGCACTGACACCGGCGCGGTCTCCGAGGCCTACGCCCTCAAGGTGACCCTGGAGGCCGTGGACTCCCTCGGCATCCCTCCGACCACGCTCCAGCTCGGCCGCGCGATCAGCAACATCAGCCAGCCGGTGAACGCGGGCGTCTTCCGTTCGAAGATGGCCGCGCTCGAGGCCAACATCGGCGGCCTCGTCCGCGTCGGCGGAGTCGGCCAGCGGGCGTTGCCCTGCGAGGGCACCAAGGGCCGCGTCGTCACCACCAAGGTCGAGCGGGCCGGCGTGCCGCAGGTGCTTGCCCTGTCCGGGGTGACCTACCGCTACCAGGGCCGCCAGCGCAACGAGCGGGCCCGCGGCTTCGTGTCCACGACCATCAACGAGGTCCGGCTGCTGCAGACGGACGTGGTCCTGAAGGGCGTCACCTCCCGGGTCGACCTCTCCAGCCGTCGACCGAACGCCCGTGTCGCCAGCACCGCCACCACCACGATCGAGCACCTGCTCATCGGGGGCGAGGAGGTCGAGCTCCCGCGTCCGGGTGCCTGGCTGTCGTTCGAGGACTCCTCCGGCCAGATCGGTCGGCTGCGCACCAACGTGCTCGACTCCTCGGCCAACGGCTTCTTCGGCAAGCACCTGACCGGCGTCCAGATCGCCCTGCCCGGCTACAACACCACGATCGACCTGGCGGTCGCCAACGGCGAGGTCTTCTTCCGCTGAGGCACCGACCAGCCGCCTGAGCACCAGCGCACGACCGAGCAGGGCCCCACCGCCACGGCGGTGGGGCCCTGCTTCATGTGGTCGCGACCGTGCGCGCGACGAGGTCGGGGTCCGGGCTCAGCAGTTGTCGATCACCGCGTCGGAGCGCGCATCGTCTCCGTAGCCACGTGCCTGGTCGCGGTAGGGCAGCACCACGCTGGCCTCCCCGACGGTGGCGAAGCTGCCCCCGATGACGCAGTTGGTGATCTTCTTCGGCTTGACCTGCGCGATGACGTGCGCGATCCGGAACAGCTCGGCAGGGCCGACGTCGGTGGCGGTGTACTGCAGGACCGACAGCACCCCCCGCTCGATGAAACCCGGCTCCTCGGCGCGCTGGGCGACCTTGGCCTGGATGCCGACCAGCACCCGCTGCTGGTTGGCCGAGCGGTCGAAGTCGCCTCCGGGCAGCTTGTAGCGGATCCGCCCGAACGCCATGGCGCCGTAGCCGTTGAGGTGGATCTTGCCGGCCTCGAAGCCGAGCGGCTTGAGGTAGGTGTCGGTGAACGCCACCGGGTTCCTCACCTCGATGCCGCCGACGTCGTCCACGAGAGCCTGGAAGAACTTGAAGCGGGTGACGAACACGTAGTCGGGCTCGATCCCGACCAGGTCCCCGACGGTGCTGGCGAGGAGCTGGGGTCCGCCGTAGTACAGCGCAGCGTTGATGCGATCGGAGCCGTACCCGGCGATCGGGACGTAGGAGTCGCGCGGGATGCCGATGGTCGTCGCGGCGCCGGTGCGGGTGTGCATCCCGATGAGCTGCAGGGCGTCGGCTCGCGTGCGAGTCATCTCCTCGCCCGGCCGGGCGTCCGAGCCGACCGCCAGGATCCAGACCATGTCGCTGTCGAGGGCCACCCCCTGGGCGTGCTCGACCTTGACCAGCTCGCCCTTGGTCGCGGCCACGCCGCTGTTGGGCACCACCAGGCCCAGCACCACGAGCAGCGCCGCGAGCAGGCCCGTGCGTGTCGTCCGGCCCATCAGACCTCACTCCGATCGAGGTTGTAGCCGAAGACCCGCCAGCCACGCGCGCCATGGCTGAGGAACAACGAGCCGGTGACCCGGTCCTTGCGCTCGAGCTTGCCGGCGAGCGTCATCGCGACCACGACCCGCGCCGTGACGCCAACCGCCTTGCCATCGACCGCCAGGACGTCGACACGGAGCTGTCGGTTCACCAGCCTCACGTCGTCCACGCGACGTGCCACCCCCGCGTTGCTCGTCACGCTGGAGTCCGCCCGCGCCCGCTTCGCTGCGCCGTCGGTGAACATCGCAAAGGCCTTGTCGGTGTCGGTGCGCAGGGAGGAGACCTCGCCGTAGGCCGCGTCGATCCACGCATCGACGGTGTCGGCTACGCGGGCAAGCAGGGTCTCCTGCTGGGCGGTCGACAACCGCCCGGTGACGGTCCCGATCACGGCATGGGTGACCACCGGCGCCGGGCGCTCGGGCGGGGTCGTGCTGGTCGGGGCGGGCTCGCCGGTGGTGCCCGGATCGGCGCCCGAGCAGGCTCCGGTGACGACGAGCAGCGTCGTCACGAGAGCGACGCCGCCTGCTCGACGCAGGGCGGCGGGTGAGCGTACTGCCATGGTGTGGGGACTCCAGTGGTGAGGGATCGAGGGCCGACGAGACGCGCGCTCGGGCTGCTGCGCGTGTGGCTCCGGTAACAGGGTGCCCGAAAGACCCCCGTGCAACGCGCATTTGCTGGCGTGTGGGTCTAGCCTTGACCATGCGCCGAGTCTGACCTCGCGCAACCCGTCGACGACGCCGTCGATGAGCCGTCAGCCCAATAAATACGTCCGGAAGAGGCGAACCCAGCCGTGCCGCAGTCCTCAGGCCCCTCCACCAGCACCACCGAGCCCTCGAACACCGACTTCGGTGCCAACGAGTGGCTCGTCGAGGAGATGAGGGAGCAGTACGCCAGCGATCCCGGCAGCGTCGATCCGGCGTGGGCTGCCTACTTCAAGGGCGCCGACGGCTCCGACGGCTCCGGCCCCGTCCGCGACGTCGCGCCCGGCCACCGCCAACGGTTCCGCCTCGTCCGCGAGCCCCGCGGCCTCCGCCGAGCCGAAGAAGGCTGCCGACAAGCCGGCGGCCAAGGCCCCTGCCGCGAACGACGCCAAGTCCGAGGTGACGCCCAAGGCCGAGCCGCGTCCGGTCACGAAGGCCGCCGAGCCCGCCAAGGCGACGAGCAAGCCGACGCCCAAGGAGAAGAAGCCGGCTGAGCCCTCCGCTGCCAGCGACGGGCCGACGTACACGGTCCTGCGCGGCGCGCCCGCTCGCACCGCTGCGAACATGGACGCCTCGCTCACGGTGCCCACCGCCACCTCGGTGCGCACGGTGCCGGTCAAGCTGCTGTGGGACAACCGCACCGTCATCAACAACCACCTCGCCCGTGCCCGCGGCGGCAAGGTCTCCTTCACCCACCTCATCGGCTACGCGCTGGTGCGCGCCCTGCGCACGATGCCGGAGATGAACGTCGGCTTCGAGGTCGTCGACGGCAAGCCCAACCTGATCACCCCGGCCCACATCAACCTCGGCCTCGCCATCGACGTGCCCAAGCCCGACGGCTCTCGCCAGCTGCTCGTCCCGGCGATCAAGGCCGCCGAGGACATGGACTTCGCCGCGTTCTGGACCGCCTACGAGGACGTCGTGCGCAAGGCGCGCGACAACAAGCTCACCGTCGACGACTTCCGCGGCACCTCGATCAGCCTCACCAACCCCGGCGGCATCGGCACCGTGCACTCCGTGCCGCGCCTGATGGCCGGCCAGGGCGCCATCCTCGGGGTGGGCGCGATGGAGTACCCCGCCGAGTGGCAGGGCGCCTCGGCCGACGCGATCTCGCGCAACGGCATCAGCAAGACCATGACGCTGACCTCCACCTACGACCACCGGGTGATCCAGGGGGCGCAGTCGGGTGAGTTCCTCAAGCGCATCCACCAGCTGCTGCTGGGCGACAACGGGTTCTACGACGACATCTTCCGCTCGCTGCGGATCCCCTACGAGCCGATCCGCTGGGCCGCCGACATCGCGACCTCGCACGACGACGAGATCAGCAAGCAGGCCCGGATCCTCGAGCTGATCCACGCCTACCGGGTGCGCGGACACATGATGGCCGACACCGACCCGCTCGAGTACCGCCAGCGCACGCACCCCGACCTCGAGGTGGAGTCGCACGGCCTGACGCTGTGGGACCTCGACCGCGAGTTCGCCACCGGCTCCTTCGGCGGCGAGGGCCGCCGGTTCATGAAGCTGCGCTCGATCCTGGGCATCCTGCGCGACTCCTACTGCCGCACCACCGGCATCGAGTACATGCACATCATGGATCCCGAGCAGCGCCGTTGGATCCAGGAGCGCGTCGAGCGTCCTCACGAGAAGACGCCGCGTGAGGAGCAGCTGCGCATCCTGCTCAAGCTCAACCAGGCCGAGGCGTTCGAGACGTTCCTGCAGACGAAGTTCGTCGGCCAGAAGCGGTTCAGCCTCGAGGGCGGCGAGACCACGATCCCGGTCATCGACGAGATCTGCGAGGCAGCGGCCGAGAAGGGCCTCGACGAGGTCACCATCGGCATGGCCCACCGTGGGCGCCTCAACGTGCTGGCCAACATCGTGGGCAAGAAGTACTCCCAGATCTTCCGCGAGTTCGAGGGCAACATCGACCCGCGCACGGTGCAGGGCTCCGGCGACGTGAAGTACCACCTCGGCGCCGAGGGCGAGTTCGTGGCCGGCTCCGGCGACACCATCAAGGTCTCGGTGGCCGCCAACCCCTCGCACCTCGAGGCCGTCGACCCGGTGCTCGAGGGCATCGCCCGCGCCAAGCAGGACGTGCTCGACCAGGGTGAGGGCTTCCCGGTCCTGCCCCTGCTCGTGCACGGTGACGCTGCGTTCGCCGGCCAGGGCGTGGTCGCGGAGACCCTCAACCTCTCCCAGCTGCGCGGCTACCGCACCGGCGGCACGATCCACGTCGTCGTCAACAACCAGGTCGGGTTCACCACCTCCCCCGGGTCCTCGCGCTCCTCGCTCTACTGCACCGACGTGGCCCGGATGGTCCAGGCGCCGATCTTCCACGTCAACGGAGACGACCCGGAGGCCTGCATCCGGGTGTCCCGGCTGGCTTTCGAGTACCGCCAGGCGTTCAACAAGGACGTCGTCATCGACCTCGTCTGCTACCGCCGTCGCGGCCACAACGAGGGCGACGACCCGTCGTACACGCAGCCGCTGATGTATGACCTCATCGAGCAGAAGCGCTCGGTGCGCAAGCTCTACACCGAGTCGCTGATCGGTCGTGGCGACATCACGATCGAGGAGGCCGAGCAGGTCCTGGCCGACTACCAGCAGCAGCTCGAGCGGGTCTTCACCGAGGTCAAGGACGCCTCCTCGCACCCGCCGGAGTGGACCACGGTCCCCGACTACCCCAACAAGCCCTCCGGCGAGGCCAAGACCGCCATCCCGGCCGAGTGCCTCAAGCGGATCGCCGACGCCTACGTCACGCCGCCCGACGGGTTCACCGTGCACCCCAAGGTGATGCCGCAGCTCCAGCGCCGCGCCAGCGCGATCACCGACGGCCCGATCGACTGGGGCACCGGCGAGATCCTCGCGTTCGGCTCCCTGCTCATGGACGGTCGCCCGGTGCGCCTGGCGGGTCAGGACTCGCGACGCGGCACGTTCGTGTCGCGCTTCGCCACGATCATCGACCGCAAGAACGCCGACGAGTGGACGCCGCTGTCGGCGCTCACCGAGGACCAGGCCAAGTTCCACGTCTACGACTCGCTGCTCTCCGAGTACGCCGCCCTCGGGTTCGAGTACGGCTACTCCGTGGCTCGCCCCGACGCGCTGGTGCTGTGGGAGGCCCAGTTCGGTGACTTCGTCAACGGCGCGCAGACGGTGATCGACGAGTTCATCACCTCCAGCGAGACCAAGTGGCGCCAGCAGTCCGGCGTCGTGCTGCTGCTCCCGCACGGCTACGAGGGCCAGGGCCCCGACCACTCCTCGGCCCGGATCGAGCGGTTCCTGCAGATGGCGGCCGACGACGCCTTCGTCGTGGCGCAGCCCTCGACCCCCGCGTCGTACTTCCACCTGCTGCGGCAGCACTCGCTCGGCGAGCGTCACCGCCCGATGATCGTCTTCACCCCGAAGTCGATGCTCAAGCGCAAGGAAGCCGCCTCGCAGCCCGGGGACTTCACCGAGGGCACCTTCCGGCCCTTCATCGGGGACGCCGCCGCCGACCAGGACAAGGTCGACACGCTGCTGATCTGCTCGGGCCGGGTCACCTGGGACCTGATGGTCGACCGTGCCAAGCGTGAGAACGGCGAGCGGTTCGCGATCTCGCGGGTCGAGCAGCTCTACCCGCGTCCGCTCGACGAGATCAAGGCCGAGATCGCCCGCTACCCCCACCTCAAGCAGGTGCGCTGGGTGCAGGACGAGCCGGCCAACGCCGGCCCCTGGTCCGACTACGCGCTCAACGTCTGGCCCGAGGTCGACGCCACCGTGGAGCGGATCAGCCGTGAGGCGTCGTCCTCTCCCTCGGTGGGCACCGTCAAGCGCCACACGGCCGAGCAGAAGGACCTGCTCGACCGGGCCTTCGCCTGAGCCTCAGGCAGTCCTCAGACCGCACCGGACGCCGGGCGGGTCAGTCCTCGGACTGGCCCGTCCGGCGTTCGTGCAGGCGCTGCTCGGCCTCGGCGCGGAAGTCGAGGCACGGCGCCTCGGCGTCGGGGTGCTTGGCGACGAGGTGGAAGATCCAGCGGTCCATGGCCGCCATGAAGCCGTTGTCCTCGCCGGCGCGGTAGGCCGACCACGGCAGCCGGTCGCGCACCACGCACGTCGAGCAGCTGATCTTGTAGACGAACGCCTCGTCGGCGCCGAGATCGATCTTCACCCTCGCCAACGGACCGGCCTGGGCTGCGGCCTTCCGCTCGCGCGCAGAGCGGCTCGCAACCATGACCCCACCCCTGTCCAGACTCAGCGTGCGACGCCCGGTGCGTCGAGGGGTGGAGCCTAGCGGCCGTGCGCGCACGGCCCGGTGCGGGCTGCGAGAATGGCGTCATGTACTTCACCGACCGTGGGATCGAGGAGCTGGACCGCCGTCGGGGTGACGAGGAGGTCACCCTGGCCTGGATCGCCGAACAGCTGCAGGTCTTCACCGACACCCATCCCGAGTTCGAGACCGCCGTCGAGCGCTTCGCCACCTGGCTGGCCCGCCTCGACGACCCCGAGGACTGACCCCGACCGCGATAGTCCCTGACGTTTGGGCCCTTTTTTGACGCCGGAAGGGGCCCGAACGTCAGGGACTATCGCGCTTGGCGCAGGTCAGCCGAAGGGGAGCGGGACGGGCGCGAGGCTGACGGCCTTGGCCCGGGCCGCGGTGAGGGTACGACGGTGGTGCTGGCGGCAGAGCACCTCGTAGGCCACCTCGGCCGGCGGGCCGGCCTGGTCCTCGACGTCGCCGACCACGATCACCTCCCCCTCGGTGACCATCACCCCGTCCTCGGTGCGTGCGTTGTGGGTGGCGCGCTTGCCGCACCAGCACAGCGCCTCGACCTGGAGCACCTCGGTGCGGTCGGCGAGCTCGACGAGTCGAGCAGCGCCCGGGAACAAGCGGGTGCGGAAGTCGGTGAGGATGCCGAAGCAGAACACGTCGATCTGCAGCTCGTCGACGATCTTGGCGAGCTCCTCGATCTGGGTCGGGGTGTAGAACTGCGACTCGTCGCAGATCAGGTAGTCGATCCGACCGCCCTGGGTGAGGGCGTCGACGACGAAGCGCCAGAAGTCGAACTCGGGGTCCACCTCGAGCGCCTCGTGGGTCAGTCCGAGGCGTGAGGAGATACGCGACTCACCGGCTCGGTCCTGGGAGGTGAAGATGCGCCCGACACGTCCACGAGCCGCATGGTTGTGGTTGGTCTGCAGGGCCAGCGTGGACTTTCCTGCATCCATGGTGCCGGTCCAGAAAGTCAGTTCAGCCACGCGCGGATCATCTCATCCGGGGGCCGACCACTCACCGCCCGGCACCCGCTCGGAGGTCCCCGCGCACACCGAGGGCAACGAGTGGTGAGGCACCCCTTCCACTGGCAGTCGTCTGCCACTACTTTCTCTGTGACCCGCGTCACGACGACGCCGGGCACCACCTCCCAGGAGAATCCCTTGTCCCGCTCCCTCCGCAGGTCTCGTCGCGCTGCCCTCGCAGCCTCGGCCCTGACTCTCGCTGCCGGCCTTCTCACCGCACTGGCTCCGGCCGGACCCGCCCAGGCCGACGGCCCCGGCACCGGCACACCCTGGGTCGTCACCGTCGGTGACTCCTACATCAGCGGCGAGGCCGGCCGCTGGGCCGGCAGCAGCAACGACTCCAGCACGCGAGCGGATGCGCTCGGGTCGACGGCGTACTTCGACAACCCTGCCGGCACCGCCGAGTCGATCGAGCGGTGCCACCGCAGCAAGGCCGCCGAGGCCTTCATCGGCGGCGGCGTCAACGGCAAGAACCTCGCCTGCTCGGGCGCCACGACCGGCACCACCGACGGCAGCTACTTCAAGCCGGGCCTCGACTTCGCCGACCTCGGCGGCGGCAAGATCGGCCAGGCCAAGGCGCTGCAGCAGTTCGCGACCACCAACAACGTGAAGATGGTCGTGGTGTCCATCGGTGGCAACGACTTCAACTTCGCCGACATCGTGGCCACCTGCGTCTCCAACTTCCTCTACTCCCCCAGCTGGTGGAAGGACTACTGCTACGACGACAGCTCGGTGACGGCCAACTTCACCAGCGCCAACGTCACTGCCGTGCGCGCCAAGATCGCCACCGGCTTCGTCAACCTCCGCACCGCCATGCGCAACGCCGGGTACGCCGACAACGCCTGGAGCCTGGTCGTGCAGACCTACCCCTCGCCGATCCCGAACGCGAGCGGCTTCCGCTATTCCCAGAGCGGCTACACCCGCCAGAACACCGGCGGCTGCGGCTTCTGGGACGCTGACGCCAACTGGGCCAACGCCACCGCGCTGCCCACGATCAACAACGCCGTGACCGGTGCGGCCACCCAGTCCGGGCTGACCAACATCAAGATCCTCAACCTCGCCTCGGCCTTCAACGGCCGCCGGCTCTGCGAGAGCACCGTCGGCCTCTACGAGGAGAAGGGCGTGGCCAACTGGACCTCGTCCGGTGCCGTCGACAAGACCGAGTGGATCAACCAGATCCGCACCGTCTCGACGTGCTGCAGCAACAGCCCGTACTACATCCAGGAGTCGCTGCACCCCAACTACTGGGCACAGCTCGCCACCCGCTCCTGCGTGCGCCAGGCCTACAACGGCGGTGTCCCGCGCGGCGGCGCCTGCAGCATCTCCGGGACCGGCCTGGTCGGCGGCGAGCCGAGGATGACGCTGAACTGATCCCCGCTCAGTCGACGAGGATCGGGATCATCATCTCGTCGGCTGTCAGGGAACCGTGCACGCCGACGAGGGTCTTCTCGTAGCCGAACTTCTCGGTCGAGAAGATCCCCGTCGTGCCGCGGCAAGCGACGAGCACGTCGCCGAGCCGCGGCAGGACCCGCGCGTCGACCGGGCCGAACCAGCCGCGTCGGATCGCCTCGCCGCGGGTCACGACGTCGGCGCGGTCGCCGAGGAGGCCGCGCCAGGAGGCGACGACGTCGTCGACCGCGCCGCTGCGGCAGTACAGGTGGCGGAAGCGGGCCTCGCCACCGAGAAGTGCCACGCCATCGGTCAGCTCGACGTGGTCGTCGACGTCGATCCGGCTCTCCTGGGGCGAGTCGACCATCCCGTGGTCGGCGACGACCACGAGCCGGCACGACGAGGGCAGGCTCTCGCGCAGGATCTCGGCCTCGGCGTCGATCATCGCGAGCTGGTTGAGCCACTGGTAGGAGGCGACCCCCCACTTGTGCCCGGTGGCGTCGAGATCGCTGTCGTAGAGGTAGGTCAGGGACGGGCGCAGTGAGGAGGTCGACACCGCGGCCGCCAGCCGCTCCCCGGCCAGCTCGGCGCCGACGAACTCGGCGCCGCGGGTCGAGGAGAGCGTCAGCCCGGAGCGGGCGTACTGCTGCTTGTTGACCACCGAGACGTGCACCCCGGCCGCAGCGAGCCCACCGAACGCCGTGGGGTGGGGCTGCCACTCGAGCGGGTCGATGTCCTGGTCCCACCACAGGTGGTTGAGCAGGGTGTTGGTGCCCGGCACGCGAGCGGTGAAGCCGACCAGCCCGTGGGCGCCCGGCGTCAGTCCGGTGCCGAACGACGACAGGCTCGTCGCCGTGGTCGAGGGCACGCCGGCGGTGCCGGGCTCGGAGGCGAGGAGGAGCTCGGAGAGGTAGGGAGCCGCATGGGCGTAGCGCTCCAGCAGGCGGGAACCGAGCCCGTCGATGAGCAGCACCACGTAGGCGGGGGCGTCCGGCAGCACCAGCCCCGTGGGAGCGGGACCCAGGGGGACGCCGAGCGCAGCGCCGATGGCGGGGACGACCTCGGCCAGCGATCGGCGGCCGTAGGCGGGCTCGACGAAGTCGGTCACCCCGGGGGGCTGGTCGCTCACGTCAGTGCTGGGTGCTGGCCGAGAGAGCGGCAGCGAAGACGAGCAGGCGCTCGACGGCGTCCTTGCCGTCGGCTGCGGCCGAGACCCGCAGCGAGAAGTCGTCGGAGGCCAGGACTCCGGTGTAGCCGTGGTCGGCGTCGCACTCGGGATCGGCGCAGCCGGCGGGCTCGAGGTCGACCCGGCTCACCCCGCCCCACCCGATGGTCATCACGGCCTCCGCCGGCGGACGCGGTCCGGCCGTGGGGTTGGCCGTCATCCGGGTCACCACGACCGACTTCACCGACGTGAGGCTGACGGCCTCGGTCGAGGTGGACGTGTAGGGCTCGGGGAGCAGGTCGTCACCGGCGTGCTCGTCGGTGTGGGCCAGGATCAGCCGGCTCTCGGTGAGCACCACGACGCTGAGGTGGCGACGGACCTCGTCACGCTCGAACGTGGGCTCGTGGTGCACGAAGAAGGCAGCGACCCGTTCGGCGGCCACCGCACCGTTCACGGCGTCGGCCACGACCTCGGGGTAGTAGCCGGTGCGTTCGATGGCCTTGCGGAGCTCACGGGCGTGGTCGAGGTCATCAAGGGGCTGGGAGCGGCGCACGGCGTCAGTCTGCCACGCACCCTCGAGGTCAGTCCGGGACGGTGTCGCCGGGGTGGGCGTTCATCCGGCGGGCGAACTGGTCGGCGCGCGGGTCCCCGACCGGAGCCACTCGCGCGCAGGCGGTCAGCACGGTCGCCGAGTCGTGCCCGGCCAGGACCAGGGAGAGCTCCACGGCGGCGAGCTGGGGGATGTCGTTCTGCAGCTGCGCCACCCGGCTCACCAGGCGCTCGATCTCGTCGACGTCGACCGGCTCGGCGCCGCGGTAGCCGAAGAGCAACGGCGAGCTCTTCACCTCACGCACCATCGTGGCCACGTCGCGCTCCCCCAGCGGCGGGATCCGGTAGGACCGGTCGGCGAGCAGGTCGATGATCGGCCCGGAGATCCCGAAGGACACCACCGGCCCGAACAACGGGTCCTCCATGCTGCGGATCGCGACCGGGACACCCGGCCCGGAGTTCTTCTGCACGACGAAGTCGGCCACGGCCGGATCGCGCACGAGGTCGCTCAGCGACGACCAGGCATCCTCCATCTCGGCCGGGGTGTCGATGTTGCGCCACACGTGGGCCAGGTCGGGGCGCTCGCGCAACCCTTCGGCAGTCGCCTTGAGGACGACGTCCCAGCCGAACCGCTCCCCTGCCGTCACGGCCTCCTCGACGCTCCCCACCGGCTCGGCGTCCCAGAGGTCGATCCCGTAGGTGGCGAGCAGCTCGGTCACCTGCTCACGCGTGAGCTGCGCGCCCTCAGGAGCGGCTGAGAGCGCTTCGTTGACGATCCGCTTCGCGGTGGCGGTGTCGACGTCGGCCGGGTTGGGCGGTGGGCCGTCGGGGGTGCGCAGCCACACGGCGTACTCGACGACGCTGGCCAGGGCGCGCACCGCCGCCTCCACAGCGGGGTACGACGGCACCGAGCCACGCCCGGCGGCCGAGCCGGCCACGTCGGGCACGCGCAGCAGCTCGGGCACGCCCTCGGCGCCGAGGAAGGAGGAGACCAGCGGCTTGTCGGACTGCTCACCGACCGCGGCGAGCACGTTGGCGACGTCCTCGCCGGAGACGTTGAGCGGGGGGATGTAGACCGCGATCACCGAGTCGACCTCGGGGTCGTCGATCGCCTCGTCGAGGGCGTCCTCGAAGTCCTCGGCCGTCGGCTCGGCCGACAGCGTGACCGAGCGGGTCACCAGGAGGCCCACCTCGGCGGCCGCGTCGGCCGCCAGCAGCCCGAGGGCGTCGGAGTTGCCGACGACCGCCACGCGGCGACCCCGCGGCAGCGGCTGGTGAGCCAGGAGCTGGGCGACGTCGAACATCTCGTCCAACGTGTTGACCTGCACGATCCCTGCCTGACGGAACATCGCGTCGAGCGCCTCGGGCGGAGCCACGATCCGGCGTACGGCGTGCCCCATCGGCACGCCCTGGGTCGTGCGGCCCGACCGCACGGCGATGATCGGCTTGCGCAGCGAGACCCGGCGCGCGATGCGGGAGAACTTGCGCGGGTTGCCGATGGACTCGAGGTAGAGCAGCACGACCTCGGTCGCGTCGTCCTCCTCCCAGTACTGCAACAGGTCGTTGCCGGAGACGTCGGCGCGGTTGCCGGCGCTGACGAACGTGGTCAGGCCGAGGCCGCGGTTCTGCACCTTCTCCAGGATCGCCGAGCCGAGCGCGCCGGACTGGCAGAAGAAGCCCGCGCGGCCCCGCGCCGGCATCACCGAGGACAGCGAGGCGTTGACCGAGACCTCGGGGTCGGTGTTGATCACGCCCAGGCAGTTGGGGCCGATCAGCCGCAGGCCGTAGGACCGCGAGAGTCCGACGAGGTGGCGCTGGCGTCGTCGGCCCTCCTCGCCGGTCTCGGCGAAGCCCGACGAGATCACGATCATGCCGTGCACGCCCTTGGCCGCGCAGTCGAGCACGACGTCGTTGACCGACTCGGCCGGCACCGCGACGATCGCCACGTCGACGTCATCGGGGATGTCGTTGACCGACTTGTACGCGGGCAGCCCCGACACCGCGGGAGCGTGCGGGTTGACGGCGTAGATGCGCCCGGTGAAGTCGTTGCTGACCAGGTTGCGGACCAGGACCTGCCCGATCGTGTCCTGGCGGCGGCTGGCGCCGACCACCGCGATCGAGCGGGGGTTGAAGAAGCGCTCGATCGAGGCCGCCTCGGCGCGGTGCTCGCGCCCGCGCATCACCCCGATCGAGGTGTCGGTGGGGTCGATCGGGAACTCGAGGGTCAGCACGCCGTCCTCGTAGCCGCTGACCACCCGGTAGCCGGCGTCGCGGAACGTGTGGATCATCCGGTTGTTGTCGGGCAGGACCTCGGCGGTGAACTTCTCGATCCCGCGCTCCCGGGCCGCCTGAGCGAGGTGCTCCAGCAGGAGCTGGGCGATGCCGCGTCCGTGGTGCTGGTCCTCGACGAGGAAGGCGACCTCGGCCTGGCCCACCCCGACGACGTCGTAGCGCCCGACGGCGATCATCTCGTTCTTGACCAGCAGCACCAGGGCGACGCGGTGGTCGTGGTCGACCTGGGTGAACCTCGCGACGTCGCGGTCGGACAGGTTGGGCATGGGGCTGAAGAACCGGTAGTACTTCGAGCGGTCGGAGACGCGCGAGTAGAAGTCGACGAGCAGGTCGGCGTCGTCGGGCGTGATCGGACGGATGTGCGCCGTACGCCCGTCCCGGAGCAGGACGTCGGCCTCCCAGTGCCGAGGGGCCGAGAGCGTTGACTCAGCCGGGCTGTGGGGGTCCGTGGTCACGCCCAGAGCCTACCGGGGTCCCCCTCCCCGACTGCCCGCCGTTCACCCGTCGGGGTCAGCTCGACCGGCCCGGACGGCGTGCCCGCCTGCGATCCGCGCCGGCGACCCCCGACAATGGGGCCATGGCACGGCGTACCAAGGAACCAGAGCTTCCCGACGACTTCGAGGAGCACATCCTCGACATCGATGTCGGGGAGGAGATGCGCAACTCCTTCCTGGAGTACGCCTACTCCGTCATCTACTCCCGCGCCCTGCCCGATGCCCGCGACGGGCTGAAGCCGGTCCAGCGCCGGATCCTCTACACGATGAACGACATGGGCCTGCGCCCCGACCGCGGTCACGTCAAGAGCGCCCGCGTCGTCGGTGAGGTCATGGGTCGCCTCCACCCGCACGGCGACAGCGCGATCTACGACGCCCTGGTGCGGATGACCCAGCCCTTCGCCATGCGGGTGCCCACCGTCGACGGGCACGGCAACTTCGGCTCGCTCGACGACTCCCCCGCCGCCATGCGTTACACCGAGTGCCGCATGGCCCCGGCCGCCGTCGCGATGACCGCCGACATCGACGAGGACACCGTCGACTTCAAGCCCAACTACGACTCCCGCGAGCTCGAGCCGAGCGTCCTGCCCGCGGCGATCCCGCACCTCGTCGTCAACGGCACCACCGGCATCGCGGTCGGCATGGCCACCAACTGCGCCCCGCACAACCTCATCGAGGTCGTCCAGGCGCTCAAGCACCTCATCAAGACCCCCACCGCCACGATCGACGACATCATGCGGTTCATCCCCGGGCCCGACCTGCCGACCGGCGGCAAGATCGTCGGCCTCGACGGCGTCCGCGACGCCTACGCCACCGGTCGCGGGGTCTTCAAGATGCGGGCGACCGCCCGGATCGAGACCGTCGGGCGCCGCAAGGCGATCGTGGTCACCGAGCTCCCCTACACCGTCGGCACCGAGAAGGTGATCGAGCGGATCAAGGTCCTGGTGCAGGGCAAGAAGCTGCAGGGCATCTCCGACGTCAAGGACCTCACCGACCGCGAGCTCGGGCTCCAGCTCGTGATCGAGGTCAAGAACGGGTTCGTCCCCGAGGCGCTCCTCGAGCAGCTCTACCGCCAGACCCCGCTGGAGGACTCCTTCGGCATCAACAACGTCGCCCTCGTCGACGGCCAGCCGCGCACGCTCGGTCTCAAGCAGATGCTCGAGGTCTTCCTGGCCCACCGCTACGACGTCGTACGCCGGCGCACGGCGTTCCGCCGCGGCAAGGCCGCCGACCAGCTCCACCTCGTCGAGGGTCTGCTCATCGCCATCCTCGACATCGACGAGGTCATCCAGCTGATCCGCACCTCCGACAACGCCGCGGCGGCCAAGGAGCGGCTGATCGAGGTCTTCGACCTCTCCGAGGTCCAGGCCGAGTACATCTTGGACATGGCGCTGCGGCGCCTCACGAAGTTCTCCCGCCTCGAGCTCGAGAAGCGCAAGGACGAGCTCGAGCGCGAGATCGAGCAGCTCGACGCGATCCTGGCCGACGACGCGCTGCTGCGGCGCGTGGTCTCCGACGAGCTCGGCGAGGTCGCCAAGACCTACGGCACGCCGCGGCGCACCGTCCTGCTGGAGTCGGCCGGCACCACGGTGACCGCGGCAGCTGCCTCGATCGAGGTCCCCGACGACCCGTGCTTCGCGCTGCTGTCGGCCAGCGGCCTGATGGCCCGCACGAGCAGCGCCGACGACGTCGGCTCCGGCGGCGGACGCGCCAGCCACGACGTGGTCGTCTCCGCGGTCCGCACGACCGCGCGCGGCGACGTCGGCGTGCTCACCTCGGCCGGCCGGGTCCTGCGGCTCGGCGTGCTCGACCTGCCGGCCATCCCGCCCTCGGCCAACGAGCCCAACCTTTCCGGCGGGCTGCCCCTCCTCGAGGTGCTGTCCCTGGGTGCCGGCGAGCGGGCCCTGGCGCTGACCTCGCTGGCCGAGGACGGTCCCGGCCTGGCGCTCGGCACCCGCGACGGCATCGTCAAGCGGGTCAACCCCGAGGTGCTCGGTCGCGACGAGTGGGAGGTCATCGGCCTCAAGGACGGCGACGAGGTGGTCGGTGCGACCGAGCTCGTCACCGGCGACGAGGCCTTGTGCTTCATCACCTCCGACGCCCAGCTGCTGCACTTCTCCGCCTCCTTGGTGCGGCCGCAGGGCCGGGCCGGCGGAGGCATGGCGGGCATCAAGCTCGCCGCCGGCGAGCGGGTCCAGTGGTTCGGCGCCCTCGCGAACGCCGCCCCGGGCGCTTCCGGTGACGGCAACGGCGACGGTGATGGCGACGGTGAGGTCACCGCGGTGGTCGTGACCTCGTCGGGGTCCTCGACCGCGCTCCCGGGCACCGAGCCCGGACTGGTCAAGGTCACCCCGTTCTCCGAGTACCCCGCCAAGGGCCGGGCCACGGGAGGGGTGCGCTGCCACCGCTTCCTCAAGGGCGAGGACACGTTGGTCTTCGCCTGGGCCGGTGCCGCCCCGGCGCGCGCCGCTGCGTCCAGTGGCGCACCCGTCGAGCTGCCCGAGGCCAACGGCCGGCGCGACGGGTCCGGCGTACCGGCCGCGCAGCCGATCGTGGCTTGCGCCGGCCCGCTGTCGGCGCGCTTGGGCTCGACCCCCGATGTGACAGGCTGACGACATGATCCTCGTGCACCGCCTGGCCGCCGTGGCTGCGATGGCCACCCTCGGTCTCGCGACGTTCGCCGGCTGCAGCAGCGACTCCTCTCCGAGCGCCGAGGGCGCCGGCCCCAGCGCCCAGGAAGCGCTTGACGAGGCCAAGGCGGGCCTCGACGCCACCTCCGGCGTGCGGCTCTCGCTGGCCACCGACGACACCCTCGACACGAGCGCCTTCCTGAAGGACGCCTCCGGCGTCGTCACCACCGAGCCGGCCTTCGAGGGCACCGCCTCCGGACAGCTCAGCGGCATCCCGGCCAGCGACGTGCCGATCATCTCCGTCGACGGCGAGGTCTACGCCAACGTGCTCGGCGGGTGGCGCAGCTTCGACCCCGACACCCTGTGCGCTCCCGACCCGGCACTGCTGCTCGACCCCGAGGGCGGCATCGGCGCCCTGCTCGCGAGCGCCACCGATGTCAGCGCCGGCACGTCCCAGCGCGCTGCCGACGACAACACCGTCATCGTGACGCCGTACGACGCCACCGTGCCCGGCACCGCCATCACCGGACTGCTGCCCTGCGCTCCCGGTGAGAGCTTCGAGGCCACCTTCACGCTCACCGACGACGGACTGCTGCGCAGCGCCGACCTCACCGGCCAGTTCTTCGAGGGCGCCGGCGACATCACCTACACCGTCACCATCGACGCCTACGACGTGACGCAGGAGATCTCAGCGCCATGAGCGTGGCGGCGCCCGTCGTCGATCGCCGCTCGCGTGCGCTGCTGGTCTTCTGCTCGGTGGCGGTCGCATTCGCTGCCATCGACACCTACGTCGTGGTGCTGGCGCTGCCCGACATGATGAGCTCGGTCGGCGTCGGTGCCGAGCAGCTGCAGCGCGCTGCCCCCATCATCTCGGGCTTCCTGCTCGGCTACGTCGCGATGCTCCCGCTGATCGGTCGCATCGCCGACCTGCGAGGCCCCGTCCCGGTCCTGGCGGCCTCGCTGATCGTCTTCGCGGTCGGCTCGGTGGTCACCGCCATGGCCTACGACCTGCCGAGCATGGTGGCGGGCCGCTTCCTGCAGGGCGTCGGCGGTGGCGGCCTGGTGCCGGCCACCATGGCGCTCGTGGCGGCGCTCTACCCGGTCGAGCAGCGAGGACTGCCGCTCGGCCTGGTCTCGGCGGTCCAGGAGTTCGGGAGCGTGCTCGGACCCCTCTTCGGCGCTCTGGTGCTCGCCTTCACCTCGTGGCGCGGGATCTTCGCGATCAACTTCGCCGCCGGGGTGCTGCTCGTCGTCGTGGTCAGGACGCTGGGCCGCGCGGATGAATGGGCTGATCGTCGGCGCCGCCCCGGCAGGCCCGATGCCCTGGGCGCAGCTGCGCTGCTGCTCGCCGTCGTCGCGGCGGCGCTGGCCGTCGACCCGCCGCGAGCGCTCTATGTGGACCTCACCTACGGCGAGCTGTTCGTCCCCTTCGTGACCGGAGGCGGGCGGTGGCTCACGCCGGTCGGACTCGTTGCGATCCTGGCCTTCCTCGTGTTCTGCCTGCGCTGCGTCTTCGCCCGCCGCCCGCTCGTGGATGCGCGCGCCTGGGGCCGCCTGCTCGCCGCGGCCGACCTCGCCGGAGCGACGTACCTCGCGGTGGCGCTCGGTGGTGTGGTGCTGGCCTTCGCGACCGCCGACCCCGCGGTGGCCGTGATGTCGCCACAGGGCCCGTGGTGCCTGTTCGTCTCGGCCCTGGCCGTGATCGCCCTGGTGGTGCACCTGCGTCGGAGCGCCGCACCGCTGGTGCCACGAGGCACGCTCACCGAGGTCCCGGCCTGGGGCTCGCTCGTCGTCAGCCTCCTGGTGGGCTGGGCGTTGATCGCGGCGTTGGTCGACATCCCCCTGCTCGCCCGCACCCAGGAGGGGCGCACCCAGTTCGAGGCGGCGTTGTTCCTGCTGCGCTTCCTCGTGGCCCTGCCCATCGGTGCGGTCGTCGGCGGGCTGCTCGTGCGGCGGCTCCCCACCGGCGTGATCACCGCAGCGGGCATGCTCCTGGCCGCCGGGTCGTTCCAGTGGATGTCGACCTGGGACGCCGACAGCCTCGATGCCCTGGTCTCCACCGTGCCGTTGTTCCTCGGCGGACTCGGCTTCGGGCTCGCGCTGGCTCCCGTCAACGCCGCCATGCTCGCCACGACGCGCGACGACACCCACGGCGTGGCCAGCGCGCTGGTCGTGGCGGCCCGCATGGTGGGCATGCTGGTGGGGATCTCGATCCTCACCGCCTGGGGGCTCCGCCAGGTGGCCCAGGCGATCCAGGCCGACCCGTCGCTGCGCGACAACCTGCGGCTCGCGGCCGTCGTCCAGGAGCAGTCGGTGTTCCAGGGTGCGGCCCTGGTCGCCCTCCTGGCCGCGGTGGCGGCCGCCGTGCTGTTCCGCGGAGCACCCACCCGGGGTCTCACCACGGGTGCCGTGCTGCGCGCCGGTGGATGAGGTCTATATCTTTCTCCCATGGACGACTTCGACGACCTGATCGCTGCCAACGCGACGTATGCCGCCGACTTCTCCGAGGGCGGCTTCGACGGCATCGCCCGCGCGGGCGTGGGCATCGTGACCTGCATGGACTCGCGCATCGAGCCGCTGGCCATGCTCGGGCTGAACCTCGGCGACGCCAAGATCCTGCGCAGCCCCGGCGGGCGGGTCGACCACAGCACGTTGGAGGCCCTCGTGCTCGGCGTGCACCTGCTCGGCATCAAGCGGATCCTGGTCATCGCCCACACCCGTTGCGCGGTGGCCAGCAAGAGCACCGACGAGATCATCGGCCAGGTCTCGGCCTCCGCCGGTCAGGATGCCTCCTGGCTGTCGTTCGAAGCGGTCTCCGACCAGCTCGAGTCGCTTGCCGACGACGTGCAGAAGCTGCGCACCCACCCGCTCGTGCCGCAGAGCGTCTCGGTCGGCGGCTTCATCTACGACGTCGACACCGGCCTGATCGAGCAGAAGTACTGAGCGAGAGCCTCGCGGGCTGAGCCGGCGAGGCCGCGACAGGCGGGCCGGTCGGTCAGGCGTCGATCGCGTCGACGTCCACCTCGTAGGCGCCCTGCACGATGAACTCCTTGCGCGGGAGCGACCTCGGAGCCCATCAGCAGCTCGAAGACCGAGGCGGCGACGTCGGCGTCGTCCACGGTGAGCTTGCGCAGGGTCCGGCGGCGCGGGTCCATGGTGGTCTCGGCCAGCTGGTCGGCGTCCATCTCACCGAGACCCTTGTAGCGCTGCACGGGGTCCTTCCAGCGGATGTTCTTCTTCTTCAGCTCCGCCATCTTGCGCTGCAGCTCGTCGTCGGAGTACGTGTAGACGTACTTGTCCTGGCCCTTGCGCGGGTTGGAGATCTCCACCCGGTGCAGCGGCGGCACGGCGGTGTAGACCCGGCCGGCGGTGATGAGCTCGGGCATGTACTTGAAGAACAGCGTGGCCAGCAGGCAGCGGATGTGGGCGCCGTCGGAGTCGGCGTCGGCCATGAAGATGATCCGGCCGTAGCGGCGGGCATCGAGGTCGAACGTCCGCCCCGAACCGGCTCCGACGACCTGGATGATCGAGGCGCACTCGGTGTTCTTGAGCATGTCGCCCACCGAGGCCTTCTGCACGTTGAGGATCTTGCCCCGGATCGGCAGCAGCGCCTGGAACTCGGAGTTGCGGGCGAGCTTGGCGGTGCCGAGCGCGGAGTCCCCCTCGACGATGAACAGCTCGGTGCGCTCGTTGTCGTTGGCGCGACAGTCGGCCAGCTTGGAGGGCAGCGAGGACGACTCGAGCGCGTTCTTCCGGCGCTGGGTCTCCTTGTGCTGACGGGCGGCGATGCGCGTCTTGGAGGCGCCGAGCACCTTCTCCATGACGAGCTTGGCCTGGGCCTTCTCGGCGCGCTTGGTCGAGGTGAGGAACGCCTTGAGCTCGTGGGAGACGACCTTCTTGACCACGCCCAGCACTGCCGGCGTCCCGAGGATCTCCTTGGTCTGGCCCTCGAACTGCGGCTCGGCGAGCCGCACGGTGACCACGGCGGTCATGCCTTCGAGGACGTCCTCCTTGATCACGTCGGCGTCGTTGACCTTGAGCACCTTGGCGGCGCGCATGGCGTCGTTGAAGGTCTTGGTGAGCGCCCCCTCGAAGCCGGAGACGTGCTTGCCTCCCTTGGGGGTGGCGATCACGTTCACGAACGAGCGCACCTCGGTGTCGTAGCCCATCCCCCAGCGCACCGCGATGTCCACGCCGAGGTCGCGCTCGACGTCCTGGGGGGTCATGTGGCCCTTGGCGTCGAGCATCGGCACGGTCTCGGTGAAGGAGCCCGAGCCCTGGATGCGCAGCACCTCGGTGACGGCCTCGTCGTGGGAGAGGTACTGGGCGAACTCCGCGATGCCGCCGTCGTGGCGGAACTTCTCCTCCACGGGGGTCTCGCCGCGCAGGTCGCGGATGACCAGCTCGAGCCCGGGCACGATGAACGACGTCTGCCGAGCCCTGCCCAGCAGGCCCTCGAACTCGAAGGTCGCGTCCTTGGTGAAGATCTGGCGGTCGGGCCAGAACCGGATGCGGGTGCCGGTGCGGTCCTTGGCCACCCGCTTGCCCTTGCGCGTCAGCCCACTCTTGGGCTCGAAGCCTGCGGTCGGGCCGTCGCCGTCGAAGACCCCGGCCGCGCCGCGATGGAAGCTCAGCCCCTGGGCGCTGGGCGAGCGGTCGACGTCGATGTCCATCCGCGAGGAGAGTGCGTTGACGACCGACAGGCCGACACCGTGCAGACCACCGGTGGCGACGTACGAGCCGCCGCCGAACTTGCCGCCGGCATGCAGCTTGGTCGCCACGACCTCGACACCCGGGAGCCCGGTCTTGGGCTCCTTGTCGGTGGGGATGCCGCGGCCGTCGTCGTAGACCTCGGCCGAGCCGTCGGGGTGCAGGGTCACCTCGACGCGCTGCGCTGCTCCGGCGAGCGCCTCGTCGACACCGTTGTCGATGATCTCCCACAGGCAGTGCATGAGCCCGCGGGTGTCGGTCGAACCGATGTACATACCGGGACGCTTGCGCACCGCCTCGAGACCCTCGAGGACGAGCAGGTGTGCGGCGTTGTAGGTGTTGTCGGCGATCGTGTGCTCCTGGAACCGAAAGGTGGGTCAGGCGACCCGCGGCAGGGGTCACATCCAGCTGGTGTTCGGTGTCGAATCTACCTTCGACACGCCGAGCACTGATGCAGGCACGCCTGCCCGCGGCACGTCACGATGAGGACACGATGCGCGAATGACCACCAGATCTGTACTTTCGGGGGATGTCCGGGCGTCACACTAGGTAGCAGAGTGGTTGGCGACACCCACTTCACCATCGACCACAACTCCATAGCGTTACCCGGGCCCCTTCCCCCCGATCACAGACCTCGGCGATGTCGTCGCCGAACTGTCAAAGGCCGGACCCGGGCACCCCAACCGTGATTGGATCTACGTGTCGTGCACCACCTGCCGCAGGGAATCTTGTAGTCCCTCGCTACGTTGGGCATAGCACCGACCAAGTAGAAATGAGGCCGAAGATGACGACTGCAACCGCACCCAGCACCTCCCTGACTGCCGAGGACCGCTGCGACCGCTGCGGCGCCCAGGCCTACCTGCGCGTGGAGCTCCAGACCGGTGGCGAGCTTCTCTTCTGCGCCCACCACGCTCGCGAGCACGGCGACAAGCTCAAGGAGGTCGCCACGACGGTGATCGACGAGACGCACAAGCTGACCGCGACCCCTGCCCGCGCCACCGAAGCCTGAGCGCCACAGCACCACCCCTGATCGAGCACGACAGCCCCGGACCTGGTCCGGGGCTGTCGTTCGTTTCGGGCTGGCTCGCGAGCTCCTGATCCGGAGAACGGCTCAGTTGCTGCTCGCTGCGCCACCACCTCGTGGCGCCTTGGCGCGGGTCGCGACCGGCGTGCCGGCCTTGGCGGAGTCCAGGCTGACGAAGGCGACCTCCGACACGGCGTCGCTCGCGGTCGAGTAGAGCTCGAGTGCGGCCGCTCCGGTACAGGTCAGGGTCTCGTCACCCTCGGTGGTGTCGATGATGGCTGAGGCGGTGTTCACGTCGTAGGCCGCGCCGACGTCCGAGGAGTACGACAGCGCCTGCCGGGAGCCGTCGGTGAGGCAGTAGACGTTGCCTCCGTTGCGGCTGATGATGTTGTACGTCATCAGGTAGCGGCCCGAGGGGAGTCCCGGGAAGCTGATCTGGTGCGAGGCCCCCGGTGCGGTGGTGGCCAGCTCGTAGCGATAGCCCCTCGTCTTGAGGTCTGCGGCGTCCTCGCCGTCGACGAGGTCGGCGTTGAGCTTCCTGACCTTGTCGCTCCGATTGACCTGCAGCGGCGGCTGGCCCGGCTTGGTCCTGAGCCGGAGCGCGGGTCCCGAGCCGTTGTTCGTGACCGTGGTCTTCTTGGAGGCGCTGTTGGACTTGCCGAGCAGCAACGGCTTGCCGTTAGCGGCGTACGCCGCGAGGTTGGCGGCTCCGATGAGCACGACCGCGGCGAGGAGGACGGCGAGGATCCGAGAGTGTGAGGGTGTGAGCATGGCGGTCCCCTTGGCCTAGTTTCCGGACCGATCACTGTACGCCTGCTGACTCGTCCGGATCCGGCCTCGCCTGATCGCAACTTTCTCGGCGGTGTTGCTGCGCGCGGCGCAGGTGAGATGGCATCCTGGTCTCGACGCCAGGTCGCTCCGACGGACTGCCCCCCAGCCACCGGATCGGCCTGGCGTCATCCTGTGCGCTCGCCCTCCAGCTGGGCTAGCCCGGCAGCAGCGGCTCTTGCCATCGTCCAGGCGCGGCTGGTCTGCTCAGGACCGGTCGGACCCGCATCCCGCGGGTCTGCATGGAGAAAGACGGTCGGCTCATGGATCTCGGACACAACCTACGGAGCCGTGGAGGTGCCGTGCTCGTCGGTGCCCTCACCCTTGCCACGATCGCCGGCCTCAGCGGTGCTCCCGCCGAAGCCAAGCGACTCATCACCGGGCGAGACATCGCCAACCAGACGATCACCCGTGCCGACATCGGACCCGGTGGCGTCGGGTCGAGCGAGATCGCCGACAACAGCGTCTCCATGCGCGACCTCGCATCGTCGACGCGCAAGAACATCCAGCGTCGGCGCCAAGCCGGTAACGCCATCTACGGATCCGTCGCCTCCGGCAGGACCGTGTACGGCGCCATCGGAGGCGCCTTCGACAACACCCGGGCCGACAGCAAGTGGACCCAGATCGGCGGGCTACCGTTCCCGACGCCGGCGCCGGGCCTCTCCGATGCCGACGTGACCGTGAGCCTGGAAGGCGCCTACAAC
This sequence comes from uncultured Actinomycetota bacterium, assembly GCA_963760515.1. Taxonomy (GTDB): domain Bacteria; phylum Actinomycetota; class Actinomycetes; order Propionibacteriales; family Nocardioidaceae; genus Nocardioides. The sequence continues at coordinate 43,074 of CAVXDL010000010.1, forward strand.
CCCGACGGACTGGCTACCACGACTGACGGGCCGGGCGTGTGCGCGGGCTCCGCGGAGGTTCCGACGGCGCCTCGCGGGTCACCTGTGCATCTACGTCGTGGAGCTCAACAACGTCACGGAGGTCGGCGGCTACTCCGTCGCGTTGGGCGACGTCAACCGCAGCCATTCGGCTTCGAGCTGTACTGGAACGCTCCGAGCACCGGCGCGAGCACCGCCATCAACGCGGTCTGGGCCTACACCGCTCCCTACCCGCGGCCGCACGCAGCCCCCGTGGCCCCGGACGGGGGCGGCGGAGGCGATGTTACTGACTGTTGTGACCACTTCCCTGCGCTTGTGGGCGCTGGGTAGTACGCACAACAGTCAGTAACATCCGCCGGGACGAGGCCGGCTCAGTCGAAACCTCAGTCGAGGTAGTCGCGCAGGACCTGCGAGCGCGACGGGTGGCGCAGCTTCGACATGGTCTTGGACTCGATCTGGCGGATCCGCTCGCGGGTCACGCCGTAGACCTTGCCGATCTCGTCGAGGGTCTTGGGCTGGCCGTCGGTGAGCCCGAAGCGCATCGAGACCACACCGGCCTCACGCTCGGAGAGCGTGTCGAGCACGGCGTGGAGCTGCTCCTGGAGCAGCGTGAAGCTGACCGCGTCGGCCGGCACGATGGCCTCGGAGTCCTCGATGAGGTCACCGAACTCCGAGTCGCCGTCCTCGCCGAGGGGCGTGTGGAGCGAGATGGGCTCGCGGCCGTACTTCTGGACCTCGATGACCTTCTCGGGGGTCATGTCGAGCTCCTTGGCGAGCTCTTCGGGGGTGGGCTCGCGGCCGAGGTCCTGCAGCATCTGGCGCTGGACGCGGGCGAGCTTGTTGATGACCTCGACCATGTGGACCGGGATCCGGATGGTGCGGGCCTGGTCGGCCATGGCGCGGGTGATCGCCTGACGGATCCACCACGTCGCGTAGGTCGAGAACTTGTAGCCCTTGGTGTAGTCGAACTTCTCGACCGCACGGATCAGGCCGAGGTTGCCCTCCTGGATGAGGTCGAGGAAGAGCATGCCGCGACCGGTGTAGCGCTTGGCCAGGCTGACCACGAGGCGCAGGTTGGCCTCGAGCAGGTGGTTCTTGGCGCGGCGACCGTCCTCGGAGATCCACTCGAGCTCCTCGTGGATCTTGGCGCTGATCTTGCCGCCCTTGCCGAGCTTCTCCTCGGAGAAGAGACCGGCCTCGATCCGCTTGGCGAGCTCGACCTCCATCTCGGCGTTGAGGAGCGGCACCTTGCCGATCTGCTTGAGGTAGTCCTTGACCGGGTCGGCAGTCGCGCCCGCGACCATGACCTGCTGCTCGGGCTCGTCGGTGTCGTCGGCAGCCGAGACCACGAACGTGGCCGACTTCTCGTCCTCGACGATCGTCGGGTCGGTCTTGACGTCCTTCTCGAACTGGTCGTCGGGGATGTCGGGCAGGACCTTCTTGCCATCGGCACCGATGACGTCGGCGATGGGCGCGGCCGGGGCCGACGCCGCGGTCTTCGCAGCAGCCTTCTTGGCCGGGGCCTTCTTGGCGGCTGCCTTCTTGGCGGCCGGGGCCGCCGGGGCCTCGGTGTCCGCGGCTGCGGCAGGGGCGGCTGCGGCCTTCTTCGCCGGGGCGGCCTTCTTGGCCGGCGCGGTGGCGGTCTTGCGAGCGCTGGTGGCAGCCGCGACGCGGGCCTCGGCGGGCAGGGCCACGCTGAGACCGATCCCGCTCAGGTGCGACAGCAACGCCTTGAGGTGACGAGGTTCGACGCCCGCGGCGTCACTGGCCCGACGGACCTGCTCGGGGCTGAACGACCCCGACGGGGTGGCCTCGGCGATCAACGTGAGGACGGCGGGGTGGGAGAGCACCTCGGTGGGGATCTTGCGTGCGTTCGAGGACACGAACACCTCTCGTAAAGCTGCGCGGGGCTGACGGTCGGTCTGGACTCGTGGACGACGAATTGTGCAGGTGTTCGCGTTGCGGGCGCGGCGAACGCCGGTGTCGTCAAGAGCCGCTGCGGCCATTCTGCCACGGGGGGCGTGAGGAGCCGAGCCGAGCCCCGCCCGGCGCGGCGACCCGTGCGCTGCACCTCACCGCGCGCCCGAGCGCGGGATCAGGAGGCGGGGCCTGCAGCAGCCTTGGCGGCGGCCTTCTTCTCCTTCTTGAAGTCACGCACCTTCTGCAGGCTCTCCGGGTCCACGACGTCGGCCACCGAGCGGTAGCCGTCGAGGGCGTAGTCGCCGACCGACTTCTCCCACCCGTCCTTGCGCACGCCGAGCTGCTTGGCCAGGAGGGCCACGAAGATCTTCGCCTTCTGGGCCCCGAAGCCCGGCAGCGCCTGGACCCGCTTCATCAGGTCCTTGCCGTCGACGGCCTCGGTCCAGAGCCGCTCGGTGTCGCCGTCGTACTCCTCGACGATCATGCGGGCCAGGTCCTGAAGGCGGGCGGCCATCGACCCGGGGAACCGGTGGATCGCCGGCGTGAGCGCGCAGAGCGCCGCGAACTCCTCGGGATCAGCAGCCGCGATCTCGCGGGGGTCGAAGCCGCCCAGCCGCTCGTTGACCTTGGCGGGCCCGCGGAACGCGTGCTCCATCGGGTACTGCTGGTCGAGCATCATCCCGGCGAGGACGGCGAAGTGACTGGTGCTCAGCAGGCGGTCGGCCGCCTCGTCCCCGGTGATGTGGATAGCCATGGTCGACATCCTGCCCGACCCGGCGGTCAGACGGTGCAGCCGTCAGGGCCGCAGACCTCGCCCTGGCTGCTCTCCCCCAGGCCCGCCATCTGGAGGACGGGGTGCGCGGCGTCCCAGGCCTGGTGCAGCGCCTGGGTGAAGACCTCGGCCGGCTGGGCGCCGGAGATCGCGAGCTTCTGGTCCAGCACGAAGAACGGCACGCCGCTGATGCCGTAGTCCGCGGCCTGGTCGAGGTCGGCGTAGACGGCGTCGCGGTGCTCGTCGGAGGCCAGGATCTGCGCGACCTCGGCGACGTCGAGGCCGACCGAGACGGCGATGCGAGTCAACGTCTCGTGGTCGGCGACGTTCTCGCCCTCCATCATGTAGGCGTGCAGCAGCGCCTCCTTGAGCGCGTCCTGGTGCTCCCCCGCGGCGTGGAGCAACCGGTGGGCGTCGAGCGTGCTGACCCGCTGGGCCTGACCGAGCCGGTAGATCAGCCCCTCCTCGGCAGCGACGGCCTCCATCCGGTCGATCATCTGCTGACCCGCGCCAGGACCGCCGCCGTACTTGCGGCCGAGGTGCTCGGCCAGGGTGACCGAGGTGTCGGGCTGCGGCGGGGAACCGGGGTCGAGCTGGAAGGAGCGCCACACCACCTCGACCTCGTCGCGGTGCTCGAAGTCGGCGAGGGCCTTCTCGAGGCGGCGCTTGCCGATGTAGCACCAGGGGCAGGCGATGTCGGACCAGATGTCGATGCGCATGCCGGGCTAACCACCGCGGACGGCGGGTCTGTTCCCGACAGCTCGTGCCGCTTCACACACCCGATCTTCAGATCGTGCGTGGCTGCAGGTCGCCGAGCTCGAACGGCAGTGCTGCTTCGAGGTATCGACTCCATCGCACCTCGAACAACTGTTCAGCGCTCAGCGTGGTCGTGCCGACGTAGTGCGCGATGAGCTTGGCGACGTTCTCGGGCGACATGTCTCGCCTCAACGGTGCGTCGTCGGCGCGCGTGAGGACTGCGTGCGTGACCAGCTCCGCCAGCATGACGGCACCACCGAGGGCATCGCCACCGCGCAAGGCGTGGGCGCCGAGGATCGCCACGACAGTCTTGGCGGGCACCACGTGCTCGAGGATGAGCTTGTTCTTGTAGTCCGCCCCGTCGTGCATCAGCTGAGCCGCGGCCGGCGACCACAGTCCGCCATAGGCGAACTTGTTGCTCAGGACCGGTCGGCCTTCGTGGCGGCGTCGAGGGTTCTCCCAGATCTTCTCCATCAGTTCCCGACCCGCGCGCCGGGCCACCCGGTCTTCGACATGCTTGAGATTGCGCTGCGACACCTCAGCCGCACGCAGGTCGCGCATGAGTACGTCGATACCCGCGGCGACCGCCATCAAGGCTGCCGCGTCGTCGACGTCCTCCTCGACGCTGACATCGTCGGAATTGACGTGCGAGCGAAGTCGACCGTGCCTGTCGAGGTGATCACGCAAGGCATCGGTCAGCCCCACAGAGGCCTCGTCCGAGGCTGCCACCGTCGGCCCTGAGCCTGTCGCCCCTTCGTCCGGGTTCATGCGCGCGTCTTCTCGGACAGCCCGGCCGTGTCGCTTCCCGTGGCTCCCCCAGGGTCTTTCGAGGCGCCAGCTCCACTCTCCGACCCCGGCTTGAGCCTTTGGTAGAGGGCCATCAACCCGAGCATGAACACGACGACCAGCGGCAGAGCGACGACCGACGCACGTCCCACGTCACCCCATCCGCCGCCCTGGAGGACCTGGGTGAAAGCCAGGACGACGTCGACGATGAAGAAGCCACCGACGACCATCGAAACCGCACCCAGGGCGTCGTTGAGCTTCTTGTCCTTCTCGTCCTTTGCTCTCGCTGCTGCCGCAGCATCGTCGCGAGCAACCTCGCGGGCGACCTCGGCGAGCCGCTGCTCGACTTCCTCACGTTCGCGCGCCTCGACGCGCGCCAGGTCCTCGGCCCGATGGCGCTCGGTCTTGAGCCGCTGGTTGTGCTGCTCCAACGCGCGGGCGATCTGAGCCTGCTCGACCTCGATGTCGGACAACAAGCTGGGCGTACCGGCAGAGCTCTGCAGCACCTTCAGCAGAGCACCTTCCTCGGGGCGCCCCGGGAGCTGGCTGAACCACACCTGGTTGCGTGCTTGGAGCAGCTCCAGCTCGAGGCTGAGCGCGGAGGTCGCCGTCGCTGCGACCTTTTCGGCGTACGCCGCCTCATGGCCGACGTCGCTGCCCGGTGGTGTCACGGGCGGCCACTCGATGGAGGTCGCCAGCTTCTCCGCGTGGGCCTGCAACTTCTCGGACTGGCGGATCGCGAGGATCGCCAGGCGTGCTGCGTTGCGATGCGCGAGGCCGGCGGTCCGCACGTGCTCCACGTTGTGGAACCCTTGGCGCCACCACGTGGCCCCCTCACGCGGGTGCTGGGTCCCACGTTCGTCCACACCTCGGGTCGCCACGAAGGACAGGGCGTTGTGCGCCGCGCGCGCCCAGGTCGATCCCAACCACGTGCCGTCCCGATCCGGATCACCTGTCCCGCGACCCGGCTCGGAGGCCTGCATCAGCCACTGCCCGCCGGTCATCCGCCACGCCCAGGACTGGGACGCCTTCCAGTGCGCCAAGTCCGGCGTATCGGCGAAGGGTGACGTCGGCACGTCGGCGTCGGGGACGAGGTGTGACACCACGAACGGCCTCCACGACCGCAGCGGTCGCGGCGGGGAGGCGTCGACGTCAGGTGGGCCGATGGGGTTGAATCCCAGGAGCCCGAGGAACGAGGCCCACTGATCGAGGGTCATCACTCGTAGCGGCTTCCCCTCCCAGTCGGGGTGAGACCTGCGGTGCTCGAAGCGCAGGTCGCTGTTGACGCTGGGGTAGCTGAAGAAGGCAGCCGCCTGCCCCGGGTCGACCAGCGCCTCGTCCGCGAGGCGCACGTGGATGACGACGAACGAGTCGACGTCCCCCGGTCCTGCGGCACTCTCGCCCTTGCCGTGACCGGCGGTCGGGCGGGCGTAGTTCGGGAAGTGGAGCACTTCCACCGCTCGCACCGTGACACCCGGAGGAAGCGGCGCCGGAGGGGTGCGAGCAGCCTTCCTCTTCGGCACGGGCGGCGCGTCGCTGGTCGGGGCGGAGATCCATCCTGCTGCGCGAAGGAGCTCGTCGAGAGTCCCCATGCCTGCGGCCATGTCTTCGCGGGCAGCGAGCTTGTCCGCCTGTGAAGGGGTGGCACCGCCACTGCTGTTTGCACGAGGTGTGGTCTGGATCGTCGTTCTCCTCGACGCATTCCTCGCTACCGTCGGCCCACCGGGTCAGGCGCGGCGCCATCCTGGACCCGGTTCGCGGCTCCAGGCGCCGTAAGGCGTACCGAGTCGAAGACCGGCTCCAGCGCCCATTCGATGCGGCGATCGACGATCGGATCCCAGGACACCTTGTTGGGCGTCGAGACCACGTGGTTGGTGGGGAAGAGCGCTTCGAGGTTCCACCCCGACCTGGCCGGCGGCGGTACCGCGCCCGTCGAGCTGATGACGGGCACAGCGACCGCGAGCGAAGCATGAGCCCAGCGTGTGGTGTTCAACGGGTCCTCCAGAGTCGTCCATGAGCGTGCTCACCTGTCGCCACAAGACAGGGACGCACGTGTTGCGCGGGGCAGATCGGCGACACCGTCGGTCAGCGCACCTTGCCGAACCGCACGACCCGACCAATGGCCGGTAGCCGTCGGCAGCGAACTTCTGGCGCACGGTGATCTTCTTGCCGCGCATCGCCTTGGTCAGGATGAGCCGCGATGACTTCGCGCCTCGGACGGTCTCGGCGCCCTTGGACCAGCGGTAGGACACGCTGGTGGACTTCTTGATGGTCCTGCTGGCGAACTTCGGCGCGCTGAGCGCGAGCTTCCTGCCGACCTTGGCAACACCCCTCTTGGCTCCGAACGAAGCCACCCACGCTCGCTCGTACCGCGGCGTTCCGGTTGCCTGGACAGGCTCGAGCCGGAATCCCGAGCTCGCCTTGGCGTTCTTGCTGGCTGCCACCGAGACCCAGATGAAGTGGCCCGCCGCGTCTTGGGGCACGGTGAAGTCGATCGTGTTCGTCGCGGCGTTGTAGGCCGAGTCGATCACGATCTCCGAGCCGCTGTTCGAGACGGCTTCCTGGCGAGTCCCGCCCACGTTCGCAACCACCTTGGTCACCAAGGAGGCGCCCGACTCCCACTGCCCCTCGAAGCGCACCGAGCTCCGCGCGCCCGCCTGGTAGGCGTTGTCGCGCAGCTGCGGAATCGCGGCCGCGGGCGCGCCGACCACGTCGTACCCGAAGACGAACGGCGCCGACGTGACGCCGTCCTCCGTCACCGTCACCGGGTAGTCAGAGCCGTCGACAAGGTCGTCCCTGACTCCGAAGGTGGAGACGACGAGATCGACGCGGCCCGGGTCGGCGAATGCCGCAAGAGGGGTGATCGTCGCGCCGTTGAACGCGACCGCGTAGTCGGCTGCCGGCGACGGCGTCGAGTCTGCGACAGTGACCAGGAGCAGGTTGCACCCGAACTGCAGGTAGGGGTCATATCCACCTACCGTGCCCTCACACCTCACCGCGTCGATGTCGGTCCCGGCCGCGGAGCGCAGACTGTCGGCGCCGGTGGCGGGCCCACCGACGATGCCGACCAGGATCAGGGCTGCGGCGAGGGTTCGCCGCACGAATAGGACATGGCTCATGCATGACTCCTAGGAGAGAGCTGGATGGGTAGGCGGCGCTCGGGAGCTGCGCTGCCACGCACAGGCTGACTGCCCGACAGGTCGCGTTCACTGAAAAGCGGCAACGTCGGACGATCTTGGACGAATCCGACGATGTTGGACGCCGCGCTCACTACGCTGTGGCCGCACGCAGCGGCACCGGGGACGCTGATCGGAAGGTGGAACACGTGACGGCAACGACGAGACCGGAGTCTGCGGACAAGGTCGGCCGCTGGGACGGAGTCCTCACTGAGCTCCATGCGCTCCGCACCCGCTGCGGCGAGCCGTCGTACGCCGAGCTCACCCGCCGGGTGATCGAGCAACGCATCAAGGCAGGCCTCGACCCGCACGCCGCCCACATCTCGAAGTCCAGCGTCCACGACGCCTTCCGCATGGGCCGCACCCGCATCAACCTGTCCCTGACCCGCGAGCTCGTCCAGGCTCTCGGCGCTGATCCGGCACTCCTCGAGCAGTGGCTCGTCCCACAGCCGGGACCACCTGCGACGGCACCCGCAGACCGGCCGGAAGACCAGCCCGCGGTCCGACCTGCGACACGTCGGCCCCGGCGAACGCATGCCGCCGCACTGATGCTCGCCTGCCTCACACTGAACCTGATCGGGCGCGAGTTCGTCGACTTCTTCGCCTTCCCCATCTATCTCGACATGGCAGGCACGGCAGTGGCCGCCATCGCCCTCGGCCCCTGGCGCGGAGTCGCTGTCGGGCTCAGCACGAACGTCGTCGGGATCCTCGGCAGCGGACTGATCTCGCTGCCGTTCGCGCTGGTCAACATCGTCGGCGCGCTCGTGTGGGGATATGGCGTGCGCCGATTACACCTGGGCAGCACCCTGCCTCGCTTCATGCTGCTGAACCTGATCGCCGCGTTGGCCTGCTCGGCCACCGCCGTCCCGATCCTCATCGCCACCTCCGGCGGTCAGCTGCGCGCGGGTCACGACGCCATCACGCTCCTGGTCCAGGAGACGCTCGGCTCCACGGTTGCGGCCGTGGCCCTCTCGAACGTGCTGACGTCCGGCGCGGACAAGCTCATCAGTGGCTTCGTTGCCTTGGTCCTCATCTCCGCGCTGCCGGCCTACTACCGGCGGCACGTCGCATCCCTCACCACCGCGACCGCGCCGCCCGGGACCGTCGAGCCCGGGCAGCGTCAACCAGCGACCTGACGCGGCGCTCGAGGTGCGCCTAGCCCCGTTCGAGGGTTGCACCGGGCCAAAAAGAAGCCGGTCTACCTCACCAACACATGCGGACCAAGCAGTCGGATGTTCAACTGGTGGGGACGACGGAAACCCGCCAGAGGAATCTCCTGTCACCCGCGCTGCACCCCGACGACGGACTCGCACGACGACGACGGCCAAGGGCGCTGACCCTCGGGTCAGGCATTGACGCCGCCATGATTGATTCATACATTCATACATCCACTGTATGAATGTATGAATGGAGTGACATGACGCTGGGCACATCAGCCGTGGTCCTGGGTGGGAGCGTGGCCGGGCTCTGCGCCGCCGGCGCCCTGGCCGCTCACTTCGACCAGGTGACGATCCTCGAGCGCGACACGCTACCGGCCGACGCCGAGCACCGCCGCGGAGTGCCGCAGAGCAAGCACCCCCACTTCCTGCTCAACGGCGGCCGCCGCGCGATCGGCACCCTCTTCCCTGGTTTCGAGGACGACCTCATCGCCGCGGGCGGCATGCTGTTGATGCCCTCCCACGACGCGGCCTACCTGGAGAAGGACGGGTGGGCACCGCGCAAGAAGTCGACGATGACGATGGTCTACAGCTCACGCATCCTCATCGAGCGCACGCTGCGTGAGCGGGTGCGGGCACTGTCCAACGTGACCATCCGCGAGGACGCGACGGTGCAGGGCCTCGAGCACCGCGACGGCGGCGCGCCGGGCGGCGCCATCACCGGTGTCCTCTTCCAACAGGACCGGGCCGAGCCCGAGCGGATCGACGCCGACCTGGTCGTCGACGCGCTGGGGCGTGGCTCCTCGGTGATGACGTGGCTCGAGGGCGCCGGCTGGCCCGCGCCGCCCGTCAAGACCCTCGATGCCAAGGTCACCTACGTCTCACGTTGGTACGACCTGCCCCCCGAGGACGAGCGCCCGGCCTCCTGGTGGTGGAAGCACGTCATCATCATGCCGGCGCAGGACACCGACGCCTCCCGGCCGCCCGAGCACGCCTTCTTGTCGAACTTCATCCCCATCGAGGGCGACCGCGTCATCGCCTCGATGGGCTCCTGGGGACAGGACATGCCCCGCACGACCGAGGACTTCACCACCTCGGCCGAGCGCCTGCGCTCGCCGGTCTTCGCCGAGGCGATGAAGCAGTGCGACCCCACCTCGGAGGTCCACCTGACCCGATCGACGGGCAACGTGTGGCGTCGCTACGACCAGCTGCCCCACGCGCCGCTCGGCCTGGTCTTCATCGGCGACTCGATCTGCGCCTTCAACCCCTTCTACGCCCAGGGCATCAGCTCCGCCTCCGGGTGCGCGGTGCTGCTCCAGGACTCCCTGGCGAAGGCCGACGCGCTGGACGAGGACTTCTTCACCGAGTTCGCTCGCGAGCAGGTCAAGGTCATGCAGGTGCCGTGGGCGCTGGCCATGGCCCGCGACCAGGGCTACGAGTGCGCCACCGGCACCGAGGTGCTGCCGCCCTGGCGACGTCGCCTCGTCGCGGCCGTGGGCGATCCGGTCTTCAACGCCATCACCGGCGCCGCCCGCGAGGACGCCGTCGTCGACGAGCACTTCGCGAAGGTCTTCAACCTCGACGAGTCGCTCGGTGACATGTTCCGGAGCCCGCGGGTGCTCTTCGGCCTGGTGCGTCACCAGGTCAAGGCCGCGCTGGGCCGCACGAGCGTGCCGTACGGGTTCGACCCCCTCCGCGATCCGCCGGGCACCGACTACACCCCAGGCGCGACCACGACCACCACCCCGACGACAGCAGAGGTCAACGCATGAGCGCCACCTGCGGGCCCGAGGCCCGAGCAGTCACCGAGACGCTGGGGTTCAGCTGCCTCGACGTCAACCCGGTGGTGTCGCTGAACGACCCGACCGCCCTCGCGAGCTGGACCCAGCCTGTGCTGGAGGTGGTGATCATCAGCGGCGCGATCCTGGCGCTGCTCCACGCCATACGCCGGCTCCGCAACGAGGGCGACCCCACCAACCTGTCGCTGTGGTTCGCCTCCCTGGTCTACCTCGCAGTGACCGAACCACCGCTGTACTTCCCCGAGTGGTTCGGCCTCGACAAGATCTACGGCCTGATCTTCGCGCACAACGAGTTCACCGTGCAGTTCATGTACGACCGGCTGCCGCTCTACATCGTGGCGTTCTACCCCGCCATCAGCGCCCTGGCCTACGAGACCGTGCGCTCGATGGGGGTCTTCCGCCGGCGCGGTCCCCTCGTCGGAGCGGTCCTGGTCGCCTTCGTGAGCCAGGTCTTCTACGAGATCTTCGACCAGCTCGGCCCCCAGCTGCAGTGGTGGGCCTGGAACGGCGACAACGTCCAGGTCAACCGTCCGATGTTCGCCTCGGTCCCGGTCACCAGCATGCTGCTGTTCGCCTCGGTGTCGATCGGCGTGCTGACCTACCTCGTGGTGCGCCTCGTCGGCGTCGAGGACCAGGACGGCAGCGAGGTCGTCGGCACCACCCGGCGCCCGGCTCGCTCGCGGCGCAGCATCGTCACCCGCACGATCATCGCCGGCGCCCTCACGCCCCTCGGGATGCTCGTCGCCGGGATCCCGTCGAGCATCTTCGGCGGTGACTCGCCGCGCACCACCGTCCAGGCCTGGATCCTCGGCGTGGAGCTCGCCCTGGTCTGGGCAGCGGGGATCTGGCTCCTGGTCCGCGAGTGGCGTACGGCGGGCCAGGTCGAGCGCCCGCCCCTCAACCGTTTCGTCACGGTCTTCCCGGTGCTCTACCTCGCAGCGCACGCGGTGTTCTGGCTCGCGGCCCTGCCGGCGTACCTCGATGCGACGGACGGCCGGACCGCCTCGGGCACCCCGATCGGCAGCGGGCCCTACGTCCTGGCGTGCTACGCCGGCGCCCTCGGCATCCTGGCGGTCCTCTTCCGGGGACGGACCCGGGTCCCGGCGCCGAGTGGGGATGCCGCGCTGGCGGAGGTCTGAGGCATGGGCCACCACGGCTGGCAGGGCGACCCGCCCCGCACCGAGGAGCTCGCCCGCGAGCGGATCATCGCCGCGACCACCCGCTGCATCGACCGCATGGGAGTGCCCAAGACCACGCTGTCCAACGTCGCCGAGGAGCTCGGCGTCACCCGGCAGACGGTCTACCGCTACTTCCCGAGCCTGGCCGAGCTGCTCTCCGCGGTGGCGGAGACCGGCGCGGCGAGCTTCCTCGACCGGATGACCGCTCACCTGGCAGGGGTCGAGACGCCCCTCGAGGTCGTGGTCGAGGCCACGGTCTTCGCGCTCCAGGAGATCCCCGGGGAGCCGCGCATCGGCCTCCTGCTCCAGGCCGACGACCAGGACCTCTTCGGTCGCGGCGTGACCTCGTCGGCGGCGTTCGAGCTGGGTGCCGGGGTGCTGCGCAGCACCCCGGTCGACTGGGCCGCCGCCGGCGTCCACAGCGACGACGACTTCGCCGAGCTCGCCGAGGTGATGATGCGCCTGATGGTGTCGTTCCTCCAGCACCCGCCCGCCGCGCCCCGCTCCCCCGACGATGTGGGCCGGTTCGTGCGGCGTTGGCTGGGTCCCGCCCTCGGACAGCACACCTCGGGCAGCCGCTGACCGGAGGTCGGGGACGATGGAGCGGTGAGGTCAGGACCGAGACGCCCGGCGTCGGCGTCGGCACCCGCACCGCGGTGGAGCCCGTGGCGCACGATCGTCGCGTTCGGCCTGGTCTCGTTGTCGGCCGACATGGTCTACGAAGGCATGCGATCGGTCGCAGGGCCGTTCCTGGGGTCGCTGGGTGCCTCCGCGCTCGTGGTCGGTCTCGTCACCGGTGCCGGCGAGGCGATCGCGCTCGGCCTGCGCCTGGTGACCGGGCGGATCGCCGACCGTACGGGCCGCCACTGGACCATGACCACCGTCGGTTACGCCATGACGGCCGTGGCGGTCCCCCTGCTGGCAGTGACCCCGTTCCTGGGCGCTGCCGGCCTGGTGGTCGCCAGCGCCCTCGTGCTGGCCGAACGCACCGGCAAGGCGGTGCGCTCACCGTCGAAGTCGACCCTCTTGGCCGGCATGACCGCGCCGGTGGGTCGGGGCCGGGGCTTTGCGGTGCACAAGTCGCTCGACCAGGTCGGCGCGTTCGCGGGCCCGCTCGTGGTGGCGGGGATCGCTGCTGCCACAGGCGCGCTGCCCTGGGCCTTCGTCGCGCTCGCTGCGCCCGGTGTGGTCGCTCTCGTCCTGCTTGCGCAGCTGCGCCGCCGCGCTCCCCTCGACGTGACGCCGTCTCGGGCCGAGGCGAGCGTGACGACCGGCGGAGCCCGACGCCTACCCCGGTCCTTTGCCTTGTTCGCCCTGTCCTGCTCGGCCTCCACGCTGGGACTGATGACCTTCGGCGTCGTGTCGTACGCCGCGGTGGACCACGGGCTCCTCACGCTCGCCGCCGTGCCGCTCGTCTACGCCGGCGCGATGGCGGTCGAGGCGGTCGCAGCGCTCACGACCGGCTTCGCCTACGACCGCGTCGGCGGGCGGGTGCTCTACGTCCTGCCGCTGATGGTCGCCGTGGTCCCGGCGCTGGTCTTCACCCGTTCGCTCGCCCTCGTCCTGGTCGGGATCGCGTTGTGGGGCCTGGCCACCGGGGTCCAGGACTCCACCGTCAAGGCGCTCGTCGCCGACCTCGTGCCCCGCGGGTCGCTGGCGACGGCGTACGGCGTCTTCGCAGCCGCCCAGGGGGTGGCCGTCCTGGTGGGCGGCGGCCTGGCCGGGGCGCTGTACCAGGACCACCTGACCGTGCTGATCGCGATCGTGGCCGGCGCCCAGGTCGTCTCGCTCGTCGCGCTCACCCGCACGCTGCGGACAGCGTCTGCGGACGAGCGGTCCGTGGGTCGCTGAGGAGCCGCCTCAGAACCAGGCGGGGTCCATGTCGAGGTGGGTCCGGTCGAGCCGCTCGAGCAGGTCGAGCTGGGGCTCGGTGCGCGGCAGCTCGCACCGGATGAACCAGCTCGCCGCCTGACGCTTGCCGTCGTAGAACGCCCCGGGCTTCTCTCCCGCGGCCAGCGCCTGCTGGAGCCAGATCCAGGCGACGACGACGTGGCCCGCGGCCTCGAGGTAGGTGGAGGAGTTGGCCAGGCTGAGGGAGACGTCACCGGCCGACCAGACCTTCTGGGTGACCACGCTCAGTCGTTCGGCCGCGGCTCGGACCGCCGCCGCGTCGGTCGCCGGCTCTCCGCCGAGGGCAGTTGCCTCGTCGACGGTGGCCATGATCTGCTCGAGCAGCAGCCGGAGGCCGGCCCCATCGTCCATCAGCACCTTGCGGCCGAGCAGGTCGAGGCCCTGGATGCCGTGGGTGCCCTCGTGGATCGGGTTGAGCCGGTTGTCGCGGTAGTGCTGCTCCACGTCGTACTCGCGGGTGTAGCCGTAACCGCCGTGCACCTGGATCGCCAGGTCGTTGGCCGCCAGGCACCACTGCGAGGGCCACGACTTGGCGATGGGCGTCAGCATCTCCAGCAGCTGGTGAGCCCGCGCAGCCTCGGCCGGGTCGGCTGCGGTCTTCTCCTCGTCGACCAGCCGCGCGGTGTAGAGCACCAGCCCGAGGCCGCCCTCGACGTAGGCCTTCATCGCCAGCAACATCCGGCGCACGTCGGCGTGCTCGATGATGGCTACCGGCGCCGACGCCGGGTCCTTGGCTCCGACCGGGCGCCCCTGGGTGCGGGTGCGGGCGTAGTCGAGGGCCTTCAGGTAGCCGGTGTAGCCGAGGGCTGCGGCGCCCAGGCCCACCCCCACCCGCGCCTCGTTCATCATGTGGAACATCAGCGCCAGGCCCCGGTGCTGTTCGCCGACGAGGTAGCCGACCGCGCCCGGACGTCCGCCGGGCAGGTGCGCCCCTTCGCCGAAGTTGAGCAAGGTGTTGGTCGTGCCGCGCCACCCCATCTTGTGGTTGAGCCCGGCGAGCACGACGTCGTTGCGCTCGCCCAGCGAGCCGTCCTCGAGCACCAGGTGCTTGGGCACCAGGAACAACGAGATGCCCCTGATCCCGGCCGGCGCCCCCGCAGTGCGGGCCAGGACGAGGTGCACGATGGTCTCGCTCAGCTCGTGGTCGCCGCCGGAGATCCACATCTTGTTGCCGCGCAGCCGGAAGGTGCCGTCGGGCTGGGGCTCGGCGGTCGTGGTGACATCGGCCAGCGACGAGCCCGCCTGCGGCTCGGAGAGGCACATCGTGCCGAAGAAGCGTCCCTGGAGCATCGGCTCGACGTAGCGCTCGACCTGCTCGGGCGTGCCGTGGGAGACCAACAGGTTGGCGTTCGCCTGGGTCAGGAACGGGTAGCCGGCGGTGCCGCAGTTGGCCGCCTGGAACCACGCCGCGACGGCTGCCGCCACGACGTGCGGCAGCTGGAGCCCGCCCAGCTCCTCGTCGAACGTCGCGCCCAGGAACCCGCTGCTCGCATAGACCTCGAGCGCGGCACGCACCTCGGGGTGGATGGTGACACTCGTGCCGTCGAACGTCGGTTCCTCGGCGTCGTTGCGCTTGTTGTGGGTGGCGAAGTGGCGCGTCGCCACCGTCTCGGCCAGGTCCAGCATCGCCTCGAAGGTGTCGCGGGAGTGCTCGGCGTAGCGGGGGCGCGCCACCAGTGACTCGACGTCCAGCCACTCGTGGAGCAGGAACTCCAGGTCACGGCGAGACATCACCGTGGACGTCGACGCGTTCATCGAGCTGGACATCGCTCCTCCTTCTCGCTCACGACCCGGACGTCGTGGCACCCCGCCCCAGCGTGTCACGCCGGTCGAGGCAGGGGCCCGCTCCGGTCGTCAGGTGAGTGGCAGGTTCGGTGCAGGAGGCTGCCGGGGTGACGGACATCAGCACCTGGCAAGCGGTCCTCCTCGGCGTCGTCGAAGGCCTCACCGAGTTCCTTCCGGTCTCCTCGACCGGTCACCTCAAGGCCCTCGAGGGGGTGATGGGGGTCGACGTCGGCGACAACGGGGTGGTCGGCTTCACCGCGGTCATCCAGGTGGGGGCGATCGCTGCCGTGCTGGTCTACTTCGCCCGCGACATCGCCCGGCTCGTCACGGCGTGGGCTCGCGGCCTGGTACGGCCCGAGGCCCGCGCGGAGCGCGACTACCGGTTCGCGTGGTGGGTGATCGGGGCGACCCTGCCGATCGTGGTGGTCGGGCTGCTGGCGAAGCCGCTCATCGACGGCCCGCTGGCGTCGCTGTGGGTGGTGGCGCTGTCCCTCGTGCTGGGGTCGGTGGCCCTCTGGTGGGCCGAACGGGTCGGGACCCACCTCCGGAGCGAGGACGAGATCACCTTCACCGACGCGATGCTCGTCGGCAGCTCGCAGATCCTGGCCCTGCTGCTGCCTGGCTTCTCCCGGTCCGGGGCGACCCTGTCGGTCGGGATGGTGCGCGGGCTCGACCGCGTGGCCGCGACCCGGCTGTCGTTCTTCCTGTCCATCCCGGCCCTGACCGGGGCCGGGATCTACGAGCTCAAGGACGCCGTCGGCGGATCGGCCTCCGTGGTCCCGCTGGCCGTCGGCACCCTCGTGTCGTTCGTCGTTGCCTACGCCTCGATCGCGTGGCTGCTGCGCTTCGTCTCCACCCACACGTTCCGTGGGTTCGTGATCTACCGGCTCGGCTTCGCGGCCCTGCTGGTCGCGCTGCTCAGCACCGGGGCCGTCACCCCGTGACCCGGGCTCGGGTCAGGCCTTCACCGCGAGCACGGGGCAGTGGGCGTCGAGCAGCACCCGCTGGGCGTTGGAGCCGAGGATCAGCTTGCCGACCGGGGTCCGACGCCGTAGCCCGATCACGATCAGCTCGGCGTCGTTCGACTCGGCCACGCTCACCAGGTCCTCGGCGGCCTCGAAGCCGCGCGTGAGCTGGCGGACGTCGTAGTCGACGCCGGATTCCTCGAGCAGCCGCGTGGCGTCACCCAGGTCGGTCTCGGCCTCACCGTCCGGCCCCCGATGGGAGTTGACCACGATGAGCTGAGCGCCGCGCAGGCGCGCCTCCTCGATGGCCCGGACCAGAGCAGCTTCGCCCTCGGGCTTGGGCACGTATCCCACGACCACTGTCGACATACCGGCACGCTACCGCGCTCACCCTCACCGTGCAGCCTGTGGAGGACCAGGACGTGCTGCGCGGGGATCGGGCAGCATCACCACATGGAGCACGACGAGGCCGTCGCACGCCTGCTGCGGCAGGCGGTGCTCGCCCACGTCGCCGGCGAGTCCCGGCGGGTCTTCGCGCCCGTGGTCCACGCCGGGGTGCCGGGCATCCAGGAGAGGTCGTTCGCCCTGGGGAAGCAGCCGCTCGACCACGCTCTGCGGACCGACGTCGTCGAGGCTCTGGTGCACGGCGCCGGACAGGGCGCGACAGGTGCAGGCGCGGGCGGGCTGGTCTGGTTGACCCGCCGCGGCGACCTCGACGTGCAGGACCTCGACCTCGCGTGGGCGGCCGCGGTGCGGTCGGCGGCCGGTGAGCTCGCCCGACCGTTGCTGTTCGTCGTGGTCAACCGGCGGGGTTGGCACGAGCCGGACACCGGACGCTCCCGCACCTGGCAGCGGCTGCGCCCGAGCCGACCGAGCTCACGACCAGGTGTGGACCGGCTCGTTGGTGTGCATGAGCTCGCGGTACTCGAGCAGGGTCGCTCGTAGGGCATCGAAGCGTTCGAGGTCGGCGCGCTTCTTCATCGCGCGGACGAACCACTCGGCACCGTTGGTGCCGAGCAGGCAGCGCTGCTCGATGATGCCCAGCAGCCGGTCGCTCGTGGCCGTCTCCACGCCCCACGACGCCAGACCCTCGCGAGCCAGCGGGAGCAGCCGGCGCAGCACCAGCTCGGTGGCGCTCACCTGGCCCACCCCGGGCCAGTAGACCTGGGCGTCGATGCCCTGCTGGGCGGCAACGTGGAAGTTCTCCTCGGCTGCGCTGAACGACATCTGCGACCACAACGGTCGTTCGCTCTCGGCGAGGGCTCGCACGAGCCCGAAGTAGAGCGCGGCGTTGGCCATGGTGTCGACGACCGTCGGGCCGGCGGCGAGCACCCGGTTCTCGACCCGCAGGTGCGGCACGTCGTCGACCACGTCGTAGACCGGTCGGTTCCAGCGGTAGATGGTGCCGTTGTGCAGGCGCAGCTCGGACAGGGCCGGGGTGCCACCCGCCTCGAGGACCGCGAGCGGGTCCTCGTCGTCGGTGATCGGCAGCAGCGCCGAGAAGTAGCGGACGTTCTCCTCGAAGAGATCGAACACCGAGGTGATCCACCGCTCCCCGAACCACACCCGAGGGCGGACCCCCTGGGCCTTGAGGTCCTCGCTGCGGGTGTCGGTGGCCTGCTCGAAGAGCGGGATCCGCGTCTCGCGCCACAGCTCCTTGCCGAGCAGGTAGGGCGAGTTGGCGCCGACCGCGAGCTGGATCGCCGAGATCGCCTGGGAGGCGTTCCAGTAGTTCGCGAACTGGTCCGGCGAGGTCTGCACGTGGAGCTGGGTGCTGGTGCAGGCGGCCTCGGGCAGGATCGAGTCGGCGGTCGTCTCGAGCGCGTCGGCCCCGTTGATCGAGATCACCAGGTCTTCGCCCCGAGCGTGGAGGATCTGCTCGCTGAGCAGCTTGTAGCGCGGGTTGGCGCTCAGGCTGTGCTGACCCAGGTGACCCTCGGCCAGCGTGGGCAGCACGCCGATCATCACCAGGTGCGCCCCGACGTCGCTCGACTTCTCCTCAGCGGCGTTGAGGCTGCGGCGCATCGCGTCCTCGAACGTCTCCAGGCCCCCGAGCCGGAGCTTGGCGGGCGGCATGTTGATCTCGATGTTGAACTGACCCAGCTCGGTCTGGAAGTCCGGGTCCGCGATCGCCTCCAGCGCCTCGGCGTTCTTCAGCGCCGGGTCGCCGAGGTCGTCGACGAGGTTCAGCTCGACCTCCAGCCCGGTCATCGGGTCGTCGGTGTCGAACGCCGCCTCACGCAGCATCCGGGCGAACACGTCGAGACAGCGACGTACCTTCTCGCGGTGTCGCGTGCGATCGGCAGGCGTGAACTCCTGGAGGTCGACCTCTTCACCCATGAGCAGACCCTAGTGTGCCGGGCCCAGGGACACAGCCCCTGAAGCGCTCAGACACCCTCGTGGCGGGTGTCGAGGCAGGCCCGGCCGACCGACGGCGGGACCGCTCGCTCCAGCGCCGTGGCGACGAGGTGGGCCAGGCCGTGGTCGGGATCGACCTCGCGGCAGCGGTCGACCGCACACCAGGCCAGCGCCCCGTTGCCGTGCTGCCAGGCCGACCAGGCGAGCAACCCGGCGGGCGCCGCCGCGAGCGTGTGTGGCGACCGGCGCAGGACCGAGGACCACAGCCCCACCGCTGCGCGCACCCGTTCCTCGCTCAGGTGCTGCCAGACCGCGTCGCGCAGCTCGCGGTCCTGGAGGCCGACGAGCAGACGGGCGCAGGCCCGGTCGTCGAGCACGGTCTCGTCGGGGTCGTCGAGCAGGCGGGTCACCAGGGCGACCATCCAGGCTGCCTCGCGGGTGTGGTCGCCCCGGCTCCCCGCGGCGTCCACGCCGGCGAGGATCGCGTCGACGTGGGCCCGCACCCGCGCGAGCGCACCCTCGTCCGGAGCCAGCGTGCGGGCGAGCTCGGCCCGCGAGCCGTGGGTGACCCGGCCGTCGAGCACCGCCTGGGCGAGGAACGGGTGCGCGGAGACGTCGTAGGGAACCCCCAGGAGGCGGGAGTGGCGGTCGGCACCCCGCAACGGGTACCACCGCGTGGCACTCACCCGGACGGCCTCGACGACGTCGATCCCGGCCCCGGCCAGGCCGTCGCGCAGCGCGTGCCACGCGGCGGTGGCCAGACCGGGGTCGTCGCTGTAGACGAGCAGCACCACCCGCGGCACGTCGTGGGCGACCGCAGGTCCGACGAGCAGGTCGGCCATCTCCCACAGGTCGTCGCGGTCGCGCGGGAGATCGACCCGGGCGTGGAAGGCGTGTCGCGCCCCGAAGGTGAGCATCACGACGGAGTCGGTGGGCCAGAAGCCGAGCACCACGGGGGCGACGGCGAGCAGGTCCTCGGGAGTGCGGGCGGTGAGCGTCGTGGGGATCGTGGACGGCGAGGGCGTTGAGGTCATGTCCTGACGGTGCCGCGGCGTGCCGACGCCGGACCGTCACCGAGGTGACCGCCTGTGGACGAGGCTCGACGGGGCCCCTCTGTGGACGACTCGTGGGTAGCTGCCCGCGCCAACAGGGGGTCGGGGATAGGTTGCCGGGGTGCGGAAGCAGGCGTCGGTGCTCCATCTCGACCTCGATGCCTTCTTCGCCTCCGTGGAGCAGCGTGACAAGCCGTCGCTCCGGGGCAAGCCCGTGATCGTGGGCGGGGTCGGTGGTCGAGGCGTCGTCGCCGCCGCCTCCTACGAGGCCCGGCGCTACGGCGTGCGCTCGGCGATGTCGACCCGTGAGGCGCGCTCACGCTGCCCGCAGGCAGCCTTCCTCACCGGTCGTTTCCACGCCTACCGTGCCAGCAGCGCGGTGGTGATGGCGACCCTGCGTTCGGCCTCACCCCTCGTCGAGCCGCTCTCGCTCGACGAGGCCTTCGTCGACCTCGAGCAGGCCGGGCTGCCCGACCTCGAGGTCGACACGGTGCGAGCGTTCGCCGACGACCTGCGCCGACGTGTCCACGACGCCACCGGCGGCCTGACCGCCTCGGTCGGGGTCGGTACGTCGAAGTTCATCGCCAAGGTCGCCTCTGACCTCGACAAGCCCGACGGCCTGGTGGTGGTCGCCCCGGGCACCGAGCAGGAGCTGCTGCGTCCGATGCACGTCAGCGTCATCCCGGGGGTGGGGCCGGCCACGGCGGAGCGGCTGCGCCGCGCCGGCATCACGACGGTGGCCGACCTCGAGGCCGTCAGCCTCGACGAGCTGGTGCGTCTGGTCGGCAAGGCGCACGGCGCCGGCCTGCACCAGCTCTCCCGCGCCCTCGACGACCGGCCGGTCGTCGCCGAGCGCGAGGCCAAGTCGGTGAGCGTCGAGGGCACCTACGACACCGACCTCGTCGATCGCAAGCTCCTCGAAGGGCTGTTGACGCGACAGGCAGGAGAGGTCGCCGCCCGGTTGCGCAAGCACGGACTGTCGGGACGGACGGTCTCGATCAAGGTGCGTCTGCACGACTTCACCACCCTCAGCCGCTCCAACACGCTCTCCGAACCCACCGACAGCACCGCCATCATCGCCAGGCTGGCGCGCGGCCTGCTGGCCGACCTCGACACCTCCGGCGGGGTGCGGCTGCTGGGAGTGGGGGTCTCCGGGCTGGCCGACTGGATCCAGGACGACCTCTTCGGTGAGAGCGAGTCCGACGGCGATGCGGCCGCGGCCGCCGCCGAGTCGCCTGACGAGACCGAGCAGGCGCTGGACGCCGTGCGCCGGCGCAGCACCTACGGGCCCGGGCAGGACGTCGAGCACGACGAGATGGGTCGTGGCTGGGTGTGGGGATCCGGACGAGGTGTGGTCACGGTGCGCTTCGAGACCGCTTCGACGCCGGCCGGTCCGGTGCGCTCCTACGCGGTCGACGACCCGGCCCTGCGCCCGTGGCTGCCGGCCCCGGAGGACGACGAGACCGACGGAAACTCGGTGGCCGGCGGGCCGCCGGCGTCGTAGCGTCGCGGGCATGGACATCCGCTCGGTCGACCCCGCCGACGACCTCACCCTGCGTGCGGTCTACGACGTCGGCCGGCGGGCCGCCCTCGAAGGCCGCGAGGGCCGACCTCACTGGTCCTGGCAGGAGATGGCGGGCATGATGCGCCGCCCCGATCCGGGCGAACGGATCGAGCTGGTGGCCGGTCACGTCGACGGACAGGTGGTCGCCGAGGGCGCCTGCTTCCTCAGCCTGCTGGACAACACCGACAAGTGCTGGCTGCACGTCTCCGTCGACCCGGCGGCGCAGCACCGCGGTCACGGCCGGGCCCTGCTCGACCACCTGGTCGGCCTGGCCACCGACCTCGGCCGGTCGACGCTGGTCACCGAGACCGCCCTGCCCTTCGAGCACGTCACCGACCACCGGCACCGCCGCTTCGCTGAGGCGGCCGGCTTCACGCTCGCCAACGTCGAGATCGTGCGGCACCTCGACCTCCCGCTCGCCGAGTCCGACCTGGACCGCTGGGCCAGGGAGGCCGCCCAGCACGCTCCCGACTACCGCGTCGAGACCCACGTCAACGAGATCCCCGACGAGCTCGTGCCCTCGCTCGTGGTGCTGATCGGTCAGCTGGTGGTCGACGCCCCGACCGGCGACGTGGACTGGGAGGAGGAGCAGATCACCCCGGAGCGGTTCCGCGAGTCCCGTGCCTCCCTGGTGGCGGCCGGGCGCACCATGTACGAGACCGTGGCGATCGCCCCCGACGGGACGGTTGCTGCCCAGTCGACCATCTCGGTGCCACCCACGGGTCAGCGCGACGTGTCGCAGTGGGGCACGTTCGTGCATCGCGAGCACCGTGGGCGACGGCTCGGGCTCGCCGTCAAGGCCGCCAACCTGGCCGCGGTGCAGCAGGCTCACCCGGAGATGCGGCGCGTCGTCACCCAGAACGCCGAGACCAACGACTGGATGGTCGCGATCAACGAGCAGATGGGCTTCGCGCCGGTGGAGGCCAGCGCCGAGTTCGTCAGGCGCGTGTGAAGCGCACCGGGTCCCCCGGTCGCAGCTGCGCGCAGGCCGCGAGGTCGGCTGTCCGCACCACCGCCACGACGGGGTAGCCACCCGTCGTGGGGTGGTCGGCGAGGAAGACGACGGGGCGACCGTCCGGCGGCACCTGAACCGCCCCGAGCACCATGCCTTCACTGGGCAGCTCGTCGTCGCGGACCCGCTCCACGGCCGGGCCGTCGAGGCGCAGGCCGACCCGGTTGGAGCCCGACCCGACGGCGTACGACGTGGAGCAGAGCCGCGCCACCGCATCGGCGACGAACCAGCCCACCTGCGGCCCGGGATCGACACGCAGCGGGCCCCGTCGGGCGGGCGTCGCCACGTCGACCGCGGACGGCGCACCCGTCGGCACTCCGACCGGGAGCACCGACCCGGTCACGACCCGGGGCGGCCCCACCCAGGCCAAGGTGTCGGTGGAGCGGGAGCCGAGCACCGGGTCCACGTCGATCCCGCCGGAGACGGCGAGATAGCTGCGCACTCCGACGTCGGCCGGCCCCAGCCGCAGCCGCGCCCCGCCAGGGACCCACTCCGCGCGTCCGTGGGCACGTGGGACGTCGTCGACGTGCACCGCGCAGGTCGCGCCGGTGATCGCGACCCACCGCCCGGCGTCGGCGCGCAGCTCGATCCCGCCCAGGCTCACCTCGAGGACGGCCGCGTCGGGAGCGTTGCCCACGAGGCGGTTGGCGAACGCCGCAGCCGGCGGGTCGAGCCACCCGGCCCGAGGGACACCTAGGTGAGCGAGACCCGGGCGGCCGCCGTCCTGGACCGTCACCAGGGCGCCCGCAGCGATCACCTCGAACCGGGCTCGCGCGGTCGGGTCGGCCGCCGTCGTCGAGCCGCTCATGCCGGCACGAACCGGACCCGCGTGCCCGGGCTGAGCGTGGCCGGGGACGACCGCTCGGGGTCCCACAGGCTGATCTCGGTGCGTCCGATCAGACGCCAGCCGCCCGGCGAGGCGGTGGGGTAGATCGCGCACCACTCGCCCGCGAGCGCCACGGCTCCGGCCGGGACCCGCGTGCGCGGCGACCCCAGGCGCGGCACCCGCAGGTCGGTCCGGCAGCCCGCTCAGGTAGGCGAAGCCGGGAGCGAACCCGCAGAAGGCCGCGGTGAACGTCGTGGCGCAGTGGCGCTCGACCACCCCGGCACGATCGGTGCCCCACCGGTGAGCGACGTCGTCGAGATCCGCCCCGTCGTAGATCGTCGGGACCTCGACGAGGACGTCCTCAGCGCCCGACGCGGCGTGCTCGGGCGTCCAGTCGACCAGCAGCGCCCGCAGCGCGGCCGGGTCCGCAACCCCGTCGAAGAGGACCGTCGTCGCGGCCGGCACCACGTCGAGGGCAGGGAGCCGGGCTGCTCGGGCGTATCGCGCCAGGGCAAGCGCCTCGTCGGTGCCGGCGACGCGCGCCAGCACCGCTTCGGGACCCACGTCGACCAGGTGCACGTCGTCAGTGTCCCCGAGGTCGAGGTGCGAGCGCCCGCAATGGTCGCGCGTCGGGCGGAAATGGATGAGGACCTCTTGATGGTATGAGCATCAAGAGGCCCTCGGTTCGTCCGGAGATGGTGACGCCCAGACGACCTGACCGCGCTAGGACCTCGCCGCCCCCGTCACCGGGGCGCCGCCTCGAGCGAGCTCGAAGGATGGGCCGTCGTACCTGTCAGATCCCCACGCCGGGGGCGTCCCCCCGGTCTCCCGGGGCTGTGCTTCCTGCGTGGTAGGGCAGTTCTACGTGGTCGACCATCGTCGCCGCAAGGCCTTCGCCGATACTCATCCGACATTCCCCTGGTCGCACAGGCCTGTCCACAGATGTGGCCGGTTCCTCCACCGCTGAGGGTGTTTCTCCACAGCTCAGGGCCCGTCCTGTGGAGGAAGACCGATCCCGCGGAGGAGGTAGCCGGCCGCCTCGAGGGCAGCGCGGCAGGCCGCCGCTGCCGCCACGGCCTCCGGTGAGTCCCCGTGCACGCAGACGGAGTCGACCGTGGGGGCCAGCTCCACCGCACGGGCCGCGATCGCGGCAGGGTCGTGCAGCAGCGCTCCGGGCTGGTCGCGCGCCAGCAGGCGGCCGTCCGCGCCGTACCCGCGGTCGGGAAAGCCCTCCAGCAGCACCGTCCGGCCGGCGCCCCAGACCTGGTCGAGCAGCACACCGGGCATCCCCAGCACCGGCAGCCGCCCGGAGCCGGCCAGCACTGCCGCGGCCTGCTCCTCGTCGTCGAGCACCCGGTGGTAGAGCGCGCCATGGGGCTTGAGGTAGGCGACGTCGGCGCCGGCGGCGCGGGCGATGTCGCCGAGCACCCCCACCTGGTGGGCCACCTGCTCGCGCAGGATCTCGTAGGGCACGTCCCGAGGCACCCGCCCGAAGTGGGGGCGATCGGCGTACGACACCTGGGCGCCGATCGAGACGCCCCGCTCGACGGCCTGCTCGCAGACGTCGCGCATGATCGCGGCGTTGCCTGCGTGGTAGCCACAGGCGACGTTGGCGCTGCTCACCACCCGCAGCAACGCTGCGTCGTCGGTGACCTCCTCACCGAGGTCGGCGTTGAGGTCGATGACCCGCGGCGGGCTCACAGGCGGTGCGTCGCGTGCTGCTCGACGACCTCGTAGCCGAGCCGGTCGTAGAGGGTCTTCGCACTGTGGTTGTAGGCGAAGACGTTGAGCCCCAGGGCATGCGAGCCACGCTCGCGCGCCCACACGGCCGCCGCCCGCATCAGCCCCGCGCCGTGACCCTGGCGGCGCCGCGCCTCGTCGACCTCCACGTCGTAGACGAAGGTCATGGGTCGTTCGGTGCCGAGCCACAGCGTGCCCACCCGGGCGCCGTCCACCTC
Source organism: uncultured Actinomycetota bacterium (assembly GCA_963760515.1). Taxonomy (GTDB): domain Bacteria; phylum Actinomycetota; class Actinomycetes; order Propionibacteriales; family Nocardioidaceae; genus Nocardioides. The sequence continues at coordinate 68,067 of CAVXDL010000010.1, forward strand.
GCCCAGGAAGAAGTGGTGGTCGGTCGTCCCGAGGCCGTCGGGCAGCAGCTCCGCCATCTGCTCCGCGGCCACCTCACGGGCACGCTCGGGCGGCTCACCCGCCTTCGCCCGCGCCTCGGCGTACTCCTGGCAGCTGCGAGCCATGAACGGCTCGTAGACCTCGGGGCTCATCGGCACCAGGCGCACTGCGTCCTCGACCGGCAGCCGGTCGTCGAGCGGGAGCCGCATCTGGAAGGCCGACACCGCGAAGTCACCGCCGATGGTGAACGCCTCGAGCACCGGGTCCGCCGGCGCCACCCCGATGCTGAGGCGACCGAACCCCTCCTCCCGGGCGGAGGCGACCAACCCTGCCCGCACCTCTTGGGCCAACGACCGGTCGTCGAGGGTCAGGTCGAGCACCCCGAGCTCGTCGGCGCCCTCGACCGCCAACCAGACGTGACCGCGCTCGACCCCGTCGACGACCACCCGCAGCAGCCGCAGCCGGTCGCCCAGCCGCGCCACGAGGGCGGCAGCGGCCACCCGGGCGTGCTCGTGGTCGTCGTGCTCGCCCAGGAAGCGGCGATGGACCAGCCGCTGCTCGAGGGCGGACGTGGAGCGATGTGCCGCTGCGACACCTTGCAAGGTCAGGTCACCCATGTCCTGACTGTCCCACCACCGCAGTAGCGTGCGCGACATGCTTTCTCCCCACGCGCCCGTGGCCGCGCGCCGTACCGTCACCGCCGAGCACCACGGCCACGTCCGTACCGATGACTACGACTGGCTGCGCGACAAGGAGTCACCGGAGGTGGTGGCTCACCTCGAGGCCGAGAACGCCTTCACCCAGCAGAGCACCGAGCACCTCGCCGAGCTGCGCACGCAGATCTTCGAGGAGATCCGCGCCCGCACCCAGGAGACCGACCTGTCCATCCCGACCCGGGTGCGCGATCACTGGTACTACGGGCGCTCCTTCGAGGGCCGCGAGTACGGCGCCTCGTGCCGGGTCCCGGTCCGCGGCCCCGACGACTGGACCCCGCCGATGCCGGCCGAGGACGCCACCCCCGACCAGCCGGCCCTGCCCGGTGAGGAGGTGCTGCTCGACCTCGACGAGCTCGCCCAGGGCCACGAGTTCTTCTCCCTCGGTGGCTCCAGCATCAGCCCCGACAGCACGCTGCTCGCCTATGCCGTCGACGTGGTCGGCGACGAGCGCTACACGATCCGCGTCAAGGACCTCTCGACCGGATTGCTGCGCACCGACGAGATCGTCGGGGCTCTCGGTGGCGCGACCTGGGACCGCGCCGGGGAACACCTCTACTACACGACGGTCGACGACACCTGGCGCGCCGACAAGATCTGGCGGCACCGTCTCGGCACCGTGCAGGCCGACGACGAGCTGGTCTATCACGAGCCCGACGGCCGCTTCTGGGTGGGCGTGGGTCGCACCCGCACCGACCGCTTCCTGTTCGTGGCCTCGGGGTCGAAGACCACCAGCGAGTACCACCTGCTCGACGCCGACGCCCCCGAGCTGGGGCTGCGGTGCTTCACCCCCCGCACCGAGGGCCTCGAGTACGCCGTCGAGCACGCCGTCGTCGGGGGCGAGGACCGCTTCCTGGTGATGCACAACGGGTCCGGGCCCGACTTCGAGCTGGCCATCACTCCGGCCGAGCCGACCCCGGTCGAGGCGTGGGTCCCGCTCATCGCCCACGATGCCGCCACCCGCCTCGAGGACGTCGACGCGTTCGCCGGCCACCTCGTGGTCCACCAGCGCAGCGCCGGGCTCACCCAGCTGCGCATCCTCGAGCTCGACGACGCCGCCGAGAACGGGATCGGCGACGATTACCTGGTCGAGTTCGACCAGGAGATCTACACCGTCGGCTCGGGCGCCAACCCCCGCTTCGACCAGCCCACCGTGCGCCTGGGCTACGCCAGCCTCGCCGTGCCGGCGTCGGTCTACGACTACGACGTACGCAACCGCGAGCTCACGCTCCTCAAGCGGGCGCCGGTCCTGGGCGGCTACGACCCGGCCGACTACGAGGAGCACCGGCTCTGGGCGACCTCGGTCGACGGAGCCCAGGTGCCGATCTCTCTGGTGTGCCGTCGCGACGCCCGCGCCTCCGGCGAGCCGGTGCCGGTGCACCTCTACGGCTACGGCGCCTACGAGACGTCGATCGACCCGTCGTTCTCGATCGCCCGGCTCTCGCTGCTCGACCGGGGCGTCGCCTTCGCGATCGCCCACGTGCGCGGCGGGGGCGAGATGGGCCGCCACTGGTACGACGACGGCAAGCTCGAGCACAAGCAGCACACCTTCGACGACTTCATCGCCTGCGCCCGCCACCTCGTCGACACCGGCTGGACCACCGCCGACCTGATCGTCGGCGAGGGCGCCAGCGCGGGCGGGCTGCTGATCGGGGCCGTGGCCAACCAGGCGCCGGACGCCTTCGCCGGCCTGGTCGCGGGCGTACCGTTCGTCGACCCGCTCACCTCGATGCTCGACGCCTCGCTTCCCCTCACCGTCACCGAGTACGACGAGTGGGGCAACCCCGAGGCCGACCCGCAGGCCTATGCCGCGATCGCGGCGTACTCGCCCTACGACAACGTCACTGCGCAGTCCTACCCACGGATCCTCGCCGAGACGTCGTTCCAGGACACCCGGGTGCTCTACGTCGAGCCCGCCAAGTGGGTGGCTCGACTGCGGGCCGAGGCCCCCGATGCCGACGTGCTCCTGCGCATCGAGATGTCCGCGGGTCATGGCGGGGTGTCGGGGCGCTACCAGGCGTGGAAGGACCGCGCCTTCACCCTCGCGTGGGTGCTCGACACGCTCGGTCGCGCCTGAACCGGTCCAGCCGGAGCCTGAGAGTACGGGCCGCCCCCTGAGAAGTCCCTGAGATGTCGGAGATCCGGCAACTCTGGGCCCATCCGATTCGTCCTTGGTATCGAAGGCACTTACACAAGCCTTCGGGGTGAGGCGGGAATCCACCGCTCACCGCCACGGTTGTAACAGACGTGGCCGCAAGGTCGGCCGACTCAGTGAGGAGGGTCCCCATGGCAACCAGGACCGCAACGAGGACAACCGGGGCAACCCGCGAGATCGAGGGCCGCGACAGCGTGGGTCTCTACCTCGACGAGATTGCTCGCAACCCCCTGCTCGACGCTGCCATGGAGGTCGAGCTCTCCAAGACCATCGAGGCCGGACTGATGGCAGAGGCGCTGCTCGCCGAGGGCCGCGTGGGACGCAAGAAGGGCGGCGCGCCGATGCGTGCCACCGAGGAGGAGCTCGAGTGGCTCGCCGAGGAAGGCCGCAAGGCCGTCGACACCTTCATCACCGCCAACCTGCGTCTGGTCGTCTCGATCGCCCGCAAGTACGGCCGTGCCCAGATGCCGATGCTCGACCTGATCCAGGAGGGCAACACCGGCCTGATCCGTGCGGTCGAGAAGTTCGACTACACCAAGGGCTACAAGTTCTCCACCTACGCCACGTGGTGGGTCCGCCAGGCCATCACCCGCGGCATCGCACAGCAGGCGCGCGTCGTCCGGCTCCCCGTGCACGTCGTCGAGGAGCTCAACCAGGTCGGCGGCGCCCGCCGTACCCTCGAGCGTCAGCTCGGCCGGGACCCGGAGCCCGAAGAGATCGCCCTCGAGCTCGGCCTCTCGCTCGAGCGCGTGCTCGACCTGATGGCGTGGGGTCGCGAGCACATCAGCCTCGACACCCCCGTCGACGACAACGGCGACACCTCGCTCGGTGACCTGATGGCCCAGGAGACCTCTCCTTCGCCCGATCTCACGGTGCTCGACGTCGAGTCCCGCGACCGGCTCAACGCCCTGGTGGGTCAGCTCGACGACCGGGCTGCCGACATCATCCGCTCGCGCTACGGCCTGGTCGACGGACGTCAGCACAAGCTGGCCGACATCGGCACCAAGCACGGCATCTCTGCCGAGCGCGTGCGCCAGCTCGAGCGCGAGGCCCTGCAGAAGCTGCGCCGCCTCGGCGACCCTGATCTGGCTGCCTGACCGACCCACCCTCGGTCCCGGCCATCTTGAAGGGAGCCCCCGTCACAGCGATGTGACGGGGGCTCTCGTGTGTCCGGGGGCTCCGGGCGGCCCGGGCTGCCCGGGTGGGTTTACCCGGTCGGCCGGGTAAACCCACACTTGTCGGGCAGAACTCTGGCCGACAAGTGGAGGTTCTGCCCCCGGGTCGCAGGGCTTACCCGGTCGGCCGGGTAAACCCTCACTTGTCAGGCACAACCTCACGCCGACGAACACCCGCGGCGAGCGCGTCAGACCTCAACCGACGAGCGGACGCCGCTCGAGGTGGTCCTCGATGTAGTCGGGCCGCCCCAGGGCCATGCCGCACGCTGCCAGCGGCACAGCGAGCGCCGTGAGCGCCAGGAGGGGCACCGTCCAGCCTCCCGTGCGCTCGTGCAGCACACCCACCCCGAAGGGTCCGACCGCCGCCAGCAGGTAGCCGACCGACTGCGTGAACGCCGAGAGCGAGGCGGTGCCCTCGGCGGTGCGCGCGCGGAGCCCGATGAGGGTGAGCACCAGCGGGAACGTCGCGGTCGCCACGCCGACGATCACCGCCCAGGCCCACGCCCCGGCTTGCGGAGCCACGGCCAGACCGATGTAACCCACCGGGTAGCAGCTCACGAGAGCCAGGACCAGCAGTCGTACGTCGCGCATCCGGCCGGCCAGGGTCGGGACCACGAACGACAACGGGATGCTCGTGCCGGTGACCACGCCGAGCAGCAGCCCTGCCGTGCTCGGCGAGAAGCCTGCGTCGCGGTAGATCGCCGGGAACCAGCCGAAGATGGCGTAGGCCTGGAGCGACTGGAGCCCGAAGAAGGCTGCCATCAACCACCCCAACCGGGTGCGGGCGATCGCGGCGAGACCGATGCGCGGCGGGACCACGTGGTCGGACCGGCGCCGGTCGTGGTGCAGGAGGAACAACCACGGGACCAGCGCGACGCCGGCCACGGCAGCCCAGACCCCCAGGCCGAACCGCCAGCTGCCGCCGATCTCGCTCGCGGGCACGGTCAGCACCGAGGCCGAGGTCAGGCCCAGCGCCAGCGCGGTCGAGTAGACCGCGGTCAGCTGGCCGACGCGTTCGGGGAAGTGCAGCTTGACCAGGGAGGGCAGCGCCACGTTGGCGGTCGCCATGCCGGCCAGGGCCAGCAGTGACAGCGCCAGGAAGACCGGCACCGAGTCGACGCTGCTGCGGGCCCACAGCCCCAGCACGACGGCAGCAAGGGCCAGCGCAGTGAGCCGGTGGCGCCCCAGGAGCGAGGAGAGCCGCGCAGCCGCAGCCCCGAAGACCGCGAAGGCGACGACCGGCAGCGAGGTGAGGATCCCGGCCTCGGTCGCCGACATCTCGAGGCCGGCGCGGATCTCGTCGAGGACCGGCCCGACACTGACCGCGGCCGGACGCAGGTTGACTGCGAGCGTGATGATCCCGACGAGGACCAGGACCTGACCGGCCCTGGTGGGTCCTGGTGCTGCCTCGACGGTCGTCTTGTCGCTCACGCGTCGGTGATCTCGGCGTGCACCTGCGCGACTCGCTCACGCAGGTGCTCCAGCGTGCCGGTGTTGTCCAGGACGTGCGTCGCGATCGCAAGGCGCTCCTCGCGGCTCGCCTGCGAGGTGATCCGGGCGCGCGCGTCCTCCTCGGTCCATCCCCGATCGCGCAGCATCCGCTCGATCTGGACCTCCTCGGGCACGTCGACCACGAGCACCGCGTCGAACTCCTCCGCGCGGCCCGACTCGGCCAGCAGCGGGATGTCGTGGATCACCAGGTCGTCGGGGCCGGCTGCGGCCTCGAGCGCCGCATACCGCTCGAAGACCAGCGGGTGCACGATGCTCTCGAGCAGGCGGCGCTTCTCGGGGTCGTTGAAGACCAGCACCCCCATCGCGGGGCGGTCGAGGTCCCCGTCGGCGGTCAACAGCTCGTGGCCGAACGCCTCCACGACGGCGGCGAGCCCCGGCGACCCGCGCTCCACCACCTCGCGGGCGAGCTTGTCGCCGTCGATGATCACCGCTCCGAGCTCGGCCAGCATCTCCGAGACGGTGCTCTTGCCCGAGGCAACGCCACCGGTCAGTCCAACGCGCATGCACCCAACCTATCCACCACCACCCCGCGGCAAGGATCCGCGACGGCTGAGCAGTGTCGAGGGCTGGGTAGGCTCACAGCCGTGGGACCGACATTGCACGAGGGCGACCGGGTCGCCCTGCTCGTCCCCGGCTCCGCCGCCTACCTCGATGCCGTGGCCTCGCTCCTGGCGCGTGGCATCTTCCCGATCCCGCTCGACCCGCGGCTGACCGCTCACGAACGCGAGCGGATCCTGACCCCGCTGGCGCCCCACCTGGTCGTCGAGACCCCCGATCAGCTGGCCGCCGTGACGACCTCCGACCACGGACTGCCCCGCGGACGCCCGATGCACTGCACCAGCGGCACCACCGGGGTCCCCAAGGGCGTCGACAGCGGGCTGCTGCCGATCGACCAGGCACAGGCACTCGTGGCCGAGGAACGAGACCTGTGGGGCTTCTGCGCCGACGACGTCAACCTCGTCCTGAGCCCGCTCTATCACTCCGCGCCGCTGCGCTTCGCCCTCGGCACCCGGCTTGCCGGCGGTCGAGTCGTCGTCCCGGGTCCTTTCGACCCTGTGGTCGTGACGGCGACGATCGTCGCCGAGCGCCCGACCACGATGTTCTGCGTGCCGACACACCTGCAACGGCTCTTCGCCCACTGGGACGACGTGGGAGTACCCGACCTGTCGTCCTTCCGGTTGGTGGCCCACGCCGGGGCCCCCTGCCCGACCGACATCAAGCGACGACTGATCACCCTCTTCCCCGAGGGCTCCACCTGGGAGTTCTACGGCTCCACCGAGGGCCAGTTCACCGCCTGCCGCAGCGAGGAGTGGCTGGAGCGACCCGGGACCGTCGGACGAGCCCGTCCGGGGCGCCGCCTCCATCTCGACCCCGACGGCGCGATCTGGTGCACCGTGCCCCGCCACGCCCGGTTCAGCTACTTCGGGGATCCGGGGAAGACCGCCGCCGCCTGGCGCGAGACTCCCGACGGGCCCGCCTTCACCGTCGGCGACCTCGGTCGCCTCGACGACGACGGCTACCTCTACCTCGACGGACGCCGCTCCGACCTCATCATCAGCGGGGGCGTCAACGTCTACCCGCTCGAGGTCGAGCAGGTCCTGGGCGAGCACCCAGGGGTCGACGACATCGCGGTCTACTCCGTCGAGGACCCGGACTGGGGCCAGCGGGTGTGCGCGGCCGTCGTCGGCAGCGTCTCCGAGGCCGACCTGGCCGCCTTCGCCCGCGAGCACCTCGCCCCGCCCAAGCGACCCAAGACCTGGGCCTTCGTCGACGAGCTCCCCCGCACCCTCACCGGCAAGGTTCGCCGTCACGAGCTGCGAGGCACGAGCAGGTCGTGGGAAGGCGAAGATTGAGCAAGCGCTCCGGCTGAGGCACGAAGCCGGAACGCGCGCGTCGAAGCCTCAGCGCACGCGGAGGCAGGGCGACGCGGGGCTGACGCGGCCGTCGCCGGCCCGGTTGCGGGCGACCATGCGCACCCGGACGTACGGCGCTGTCGTGCCGAACGTCGTCCGCGGCTTCGCGAGACCCGTGACCTGCCGCTGGTAGCGGACCGGACGAGCGCTGCAGGAGTCGGTGGCCGCGATCTGCACCCGGTACGACGCAGCCCGCGCCGCCGGCACTGCCGTGACCCGCACCCGGTCAGGGGCCGGCGACGTGACGCGACGCAGCCGCACCCGGGCCGGGGGCTCGGGCAGCGGCCGGAACCGCACGACGTTCGAGCGCACCCTCGCAGCCACCCAGAAGCCCTTGGCCGGTCGCAGTCGCACGGCGTACCGGTGGGTGGGGCGCAGCCCCCGCACGGTCGTGGAGTCCCCGCTGACCGGTCCTCCGCCGGCCTTCCAGCGACGTCCGGCCGTCACGTCACGCACCTCGACCACCTGGCCGTCGGCCCCCGGCGGGCCGGTCCACGACAAGGCAGCGCCGCCGCTGACAGCCGTGGCCGTGAGCACCCCGGCCCGTCGGGGTCCGAGGGGCACCGTCGGCACCGGACGCGGGTACGCCGGCGCCAGGCCGAGCTCGGCCATCGCATCGGCCATCGCGGCCGCGATCAACACCTCACCCTGTGCGTTGGGGTGGGCGGTGTCCCAGGTGTGCTCACGCAGGACGTAGCCCTCGTCGACGGCTGCGGTCGTCACCCGGGCCCGCGACTCGTCGAGCTCGTCGGCGAGGTCGTCCAGGAGCGCGTTGAGCTCGGGGACGCCGTCGTACCACGTCTGGCTCAGGTGACCCAGCACGATCGAGATCGCGGGGTCGGCCGAGCGCGCCTGGGTCACCAGGGTGCGGAGCCCCTCGGAGACCTCGGCGGCCTCGTGCCCGAGGTAGGTGAGGTCGTTGACCCCCAGCATCATCAGCACCACGTCGGGTCGGTAGGTGGTGACCAGGTCCTCGAACCGGTAGTCAGTGGCGTGGAAGAACGCCACGGTCGCACCCCACCGCGCCGCGTGGTCGCGATCGAACCCCCGACGCACGTAGTCCCGGGACCCGGCGACCTGGGCGACGTTGTCCCACAGGTCGTCGCGAGGGCCCACGAGGTCGACGCTCACGTCCTCGCCGGTCAGGTGCTGCCAGAGCCGGTAGCGCCAGGTGAAGTCCCCCGCTGACCCCTGGGTGACCGAGTCCCCCACGATCAGCACCCGCAGCGGCGACGGCGCGACTGCTGCGCCGACCGAGGATGCCGAGGGCGCCGAAGGCACCGAGAGCAGCGACGCCGCGAGCAGCAGCGCCAGCACGCCGCGCACCACTTGCCAGCGAATCATGCCTCCAGGATAGGTCGGGCGCACGCGACCCAGCGTGCCTTGGGGCACGAGGAGCCCCGGACGGCACGACGGCCCGGCCCCCTCGCGGGGACCGGGCCGTCGTGATGTGCGGCTGTGTGGTGCTCAGCCGACGGGATACGTCAGGACGCTCCGCCGGTCAGCTTCTCGCGAAGCGCCTGCAGCGCCTCGTCGGAAGCCAGCGAACCGCCGTCGGTCTCACCCTCGGTGACCTCGCCACCGCTGGAGTAGGACGTCGCCTCGGCAGCCTCGATGTCGGCCTGCTTGGCCTCCGTCTGCTGCTTGACGTGCGCCTCCCAGCGAGCGTGCGCCTTGGCGTACTGGTCCTCCCAGATGCCGCGCTGCTCGTCGAAGCCCTCGAGCCACTCGCCCGTCTCGGGGTCGAAGCCCTCGGGGTAGACGTAGTTGCCCTGCTCGTCGTAGGTGGCCGTCATGCCGTACAGCGTCGGGTCGAACTCCTCGACGTCCGCCGCGGTCGCGGTCTCGTTGGCCTGCTTGAGCGACAGCGAGATCCGGCGACGCTCGAGGTCGATGTCGATGATCTTGACCATGACGTCGTCGTTGACCTGGACGACCTGCTCGGGGATCTCCACGTGGCGCTCGGCCAGCTCGGAGATGTGCACGAGGCCCTCGATGCCCTCCTCGACGCGGACGAACGAACCGAAGGGCACCAGCTTGGTGACCTTGCCGGGCACGATCTGACCGATCTGGTGGGTCCGGGCGAAGTGCTGCCACGGGTCTTCCTGGGTCGCCTTGAGCGACAGCGAGACGCGCTCGCGGTCCATGTCGACGTCGAGCACCTCGACGGTGACCTCGTCGCCGACCGTGACGACCTCGGACGGGTGGTCGATGTGCTTCCAGGACAGCTCCGAGACGTGCACGAGGCCGTCGACGCCACCGAGGTCCACGAAGGCACCGAAGTTGACGATCGAGGACACGACACCCTTGCGGATCTGGCCCTTCTGGAGCTGGGTGAGGAAGCCGTGGCGGACCTCGGACTGGGTCTGCTCGAGCCAGGCACGGCGCGACAGGACCACGTTGTTGCGGTTCTTGTCGAGCTCGATGATCTTGGCCTCGAGGACCTGGCCCACGTAGGGCTGGAGGTCGCGGACACGACGCATCTCGACGAGCGAGGCGGGCAGGAAGCCGCGCAGGCCGATGTCGAGGATGAGGCCGCCCTTGACGACCTCGATGACGGTGCCCTCGACGACGCCGTCCTCCTCCTTGACCTGCTCGATGGTGCCCCAGGCGCGCTCGTACTGGGCGCGCTTCTTGGACAGGATCAGGCGGCCTTCCTTGTCCTCCTTCTGGAGGACCAGGGCCTCGACCTCGTCACCGACCGAGACGACCTCGGACGGGTCGACGTCGTGCTTGATCGACAGCTCGCGGGAGGGGATGACACCCTCGGTCTTGTAGCCGATGTCGAGCAGGACCTCGTCGCGGTCGACCTTCACGATGGTGCCGGAGACGATGTCGCCGTCGTTGAAGTACTTGATCGTGAGATCGATGGCGGCCAGGAAGTCTTCTTCGGACCCGATGTCGTTGATCGCCACCTGGGGCGCGTCGTAGTCCGGAAGCATGGAGATGGTGCTCGTCATAAGGGAAGTTATTCCTTGGTGGGCAGAAGTCGTACGGGCACACCAGAGATCGGTTTCACCATCGATGGAGACTGCCTGCGGTGACGCGGGCGATGACAGCGAGCCGAGATCCGCTCCGTATGGGAACCGGCAGACTTCTGGCGCAATGAGTGAGTCTACGCCGCGCCGCTCGTCGGCGTCCAAATGGCCCCGGCCCGGGCCCGGCTCAGGGCTCCGCGGTCGCGTGCAGGTCGCCGGAGCCGGCGATCGCACGCAGCTGTCGCTCGGCCCGCGCGGCGACCGGGTTCTGCGCAGCGCGACCGGCCAGCTCGAGCAGCGCGACCAGGTCAGCGCTGCGAGCAAGGGCCAACGCCGACTCCGGCCCGGTCCCCCGCCGTGAGCCGAAGGCGTCGAGCACCGCGTCGACGTAGGCCGGAGCCCGGTCGAAGCGCAGCACGTTGCCCAGGTCGGTGAACGGATGCCCGGCGTGGGCGTACTCCCAGTCGACGAGCCCGGTGACCTCCAGGGTGTCGGGGTCGACGAGCAGGTTCTTGGGGTTGAGGTCGCTGTGCACCAGGCAGATCCGGTCGACGGTGTCGAGCAGCTCCTGGGCGCGCTCACAGACCTCGAGCAGGCCCGCGCGTTCCTCCACGCTCCAGTGCGCCAAGGAAGTCTCGCCGGCCAACGTCGCGAGACCGGACAGCCCGTCAGGCAGGTCCCACGGCTCCACGCTGAGGTCCGCGTCGACAAAAGCCCCGGCGCGCGGCCACGGCATCCCGCCGAGCGTGGCGACCAGGTCCCCGACGTGGCGTCCCAGACGGGCCTGGTCCTCCACCCCGAGCCGTGGCAGCACGACGTCGCCGCGCTCGCCCGGCAGGAAGGAGGTGACCAGCAGCGCCGGCATGTCACCGACCGGACGCCGCACCTCCAGCACCTGTGGCACCGGCAGCAGTCCGCGCACGAGCGTGAGGAGGGCGGCGTCGACCTCGGCGCGTGCGGGGTGCCGGGCGTGGATCCGGACCACGGTGCGCGCACCGGCGACGTCGGCCACGAAGGTCTCCCCGGACCAACCGCCCTCGAGCGGGGCGAGCGAGGCGAAGTCCACGAGTCGATCATAGGAGTACCGCGCGGCGGGCTACGGTTCATCCATGGCCCCTGCAGAGGTCGCACCCGCCGACCGCCCGACCCTCCTGGCCACGCTCACCGAGGCCGCCACCCTGCCCGTCCGGATCGCGGTGGCCGCCACCCGCGCCACCTTGGCGGTGGGCTCCCTGGCCTCGCCCGACGGACCGATCCGACGTCCCGGCGGGTACGCCGACCTCGTGCTACGGGTCATCGGCGAGGAGGGCCAGCTCGACCAGCTCCTGGTGCTCGCCCGCGACGAGGGCGGTCCGATGCGGCTGCTCCAGACGCTCAGCGACCTCGCCGCCCCCGACCGACCGTTGGGCCGGGTCCTGGCTCGCGACGGAGCCCTCGACACCCTGATGGCCGAGGACGGCGCGCTCATGCGGCTGCTCTCGCGTGAGGGAGCCCTCGAGCGGCTGCTCGCCGACGGCGGCCCACTCGAGCGGCTCGTCGCCCCGGAGGGGGTGCTCGAGCGTCTGCTCGCCGCCGACGGCGCCCTGGACCGGCTCACCACCTCCGGTGGGGTCATCGACCGGCTCCTCGAACCGGGAGGCCTGGCCGACCGCGTCCTGACCGAGGACGGCTTCCTCGACAAGCTCGTCGCCGAGGGCGGCACCCTGGACCAGCTGGTGAGCCTCGGCGCGACTCTCGAGACCGTCAAGCCTCAGCTCGCCGCGATCGCCGAGCTCATCCCCGACCTGTCCGAGGCAGCCGACGCCCTGCACCGCGCCGTCGGTCCCCTCGGCGACCTCGTCGGTCGCCTGCCCGGGTCTCGCCGACGTACGGCGACGCAGGTCGTCCCGGCCGGATCGTGAGCGACTTCGTCGTCCGGGCGCCCGACGCGTTCGCCCCGGACTCCCGCCACCACCCCCCGATGCCGGCGGTCAGCGCCGAGCGTCGCTCGGTGGACGAGGAGGAGTCGCGGCGCGCCAACGGACCCGACTGGGACCGCTACGCCGACGAGTACCAGGCCACCCACGGCGCCTTCCTCGGCGACGCGGGCTTCGTGTGGGGTCCCGAGGGACTCACCGAGGCCGAGGTGCAGGTGCTGGGCGACGTCTCCGACCGCGACGTGCTGGAGGTCGGCTCCGGGGCCGGGCAGTGCTCGCGCTGGGTGCGTGCGCACGGCGGTCGCGCGGTGGGTCTCGACCTCTCCTACCGGCAGCTCCAGCATGCACGCCGCCTCGATGACGAGACCGGCATCGTCGTCCCCTCGGTGCAGGGCACCGCGACGGCGCTGCCGTTCGCCGACGCGTCGTTCGACATAGCCTTCTCCAGCTTCGGCGCCCTCCAGTTCGTGCACGACATCGCCGAGGCGCTGGCCGAGACCGCTCGGGTGCTGCGCCCCGGGGGCCGGTTCGCCTTCTCGATCACCCACCCGACGCGCTGGATGTTCCCCGACGACCCCACCGAGGCGGGGCTCGTCGCGCGTCAGTCCTACTGGGACCGCAGGCCCTACGTCGAGGTCGACGACGAGACCGGTGAGGTCTCCTACGTGGAGCACCACCGCACCCTCGGCGACTGGGTCGGGCTGCTCTCCGCAGCCGGCTTCAGCCTCACCACCCTCGTCGAGCCGGAGTGGCCCGACGGGCACGACCGGGTCTGGGGCGGCTGGTCAGCGGTGCGGGGTCGGCTCACCCCGGGCTCGGCCATCTTCGGCGTCGACCTGACACCCGGCGCACCCACGCCGGCTCGGCGATAGGGTCGCCCGGTGGACGAGGACGAGATCCGCAAGTCGGCGGCGCTGGAGCAACGACACTGGTGGTATGCCGAGCGCCGCGCGCTCGTACGCCGCCTCATCTCCCCCCTGCCGGCCGGCCGTGCCCTCGACGTGGGCTGCGGCGGCGGCGGCAACACCGGGGTGCTGCGCGAGCTCGGGTGGCAGGTCAACGGCCTCGAGTACTCCCCCGCGGCCGCCGGGCTGGCTGCCAGCCGGGGGCTCCCGGTCGTGCGGGGCGACGCGCGCCGTCTGCCGTTCCGCAGCGACTCGATGGACCTGGTCATGTCGACCGACATGTGGGAGCACATCGACGACGACGAGGCCGTGGCTCGCGAGACCTTCCGGGTGCTCAAGCCCGGCGGTCGGCTGCTGGTCGCCGTGCCGTGCAGCATGTCGTTGTGGAGCGGTCACGACGTGGCCCTGGGTCACGTGCGCCGCTACGAGAAGGCCGAGCTGACCGGCCTGATGGAGCGGGTCGGCCTCGAGGTCGTCGACGTCCGCTCGTGGAACGTGCTCCTGCGACCCGTCGTCCGCGCCCGTCGCAAGCACAACACCAGCGAGAGCGAGATGGAGGAGGTCCACCCGCTGCTGAACGCCGGCCTGCGCGCCGCCGTCGCCACCGAGCGGGTCCTCCCCCTGCACCGGCTGCCGGGTGTCAGCCTCGTGGTGCGCGCCGTGAAGCCTCCCGTCAGGTCCTGAGCACGTGGAGCGTGGCGAGAGCGAGCCGGCCTGGGTCGCCGACCCCCGCATCGCGTGGCGCATCCTGCTGAGCGCCGAGCTGAGCAACCCGCTCGACGAGGCCGCAGCGAGCCGAGCCCTCGCGCACCTCCACGAGACCCACGGGTGGCCCGGACACGGCCTGGTCATCGAGGGTGACGACGTGGACGCGGTACGCCGCGAGCTGGCCGGGACACGAGGGCCGGCGGTGTCCCTCGGCCTGGTCGGGCCGACGCTGGTCGTGTCGGCCCACCACAGCCGGGTCGACGGTCTGGGGTTGCTGCAGGTCCTGACCGAGCTGACCGGCGCCCCGGTCTCGTCGTCGGCCCGCGGGGTCGCCGAACGACCCGATGCGGGCGGCCTCGGCAGCGCGGTGGCCCGCCGGCTGCTGGAGGTGGCCACGTCCCCGCCGGCGCGGATCAGCGGAGCCGACGGCGACGGCACCGACGCCCACGACGTGTTCGTCGAGCAGGTGGTGCCGGGTCGGCTGCGCACCGCCGACCTGGTGCACGCCGGAGCGCAGGGCGTCGTCGCCCATCACGCGGCCCATCACGCGGCCCATCACCGGGCCCACGACCGGACCCGCCGACGCCGTCCCCGCCACGTCGCGGTGGCGGTGGGCGTGTCACGAGCCGGCGCCGGCGCCGGCGGGGTGCTGCGCGACCGCAGCGCGCTGCTGCGGCTGCGCGACGTGGAGCGCCTCGGGCTCGGCGAGATCACCGACCTGCTCCGCACCGCCCCGACCCAGCCGAGCGCGCACGGCACCGCAGGAGGCGGCGCCGTGCTCGGCCTCGGGATGCGACTGCTCGCCCCGCGGCTCGGCTCGACCCTGCTGGTCTCCCACCTCGGTGCCGTGACTGCCCCCGGCGTGCAGCGGCTCGCCTTCCACCCCGTGACCGCGGGCGGCTCGGGGATCTCCCTCGGCGCGCTCACCCTCGAGGGCGCCACCGTGATCACCCTGCGTGCGCGCGGGCTCGACTGGACGCACCACGGCCTCGAGCAGCTGCTCGAGGCCGTGGTGCAGGAACTGCCTGACGTCAGGCGTTGACGAGGTCCTTGTGACCGGACGCGTGCTTGGTCACCTTGTCGCCGCCACCGCGGCGCAGCAGGAGGCCGCCGGCGATCGAGGCGAGACCGAGCAGCAGCATCAGGATCGGGAAGAGCGCCTGCATGCCGTTGAGCAGGAACGTCTTCGACTTGGCGTCGGCGACGAGCTCGGTGACCACGTCGTCGGTGTAGGCGACGGTGCCGACGAACGCGGGCACGGTCTGGCCCTCGTAGGAGAAGACCTGGTTGCGCAGCTCCGAGCGCTTCACGGGCGACCCGGTGGCCGGGGCGATCCACAGCGTGCGGGTCATCGCGTAGACCACGTCAGCGGTGAGGGTGGCGTCGGGAAGCCCGAACACCTTGCCGGGCAGGTCCTGGGTGCCGATGTTGGTCGGCTCGATGGTCTGGACGAACTTGAGAGTGGTCAGCCCCTCGACGTCCTCCTCGCCGACGTACTCCATCGTGGTCGCCTCGGCGATGCTGCCGTCCCACCAGAGCATGTCCTTCTTCTGGGTGTCGAACGGCGCCTTGTAGAGCTGGCCCTCGCGGGTGATGTCGACCGACTGCGCGACGTACTCGTCGCCCTCGATGACCGACTTGTCATAGCTGGACGGGCAGTCGCCGCACTCCTCGGCGCTCGCAGCCACGCCGGTGCTGTTGTCGAAGCCCGACCGGTCGGTGCTCTGCTGGAAGCAGCCCGGCAGCGCCGGGTCGACCGTCGGGTCGCACGTGGCGCCGGCGACGTCGCTGCGCAGGATCGACGTCGCGCTGACCCAGGCGGTGTAGCCGCTGTTCGGGTCTGCCTCGGGGTTGGTGTAGGTGTAGGAGCTGATGGCCAGGTCGGACTGGACCGGAGCAAGGACACCGGCGTCGAAGATCGTCGCGCCCTTCGCCTCGAGGGTCGTCGTCGACTCGTAGCTGCTCGGGACCACCGCGAGGTTGGGGTAGGCGTAGAACTTGACCAGGACCGCGGCCATGATCAGGAATGCTCCGAGCCCGATGAGGACAGAGCTGGTGATTCGGCGCATGGTCAGAACCTTTCAGTGGTCGCGGCGGGCGCCGCGGATGTGGCGAGGAAGAGTGGAGCGGTATCGGGGTGGACCGGCGACGCGGACGCATCGGATCCGGGCACGGCGAGCTCGTCGACCACCAGGTCGACCGCCTCGGCGCGCATGCGTGACCAGCTGAACCCAGCCGCCCATGTCTGGCAGTCGCGGTAGGCCCGCAGCCGTTCGGCCGGCGAGTCGAGCTCGTCCAGCGCACCGCGCACCGCCTCGGTGAGCCGGTGCTGGACGACCGCGAGGTCGGCGGAGTCAGGCACCAGGACCCCGGTGCTGCCGTCCCGGATCGAGTCGCGCAGACCCGGTACGTCGCGAGCAACGGTGCTGACACCGTGGCCGGCCGCTTCGATCACGACCTGGCCCCACCCCTCGATGTCGGAGGCGGTGACGTGCAGTCCGGCGCGGTGCAGGATCGCGGACTTGGTGTCCTCGTCGACGAAGCCGTGGAAGACCACCCGGTCGGTGAGGTCGAGCTCGGCGGCGAGCGCCTGGAGGCGCTCGAGCTCGGGGCCCTTGCCGCAGACGTCGAGGGTGAGGTCGGGGCGTTCGTCGCGCAGCGCCGCCAGGGCGCCGAGCACGAGGTCGACCCGCTTGTGGGGCACGAGGCGTCCCAGCACGACCAGGCGGTTGGGGTCCTTGTCGAAGAACCCGTCGGCATCGGCCTCGGGCACGCCGGCGCCGTTCTCGATGACCTCGATCGGCGTCGTCCAGCCGAGCTGGCGGCGCATCTCGGTCTCGGTGGAGGACGACACCGCGACGGTGCGTCGGCCGCGGTAGACCCGCGGCATGAGGCTCTTCTCCAGCCACTGGCCCAGGCGCGCGAGCGGGCGGGGGAAGTAGGTGGCGAACTGCTCCTGGTGCACGTGGTGGACCACGAGCACGACGGGCGTCGAGCGGCGGACGAACAGCGGGGAGAACGTCGGGATGCCGCACTCGGGGTCGATCACGACGTCGAGGCTCCGGCGACGGCGCCACAGCGACCAGGCGGCGAAGGCGTAGAACGTGAAGGCGCCACCACCGCGGCGGATCGAGATCGCCTCGCGCACGTCGGACCGGCTCTGGCCGTGATCGCGTGCGGTCACGAACTCCACCTCGGCGCCGGCATCGCGCAGGGCCCGGGCGAACTCCCAGGCGTAGAGCTCCGAGCCACCGGCCAGGGAGTGGTCGAGGTCGCGCCAGTTGACGACGACCGCACGGGTCCCCACGAGCGCCCCGGCGCGCGACGGCTCCGGGGTCGGGCTCAGACCGGCACTGTCCATGTCAGGCCTCGATCGCCAGGGCGCCCGGGTGGACGACTGCGCCGACCGTGGCCGGGAAGGCCTGCGTCCGCGCGCTGCGCAGCTGCCAGGAGATGGCGATCAGGTTGAGGAAGGAGCCGGCGCCGTGGCGCAGCGGCGCGAACGTGGAGCCGGGGACGTCGGCCCAGCGGACCGGGAACTCGGTGATCCGGGCACCCGCACCCTGGAGCCGGGCCAGCAGCTCGACGTCGAAGGAGAACCCGGCGGTCCGCAGCTCGGCGAAGGTGGCCCGGGCGAGGTCGCCGGCCATGATCTTGAAGCCGCACTGCGTGTCGCTGATCCCCGGCACGATGCGGGCCGTGAGCGCGCGGTAGCGGCGGGCGCCGGCCTCGCGCAGTCGGCTGTGACGCGCCGCGGTGTCGGCGCCGACAGCGGCCCGCGAGCCGATGGCGACGTCGGCACCCAGGGCCAGGAGCCGCCAGGCGTCGAGCAGCGCATCGAGGTCGGTGGCGCCGTCGGCGTCCATGAACCCGACGACGTCGGCATCGGTGACCGCGATGCCGGCGGCGACCGCAGCACCCTTGCCACGCCGGTGGCAGGTGATGACGGTGACCGGCAGCGCCGGCGAGCTCGCCTCGCGGGCGAGCGACGCGGTGGCGTCGGTGCTGGCGTTGTCGACGACGATGACCTCGACGGCTCCGAGCACGGAACGGTGGTCGCGCACGAAGCGCCGCAGCTCACGCAGCGTGCGTGGCAGGCGGTTCGCCTCGTTGTAAGCAGGTATGACGAGTTGCAGCATCGGGCCCTCCCAAGCCGTCAGCAGTACGCCGGTCTCCCCAGGGGCGAGACCTCGAAGATGCTCAGCACCGACCGGACGTCATCACGGGTGATCCGTGATGACGCCGGAAGCGTGCCGCACGTCTACTTCGCGGCGTACTGGACCAGGTCGGAGTTGGCGACCGGCTTGGGGTCGCCGCCCTTGGCTGCTTGAACGCCACCGACGGCGAGCGCGGTGGCCATGCAGGCCCCCACGATCGCAGCAGTCGCGATGTTGACGGCGCCCGTGGCGCCTGCCCCATGAGTCGTGCCAGATGCAAAAAGGTTCATGTGCTCGGTCCCCTCCCAAAGACCTCGCAAGGACCGTCAGACGTGACGGTCATTACTCCCACCACGAAGTATCCACACTGTGGACCCGCAAACCAAAAGAACAGCGAGTAAATGACCAGAAATGATCATTTCTTCATAGTCCTGACTACGAAAGTTTTCAACGACTGACGGGGAGCCCCCGGACCCCACGTCGATGAGCCGCAGAGCGGACCCGTCGACCTCGACGAGGCCGGCCGGCTGGGCCCCGGCGCCCTGGCCCTTCTCCACCAGCACCCAGCGCACCCCCAGCGCTCGCAGGGCAGCCGCGACCTCCGAGGGTGACGACTCCCCCAGCGCGGCGGAGATGCGCGCGACGCGCGGGTCCTCCGAGGCCACCACGAGGTCGCTGAGGAACGTGCGATCGTCCACCAGCACCTCGCCGGGCAGGTAGCGCGGCGCCGGGTCGAGCACCGCACGGTCCTGCGCCCACGCGAACCGTCGGTAGCTGCCCGACCACGGGAGCACCACGGTGGTCGCCGGTGGCGCCGCCGCGATCCGCTCGGCCACGCGGTCCCAGTCGGCGGGGTACGTCGAGCGGCGCAGGTCCGAGGCCCCCCACGCCAAGCTCGGGAGCAGCGCCAGCGGCGCCACCGCGAGCAGGCCGGCCACCGCCACCCATGCCTCGCGACCCGGAGCGAGCTGCGCGCGCGCCCAGGTCACGGCACCGGCCAGCCCGAGGGCGAGCGCCAGCGCTGCCGGAGCGAGGTAGCGGTGGGAGTCGCGCAGCAGCGCCGTGCCCGGCACCCGCTCACCGAGCCAGCTGAGCGTCTCGGCGCCCACCGTCGAGGCCGGGAGCGCCGCCACGAGCAAGGCCAGGAGCGCGAGCAGGGCCACGCGTCGCGCCTCGTCGCGGTGGCGCAGACGCCGCAACCCGAGCAGGGCGGCGATCGACAGGGCGCCGGCCAGGGCCACGATCACCACGCTGGTGCGCTCGGGGGCCACGATCGAGGTCTTCCACGAGCCGCCGAGGGAGAGCAGGCTCGCCACCACGCCGAGGGCCGACTCCCCTCGCGCAGCGAACCCCGCGAACACCCCCGCCGTGCTCACCTGCGATCCCGCTCCCGACGTCGCGAGGAGGGAGGGCACCACCCAGGGCAGGTTGGCCACCACGGCCAGCCCGGCCACGAGCACCCATGACGCCAGCCGACGGCGCAGGCCGAGCACCGCCAGCACCACGACCGCGACGACGCCGCTCGAGGGGCTGCAGACGGCGGCTGCGGTCAGGGCGAGGGCCGCAGGTGCCCAGCCGGAGCGCAGGTCGCGGCGCAGGGCCCGCGCAGCGAGCGCCACCCACGGGAGCGAGAAGTAACCGGCCAGGATCGCCCACTGCCCGATCTGGAGGTGGTCGTGGACCCAGGGGTTCCAGCAGTACGCCGCGATCGCCGCTGCCCGGGCGTACCACGCCAGACCGGGGACCAGGCGCGCGATGCCGACGCCGCCGAGCAGGAACGGGCCGAGCAGGAAGAGGCGCTGGACCCACGACCCGGGCACGACCTGGGTCAGCGCCGACACGATCGCATCCATCGGCACCGCCCGCGGCAACGAGCCGTCGAGGCCCAGCCAGGCTGCCTTCCAGGGCTGGTGCGGCACGAACACCATGTCCCCGACCAGCCAGTAGCCCGGTCCGGTGAACAAGGGCCCCAGCACCACCAGGGCGAGGACCGTGGTCACCGCCAGGTCGCTGCGCCAGGGTCGCCGCGGGCGGGCCGTGGCGTCGGCGGTGGTCACGTCGGCAGCTCGGGGAGCCCGAGCTCCAGGGCCGGGACGCAGACCGTCGAGTCGCCGTCGACCCGCAGCTTCACCACGGCCAGGCTGCGGCCCTGGTCGGGGATCACGAACCACACCTCGTTGGGCCCCCGGCGTGCGAGGAACTCCGACGACCAGTCGCCGACGCTCACCTCGACCGTGGCCTCGGTGTCGGTGAAGTAGCTCAGGTGGCCCACCACTCGCCCGGCGATGCCGACCAGCAGGGGCACACGCCGCTCGCGCTCGGTGACGGCGTACCCGCAGCCAGGGGTGGGCCCGGGGCGCATCGGGATGGACCCGTCGAGGACCACGGTCCGGAGATGGCCGTCGGCAGCGACGATCCGCATGCGCGGGGAGGGCTCGTCGAAGAGCGGCGCCTCGGGCAACGGGGCGAGGATCGCCGAGAGCAGGGAGTCGGCGCCGACCAGGGGCAGCACGATGTCGGCGGGCGCGAGGCCGTCGATGATCACCTGGTTGGGATCGGCGGCGAGGTCGGCGCGCAGGTTGGTCATCCAGACGCGGTCCTCGGTGTTCTGGAAGTGCGGCACGAGGACGGCGCTGCCGAAGGCAGCACCCGTCAGGTAGGCAGCGCTCGCGACCCCGAGCACCACCGTGCGGGCGCGCTGCCAGCCGATGCCGCGTGGCAGCTGCACCCCGAAGTGGGCCGGCGATCCGCGCAGCGCGAGCGCGAGCGCGAGGACCGCGGCGTGGATGACGTCGGAGGAGTAGCGGGGGTCCAGACCGATGAGCCGGCCGAACCCGCCGCGGCCGACCAGCACCAGGGCGAGGTCGGTCGCGACGTAGGCGACGAAGAAGGCCAGCGCCCACCGGCGCGACGGACCTCCGCGCCAGAGCACCAGGCCGACGACCGCGATGCTCAGCAGCACCGACACGACGGTGACCCACGTGTCCGGCACGACGGCGCCGCCGCGCAGCTCGGCCGCCCAGGGGCCCGAGGCCACGCCGGGCAGGACGTTCTCGCCGACGAAGGCCCACGAGATCGAGAGCGACTCGCGCAGGCTGCTCCCCCCTCCTTCGACGCTGGTCAGCGCGGAGTGGCCCACGAGGTAGCCGGCCAGCAGGAGCACCATGGCGACCCACAGCTGCCAGTAGCGCCGCAGGGTCGCCGGGATCCGGCGCCAGCCCGACGCGTCGTCGGCCAGGGCCACCGCGACCGCCAGGAGCACCGGCGGGATCAGCACCGCGCGCTCGTGCCAGGCGAGCCCCATCAGGGTCGCGGCCAGGATCACCGCGACGTTGACGGCGGTCGAGCCCGCGCCCTGCCGCTGACGCACGAGGTAGAGCACGGCGAGCAACGAGCACACCAGGTGCGGCCACAGCCCCATCGCGGCGCTCCACCACAGCGTCGTCATCAGGGTCAGCGGCGACCACGCGAACGCGGCCAGCAGCGGCACCCGCACCCAGCGACCGGGGAGCAGCCGCGTCAGCACGTGCCACAT
The DNA here is from genome assembly GCA_963760515.1 of uncultured Actinomycetota bacterium. GTDB lineage: Bacteria > Actinomycetota > Actinomycetes > Propionibacteriales > Nocardioidaceae > Nocardioides. The sequence continues at coordinate 89,753 of CAVXDL010000010.1, forward strand.
GAGCACCGTGGCCAGCAGCTGCAGGGCCAGCACGAAGCTCGCCACCGCCCCCCAGGAGTACGGCGTCCCGTGCGCCACCAGCCAGTAGGTGAGCTGCTGCATCGGGTTGACGTGGCCGGCGGTGTCGCGGAACAGGAAGCCCCAGCTCAGGCTCGCGCTCGCGGCGCGACCGCTGAGGTAGTAGTCGTCCTGGTTGAAGAACGAGCCGGCCAGCAGCACCGCGCGCCACCCGACCATGACCACGAGCACGCCGATCGCAGCCCTGGCCTGCGTCCCTCTCCACACCCCCACCCGCGTCATGGTGCCGTGCTCCCTGCTGGGTGTCGTGCCCGGGTGTCGTGCCCAGGGCTGTCGTGCCCAGGTCTGTCGCGCCGGACGCGCCCGACACCCGTGCCGCCGAGGACGACCCCCAGCACCAGCCCGACACCGATCGCGGCGAGCGCGTCACCGACACCTCGGGTCCAGGCCGGACCGCCGACGACATCGACGAACGCCGACGCCACGATCGCAGCCGCAGCCGCGCCGAGCAGACGACCAGCACGGTGCGGGACGGACCGAGCAGCGCCCAGGAGGCCCAGGACGAGCCCGAGCGCACCGGCCGTGCCGAGGAACAGCAGCGCGCCGAGCGCCAGCCCGGCCGGCGACGACCCCGGACAGGGGCGCGGTCACGGGGGCGGGCCAGCCCGGCTCGGTCGCCGGGACCGGTGCGTCCACGTGCCGTCGGAGCGGACGACGGCGTCCGAGCGCGCCGGCGATCAGCAGCCCGAGCGCACCCAGGAGCAGCAGGCCGCTGACCCCGAGCCCCAACGGCAGCAGGACCCGGTAGACCCGCTGCGGCGCATAGGTCAGCTGCACCTCGACGGCGCCGCCCTCGGGCAGCACCCAGGCCTGCTGCCAGCCGTCGACGCGCAACGCCTGCAGGCGCTCCCCGTCGACCTCGGCGACCCACCCCGGGTTGAAGTTCTCCGGCAGGTGCAGCAGGGCCGCCGGACCGGCCCCGACCGCCGCGCTCCGTGAGCTGTCGCCCCAGGTGAGCACGTCGACCGTCCGAGCATCGGTCCCGGCGTCGGTGTCGGCGTCAGTGGCGGCGTCAGTGGCGGCGTCAGTGTCGGTGGCGCGGTCGACCGCCGCGCCGACCACCTGGGTGACCTGGAACTCCCGGGTCGGGACGGCTGTCAGCCGGTGCCGGCCAGGTGCGAGCTCGATGACCCCCGGCCGGTCGGTCCTCGTCGATGACGCAGCTCTCGAAGCGCAACGGGCTGCCGTTGGCGACGTCGGCCAGCACGCCGGTGACGCGGGTCGGCAGGCGTTGCCCGTCGATGTCGATGGTCGGTCCGAGGCCGCAGACCGCCCCGGTGGGAGCCAGGGCGTCGTACGGCCGCCGCAGGCGCACCCCCAGCAGGTCCATCTCGGCGATCTCGACATGGTCGATCGCGGGACCCTTCACGAACGTGACCTCGAAGCGGCGTCCGCGGAGCGGTCGGAACTGGGTGGTCCCCCCGGCGCTCAGCTCGACCTCGCGCACCGCCTTCTCGCTGCGGATGACGGCGCTCACCGGCATCCCTGCGCCTTCGGCAGGCGTCACGATGATCCCGCGCAGGATGCGTCTCGCGGCGAAGTCGAAGAACAGCGTCGGCGAGGTGTCCTCGTCGGCGGAGACCCACGCAGTGGTCGGGCTGCCGTCGTAGGCGAACCGGTTGGCTACCTGCGGGTCGTCGCCGTAGATCGACGTCGCCCCCGTCACGCGGGGCTTGACCGGGTCCAGGAGCCGGGCAGCCTCCCGGGTGGTCCGAGCCACGACGAAGCCGCGCACGGTGACCTCCTGGGCCTCCGTGGTGGTGAAGCTGCGATCCAGCCCGTCCGGCTCCTCCGCACCGCGGATCCGGCGCGCGTCGCAGTCGGGCACACCCGCGGTGACCGCGCACGCCCGACGCTCGGGGGCGGTGGCGAAGACCCAGTCGTCGCGCGGGTCCACCTCCCCGGGCACCACCAGGGACCGGGTGGGCCGCAGGTCGTCGACGCGCACCTCACGCAGGCCCACCCGCGCCTGTGCTGCCGTCGTACGCGCCCCGCGCGGGCGCACCTCGACGAAGTCGGCCTCGGCACCGTCGAACGTCGCCACCGACGCTGCCCCTGACGGGCTGGCCGGCACCGTGCGAGTCTGGTCGCCGGCCCGCACCTCGTAGTGGGTCACCGGGACGACGGTGGGGTCGTCGACCACCGGCAGCACCGCGACCCGACGCACCGGCCGCGGCGACTCGAAGTCCAGGCGCAGCCACTGCTCCTCGGGGTCACCGGCCGGTGACGTGATCCACCGGGTCAACGGATCGCCGTCCACGGCGGCGTACGGCGCGGCCTGCGGCACGATCGCGCCGAAGTTGTCGGCGTAGCCCTGGGCCGAGGACGCCGAGAGCCGGCGCAGTCCGTCGTACCGGGCCACCACCGGAGTGGCCCCGGGCACGGTCGGGTAGTCGTGGACCGCGCGGTCGAGGCGCCAGTCCTCGTCGGGTCCGAGCACGGCGGAGACCGCCTCGTCGCTCACCCCGAAGGCCCGCTCCCGGCGCTGGTCGCCGTCGGTGACGATGTCGGCCGGGGTGTCCCAGCCGGGCTCCCCCTCGAGCACGGTCGCGGTCTCGAGGTCGACCAGTCCGGCTGCCTGCAACGCCAGGATGCTCTCGGGGGCGCCCCGGACCGTGCGGACGTCGTCGAGGGCGGTGGCGCGCAGGGTCGCGGCCCGCTCGGGCACCGCCAGCACCTCGACCTCGGCGCCGCCCTCGCGGTAGGCGCCGTACTGGGCCACCGGGACCAGTCCCCCGGTGCTCACCGAGACCGCCGCCCCGCCGGGGTACGGCGAGCCGGTGAGGTTGCGCAGGAGGTCACGACGCACGACCACGTGGCCGACGCCGGCGCGGGCGAGCTGGTCGCCGAGCTCGGCGGAGGCGCGGCCGGTGCTGATGAGGCGGTCGAGCGCGGCGAGGAACCGGATCGACTGGCCGGGGATGATCGGGACCTGGCTGCGCGTCGTACGACTGACGCCGCCGAGGACCGCGAGCGGCTCGTCGAGGGTCCATCCCCACGTCTGCTGGGCGAAACCCGACCCGGGCACGATCAGGGTGGTGCGCTCGTCGGACTCCGCGGCGAGGTAGGCCTGGGCCTGCTGCCACGGGTCGCTGATCTCGTCCCAGCCGGGCGTGCGGCTGTGGTTGACCAGGTAGGGCTGGCCCAGGGCGATCACCAGCAGCAGCGGCGCGACGACCAGCGGTGCGGTCGCGTCAGCCAGGCTCGGCCGGCGGGCCACCACCCACTGCACCATCAGCCCCACCGCGTGGGCGAAGCCGAGGGCGATCGGGAGCCGGACGATCGGGTCGATCTTGTGGACGTTGCGGAAGATCTGCAGCGGGCCGTCCAGGAGGGTGCGGACCGGGTCGGCCAGCGGGCTCCCCTCCCAGCCGCCGTGGGCGACGGTGAGCGCCGAGAGCCCCAGGACCGCGCTGAGCAGCAGGGGCCCCCGCAGCGCGTGGTCGAAGCGGGCCAGCCCGACGAGCCCGATCGCGGCGACCACCGCCGAGAGCACGACCAGCCACGGCACCGAGACGAGGTCGTTGGCCGCCGGCCACCACGCCTGGTCGCCGGTGATCAGGTAGGCCACCCAGTGGGAGGCGCCCCGGGTGGCTTCGGACCAGCCGATGAGCGTCGTGGTGTCGGCAGCGCTCTCGACGTACTCGTAGAAGGGCGGCGCGTAGCCGGCGAGGACCAGCAGCGGGAGCAGCCACCACGTGGCCGCGGCCGCCACGGCGCCCGACCACAGCGCCAGGAACCGGCGCGGGGCCAGCCCCCGACGCACGCTCCACACCACGACGATGAGCACCAGCGGGAGCGAACCGATGTTCTCCACGGCGTTGACCCCGCCCATGCAGACCACCGCCGCGCCGCTGAGCAGTGCGGCACGCCCCCAGCCGCTCCCGCGACGGATGGCGAGCAGCACCGGCAGGAGGACCCAGGGCAGGACGGCGCCGGGCAGCGACTCACCGGTGATCACGCTGACGGTCCCCAGCAGGCGGGGGGTGAACCCGAACGCGAGCCCGGCCACGAGTGCCAGTCCTCCGCTGAGACCGATGGCCAGGGCCACGCGACGCGCGCCCTCGATCGCCACGATGAGGATCAGCGCGCTCCACAGCCGCTGCGCCACCCAGTCAGGGCTCTGCACCAGGTCGGCCAGCGCGAACCACGCCCCCTGGGGGAACAGGTAGCCGTAGGCCTGGTTCTGGAACTCCCCGAAGTTCGACTCCGGGTGCCACAGCGTGAACGCCTCCCGCAGGAAGCTGCCCGGCCGCTGGGTCAGCTCGGCGCGCGTGTCGTACGTCGTGAGCCCCGGCTGCTGGAGCAGCGAGACCGCGACGAAGAACAGGTAGCAAAGACCCGCGATCCAGCCGGTCGAGGGCTCGCGCACGGGCGCGGTCGACTCAGCCACCACGATCCCGCTCGCCTCCCCACGTGCCCGACCTGCTGCCGGACCGCGCCAGGCTACTGGTCGGTGGGAGACGCTGTGGAACACTCCCTGCGTGCCTGAGGAGACTGCCCCCCGCCCCGCCCCGGGAGCGATGAGCAACGGCAGCGTGATCGCGGTCGCGATCGTGGTGATGAACGTGGCCACCTACGGCTTCACCATCATCGCCGCGCGCGGCCTCGGTCCGACCCAGTACGGCGCGTTCGCGGCCGTGATGAACCTCCTGATGGTCGTCAGCGTCGCGCAGCTCGCACTGCAGGCCACGGCAGCGCGCCGGATCTCGGCCACCCCCGGCGACGTCTCGGTGATCGAGGACGGCATCCGCCGCGTCACCTGGAAGACCGCGCTCGTGCTCGGCACCGTCCTGGTGCTGGCCTCGCCCCTGGTCAACGCCGTGCTGCGCCTCGACAGCCTGCTGACGGCCGTCTTCGTCGGGCTGATCGCGGTGCCCCTGACGATCATGGGCGGTCAGGCCGGCACGCTGCAGGGCGAGCGTCGTTGGCGGCCGCTCGCGATGCTCTACGTCGCCGCCGGTGTCCCCCGACTGATCGTCGGCACCGCCCTCATCCTCTGGCAGCCCGACGAGCTCACCGCCATCATCGGCGTCTTCGTGGGCGCCCTCGCTCCGGTCGTGGTCGGTGCGATCGCCCTGCGCCACCGCGTCCACGTGCCCCACCACAGCGGCGAGGACCACGGCTCGCGCGCCCTCTTCGGCGAGCTGGGCCGCAACTCCCAGGCCCTGCTGGCCTTCTTCGCGGTCTCCAACGTCGATGTGATCCTGGCCCGCAACGTGCTCGACAACCACGAGTCCGGGCTCTACGCCGCGGGACTGATCCTCACCAAGGCGGTGCTCTTCCTGCCGCAGTTCGTCGTGGTCGTCGCCTTCCCCAACATGGCCGACAGCAACGTCCGCACGCGCGCCCTGCGTCTCAGCCTGGTCACGGTGGCCGGCCTGGGGATGCTCGGCATCGCCGCGACCTGGCTGCTCTCCCGGGTCGCCCTGGTCTTCGTCGGCGGCTCCGAGTACGGCGAGGTCCAGGACCAGCTGTGGCAGTTCGCCATCCTCGGCACGCTGCTCTCGATGATCCAGCTGCTCGTCTACGCCCTCATCGCCCGCCAGGGCGGTCGCGCCATCGCCCTGTTGTGGGTCGCCCTGGTCGCCATCGTCGTCGCGGCCCAGTTCACCGACACCGTCGCCGAGCTCCTCACCCTCGTGGTCCTCGTCGACGCCGTCATCCTCATCGGCCTCCTGGCCCCGGTCCTCCTCCACCGCACCCCCACCCCCACGCCTCGCGCCGGAGGTTGAGCCGGGGAGCGAAGCGAGCCGTGACGAAACCCCCCGCAGCCCGACCGCCGACCCGTCGCCCCAGGCTGGTCGAGTAGGACGCACGAGCGCAGCGAGCGCGGCCGTATCGAGGCCCCGCCCGCAGGCCGACCGCGTCCCGCAACCCCGTTTCCCCATCCACAACCCGTTCGAACACGCTAGCGAATGTCGGTGGCCGGCAGTAGAATCGGACCATGTCCCGCACCCGCAACCCCTCCCCGGCGACCGCCGCCGTGGTCGACCTGAAGGCAGCTGCGGACGCCGCCGAGGTCGGGCTGTTAGTGGGGGTCATCGAGTGGGCGGCCGAGCACACGTTGACCGGTGCGGAGGCCGAGGGGTGCTCGTTCTGGGACACCGGGATCCCCCTGGGTGGCATCGGGTGCCCGGTGGTGAGTGAGTTCGCGGCTGAGGAGCTGGGGATGCTGTTGGGTCGGTCCACGGACTCGGCGTTCAACCTGATCGGCAAGACCCTCGAGGTCCGCTACCGCCTCCCGAGGCTGTGGGAGCGGGTCCTGGCGTTGGAGGTGCCGGTGTGGCGGGCCTTCAAGGTCGCCGAGCTGACGATGATCTTGTGCCACGAAGGCGCTGCGTACGTCGACCGGATGCTCGCCCCGACCGCCCACGTCTGTTCGTTCGCGCAGATCGAGCGCACGGTGGAGGAAGCGATCGCCCGGTTCGACCCCGTCGAGGCCGAGCGGCGGCAGAAGGCGGCGCAGGAGCACCGCAAGTTCGACATCCACACCGACCAGGTGTCTCTGGAAGGGGTGGTGGAGGTCAACGGCACCCTCGACCTGGCCGATGCCCTCGACCTCGAGCAGGCCGTCCGCGCCGGTGCCGCCCTCCTCCGCGAATCAGGGTGTGAGGAGTCGCTCGACGTTCGCCGTGCGATGGCTGTCGGTGACCTGGCCCGCGGTCAGCAGGGGCTGCCATTGGAGCGGGCGGTCACGATCTACGCCCACGTCGACGCCGACTCGCTGGCCGGCAATGACCTGGCGGTGGTGGAGAACACCCAGTCCAACGTCCTGATCGACCAGATCCGCTCCTGGTGCGGCTCCGCGACCAAGGTGATCGTCAAGGAAGTCATCGACCTCAACCAGAACCTCGTCTGCGACGGCTACGAGCCGTCCGAGAGGCTGCGGGAACAGGTTGTCCTGCGAGAACCCACGTGCGTGTTCCCGTACTGCACCCGGCCCTCACGGCGGTGCGACCTCGACCACCAGATCCCCTACGAGCAGGGCGGCGAAACCAGCTCGGACAACCTGTCGCCGTTGTGCCGACGCCACCACCGCGCCAAGACCCACTCGGGGTGGACCTACACCACTTCGGCGCCGGGGGTCCATGAGTGGACGAGCCCCAGTGGCTACACCTTCACCGTCCGGAGCCGTCGACGACCCTGACCGCCCCCCACCCCGCCCCGGCGGGGTCACCGGCACGCCCGGACCGCTCCGCCGCAGGCCGTCCGCCCTCCCGTCGGCCCAAGGTGGTCGAGTAGGACGCACGAGCGCCAGCGAGGGCGGCCGTATCGAGGCCCCTCCGCAGGCCAACCGCCCTCCCGTCGGCCCGGGCTGGTCGAGTAGGACGCACGAGCGCCAGCGAGAGCGGCCGTATCGAGACCCCTCCGCAGGCCGAGTGCCCTCCCGTAGGTCGGCAGTGACCTCACCGGGCAACGTCGGAGTCCTCGCCCAGGGGCTCGCCCGGCTCAACCTCCGAGCCAGCCCACCGGAGGTCGAGCCGGACGAACGTCAGCGGCGGGTCCAGCGGACGACGTCGTACCCGTCGGCCGGCTCCCGGGAGACCTCGGTCCAGACGTCGGGGTCGAACGCCGGGTAGAGGACGTCGCCGTCAGGTGAGAGGTGCACCTCGCTGAGCACCTGCTCGTCGGCGTGGGCCATGAGCGCGGAGTAGACCGCTCCCCCGCCGGCCACCATCACGTCGCCGGGCAGGCCGTCGGCGAGCACGAGCGCCTCCTCGACGGTGGCAGCCACGTGGACCCCCTCGTGCGCCCAGCCGGGCGTGCGAGTGAGGACGACGGTGGTGCGGCCCGGGAGCGGCCGGCCGATCGACTCGAAGGTGGTGCGACCCATCAGGAGCACGTGGCCCATCGTGAGCGTCTTGAAGCGGGCCTGCTCGCCGGGGATCTGCCACGGGATGTCGGGGCCGTTGCCGATGACGCCGTTCTGAGCCACCGCCGCCACCAGGACGACGCGCTTGCCTCCGGGGGTCATACGGCGATGGGGGCAGCGATGCCGGGGTGCGGGTCGTAGCCGCTGACCTGGATGTGGTCGAGGTCGAAGGCGTCGAGTGCGGTGACCGTGGGGTCGAGGGTCAGCGTCGGCAGGGCGCGGGGCTCGCGGGTGAGCTGGAGCCGGGCCTGGTCGAGGTGGTTGGAGTAGAGGTGGGCATCACCCAGGGTGTGCACGAAGTCGCCCACGCGCAGCCCGGTGACCTGGGCGACCATGTGGGTCAGCAGCGCATACGACGCGATGTTGAACGGCACGCCCAGGAAGACGTCGGCCGAGCGTTGGTAGAGCTGGCACGACAGCGCACCGTCGGCGACGTAGAACTGGAACATCGTGTGGCACGGCGCCAGGGCCATCTGCGGGATGTCGGCGACGTTCCAGGCCGAGACGATGTGGCGCCGCGAGTCCGGGTCGGTCCGCAGCTGCTCGACCACCTGGGCGATCTGGTCGACGTGCCGACCGTCGGGGGTCGGCCACGAACGCCACTGGTAGCCGTAGATCGGGCCGAGGTCGCCCTCGGCGTCCGCCCACTCGTCCCAGATCGACACGCCTCGCTCCTGGAGCCAGCGCACGTTGGTGTCGCCGCGCAGGAACCACAGCAGCTCGGCGAAGATCGAGCGCGTGTGCACCTTCTTCGTCGTCACCAGCGGGAAGCCGGCGGTGAGGTCGAAGCGCATCTGGTGACCGAACACCGAACGGGTGCCGGTGCCGGTGCGGTCGGACTTCTCCACGCCGTCGTCGAGGATGCGTTGGAGGAGGTCTCGATACTGCTGCACGTGGTGAGGCTACCGGGCGCTCGAGGTCACAGCGCGACGGTGCCGCTGATGGCGGTGGTGGTGTCGCCGCCCACCCAGACCACGCCGTCCTCGACCGTGACGTGCACGCGTCCGTGCCGACCGAGCGCGGTGCCCTGAGCAGCGACGTACGCCGAGGGCAGCACCCCGCCGGCAAGCCACGCCGCGATGCCGGCGTTGAGGCTGCCGGTCACCGGGTCCTCGCCGACGCCGAGGCTCGGAGCGAAGGCACGCACCTCCACGAACGCGTCACTGCTGCCCGCAGGATGCACGCCCACGACGCCGATCTTCAGGTCGCCGGCCGCCTCGCGGTCGAGGCGGCAGCGCAGGACGGTGTCGGCATCGGGCAGCAGCAGACCCAGCCAGCCGGGACCGTTGTCGATCCAGGCCGCCTCGACCACGTCGTCGACCGGGAGCCCGACGGCCTGCGCGGCCCGGGCTGTCAGCTCGGCGGGAAGCGGTCCCGAGCGCAGCAGCGGCGGGCCGGCGAAGGCCAGCCGCTCGCCGCTGCGCACCCGCACGAGCCCGGCGCCACACTCCTGGACCAGGCACCGAGGATCGCGCGGCGTGTGTCCGGCCTCCAGCCAGGCATGGGCGGAGCCCAGGGTCGGGTGCCCGGCGAAGGGCAGCTCACCACCGGGCGTCCAGATGCGCAGCCGGTAGTCGGCCTCCGGGGTCGAGGGACTCAGCAGGAACGTCGTCTCCGACAGGTTGGTCCACCGGGCGAACGCCGCCATCTGCTCGTCGTCGAGGTCGTCGGCGTCGTGCACCACGGCGACGGGGTTGCCCCCGGATGGCCGCGACGAGAAGACGTCGACCTGACGGAAGTCGCGCATGCTCAGCGGCTCAGGCGTGCAGCGACATGGGTCCGTAGACCATGCGGTCGTGCTCGAACAGCGTCACCTGGTCGACGCCGGCCGCGGCGAGCTCGGAGAAGGTCTCCCCCAGCCACGACTCGGCATCGGCCTGCGCGGTGAAGCGCTGGTCGGCGATCTCGCCCTCGACGCTCACCTCGGCCCCGGTGGAGTCCTCGAGCCGCCACGCCCAGGGGCGCTCGGCCGGCGTGGGGCGACGGAAGGTCTGCGGCGGGTCGGGGAGGCTCATGACTCACGCACCGAGGTGTCGACGAACGGCAGCTTGACGATCTGGAACATCTCGCGACGTCCGCGCACGTCGACGCCGACCTGGGCGTCGGGGTTGACCACGGTCGAGAGCAGCGCCAGCGCGATGCCCTTCTTCAGCGTCGGCGAGAACGTGCCGGAGGTGATCTCCCCGAGCAGCACGTCGGGGGTGAGGCTGACGCTCATGTGGGGCCGCGGGATCGCCCGGCCGGTCGACTCCAGGGCGAAGAGACGCCGCTTGGGGCCTTCGGCCTTCTCGGCGACCAGCGCGTCCTTGCCCCAGAACGCCGGCTTGCCCCACCCGACGGCCCAGCCGAGCCGGGCCTCGTTGGGAGTGACGTCGAGGGAGATGTCCTGCCCGTGCAGCGGGTAACCCATCTCGGTGCGCAGCGTGTCGCGTGCCCCGAGCCCGCACGGCACGATGCCGACCTCGGCTCCGGCCTCGAGCAGCGCGTCCCAGAGAGCGGGGGCGACGGAGTTCTCCACGATCAGCTCGTAGCCGCGCTCGCCGCTGTAGCCGGTGCGACAGACCACCACGCCGACGTCGTCGAAGCCGCCCTGCTCGAAGCTCATGTAGTCGTGGCCGACCGGGAGGCCGACGCCCTCGAGCACCGCGTCGCACTGCGGGCCCTGGATCGCCAGGACGGCATAGCCTCGGTGCCGGTCGGTGATCGTGACGCCCTCGGGCTTGCTCGCCTCGAGGCGCCGGATCACCTCGGCGGTGTTGGCGGCATTGGGGACCAGGAGCACCTGCTCCTCGTCCTGGAGGTAGGCGATGAGGTCGTCGACGATGCCGCCGGTGGTCTCGTCGCAGCAGAGCGTGTACTGCGCCTGGCCGGGGCTGATCCGGTCGAGGTCGTTGGTCAGCGTGGCGTTGACGTAGGCCGCTGCTCCGGGGCCGGAGACCATGACCTTGCCGAGGTGGCTGACGTCGAAGATGCCGACGGCCGTGCGGACCGCGGTGTGCTCCTTGACCACCCCGCCGCGCTCGCCGGCGTACTCGATCGGCATCGACCACCCGCCGAACTCGGCGAACTTGGCGCCGAGCGCCTCGTGACGGTCGTGGAGCGGCGAACGCAGGAGCCCGTCGTGGGGCTCGTCTGTGGCGGCTGGCGACATGGCCGGAAACCTACCGCAGTGAGTCCTGGGGCCCTGGCCTATCCTGCCTCGGTGACGACCTATTCGCTTCGCAGTGCCAGCCCCGCCAAGTCCAAGGCCGACGTCGTGGTGGTGGGGGTGCTCTCCGGACCACAGGGCGCCGCGCTGGCCCCTGGGGCCGAGGACGTCACCAAGGCCTACGGCCGCAAGCTGACGCCGTTGCTCTCGGCGCTCGGTGTGACCGGCAAGGCGGGCGAGGTCGTCAAGGTGCCCACCAGCGGCACCGTGAGCAGCCCGCTGCTCGTGCTCGTCGGCCTCGGTGAGACCGCCGACCAGCGAGCGGTACGCCGTGGCGCCGGCGCCGCAGCACGGGCGATCACCAACGCCGCCACCGTCGCCATCGCCCTGCCCGCCGACTCCCCTGAGCTCGTGCGCGCGGTGACCGAGGGCTTCCTCCTCGGCGGCTATGCGTTCACGACCTACAAGCAGTCCGCAGCGCCCGCCGGCCCCGGCGAGGTGATCGTGCTGACGTCCAACGCCCGGCGCAAGGACACCACCACCGCCTTCGAGGAGGCCCAGGCGATCGCTCGGGCGACCGCGGCCACCCGCGACTGGGTCAACACCCCGCCCAACGACCTGCGTCCGCCGGCGTTCGCCGACGACGTCGCCGCGCAGGTCAAGGCACGCGGACGCTCGGGCAAGGTGAGCATCACCGTGCTCGACGAGAAGGCGCTGGCCGAGCTCGGCTGCGGCGGGCTGATCGGTGTCGGGCAGGGCTCCGACGCTCCGCCCCGCCTCGTGAAGCTCTCCTACGACCCCAAGGGCGCCACCTCGCACCTCGCGCTGGTCGGCAAGGGCATCACCTTCGACTCCGGCGGCCTCAGCATCAAGCCCGCCAACGGCATGCACGAGATGAAGTCCGACATGGCCGGCGCCGCAGCAGTGCTGCAGGCGACGTTCGCGATCGCTGACCTCGGCCTGCCGGTCAAGGTCACCACCTACGCCGCGTTGGCCGAGAACATGCTGGGCGGCGCCGCGATGCGCCCCGGCGACGTCATCACGATGTACGGCGGCAAGACCGTCGAGGTCCTCAACACCGACGCCGAGGGCCGTCTGGTCCTCGCCGACGCCCTGGGCCTGGCCGCCGAGCAGGAGCCCGACGTGATCCTCGACGTCGCCACCCTCACCGGAGCCATGGTCGTCGCCCTCGGCGACAAGGTCGCCGGCGTCATGGGCGCCGACGACATCGTGGCCGGAGTGCTGAGCGCGGCCGAGTCCGCCGGCGAGGACATGTGGCCGATGCCGATCCCCGAGCACATGGAGGAGCGGATCCACACCACGAAGATCGCCGACCTCTCCCAGCACGACTGGATCCGCTGGGGTGGCGGCCTCTTCGCGGCGGCGTTCCTGCGCGAGTTCACCGGCGGACGCCCGTGGGCGCACCTCGACATCGCCGGCCCGGCCTTCAACGCCGGAGGGCCGGCCGGCCACATCACCAACGGCGGCACCGGCACCGCCGTGGCCACGCTCGTCGAGTACGCCCGGTCGCTGGCCGCTCAGGACTGAGCGACTCGAGCGCAGCGGGTCAGTCGCCCTGCTGCTGCTCGAGGCGACGCTGCTGCTTGATGCGGGAGTTGTAGTCGCGCATGCGCTGCGGGATCCCGACCACGGCGGCGTCGTACGACGGCACCTGGTGCTTGTTGGCGAAGTCGTGGGCCCAGTTGACCGAGGGCACCCGACGCCGGGTCCACTCACCGTCGTAGGCCACCAGCAGCAGCGTCACCTCGCTGACCGCCGTGCGGGGCTCCACGAAGCCCTCGACACCGCGCCGAGTGGTGACGAACTCCCGCAGGTGCTGCTCGTCGACCCGGTCCGAGGCCCGCACGGTCGTGGAGCCTGTGCGCGCGGCGCTGGACGGCCCGCTCATCTTCTGGCGGGAGCCGCGTCGGAACCGGTCAAGAAATCCCATACCCCCAGTCTGCCTGCTCCCCGGTCGTCTCGTCCGCACAACCCCCCGCTCCGGTCTTGCGGGGAGTCTGCGGCGGAGCACTTGTGGTCGCTGTGGTGGCTAGTGCAAAGATGGGCCGTCCACTCACGGGAAGGGCTGTGGCCGCCAGAAATGTCCGACACGGATTTCGATGTACTCATCCTCGGCGCAGGATCGGGCGGCTACGCCTGCGCCTTGCGCGCAGCGCAGCTCGGACTGAGCGTCGGGCTCGTCGAGAAGGACAAGCTCGGTGGCACCTGCCTGCACGTGGGCTGCATCCCGACGAAGGCACTGCTGCATGCCGCCGAGGTCGCCGACAGCGCCCGTGAGTCCGCCCAGTTCGGCGTCAACGCCACGCTCGACGGCATCGACATGCCCGGCGTCAACGCCTACAAGGACGGCGTCGTCTCCCGCCTGTTCAAGGGATTGGCCGGGCTCATCAAGAGCCGCGGCATCACCGTGATCGAGGGCGCCGGCCGGGTCACCGGGCCGCGCCAGGTCACCGTGGGCGACAAGGCCTACACCGGCGCTCACCTCGTGCTGGCCTCCGGTTCCTACGCCCGCTCCCTGCCCGGCCTCGAGATCGACGGCGAACGGGTGATCACCTCCGAGCACGCACTACGCCTCGAGAAGGTCCCCGCATCGGTGATCGTGCTCGGCGGCGGTGTCATCGGCTGCGAGTTCGCCAGCGTGTGGCGCAGCTTCGGCGCCGACGTCACGATCATCGAGGCACTCCCCCGCCTGGTGGCCGTCGAGGACGAAGCCTCCTCCAAGGCCCTCGAGCGGGCCTTCCGCAAGCGCAAGATCGCCTTCCGCACCGGCACGCCGTTCCAGAGCGTGAAGCACACCGACACCGGCGTCGCGGTCACCGTCGAGGGCGGCGACGTCATCGAGGCCGACCTGCTGCTCGTCGCCGTCGGTCGCGGACCTGCCACCGACGGACTCGGCTACGACGAGGCCGGCGTCGCGATGGAGCGCGGCTTCGTGCTGACCGACGAGCGCTGCCGCACCAACGTCGAGGGTGTCTACGCCGTCGGCGACATCGTGCCGGGCCTGCAGCTGGCCCACCGTGGCTTCCAGCAGGGCATCTTCGTGGCCGAGGACATCGCCGGCCTCGACCCCCGCCCGATCGACGAGACCGGCATCCCCCGGGTCACCTACTCCCAGCCCGAGATCGCCTCGGTCGGCCTCGACGAGGCCGCCGCGATCGAGGCTCATGGCGCCGACGGCATCGAGACGCTCACCTACGACCTCGGTGGCAACGGCAAGAGCCAGATCCTCAAGACCCAAGGCTTCGTCAAGCTCATCCGCCGCGTCGACGGCCCCGTCATCGGCGTCCACCTGGTCGGCGACCGGGTGGGTGAGCTCATCGGCGAGGCTCAGCTGATCTACGGCTGGGAAGCCCACCCCGAGGACGTCGCTCCTCTGGTGCACGCCCACCCCACGCAGAACGAGGCGCTCGGCGAGGCTCATCTCGCTCTCGCCGGCAAACCGCTCCACGCGCACTCCTGATCCACCGCTGACCCCGCCCCACACCGCCCGCCAGTCCGAGACAGAAGGAACCTCCAGAACTCATGGCAACCGAAGTCACTCTCCCCGCACTTGGCGAGTCCGTCACCGAGGGCACCGTCACCCGTTGGCTCAAGCAGGTGGGCGACACCGTCGCGGTCGACGAACCGTTGCTGGAGGTCTCCACCGACAAGGTCGACACCGAGATCCCCTCGCCCGTCGGCGGCACCCTCCTCGAGATCAAGGCCGAGGAGGACGACACCGTCGAGGTGGGCGCGATCCTGGCCCTCATCGGTGAGGAGGGCGAGGGCGGCGGTGACGACACCGGCGACGCCGAGCCCGAGCCCGAGCCCGAGGCCGAGCCCGAGCCCGAGGCGGAAGACGAGCCCGACGAGGTCGAGGAGGCCGACGAGCCCGAGGCTGCCTCGGCTCCCGCGCCTGCCGGCGAAGAAGCCGAGAAGCCGGCCGCCGAGGCCAAGCCCTCGGGTGGCGGCGGCGGTACGTCGGTCACCCTGCCCGCCCTCGGCGAGTCCGTCACCGAAGGCACCGTCACCCGCTGGCTGAAGGCCGTCGGTGACGAGGTCGCCGTCGACGAGCCGCTGCTCGAGGTCTCCACCGACAAGGTCGACACCGAGATCCCCTCGCCCGTCGCCGGGACGCTGCTCGAGATCAAGGCCGAGGAGGACGAGACCGTCGAGGTCGGCGCCGAGCTCGCCATCATCGGTGACGGCTCCGCGGCGCAGGAGTCCTCCGAGCCGGAGCCGGAGCCCGAGAAGGAGCCCGAGCCCGAGCCGGAGCCCGAGAAGAAGCCCGAGCCGGAGCCGGAGAAGAAGCCCGAGGCCAAGCAGGCCGAGCCGGAGAAGAAGCCCGAGCCGAAGCAGGCCGAGCCCGAGAAGAAGCCCGACGCCGCCCCGGCTTCGTCGGCGCCGAGCTCTGACGGCGCGGGCTACGTGACGCCGCTGGTGCGCAAGCTGGCCGCCCAGAACAACGTCGACCTGTCCTCGGTGACCGGGTCGGGCGTCGGCGGTCGCATCCGCAAGCAGGACGTGCTCGACGCTGCCAAGGCGCAGGAGAAGCCGGCCGCGGCCGCGTCCTCTGCTGCTCCCGCCGCGTCGGGTGGCGGCTCCGGCACGAGCGCCCCGTCGGTGACCCCGTCGCCGTTGCGTGGCCAGACCGTCAAGATCACCCGCCTGCGCAAGATCATCGCCGAGCGCATGGTCGACTCGCTGCAGACCGGTGCCCAGCTGACCCAGGTCATCGAGGTCGACGTCACCCGGATCGCCCGCCTGCGGGAGAAGTCGAAGGCGGACTTCCTCGCCCGCGAGGGCGTCAAGCTGTCCTACCTGCCGTTCTTCGCCAAGGCCACGGTCGACGCGCTGAAGCAGCACCCCAGCCTGAACGCCGCGATCGACACCGACGCCGGAGAGATCACCTACTTCGACGTCGAGCACCTCGCCTTCGCCGTCGACACCGAGAAGGGCCTGCTGACCCCGGTGGTCCGCGACGCCGGTGATCTCTCGATCGCCGGTCTGGCCAAGAAGATCGCCGATGTCGCCGAGCGCACCCGCACCAACAAGATCGGTCCCGACGAGCTGGGTGGCGGCACGTTCACCATCACCAACCTCGGCAGCGTCGGCGCCCTCTGGGACACCCCGATCATCAACAAGCCGCAGGTCGCGATCCTCGGCCCGGGTGCCGTCGTCAAGCGGCCCGTCGTGATCGACGACCCCGACCTGGGCGAGACGATCGCGGTGCGTCACATGGTCTACCTCTCGCTGACCTACGACCACCGTCTGGTCGACGGCGCCGACGCCGGCCGCTTCCTGCAGGACATCAAGAAGCGCCTCGAGTCGGGCTCCTTCGAGGTCTGAGCACCAGACAGCCCGCAAGCCGACGGCCGCAACCCATCCGGGTTGCGGCCGTCGGTCATTTCGGAGGTTGAGCCGGGCGAGGCACGGAGGTTTGAGGCACGGAGGTTGAGCCGGGCGAGCCCCTGGGCGGGGCCTCAGGCGTTGCCCGGCGAGGTCACCGACGACCTCAAGGTGGTCAGTCGGCCTGCAGGGGTTTCGTCACGGCTCGTTCCTCGCCGGCTCAACCTCCGGTGCCATCTCGGAGGTTGAGCCGGGCGAGCCCCTGGGCGAGGCCTCAGGCGTTGCCCGGTGAGGCGACCGATCGCGTCAAGGTGGCCGGTCGGCCTGCGGGGGTTTCGTCACGGCTCGTTCCTCGCCGGCTCAACCTCCGGTGCCGCTGAGCCTGCGGCGGTGTGGTCACGGCAGTCCCTCGCCGGCGTGTCGAGTCACCCCGAAGCAGGGAGGGCAGGCCGCGCGGCGTCTGCGAGGCTGGGGCCATGGCCGAACTGACTGTCGTCATCGCCGGGAGCTCCGGCTTCCTGGGCACCCACCTGCGCGCTGCCCTGACCGCCCGAGGACACCGCGTCGTCTCCCTCGTACGCCGCCCGACCAGAGCTGCCGACGAGGCTCAGTGGGATCCCTACGCCGGCAGCGTGCCCCAGGACGTGATCGACAGCGCCGACGTCGTGGTCAACCTGGCGGGCTCCCCCACCCTCGGCAACCCGCACTCCGAGAAGTGGGCCCGTGAGCTGCGCGAGAGCCGGGTGACCACGACCCGGGTGCTGGCCGAGGCGATCGCCGCCGCGCCGACCCCGCCGGCCTACCTGGCCGGCAACGGCATCTCCTACTACGGCGACCACGGCGACGCGGTGCTCACCGAGGCCTCCGACACCCGCGGTCACGCCCTGCTCACCGACGTCACACGGGAGTGGGGCGCCGCCACCTCGGCCGCGATCCGCGCCGGGTCTCGGGTGTGCCTGCTGCGGACCTCACCGGTGATGGACCGGCGCGCGGCCCCGCTCAAGCAGCTGCGTCTGCTCTTCAAGGCCGGACTCGGCGGACGGCTCGGCGACGGCAAGCAACACATGGCGATGTCGTCGCTGCGCGACTGGGTGGGCGCGGTGGTGCACCTGGCCGAGCACCCGAGCGCCGCAGGACCCTTCAACATCTGCCTGCCCCAGGCACCGACCAACGCCGAGTTCACCCGGGCGCTGGCCGCCGCCGTGCATCGTCCCGCGTTCCTGCCCGTGCCCGCGGTGCTGCTGCGCCCGGCCGCCGGGAAGATGGCCCCCGAGCTCCTCGGCTCGCTCAACGTGCGCCCCGCCGCCCTGCTCGAGGCCGGCTACACCTTCCTCGACCCCGATCTCGACAGCCTGCTGACCACCGCGCTCTAACGCCTCAGCACCAGCAGTCGGTCGTCGTCGGAGCGGGGCTCCCCGCGACCGTCGGTGTTGGAGGTCGCCAGCAGCAGGTGGTCGTCGTCGGCGGTGGGCACGACGTTGCGCAGCCGCCCGAGCTCCTGGGCCAGGTGCGGGACCGGCTGTGCGACGCCGTCGGCGGTCAGTGGGATCTCCCACAGCGTCTGGCCCCGCAGGCTCGCCATCCACAGGGACCCGTCCCAGGAGGCCAGCCCCGAGGGCGAGGCGTCGGCTGTGGTCCAGACGGCGACCGGGTCGACGTAGGTGTCTCCACCGCCGCTGCCCTCGACCTCCGGCCAGCCGTAGTTGGCGCCGGCCTCGATCAGGTTGAGCTCGTCCCAGGCGTTCTGCCCGAACTCCGAGGCCCACAGCCGCCCGGCGTCGTCGAACGCGAGGCCCTCGACGTTGCGGTGGCCATAGCTGTAGACCGCCGAGCCGAACGGGTTGCCCGGAGCAGGGTCGCCCTCGAGCGTGTAGCGCAGCACCTTGCCCGAGAGCGAGTCGCGGTCCTGGGCGCTGTCAGGCTTGCCGTTGTCGCCCGTCGCGACGTAGAGGAGGCCGTCCGGCCCCAGCGCCAGCGCTCCCCCCTGGTGGTAGGTGGCGCCTCCCGGGATGCCCTCGACGATGGTGCGCGGTGTCCCCAGCAGCCGGCCGTCCCAGGTCATCGCCACGACGCGGCTGTCGTCGTCGGTCGTGTAGTAGGCGTAGACGGTCGCCTCGCTGGGATCGGTGGCCAGCCCCAGCAGCCCGGCCTCTCCCTCCGCGCGTACGTCGAGCGTCGTGACCAGCCGCGACACCGTGTCGGCCGTGGACCCAGCCGTTGACCCAGCCGTGGACCCAGCCGTGGACGTGGAGTCCAGGTGGCGGATCTCCCCCGTGTTGCGCGAGCCGACCAGCAGCGAGCCGTCGGCCAGGGGCAACAAGCCCCAGGGACTGTCGAGACCCGTGACCAGGTCGTCGGCCTCGAGCGGGGTCGAGGCGGTGCCGGGCGCAGCCGTGCGCGTCTCTTCGCTCGGCGCGTTGGTGGCGTCGTCCACGGTGCCGGAGCAGCCGGCGAGCAGGCTGCTGCCGAGCAGCAGGGTCACCGCTGCCGGCCTGAGCAGGGATCGGACGTGGGCTCGGGCAGGCCGGGGACGCGTCATCCACCCAGGCTCCCAGGTGTCGCCAAGCCGGTGACCGCTGCGACCTGCCACGCGCGCGGTCGTGGCGGCACGGCGGACCAGCACGATCCGGCGGGTGCTGAGGGCGTCGCGCGGCAGCCCGACCGTGCGCCCCTGCCAGGTCGCCTCCAGCAGGAGCCGATCGGTCACTCGCAGCACCAGGCGTCGCGACGAGGCGCGAGCGACCGCGACCGCGAGCACCTGCGGTTGGAGGCGGGTCACCCGCAACGACCGGGCCGTCCAACGCCGTAGCAGCCGCACGTCACGGGTCCCGGCCGCCGACCCGGGCACGTAGAGGCGGGCCAGGGCCCCCGCGTCCGCGGCACGCCAGGCACCGGCCCGCGCGTCGTCCCAGTCGCGCAGGACTTCGCGGGCGACGACAGCCGGCTCCGCGGTGGCCCTGGCTGCCCCTGCGGGACCGTCGGGGCCTCGCTCCGGTCCGGCGGGAGGCGCCGCCGAGCGTGCATCCAGCAGCAGCGCCACCGCCGCCACCAGCGCCGCGCACGTGAGCGCGACCACCACGGGCACGACGGGCGAGCCGATGGCGGCGGGGTCCCTGCGGTGCGCGCGGTGCGCGGCCTGGAGCGCCATGACGCCATCCTGCGCCGCCGTCCCGATTCGTGCGCGCGCTCATCCACAGGCGGGCGGGACCGCCGACGCCCCGGGTGGCATCCTGGGGGGCGTGCTCAGCCGACGGAACCTCCTGCTGGGCGGCACGGCCACGGCCGTCGTCGGGGTCGGCGTCGGCATCCCGGTCGTCCGGACGCTCAGCGCAGCGACCCCTGCCCCCGGACCGGTGACCCGAGGGTCCTTCGTCTCCCCCGCGCGCCGCGGCATCCAGGTCGAGTGGTCGCTGATCCGTCCTCCCGACGCGATCGCAGGTCCCCACACGGTGCTTCCCGTCGTCCTGGCGCTGCACGGGCACGGGGGCTCGACCGCGGCGCTGCTCGGCGACCGTTGGGACCTGCCGGGCGCCCTGGCCCTCGCGGCCGGCAACGGCGTGGCGCCGTTCGCGGTCGCCACCGTCAGCGGTGGCACCGGTTTCTGGCACCCGCGCCCCGACGGCGAGGACGCCGGCGCCATGGTCACCGACGAGTTCCTCCCGCTGCTCGAGAGCCGGGCCGACGACCTCAAGATCGACCCCGGGCGACTCGGGCTGCTCGGCTGGTCGATGGGCGGGTACGGCGTGCTCCGTCTGGCCCCGATCCTGGGTCGCCGTCGGGTGCGCGCGGTGTGTGCCTCCAGCCCCGGGCTCTACACCGACCCCGCCCTCGCCCACCCCGACGGTTTCGCCGACCCGGCCGAGTACGTCCGCTACTCGGTGATGGAGGACCAGGCCGACCTCGATGGCATCCCGCTGCGTATCGATGTCGGCATCGACGACCCGTTCGCCCCCGCCGTGCGCGCCTACGTGGACGGCTTCCCCGATCATGCCGACGTGACCGCGACGTTCGGGCCGGGCGGGCACGAGATCGCCTACTCCCAGCGCGTTCTCCCCGACGAGCTCGCTTTCCTCGGCGCGCGGGTAGGGTCGCAGGCGTGAGCGAGCTGGACATCTGCGTGCGGGGCCTCGGGGCCGAGGCGGTCGACTACCTCGCGGCCTGGGAGCTCCAGCGTGAGGTGCATGCCGAGGTCGTCGCCGGCACTCGCGTCCCCACCGTGCTCCTGCTCGAGCACCCTCCCGTCTACACCGCCGGCAAGCGGACCGCCCCGCACGAGCGGCCGGCGGACGCGGGCGGCGCGCAGGTGATCGACGTCGACCGGGGCGGGAAGATCACCTTCCACGGCCCCGGGCAGCTGGTCGGCTACCCCATCGTCGCCCTGCCCGACCACGTCAAGGTCGTCGACTACGTCCGCCGCGTCGAGGAGGCCCTCATCCACGTGTGCACCGACCTCGGCGTGACCACGGCACGCGTGCCGGGGCGCAGCGGCGTGTGGTTGCGCGCCGACGACCGCGGCCCCGAGCGCAAGATCGCCGCCATCGGCATCCGGGTCAGCCGCGGGGTGACCATGCACGGGTTCGCGCTCAACTGCGACGTCGACCTCGGCTGGTACGACCGCTTCGTGCCCTGCGGGATCGCCGACGCCGGTGTCACCACCCTGAGCGAGGAGCTCGGTCGGCCGGTCACCACGACCGACGTGCTGCCCCTGGTCGAGAAGCACCTGCGCACCTACCTCGGGTGGGGCGCCTACGACGCCACGCCGGACTACGAACCGCGTCCCGAGCCCGGGCGTGTCCCGCGCATCGAACTCGTGAGGCCGTGATCTGATCCTCCGGTGTCTGATCTGGTCATCGAAACCTCCGGGCTCCGCAAGGAGTTCCGCACCCGACGCGGGCTGCGCGTCGCCGTAGAAGATCTCGACCTCGCGGTGCCCGCGGGCGGGGTCCACGGCTTCCTGGGACCCAACGGCTCTGGCAAGACGACCACGATCCGGATGCTGCTCGGGCTCGCCCGCGCGACCGACGGCCGGATGCGCTTGTTCGGCCAGGAGGTGCCCCACCACCTGCCGGCGGTCATCGACCGCGTCGGTGCGGTCGTGGAGATGCCGAAGTTCTCCCCCACGATCACCGGTCGCCGCAACCTGATGCTGCTCGCGGGCTCCATCGGCGCCCCCACCAGCGCGGTCGACCGCGCGTTGGAGACCGTCGGGCTCGAGGGGCGCGACCGTGACCGGTTCAAGTCCTACTCGCTCGGCATGAAGCAGCGTCTGGCCATCGCGGCCACCTTGCTCAAGGACCCCGAGCTGCTCATCCTCGACGAGCCCACCAACGGTCTCGACCCGGCCGGCATCCGCGAGATCCGCGACACCATCCGCGACCTGGGCTCGCGGGGGGTGACGGTGCTGCTCAGCTCCCACATCCTGGCCGAGGTGCAGCAGGTCTGCACCTCCGCCACGATCATCGGCAACGGCCGGATGCTGGCCTCCGGACCCGTCGAGGCGCTCCTCGACAGCGGTGCGGAGACCTACACGGTGACCGTGGCCGACCCCGACGCCGCAGCCGCGGTGCTGATGCGCGCCGGCCTCACCGTCACCCGCGGCGCCGACGGCACGCTCGGGGTCGAGACCGACGACCCGGGCGACCTCACGCGGATGCTGGGTCACCACGACCTGTGGCTGACCTCCCTGGTGCCCCTGCGACGCGACCTCGAGTCCGTCTTCCTCGAGCTCACCGCCGACGAGACCCTCGGCCACCACGAGAAGGGGGGCGCGGCATGATCCGGCTCCTGCGCGTCGAGCTGACCCGCCTGCGCCTGCGCCGCGCGGTCCTGCTGCTCCTGACCGCCGCCGTCGTCGTACCCGCCGTCATCGCCATCGGGATGGTGCTCTCCACCCGGCCGCCCTCCGGCGCCGAGCTGGCCCAGGCCCAGGCCCAGGTCGAGGCCGAGACCGCGCGCCCGCGCGTCCAGCGCGACCTGGCCAGGTGCCTCGAGAAGCCCAACCGCTTCGGCATCGACGCCGAGACCGAGGACGTCCAGGCCACGTGCGAGCAGTACGTCCTGCCTCAGCTGGAGTGGTTCACCTACATCGAGACCCTCGACCTCGATCGCGAGCGCGAGTTCGGCTCCGGCACCGCGGTGGTCGCGGTGCTCGGCGTGCTGATGTTCCTGCTCGGGGCAACGTTCGTCGGCCACGACTGGAACACCGGGTCGATGAGCAACCAGCTGCTCTTCCAGCCGCGCCGCCTGCGGGTCTGGCTGGCCAAGGCCGTGGCGGTGGCGCTGGTGGCGCTGATCGCCGCCGCCGTGGTCACGTCGGCGTACTGGCTGGTCCTCGACCTGGTGCTCCAGGCCCGCGACGATCCTGCCCCGGCCGGGGCCCTGCTCGCCGCACTGCAGCAGGGTTGGCGGGGCGCCGGTCTGGCGTGCGGCGCCGCCCTCGGTGGCTACGCACTCACGATGCTCTCGCGCAGCACCGTCTTCTCGGTCGGCGCGCTCTTCGCGGTCTCGGTCGCCGGCGGCCTGCTGCTGGGGATCGTGGGCCCCGATGACCGTGGCACCCTCGACCCGACCATCAACGCCCAGGCCATCGTCACCGACGGCACCGAGTACTACGTGCCGGTCCCGAACAGCTGCTACGACGACCGCGCCGAGCGACCACCGGGCGATGCCTGCGACGAGCAGCGCTTCCGCTCGCTGCGCCAGGGCACCACCTACTACGGCGTGCTCCTGCTCGCGGTGAGCGCTGCCTCGGCTGCGTCGTTCCGTCGGCGGGACGTGCCCTGATCGCTCCCCTCGGGCGAGGCCTCGCCACGTTGGGACGTGAGCCGTCCCCGCGTAGAGTTCTCGAAGTGACCACGACGCCTGCTCCGACCCCTGAAGGCCGCAAGCTCCTCCGTCTCGAGGTGCGCAACGCCGAGACGCCGATCGAGCGCAAGCCGGAGTGGATCAAGACCCGGGCGAAGATGGGTCCGGAGTACAACGAGCTGATGAAGCTCGTGAAGAGCGAGGGCCTGCACACGGTCTGTCAGTCGGCCGGGTGCCCCAACATCTTCGAGTGCTGGGAGGACCGCGAGGCCACCTTCCTCATCGGTGGTGACCAGTGCACGCGTCGCTGCGACTTCTGCCAGATCGACACCGGCAAGCCCCAGCCCCTCGACCGCGACGAGCCGCGCCGGGTGGCTGAGTCGGTGCAGAAGATGGAGCTGCGCTACGCCACCATCACCGGCGTCGCGCGCGACGACCTCGAGGACGGCGGCGCGTGGCTCTACGCCGAGACGGTGCGCGCGATCCACGAGGTCAACCCCGGCACCGGGGTGGAGAACCTCATCCCCGACTTCAACGGCAAGCCCGACCTGCTGGCTGAGGTCTTCGAGTCCCGCCCCGAGGTGCTGGCCCACAACGTGGAGACCGTGCCGCGGATCTTCAAGCGGATCCGCCCGGCGTTCCGCTACGAGCGCTCCCTCGACGTGATCACCCAGGCCCGCGACTTCGGCCTGGTGACCAAGTCCAACCTGATCCTCGGCATGGGCGAGACCCGCGAGGAGGTCTCCCAGGCGCTGCAGGACCTGCACGACGCCGGCTGCGAGATCATCACGATCACCCAGTACCTGCGCCCCTCGCTGCGCCACCACCCCGTGGAGCGGTGGGTCAAGCCCGAGGAGTTCGTCGAGCTCAAGGACGAGGCCGACGCGATCGGCTTCTCCGGCGCACTGTCCGGCCCGCTGGTCCGTTCGTCGTACCGGGCCGGTCGGTTGTACCGTCAGGCGATGGAAGCCCGCGAGGGCGCATCCGTCTGAAGCGTTGACGAACCCGACCCACACGACGATAGGCAGCACCGACACGATGGCGACCGAGCCGAAGCAGTCCCGCAAGGCCAAGCGCGCGGCCAAGAAGGCCGAGACCGACCCCGCGAAGATGAGCCGGTCGCGCCAGATCGTCCAGACCTACAAGTATTCGCGCGAGACCGACAAGCGCATCGGCTGGTGGATGCTGGGTGCCTTCGTGCTCTTCGGCGCGATCGGCTTCGGGCTCTTCTACCTGCTCCCGGGCTCCGGCACGATCAGCATCGTCCTGGCCTCCATCGGTGCCTTCTTCTTCGGCCTGCTGGCCATGATGATCGTCTTCAGCCGGCGCGCGCAGAAGGCGGCGTTCAACCGGCTCGAGGGTCAGCTCGGCGCCGGTGCTCGCGCCCTGTCGCTGCTCCGGCGCGGCTGGACGGTCCAGGAGGTCGTCGGCTTCAACAAGCAGCAGGACATGGTCCACCGGGTCGTGGGCCCTCCGGGCATCGTGCTCGTCGGTGAGGGCAACACCAACCGGCTCCGGGCGCTGATGGCCGGTGAGCGGCGCAAGCACGAGCGGGTCGCCGCCGACACCCCGCTCTTCGAGGTCGTCGTGGGCCGCGAAGAGGGTCAGGTGCCGCTGCCCAAGCTCTCCAAGCACGTGCAGAAGCTCGGCCGCAACGTGAAGCCGGCCGAGATCACCGACATCCTCGCCCGGCTGCGAGCCCTCGACGCCCAGCGTCCCAAGGTGCCGTTGCCCAAGGGCCCGATGCCCACCAGCATGAAGGGCATGCGCGGCAACACCCGCGGACGCTGACCGTGTGACTCAGGTGGTCGCCGGCTGCTCGATCGTGACCGGCGTGCCCCAGTCGGCGTAGTCGATCCGCGAGATCGCCGGCCCCAGGTCGAGCTCGAGGCGCACCGGCAGGTCGTCGGCGTCGAGGGAGAGCGTTGCCTCGGCGCTGCCCGCGGCAGAGCCCGGCACCACCAGCGACGGCGACGGCAGCGCGGCCACGTCCAGCGTGAACGCGTACGACGTGACCGACTCCCCGTCGATCTCGCTCGGGCCGAGGATGCGCAGGGTCTTGGTGGCCTGGATCGCGTCGCGCAGGTCGACCAGCGGGTTCCACGCCGCGAAGGCCGGGAGCAGCCCCGTGGCGGCCTCGGCGTCGTCGACCACCGAGAAGCCGTCGCCGGTGTCGACGTAGAGCACCCCGTCGAGACGACGCAGCGTCGTGGTCTGGCCAGGGGTCAGCTCGAGGACCGCCTCGAAGTCGTCACCGGCTGTCCCGAACCGGTGGTCGGACTCCAGCACCGGCGGCGGGTCCTGGTTGCCACCGCTGACGTGGACCGAGTCGAAGGCGCCCACGGCGGCCGCCACCCGTGCCAGGAGCGCACGGCTTCCGATCTGCTGCTTCGCGGAGGCGTCGCTGGGGACGGCGGTCGGGGTGTCGGTCGCCGCCGGCGAGGTCGGGAGCGCCTGCTCCCGGCTCGACGGCGACCTTGCCGCCTTCGAGGTCGGTGAGCAGGTAGGACGTCGACTCCCCCTCGGCCGGGTCGCTGCCGCACCCCGCGGTCACGAACAGCAGCGATCCCAGCAGGATCGCGCTCGTACGACGGCTCGCGCTCAGTCTCATGCTGCTCTCAACGAGACATAGGTGTCTTTGGTGACGGTGGCGGTGCCGGCCATCAGGTCGTGCAGTCCGCGACCATCAGCGCGGAACACCAGGGGCGGGATCACCAGAGCCACCAGGACCTGGCGCAGCAGCAGCCGCAGGGGGTTGATCGGGCGCCACGAGCCGCTCGCCTGGACGACGCGCAGGCCGGTCAGCAGCTTGCCGAACGAGCCCGCCAGGAGCCAGGTGAACAGGGCCGACTCGAGCACGTAGACCCCGAGCACGAGGAAGCTCGCACCGCTCCCCTGCTCGGCGTAGCGGTCGGTGCCGATGAAGGCGACCACCACGAGCGTGCAGACCGCCCAGTCGACGGCCAGGGCCAGGACCCGCCTCCCCCACGAGGCCGTGACGAGCTGGGGGGCCTGTGCAGCGGTCATGGGACGAGCCTAGAGGGAGCCGCGAGGATCCACTCCGCGACCAGGCGTTACGTCGACGAAACAAACCCGATACGGTCGGGAAACGCCCGGGTAGATAGTTTGGGCGCACACCTGGTGCGCGCCGCGCCGGGGTCCCATCCCGAGATTGCGACGGCTGTGCCCGGCGGGGTCTGGCCAAGGAGGACGAATGTTCCAGAACAGCGAGGACCTTCTCGCCTACATCAAGGACGAGCGCGTCGAGATGGTCGACGTGCGGTTCTGCGACCTGCCGGGTGTGATGCAGCACTTCACCGTCCCGGTCTCGTCGTTCGACCAGAGCGTCTTCGAGGACGGGTTGGGCTTCGACGGTTCCTCCATCCGCGGCTTCCAGGCGATCCACGAGTCGGACATGTCGCTCTTCCCGGACCCGACGACCGCCTACATCGACCCGTTCCGCACGGCCAAGACCCTGGTCGTCAACTTCTTCATCCACGACCCGCTCACCGGAGAGCCGTACTCGCGCGACCCGCGCAACATCGCCAAGAAGGCGATGGCCTACCTCGGCACCACCGGCGTCGGTGACACCGCCTACTTCGCCCCCGAGGCGGAGTTCTACGTCTTCGACAACGTGCGCTTCGAGACCAAGGCCAACGCCGGGTACTACGAGATCAACTCCACCGCGGGCGCCTGGAACACCGGCGACGCGTTCGAGAACGACAACCGTGGCTACAAGGTCAAGTACAAGGGCGGCTACTTCCCGGTCGCCCCGACCGACCACTTCGGTGAGCTGCGCGACGAGATGGTCATCGAGCTGGAGAAGTCCGGCCTGATCGTCGAGCGCGCCCACCACGAGGTCGGCACGGCCGGCCAGGCGGAGATCAACTACCGCTTCGACGAGCTGCTCAAGGCCGCCGACGACGTGATGAAGTTCAAGTACATCATCAAGAACGTCGCCTGGCGCAACGGTCAGACCGCGACCTTCATGCCCAAGCCGATCTTCGGTGACAACGGCTCGGGCATGCACGTGCACCAGTCGATCTGGAACGAAGGCTCGCCGCTGTTCTACGACGAGACCGGCTACGGCGGCCTGTCGGACATGGCTCGCTACTACATCGGCGGCATCCTCAAGCACGCGCCGTCG
The DNA here is from genome assembly GCA_963760515.1 of uncultured Actinomycetota bacterium. Classification (GTDB taxonomy): domain Bacteria; phylum Actinomycetota; class Actinomycetes; order Propionibacteriales; family Nocardioidaceae; genus Nocardioides. The sequence continues at coordinate 117,155 of CAVXDL010000010.1, forward strand.
CTGCTGGCCTTCACCAACCCGACGGTGAACTCCTACCACCGTCTGGTGCCCGGCTTCGAGGCCCCCATCTCGCTGGTCTACTCCCAGCGCAACCGCTCGGCCTGCGTCCGCATCCCGATCACGGGCTCGAACCCCAAGGCCAAGCGCATCGAGTTCCGCTGCCCCGACCCGTCGGCCAACCCCTACCTCGCCTTCTCGGCGCTGCTGCTGGCCGGCCTCGACGGCATCAAGAACAAGATCGAGCCGCCCGCCCCGATCGACAAGGACATCTACGAGCTCCCGCCGGACGAGATGGCCGACATCGACCAGGTCCCGACCTCGCTCAACGCCGTCCTCGACTCCCTCGAGGCCGACCACGAGTTCCTGACGGCCGGCAACGTGTTCACGCCCGACCTGATCGAGACCTGGATCGACTACAAGCGCACCCAGGAGATCCTCCCCGTGCAGATGCGCCCGCACCCGCACGAGTTCGAGCTGTACTACGACATCTGAGTCGTGAACTGATCGAGCAACTCATCCTCGATCAACGATGGCCCCGGGGACTCCCCCGGGGCCATCGCCGTTTTCGTGGAACCGACATCGGCGGCCAGCGCGAACCGCAGATGGGCATCACCACCCAGATCGACGCGGCGAACGGCCCGTCAAACGTGCAATGGTCCAGGAGAGATCCGCCCCTGAGCGTGGCGCCGGAGCGCTGGGAGCACTACTGCACGTTTGACGGTCCGCTACGGGCTAGTCGCAGGCCGGGACATACCGCCCCGTCTATCGGTCACCATCCAAACGTTCGAGGATGCGTCATTCCACCCAGAATGACGCACCCGGACCAGGCCCCCGTCCCGGGAACATCACCGGACGGGTGTTGCGGGACACGGCGCATCTCGTCCGTCGTCTCACGAGCGCCGTCGCCGCTCAGGGTTCGGCGTACGGGACAGCAACGGACACGAGGATCAGGTGCCTGCGCGCCTGCGCTCGACACCCGCGGCGGATGGTTCTGCGGGAGCGATTGGGTTTGCCGGTGGTGGTGACGGTTCAGAGGTGTACGGTCGAGGTCTACTCGGAGATTCGAGCGTCGCGAAGGACTAGATCATGGCAACAATGAGATCAGTTGGCTCTTCCCTCGGCCTCGCCATCGTGCTGAGCGCATTCGCCGCGCTCCCTTCCCCTGACTCCCCAGGTCAGCCTGGGATTTTGGTCGCAGTCTCGCTTGAGGATCATCCCTCAGACACTCAGTCTGAGGCCGACGAAGCCGACGACGAGCGATCAGCAACTACGGACTGGCAGGCCGCGATCAGCGACTACACGACCGCTCTTGAAGAATCCGCCATCGCAGCTGGCAACTTTGCAGGTGCGTCCTTCGACAATGACGCACGCTCCTTCACAGTCTTCGGAACGGGAAAGGCTCCCGACAAGGTCGCGAAGTTGATCGAGGAAGCGCCTCCTACCGTGAAAGTTCGATGGGAGTCGGTTCCGTACACGGAGGCAGAGCTCGACGCAACAAGCCAAGAACTGCTTCGCAACGAAAGGAGAATCCATGGGATCGGACTTGCTTCCGATTTCACCGGCCTCGTAGCGACCGCTGACGCCGCTGACATCGCCGACATCGCGGACTCAGCGCGAGGCCAAGAAGCGCAAGATGCAGGTGTTGAGTTCGTAGCGGGCGAGGCCGGGTCGTCACTGCAGCGGGGGGCAGGGAGCGGACCCTTCCGAGGCGGTTCTCGAATCCAAATGTGGACGGGCGGGGCGGCCATCGCAAACTGCTCCACGGGGTTTCGTGCGTACCGCGGCGACGACGGCGTGATGTTGTCCGCGGCGCACTGCACATCGTTGAACCCGACTAGCCTGGCGTTGCCCGTTTCTGGCGTCTACTTGGCCCGGCTCTTCGCTGACCAGACACCGGTGGGAACCTTCAGGCAATTCGCCATGGTTCACGACACCCAGCTGATCAACGGTCAGGGCTATCACCTCTCCGTGTGGGTGGGACCAGCCAATAACTCCACCACGGAGCCGTTAAGTACGACCGCCTCCGGATACCTTTCCCTCAACGAAAGGGCATGCTTGAGTGGCGGCTACTCAGGCACGCAATGCGGAACCGTCACCAACACTAACTACGACTACCACGTGGAATCGATCGACCGGACTGACTACTGGGAGGCCTACGACGGTGCAGCCATCACCAGCGATGACTCCATCGCGATCGCTGGGCAGGGTGACAGCGGGGGCACCGGCTACCAATTCTCCGGAGGCGACCGCCGACCCGCGGGCATCATCAGTTATGGCATCGGCCTCGCCACCTGTCCGTCATTCGACAACGGGCGACGGTGCTACCAGACCGGAGTCATCCAGACGTGGCGCAAGTTCCGACATGACTTCACCCCAACCCTGACCCTGACCCGCTAACTAGTGGCTAGGAGAACCAGGCAGTTGCCTTCCTGCGGGGCCGGGTGCAACGTTTCGGCGGCGCTGGCCGTCTGAAAGGTATGGAGCTCTCCCGCCGCGACATGACTAGTGGCACCGATGCAACCTCCTTCATCGACGCCAACTACCTGGGACTATCGAGGTTGGCGCGAGCGTTGACAGCCAACCCTGCCGATGCCAACGATCTCCTGCACGACACCCTGGAGCGGCTCTACCGCAAGTGGCGAACGGTACAGATCACGGACCCTTGGGCGATGTCCAAGACCATCATGGTCCGACTGAACATCGATCGATTCCGACGAACTCGCCGCGAGATACTCTGCGCCCACCCGAGCGACGCCGCGCTCGTACGACCGGCGGTCGGCGTCGGCTTCGACGAAGAACTGGTGGCCGCATTGGCTGCCCTCGCACCCAAACAACGCACAGTCGTTGTGCTGCGCTACATGCTGGACATGGCCGTCGGCGACATCGCCACGACGATGCGTACTTCGGAGGCCACGGTGCGCAGCAACTCCTCGCGTGGGCTCGCAAACCTCCGCGAACACTTGATCATCGACAAGGAGCGTCTTCACCATGGGCAGCACTGACACCGAAATCCCGCAGCGGATCAGCCGACTCGGACACAACCTCGCCGTGGACCAGGTCGCCTTCACCGAGCTCCGTGAGTCGGCCCGCGCCGCAGCGCACCGTTCTCGGCGAACGTCACGGTTCCTGGTCGCATCCGGTGCCGCAGCCGCCGTCCTAGCCGCAATCCCCCTCAGCGTGGCGGTGATACAGCCCGAGTCGTCCCCACAAGTGACCTCAGCACCCTCTCCACAGCCCGGTGATCCGATGCCCCTCCATTCTGCCATCGACGAACCCGACCCCTCATGGGAGGAAAGCACCCACGATTTCCGCCAGTCGCTGCTCCGTGCGGCTATGGCAGAGAGCATTTTCACGGGAGCGAAAATCTCTGCCCCACTCGGTGAGTTAGTGATCTACGCCAGCGGACCACCAAGCCCGACGATCAAGGGCCTAGCCGACCGTGCACCGGCCGATACCACGATCACCTGGGTCCAGGTGCCGTTCACAGAAGCGCAGCTCAACGCCGCACAAGCAACCCTGCTCTCCCTTCCCAACGTAAGAAGCGTCCAGTTCGGAGACGACTTCGCCAGCCTTGTCGTCGGCATCGATGGCTCGGAGAACGACCTCCCCGGCACCCTGCAGCAGGCGAACGAGCTCGTCACCGTTCCCGTCAGGGTCGAGATCGCCCCAGAGAGCGGGCCTCTCGCCTCGACTATTCGCTGAGGAACGCCCTCCTTATGAAGCGGTCAGCCATCAGCCCCGGAAATCACAACGGTCTTATCGTTGGTCTCGGCCATTGGGCAGGATGTCAAACCCCTATAGACATTGCCCAGACTTTGGGCAGCAGAATCGGCCCAGTTCTGGGCATACGATTTCGGTCAGCAGCAGGAATCTTCGCCGGACTCGTTGCGCTCGCTTCACGCCGCTGTTCCTTTGGTGAGTATCTACATGTTCGGCTCACCGTAGGGGGATCCTCATTCGAAACTGTCGAACTTGCGTCTTACCGCCGCGATTGACGCGGCCGAACAACTTCTCAAATTCCCGCAGTGCAGCGTGGTGAGCAACAAGTTCGTCGACCGCGCCCGATGGTTTCAGCGGGACCTGCTGTCGAGAGCACTGGAGAAGCCGCGCCCCGCATAAATCCGTGCAAAACCTGCGCCTCTAAGTTCTTCGGCGGAGATGGCCCGAAGCCGCAGCCTGACCCACACATCGGCCGCACCCGAACCCGGAGGCGTCGAGAGTCGCGCGACCGGCGTGCGGCCGATCCCGGCAAGGGCACCTGCACGCTCGAACATCTGCGGACCCTGCCGCGCCCGCCGCGTTGCAGAGATGGCGCCGGTAGGAGACGGTTCCCCTATGTGCGACACCCTCGTCAGCCTCACCCGTGACGGGGTGCTGTTCGCCAAGAACAGCGATCGGGACCCCAACGAGCCGCAGGTGCTGCGGTGGTACCCCTCCGCCACGCCCACCCAGACCACGCTCCGCTGCACGTGGAGCGAGATCGACCAGGTGCCGCGCACGCACGCGGTCCTGCTGAGTCAGCCGTGGTGGATGTGGGGTGCCGAGATGGGGGCCAACGAGCACGGGGTGGTGATCGGGAACGAGGCGGTGTTCACCCGCGGCACCGGACGGGAGCGGTCAGAGACGGCGCTGCTCGGGATGGACCTGCTGCGGCTCGGGCTCGAGCGCGGCGCCACCGCCGAGGAGGCGGTCGGGGTGATCGTCGAGCTGCTCGAGCGCCACGGGCAGGGCGGATCGTGCAGCCACGAGCACCCGAGGTTCACCTACGACAACTCCTTCATCGTCGCCGACCCCGACGGCGCGATCGTCCTGGAGACCGCCGGCCGCCGGTGGGCCACCGAGACCGTCACCGGCCGCGGCCGGTCGATCAGCAACGGGCTGACCATCCCGGGCTTCGCCGGCAGGTACGCCGACCCGGTCCGTGGCCGCGTCGCGCAGTGCGCGACCCGACGCGGCCGCACCCAGGTGTCCGCCGAGGGTGCCGACGATGTTGCCGCGATGTGGGCCGCGCTGCGCGACCACGGGGTACCGGCTCCCCAGCTGTCGGCACGGTGGTCACGGGTCAACGGCGCCCTCGCCGCCCCGTGCGCCCACGCTGCGGGGATCCTCACCACCACCCAGTCCACCGCGTCGTGGGTCGCCGACCTGCGCCCCCGCCATGGCACCGACCCGCTCCACTGGGTCACCGGCACCTCCGCCCCGTGCACCTCGCTCGCCAAGCCCGTCCGCGTCACCGAGCCGGCCGCCGTCGACCCGGGCTGTGTCGACTCCGGCGCGATGCCGACCAACACCTTTGACCCGGCGTACCGCTGGTGGCGCCACGAGCGACTCCATCGGCTCGCGCTGCGCGACCACGAGCAGGCGCTCGCGAGGTATGCCGGCGAACGCGACCGGCTCGAGAAGCAGTGGTTCGGCGAACCGCCCACCACCGCGGAGGCGTTCGCCGCCGCCGACCGGCTCGAGGAGGCGTGGCTCGAGGAGCTCATCGGTGCCGAGCTCGCCGAGACCCGTCCCGCCTGGCTGCGCCGCCGCTGGCGCGCCATCGACCGCTCCGCGAAGATGCCCGCGTGAAGGTTGTCGTCATCGGAGCTGGGCTCGCCGGTCTGTCCGCCGCCCGCCACCTGCAGGCCAACGGCGCCGAGGTCGTCGTCCTCGAGGCCCGCGAACGCGTCGGCGGTCGGCTCGAAGGCGGCACCATCGAGGGCCACCCTCTGGAGCTCGGCGGGACCTGGATCGGCGAGGGCCACACGCGGATGTATGCGCTGGTCGACGAGCTGGGGCTGGCGACCTTCCCCACCTGGAACGAGGCGGGCAAGCTCGTCATCCAGCTCGGCAACAAGCGCACCTTGATGTCGGGCAAGAGGGGCGCCGTGCCGCGGCTCAATCCGGTCGCTCTCGCCGACCTTGCGCAGGGGATGCTGCGCTTTGACCGGCTGGCCCGCAGCGTGGACCCGGCCCAGCCGTGGGCGCACCCGAAGGCCGAGCTCCTCGACGGCCAGACCTTCGAGACCTGGGTCCGTCGCACCTTGCGCACCCCCGCCGGCCGCGCCTACTTCCGCACCGCCACCGAGGCCGTCTTCGCCGCCGACACCACCGACCTGTCGCTGCTGCACGCGTTGTTCTACGCCGTCAGCAATGCCGACCTCGAGACGCTGCTCGCCGTCGACCGCGGCGCCCAGCAGGACCGGGTCGTCGGCGGGTCGGTGCTGGTGGCGGAGCGGCTCGCCGACGGGCTCGACGTCCGGCTCGGCGCGCCGGTCACCGGTGTCGCGGACGACGGCGCCCGAGTGAGCGTCACGACGCGGTCCGGTGAGGTCGTCACCGGCGACCGCGTCGTTGTCGCACTGCCCCCCACACTCGCGGGCAGACTGCACTACGACCCGCCGCTGCCCGCCTGGCGCGACCAGCTCACCCAGCGCGTCCCGGCGGGCACAGTCGCCAAGACGTTCGCGGCCTACCCCACGCCGTTCTGGCGCGACGCCGGGCTCAACGGACAGGCCGCCTCGGACCAGGGCCCGGTCAAGGTCGCCTTCGATGTCTCTCCGCCCGGCGGCGAGATCGGCGTGCTGCTCGGGTTCGTCGAAGGCGGCGAGGCCCGCCGCTGGCAGCGGCTCCCCGACGATGAACGCCGCCGCGAGGTCCTCGAATGTTTCGTACGGTACTTCGGCCCGCTCGCCGCGGAGCCCACGTCATTCATCGAGAAGGACTGGAGCGCCGAGAGGTTCACCCGCGGCTGCTACGGCGCCCACTTCGCACCTGGGGTGTGGACCAGCTACGGCCCCGCGCTGCGTGAGCCCGTCGGCCGGATCTCGTGGGCCGGCGCGGAGTACGCCGTGCAGTGGAACGGTTACATGGAAGGGGCAGTGCGGTCGGGTGAGGCGACGGCGCGCGAGGTGCTCACCAGTGCGGACGACGACGGAGCGGAAGTGACCCGTTTCTGAGTCACTTCCGCTCCTCCGCCGCCTTTGGGCGAGCTAGTGGCACTCGACCGGGTATGCGTTCAACGCGCATCCTGCAAGGACGAAGCCGTGCCGGCGACAGGAGCCGTCGAGCTGCGCTTCCTTGCCCCGGCCAGGACCGTCACCACGATCGCGGCGACGAAGCACAGCACGACGAAGGGCAGGCTCCGCAGAATGCGGTGCAGATCGCGCAGAACGTCTTCGCGGTCCCGTCATCGCGTCATCCTCGGGTCCGGCTCGTTCGGCTCTGGAGCAGCGCCGGCACGCGGCTGCAAACTAGAACCTGTTCCAGTGCTCGTCTACCATCAGCCTCGCGGGCTCTCGGGAATCCTTCCTGCGCGACTCGCCGGCGGTGCCCCTCGGCTGCGGGGTCGGCCCCCTCTCTCCCTCAAGGACTCCCCCGTGCGTGAACTGAACAACCGCGTCGCGGTCATCACCGGCGCCGGAAGCGGCATCGGTCGTGAGACCGCCCTCGAGCTCGCCCGCAGAGGCTGTCACGTCGCTGCCGTCGACGTACGTCCCGACGGCATCAAGGAGACCGCGGAGCTGGTGCGCCGAGCTCGGTCGCAACGCCTCGACCCACGTCGCGGACGTCTCCGACGCCGACCGCATGCTGGAGCTCCCTGCCGAGATCGTGGCCGTGCACGGCGCAGTGCACATCCTCGTCAACAACGCCGGGGTCACCTCCGCCGGCGCGTTCGAGAAGGAGTCGCTGGAGGACCTGCGCTGGATCGTCGGCATCAACCTCTGGGGCGTCGTCCACAGCTGCCACGCCTTCCTCCCCCTGTTGCGCGAGCAGGACGAGGCCCACATCGTCAACGTCTCCAGCATGGTGGGCCTCCTGGGCCTCCCCCACAACGCCGTCTACGCCCTGACCAAGGGCGCGGTCCGGTCGTTCTCCGAAGCCCTGCGCGGCGAGCTGGTCGCCACCGACATCGGGCTCTCCACCATCTTTCCCGGCGCCCACCGGACCGCCATCACCGAGTCGGCGCGCGGAAGCCAACGCGCCAAGCTCGCCGACATGGGTCGGTCCAGGCTCGCGCCGCTGGCGATGCGCTCCCCTGCCGGGCTGGCTCGTCGTATCGCCAACGCGATCGAGAAGAACCAGGCCCGCGTCGTCGCCGGACCGGACGCCCGCATGCTCGATCTCTGGGCCCGGCTCGCCCCGGGTCGGGTCGGCCCCCTCGGCAGGGTCACCGGAAAGCTCGAGACCTCCGACTGACCCGATCAGACCCGCGCGCTGTCCCTCGAAGCCACCGCGGGTAGCCGCTCCGGAGGTCGTGTGCGCGAGCCGAGCGCTGCGGTCACCACGAGCGCGAGGAGCAGTGCGCTGTGCAGGACGCCGCTGAGGAGTCCCGGGGACGCGATGAGCAACCATCCGGCCAGCCAGGACGCGACGGCCAGCCCGGCCATCGGTCCGCGTCGGGCCGGCAGCAGGACAGCGAGGACCACGAGGTTGTTGGAGTAGGACGGCCACGCCCCGGGCTCGAGGAGCGCTCGGAACGCCAGGGCCGCGATCACCGCGGCGGCCGGCCCGTTGCGCCTGGCGACCAGCGCGCAGACGACCAGCCCGCCGACGAGCTGCGCGGGTCTGACCCACTCCGGGAACGACGCACCGGCGGGCTCCCCGAGCATGAAGGGAGTCGACCAGGGCTGCACCAGCACGATCCCCTGACCGGCGCGCAGGAAGCCGCCGATGTCGGCGAGGACGAAGGGCGCCCACAGCGCCGCTGCGCCGGCCCCGGCGCCGAGAAGAGTGGGCCAGCCGAGACCCAGCAGCAGCGGCGCCAGCACCACAGCGGTCGGCTTGCCGGCAAGGGCGAGGACGAAGCCTCCAGCGACTGCGGCACTGCGTCGTTCGCGGAGCCCGATGAGCATGAGGGCGGCCCCGAGCACGACGAGCTGGTCGTCGACGTGACCGCCGACCGCCGACAGGGACCAGACGATGCTGCCGGCGCTGCCGAGCAGGAGGACGACCCGCTCGGGGACACCGAGGCGGCGAGCGGCCAGGGTGACGCCGAGGAACATCGTGCACACGAGCGCCACGAACAACGGCCGCGGCAGTGCCGACAGGACCAGCGCCAGCGGGCCGACCTGCGCCTCGGGCCGGTGGGCATAGACGGCGATGTCCCCGGAGAGCAACGCCCGACCGGCGTCATGGAGGGTTGCCACGTCGGGCGGCAGGTAGCCCCACGCCAGGACCGCGACGACACCGGCGATCAGCACCGGCCCCGCCATCGCCACCGCGGTCGTGCTGGGAGAGCACCACCACCCCGACGTCGGGATGGCGGGTGCGGATCTCGCGCGCGGCCACGATCCCCTCCATCGTGTGCGTCGGCGGCATCCGGATGTCGGTGAGCACGACGTCAGGAGGGTCGGCCTCCACCACCTGCAGCAGCTCGATCGCTGTGCCGACGACGGCGATCACGTCGACGGCACCGTCCATCTCGAGCAGCTGGCGGGTGCCTTCACGGACGAGGTAGTTGTCCTCGGCGACCACGACCCGGTGGACGGGCCCGCCGCTCACGCCGACACCTCGACCGGCAGCGTCACGCGCAGGGTCGCGCCGCCGGCATCGCCCGGACCGACCTCGAGCTGCCCACCCAGGGCCTCGACCCGGTCGCGAAGCCCGGCCAGGCCGGACCCCGCACCCGATCCGGGACTCGTGCCGAGACCCTCTCCGTCGTCGCTCACCTCGATGCTCAGACCGTCGGACCGTGGCGCCACCGTCACGGTCACCTGCGAGGCCTGGGCGTGCTTGAGCACGTTGGTCAAGGCCTCACAGACCACGTAGTAGGCCGCGGACTCCACTTCGGGCGGGAAGCGCAGCTCGTCGTCGGCGGCGACCACGACCACGGGCACGGGCAGCAGCCGCGCGCGGGCCCGCACGGCCGCGACCAGCCCACGATCGGTCAGCAGCGGTGGGTGGATCCCCCGGATCAGCTCACGCAGCTCGACCAGCGACGCCTCGGCCTGAGTGCGGGCCAGGGCCGTGAACTCGGCGGCCGGAGTGCCCGGCTCCACCACCACCTCGAGCGCGCCCAGTCGCGACAGCAGGGCGACCAGCTGCTGCTGGACGCCGTCGTGCAGGTCGCGCTCCACCTGACGGCGCACCGTCTGCTCGGCCTGCACCAACCGGCGCCGTGAAGCCGTGAGCGCCGCGACCTGCGTGGCCAGCTCGGCCGCCAGGGCTCCGCTGTGCGCGGCGAGTGCCGCGTGCCGCGCCAGGAGCCGCACCTGCGCCAGCTCGGGATCTGCCCAGCCGCCGTGGCGCGGACCGCACTCCAGGAGCCCGATCGTCTGCCCTGCCCCGACCAGAGGGACCACGCATGAGGCGGACCCCGAGGGAGTGCCGACAGTCGCGACCGTCCCCCCGTCGAGGACCATGCGCACCCAGGACACCTCGAGCCCCGCGGCCACCGTGTCGACGGTGCGCTGGGCGACCTCGGCCGGCGTCCCCGACTGCAGCGTCTCGACCAGGTGGCGTACGAGCGCCTGCCCCCGCACACGCCCGCCGGTCAGCCAGCGGTCGACCAGCGTCTCGACGCGTGCTCGCAATGCCCCACCGGTGAGGACCGCCAGCACCACGACGAGCGCGGCGGCCGGCGTGCCCAGACCTGCCCAGGCGGCAGCTGCGGCGTAAGCCGTGACGACCAGGACCACCACTGTCCCTTGCGCGAGCGTGCGTCCGACGTAGACGTCGACGTCCATGAGTCGGTAGCGCGCCAGACCGGCGAGCAGCACGAACGGGATGGCGGAGACGGTGGTGATGAAGAAGAGCGCCCACGCCCAGTCCGGGAAGAGGCTCACCGCGGCCGGGGTGGCGAGCAGCAGCAGGCCCAGCAGCCCGCCGGCCCCGGTCGCCCAGCTCAGCTGGCGACGTGAGGGCCCCTCCACGCTGCGGGCGCGCTGGATCAGCAGTGCCGCCCCGGCGATGACGAGCAACGGCAGGACGGGGAACAGCGCGACGGGCAACGCCACGAGCGGGAACGGTCCAGGCGCCGGCACACCGGACACGTCGCCCTCGACCACCAGTGGCAGCATCGGCTGCGTCACCGCATCGACGAGCGGCAGCACCACGGCGGCCCCGAGCGCCACGCGGGCGAACCAACGGGGCCGGATGGTGGCCTCCGGGTAGCCGGCGAGGAGGACCGCCAGGGCGGCGAAGCCACCGGCGTACAGCAACGAGGCGAGCAGCCCCACCAACCACGCGGCCGTCCCCGTCGCTGCCACGGGTCCGCCGATGCGTGAGAGGAGACGGCGAAGGCACCCAGGTGAAGCGCACCGACAGAAGCCATCATCAGCGCCCCGGCGTGGTCCGGGCGCGCGCGCAGCGCGAGTGCCCCCGCCACCAGCCAGGCAAGCGGCAGCACGCTTGCGACAGCGACCCCGCCGGCGCGCGCGTCGACGACGTGCCAGGCCACGGCCATGCCGGCCGCTGCTCCCCCGACCACGACGGCCTGCGCCAGCGCGCGCGCCGGGGCACGGGTCCGGGCCCCGACCACGAGGGTGCTCATCGCCACATTGTGCGACCGGGACGCCGCTCGCGCACGGGGGTTGGCCGCAGGTTCTGGGTGTGGCCGACGCCCCCTCCGGAGGCGGTACGTCGAGATGCGAAGCGGCGGCCCACCGGATGGTGGCGCCGCGCAGCGCTCCCTAGCGTCGAACCACCTCGACCAGGAAGGCAACCGCGATGACCATGCTCTCCGCCCACCGCCCCGCCGGTGACCGCGCCACTCGACACGACCCACTGATGGCCGCCGCTGCGGTGACCTGCTTCGTGGTGACGGTCGCGGTCCTGCTGATCCCGCACCAGACCTTGAGTGATGCCGCGAGCGCCGACGAGGTGACCGGCTTCTTCCAACGCCACTACGCCCTGCAACAGTCCCAGACCGTCATGCACATCATCGGGGCACTGGCGATGCTGGTGTTCTTCGTGCGGTGGGCCGACCTGGTGCGTCGTTGGCAGCGCCCGGACGAGGCTGCCGACCGACTGGTACTGGCAGCCGCGAGCGCCGCGACGGCGGTCGTGGTGGTGGCGATGGGCTTCGTGTCCGCGGCCCTCTACCTGAGCGGCGCGATCGACGGCGACCTGCAGCACGCGCTCTACCGGATGGGCTGGGACTTCAACTTCAAGATCGCCTACCTCCTGCCGCTGATCCTGCTGCCGTCCTGCCACGTCCTGCGCCGCGAACGCGCGGTGCCCTCCGCCCTCGCCTGGAGTGGTCTGCTTCTCGGTCTGCTCGCCCTCGCCAGCACGCTGGGCAACCTGAGCCCGGCCACGATGGTCGTGCAGTACCCCGGTGCATGCTGCCGGGGTGGACCGCGCTTCGGGAGTTGGTCCGCCTGAGCGTCAGGGTAGTGCGGCAACGCGCGCCAACGCCGTAACGCAGGTGCGCACCCAGTGACACCTGCGTACGGCGTTGTTGTCAGGCGACCTCGGCTACGCCTTGCCCGAGCCCTTCCCCTTGACCGGGAAGGACGTGGCGTCGTACGGGTCAGTCCCGTGCGCGCGCTCCTTGGCGTTGTTGTGACCGTCGCCGTCGATGTCCTTGTCGCAGGCGTCGCCCTCACCGTCGCGGTCGAGGTCGGCCTGGTCGGCGTTGGGCACCTTCACGCAGTTGTCCGAGCTGTCCGGGACCCCGTCACCGTCACGGTCGACACCCGGCGCGGGCCGGACGACGGTACGGACGTCGGTCGCCAGGACCTTGTCGCCCTGGCTCCACACCGTCTTCAGCTCGTGACTGCCGGCTGCCACCTGCACGTCCATCGCGAAGCTGTCAGCCCGGTGGCTGGCCTCCACGTCGTCGCTGGCCACGGCCACGCCGTCGACGTAGACCGTCACCGTCTCGTTGCTGGGCAGCGGGCATCCGTTGGCCGACGGACCGGCCACGGTCGGGCAGGCATCGGCGTTGTCAGCGATGCCGTCCCCGTCGGTGTCGACGGGGTCTCCCCCGCCGGTGGAGCCGGTCGGCACGACCGTCGCCTCGAGGGTGTAGTCCGTCGAGGGGATGCCCACGATCAGGTAGGGGTCCACCCGGATGTCCAGGGCGCCCTTGACGTCCTCCAGGACCAGCCGCTCGGGCTGTGCGGCCGAGGCCGCCGAGCCCTGGGCCGCACCGGTGACGAACAGGTCGAGGTCGCTCGCGTCCGGCCAGGAGAGCAGGAGCTCCACCGTGCTGGTCTCGGGCACGGAGAGGCGGAACGTGTGCCCGGCCCCGCCGGTCTCACCGAGCGTGCTGTCGGTGACGGTGAACGAGTTGCCGCCGGGCTGCTCGAGCCCGGAGGAGCCACCCAGGAGGCCACCGAGCCGGGACGCCGTGGCGGTCCGCGTCAGGGCGCGCGTCTCGCTGGTGGCGCTACCGTCCGCCTGGGTGTCCGAGGGTGCCGCCACGTCGATGGAGCCGGCGTCGGGCGCCCGGTCGTCGGCGATCACGGTCCACATGTTCGTCGGCGCCCGATAGCTGGTGAGCGCGAAGACGTCGTAGGGGGCCTGCACCTTGGCACCGGCCAGATAGCTGCGCGGGATGCGGAAGGTCACGGTGTTGGCGACCGCGTCCCACTCCGACCATTCGCCCGGGAGCGCGGTCTCCATGGAGTGGTCGTAGGTGACCACGTCGGCGGAGCTGCGCGGGTCGGGGATGGTCGACTCGATCTCGCGTCCGCCGATGCTGACGCCGTACTTCGGCAGTCCGACCACGCCCTTGGGCCACAGCTGGTCGACCTTGAGCGTGGCGACGACATCGAGGTCGGTCACCTCCACCTGGAGGTTCTGCAGGTCGGTGACGGGGGTGAGCGAGTCGCCCTCGGGGTCGTCGTGCGAGGCCGTGGTCGAGGTCGGCGCCGCGTCGATCGGGAGACGCTCGACGGTGCCGGCCACGTGCACGTGACCGTCGGCGGTCTCGCTGCCGTGAGCCGGCGAGGTGAGCGACAGCGTCGGGGTGCTGGTCGCGACCGGCTCGGGGGTCCAGTCGGTCCGCGGACCGGGCACGGCGCCGAGGTCGGGCTGCGGGCACTCCCACACCGAGCCGGTGGAGGAGGCGTAGTGGTGGTCGTCGGGGTGCTGCACCTGGAAGGAGTTCGCTCCATCGCCCGCGACGTCGTTGGGGTGGAGGTGATCGTCGTCAGAGACGGCTCCGTCGCCGTTCACGTCGAGGTAGTGGCTCATCCGGGTCGCGAAGACCTCGACGTTGAGCGTCGAGACGCACTTGTTCTGCCCGGCCGGGTCGGCGCTGTAGGCCATGATGTCGGTGGTCGGCACCGGGCCCCAGTCGCCCTCGGCACCGTCGCCGACGTGGCCCAGGGTCAGGCAGTGACCGGTCTCGTGCAGGACGAGGTCGAAGAGCGAGAACGTGTCGGTCGTGCCGGGCACCGGGTCGATGGCACCGTTGACCGAGAAGCAGACGTTGCCACCGGCCCCGCCGCAGTCCTCGACGTAGTAGCCGCCGCCGTCACCGTGGTGGCCGTCGTAGCCGGGCATGCCCTCCCAGGTGTCCATCGAGAACGGGTTGGAGATGTTGTGGCAGGGCACGCCGTTCTCGTCGAAGATGCCGAGCGCGTCGGTGAGGTAGACCGGGTCGATGCCGATCCCGATGCCGCCGACCGGGTTGGTCGCGATGACGACGATCTCGGGGTCGTAGAGCGGGTAGGTGCTGACCTCGTCACCCTCGGTCAAGCCCACGACGTCGGGCGTGATGTGGAACTCCACCCCGTCGCGGAGCCAGTCCAGACCCATCTCGTCGGAGAGGTACTCGATCCCGCCCTCCCAGGCCTCCACGGCCTGCCGCAGGATGCGCAGGTCCCGCTCAGCGGTCGGCGAAGCCGGGACCACGACGGCGACGTCGATCTTGGGCGTGTCCAGGGCGTTGAGCCCGGCCTTGGCGTGGAAGCAGACGTTCTCCGGGTTGTCCCGGTCCATGTTCTTGATACAGCCCGGCGGCAGGTTCTTGTCGCCGTAGTAGGGCCCGACGTAGTCGTCGGACGGACTGGCAGAGGTGGGGGCGGGAGCGGCGAGTCCTGCAACACTGAGGAGCAGGGCAGCCGCTAGGAGGCCCGGACGAAACTGCATGCGAGATCCTTCGAGGGTGAGAAGGTACGACGGATCGCGGCGAAAAAGGATGATTCATCGCCCCGAGGTGACGCACTGTGCAACGGACCCGGTCCCGGTTCGTTACGGCTCCGATGTGACGGCGGTCACCGCTCGGGGACGATTTAACCTAGAAGTCGTCGTCGAAGTCCGTCTCGGCCCGGTTGGTCGACGTGCCGAGGTTGCCCACCAGGTCGGTGACGCCGACACCGGCCGCGACGCCCGCGCGCGGGAGCCACACCATGTTGGCCGGCCCGGCCGCAGTCGTGACGCTGGCCGGCTTGTCGGGGGTCCCGAAGGTCAGGGTCAGGGTGCTGCCGCTCATGGTGATCGTCGACCGCGTCCCCGTCGCTCCCCACACGACAGCCGCGGTGACGTAGTCGGTCCGCTTCGTCTGCACCGATCCCAGCGGTAGTCGCGTGGTGTTGGCGGAGTTGTAGAACGTCAGGAGGTCGTTGGTGTTGTTGGCCTGACGGATCGTGATGTTCTGGCTGCCGGTGCCGTCCCAGCCGGCGATCAACGACCCCGGGGCGATCGCCTCTGAGTACGTCAGGACCAGCTGGTCCCCGGTCTCGATGCGCCGCACGATGGTGCCGTTGTTGATCGCGGCGATCCCCGCTGCCGAGGGACCGGTGCGGTCGATCGAGAACGTCCGGGTGCTGGGGGCCGAGACGTTGCCGAGGTTGTCGGTGGCGCGCGTCCAGATCTCGTAGCTGCCGTCGGCAGGGAAGTTCGTCGCCGCGAACGGGAGCACCCATGACGACGTTCCGCTTGCGGTGCTCCACACGATCGTCGAGGAGCTGAAGGCCGAGCCGCTCCAATACGACCCGGTGGAAGCACGACGCAGCGCCACC
Organism: uncultured Actinomycetota bacterium; assembly: GCA_963760515.1. Classification (GTDB taxonomy): domain Bacteria; phylum Actinomycetota; class Actinomycetes; order Propionibacteriales; family Nocardioidaceae; genus Nocardioides. The sequence goes on from CAVXDL010000010.1 coordinate 133,054, forward strand.
TCCACCAGGGCGACGGTTCCACCGGCATCGGTCGCTGTCCCACACACGTGGTCGGAGGCACCGGTGCACCCGGTCGACCAGGTGGTGTTGTTGTGGACCGAGCCGGCTCCGGGGAAGGTCGGGCCGACCACCGGGGGCGTCGCATCGACGGTCCAGGTGCGGCTCGTGACCGGCCCGGCGTTGCCGGCCCCGTCCACGGCGCGGACGTCGAACGTGTGGACCCCGTCGCTCAGGGAGGAGTAGGACTTCGGGCTGGTGCACCCGGCCCAGGCGCCGGCATCGATGCGGCAGTCGAACCCCGCCCCGGTCTCGCCGGTGAAGGTGAAGCTGTCGCCTCCGACGGTGGTCCCGCTCGGACCGGACGTGATGGCCGGCGCGGGCGGCGGGGTGCGGTCGAAGGTGGTGGTCATCGTCTCGATCGCGATGAGCCCGCTGCCGCTGGTCGCCCGGGCGCTCACCAGGTAGCCGCCCTCGGCGGGGAACGACGTCGCCGGCATGGCAAAGACCCACGAGCTCGTGCCGGTGGCGGGCAGGAAGACCTCGGAAGCGCTGGTGAAACCCGTGCCGTTCCAGTAGAGCGACGTGCTGACGCGTTGGAGGCTCAGCGCCACCGCGCTGAGGCTGCCCTGGGGGTCGGCGGCCGTGCCACAGACGTCTCCGACCGCTGCAGTCCCGCAGCCGGCCGTGTAGGTGACGTCGTTGTAGACGCCGGTCGCCGAGGGGAAGGTGAAGGCGATGCTGGGGATGCGGGTGTCGACGGTCCAGGTGTAGGACGCCACGGCGCTGAGGTTGCCCGCAGCGTCGACGGCGCGCAGCTGGACGGTGTGTGACCCGTCGCCGAGTGCACTGAAGACGACGGGTGACGCGCAGCCGGCCCAGGCGCCGGTGTCCAGCTTGCACTGAGTGGTGACACCGGCCTCGTCGACGGTGAAGGCGAGCTGCACGGTGCTGCCGCTCGGGGTCGGCGGGGCCGAGACGATCTGCGGGGTGGGCGGCGGGGCGTTGTCGATGCTCACGCTGACCGACCCGATGCTCGTGTTGCCCACCAGGTCAGCCGCTCGCCACCGAACGACGTAAGCACCGTCGGCAGGGAAGCTCGACGCAGCGAAGAGGTAGGACCACGACGAGGTGCCGGTCGCGGTCAGCCAGGTCTCGCTCGCGGCCACGAAGCCGCTGCCGTTCCAGTAGCTGTTGGTGCCCACGCGGCGCAGGCTGACCTGCACCGACGCCAGCCCGCTGCCGACGTCGGCGGCAGTGCCACAGAGGTCGCCGAGCACCGGCGTCCCGCAGCCGGCCTCCCAGCCGGCGTTGTTGAAGCCGCCGGCACCCGGGAACGTCATGGCAGCGGTGGGAGCAGTGGCATCGACCGTCCAGGTCGTGGTGGTCGACCCGCTCGCGTTGCCCGCCACGTCGACCGCACGGATGTTGACGGTGTGCGACCCGTGGGACAGCCCGGAGTAGCTGCGCGGACTGACGCAGGACGACCATGCACCGCCGTCCAGACGGCACTCGAAGACTGCCGTCGTCTCGACGTTCGTGAAGGCGAACGTCGCCGACGGGCCGCTGGTGCCCGACGGCACCGTGGTCAGCGTGGGTGTCAGCGGCGCCGTGCGGTCGATGGTGAAGGTGCGCGAGTCGTAGCCGTAGTCGAGACCGAGGATGGACCAGTCCCGCGCCCTCGCGCGCAGGGTGAAGTCGCCCTCGGGCAACGCGCTGGCGGCAATGCCGTAGGACCACTCGGCAGTCCCGGTCGCAGAGATGAAGACCTCGAGGAGCGAGCTGAAGCTGCTGCCGTTCCAGTACAGGTTGGTGCTGAGGCGGCGCAGGCTCAGCTCGACGGCGGTCACGGCCACGTCGTCGTCGGCGACGCCGCAGACGTCGCCGGTCGAGACCGTGCCGCAGCCGGCGTTGAACCCGGTGTCGTTGTACTGGCCTGCTGCGCTGGGGAAGGCGATGCTGATGGTCGGGAGCGTCACGTCGACGGTCCAGGTGTAGGACCGCGACGCGCTCGTGTTGCCGACGGTGTCGACGGCGCGCACCTGGAACGTGTGACTGCCCCCGCTCAGGCCGGTGTAGTCAATGGGGCTCGTGCACGCGGTGAACACCTCCGCGTCGATCCGGCACTCCGCGGTCGCGGTGGCCTCGGCCACGGTGAAGGTGAAGGTCACGGAGTCACCGCTCGTCGCGGCGGGGGTCCCGGTGAGGACCGGCACGGGAGGCGGCGTCCCATCGACGACGATGCTCACCATGGCGGTGTCGTTGCTGGGCGAGGCGACGGCGTAGAGGGTGTGGGCGCCGTCGCTGGTGCCGGACGGCACCGTGATGGAGACCGCTCCCCCGCCGCTGCCCGGGATCGTCGCCGGGGTCGCGGCACCGGCCAGGGTGCCGGTGAGCTCGGTGCCCGTCGGGCTGTCGAGCCGGTAGCGCAGGGTCTCGGCCGAGAGGAAGCCGGCTGCTGTCCCGGAGACGGAGGTGCCGGGACGCACGGTGGTGGTCGACAGGGTCAGCGTGGGCGAGGCGACCGTGACAGCACTGCTCTTCACGCTCTCGGGCCCGCGCCAGTTGGTGCCGAACAACGGGGTCACCGAGTAGACCCACTGACCGGTCGGCACCCTGCTCTCGACGCAGGAGGTGCTGGTGAGCGTGCCGGTGCAGGCGGTCAGGATGGTCTGGAGCGTCTGGGTGGCCGAGGAGTAACGCTTGACCTCGTAGCCGGTGACCGCCAGCCCGTTGGCCAGGGTGCTCGCCGACCAGCTGACCGTGACCGAACGGCCCGAGGCCGTTGCCGTCGGCGTCGAGCCCTGGTTGACGCTGGAGGAGAGGGCTGCGCCGGAGCCCCCGGCCACCGAGAGAGTGGTCCAGAAGCCCGACGCGGTGGCCATCACGAGGCTGAGGCTCACGGTCACCAGCAGGACCCAGAGCCGGCGCATCAGAGAGTCGCCTTGAGGTAGACCGTGAAGCTCGCGCCCTGGCAGGCTGCGGCGGCACCTGCGCTCATCGCGAGCGCGCTGGGGAGGTAGAGCGACGAGGAGCCGCTGCCGGGGATGTTCCACCCGGAGCCGCCGTTGTCCTGGGTCGTGTAGGAGAGGCTGCCGACCCCGCAGTCGGCGTGGGCCCCGTCCACAGCGAAGCCCCCGACACCTTGGGTGGTGTCAAGGGCGAGTGCCCCGACGCGCACGGTGCCGGGGTTGGGATTGGTGACCACGACCGCCACCCCGGCCCGGCCGCCGGGGTAGATCTGCGAGGACGCCGTCGCCGGGCTCAGGGTGACGGGCTGGAGGGTCCCGGTGCCGGCCGATCCGGTGCCGCTGCCGGACCCGCCCCAGAACGCGGACGCGCCGCCGATCGTGGTGAGGGTGAGCAGGACGACGAGAGCCGTCACGACACGTCCTCGTCGCGAAGCCCTCATCACTGCACCTCCTAGGCGTTCACGCGGTTCCGCGTGGGGAGCGACGCAGGGAGCGGCCGCCGGCAGGCGACCGCTCCCCGAGCGCTGAGCTGAGCTGGATCAGCCGCTGATGGCGTAGGCGAGGTTGACCGTGGCGCCCTTGCAGGCGTTCTGGTTGACGCCGGCCTTGTTGTTGAACTTGATCGTCGCGCCGGTCCAGGCGCCCTTGGCGGTGCCGGCGGGGACCTCGGCGTCGACGGTCATCACGGCGTCGGCGAGCGTGTAGTCGGTGGCGTCACAGCCGACGGCGAGGATGCCGCCCTGGTGGACCGAGGCGATGCTGGCGGTCACCGTGGCCACGTAGATCGGGCCGGCGTTGGTGTTGGTGAAGTTGCCCGACAGCGTCTGGGCGGAGTCGCCGGGCGCCATCGCGCTGATCGTGCTGGTCTGGACTGCCGTGATCGGGACGACGGTGCCGGTGGTGGCCGTGCCGGTGCCGGAGCCGCCGGCGGTCCAGTAGGCGAAGGCGGCGACGGAGGTGCCGAGCACCACGACCGTCGAGAGGATTGCGATCTTCTTGGTCTTCTTCGCGCGAAGGGCCATGGGGGATTCCTTTGGTGAGGGGGGTCTGTCGGCGCCTGGGAGGCGGTCGACGCACGCTCGAGCCCCGGGGGGAGGCTCGGCAGGTGTTGCAAGGGGTCGTAGTTGAAGTGTGCGGTTTCGACAAGCGTCAGATGCGGGAATGGCGGCTCTGCGGCCCGAATGTGGCCGATCGGCGCGCGCACGCCCTCACGTGACTAGTCCCCGAGTGCCGAACGGCCACGGAGACGGCTGCCGGCCCGCGACTCAGGACGGGCCAGACCCCGATCAGCGGTCCAAAGGCCGGTTATCGGCCTCGTCCGGCTGAGCCGCTGCGCTGCAGGAGCCACCCTCCCACCACGAGCACACCACCGGCCGCGAGATAGAGGAGATCTGCCAGCAGCTGGTGCTCCCCGGGGCGCACGTGATGAATGGCGAGGAGGTGGTGGTCCACCAGTCCCTCGACGAGGTTGAAGACCCCCCAACCGACGAGCACCCACCCCGAGAGCGTCTTGGCCGTCCAGCCCCGGCCCTGGGAGCGCCTCGTGCGTGAGACCAGCAGCGTCACGCCGACGACGACCATGACCCAGGTGAAGACGTGGAAGAAGCCGTCCCACAAGGTGTTCACCTCGAGCCCACGCACGGTGTCGACCGGGTGCGAGCTGAGACCGATGTGGTCCGACCCGCTCGAGGACAGCATGTGATGCCACTGCAGCACCTGGTGGAACACGATCCCGTCGACGAATCCTCCGAGCCCGATCCCGAGGGCGATCCCCGGGGCGGTCACGCTGCGAGGCTGGACCTCTTGACCCAGCGACCGGTCTCCTGGCTGCGTGTGCGTCGTCATGACCGCCTCGTTCCCTGCGACGACACCCCTAAACCACTGCTGCCAGGGCTCTCCCGCACAGGGGTGGGCGGCACCGTCAGGCGTTCTCCCAGAGCCCCATGATGTTGCCCTCGGGGTCGGTGAAGTAGGCGGCGAAGCCCATGTCGCCCACGGCCATCTTCTCGCCGACGGTCTTCCCGCCGGCCGCCTCGATCGAGCGCAACGACTCCTCGATGCTGGGCACGTCGATGACGACGGTCGGGGACTTGGCCGCGAACTCGTCACTTCGCTCGAACATCCCGCCGTTGATGAACCCCGGCTCCGACGCACCCGTCTCGGGGTCGGTGGGCCCCGTCATCACCATGACGTACTCCATCTCGGGCACGGCCATGACCTGCCAGCCGAAGACGTCGCGGTAGAAGCTGCCCGCCCGGTCGCCGTCGTCGTACGGGATCTCGAAGTGCACTACCTTGCCGGTCATGGGGCCCTCCCTCTCACGGGTGTGGACTCCCAGGGAACTCCGAGACGGACCAGCGGTCAACAGGTCACGGCCGTCACCCGGCCTGAGCCGTGTCCAGACCCGTCGAGGTACTGCTCCCGCGGTAGCGGCCGGCCCGCGCGGCTGAAGGCGTCCTCGACCCCCACGGTCTCGGCGTTCACCGGGGGTACGTCGAGCAGGGCCGGGGCGATCACCGGATAGGCCCGCGGGGCGACGTCAGCCAGCGCCTGCGTCATCACCTGCGGACGACGTGCGACGAAGCGGACCAGCGGGCGCACGAGGGCCGTCACCAGGCCGTCCACGACCGGACCCTGCCGCACGCCGATGGCCGTGCGCATCCACCGCGGCAGCGTGGCGATCGTGACCCGGCGAGCCAGCAGGTCGAGGGCCGGCCGGAGCACCCGCAGACGGTCCGGCACCTGGGCGAACAACGAGGTGGTGGTGTCCAGCACGATCCGCGCGTGCTCGACGGCGACCTCGCTCGCCGCCAGGCTGGGTCGCACCCGCGCGTAGTAGGCGCGCATCTCGGCGCGGTTGCGAGGCACGTCGTCCGGATCGATCGTCTGGAACCGCGCCGCGATCGCGCACTCCGCCCAGTACTGGGCCTCCTCCTGCTCGCTGAGCGGCCCGGGGCCGAACTTCTCGTAGACGTAGAGCACCGAGTGCCACTGGGTGAGGTGGATCCACAGCTGGCCGGCGGGGTCGTTGGGCTCATAGACCTGCCCGGTCACCGGGTCGACCCCCGTCACGTGCGAGTGGATCCGCATCAGCGTGTCCGCCGCGCGCACCGCGCTCGCGCTGCCACCGAAGACCAGCGATCCGGTGTACTCCAGCGTGCGGTCGTAGCGGTCGGCAGCGCGCTGACGCAGCGATTCCGTGTCGGCCACGGACGCCACGACCAGTGGGTCGAACATCTCGGTCAGCGCGGTGCGGGCGAAGCCCACCATCACCGACGTGGGACAGCGATAGACCTTCCAGGTGATCGACTCAGGACCGAAGACCCCGAGATCGGCGTGCGGCTCGGGGACGAGGGGCTCAGCGATGCGCGACATGCAACAAAGAGTGCCGCAAGTGTTGCATCAGGTCAACAGGGGTGCCCTCACGTCGTGCCCGGGCGACCGAAGAGCAAGGGCACCAGGGTCCCGCGCGCGTAGTCCCGCGCGCCGGCCGCCGACCGTACGTCGATCGCGTGGCGCGCCGGCAGCAGCACGAAGGCTGCGAACAGCCGGGCCATCGTCTCCCCCACCACGTCGGCGTCGAGATGCTCGACCTGTCCCTGCGCCTGCAGCCGCCGGACGCCGGAGGCGGCGAAACGACTGCCGAGCACCAGCAGCGCAGCGTCATCGGCCAGGCCTGCCGCGATGAGGTCCTGCGGCTCGAACTCAGCCGTACGACGGATGACCGGGTGCGCCTCGGCGAGCCGGAGGGCGGCAGCGAAGCCCTCGACGAGCTGCTCGGCGGGGTCGTCGACTCCCGCGAGCGCAGCCAGGATGCCCTCGGCCAGACGCGCAGCCTCCCGCAGCGTCATGCTCTGCAGCAGCGCGTCACGATCGCCGAACCGTCGGTAGATCGTGGCCCGGTTGACCCCCGCCCGACGGGCCACGCCGTCGATGGTGAGCGCCCCGATCCCCCGCGCCGAGCACTCCGCGACCACGGCATCGAGGATGCGGGTGGCGGTGGAGTCATCGGGGACGTCGTGGGACTCACCGGCGAACACACGCTCCAGCACCGCTCCAAGATCCACGCCGGCAGCCTAGTGCCCCGCGGGCGGAGCGCACCCGACGTCAGCGGCGCACGACGTCCAGGCCGACCGACAGCACGTCGTCGAGCTCGATGCCGACCGCTGCCCGCACCGCGGCCTTCAAGGGGATGAGGTAGCGGCCGTCGCGCGGGAACAGTGCCGTGGTGAACTCGGTGTCACCGATGCGCACGTGCACCGGCACCTGGCCCCAGTACTCGATGCCCGCCGCCGCGATCTTGATGTCGTCGCTGTCGTGCTCCGGGACACGCAGGAAGTAGAACGGTGCCGGCCCCCGCCACTCCACCACGGGGCCTTCGAACTCGAAGTCCATCACGCCCATGGCGCGAGTATGCACCGCCGCCCTCTCCGGTAGCGCGCCCTTTCTCGACGCGCCGCGATCCGTGGCACAGTGACCGCAGTGACCAGGTCAGCCCTCGCCCGTGCGGGGCTCCTGCTGCTGCTCCTGCTCGCCGCGGTCGCTGCCTCGATCATCTGGGGGCCACCGGACCTGGAGCGGTTGCGTGCCGAGGTCGAAGCCTCGGGCACTCGCGGCCCGGCCCTGTTCCTCGGCGTCTACGTCCTGCTGGCCCTGGTCCCGTGGCCCAAGGCGGTGCTGACCGCGGCTGCGGGAGCGCTGTTCGGCCTCTGGGTGGGGGCCGGACTCGCCCTGGCCGGTGCGCTGGGTGGGGCGGTCATCGCCTTCGGGATCGGTCGACTGCTCGGACGCGATGCGGTCGACCGGCTGCTGCGCGGCAAGGTGGCCCGGGTCGACGCCCTGTTGGCCGAGCACGGTCTGAGCGCCGTCCTCGTGGTGCGCCTGCTGCCGCTCGTGCCGTTCACCGCGGTCAACTACGCCTCCGGCCTCTCTGGGGTCCGCTTCGCGCCGTACGTCGTGGGCAGCGCCCTGGGCATGATCCCCGGCACGCTCGCCTACGCGGCCCTGGGCGCCTACGGCACCCACCCGTGGCAGCTGGCCGCAGTGGGATCGGTCCTGATCGTCCTGGTCGTGGGAGCCGCGTCGTGGGCGCGGCGCCTGGAGCCGCGCCGCACGCCCTGACAAACCCGGACCTCCCGGAGCCGTGCGAAGACGTGGGATGGTCGAGGCCCTGCCACCGGGTTACCTCTTCAGCCCGTGGTCGGCCGCCGCTGACCCCTGATCCTCGAGCCTGGAGGCCCGCCTTGACCCAGCCCGCACCCGTTCCGACCGTCGAGGTGATGTGGCGCCCCGGGTGCCCGTTCTGCGGCGCCCTGCGCCGTGGGCTGCGCCGTGCCGGCGTGGTGACCGTCGAGCACAACATCTGGATGTCCCCCGAGGCCGCGACCCGGGTGCGCTCGGCCGCCGGAGGCAACGAGACCGTGCCGACGGTCTTCGTCGGCGACCGCTCGCTGGTCAATCCCAGCGCCCGTCAGGTGGTGGAGGCCCTGCAGGCCGCCGCCCCCGGCTACGAGCCGCCCGGGCGCCGCGAGCGCGTCGGACTGCGCGCGCTCCTGCGCCGCCCGCGCACGACCTGACCTCCCCACCGACCACGTCACCGACCGCCCCACCGACCCTCAGGAGCTGCCACGATGCTTCCCGAATCCGTCCAGACCTTCATCGACGCCGAGATCGCCGCCAACACCACCGACTTCAGCGACCTGCGCGCGGTCGTCGTCAACGGCACGCTCAAGAAGTCCCCGGCCGACAGCCACACCGACGCGTTGATCGACATCTCGACCCACGTGCTGCGCGGCGTCGGCGCCCGCGTGGACACGATCCGCACGGTCGACCACACCATCCCGCCGGGGGTCTACCCCGACATGCGTGAGCAGGGCTGGGACGCCGACGAGTTCCCCGCGCTGTACCGCGAGCTCATCGAGCCGGCCGACATCGTGGTGCTGGCCACGCCCATCTGGCTCGGCGACCAGTCGTCGATGACGCGACTGATGATCGAGCGTCTCTACGGCTACTCCGGCGAGCTCAACGCCTCCGACCAGTGGGCCTACTACGGCAAGGTCGGTGGCGTCCTGGTCACCGGCAACGAGGACGGCGGCAAGCACTGCGCCGCGCAGATGCTCTACGCGCTCTCCCACATCGGCTTCACGATCCCCCCGCAGGCAGATGCCTACTGGGTGGGCGAGGCCGGACCCGGCCCGTCCTACCTCGACGACAACCGGGGTGCGCAGAACCACTGGACCACCCGCAACACCGTCTTCGCCGCGTGGAACATGCTGCACACCGCCCGACGGCTCAAGGACCACGGCGGCCTGCCGGCGCACGGCAACGTGACCAGCAACTGGGACCTCAGCGACCCCGACCACCCGAACCCCGAGTACCGCTGACCGAGTACCGCTGACCGAGTACCGCTGACCGAGTGCCGCTGACCCGGCTCCCCCGTCGGCGTCAGACCGACTCGAGCAGCGCCTTGAGCCGGGCGAGGTCCTTGGTCGTGGCGCGTCGCATCGCCCGCTCCATCACCGGCGCTGCGACGCGGGAGAAGCCCGACGGGCTCCCCTGGTTGCGCAGCGTCATCCGGGTAGCGCCCTCCCCCGCGGCTTCCCAGGTGTAGGTCGTCTGCATCGGGAAGGGTCCGTCGGCGGTGCGCATCACCAAGCGGCGGCCGGGCTCGAGCTCGACGATCTCGTAGGTGTAGGCCAGGCGCCGACCCAGGAAGTGGGCCACGAAGTCCATCCGGGACCCGACCTCGACCACGGGTCGCGTCCGCCACTCGACCGACCTGATGTTGGCGTACCAGGTCGGCGCGTTGCCGGGGTCGCCGGCAAAGGCCTCGACCACGGCCACCGGCCGGTCGATGGTGGTCTCGACCTCGACGTCGACGCTCACGCGGGTGACACGCCGGCCTGCCGGTCCTCGTGACCCTGGTGGTCGTGGGGGTGTCGTGCAAGGTCCTGACCGTCAGCGGTGTGCGGGTTCTGGTCGATCGCCTCGACCGCGGCACTCGGCTCGCCGTCGGTGGCCGGCCGCCGGTCGAGGTGGACGCCGGCGATCATGCAGCGCACCGACCCGCCGGCCAGCTCGATGGTGGGGATGTCGATGGCCACGATCTCGCAGGACTCCTCGATCGCCGCGACCTGCTCGGGGCGCAGGCTGCGCCGGGCCCGTGCCGACATCACCATGATGTAGCGGCGCCGACCTTCCGGCGTACGACCGCACAGCTCCACGGCGTTGCCCGCGAACTCACGGATCTGGTCCTCGGTCAGCTCCACGATCGTGCGGCCGGTGACCGAGAGCCGCTCGCGCACCTCGGCACGACGCCGTTCGTCAGGGATCATGTCCAGGGCGATCATCGCGACGTCGGTGCCGATGCAGGCGATGACGTTGGTGTGGTAGACCCGCACCCCCGCGGAGTCGACCGCGTCGAAGGCCATCGGCTCGTAGCCGAAGTCGGTGCAGAACCGCTCCAGCACGTGGGTGTCGGCCCGGTGGCTGCGCGCGAGGTAGGCCACGCGGGAGATGTGGTCGAGCACCATCGCGCCGGTGCCCTCGAGGAAGATGCCGTCGGGCTCGAGACCGGAGTAGTCCACGATCGTCTGCACCCGGTAGTGCGACTTGAGCAGCTCCAGGACGTCGGATCGCCGCTCGTGGCGACGGTTGGAGGCATACATCGGGTAGACCGCGATGTGGCCACCGGCGTGGGTGGAGAGCCAGTTGTTGGGGAACACGCTGTCCGGACGGGTGTGGTCGGGGTCGGCGAAGACCAGGACCTTGACCCCGGCGTCGCGCAGGGCCTGGGCCACGCTGTCCATCTCGGCGAGGGCCCGCGCCGACGTGTCGTCGTCGGACTGTCCGGGCGGCACCGCACGCTGGAACGCGTTGTCGGCAGCCGTGGAGGGGTTGGGGATGAACCGCTCTGCGCGGATCAGGATGACGGTCGACGGGGCCTGGGCACTCACGTGGGGAATCTAGAGCATCGACGCTCACTTGCCGACGTAGGCCGCCAGATGCTCGCCGGTCAGCGTGGATCGCGCGGCGACCAGATCGGCCGGTGGACCCTCGAAGACGATCCGGCCGCCGTCGTGCCCGGCCCCGGGGCCGAGGTCGACGATCCAGTCGGCGTGCGCCATGACCGCCTGGTGGTGCTCGACGACGATGAGCGACAGGCCGTCGTCCACCAGCCGGTCGAGCAGCGTCAGCAGCTGCTCGACGTCAGCCAGGTGGAGCCCGGTGGTCGGCTCGTCCAGGACGTAGATCGAGCCCTTCTCCCCCAGGCGCGTGGCCAGCTTGAGCCGCTGCCGTTCTCCCCCGGACAGGGTCGTGAGCGGTTGTCCGAGCACGAGGTAGCCGAGCCCGACGTCGGCGAGCCGGTCGAGGATCGTCATCACGGCGGGGAGGACGACCTTGCCGGCGCCGAAGAACCGGCGGGCCTCGGTGACCGACAGGGCGAGCACCTCGCTGATGTCGAGGCCGTCGTAGGTGTAGTCGAGCACCGCCGCCTGGAACCGCTTGCCCTCGCACTCCTCGCAGGTCGACTCCACCGTGGCCATGACGCCCAGCTCGGTGTAGATGACCCCCGCTCCGTTGCACGCAGGGCAGGCGCCCTCGGAGTTGGAGCTGAACAGTGCCGCCTTGACCTTGTTGGCCTTGGCGAAGGCCTTCCGGATCGGCTCGAGCAGGCCCGTGTACGTCGCGGGGTTGCTGCGCCGCGAGCCCTTGATGGCCGACTGGTCGACCACCACCACGCCCTCACGCCCGGCGACCGAGCCGCCGATCAGCGAGCTCTTCCCCGAGCCGGCGACGCCGGTGACCACGCACAGCACCCCCAGTGGGAGGTCGACGTCGACGTCCTGGAGGTTGTGCAGGGACGCGCCGCGGACCTCCACGACGCCCGTGGGCCGGCGTACCTCGGACTTGAGCGTGGCTCGGTCCTCGAGGTGGCGGCCCGTCACGGTGTCGCTGGCGAGCAGGCCGGCCACGGTGCCCTCGAAACAGATGGTGCCGCCCTCCGCGCCGGCTCCGGGACCGAGGTCGACCACGTGGTCGGCGATCGCGATCGTCTCGGGCTTGTGCTCGACGACCAGCACGGTGTTGCCCTTGTCGCGCAGCTGCAGCAACAGAGCATTCATCCGCTCGATGTCGTGGGGGTGCAGGCCGATCGTGGGCTCGTCGAAGACGTAGGTGACGTCGGTGAGCGCGGAGCCGAGGTGCCGGATCATCTTGGTGCGTTGGGCCTCGCCCCCGGACAGGCTCCCCGAGGGCCGGTCGAGCGAGAGGTAGCCGAGCCCGATCTCGACGAAGGAGTCGAGGATCTCGGTCAGGGCGTTCACCAGCGGTGCCACCGACGGGGCCTCGAGCGCCGCCATCCACGCCGCCAGGTCGCTGATCTGCATCGCGCTGAGATCGGCGATGTTCTTGTCGCCGATCCTGGCCGACCGTGCCCGCTCGTTGAGCCGGGTCCCCGAGCAGTCCGGGCAGGTGGTGAAGGTCACCGCGCGCTCGACGAAGGCGCGGATGTGGGGCTGCATCGCGTCGACGTCCTTGCTGAGCATCGACTTCTGGATCTTGGGGATCACCCCCTCGAACGTCAGGTTGACCCCGTCGACCTTCAGCTTGGTCGGCTCGCGGTAGAGCAGGTCCTCGAGCTCTCGCTTGCTGAACTCTGCAATCGGCTTGTCCATGTCGAAGTAGCCGCAGCCCGCGAAGATGCGCCCGTACCACCCCTCCATGCTGTAACCGGGGATCGTGAGGGCGCCCTCGCGCAGCGAGAGGGTGTCGTCGTAGAGCGCGGTCCGGTCGAAGTCGGTGACCGCGCCGGTGCCTTCGCAGCGCGAGCACATCCCGCCGTGGTAGACCGCCTGGCGCACCTCGACCCGCGACCCACGGCCCTTGTCGACGCTCATCGACCCGCTGGCGGTGCGGGTGGGGACGTTGAAGGCGAACGCCGTCGGCGGGCCGACGAACGGCTCGCCCAGCCTGCTGAACAGGATGCGGAGCAACGCCTGGGCATCGGTGGCGGTGCCGACCGTGGAGCGCGGGTTGGCCCCCAGCCGCTCCTGGTCGACGATGATCGCGGTCGTCAACCCGTCCATCAGGTCCACGTCGGGTCGCGACGCCGAGGGCATGAACCCCTGGACGAACGCGCTGTAGGTCTCGTTGATCAGCCGCTGCGACTCCGCCGCGATCGTGCCGAACACCAGCGAGCTCTTGCCCGATCCGGACACCCCGGTGAAGACGGTGAGTCGGCGCTTGGGGAGCTCGACGTCGACCTCACGCAGGTTGTTGGCTCGAGCCCCCCGCACCCGGATCAGGTCGTGGCGATCGGCTGCGCGACTCATTCTCGGCTCCCTCGTGGTCGTCGGGGCAGCATTGCAGGTAAATGCAAGATGCGGACGCATCGCCGATCTCCGGGATACCGTAGCTGCGGTACAAGGTAAAGAATTTAACGAAACAGGTGGACGCGTGACCCTCGACGACCAGCTCCCGGAGTCAGCCTCACGGGGCTCCTGGGACTTCCTCGCCGAACAGCTCCAGCGCTGGCGTCAGGCTGCCGGCGATCCCTCGTTCACCGAGATCTCGACGCGGATCAGCCGACGCCGCGAGCAGGACGGCGTCTCACCGGCCGCTGCTCGCGTCGGTCGAACCACCGTCTACGACGCCTTCCGCACCGGCCGGACCCGGGTGAACCTCCACCTGGTGCGAGAGATCGCCCGAGCGCTCGAGGTGCCTGACGACGAGATCGAGCGCTGGGTCACCCGCGAAGCGGCGGAACCCGCTCCCACCCCGCCCGGGGCTGTCGAGCCGGTTGTTCCTGCTCCTGCTCCCGCGACAGCGGACCCAACGCCTGCGCCGCTGCGCGTCCGCACCGCCGTGATCTTGATGACTGCGTGCCTGGCCCTGAACTTCCTCGGCATCCTCGTCGTGGAGTTCCTCCAGCTGCCGGTCTACCTCGACATGACCGGCACCGCGATCGCCGCGATCGCGCTCGGTCCCTGGCGCGGAGCCCTCGTCGGTGTCGGGACCAACGCCCTGGGGACGATCATGGTCGGCTGCGATCTCGCTCCCCTTCGCGGTGGTCAACATCGCAGGGGCCCTCGTGTGGGGCTACGGCGTGCGTCGGTGGGGCTTAGGGCGGAGCCTGGGCCGCTTCTTCTCCCTCAACGTGCTGGTGGCGCTGGTCTGCACCCTCATCGCGGTGCCCGTGCTGGTGCTCGTCTTCGGCGGGTCGGCCGGCCACGAGCAGGACACGCTGACCGCGACGTTCTTCGAGATGACGCACACCCTCGCGGTCGCGGTGGGCTTCTCCAACCTGCTCACCTCGGTCGGCGACAAGATGATCAGCGGGTTCCTGGCGCTCGTGGTGATCTCGACACTGCCCCTGGGTGCCCGTCTCAAGCCGCTACTGCCCTTCGCAGCCCCGCCGACGCCTGCCACTCACGGCCACGAGGTGTAGAGGAACGAGGGGCTGAGGTTCTGGCACAGGTCGCAGTGGCGTTCGCGCTGGCGTCGCCGCAGCTCCCAGAAGACCCGCTCCATCGTCAGGTTCGCCTCGTTCATCGATCCGAGGTGAGATCCGACCCGGCTCTCCACCGCGACGTGACGAGCCACGTGCAGCTGGAGCACCAGGTTGTCGCAGCTGGTGTCGCTCGAGCCGGACGCTGTCGTCTCCAGCTCCTCGGACGCCGGCTCGGCACGCCGCGGCCGGAACGATGCCTCGCCGCCCAGGACGAGCGCGGCCCCGACGAGGATCCACAGCACCATCGTCACCGCTGCGCCCAGCGCCAGCGGCACCACGACGGCCAGGGTCACCACGGTCACGACGACCCGAGTTGTGCTGCCGAACGCCCCGAGCATGAGGCGCTGAGCCGCGACCTTGATCGTGTCCATGAGACCAGCATCGGCCTTTACCGAGCTGGCGACAAGGGTCTGCGCCAAGCCCGAACGACCCCGAACGGCCCGTTCCTGCGTAGGGTCGCTCCCGTCATGTCGATCGACCTCCCGCAGTCCCCCGAGCCTCGCCTGCTGCTCGCCATCGACGCGCCCTCGCTGCTCCACCGCAGCTATCACGCCCGCGCCGACTCCGGGCTGCTGGACCGCGGTGGCCGCCCGGCGTGGGCGCTGCACGGCATGGTGCGCCAGATCGTGGAGACGATCGAGGCGTTCTCGCCGGCCGCCGTGGTGTGCGGGTTCGACGACCGCCTCAGCTCGCTGCGCGCGCAGGGCTATCCCGCCTACAAGGCCGGGCGCGCCGAGAAGGAGCCCGCCCTGGTCGACCAGCTCGAGCGAGCGCAACCGCTCCTCGACGCCCTCGGACTGCTCACCGTGACCCCGGAGGGGCTCGAGGCCGACGACGTCAGCGCCTCCGCCGCGGCATGGGCCGAGGCCCAGGGCTGGCGTTGCGTCATCGTGACCTCCGACCGGGACGCCTTTGCCCACATCGGCCCGAGCACCGAGGTGCTCCGACTCATCCCCGGCGGCATCAGCGGGTCGCCACTCCTCAACTCCGACCGCCTGCGCGCGCTCTACGGCGTCGGCGCCGACCAGTACCTCGAGTACGCCGCCCTGCGCGGCGATGCCAGCGACAACCTGCCGGGGGTCGCCGGCATCGGCGAGAAGACCGCGGCGATGCTGCTCTCCGAGGTCGGCACGATGCAGCAGGTCTGGGCCGACCTCGACCACCACGACGGGGAGACCCTGGTGGCAGCCCTCGACGCGATCTGCGAGGAGCAGGGGCGCCGACGCATCGGGGCAGCCACCCGCACCCGGCTCCGGCACCCGGAGGCGCGGGAGCGGTTCTCGTTCAACCTCTCGATCATGACCGGCCATGCCGACCTCGACCTGGGTCTTGCCCCCGACGCCGCGGGCGCCCGCGGCCTCCTGCCGCTCGAGGCCGCTGTCGTCGAGCGGGTCGTCGGCTACTTGGGGGTCGCCGCCACCACGGACGAGGCGGTCCGGGTGCTGGCCCGCCCCTGAGCCGGTACGCCGCGCGGGCGCCGGGACCAGTGTGACGTCCAGCTAGGACGTGGGGGCCGGGGTGTCGCGGTCCGGCACGAGCTCGTAGGCCTGGCCGTCGATCGTCGCGATCCACTCACGGGCGGAGCCCGAGCGCCGCAGCTTGCGGCGCACGCTGCCCACGTGGATGTCGACGAGGTAGTCGGACTGGCTGAACCCGGCTCCCCAGACCTCGGTGCCCAGCTCGTCGCGGGTCCAGGCCCGGCGAGGTGTCCGCGACAGGACGCACAGGAGGTCCACCTCGGCCGAGGTCAGCGGCAACGGGACCCCGCTCAGCGTCGCGGCGTGGGCGGAGGGTGACAGCAGCAGTCCGCCTCCGGCGTCGATCGCGACCTCGGGTTCGCGGGCCGCCCGAGGCCGACGCAGCAGCGCCTCGCTGCGCGCTCGCAGCTCCAGCGGCGAGATCGGCTTGACGAGGTAGTCGTCGGCCCCGAGGTGCAGTCCGATCAGCCGATCGACCTGGTCGTCGCGCGCGGTCACCATCATGACGTAGGCGTCGCTGAACTCCCGCAGCTCTCGGCACACGTCGGTGCCGTCCGCGTCGGGCAGGCTCAGGTCGAGGGTCACCAGGTCGGGCTTCAGCGCCCGCGCCAACGCGAGGGCGTCGATACCGCTCGCGGTGGAGGTGACCTCGTGGCCCGCCGCCTGGAGGATCTTGACCAGGAGGTCGCTGGTGTCGGGATCGTCCTCGACGACCAGGACCCGGGTCTGGCGCACGGTTGAACCTCTCGACGTGGAGCGTGGCGCCCGACCGACGCCTGGGGCCACCCTAGCGAGAGCCCACGCCGTCGGTCGGCTGCCCGCACCTGGTCATCCGGGCTATCCAACGGCACCCGATCGGGCAGTTCTAGACCGGCGACGCGGTGGGTACGACGTCATGGTGACGATCATCGACCACTCCCCGGTCATCACCGAAGAACGACGGCAGCGCGCCGTCGAGAGCCTCGGGCTCCAAGTAGACGTCCCCGAGGAGCGCTTCGACCGGATCACCCGACTGGCTCACCACCTCTTCGACGTGCCGATCTCCACGATCACCGTGGTCGACGGTGACGTCGCGCTCTTCCCCGGTCAGTTCGGCCTCGCCCGGCGCTCGATGGGACGGGAGATGGTGCTCTGCACGCGGACCCACCTGGGCGAGACCGTCGTGATCGAGGACCTCGCGGACCACCCGGAGCTCGAGGGCCACCCCATCAGGAGCGCCTTCGGGATCCGGTTCTACGCCGGACGCCCGCTCGTCGACCCTCAGGGCAACGTGGTCGGCACGCTGGCGCTCTTCGACACCCGCCCCCGCGCGTTGTCGCCGGAGATGCGCGCGGCGTTCGACGACATCGCGACCTGGGCGCAGCAGGAGCTGGTCGCCTCGACCGAGATGACCCAGGCGACGCGGGTGCAGACCTCGATGCTGCCCGACGCGCCGATCCGCCAGGACGACTGGGAGATCCAGGGGCTCTGCCGCCCCTCCCTCGCCGTCGGCGGCGACTTCTTCGACTACGGCGTCATCGACGACGTCGCCCACGTCGCGCTGGGCGACGTGATGGGCAAGGGCACCGCAGCCGCCCTGGTCGGCGCCGGCGTCCGTTCAGCCCTGCGCGGGGCCTACCCGGCCATCTGTGCCGGCGTCGACCTCGGCGTCAGCGCCACCCAGGTCGCCCGCTCGCTCCACGAGGACCTGGAGCGTGCGGAGTCGTTCGTGACCCTCAGCGAGATGGTCATCGACCTCGACGACGGGTGGGTGAGGTACGTCGACGCCGGCAGCGGGCTCGCGCTGCTGGTCCGCGCCGGCGGCGAGGCGATCCCGCTCTCCGGCTCCGACTCCCCCTTCGGCATCTGGGCCGACGACCACTGGTCCGAGCACCAGACCACCATGGCGTCGGGCGACACGCTGCTGCTGTTCAGCGACGGGCTGCTCGACCTCATCGAGGACCCCGCCCAGTGGTGGTTCGAGGTCGCCGAGCTGGTGCGAGCACACCCCGTGCCCCACGACCTGCTGTCTGCGATCGAGCGCCTGGCCCGCGAGCAGACCGTGCTGGACGACGTCACCGCAGTCGTGATCCACCGCCGGGCCACGACCCGGTGAACCGCCGCCTGCTGCTGATCCGGACCATCGTCCTGGTCTCCGCCGTGCTCGGCGTCAACTACATCGGTTGGCGCTGGCTGGTCTCGGTCAACTGGGACGCCTGGTGGCTGGCGGTCCCGTTGGTGCTCGCCGAGACCTACAGCCTCATCGACGCGTTGCTCTTCGGGCTGACCGTCTGGCGCCTCGAGGAGCGCGGCGAACCGCCCGCGCCGGAGCCCGGCCTGACCGTCGATGTGTTCATCACGACCTACAACGAGCCGATCGAGCTGGTGATGACCAGCGCCCGGGCCGCGCTCGCGATCACCTACCCGCACCGGACCTGGATCCTCGACGACGGCAACCGCCCCGAGATGAAGGCCGCGGCCGAGGCTGCCGGCATCGGCTGGATCACCCGGTCGGCCGACTGGGACCAGATGCCCCGGCATGCCAAGGCCGGCAACCTCAACAACGCGCTCGAGCAGACCGACGGGGAGTTCCTGCTGGTGCTGGATGCCGACCAGGTGGCCGACCCCGCGATCCTCGACCGCACCCTGGGCTACTTCCGCGACGAGCGCATGGGCCTGGTGCAGACGCCGCAGGTCTTCGTCAACGTCCCTGACGACGACCCGCTGGGCAGCCAGGCACCGCTCTTCTACGGTCCGATCCAGATGGGCAAGGACGGGTGGAACGCCGCCTTCTTCTGTGGCTCCAACGCCGTGCTGCGCAGAGATGCCCTGATGCAGATCGGTGTGCGGGGCTACGCCGACGAGATGGCACGCACCGTGTGGCGCACGCTCTACCTCGGCGAGTCCGTGGTCAAGAAGGCCCTGCGTCGCACCCCGCACGAGGAGGAGTCGATGCGGGCGGCGCTGACCGATGTCCGCACGGCCATCCAAGGCGCGCGAGCCCGGCTGGTCGCCGGCGAGGCGATCTTCGACGTGACCTATGACTTCCAGGAGCAGGTCGAGCAGATCCGCCGCGGTCTGGTTGCCGCCGACGTGACCGCGATGCAGGCCGACCTCCAGGCGATCGCCGAGCTCGAGAACGCCGCGACCGGTCCCGAGGACGCCCTGTCCGACACCCTGCTCCTCGACCGCCTGGCCTCCCGGGACTGGTCGCCCCTCGGTGCGATCGAGTCGGTGCAGGCGATGCTCGACCAGGTCAACGTCGATCGTTTCGGCGAGGCCCAGGCAGTGATGCCGATGGCCACGATCTCGGTCACCGAGGACATGGCCACCTGCATGCGGATGCACGGGCTCGGCTGGAAGTCGGCCTACCACGACGAGACGCTGGCCCTCGGGCTGGCGCCCGAGGACCTCAAGACCATGCTGACCCAGCGGCTGCGCTGGGCACAGGGGACGATGCAGGTCCTGATGCGGGAGAACCCGCTGACCCAGAAGCGGCTCACCTGGGGCCAGCGGCTCATGTACTTCTCCACGATGTGGAGCTACTTCTCCGGGTTCACCGCCGTCATCTACCTCACGGCGCCGGTGATCTTCCTGCTCTTCGGGATCCTCCCGGTCCAGGCGCTGAGCACCGAGTTCTTCATCCGGTTCCTGCCGTTCTTCGTCATCAACCAGCTGTTGTTCTTCGTCGTGGCCGACGGCCGCAAGACCTGGCGCGGCCTGCAGTACTCCATGGCGCTGTTCCCCACCTGGATCCGCGCCTTCACCTCCGCCTTCGGCAACGTGGTGCTCGGCCGACCGCTCGACTTCGCGGTCACCCCCAAGGAACGGCCCGACGTGGGCGGCCCGGAGTGGCACCTCGTGAAGCCGCAGCTCTTCGCGATGGGCGCCCTGGTGGTGGCCGGCGTCATCGGAATCGCACGCCTGAGCCTCGGTCACGCCTCGACCCTCGGTACATTGCTCAACCTGGCCTGGGTCGCGTTCGACCTGGCCGTGTTCTGGATCATCATCAAGGCCGCCCGCTACCGCGGGTTCGCGCAGGAGGCATCGTGACCAACATCCACGTCGAGCAGCGCGACGGGTTCGGCGTCGTCCGACCCGAGGGTCGGCTCAACATGGTGGCGGCCCGTCAGCTCAAGGCTGCTCTCGGCGAGCTGGTCGACGGCGGGACCCATCGCATCGTGGTGGACCTCGCCGACACCACGTTCATCGACTCCTCCGGTCTCGGGGCCCTGATCGGCGGGGTCAAGAGCACCCGCCAGCGCGGCGGCGACCTGCGCATCGCCCGGCCCACCGCGTCGGTGATGACCGTCCTCGACCTGACCAACCTCAGCAAGGTCCTGCGTCCGCGCGATGACGTCGACACGGCGTTCGATGACTGAGCCCGACCCTGGGACGGTCGCCGACCGGCTCGAGCTGTCGGTGGCGGCCTCGGACGCGGCGATCGAGCTCGCCCACGACCTCGTCGCCCAGCTGTGGGTCGCTCATCCGCTCGTCCCGGCGTCGGTCCAGGCTCGCTTCGAGACCGCGCTGATCGAGATCGTCGCCAACATCGTCGAGCACGCCTATGCCGCGGACGCGACCGCCGGTCCGGTGGACCCCGATCTCGAGCGTCGCGTGCTGATCGTGCTGGCCGTGACACCTCAGGCTGTCGTCGGGCGGCTCTCCGACAACGGACTTCCTGCCCAGATCGACCTGAGCACGGTCAACATGCCCGACGACGACCTCGAGTCGGGCCGCGGGCTCGCGATGGCGATCGCCTCCCTGACCGACCTCTCCTTCTCCCGCGACGCGGGCCGCAACGTCTGGAACCTCCGGTGCGATCTCTCTCCGTCCGGCTGACTGCCTCCCTGGCCTCCTCGTCGGTCTGGCGGTGGTGCCCTCGCCGATGGCCGCCGCCGACGAGGTCCCGACGCCTGCCCGCGGGACGTCGTGGTTCGGACCCGACCTCGACTGGGAGACCGACAGCCCTGCCGACTACGTCGAACGACTCGGCACCGACGTGTCGCTCTTCAACCGGGCGATCGACTACCCCCTGACCGACGAGGGCGAGCTCGCCCTGGCCGAGCTGTCCGCGCAGACGGCGCAGGCGCGCGCCGTGGCCGTGCTGACGGTCCAGCCCACCCGCATGCCCCGGCTCAGGGAGCCCGACGCCGAGAAGCTGGCCTCGGAGCTCGCCGCCGCCGTCGACCGCGACGGCAGCTACTTCCTCGTGCGCTACGCCCCGGAGATGAACGGCTCCTGGACGACGTGGGGTCGTCGTCCGCGCACCTACATCCAGACCTTCCGGGCACTCGCGGACGCGGTCCACGACGCCACCGATCGCGCGGTGATGGTCTGGACCCCTGCCTACGGAGCGGGCTACCCCTTCACGGCTCCACTCAACTCGTCCACCACCATCGGCGATGCCGCCCCACCGGTCGACAAGCGCAACCTGCCCTACCTCGACACCGACGGCGACGGCGCCGTGACGCAGCGTGACGACCCCTACGCTCCCTACTACCCCGGAGACCGGGCCGTCGACTGGGTCGGCCTGACGATGCTGCGCTACGGCGCAGCGCCGCGTTTCGGGGCCAACACGGTCCCGAGCAACAACGAGCTCGACGGCCGTCTCAAGGAGCGACTCGGGTACGGCGACGACGTGCGCCGCAAGACCTTCTACGTGCGCTTCGCCGGGCAGCGCAAGCAGCCCTTCCTGCTGGTCACGGCCGCGATGTACAACCCCACCCGCGAGGGTGCCGACGAGGGCACGATGAAGCGTGCCTGGCTCCGTCAGGTCGTCGAGGCCGCTGCGTCGAGGCCGCTCCTCGACGGTGTGCTGTGGCTGGAGCAGTCGCGGCTCGAGCCCGAGATCGGCGCGCGGGTGTCATGGCAGATCGCTCGCCCTCCGGCGCTGGCCGAGTCGTTGCAGCGTCTCCTGTCCGTGAGCCGGGTCGACCTCGGACCGGCGCTGCCTCCGCCCGCCGGCGCGTCCACCACCGATCCGACCCCGGACCCCGACGCAGTGGTCCCGCCGAGTGCCGGGCCCGATGAGTCGGAGGCGGTGCCTGCCTCCCGCGGCTCGGAGATGGGTCCGTACGCCCTGGCAGCCCTGGGAGGCATGCTCCTCGTCGTGGCCGGGCTGCTGGTCGCCCTGCGCCTTCGTCGGCGACGGATGACCCCGCCCTGGCTGCGCTGACCCGCCGTACGACCCACGACCCACGCCGCTGACACCGACCGCGAGGATGGGGTCATGAGCGCCCCTCGGCCACGACTGCTGCTGGTCGGCGCCGGCCACACCCACCTGCACCTGCTGCGGCAGTCGCGGGCCCTGCACGATGCCGGCTACCTGGTGACGCTCCTGGCGCCTCCGGTCTTCCGCTACAGCGGCGTGGCCTCCGCTACCGCGACCGGTGACCTTCCGGAGTCCGAGGGCAGCATCGACGTCGCGGCCCTGGCTGCCTCGGCCGGCGTCACCTACGAGGCCGGCCGGCTGGTCGCGCTCGACCAGGAGGCACGTGTCGCGCGCACCGACGACGGCTGCGAGCTGGGCTACGACGTGGTCTCGTTCAACATCGGCAGCGTCGTCGACCCCGACGCGATGAGCGTCGAGGACGCCGTCGTCCGGGTCAAGCCGCTCGACGGCCTGCTCGGCCTCCAGGAGCGTCTGCGCAGCACTCCTGCGGCCCGGGTCAGCGTCGTGGGCGCCGGGGCGAGCGGCATCGAGCTGGCCGCCCACCTGGCTGCGCTCCCCATGGTCGAGGTCGTCCAGCTGGTCGAGGGCGGCTCCCTGCTCGGCCCCGACCTCCCGCGCGGCGCGCGACGACGTCTTCGACGCCTGCTCACCTCGCGTGGCGTCGAGCTCCGCACCGGCGCTCCGGTGACCCACCTGGGGGCGCGCGGCCTCACGTGCGCCGACGGCACCGAGCTCCGGCACGACCTGGCCGTGCTGGCCACGGGGTTGGCGGCGCCGAAGCTCATCGCCGACCTCGGGCTGGGAGACCGTGCCGGCATCCCGGTCCGGGCGACGCTCCAGCACGTCGACCACGACGATCTTTACGCCGCCGGCGACTGCGCCGACTTCCTGCCCGGTCGGCTGCCCCGGATCGGTGTCCACGGGGTGCGGCAGGGCCCGGTCCTGCTCGCGAGCCTCCTCGCGCGCCGCACCGGCGCCGGGCTGCCGACGTACGACCCGCAACGACGAGTGCTGTCGATCATCGACCTCGGCGCCGGCACGGCGTTGGCCACGTGGGGGCCCCTGTGGTGGCAGGGGCCCGCCGCGCTCCGGCTCAAGCGGCGCATCGACCGTCGCTGGGTGACGGCTTCGCGCTCGCTCTGATCACAGGATGTAGAGCATCTCCTGGTAGGTCGGCAGCGACCACAGGTCGTCAGCGACGATCCCCTCGAGCGTGTCGGCTGCCTCGCGCACCACGGTCATCGCCGGCAGCACGGTGTCGCGCATGTAGGTGGCCGCCTCGATCGACTCCTCCGCGTGCTCGTGGGCGATCGCGTCGGCGAGCGTCGCCAGGCCGGCCCGCAGCGCCGCGATGGGCGCGCTGACCTGCTCGAGCGACGACAGGTCGGCGTCCACGCCAGCGGCCTTGAGCGCCGCGACGTTCGAGGCGAGCTCGGTCTGGTAGCGCACCGCGGCCGGCAGCACCGTCGTCGTGGCCATCTCGAGGGTGAGGTTGGCCTCGACGGCGATCGTGAGGATGTACTGCTCGCAACCGATCTCGTAGCGGCTGTGGGCCTCTCCGGCGCTGAAGACGCCGTAGGTCGAGAACAGCTCGATGGCCTCGGGCGTGATCAGCTCGGGCAGGGCGTCCACCGTCGTGCGGAGGTTCTTCAGGCCACGTTGCTCGGCCTCGATCGGCCACTCCTCGGAGTAGCCGTTGCCGTTGAAGATCACCGCTCCGTGGTCGGAGACGATGTCGGCGAGCAGCGTCTGGACGGCCTCGTTGAAGTCGGTGCCGGCGGCGACGGCGTCCTCCAGCACGGTGGCGCAGTGGTCGAGCGCCTCGGCCATGATCGTGTTGATCATGACCATCGGACCGGCGACGGTCTGCAGCGAGCCGGGGGCGCGGAACTCGAAACGGTTGCCGGTGAAGGCGAACGGCGAGGTGCGGTTGCGGTCGCCCGGGTCCTTGTTGAGGTCGGGCAGGGTGTCGACGCCGATGGTGAGCGTGCCCTTGTCCTTCGAGCGGGTCGCACCCCCCTTGGCGATCTGGTCGAAGACGTCGGCGAGCTGCTCGCCGAGGAAGATCGAGATGATCGCCGGGGGCGCCTCGTTGGCCCCGAGACGGTGGTCGTTGGACGCCGAGGCGACCGAGGCCCGCAGCAGGCCGCCGTACTTGTGCACCGCGCGGATCACCGCGGCGCAGAAGACGAGGAACTGCGCGTTGTCGTGAGGGTTGTCCCCCGGGACGAGCAGGCTGCCGAGCTCGGCGTTGCCGAGGGAGAAGTTGACGTGCTTGCCCGAGCCGTTGACGCCGGCGAAGGGCTTCTCGTGGAAGAGGCACTCCATGCCGTGCTTCTTGGCCACGGCCTTGAAGGTCGTCATCAGCAGCTGCTGGTGGTCGGAGGCCTCGTTGGCCCGCTCGAACATCGGAGCCACCTCGAACTGGCCGGGGGCGACCTCGTTGTGGCGGGTCTTGGCCGGGATGCCGAGCTTGAACAGCTCGCGCTCGGTGTCCATCATGAAGCCGAGGACCCGCTCGGGGATCGCCCCGAAGTAGTGGTCGTCGAACTCCTGGCCCTTGGGCGGCTTGGCGCCGAACAGCGTGCGGCCGGCGTTGAGCAGGTCGGGGCGGGCCAGGAAGAAGTGGCGGTCGACCAGGAAGTACTCCTGCTCGGGTCCGCAGTAGGCCACGACGTTGTCGGGCTCGTCGTGGCCGAAGAGGGCCAGCACGCGCCGGGCGTGGGTCGACATCGCCTGCTGCGAGCGCAGCACCGGCGTCTTGTGGTCGAGCGCCTCGCCGGTCATCGAGATGAAGATCGTGGGGATGCACAGCGTGTTGCCGTTGGGGTTCTCCAGCACGTAGGCCGGGCTCATCACGTCCCACCCGGTGTAGCCGCGCGCCTCGAAGGTGTTGCGCAGACCACCGTTGGGGAAGCTCGAGGCGTCCGGCTCGCCCTGGATCAGGGTCTTGCCCGAGAACGACGCGAACGCCGTGCCGTCGCCGACCGGGTCGAGGAAGCTGTCGTGCTTCTCGGCGGTCAGCCCGGTCAGCGGGTAGAACACGTGGGCGTAGTGGGTCGCGCCCTTCTCCAGCGCCCAGTCCTTCATCGCCGAGGCCACGGCGTCGGCGACCTCCGGGTCGAGCGGGGCGGACTTCTCGATCGTGCACAGCACCGACTGGTAGACGCTCTTGGGCAGCCGCTTCTGCATCGCGGTGAGGCTGAAGACGTTGGCGCCGAAGATCTCGCCGGGCTCCTCGCCGGGGTCGAAGCTGATCGGCGGCGGTGTGGAGGACTCCACCGCGGCGATGGCCTGCTGGCGGACGTTGTTGGCTGTCATGGTTCTGGGGCTCCCTCGAGTCATGCGGGCCCCGACCGGGTGTGCCGGCACCTGAGGCGCAACCTAGTCCGCTCTCATGACAGTCATGTTTCGTCGCTGTGACGTCCAGAATCCACGTGCGTGGGCCCGGATCGCCACGCGGCACGAGGCCCGAACCGCGCGAGAGTCCCTCGCCTCTGGCAGACTCCCTCCCGTGTCACAACAGCCACACGAGGAACGCCGCGCGCTGGTCGTCGAGGACGATGCCGACGTGCGCTCCCTGATCGAGTTCACCTTGAGCACCCAGGGCTTCGACGTGCGCGCGGTCGACTCCGGGCTGCTGGCGATCGAACAGATCAAGGAGTTCGATCCCGACCTGGTGACCCTCGACCTCGGGCTGCCCGGCATCGACGGGATCGAGACGTGCCGGCGCATCCGGGACCTGTCCGATGCCTACGTCGTCATGATCACCGCTCGCGACGACGAGATCGACCGTCTGATCGGTCTGGAGACCGGCGCGGACGACTTCTTGTCCAAGCCCTTCAGCGTCCGCGAGCTCAAGGCCCGCGTCAACGCGCTCTTCCGTCGGCCCCGTCGCGGCTACGGCACCCTGACCTCGGCGCCGGCCGTGCCCGACCACGAGATGCTCGAGCACGGCTCGCTGCGCGTCGACGTCGATGGTCGCCGGGCGTTCAACGCCGCCGACGAGCTGTCGCTGACCCGCACCGAGTTCGACCTGCTCACCGAGCTGATGCGCACGCCCGCACGGGTCTGGACCCGCGAAGCGCTGCTCCGCTCGGTCTGGGGCACCGACTGGGCGAGCGACACCCACCTCGTCGAGGTCCACATCGGCAACCTGCGCCGCAAGCTCGGCGAGGCTCCTGGTCGCGCACGCTTCATCAAGACCGTGCGCGGCGTCGGTTACCGGATGGAGTCGCTGGACGCCTGAGGCGTCTCCTCGGTCTCGTCGGTCGCCGTGGTCTCCTCGGTCGCTGCGGTGACCGTGACGAAGGCGGAGATCTCCTTGTCGGCCCGCGCGGCGGCGTCGGGCAGCAGCGCGACGTGCTCCAGGGACGCCTTCAGGTCGCCCTTCTCGAGCTCCTGCTGGATCCGGGTGGCCAGCTCGGCCAGCTCGACGGCTCCGGTCATCCGCGAGGAGCCCTTGAGGCTGCGGGCCGCGTCGAGCGCGGCCTCGAGGTCGGCAGCAGCGATCGTCACCGCGATGCGCTGCACGCGCGGTCGCAGCAGCTGCAAGTACGTGCGTGCGAGATCAAGGACGAACGACCGACTGTCGGTGTCCTCCATGAGTCGACGCAGCGTCTGGTCATCAAACACCACGCTGGCGTCTCCCATCCTGTGCCCACCCCCCGGTCGGTCGGTCGGTCGAAACTTCATCCTGTCGTGGTGGCATCAGGCAGGGCTCACGAAATCCTCAAGTAAGTCGCAAGCCAAACCCGGCAGAAACATGGGTTTCGGACGCGTCGATACAGCCCGGGGTATCAGGCGGTGGAGCCCCAGAAAACCCGCTCCACGACCCCGCGCGCTCGACGGGTGGCGCGCAGGTAGTCGTTGACCATCTCCTCGGTGTTGCCGGGGTCGTAGCCGAGGATGCTCGCCACGGCGATGCGCTCGCGGACGTCGTCGGGAATCGACTCCGAGCTGCGCCCCCGGGCGAGGGTGACGGCGTTGCGCACCCGGCTCACCATCCGCCAGCTGGTGGCGAGCACGTCGGCGTCGTGCTCGTCGAGCAGGCCGGCCTCACGGGCAGCGTCGACGGCCGACAGCGTGCGCGGGGTGCGGAGCTCGCTCACCTCGTGGGCGTAGCGCATCTGGAGCAGCTGGATGGTCCACTCCACGTCGGCGAGCCCGCCACGACCCAGCTTCAGGTGCAGGTGGGGATCAGCGCCCTTGGGCATCCGCTCGGTGTCGACGCGGGCCTTGATGCGGCGCACCTCGATGATGTCGTCCTCGCTGAGCCCACCGGTGGGATAGCGCAGCGGGTCGATCAGGGCCGTGAAGCGCTCGCGGACGCCCGGGTCGCCGACAGCGGCATCGGCGCGCAACAGCGCCTGGGCCTCCCAGACCTGCGACCACTTCGCGTAGTAGGCGGCGTAGGAGTCCAAGGTGCGCACCAGCGCTCCCTGCTTGCCCTCGGGACGCAGGTCGGCATCGACCTGGAGCGGCTGGTCGGCGCCCGGGAGCGCCAGCAGCCGGCGCAGCTCGTTGGCCACCGACGTCGCATAGGTCGAGGCCTGGTGCGGATCGGCGCCCTCCTCGGGCTGGTGGACGAACAACACGTCGGCGTCGCTGCCGTAGGACAGCTCGAAGCCGCCGTAGCGACCCATCGCGACGACCGCGATCCGGGTCGGCGCCTCGTCGAGCCCCTTCTGCTCGCGCACCCACCGGCCGGCCACCTCGAGGCTGACTTCCAACGTGGCGTCGGTGATCCGCGTCAGGGTGGCGCCGACGTCGGCCACGTCGATCAGGCCGAGGACGTCTCCAGCGCCGACGCGCAGCAGCTCGCGCCGTCGTACCGCCCGCACCGCGCGCACCGCCTTCTCCACGTCGTCCTGCCGGCTCGCCGAGGCACGCATCTCCTCGGTCATCGCCTCGACCGACAGCGGGAGCAGGTCCTCGGCGAGCATCCGGACGCCGGCGGGCTCGGCCTCGAGCAGCCCTGAGACGTAGCGCGAGGTGGAGAGCAGGTGCGCCAGCCGTTCGGCGGCTTTTCCCTCGTCGCGCAGCGTCCGCAGGTACCACGGGCTGCGCCCGAGCGCCTCGCTGATCCGGCGGAACCCGAACAGCCCGGCATCGGGGTCGGCGCCCTCGGCGAACCAGTTGAGCATCGCGGGGAGCAAAGCCTTCTGGACCGACGCGGTGCGCGAGACCCCGGTCGTCAGGGCCTCCAGGTGGCGCAGGGCGGCGCGCGGGTCGTCGTACCCGAGCGCGGCGAGCCGCTCCCCGGCCGCCTCCGCGGAGAGCCGGACCTCGCCGGTCTGGATCCTGGCGACCGCGGTGAGCAGGGGCCGATAGAACAGCTTCTCGTGCAGCCGCCGCACCTCGCGACGGTGGTGCGCCCACACCTTGGCCAGCGTCTCCTCGGGGCTCTTGAAGAACCCCAGGCTCCGCCCGAGGCGCCGCAGGTCGGCCGGCGCCTCCGGCACCACGTGGGTACGGCGCAGCTGGTGGAGCTGGAGGCGGTGCTCGAGGGTGCGCAGGAAGGCGTAGGCGTCGTGGAGGGCCTCGCCGTCCTCGCGACCGACGTAGCCGGCGTCGGTCAACCGGGCCAGGGCGCTGAGGGTGGCGGGCTCGCGGATGCTCGGGTCGGCCCACCCGTGCACCAGCTGCAGGAGCTGGACGGCGAACTCGACGTCGCGCAGTCCGCCCGAGCCGAGCTTGAGCTGGCGCTCGGCCTCCTTGGCGGGGATGTGGTCGATCACGCGCCGCCGCATCGCCTGGGTGTCGGCGACGAAGCCGTCGCGCCGGGCGGTGGTCCAGATCATCGGCGAGAGCTGGTCGACGTACTCCTGACCGAGCTCGAGGTCACCGGCGACCGGACGGGCCTTGAGCAGCGCCTGGAACTCCCAGGGCTTGGCCCACCGCTCGTAGTAGCTGACGTGGCCGACCAGGGTGCGCGTGAGCGCGCCGGCCTTGCCCTCGGGGCGCAGGGCGGCATCGACCGGCCAGATCGTCCCCTCGGCGGTGTGGTCGGAGCAGATCCGGATGAGGTGGCTGGCCAGCCGGGTGGCCACGCGCGTCACCGTGGTCTCGTCGGTCGACTCGTCGGTAGCCGCGTGGAGGAAGATGACGTCGACGTCCGAGACGTAGTTGAGCTCGTGACCGCCGCACTTGCCCATGGCGATCACCGCCAGGCGCACGAGACCGGAGTCCTCCTCCCGAGCCCGGGCCACGGCCAGCGCCGCGTCGAGAGTGCCGGCGGCGAGGTCGGAGAGCTCCGCGGCGGCGTCGTCGACACCCAGGTCGTGGGCGAGGTCGCGCGATGCCAGTCGCAACAGCACCCGCCGGTACTCCACCCGCAGCGCATCGAGCGCCTCGGCGTCGGGCAGCGTGGCGACCGGGGCAGCCGAGCGCGGGTCTCCCCCGACCGCCCGCACGAGGCCGTCGCGCACGCCGTACGCCGCCGGGCGGGTGGAGCCCAGGGTCGGGTCGGTGAGCTCGTGCCAGTGGTCGGGATGACGCACCAGGTGGTGGGCCAGCGCCTCGCTCGCCCCCAGCACCGAGAGCAGGCGCATCGCGGTGCCCTCGTCGTCGACGAGGGCCGCGACGAGCTCCTCGGGGTCGGAGGCGGCCTCGATCAGGGCGAGCAGGCACCCCAGCGCGGCGTCAGGATCGGCGGTGCGTCCGATCAGCGCCACCAACGGCCCGGCTGCCGCGCCGAGGTCGGCCAGTCCGGACCGAGCCGCATCGATGTCCTCGAAGCCGAGGCGCAGCAGCGTGGTCTTGTCCGTGGCGTGGCGGGTCATCTCGCCCCCGCCCGGGCCCCGACCTCCGCGGCGAAGCGGAGGGCGAGCTGTCGTTCGACCCCCGCCAACGCGGCATCGGCGTCGCGGACCTCGGCGAGCACCGCCTCCTGGTCGATCCCCCGCTCGAGGTGCCGGTCGGCGTCCGAGGCCGCCCATCCCTCGAGCACCGGCAGGTCGATCTCGGGGTGCCACTGCACGCTCCGCACCCGGTCGGTCCACCGGACCGCCTGCACGTCGCCGTGCTCGCTGCGCGAGAGCACGACCGCAGGCGTCGGCACGTGGGTGACCACGTCGTCGTTCCAGAAGAGTGCGCGGCGCCCGGCGCCGGCTTCGGTGCCGAGCAGGAGGTCGTGGGCATCGGTGACGTGCAACGGGGTGAGCCCCACCGTCTGACCACGCGGGTTGCGCTCCACCGAGCCACCGAAGGCCAGCGCACAGAGCTGATGACCCAGGCAGATCCCGAGCGTGGCCACGTCGCGGCGATCGGCCTCGCGGATCAGCTCCTGCACCGGCGCCAGCCACCAGATGTCGGGGTCGACCGCGTCCATCGAGCCGCCGAGCACCAGCAGTCCGTGACAGCCCTCCAAGGACGGCACGGTCTCGTCGAGGTAGGGACGCCACACGTCGAGCTCGCAGCCTCCCTCGACCAGCCAGCCGGCGAATCGCGCGGGCGGACAGGTCGACTCGTGCTCCACGACGAGCACGCGCGCAGCAGTCACCGGGAGGCTCAGATCACCGGGAGCATCTGGTCACGCTCGTAGGCCGAGACCTGACCGCGGTACTCGTCCCACTCCGCGCGCTTGTTGCGCAGGAAGAAGTCGAAGACGCTCTCCCCCAGGGTCTCGGCGAGCAGCTCGGAGCGTTCGGCGATCTCGATCGCCTCCTGCAGGCTCTTGGGCAGCGGCTCGATGCCCAGGCTGCTCCGCTCCCGCTCACTGAGGGCCCAGACGTCGTTCTCGGCCTCGCGCGGCAGCTCGTAGCCCTCCTCGATCCCCTTCATCCCGGCGGCGAGCACCGCGGCGTAGGCGAGGTAGGGGTTGCAGGCCGGGTCCACGGTCCGCAGCTCGATGCGGGTCGAGGCGCCCTTGAGCGGCTTGTACATCGGGACCCGGACCATCGCGGAGCGGTTGTTGTGACCCCAGCAGACGTAGGACGGTGCTTCACCGCCGAACATCATCCGCTTGTAGCTGTTGACCCACTGGTTGGTCACCACGCTGATCTCGGGGGCGTGCCGCAGGATCCCGGCGATGAAGCGCCGACCGGTCTGGGAGAGCTGGTACTCCGCGCCGGCCTCGTAGAAGGCGTTCTGGTCGCCCTCGAAGAGCGAGACATGGGTGTGCATCCCCGAGCCGGGGTGGGTGGTGAACGGCTTGGGCATGAAGCTGGCCCAGATGCCGTGGCTCAGCGCCACCTCACGGATCACGGTGCGGAACGTCATGATGTTGTCGGCGGTCGACAGGGCGTCGGCGTAGCGCAGGTCGATCTCCTGCTGCCCGGGCCCGGCCTCGTGGTGGCTGAACTCCACCGAGATGCCCATCGCCTCGAGCATCGAGATCGCGTCGCGGCGGAAGTCGGCGCCCATCGACTGCGCGGTGTGGTCGAAGTAGCCGCTGCGGTCGACCGGGATCGGGTCGGCCCCGGCCTCGGGGACGTCCTTGAAGAGGTAGAACTCGATCTCGGGGTGGGTGTAGAAGGTGAAGCCCTGCTCGGCTGCCTTGCCGAGCGTGCGCTTCAGCACGAACCGCGGGTCGGAGTACGACGGCGAGCCGTCGGGCATCACGATGTCGCAGAACATCCGAGCAGTCGCGGGACCGTCCTGGCGCCACGGCAGGATCTGGAACGTCGAGGGGTCGGGCAGCGCCAGCATGTCGGACTCGTGGATCCGCGCGAAGCCCTCGATGGCCGAGCCGTCGAAGCCGATGCCCTCCTCGAACGCACCCTCGAGCTCAGCCGGGGCCACCGCCACCGACTTCAAGAAGCCGAGCACGTCGGTGAACCACAGCCGCACGAACCGGACGTCACGCTCCTCGAGAGCGCGGAGTACGAAGTCTTCCTGCTTGCCCATGCGCTCACCCTAGGGCGTGGAGCCGGTCCTGACAGGTCAGGGTGCGCTCGAGGCGAGCAGCGGGGATTGCGTGTGAAACGACGTGCGGGATCGTCCCGCCCGCGTAGGTTGGTCCTGTGGGCGGGCGACCGGCAACCTGCACGAGACCGCTGACGATGGCAGAGAGCACGGTGATCGCTCGTGGTTGAGCGCGGTGGGGCAGGCGCGCTGGTGCTCGTCGTCGACGACGACCCCGACGTCCGCATCATCTGCAGGCTGCACCTCGAAGAGGCCGGTTTCGAGGTGCTGGAGGCCTCCTCGGGGATCGCCGGCGTCGACCTGGCTCGTCAGGCCGGTCCGGCGGCGCTGGTCCTCGACTACATGCTGCCCGACCTCGACGGGCTCCAGGTGGTGACGCGGTTGCGCCAGGTGGAGGCCACCGCCGACATCCGCGTCGTGATGCTCACCGCTCGCACGCACGAGCGCGACCAGGCGGCGGCCTGGGAGGCCGGTGTCGACGACTACCTCACCAAGCCCTTCGACGCCGCTCAGCTGATCGGCGCGGTCCGCGGCGTGCTCGCAGATCGCGACCCGACGCACCGGGAGACGCGGCGCTCTGACGCGCGCGAGCGTCTGCCCCACCAGGACCGCGACCGCGCCACCGAGATGGCCGCGATCGTCCACCACGCCGAGGACGCGGTGATCGGCGCGACGCTCGGCGGGGTGATCTCGTCGTGGAACGAGGGGGCCGAGAAGCTCTACGGCTGGACGGCTGAGACGGCCGTGGGCCAGCCGGTGTCCATGCTGGTCCCACCCGACCGCGTCGACGAGACTCCTGAGGTCCTCGACCACGTCGCTCACGGTGTGCGCGTCCCGCCGTACGAGACCGTGCGCCAGCGGCAGGACGGCCGACCGGTCCAGGTCTCGGTCTCGGTGTCCCCGGTCAAGGACGGGACCGGACGGGTCGTCGCCGCCTCGTCGATCTCCCGTGACATCTCCGAGCGGATCCGCACCGAGAGCCACTTCCGCAGCCTGGTGGAGCACGCCCCTGACGCGATCGTGATCGTCGATGCCCACGGCCGGATCGAGCTGGTCAACGTGCAGACCGAGCAGCTGTTCGGCCACCCGCGGGGCGAGCTGGTCGGACAGCCCATCGAGCTGCTGGTGCCCGAGCGCTACCGGGCAGCGCACCCCGACCATCGGCGCGGCTACGCGATCCAGCCGCGACCGCGGCCGATGGGGGCGGGCCACGACGAGCTGTTCGGACTCCACCGCGACGGGCGGGAGTTCCCCGTCGAGATCTCGCTCAGCCCGCTCGACACCGACGGCGAGGTGTCCTTCGCAGCGACGATCCGCGACGTCACCGACCGCAACCAGGCCGAGGCGAAGTTCCGCGGGCTGCTCGAGGCAGCACCCGACGCGATCGTCGGGGTCGACTCGACCGGTCGCATCGTGCTGGTCAACGCGCAGACCGAGGCGCTCTTCGGCTATCCCCGCGAGGAGCTGGTGGGCCAGCTGGTCGAGATCCTGGTCCCGGACGCGCTGCGTGCCACGCACCCGATGCGTCGGGAGGGGTACTTCCAGGAGCCACGGACCCGCACGATGGGGCAGGGCCTCGACCTCGTCGCACGCCGCCGGGACGGCTCGGAGTTCCCGGTCGAGATCTCGCTGTCCTCGATCGACACCGCCGAGGGCCTGCTGGTCTCGGCTGCCATCCGGGACGTGACCGAGCGCAAGCGTGCCGAGGCACGGTTCCGCGGGTTGGTCGAGGCCGCCCCGGACGCCATGGTGATCCTGGACGACGAGGGCCGGATCGAGCTGGTCAACGCCCAGACCCTGGCGTTGTTCGGCTACGACCGCGACGAGCTCGTCGGCCAGCTCGTCGAGGTGATGATCCCGGCGCGGTTCCGCGCCAAGCACCCGGCCCACCGGCGCGGTTACGGCGTGAACCCGAAGGTACGACCGATGGGCGGCGCCGGCCTCGAGCTCCTCGGCCTGCGCAAGGACGGCACCGAGTTCCCGGTGGAGATCTCCCTGGGGCCGTTGGAGACCGACCAGGGCCTCACGATCTCGGCCTCCATCCGCGACGTCACGCAGCGCAAGCGAGCCGAGACCGCCCAGGCCCTGGCCTACGAGCGTGAGCGAGAGGCCAGCGCCCGGCTCCGCGAGGTCGACCGGATCCGCACCGACTTCCTCTCCACGGTCTCCCACGAGCTGCGCACCCCGCTGACGGCGATCAAGGGCTACTCCGAGGTGCTGGTGAGCGTCTGGGACACCGCCGAGAACGACCGCAAGCTGGAGTACGTCGAACGGATCCAGCACGCCGGGACACGCCTCGACCACCTCATCGAGGACCTGCTCGACTACTCCCGGCTCGAGCGCGGGCAGCTCCAGATCGCCCTCGAGCCGCATCAGGTCCTCGACCTGGTCGACGAGACGATCCGCCGTGCTGGGTCGACGCTGGAGCACCACCGCCTCGACGTGGTCGCACCCGAGGCGGTGTGGGTGCTGGCCGACCGCACCGCGTTCATCCGGGTCCTGGAGAACCTGCTCACGAACGCCGCCAAGTTCTCCCCCGAGGGCAGCCAGATCTCGATCCGCATCGAGGCCGACGGCGATGCCGTCTCATCGCGGTCCGCGACGAGGGCATCGGCATCGCCGAGGACCAGCACGAGAAGGTCTTCCTGCGCTTCCACCGGGTGCCGGAGTCGGCTGCCAGCTATCCCGGGACCGGCATCGGGCTGGCCATCGTCAAGCAGTTCGTCGA
The DNA here is from genome assembly GCA_963760515.1 of uncultured Actinomycetota bacterium. Taxonomy (GTDB): domain Bacteria; phylum Actinomycetota; class Actinomycetes; order Propionibacteriales; family Nocardioidaceae; genus Nocardioides. The sequence goes on from CAVXDL010000010.1 coordinate 167,762, forward strand.
GGCGCAGCGCGGCGCGATCTCGCTGGTCTCCGAGCCGGGCAAGGGCAGCGAGTTCCGGCTCCTCATGTTGTCGGCGACGAACCGCCCCGATGACTCACGACCCGCCGGAGCCTCCGCGACCTAGGCGCGCGGCACCCGCTCGAGCTCGGCGAGCCACGCCGCCGGGCTCGCGTCGGAGGGCATCCGCCAGTCACCACGCGGCGACATGGTGCCGCCCGGCACGACCTTGGGTCCGTTCGGTAGCGCCGAGCGCTTGAACTGGCTGGCGAAGAAGCGGCGACAGAACACCTCGAGCCACCGACGGATCTCGGCAAGGTCGTACGCCGCGCGCCGTTCGTCGGGGAAGCCGGCCGGCCACTCGCCTGCGTCGGCGTCGTGCCAGGCCTGCCACGCCAGGAACGCGATCTTGCTCGGCCGGTGGCCGCGGCGCAGCACGTGGTAGAGCGTGAAGTCCTGCAGCGCATACGGCCCCACGGTGTCCTCGGTGGCCTGCGGCTTGGCGCCGTCCTCGGTGGGGATCAGCTCCGGGGTGATCTCCTGGGCGACGATCTCGCGCAGCACCTCGTTGGTCGCGCGCATCGAACTCGCCGGTGTCGTCGACCCAGCGGATGAGGTACTGGATGAGGGTCTTGGGGACGCCGCCGTTGACGTTGTAGTGCGACATCTGGTCGCCCACGCCGTAGGTGCACCAGCCCAGCGCGAGCTCGGAGAGGTCACCGGTCCCGAGCACGATGCCGCCGCGGTGGTTGGCCTGGCGGAAGAGGTAGTCGGTGCGCAGTCCGGCCTGGACGTTCTCGAAGGTGATGTCGTAGACGCCGGCACCGCGCTCGCCCTCGGAGTAGGGGTGGTCGAGGTCGTCGAGCATCTGTCGGGCCGTCGTGGTGATGTCGAGGGTCTCGAAGGTGACGCCGAGGCTGGTGGCGAGCCGCGTCGCGAAGTCCTTCGTCGTCTCGCCGGTGGCGAAGCCGGGCATCGTGAAGGCGTGGATGTCGGTGCGCGGACGGCCCAGCCGGTCCATGGCCTTGGCCGCTACCAGCAGGGCGTGGGTCGAGTCGAGCCCACCGCTGACCCCGATGATCACCTTGGGCTGCCACGTGTCGGTCGACATGGCGCGCAGGCGCTGCTCCAGGCCCGAGACCTGGATGTTGTAGGCCTCGTAGCAGTCCTGGGCCAGTCGGGCCGCGTCGTCGGGCACGAACGGGAAGCGGCGCAGGCCGCGGTGCAGGCCGATGTCGCCGCTGGGTGGGTCCAGCACGAACTCGATCGTGCGGAAGGCCCCGCGCTCGACTCCCAGGGAACGACGGTTGTCGTCGAACGTGCCCTGGCGCATGCGCTCCTGACGGATGCGGTCGAGATCGACGTCGGCCACCGTGCGGCGGGCCCCCTCGGGGAACCGCTCCCCCTCGGCGAGCAGGTCGCCGCACTCGTAGACGAGCGTCTGGCCGTCCCAGCTCAGGTCGGTGGTCGACTCCCCCTCGCCGGCTGCGGCGTAGACGTAGGCGGCCTGGCAGCGCGCGCTGGCGCTGCGCACGAGCAGCCGTCGGTCCTCGGCGCGGCCGATGGTGATCGGGCTGCCCGACAGGTTGAGCAGCATCGAGGCGCCGGCCAGCGCAGCCTCCGCGCTCGGCGGCACCGGCACCCACATGTCCTCGCAGATCTCGATGTGCACCTTGAGGTCGGGCAGGTCCGCGGCCACGAAGAGCAGGTCGGTGCCGAACGGCGCGACGTGCTCGCCCACGGCGATCGTCGAGACCGTGGCTCCGGTGCGGTCGTCACCCGGCGCGAACCAGCGGCGTTCGTAGAACTCGCGGTAGGTCGGCAGGTAGGCCTTGGGCGCCACCCCCAGCAGCCGCCCGGCCTGGATGGCCAGCGCACAGTTGTAGATCCGGTTGTCGTGCAGCAGCGGCGCACCCACCACGATCAGCGTGCGCAGGTCGGCGCTCGCCGCCACCAGGGCGTCGACCGCCTCGGTCACCGCGCCGAGCAGCGTGTCCTGGAGGAACAGGTCGTCGATGGCATACCCGGTCAGCGACAGCTCGGGGAAGACCGCCACCGCCACACCGTCGTCGTGGCAGGCGCGGGCCTGCTCGACGATGCGCGCGGCGTTGGTGGCCGGGTCCGCGATCGCGACCGGCAGCGTGCAGGCCGCGACCCGGGCGAAGCCGTGTGTGTAGGCGGAGTAGAAGTCCACGACCGCAGTCTGTCAGGCCGGCGCTACCCCTCGCGCCGGCGCCACGACAGGGGCATGCTGGGCGGCAACCCGTGTGCCGCACCGGGCCGCTCGACGACCACGAGGAGCACCCCATGACGACCCGACTCAATCCCTACCTCTCGCTCGGCGGCAACGCCCGTGAAGCGATGGAGTTCTACGCCTCCGTCTTCGGCGGCACGCTCAACGTGATGACCTTCGCCGACATGGGTGGCATGGGCATGCCCGAGGACCAGCAGGACCAGGTCATGCACGCCGACCTGATGGTCAACGACGGGGTCACGCTGATGGGGGCCGACATGGGCGAGGGCACCGACAACGGCGCGGTGAGCCTCAGCGGCGACGACGACGAGACCCTTCGCGGCTGGTTCGCCGGGCTCGCGGAGGGCGGGGAGATCGTCGAGCCGCTGGAGAAGGCCCCCTGGGGCGACGCCTTCGGTCAGGTGACCGACAAGTTCGGCATCCGGTGGATGATGAACATCGCCGGTACGCCGGCCGCCTGAGGCCGGATCGCAGCCGACTGGGGAGGAAATGACGCACCAGGTGCATCATTTCCTCCCGGTCGGCCGGCTTCTCCACAGGCGCCGCGCTGCCCGTGGCGAGCACGGCCCCGGATGGGGATCCTCGAGGCGTGGACCTCGACTCGATCGCCGACCTCCTGCGCGACCAGGACGGTGTCGTCGCGCGCCGACAGGTCGTCGACCGGGGCGGCACGGGCAACGACCTCGCCCGGCTGGTGCGTCGCCGCGAGCTGACGAGGGTCCACGACGGGGTGTTCGTCGACCACAACGGCCCGCTCTCCGACCGGCAGCGAGCCTGGGCCGCCGTCCTCGCGCACTGGCCGTCCGTCCTCTGCGGAGCCTGGTCGTTGGCCGCCTCCGGCCTGCGGGTCGCGAGCCTGCCGCCGAGGGTCGAGGTAGCCGTGGCGCACCAACGGCGGGTCGGACAGATCGAGGGTGTCGTCGTACGCCGCATCCGCCGCCTCGAGGCGGTGGCCAGGTGGGACCTCAGCCCACCGCGCACCCGGCTCGAGCACGCAGTGCTCTGCGTGGCTGCCCGTGCCCCTCGCGACGACACCGCGGTCGCGGTGATCTCCGATGCCTGCCAGTCCCGCCGTACGACGACAACCCGACTCGCCCAGATGCTCGACCAGCTGCCTCGGCTGACCCGCCGCGCCTTCTTGCGCGAGGTGCTCGACGACGTGCGGACCGGCCTGCTCCGCAGCCGACCGGGGAGGAAATGACGCACCAGGTGCATCATTTCCTCCCCAGAGGGCGGGGTGAGGAACGCCGACGGCCTAACCTGATCACGATCCGTGGACCGCACCAGGCGGCTGCGAGACGGACAGCGATCGGAGACTCGACGATGAGCACGCCCGAAGAGACGGCCCCCTACGGTTCCGGACCTGCCGCATCAGCCCCGACCGCGCCGGTCAAGCGCGTCCGCACCCACCACCTGCGCGAGATGAAGGAGCGCGGCGAGAAGTTCTCGATGCTCACCGCCTACGAGCAGTACGCCGCGCAGACCTTCGACGAGGCCGGCATCGAGGTGCTCCTGGTCGGCGACAGCGCCAGCAACAACGTCTACGGCAACGAGACGTCGCTGCCGGTGACCGTCGACGAGCTCATCCCGCTGACCCGCGCCGTGAGCCGTTCGGTACGACGCGCCCTGGTCGTGGGCGACCTGCCGTTCGGCAGCTACCAGGCCTCGGCCGAGCAGGCCTACCTGACCGCGGCTCGCTTCATGAAGGAGGGCGGCGCCCACTGCGTGAAGCTCGAGGGCGGCGTGGAGATGGCCCCGCAGATCACCAAGCTCGCCCAGGGCGGCATCCCGGTGATGGCCCACATCGGTTTCACGCCCCAGTCCGAGCACGCGCTCGGCGGCTACCGGGTGCAGGGCCGCGGCGAGACGGGAAGCCGGGTCGTCGAGGACGCGCTCGCGGTGCAAGAGGCCGGGGCGTTCGCGGTGGTCATGGAGATGGTGCCCGGCGACACCGCCGGCGAGATCACCCAGAAGCTCTCGATCCCGACCATCGGCATCGGCGCCGGCCCCGACTGCGACGGTCAGGTGCTCGTCTGGCAGGACGCCTTCGGTCTGCGCCAGGGCAAGATGGCGCGCTTCGTCAAGCAGTACGCCGACCTGCACGCCGTGCTGCTCCAAGCCGCCAAGGACTACGACGCGGACGTCAAGGCCGGGACCTTCCCCGGCCCCGACCACACGTTCTAGTCGCGGTCGGGCTGGTTCAGCTGGCCTCGAGGATCGTGGCGGTGAGCTTGAGGCCGCTGCGCGGCGAGTAGGTCACGGTGGTGCCGATCTCGGCGCCGACGATGGCCTGGCCGAGCGGGCTGCTCGGGGTCACGGTGTCGATGCCGGCCGCAGCCTGCTCGACCGAGCCGACCACGAACGACTCCGGGCCGTCGCCGAAGTCGAGGACGACGGAGTCGCCGACCGAGACGACGCCGTCGATGTGGCGGAACTCCCGGGCGTCGGCGATCTCGAGCTCGAGGGTGGCGATCCGCTCGTCGAGCAGCGACATCCGGATGCTGGCCTCGACGTCGGTGGCGCGGTCGGCGACGTCGCCGGTGGATGCACGCACGGTGGCGGTGGCCAGGTGCTCGCGCTCGCGGCGGAGCTCCTCGAGACGGCTGGACAGGACGTCGATGCGGCTGGGGTGGGCTACTGCGGTCATGGCCATCGTTCCTTCGGGCTAGGGGGTCGTGGGTGGCGACTGCTGCTCTCGACACCTCGTCGGTGACGATCGTGAGAGGTGTTCGTGGTGGAGGGGCGATCGGATGGTCACAACCGCGAACTGCTTCTCCCTATGCCCGAGGTGGGGGAAGTCACGTCCGCGGCTCCGAGTCGCCCCAAGGGTGCCTCATCGACCCTGGCGAGAAACCCCCCTTTCGGTGGAGTTCCGGCACCCGTCGTGACTAGTGGCAGTGGCTGGTCAGGCCGACCAGTCGAGGAACACGGCCCCGCCCACGAGGCTGAGGAACCAGAACGCGATCGCAAACCCGGCGACGGCGACGAGCCGCCGCGGGTGGGGGGTCCACCAGGCGAAGCAGAGCAGGAGCAACGCCGTCCAGACCAGCATCAGCAGCACGACCGCCCACCAGGGCGCGACCGACCCGCTGGCGGCGTACAGGAAGAACGCGGCCGCCATCAGGCACATGCCGGCGAAGGGCCACGGCGAGATCCCGCCCTCGCGTGGGGGCCGGGCGACGCGGCGACGGGACAACGCCACCACGAGCCTCAGTCCTCCAGCTCGGTGTCGTTCCAGCGCGGGTCGTTGTCCCACTCCTCGGTGCGCTCGGCTGCGGTCTCCAGGGCGTGCGCGGCCTCGGTCTCGGTGGCGTAGGGGCCGAGGCGGTCCTTGTTGGGACAGCCGTCCTCGCCCTCGACGCGGGAGTGCTTGATGCAGTACCAGAACTCGTTGCCTGCCATGGGGCGAAACTACACTCCGCACGTGACCCCCGTCCTCCCCGCGACCGTGTCTCCCCGACGTCCGGTCCCCGCAGCCATCGTCCGCCCCGAGTACGTCGACCGCCCGGCACCTGCCCGCTACGAGGGCCCCGAGGTCAAGGACGACGAGACGATCGCCAAGATGCGTGTCGCCGGTCGGCTGGCAGCCCAGGCCCGCGACCTCGTCGGTGCAGCGGTGGCTCCGGGCATCACCACCGACGAGCTCGACCGCATCGGGCACGAGTTCCTCTGCGACCACGGCGCCTACCCCTCCACGCTCGGTTACCGCGGCTTCCCCAAGTCGCTGTGCTCGAGCGTCAACGAGGTGGTCTGCCACGGCATCCCCGACAGCCGCGTCGTCGAGGACGGCGACATCGTCAACATCGACATCACCGCCTTCCTCGACGGCGTCCACGGCGACACCAACGCCACCTTCCTCGCCGGCGACGTCGACGAGGAGTCCCGGCTGCTGGTCGAGCGGACCCGCGAGGCGCTCGACCGCGGCATCAAGGCCGTCAAGCCGGGCCGCCGCATCAACGTGATCGGGCGCGTCATCGAGTCCTACGCCCGCCGCCACGGCTACGGCGTCGTGCGTGAGTTCACCGGCCACGGCATCGGCACGGCGTTCCACTCCGGGCTGATCGTGCCTCACTACGACGACCCCGAGCACGACGAGCTCATCGAGGTCGGGATGACCTTCACCATCGAGCCGATGCTCAACCTCGGCACCCACGAGTGGGAGATGTGGGACGACGACTGGACGGTCGTGACCCGCGACCGCAAGCGCTCGGCGCAGTTCGAGCACACCTTGGTCGTCACCCCCACCGGCGCCGAGGTCCTGACCCTCCCCTGACATCTCGGCGACATCTCGGCGACCTGAGGGTGACCCCACGCGTCACACGAGGGCACTAGGGTCGGCCCATGGCGATGTTCCAGGGCTACACCAGCGATGGGCCGGCGTACGACGAGATGTTCGACGGGGAGTCGCTGCGCCCGCCGTACCGACGTCTGCGCTCCTCGTTGGACACCATGACGACCCCCGAGCTCGTCAGTCGTGTCGAGGCGTTGCAGACCGGCTACCTCGACCAGGGCGTCACCTTCGACATCGGCGGCGAGGAGCGGGCCTTCCCGCTCGACATCCTGCCGCGGGTCATCGAGATGGACACCTGGTCGACGATGGAGGCCGGCGTCCAGCAGCGGGTCAAGACCCTCGAGATGTTCCTCGCCGACGTCTACGACGCCGGTGAGGTCTTCGACGACGGCGTCATCCCGCGCCGGGTGATCACCACCTCCTCGCACTACCACCGTGAGGCCGCCAACGTCCGTCCGCCCAACGGCGTGCGGGTGCACGTCTCGGGCATCGACCTGATCCGCGACAACCTCGGCGAGTTCCGGGTGCTCGAGGACAACGTGCGCGTGCCCTCGGGGGTCTCCTACGTGATGACCAACCGGCGCGCGATCAGCTCGGCGCTGCCCGAGACGGTCGCCGAGCACCGGATCCGGCCGGTGGCGGGCTACCCCCAGAAGCTGTTGGCCGCCCTGCGCGCCGCGGCCCCGGCCGGGGTCGACGACCCGACCGTGGTCGTGCTGACCCCCGGCGTCTACAACGGCGCCTATTTCGAGCACGCGCTCCTCGCCCGCACCATGGGCGTCGAGCTGGTGGAGGGGCGCGACCTCGAGTGCCGACGGGGTCGGGTCATGATGCGCACCACCCAGGGCCTGGCCCCGGTGCACGTGATCTACCGCCGCGTCGACGACGAGTTCCTCGACCCGGTCCACTTCCGCGCCGACTCGATGCTGGGCTGCCCCGGCATGATCGATGCGGCCCGGGCCGGCAACGTCACCCTGGCCAACGCCGTGGGCAACGGCGTCGCCGACGACAAGCTCGTCTACACCTACATGCCCGACATCATCCGCTACTACCTCAACGAGGAGCCGATCCTCAAGAACGTCGACACCTGGCGGGTGGGCGACGCCGAGGCCCGCGAGGAGGTGCTCGACCGGCTCGACGAGCTCGTGCTCAAGCCGGTCGACGGCTCCGGCGGCAAGGGCATCGTGATCGGCCCCCGCGCCACGAAGGCCGAGCTCGACGAGCTGCGGGCCAAGGTGCTGGAGGACCCGCGCTCGTGGATCGCCCAGCCGGTGGTGCAGCTGTCGACGGTGCCGACGTTCGTGGACGGCGAGCTGGGTCCGCGGCACGTCGACCTGCGCCCCTTCGCCGTCAACGACGGCTCCAAGGTGTGGGTGCTGCCGGGCGGGCTGACCCGGGTCGCGCTGGCCAAGGGCGAGCTCATCGTGAACTCCTCGCGCGGCGGCGGGTCCAAGGACACGTGGGTGCTCGCCGGGCCCGCTGCCGGACCGGACGAGACCGAGGTCGACGCGGACGCCGACGTCGACGCCGACGACGCCGAGCCGATCAACGACGAGACACCCGAGACGCCCGAGGTGGTCGAGCCCCCTGCGGCGGCCGCCGAGCCCGCCGAGCCCGCTCACCTGCCTCCGAGTCGTCCGGCCCCCGCGGGTCCGGCGCTCACCGCCATGCAGGAGCAGGCCGAGCAGCAACAACAGGGCCGCGCCCTCGACGCGCCCGGTCACCGAGGAGGTCTGTCGTGCTGAGCCGCATCGCCGAGTCGATGTTCTGGATCGGGCGCTACGTCGAGCGCGCCGAGGACACCGCACGCATCCTCGACGTCCAGACCCAGCTGCTGCTGGAGGACGCCACCCTCGACGAGGACGACACCTGCCGCGACCTGCTGTCGATCATGGGGGTCGACGACCCGCCCGACCACCTCGACCTGGCCTACGTGCTGCGCACCCTGGCCTACGACCCCGCCTCGCCGGTGTCGGTGGCCTCGGCCATCGGTGCCGCTCGCGAGAGCGCACGGCGCGCACGCGAGACGCTCTCCGTGCCGCTGTGGGAGGTCATCAACACGACCCACCGCGACATCGTCTCCGGCCACTTCGCCAACCGGCGTACGCCCCACGTGTTCCAGTGGGTGCGTGAGCGGGCCGCGCTCATCAACGGCACCGCCGACGCGACGATGACGCGCGACGAGGGCTGGCAGTTCCTGATGCTGGGCCGCTGCGTGGAGCGGGCCGACATGACCTCGCGCCTGGTCGCCACCACCTCCATCACCGCCGGCACCAACGCCCAGTGGGCCAGCACCCTGCGGGCGTGCGGCGGCTACGAGGCCTTCCTGCGCACCTATCGCGGTCAGGAGACCGAGCGGGCGGCGGCGGAGTTCCTGCTCCTGGACCGACTCTTCCCCCGCTCGGTGGTCTTCTCGCTCGTCCGCGCCGAGCAGTGTCTCGACAACCTGGAGTCCTCCGGGCAGCGCGCCGGCTTCCAGAACGACGCACGGCGGCTCCTTGGCCGCACCCGGGCCGAGCTCGAGTACCGCTCACTGGCCGACGTGGTCGCCGACCTGCCCAACGAGATGGAGCGGCTCCAGCGCACCTGCGCCCTGGCCACCGAGGCAGTCACCCGCAGGTTCTTCGCCGGCGCCGAAGCACTCGCCTGGCACGGCATGGGAGGAAACTAGTGAACACCCCACTCGGTTCTGCCCTCCTCCGCTTCGCTCCCCCGGCCACAACCGCGCGGGGACCCCGAAAGGCACAGAAATGAGCATGCAGCTGCGCGTGGTGCACACCACCACCTACGACTACGCCGGCAAGTCGGTCGCCTCCTACAACCAGGCCCGGCTGACCCCGCTCACCACGGTCGACCAGATCGTCGTGCACAGCCGGGTGGAGGTGAGCCCGAAGCCGTGGACCTACGAGTACCGCGACTACTTCGGCACCTACGTCACCGCCTTCGAGGTCGTCGACCCGCACGACTCGATGAAGGTCAGTGCCACCTCGACCGTGCAGACCAACCGGGCCCCGGCGCCACCTCCCACGTTGTCGTGGGAGGCGCTGGCGCAGCGCGAGGTCTCCGACCGGTGGACCGAGTTCCTCGCCGTGTCCGACATCGTGGCTCCCACCCCCGACTTCGAGCAGCGTGCCAAGCAGGTGGCCGCCGACCACGAGCTCCCTGCCGAGGCCGCGCGTGATCTCTGCGCCCTGGTGCACGACGAGCTGGAGTTCGTGCCCGGTGCCACCCTGGTCGGCGGACTCGCCTCGACCGCCTGGCAGCAGCGCGCCGGCGTGTGCCAGGACATGGTGCACCTCGTGATCGGCGGTCTTCGCTCGGTCGGGATCCCGGCCCGTTACGTCTCGGGGTACTTCCACCCCGACCGTGAGCCCGTCGTCGGGCAGTCCGTGGTCGGGTCCGCCCATGCCTGGGTGGAGTGGTGGGACGACGGCTGGCACGGCTACGACGTCTGCAACGACGAGGAGCCCGACGACCGCTACATCACCCTCGGCTTCGGGCGCGACTATCGCGACGTGAAGCCGATCAGCGGCATCTTCTCCGGCACCGGCACCTCGCTGCTGACCGTGGGGGTGGAGATCACCCGGCTCGCCTGAGCCCGGTGAGCACGGTCACAGCCACTCGCCCCCGCGGGTGAGTCTTTCCCAGGTAGATCACGGCACAGTGAGTGTCGGCCAGTTCTATCAATCATGGGGAGAGTTCCAAGGCATGTCCGAACAATCCCAACCCTTCGGGAAGCGCTACGCCCCCTCCGAGCTCATCGGACGCGGCGGCATGGCGGATGTATTTCGAGCACGAGACCTCGAGCTCGACCGAGAGGTCGCCATCAAGTCGTTGCGCGACGTCAGCGATGTCGACAGCGCGCGGTTCGCCTGCGAGGCCGAGCTCCTGAGCCGCCTCCAGCACCCTGCGATCGTCCAGCTCCTCGACTCCGGCGTCGACGACGGCCGCCCGTGGCTGGCTCTCGAGCTCGTCGAGGGCCGCACGATGTCGCGCGTCCTGATGCAGGACTCCCCCGAGCCCTCGACCCTTGCCGAGATCGCGATCCAGGTCGCCGACGCTCTTGCCCACGCCCACGACCACGGCATCGTCCACCGCGACGTCAAGCCCTCCAACGTGCTGGTGACCGACGACGGCCAGGCCAAGCTCACCGACTTCGGCGTCGCCCGCGTCGCCGAGGCAAGCGCCTCGTTGACCCTGACCGGCCACACCATCGGCACCGCCGCCTACCTCTCTCCCGAGCAGGTCCGGGGCGAGATGGTGTCCGGGGCCTCCGACGTCTACGCCCTCGGCCTCGTCCTGCTCGAGGCGCTCACCGGTGAGCGCGCCTATGGCGGCCCTCCCGTGGAAGCAGCCCTGGCCCGGCTCTCCCGCGCACCCCTCATCCCCACGTCGTTGCCCACCGGGTGGTCCAGCCTGATCGCGTCGATGACGCAGTTCGCGCCGTCGGACCGTCCGTCCGCGCACGACGTGGGCGAGCGCCTGCGCGCGCTGGCCGACGGCGTCGCCCCCGCGGTCGACCTGCTCGACCCGACGTCGACGATCGCGCCCCTGACGGCTGCCGCTGCGGATGCTGCCGCCGCCGACGAGGCCGCCGCTCCCACGTCGCTCGTCGCCACGCGGCGCCGTCGCCGCCGCGGCGCAGCCATCGGCACCGCCCTCGTCATGGTCGCCGCCGTGGTCTTCGGGGGTGTGGTCCTGGCTCGCGGCCTGACCGGTTCCGCTCCCGTCGTGGCCGACCCGGTCGGTGCTCCCACCGCCAGCACCACCGTCGAGGACTCCCCCTCGACCGCTCCCAAGGACCGCCGCACGGCGCCGGTGGTCGCCGAGGTCACTGCCGACGCCACCCCGGTGAGCTCGACCACGAGGCCGACCACAGCCAAGCGGACCGCCAAGAAGACCGCCCCCGCGCCGAAGAAGACCACGAGCAAGAGCTCGAAGGGCAAGGCCGGCAAGAAGACCAAGGGCGCCAAGTCCAAGTCCAAGCCCGCCAAGTCCAAGCCCGCCAAGAAGAGCGGCAAGAAGGGCAAGTCAAAGCGCTGATCGCCCGCGCGGCGCGAGAGCGCCGTGCACGCCCTCCCCTAGGGTCCTGCGGTGACCTACGAGACGACGCCCGGCTCGCCGGCGTCCCAGCCCCCGCCGCCGCCGTCGTACGGCCGTTTCGAGCCCCACGCGCCGCCGGAGGCGGCGAAGCCATCGCAGGCCATGGCGTGGTGGGCGCTCGGCCTGGCCTGTCTACCGTGCGGATTCGTGTGGTTGGTGGGCGCGGTGCTCGGCGTGCTCACCCTGCGCAAGGGGCGGGACGGCCGCAACCACGGCAAGAAGAAGGCCATCGCCGCGATCGTGGTGGCCGTGCTGTGGGTCGCGCTGCTCGGAGGCGCGCTCCTGAGCGGCGGTTTCCTGCCCGACACCGACCGGTCGGTGTCGGGTGAGGCCACGAGCACCGGCCAGGTCTCTGTCTACCGCCTGCGCGTCGGCGACTGCCTGCGCGACACCGCTGACGAGGGATTCCTGACCACCGTCACCGTCACCCCGTGCGCGAGCCCGCACCGTGGCGAGGTCTTCGGCGAGTTCGACCTCCAGGACGGGTCGTTCCCGGGGCTGGCCGGGGTCGAGCGACTCGCCGAGGGCGGATGCGTCGCGCAGATGCCTACCTCGCTACGAGACAGCCCGGAGTCCGCGCAGGTGGTGTACCTCTATCCCCAGAGCACGTCGAGCTTCCGAGCCGACCGGGGCGTCACCTGCATCGCCTTCTTCGACGCCCCGGTGAGCGGTCTTGTCGCCGGCCCCGACCGCGGTGCCCTATCCTGACCGGGCGAACGGGTTGGCCGGGCGACCGCGTGGGCTGAGGGGAGACCCGAGGCTCCCGAGGAAGGTCCGGGCTCCACAGAGCAGGGCGGTGGGTAACACCCACCCGGGGCAACCCGCGGGACAGTGCCACAGAGAACAGACCGCCGCTCCGGTCTCACGACAGGAGCGGTAAGGGTGAAACGGTGGAGTAAGAGACCACCAGCACGCCGGGTGACCGGCGTGGCTCGGCAAACCCCGCCCGGAGCAAGATCAGACAGGGCACGTTCGAGGGCTGCTCGCCCGAGTGTCCGGGTAGATCGCTGGAGGCTGTCGGCAACGGCAGTCGTAGATGGATGGTCGCCCTTGCTCCTTCGGGAGCAGGACAGAACCCGGCCTACAGGCCAGCCCGTTCGCACCTAGCGCCCGGCCCGTTGGGCCGGGACGGTCCGCGCTCTTGCGCGGCTCGTAGTCTCGTCGGATGCACTCGCCGATCCCCGACTACCTGCTCGAGGTCCTCGAGGCCTGCAGCGCTGACGCCGGCGCCGTGGCCGACTACATTCCCGAGCTCGCGACGGCCGACCCCGACACGTTCGGCATCTGCATCGCCACGGTCGACGGGAGCATCTACACCGCGGGCGACGCCGACGTCGACTTCACGATCCAGTCGATGTCGAAGCCGTTCACCTATGCCCTGGCCCTCGCCGACCTGGGGCCGGAAGGCGTGCTGGAGCGAGTCGGTGTGGAGCCCTCGGGCGAGGCGTTCAACGAGATCTCCCTCGACCCCGTCACCGGCAGGCCGAGGAACCCGATGATCAACGCCGGGGCGATCCTCACCCACTCCCTGGTGGCGGCCGACGACGGCGAGCACCGCTCCGAGCGGGTCCTCGAGGCCTTCAGCCGGTACGCCGGGCGCGAGCTCGCGGTCGACGAGAGCGCCTTCACCTCCGAGCTCGCCACTGCCCACCGCAACCTCGGGATGGCCCACCTGCTCAAGGCCGCCGGGGTGCTCGACTGCGACCCGGTCGAGGCCGTCCGGGGCTACACCCGGCAGTGCTCGATCCGGGTCAGCTGCCGCGACCTCGCACTCATGGCGGCGACGTTCGCCAACGGCGGCATCCAACCCTGCACGGGCGAGACGATCCTGGGGCGCAGCGCCGTACGCCAGGTGCTGAGCGTGATGACGACCTGCGGCATGTACGACGCCGCCGGCGACTGGATGACCTCGGTCGGGATCCCCGCCAAGAGCGGCGTCTCCGGCGGGATCATCGGCGCCCTGCCCGGCCAGGTGGGGGTGGCGGTGTTCTCCCCACGTCTCGACGGCCACGGCACCAGCGTGCGGGGCGTGGAGGTCTTCGAGCGGCTCTCCAACGACATGGGCATGCACATGATGGACGTCGCGCAGGAGGGGCAGGAGGCCATGCGCAGCTCCTACGTCTCCGGCGGCGTGGAGCCGGTGACCGTCTACAAGCTCCAGGGCGACGTCCGGTTCGCCGGCGCCGAGACCGTCGTGCGCCAGATCAGCGCCGTGGACCACCACACCGACCGGGTGGCCATCGACCTGAGCCGGGTCAACCGGCTGCACGACGTGGCGCGACGGATGCTGCTGGAGGTCGTCCGGCGGCTCTCCGAGGAAGGCGTCGAGGTCGTGCTCGTCGACCCCGACCGGGTGCTTCCCGACCCCGACGCGGGCGACGGCGTACGCCCGGTCGTGCTCGACTCCCTCGAGCTCGGCTCCGCCATCCGCTGAGCGCCGCAGCCGGCCCCCTCCGTCCGCACGGGTGTAGTCAAGCAGCGCTCGCCGCGCCAAGGTGAGGTCATGAAGTTCCTCATCGCCCTCCTCATCATCGCTGCCTTGGCCTACCTCGGCTATCGGATGTTCTTCGTCAACGCCCACCGCGACTGACTCCTCGACCGAGGCCACCCGCGCGGAGGGACCGCGTGGGACCCCTGCACGAAAGCCTGGAGCCATGCCCCTTCCTCACCTGCACCCGATGACCACGGCGGGAGCACGCTGATGCGCCTGCCCGCAGCGCGAGGCGCGCTCAGCGAGGTCGTCCTCGACCGGTTGAGCGGTTCGCCGACCGATGACCTCGGAGCAGTCCCGTGCGCGTCCGGACCTGATGATGCGGCGATCACGCTGTGGACGCTGCACGAGCTCCACTACCGCGGCTTCGACGGTGTCGACGACCGGTGGGAGTGGGCGCCGGCACTGATGAGCGTCCGCGCCACCTTGGAGCAGGACCTGGAAGGCGACCTGCGATCGCGCTACGTCGCCCCCGAGCGCACCGACGACCTCGCGGCCGACCTGTTCACGATGATCCGCGAGCACGACGGGCCCTCCCTCGCCGCGCACGTGCAGCACCGGGCCACCCACGAGGAGGTCCTGACGCTGATCCGCGAGCGTTCGATCTACCACCTCAAGGAGGCCGACCCCACCAGCTGGGTGCTGCCGCGGCTCGAGGCCGGCCCGAAGGCCGCCCTGATGGAGATCCAGTTCGACGAGTACGGCGCCGGGCGCCCCGAGCGGCTCCACCACCGCCTCTTCCAGCTCGGGATGGCCGAGCTGGGGCTCGACGCCACCTACGGCGCCTACATCGACGAGGCCTCGACCGAGGTCCTCGAGCAGAACAACGCCTTGTCGATGTTCGGCCTGCACCGGCGGCTCCGCGGAGCAGCGCTGGGGCACCTCGCTGCGTTCGAGGCGACCAGCTCGATCCCGTCCAAGCGGATGGCGCAAGGCCTCGAGCGTGTGGGGATCACCGGGGCGCTGCGCGACTACTACGCCGAGCACGTGCTGGCCGACTCGGTGCACGACCAGCTGGCCGTGCGCGCGGTGTGCGTGCCGCTGGCCGAGGCCGAGCCCGCCCTGGCCGATGACATCCTCTTCGGTGCGTACTCGTGCCTCGACCTCGAGACCCGGACCGCACAGCGGCTGCTCCCCGAGAAGAGCGAGGCCGCATGAGCGCCACCGACGAGCGCCCCGACATCGTGCTCTGCCCGGGCGGACCGATGCTCGTGCGCGGGTCCGTCGTCATCGAGGACGCCGACGGCAACCAGCACCGCACCACCCGACCGGTCACCGCGCTGTGTCGTTGCAACAAGTCGGCGCAGAAGCCGTGGTGCGACGGCACCCACCAGCTGCTGCCGGACAAGCTCCTGCCCTGACCTGGCTCCCCTGACCCTCCCGTCTGATCCACCTGACCCACCTGACCCCACGCGTCGAGGAATCCCCATGCCCTTGAAGTCCCTGTGGCAAGACCGCCACGACATTCCCGTCGAGACCAACGCCGGGCGTGCTGAGCACGACCGCACCGAGGTGCAGGGTTCGTGGGACGTCGTGGTGGTCGGCGCCGGCATCACCGGTCTCAGCACCGCGGCCCTGCTGACCGGGGTCGGCCTGCGCGTGCTGGTCATCGAGGCGCGACGCATCGGCTCCGGCACGACCGGACGCAGCACCGCCAAGCTGAGCCTGCTCCAGGGCACGCAGCTCACCGCGATCGCTCGCCACCACTCGACCTCCGTCCTGCGCGACTACGTCAGCGCCAACCTCTTCGCCCAGGACTGGGTGGTGGACTTCGCTGCTCAGCACGATGTCGAGACCCAGACCCGCACCGCCTACACCTACGCCGCCACCGCTGCCGGCGAGCGCTCGGCTCGTCGCGAGCTCGAGCACGCGCTGGAGGCCGGGCTCGACGCCACGTGGGTCGACGACGTCCCGCTCCCCTACGCGACTCGCGGTGCTCTGTCGCTGCCCGGACAGCACCAGGTGGACCCCGTCGAGCTCCTGCTGGCCCTGCGCGACGTCGTCGTGCGGCAGGGCGGCACGATCGTCGAGGGTGCTCGCGTCACCGGAGTCGAGGGTCACGGACCGTCGAGGATCGTGACCGACCGGGGCAGCGCCACCGCCGGCCGCGTGGTCGTCGCCACCAACGTCCCGATCCTCGACCGCGGCGGCTACTTCGCTCGCGTCGTCCCGGCTCGCTCCTACACCTTGGCGTTCCGCACCGGCCCGGAGACGCCCGCGCCGTACGGGATGTTCCTGTCGACCGACCAGCCCTCGCGGTCCTTGCGCGACGCCACCGATGCCGAGGGCAACCCGCTCCTGCTCGTCGGTGGCAACGGCCACGTCACCGGCCGCGCATCCTCCCCCCGCGGCCGCCTCGACGAGATCCGCAGCTGGACCCACGACCACTTCGGGCCTCTGGACGAGGTCAACGCCTGGTCGGCGCAGGACTACCAACCCCATCACTCGCTTCCCTACGCCGGAGCGCTCTTCCCCGGTCGCGACGACGTGCTCTTCGCCGGCGGCTACTCCAAGTGGGGCATGACCAACGGTGTCGCGGCCGCTCATGTCCTGGCCGGCCTGGTCACCGGGTCACAGCCGGCGTGGGCGACGGTCTACGACACCTGGTCCGCACGCGAGCTGAAGGGCCTGCCGGGTGCGGCCAAGGCGAACGCCGAGGTCGGCCTCTCGATGACCGCCGGCTGGGTGCGCCCGCTCGTGCACGTCGGCGGCTCCACGTCACCGGCCGAGGGCGAGGGCCACGTCGAGCGCGCCGGCCTCACCCCGCCGGTAGCCGTCTCGACCGTCGACGGCGCCACCCGCCGCGTCTCGGCCGTCTGCACCCACCTCGGCGGCGTGGTGTCGTGGAACGATGCCGAGCGCAGCTGGGACTGCCCGCTGCACGGCTCCCGCTTCGACGCCGACGGCTCGGTCCTCGAGGGCCTCGCCACGTGCGGGCTGAAGCGGCGCGAGTCGGGTGCCAGTGCGCCGGACGACCTCACCGACCGCTGAGGACGCCTAGGGGCGCACGAGGCTGAACGCCACCCGGCGCTCGGCGACGTCAGCCACCTCGAGGCGCACCCGCACGTCCTGACCGAGCGGCAGCTCCTCGGTGTCGTCGACGCGTGCCTCGACGCCGAGGGAGCGGACGACCACGGTGCCACGGGTGGGCTTGTCGTCGTCGACCTCGACGACGACGGCGTCGAACTCCTCACCGACCCGGTCGACGAGCAGCTCGGCCTCGACGAGGTTGACCACGGCCCGCTCGTAGGCGTTGGCACGCTGGCTGGAGGTCTTCAGGGTGCTGGGCAGGCCGGGCAGGGCGGCGTGCACCCAGTCGGGCACCGGCTCGCCGGCGCAGAGCGCCACGCAGACCTCGCCGGCGTACCGGTCGCCGAGGCGGCGCAGCGGAGCGGTGACGTGGGCGTACTCGGAGGCGAGTGCGGAGTGCTGCGGATCGGCCGGCACCTCGCCGTCGAAGGCGACGTAGCCGCTGCCGCGCAACAGCCGGGTGCAGGCCAGGATCAGCGCCGCGTGGTCGGCGCGGTCGGGGTCGAGCGTGCGGATGAAGTCGGGGTAGAGCTGCTCGGCGGGCCACTCGATGCCCAGCGCACGGGCGGTGCGGTGCAACCGCTGCACGTCGCGCGGGTCGGGCGCGGGCAGCGTGCGCAGGAGGCCCACGCGGGCATAGACCATGAGCGAGGCGGCGCCGAAGCCGGTGAGCAGCGAGATCTGCGCGTTCCAGCGCTCGACCGGGAGCAGGCTGCGGAACGACAGCTCCACGTGACCGTCGGTGGTCTCGATCTCCTGCTCGGGCAGCGGGAGCGAGACACCTCCGCGCGCGGCTTCTCGCGCCTCGCGCAGCAGACCCTACCTGCTTGAGCAGCTGGAGCGACTCCGAGGCGCTCCCGTCGTCGATCATCGCCTGGGCCTGCTCGTAGGAGAGCTTCGCCGTCGAGCGCACCAGCGCCCGCTCGACCTGGACGTCGGTGCCCTCGCCCTCGTCGTCGACGACGATCGTCCACAGCAGTGCCGGTCGCACCTGGTCGGGCAGCAGGGAGCCGGCGTCCTCGGAGATCACCGGGGGGTGGAGCGGGATCTTGGAGTCGGCTCCGTAGAGCGTCTCGCCGCGCCGGTTGGCCTCGAGGTCGACCGGGTCGCCGGGAGTGACGAACGCCGCCACGTCGGCGATCGCGTAGTGCACCACGAAGCCGCCGTCGGGGCCGCGCTCGATGTGCAGGGCCTGGTCGAGGTCCTGGGCCGTCTCGGGGTCGATGGTGACCATCGCGAGGTCGGTGCGGTCGAGGTCGGGCAGCCGGGGAGCAGCCGCGGCGCGGGCTGCGGCTTCCTCGACCTCGGGGGCGAAGCCCGGGGTGACGTCGAGCTCGTCCTGGATCGCAGCGATCCCGTCGTGCAGAGGAGTGACGACGGCAGTGTCGTCGGTCCGGAGGCGGACCACGCGGTTGCTGGGCATGCAGCGACCCTAACGACTTCGCGCGCGTGATGCCCCCTACCGTTGGACGTGTGCTGATCCTGCTTCCCCCCAGCGAGGGCAAGACGGCCCCGCGACGCGGCAAGTCCCTCGACCTGTCCACGCTGGGCGCGCCAAGCCTCACCCCCGACCGCGAGCGGGTGCTCGACGCCCTCGCCACGCTGTGCGCCGACGACCCCGACCTCGCGGCTGCCACCCTCGACGTGCCGAAGTCACAGCTCGACCTCGTCGACCTCAACGCGCGGGTGCGCACGTCGCCGACGGTTCGCGCCGACGCGGTCTACACCGGTGTCCTCTACGACGCACTGGGGTTCGACACCCTCTCGCCGGCGGCCCGGCGCCGCGCCTCCTCGCGCGTCGCGGTGACCTCGAGCCTCTTCGGGCTGGTGCGGCCGAGCGACCGGATCCCTGCCTACCGACTGTCCGGCGACGCCGCCCTGCCCGGCTTGGGCTCGATCGCCGCGCTCTGGCGTGGGTCCCTGGGTGAGGCCGTGACCGTCGCGCTCGGTGGCGGGCTCCTGGTCGACCTGCGCTCGGGCATGTACGCCAACTTCTGGCGGCCGCCGACCGAGCTGGCCGCCAAGGTGGCGACCGTCCGGGTGCTGCACGAGGTCGACGGCACCCGGAAGGTGGTCAGCCACTTCAACAAGGCCACCAAGGGACGCATCGTGCGCGCGCTGCTCGAGGACGGCCGCACCCCGCGCACCCCGGCTGCTCTCGCCGGCGTGCTGCGCGACCTCGGGTGGACCGTCGAGGTCGGCGACCCGACCCCGAAGGGCACCCAGCTCGACGTCGTCGTCAGCCAGGTGACCTGAGCGGGTCTCACGCCGAGCGCGCCAGCTCGTCGTACGGCACGGGCACCACCGTCTCGTCGGTGGCCAGGTGCGCCACCTCGGTCGGCACGCCCGCCTCGCGGCACGACGCCAGCAGCGCGCCGACCAGCGCGCGGTCATCGGGTCGGATCCCGCCACCGCCCGGGCGGCAGCGCAACAACGCCCACCGGGTGCCGGGCTCGGAGTCCTCACCGACCATGCGCAGCACCTCGCCCAGCGCGGCCACGTCGCCGGGCCCGGGCGGACCGTCGAGGTCGTCCTGGATCTGCAGGAGCGCCTTGGTCGGCCGGTCGTCAGGCCCGATCGGCATCACCCACAGGCTGCCCTCGGCGAAGCCGAGCGGCTCCACCAGCTCTCGCCAGACCGCTTCGAGGTCGGCCTGGGTGCGGATGATCCGGTCGGAGACCCGGTCGTCGTCGTGGTCGTCGTGGTTGCCGTTGCTCTGGTGTGTGGTCATGGCTTCACCTTGAGACAGAACCCGCCGGCGCGCATCCGCTCCTCCACAGGCTCTCCGCAGGGCCCGTGACGAGCGCGACCTCGGCTCGTTGAGCAGGCATGACCAGCCCCGACGAGCAGCGCCACCTGCCTCCCCTCCCCCAGGCGACGGCGGACTACGGGCGCGTGCCCACCGGCGTACGCCGCCTGGCCGCGCTGGTCGGCGCCCTCGTGCTGGGCTTCCTCACCTACGTGACTCTGATCGGGGTGGCCTGGTCCGACGGCTCGGAACGCTTCACGATGGCCGGCCTCGCGGCGATCTGCGGAGCCGGCACTCTTGCCTGCCTCCTGCTCGTCCTCGCACCCTCGAAGTCGCGCTAGCCCGCCGAGTCGGCGCATATGTGCGCCGACTCGCGCTAGTGCCGTACGGAGGTGTCACTGGGTGACACCTGCGTACGGCGCTGTCGGACCGACGGCGCGTGGGGCACGTAGGGCGGGTGGGGCTCGAACCCACGACCCAAGGATTATGAGTCCTCTGCTCTAACCGACTGAGCTACCGCCCCCAGGTCCGGTGGACCGCCGCAGAGCCTACTCGTCGAAGACCGCCTGCAAGATCCCGAGGCACATCTCGTCGGCGGAGCCCTCGCCCCAGACGACGTACTTCTCCTCGGTGCCCTCGAAGGCGGGCAGGTGGTCGCGGATGTCCTGCTCGTGGTGGCAGGTGACCTTGAGCGAGTCGCCGGCCTCGAGGCGGAGCGGCTTGATCGGCCGGGCCGCCTGGTCGTCGAAGTTCCAGAGCGGGATGTGGAGCAGCTCGGTCGCGCGCGGGGTGTCGGGGTTGGCCTCGATGGTGATCCAACGGCCGAGCAGGTGCATGTGGCCGGCGGCGCCGAGGATCGTCATGGCGCGGGGCACCGTGCGGGTGCACGACATCGTCTGGGTCGGGGCGACCTGGGTGCCGCACAGGAGGTGGAGCAGGTTGGCGGTCTGGCCGGCGCGCTCGCCGAACCGCGCCTTGGCGTCCTCGACGGAGGCGTCGTGGGTGCACAGCGGACCGCCGGAGTGCTCCGGCCGGCACGGCAGCTCGACCGGCGCGGGCAGCAGCACGGTGTGGATCGCCTGGAGGTCCGACCCGGCCTGGGGACGCCACCGGATCTGGGTCGCCGAGAGGTCGGGGCCGGTCTCGAGCAGCAGGTTGTAGTGCACCTGCATCACGATCCTGGTGCCTTGCTCGAGTGGTACGCCGTAGCCGTCGCGGGACACGGTCTCCCGCCCGCCCGGAGCCCAGGCGCCGAGCCAGGAGGCATCGTTCAGGTTGTCGAACTCCCCCTCCAGCCCCATGCCGCCGAAGCAGGTCCAGCCGGGCTCCGGCGTCTGCGCGTCCTCGGCGAGCGCCGCCTGCGCGAGCGCCTCGTCGACGCGGAACAGGATCACGTGGTGCACGACGTCCGGGTTGCCGGGGCGGATGTCGGTGCCGGTCAGCCACGCGTCCTCGGGCAGGTCGGGGTCGAGCAGGAAGCAGCGGTAGTCGTCAGTGCCCTGACCGGTCGGCGGGGCCGGGGTGTACGACGCCGGCATGGTCAGCGTCGTACGCCGTTCGCCGGCTCGCAGCGGCTGGGGCTTGGCCTTCGCCGTCGGCGTCTCAGCTGGGGCGTGCGCGTCGTGCGCCTCGCTCGGGGATGGCGTGGACGTCGCCTCGAGCCCGCTCTGCGGCTCGGCGACGGAGACCGCCTCCGGGGCACCACTGCTGCACCCGGCCACGAGGACCGCCACCACTGCACCGGCGGTCCACCACCGGGCGCGCTTCATCACACCGTTCGTCATGCTCTCCCTCTCCCGGTGCCAGCCTAGCGGCACGAGTCGCACCGGCCGGGCGTCACGGCTCAGACGTCACGGCGCAGCAGCGAGCGGGGCATCGTCGGTGCTGGTCGCATCGACGGGCTGGTAGGCGCACACGTCGATCGGGTTCTCGGCCGCCTTGGGATGCTTGCGGTGCCCGCCCTTCTTCTTCGGCGGGTCGATCGCCTTGCTGACCACCGAGCGGACGTAGTCGTAGTCGGGGTCGGCCGAGCTGAACTTGTCGGAGGTCTTGAACACGACCGAGCGCACCTTGGCCTGCTTCACGTCGAGCAGCAGCTGCACGAACGCCGGGGCCAGGTCGCGGGGCACATCGGTGTAGACGACGTCCTTGCCGGCCTTGAGCACGTCGACGTAGCGCTTGAGCAGGGTGAGCGGGTCGGCGGCCTGGATCAGGGCGTCGACCGCGCAGCGCTGCCGTTCCATGCGCTGGTAGTCGTCGGAGCCGTAGCGGCCGCGGGCGAACCAGAGGGCGTGGAAGCCGTCGAGCTTCTGGTCGGGGCCCGGCTCGAGGTAGCCGGTCGGCGGGATGTCGAGGTCGGTGTTGCCGTTGATCGCGACGCGCTGGTTGATGTTGACGGTGATGCCACCGATCGCGTCCACCACGGTCTTGAAGCCCTCGAGGTTGACCAGGAGGTAGTAGTCGACCGGGATGCCGAGGCTGCCGGAGACCGCGAGCTTGACCGCGTCGGCGCCCTCGTTGTCGCTCGCGCCCAGCGCTCCGGGGTGCAGCGCGGGCACCTGTCCGTAGATCGCGTTGAGCATGTCGAAGCCCGGGTCACCCTGGTTGGTGCGGTAGCCGTCGGGATAGAGGTCGTGCAGCGGGCTGTCCTCGGGGAACTCGGCATACATCATGTTGCGCGGCAGGCTGAACATGATCGTCTTGCCCGTGCGGGTGTCGATGCTGACCAGGATGATCGTGTCCGTACGGACGCCGGTGCGGCCCTCGCCGCCGTCGCCGCCGAGCAGCAGCACGTTGACGCGGTCCTGACCGGCCCACGGGTCGGCGTGGCTGGTCGCGGTCGGGATCGTGGCGCTCTGCACGTTCTGCGGCAGCACGGTCTCGACGAAGTCGGCCTGCACCAGCGCGCGCTGCGCGGCCAGCGCGACCGGCGCGGCCCCCAGCACCAGGACGACCACCACGGCGAGGTAGCCGCTCGCGGTGTGCCAGCGCTTGCGCTCGCGAGGGCGCACGAGGCGGTAGGAGGTGACGACCACGAAGGCCCAGACCGCGAGCGCCACGAGAAGCACCGCGGTGGCGACCTTGAGCGCCGCCGGGTTGAAGGCCAGGTCGAGGCCGGTCTGCAGGTCGCGGCCGAAGTACCACGCCACCGCGCCGACCGCGCCCAGCCAGCCCAGCAGCACGACCGCGCCGATCAGTCGACGGCCGGCGTAGAGGTAGCCGGAGCCGGGCACGAAGCCACCGAGGAAGGTGAGACCCAGGGTGCCGGCCAGCCCGCGGGCCCGGCGGCGTACGCGATGGATCCGCGCCCCACCACGGGGCGCATCGGCCGCACGGCGCGCCACCGCGAACCGCGACGATCGAGGAGCACGCCGTGAGCCCGCGACCGGGCGCGTGGTCGGCTCGTCAGACATGCACGTCCTCGGGGGTCGGTGGCAGGGGTCGACCCGGGAGTGCCCGAGCCGTGCCCAAAATAACACCGCGGACCCCGCCGGCGTGGGCGTCGGGACAAACGAAACGGCCTGATCGGCGACTCAGTCGCTGATCAGGCCGTTTCTCGCGCTCCCCCGATTGGACTCGAACCAATAACCCTCCGGTTAACAGCCGAATGCTCTGCCAGTTGAGCTACAGGGGATCGTGCGGGGATACGTTAGCAAGGGGGGTGCCGGGCGCGAAATCGAGATCCCCCTCCGCGCTCCCCAGCGATCAGGACAGACCCAGATCGGCGCGGGCGGCGACCAACGCCTCGGCCGCTGCGAGCCGTACGGCGGGGTCGTCGGGGTCGATCTCCTCGTCGTACTCGTAGATCCAGCTGATCTCGGTCTCGGCGCGCCCGGTCGCACCGGGTGCGCGTCGCGCGATCACGCGCAGACCACGTCGACCGGCGATCGGGACATGGCGTTGGAGCACCACGCTGGCGGTCACCCGCTCGCGGACCAGCTCGAGCAGGCGTCCGGGCTCGGCGATCGCGAAGCGGTGCTCGACCCGCACCTGGCCCCACGAGCCCACCTCGCTGACGCGCAGCTCGGAGGTGTCGCTGTCCCAGTCGGCGGCCTCGACGAGCTCCCACGCCACCCGGTGAGGCACGTAGAGGGCATCGCGGGTGCCACCGACGACCCGACCGTCGGACGTCGTGGCCCAGGCGAGCAACCGCTCCCCCGCACCGACGGCGAGGTCGGGGCGCGGCTCTCGTCGCAGCCGCTTCACAAGGGCCCCGCCATCCGGTCGCGCAGGGTGCGTCGGTGCTGCTCCAGGGCAGCGAGCTCGCCGAACATCTTGTTGTACTCCGCAGGGTGCTCGACGGGGTTGGTGCGTTGGAGCCGGGACTTCACGTCGGCGATGCGGCGCTGAGCGGTCAGCTCGAGGAGCTTGAAGACGTAGCCCGCGACGTAGGTGGCGTCCGGGGCCTTCATCAAGGGCTCCACGGCCAGGGCACTGATCGCCGAGGACACCGCCGGGTCGGTGGCGGCGTCGCGCAGCTTGGTCGCCCAGCCGTCGTCGTCGACACCGGCCAGCGTGCCGCCGGCGGCGGCCACGAGCTCCCACACGCCGCGGAACGTGGGGTGGGTGAAGTCGTTGGCGCCGATGTCGGCAGTGGTGCGACCGATGGCCATCGGCACCTGGATGACGAGCTTGAGTGTCTCGCGCTCGATGGAGAAGCGCGGGTCGCGCAGGTCGGGCAGCGGGCGACGTCGGGGCTCGGGGGCAGCCGCCGGCTCACCACGCTGGGAGGTCGGTGGCGTCGATCCCGAGCCGGGGCCGGCGCTTGCGGGGCGGTTGGCTGCGCGGCGCACCTCGGACTGCACGTCGACCGGGTCCATCCCGGTGAGCGCGGCGATGTCGCGGGCGTAGGAGGAGTTGACGACGGAGGCGTCGCGGCTGCTGGTCACCAGCTTGGCGGCCTCCCGCACGGCCGCGACCCGGCCGTCGGCGCGGTCGAGGTCGAACTGCTTGACGACGTTGGCGAGCACGAAGCGGTAGAGCGGGACCCGACGTGCGACGAGGTCGCGCACGGCCTCGTCGCCCTTCTGGATCCGCAGGTCGCACGGGTCGAGACCGTCGGGCTCGACCGCGACGTAGGTCTGGGCGACGAAGCGCTGGTCGCCCTGGAAGGTCTTGAGCGCGGCGTTCTGCCCCGCAGCATCACCGTCGAAGGTGAAGATCACCTCGCCGCGGAACTCCTCGTGGTCGTTGAGGAAGCGACGCAGCACCCGGGTGTGCTCCTCACCGAAGGCCGTGCCGCAGGACGCGACGGCCGTGGTGACGCCGGCGAGGTGACAGGCCATCACGTCGGTGTAGCCCTCGACCACGACCGCCTGGGAGCTCTTGGCTATGTCCTTGCGGGCCAGGTCGATGCCGTAGAGCACCTGGCTCTTCTTGTAGAGCGTGGTCTCGGGGGTGTTGAGGTACTTGGCCTCGATCTTGTCGTCGTCGAAGATCCGTCGTGCGCCGAAACCGATGGTGGCCCCGCTCGGGTCGCGGATCGGCCACAGCAGCCGCCCGCGGAAGCGGTCGTAGGCCGAGCGGCCCACGGCGACCAGACCGGCGGCCACGGCTTCTTCCTGGCTGAAGCCGCGCCCGCGCAGGTGGCGCAGCACGGCTTCTCCGTCGCGCGGGGCGAAACCCATCCCGAAGTGGTCGGCGGAGGCCTGGTCGAAGCCGCGCTGGTCGAGGAACTGGCGCCCGGCGAGCCCCTCGGGGCCGCTGAGGTGCTCGGCGTAGAACTCCTGCGCGGCGCGGTTGGCCTCCACCAGCCGCTGGCGCGGGGGGCCCTTGGGCCGGTCGTCGCTGTCGTCGCCCTCCTCGCGGCGCAGCTGGACGCCGACCTTGTCGGCCAGCCGCTCGATCGCCTCGGTGAAGGTGAGTCCGTCGATCTTCATCAAGAAGGTGATGACGTCGCCGCCTTCTTGGCAACCGAAGCAGTGGTAGAAGTTGCGGCTCGGGTTGACGTTGAACGACGGCGACTTCTCGTCGTGGAAGGGGCACAGGCCCTTCAGCGAGCCGCTACCGGCGTTGCGCAGCGTGACGTAGTCACCCACGACCTCGTCGATCCGGGACTTCTCGCGCACTTCTGCGATGTCCTCTTCACGGATCCGGCCTGCCACGTGGCGATCCTACGGCCGGGCACCGACGGGGGCACGGCGGGCGCCGATCACCGGGGCACGACGTTGGCCAGCGGCTCGCCGGCGGCGAAGCGGTGGAGCTGGTCGCGCACGAGCCGGTGGGCGCGCGGCCACATGGCGCTGCTCGCCCCGCCGACGTGAGGGCTGATGAGCAGCCCGGGGGCGCGCCACAACGGGCTCTCCGGCGGCAGCGGCTCGGGATCGACCACGTCGATCGCGGCCGTGATCCGGCCCGTGGCCAGCTCGGCCAGGAGCGCGTCGTTGTCGACGATCGGACCTCGGGCGACGTTGACGAGCAGCGCGCCGTCGCGCAGCCGGGCCAGGAACGCCGCGTCGACCAGCCCACGGGTCTCGTCGGTGAGCGGGAGGATCAGCACCACCACGTCGGCCTGGGGCAGGAGGTCGGGCAGCTCGGTGATCGCATGGACCGGGCGGGGCTCGTCGCGGGCGGTGCGGGCGACACGCGTGACGCTGACCTCGAACGGCGTCAGCCGCGCCTCGATGGCCTCGCCGATCGCGCCGTACCCGACGATCAGGACGTGCTTGTCGGCCAGCGCGGGACGCCACTGCGGCGTCCAGGCGCCTTCGTCCTGCCGGCGGACGAAGTCGGGGATGCCCCGCAGCGAGGCCAGGACCAGCGTCAGCGCCAGCTCTGCGGTGGAGGCGTCGTGGATGCCCCGCCCGCTGCAGAGCGTGACCGGCTCCGGGACTGCCGGGCGCACCGCGTCGACCCCGGCGGTCAGGGTCTGCACCACCTCGAGCCGCTCGAGCGCCGGCAGCACGTCGCCCACCTCGGGGCCGAGCTGGTAGGGCGTGACGTAGAAGCGCACGTCGGCGAGCGGAGTCGGGGACAGCGACGGTCGGGTCGACGACCTCGTAGCGCAGACCCGAAGGCGGATCACCGAGCAGCGCCGGCTCGAAGGGCAGCCACACCAGGGGGCGGGGATCCTCAGCCATGGACCAGCCTCGCGTGCCGGTCGACCGCACTGGCGTCGGTGAGCGAGGCGACCTGGTCGATGACGACGCGGAGCCGGGCTGCATCGTCGCTCGCGTCGTGCCAGTCGTCGGCGAACGGTCGATCGAGCGCCTCGGGCGCCCGCTCGGAGAGCAACCCGACCAGCTCGACGAGCAGCTCACGCTGGCGGACCATGATCGCCATCCGGTCGGGGGTCTGCATGACGTAGTGCGCTGCCACGGCCTTGAGCACCGTGATCTCCAGCCACGTGCGGCGCGGCACCACCAGGTCGGCGCGGTAGCGCGCCAGCGCTCCCCCGCCGGCGTCGTGGAACGCCGCGAACGTGGCTGCCTGCACCTCGCCGCAGAAGCGGCCGATGAGGTCGCTGGTGAGGTTCTTCAACGCCGCCAGGCTGCGCCTGCTGCCGTCGTAGGGCGTGCTCGGCCAGCTGCCGACCCGGCGCAGGCCGGCCAGCACGTCGTCGAGCTCGGCGTCGTCGGCGTCGTCGACGTACCACTCGCGCAGGGTGGCCCACACCGCCGCGGTGTCGAGCTGGGTGAGGTCGACGCGGTCAGCGACCGTGCCGTCCTCGACGTCGTGCACGGAGTAGGCGACGTCGTCGGCGAGGTCCATGACCTGGGCCTCGAGGCAGCGCCGCGCGCCGAGGTCGCCCGGACGCATCCAGTCGAAGACCGGACGGTCGTCGGCGTAGACGCCGAACTTGCGGGGGTCGGGCCCCTCGCCGCGGGCCCAGGGGTACTTGGTGCAGGCGTCGAGGGTGGCGCGGGTCAGGTTGAGCCCGGCCGAGCGTCCGTCGTCGTCGAACGTCTTGGCCTCGAGCCGGGTCAGGACCCGCAGGGTCTGGGCGTTGCCCTCGAAGCCACCGCAGGTGGCCGCGAGCTCGTCGAGGGCCCGCTCGCCGTTGTGGCCGAACGGCGGGTGGCCCAGGTCGTGGGCCAGCGCTGCGGTCTCGGCGATGTCAGGCTGGCTCCCGAGGGCACGCGACAGGTCGCGGGCGACCTGGGCGACCTCGAGGCTGTGGGTGAGCCGGTTGCGCACGAAGTCGTCCGACTGCGGGCCGACCACCTGGGTCTTGGCTGCAAGACGCCGCGAGGAGGCGGCGTGCACGACCCGGGCACGGTCGCGCTCGAACGGCGTGCGCTCAGGTGCCTCGACCCGTTTGGGCGGCTCGGGCACGATCCGCTCGCGGGCGGCATCGTCGTAGGGCTCGGCATTCATCGATGCTGAGACTAGGAGATGCCGCCGACGCGGCGGTGACCAGCGGGTCAGTACGTCGTGACGTGCACGTGGTCGTAGTGGTTGGCAGTGGCCGAGCCACGGCTCGCCATCCCACGCCAGCCCTCGCTGCCACGCTCGACCGACCAGATGCGCTGGGAGTAGATGATGTAGCTGACGCCCAGCGTGGCGTAGTTGGCGCGCACGAAGTCAGCGACGCGGTAACCCTCCGCGCCGGAGACCATGATGTCGACCGCGATGCCCTGGGAGTGCTCCCCGTCGCTGCGGAAGGTGCCGTAGGTGCTGATGCCCGGGAACGCCGCGCACACGGCCGCGTGGACCTTGACGATGTTGGGGCTGACGCCCGACGGCACGCTGGTGCCGTTGGTGCAGCTGGCGCCGGTGACGGACGCCGCAGCGGGCTCCTCGACGACCGGTTCAGGCTTCTCGACCGCGGTGTAGCCGGCGGTCACCCAACGGGTCTGCTTCTTGCCCCAGACGATCTCTTCGCGACCGTAGAGGCTGCGACCGGTCAGGACGATCTTCTCGGCGAAGTCGAGCTCACCGGTCTTGCGTGCCTGCTTGCCCGGCTCGGTCCACAGGTTGAGGGCCTCGGTGGTGAAGCGCTGCTTGTCGGCGCGCTTGATGGCCTTCTTCTTCGCGGCCGGACGCAGCATCTTCTCGACGCGCGAGAGCTTCGGCTTGGCGTCGGCCTTCGCCGCGCGCGAGCTCGAGCCGCGCGACAGGTCGGCGGAGCGACGCTGGGCGAGTGCTCCGGCGAGGTCGAGGGCCTTGGCAGTCTGGCCGGCGGTCGAGGGACCGGTCACGGCCGACGTCTGGGACGAGGCCGACATGGCCGACTCGGCGGTGCTGACGTCGGTGCCGATGACTCCCAGACCGACCGCGGAGGCGGTCGCGAGGACGGCGATGGGGCCGGCGATGAACGCGGCTCGGGGCTTGCGGCGGGCATTGGCGTCCCGCTTGTGGCTATGGTTCGCCACAGCGCTGATCCTTTGCTGTTGCTGACAGATGGAGTGCCGGTCCGCGGGTCAGCGGATCGGCACGAGTTTCGAGTCAAACACACGTTCCAAGGGCGTCGGCAATCCTTTGCCCAGATCGATGGGTGTTCTCGGTCACGCCGCGCCCCACCCGCCTCTCAGCCCCCAGTGGTCTCGGCAGCGTCCTCGCGCAGCACGCACCCGGTGCCGTCGGTGTCGTCGAGCCAGCCTTCGGGCAGCACCACGCGGTTGCGCGGCGAGCCCTGCCGACCGCGCGGCGTGCCGAGCTCGGCGGCCGGGAACGGCTCGGTGGGGTCGAGGTCGGCGAGCAGCACATCGAGGTTGGCCAGGGTGTCGACCAGGCCCAGCGAACGGCGCAGCTGACCGCCGGCGGCGAAGCCCTTGAGGTACCAGCTGATGTGCTTGCGGAACTCCTTGCAGCCGCGCTCCTCCCCCATGTGCTGGCACAACAGCTCGGCGTGGCGTCGCATCATCGTGGAGACCTCACCGAGGGTCGGCAGCGTGGCGACCTCCTCCCCGGCGAACGCGGCGGCGAGGTCGCGGAAGAGCCACGGTCGGCCCAGGCAACCGCGCCCCACCACGACCCCGGCAGCACCGGTCTGCTCGACCATGCGCAGGGCGTCGGAGGCCTCCCAGATGTCGCCGTTGCCGAGCACCGGCAGGTCGACGTGGGCCACCAGGGCGGCGATCGCGTCCCAGTCGGCCTGGCCGGAGTAGGCCTGGGCGACGGTGCGGCCGTGCAGGGCGATGGCCGCGCAGCCAGACTCCTGGGCGATGCGCCCGGCGTCGAGGTAGGTCAGGTGGTCGTCGTCGAGGCCCTTGCGCGTCTTCATCGTCACCGGCACGCCGTACGGCGCGGCCGCGGCGACCGTCTGCTCCAGGATCTGGCCGAGCAGGTTGCGCTTCCACGGCAGGGCTCCGCCGCCGCCCTTGCGGGTCACCTTCGGCACCGGGCAGCCGAAGTTCAGGTCGATGTGGGCCACCCCGTGGTCACCGCAGAGGATCTCGGCGGCCTTGGCGACGTAGACCGGGTCGGTGCCGTAGAGCTGCACCGAGCGGGTCGTCTCCAGCTCGTCGAAGACGAGCATGTCCAAGGTGTGCTGGTCGCCCTCCACGAGCCCGCGCGAGGTGATCATCTCGCAGACGTAGAGGCCGGCCCCCTGCTCGGCGCAGAGGCGGCGGTAGGCGGCGTTGGTGATCCCGGCCATCGGCGCCAGCACGACGGGGGTGTCCACGTGCAGCGACCCGAGGGTCAGGGAGGAGGGCACGGCCATGGCTCCATTGTCGAGGCGGCAGCCGGGTGCGACCAATTCGGCCTCGCTCCCGGCTACTCCGCTGCGTCGTCCCGGTCGGCGTCCTCGGCCTTCTTCGCCTTCTTGTTCTTCTTGTTCTTCTTCTTGTCCTTGTCCACGAGCGGCTTGGCCTTGCCCGTCCACACCAGCGGCACCACGCCCTCGGGCGGGCGGAACATCACCGACTGGAGCTCGCGACCCTCGGGCACCAGGAAGATCAGACAGCTCGAGGCCTCGTCGCCCGGCGCGAAGATCGCCGGCAGCGTCGAGCCCGGGCAGGGCTCGAAGGCCCGATCCACGCCGGTCGCGGCAACCAGTCGGCCCTGGCTGTCGAGCAGGTAGATCGGCAGCTGGCGCGCCCCCAGGTCGGTCTCGCCGACGTTGGTCACCTCGGCCCGCACGAAGTACGGCGTGGAGGCCTTGGCCTCCTTGCTCAGCCGGAAGTTCTTGAGCGACTTCTTGATCGTGGTCACGTCGATGCGCCGGATGCTGACGTCCACCACCCCCACCAGGTCCTGGCGGGGCCGCCAGGCGGCAGTGGCCTCCTCCTTGAGCTCCAGGCGCGAGCCGGGCTCGGTGAGGGTGATCCCCGCCGGCACCGGGAGGTAGCCCTCCTCGGTGACGGCGGCGCTCTCGGTGGCAGTCGGTGTGCCGAACGGGTTCGTCGCGGTGCCGCTCGGACCCGACGGCTTGTCGTCGGAGTCCGACCCGCACGCGGTCAACGACGCAGCCGCCACGAGTGCGGCTGCGCCCAGCGCCAGCGACCGGGTGGTCATCAGCAGCCCAGCAGCCGCTCGGCGAAGTACGCCGAGATCCGGTCCAGCCCCACTCGCTCCTGCTTCATGGTGTCGCGCTCACGCACGGTCACCGCGTGGTCGTCCAGGGTGTCGAAGTCGACGGTGACGCAGTAGGGCGTCCCGACCTCGTCCTGGCGGCTGTAGCGCTTGCCGATCGAGCCGGCGTCGTCGAAGTCGATGTTCCAGCTCGACCGCAGCTCGGTGGCCAGGTCACGGGCCTTCGGGGACAGGTCGGCGTTGCGGCTCAGCGGCAGCACCGCCACCTTGGTCGGCGCCAGGCGCGGGTCGAGGCGCAGCACCGTGCGGGTACGCGAGCCGCCCTTGGTGTCGGGTGCCTCGTCCTCGGTGTAGGCATCGACGAGGAACGTCATCAGGCTGCGCGAGAGACCGGCGGCCGGCTCGATGACGTAGGGCGTGTAGCGCTCGTTGTTGGCCTGGTCGAAGTAGCTGAGGTCCTTGCCGGAGGCCTTGGCGTGGGTCGACAGGTCGAAGTCGGTGCGGTTGGCGATGCCCTCGAGCTCGCCCCACTCCGAGCCCGCGAACTTGAAGCGGTACTCGATGTCGACGGTGCGCTTGGCGTAGTGGCTCAGCTTCTCCTGAGCGTGCTCGTAGTGGCGCAGGTTGTCGGGGTTGATGCCGAGGTCGGTGTACCAGCGGGTGCGCTCGTCGATCCAGTACTGGTGCCACTCCTCGTCCTCACCGGGCTTGACGAAGAACTCCATCTCCATCTGCTCGAACTCGCGGGTGCGGAAGATGAAGTTGCCGGGCGTGATCTCGTTGCGGAAGCTCTTGCCGATCTGGGCGATGCCGAACGGCGGCTTGCTGCGCGAGCTGGTCACGACGTTGGCGAAGTTCAAGAAGATGCCCTGCGCGGTCTCGGGACGCAGGTAGTGCAGGCCCGACTCGTCCTCGATGACGCCGAGGTAGGTCTTGAGCAGCCCGGAGAACTGCCGCGGCTCGGTCCACGCGCCGCGGGTGCCGCAGTTGGGGCAGGCGAGCGTCGTCAGGTCGACGTCGTCGGGGTCGACGTCGGCGCCCTTCTTGCTCTCCTTCTCGGCGGCCGCCTCCTGGAGGTGGTCGGCGCGGAACCGCTTGTGGCACGACTGGCACTCGGTGAGCGGGTCGCTGAAGGTGTCGACGTGGCCACTGGCTTCCCACGTCTGGCGCGGCAGGATGACGCTGGAGTCGAGCCCGACCACGTCGTCGCGCATCTGCACCATGGACTTCCACCACTGGCGCTTGATGTTGTCCTTGAGCTCCACACCGAGCGGGCCGTAGTCCCACGCCGAGCGGGTACCGCCGTAGATCTCACCGCAGGGGTAGACGAACCCCCGGCGCTTGGCGAGCGAGACGACGTTGTCGACGGTGGACGGCGGCGGCTTGGCCACGAGGCTGCTCCTAGGCGTTACGGACCCGTCCGGCTGGCTGCTGGACGTGGGACGCTCAGCCTAACGACCGTGTCCGGTGGATATTCAGATCGGTGCCGGGCTCGACCACCTCGTAGGCGCTGGGCTCGTCGAGGGCGCGCCCCAGCGTCGGGACGGCGTAGAGCTTCACGTCGTACGCCGACAGCGCACGCCGGTAGGCGCCCACGTGCTCCCAGGTGGTGGTGAGGACCCACAGGGTCGGGTCGTCGACGTTACGACCGACCGTGCCGCTGAGGTGGCCCGGGCGCTCGGCGAGCGCCTCGAGGGCTCGCTGGACGTCGGCTCGGAACTGTTCACCCTCGGGCTCCGGCACGCGGAAGCGGTTCACGACGATCACCCGGTCACCTTAGGCTCCCCCCATGACTACCCCCGCCGACCTCCCGTACGAGAAGGTCACCTACCCCGACGCTCCGTGGCACATGGTCGGGTCGCTCTGGCTCTCGCTCTTCCGGGTTGCCGAGGACGTCGACGCGTTGCGTCCGGCCGGCATCTACGGCGCCGCCTTCGTCAGCTACACCGAGGGCAGCCCGCTCACCTACTCCGAGCTGCTCGTGGCACGCCCGCTCCCCAAGAGCGCCGGCAAGGGTCGCAAGGTCACCATCACCGACATCTGGGTCGACTCCCCCGCCTCGGTCGCCGGCGGGCGCGAGCTGTGGGCGATCCCGAAGGGTCTGTGCGACTTCGAGCTGGAGAGCTCGCACCGGGGCCCGCTGACCTCGACCGACTGGAGCGCCTCGCTCGGCCAGAGCCCGATCGCGAGCGCGGCGTTCACCGACATCTCCCGCGCAGCGCCGCGCCTGCCCTTCAAGGGCCACACGTGGCAGCCCGAGCTGCCCGAGGGTGGCGGCGAGAAGGGCGCCACGCTCAAGGGCTCGTCGAAGACCTTCGTCGCTCGCGCCACGTGGGACTTCGCTGCCGACGGTCCGCTCGGGTTCCTGCGCGACGCCCGCCAGCTCGCGTCGTTCCGCCAGGCCGCCTTCCGGATGTCCTTCGGCTGAGCCGTCACGTTCATCGAGTAGTCGGGACGAGCGCAGCGAGACCCGGCGTATCGAGATGCCCCTCAGCCGAACAGGGACGCCGTTCGACCTGCGGCGGCCTCGATACGGCCGCCCTCGCTGACGCTCGCGCGTCCTACTCGACCAGCTCGGACTCTTGCTGAGCTCAGTCCTCGGGGTCGTGCTCGGCGGCGGCCTTCTTGGCCGACTCGCGGATCTCGAAGACCTCGGTGGCGAAGCCGCCGATGGCGGTCGCGACGTCGCGCACGGCTGCGGTGATGATCGTCGTGACCTCGCCGACCGCGGTGGCGGCCGCCTCGGCCGTCGACTGGATCGCGTCCTTGCCGATCTCGGCCTTGGACAGTTCGGGTTCGTCGCTCATGGTCCTAGTGTGCGGCCTTCTTGGGCGGCAGAGCCATCCGGCAGATCTTCGTGGCGACGCTGAACAGCTGCTTGCCGAGCGGGCCGGTGTTGTAGGGGATCCCGTAGCGCTCGCAGATCTCCTGCACCTCGGTCGAGATCTCCGGATAACGGCGTGCGGGCAGGTCGGGGAAGAGGTGGTGCTCGATCTGGTGCGAGAGGTTGCCCGACATCAGGTGGAGCAGCTTGGAGCCGGTGATGTTGGCCGAGCCGAGCAGCTGGCGGTAGTACCAGTGTCCGCGCGACTCGTCCTCGCACTCCTCCTCGGAGAACGTCGCGACGCCGGCCGGGAAGTGGCCGCAGAAGATGATGTTGAAGGCCCAGACGTTGCGCACGAGGTTGGCGGTCAGGTTGCCGGCGAAGGTCAGCGGGAACAGCGGACCGGTCAGCGCCGGGAAGAGCAGGTAGTCCTTGAGTGCCTGGCGCCGGATCTTCTGCATCAGGCCCGGGTAGAGGACCTTGTTGTCGGCCAGGCTGCGCTTGCCCGCGACGATGTTCTCGACCTCGAGGTCGTGCAGCGCGACGCCCCACTCGAAGAAGAGCATCAGCAGCAGCGCGTAGACCGGGTTGCCGAGGTAGTAGGGGTGCCACTTCTGGTCTTCGTCCATCCGCAGGATCCCGTAGCCGATGTCACGGTCCTTGCCGAGGATGTTGGTGAAGGTGTGGTGGATGTAGTTGTGGCTGTACTTCCACTGCTCGCTGGGGCAGACGTTGTCCCACTCGTACATGCGCGAGCTGAGGCCGGGCTCGCCCATCCAGTCGTACTGGCCGTGC
This sequence comes from uncultured Actinomycetota bacterium, assembly GCA_963760515.1. Classification (GTDB taxonomy): domain Bacteria; phylum Actinomycetota; class Actinomycetes; order Propionibacteriales; family Nocardioidaceae; genus Nocardioides. The sequence goes on from CAVXDL010000010.1 coordinate 202,714, forward strand.
ATGACGTTGTGGCCGATCTCCATGTTGTCCAAGATCTTCGACACGCTCAGCGCGGCCACGGCCACCGGCCAGGCCGGCGGCACGTAGAAGAGCGCGCGACCGGCCACCTCGAACCCGCGCTGGAGCTTGACCACGCGGTGGATGTAGTCGCGGTCGACCTCGCCGAGGTCGGCGATGACGCGCTGGCGGATCGCGTCGAGCTCGGCGCCGAACGCATCGAGCTGCTCGGGGCTCAGGCTGACCTTCGTGGTCGTGTCGCGGGCGTCCGTGTCGGTCGTGGAGGGCGCGGTGGTCTCGTGGTCGTAGGCGATGCTCATGGTGGTCCTCTTTCTCAGAGCTCGACGGCGAGGTCGCCGACGGGAGTGGTCACACAGATCTGGATGTCCTCGTCGGGCAGCGAGGACTCGGCGCCGGTCAGCACGTTGCGGACGGTGCCCTCGGTCTTGCGGGAGGTGCAGGAGAAGCAGATGCCCATGCGGCAGCCGAACTCCGGCTTCAGCCCGAGCGCCTCGGCCTGCTCCAGCAGGGTCGCTCCGGTGTTGGCGGCCTCCAGGCCGGAGCGCTCGAAGGACACCTCGCCCTCGGCGGAGCCCGCGGTGACCCGCGGGGCCTTGAAGAACTCGGTGCGCAGGCGGGTCGACCCGTCGTACGCCGCCGCGATGAGCTCCATGAGCCCGGCCGGGCCACAGGCCCAGGTGTCGGTGTCGCGGAAGTCGGGCACCAGTCGGCGCAGCTCGAAGTCGGAGAAGACGTGGTCGCCGTGACGCAGGTGGACGGTCACGTCATTGTCGCCGGCCGCGATCTCGGCGAGCTCGGCGGCGAAGATCTGGTCAGCCTCCGAACGCGCGTAGTGCAGGAACGTCACCCGGCGACCGGCCTTGCCGTCGTAGCCGTCGCGCAGCAGGGTTCGCACCATCGACATGGCCGGGGTGATGCCCGACCCGCCGGTGATGAAGAGAAGGTGGTTGTGGGTGGGCGTCGCCGGGCTCTCGTCGAGGGTGAACTCCCCCTGCGCCTGGCTGAGGTGCAGCATCTGGCCGACCTGCGCCCGGCGGACCAGGTAGGCCGAGACCTGGCCCTCGTCGTGCGCGCGGATGGTGAGGGTGATCTGCTCCCCGGGCGCCGAGGCGGCCGAGGAGATCGAGAAGCAACGGGTCATCCGCTTGGCAGAGCCGGGGAGGTCGACCCCGACCTGCACGTACTGTCCGGCGCGGTGCCCGCGCCAGGTGCTGGTGGGCTGCAGGGTCAGGGTCGCGACCGGCGCGGTCCCCTCCCCCTCGGTCTCGTGGGTCACGGCGACGACGCGGGCACGCACCTCGGTGGCCGCCCACATCGGGTTGACGAGCTCGAGGTAGCGGTCGACGCCGTGCGGGCTGGTGAGCGCGGCAAGGACCCGCGAGCGCAGCATCCCCTGGCCGATCCGGCCGAGCGGGGTGGTGGTGCTCATGCCTGCCTCCTGAAGTTCTAGTGAACGTCTGTTCACTGAAACTATCGCGAGTGGTGCCCCGCCGGGTCAAGAGCGGAGCGCGTGACACCCTTCACGCCACACGTGAGGGTGCACGCATGTGCACGCACTAGGGTGATGGCATGGCCGAGACCCGCGTCGAGCGCAAGGAGCGCACCCGCCGCGCCATCCTCGACGCCGCGTTGGCCCTGCTCGATGACAGCAGCCTGGTGGCGCTGTCGCTGCGTCAGGTCGCCAAGGAGGTCGGGATCGTGCCGACCGGCTTCTACCGCCACTTCGACTCGATCGAGTCGCTCGGCCTGGCGCTGGTCGATGAGTCGTTCGTGTCGCTGCGCGCGATGTTGCGCGACGTCCGCCGCACCGACGGCTCGACGCCGACGTTCTCGGAGATCGTCGACCGCTCCGTGGCCACCCTCGAGCAGCACGTCCACGACCGCCGCGGCCACTTCCGCTTCATCGCCCGCGAGCGCACCGCCGGCCCGGTCGCCGTGCGCGAGCGGATCCGGCACGAGATCGAGCTGTGCGAGCGCGAGCTGGCCACCGATCTCGCTCGCCTGCCCGGCACCGACGCGTGGTCGACCGACGACCTGCGCGTGCTGTCGGGGCTGATCGTGACCGCGATGGTGGCGATCGTCGAGGACATCGTCGCCGCCGAGGGGCGTCAGGACGCCGAGAAGCAGGTCGCCGCGACCGCCCGGGCGCAGCTGCGGATGGTGTTGATCGGTGCGTTGAACTGGACGTCACGACCCGAGTAGCGGCCACTAGGGTCGAGCCATGGACTCCACGATCGACGACTACCCGACCTACGACGCCCTCGGCCTGGCTGAGCTCGTCCGGACCGGCAAGGCCACCGCCGCCGAGCTGCTGGCCTCGGCTCGCGCGAGAGCTGCTGAGGTCAACCCGCAGATCAACGCGATCGTGGTCGACGTCGATCCAGCTGACGGCAGCAGCGCCGGCAACGGTGGCGAGCGGGTCTTCGAGGGCGTCCCGTTCCTGATCAAGGACCTGCTCCAGGACCTCGCCGGCTACCCGACCAGCGGCGGCTCGCAGTCGCTGTCCACCATCCCGGTGACCGAGAACGCGACTGTGGTGCAGCGCTGGCTCGACGCGGGCCTGGTGGTGTTCGGCAAGACCAACACCCCTGAGTTCGGCGCCAAGGGCATCACCGAGCCCGTGCTCTTCGGGCCGGCGCGCAACCCCTGGAACATCGACCACACCCCCGGCGGCTCCTCCGGCGGCTCGGCCGCAGCGGTGGCGGCCGGCATCGTGCCGTGTGCCGGCGCCAGCGACGGCGGTGGCTCGATCCGGATCCCCGCGTCGGCCTGCGGGCTCTTCGGCATCAAGGCATCGCGCGGGCTCATCCCCGCCGGTCCGACGCGCGGCGAGCCCATGGGCGGCACCGCGACGGACGGCGTGATCTCGCGCAGCGTGCGCGACAGCGCCGCCATGCTCGACGTCATGGCCGGCTCGACCGCGGTCTCGCCGTACCTGCCGGCGCTCGGCGAGGACTCGTTCGCCTCGCAGGTGGGCCGCGACCCCGGTCGCCTGCGCATCGGCTTCTCGACCGCGAGCTCGATCAACCCCTCCCCTGACCCCGAGGCCGTCGCGGCGGTCGCCGAGACCGCCGCCCTGCTCGTCGAGCTGGGCCACCACGTCGAGGAGCTGCCGGAGCAGCCCTTCGACGACGCTGCCCTGGCCGAGGACTTCCTGACCAGCTGGTTCGTCTACTGCGCGCTCTCGGTCGACGAGGCCAAGGAGCTCTCCGGCTCCGGCGACAGCGGTTTTGAGTCCGACACCCTGATGATGGCTGCCCTGGGTCGAGCCACCGGCTCGGTCGACCTGGTGCGGGCGATCGAGCGCCGCCACCAGCACGTGCGCCGGCTGTCGGCCTTCCACGAGAGCTACGACCTGCTGCTCACCCCGACCACGGCGACGCCGCCACCGCGCATCGGCGCCTTCGACGTGCCGGCCCCCGTGCGGCTGGCCCAGGCGACGTTGCTCAAGGTCAAGGCAGCCGGCCTGCTGCGCCTGACCCCGATCGTCGCCCAGATCATCAACGACAACCTCGGCTGGGTGCCCTACACCCAGCTGGCCAACCTCACCGGGCGCCCGGCGATGAGCGTGCCGCTGCACTGGACCGCGGACGGACTGCCGGTGGGCTCGCAGTTCGTCGGACGCCTCGGCGCCGACGGCCAGCTGCTCCAGCTCGCTGCCCAGCTCGAGCAGGCCCGGCCGTGGGCGGATCGACGCCCCTCGCTCTGACGTCGCGCCGCTGAGGCGGGCCGAAGTCGTGGCGATCTCGATCATGGGTTGATATGCAGGCACATGCCTGCATAATGGACAGCATGAACACCACCGGGAGCGAGCTGGACCGTGTGTTCAAGGCCTTGGCCGATCCGACCAGGCGCCAGCTGCTGGACCGGCTCCGCGAGCACAACGGCCAGACGCTGACCGAGCTGTCCGAGAGCCTGGCGATGACCCGGCAGTCAGCGACCCAGCACCTCGACCTCCTTGCCGGCGCCGACCTCGTCACCGTGATCCGACGCGGGCGAGAGCGGCTGCACTACCTCAACCCGGCTCCCATCCACGAGATCGGTGACCGCTGGATCGGGGCGTACGAGCGCCCTCGACTGGCACAGCTCAGCACCATCAAGCGACGAGCAGAGGAGAACGCCATGTCCGAGACCGCATCATCCGTGCCGACCTACGTCTACGTGACCTACATCCGCGCCGGTGCCCAGCAGGTGTGGGAGGCCCTGACCGACGCCGAGGTGACCGCCCGCTACTGGGCGCACGCCAACGTCTCGGACTGGCAGGCCGGGTCGCGCTGGGAGCATCGTCGCATCGACGGCTCCGGGGCGGTCGACGTCGCCGGGACCGTGCTGGAGGCTGACCCACCGACCCGCCTGGTGATCACCTTCGACGACTCTGCCGAGGAACGACCTGGAGGCGCGTCGGTCGTCACCTTCCTCATCGAGCCCCACGACGACATCGTGCGACTCACGGTGTCCCATGAGAACCTGCCGAACACCGCCATGCTGGAGGGGATCTCGCGTGGTTGGCCGGGGGTCCTCGCCAACCTCAAGTCACTGCTCGAGACCGGCGACGTGCTTCCCACTGCCCCCTGGGAGATGGCCGAGGCAGGAGTGTGATGAACCCGCGTGTGTTCACCGCAGCAGCGGACTATGCCGCCGACGTGACCTCGCGCCTGGGCAGCGAGGCCCTGCGGCTCCCGACGCCGTGCGACGACTGGGACACGACGGCGGTGGTTCTCCACCTGGTCGACGTGGCGGCCGCGCTGGAGGGCTTGGTCGACACCGGCGAGCTGGTGATGCCGCCCCGGGAGGCCGAGGAGCCGACCGATCCCGTCGACACGTTCCACGAGGCCCTGGCTCACCTACGACGCACGGTGACAAGTGCGAGCAGCAGCGAGCGGGCGACCGCCGCGATGCAGGCCGGCGCGATCGAGCTCACCCTGCACGCCTGGGACATCGGGGTGGCCAGGGACTCCGGTCACCGGATCCCGGCGCACCTCGCCGACGAGGTGCTGGACCTGGCGACGTCGCTGGTCACTGCTGATGCACGAGGCACCAACTTCGCGGCTCCGCTCGCGGCGCCGCTGGACGCCCCGGCGAGTGACCGGCTGACTGCCTTCCTCGGTCGGCAGCCGGCCTCCTCGACGAGGGCCGAGGCACGCCTCAGCCGTTCGGACGCACGGTGAGGTCGGGGATGGTCGCGTCGCGAGGCAGGTCGAGCACGTGCAGGATCGCCTCGGCCACCGTCTCGGGCCGGATCCAGTCGGCCGGGTCGTAGTCCTTGCCCTCCTGGGCGTGCACCTTCTCCTGCATCGGGGTGGCGGTGCGCCCCGGGTAGACCGTGCTCACCCGCACCCCGTGTGCGCTCTCCTCGCCCCGCAGGGAGTCTGCGAGCGCCTTGAGCCCGTGCTTGGAGGCGGCGTACGCCGACCACTGCGGATGGGCGTTGAGCCCGGCACCGGAGTTGACGAACACCACCGTGCCGCGCGCAGCCCGCAGCGCGGGAAGCGCGGTGCGGGTCAGCGCAGCAGGGGCGATGAGGTTGACGTTCAGCTGCTCGGTCCACGAAGCGGCCGAGAGCGCGTCGACCCGACCGAGGTCGACCACCCCCGCTGCGTGCACGACCGAGTCCAGTGACGCCGGCAGCTCGAGCGCCTCCGCGCCGGACGGGTCATCGAGGTCGCAGACCACCGTGGCGGCCCCGGCGTGGGTCGCGGCGAGCTCGGCGGCCCGCTCGGCCGAGCGGGCCAGGAGGACGACGTCGTCGCCGCGTGCCAGGAGTCGCGCGGCGAGGATCGCACCGATGCCGGAGCCGGCCCCGGTGACCAGGTGGGTCCTCATCGCGTGAAGACGATCTTGCCGAACACGTCCCCACCGGCCATCGCCTCGAAGCCATCGCGTGCCTCCGTCATCGGGATGGCGCGGTCGATGAGCGGCCGCGCACCCGTGGCGTCGAGCATGGTGACCAGCGAGGCGAGCTCGTCGCGGGTGCCCATGGTGGACCCGATGACGCTCAGCTGGAGGAAGAAGATCCGGGTCAGCTCGGCGTCGTCCAGCTTCGGACCGGAGGTCGTGCCGGAGATGACGATCTTGCCGCCGGGACGCAACGCGCGGATCGAGTGCGACCAGGTTGCACGGCCCACGGTCTCCATCACGGCGTCGACCTTGATCGGCAGCCGCGCGCCGGACTCGAAGACGTCGTGCGCGCCGATCTCGAGCGCGCGCGCCCGCTTGGCCTCGTCGCGGCTGGTCGCCAGCACCTTCAACCCGGCGGCGCGGGCCAGGATGATCAGCGCAGTCGCCACGCCACCGCCGGCGCCCTGCACCAGCACGGTGTCGCCGGCCTTGAGCTCGCCACGGGTGAAGAGCATGCGATAGGCCGTCAGCCAGGCCGTGGGCAGGCAGGCGGCCTCCTCGAAGGACATCGAGGCCGGCTTGGCGACCACGTTGCGCTTGGGCACGATGACCTTCTCCGCGATCGTGCCCTGGTGGCGCTCACTGAGCAGCGAGCGCTTGGGGTCGAAGGTCTCGTCGCCGCTCCAGGACGGGTCGCTGATCACGGCGTGGACGACGACCTCGTTGCCGTCCTCGTCGAGCCCGGCGGCGTCGCAGCCCAGGATCATCGGCAGCTGCTCCTGCTTGAGGCCGACGCCGCGCAGCGACCACACGTCGTGGTGGTTGAGCGAGGCCGCCTTGACGGTCACGGTGGTCCAGCCGTCGGGGGCCACCGGGTCGGGGCGCTCCCCGAGGACCAGGCCCTCGAGCGGGTTGTCGGGATCGAAGGACTCGGCGTACACGGCAAACATGCTGCGACCTTACTGACCACTGTCACGTCCCTGACACCTGACAGCGTTACGGTCGTCGTATGGACCAGCCTTACGTCGTCGTCCTCTTCGGCGCCACCGGGGACCTCGCCCGCCGCAAGCTCCTTCCCGGTCTGCTGCACCTCTTCGAGGCGCGCCTGCTCGCTGACTTCCGGGTGATCGGCACCTCGTTGGAGGAGCTGAGCGCCGAGGAGTTCGACACCCTCGCCCGCACCGCGTGCGAGGAGTACGGCAAGGGCGTGATCACCGACGAGCGCTGGGCCCACTTCTCCAAGCGGCTGTGCTACCTCCCGACCTCCGAGGGAGCCGGCGCGCTGGCCGCCCGGGTCGAGAAGTGCGAGAAGGACCTCGGTGGCGGCGAGATCGGCCTCCTGCACTACCTCAGCGTGCCGCCCAAGGCTGCACGCGACGTGATCGCCGAGCTCGCCGAGGCCGGTCTGGTGAAGAACTCCAAGGTCATCATGGAGAAGCCCTTCGGCACCGACCTGGCGTCGGCCAAGGAGCTCAACCACGAGGTCCACCAGGTCTTCTCCGAGGACCAGGTCTTCCGCATCGACCACTTCCTGGGCAAGGAGGCGGCCCAGAACATCCTGGCGTTCCGTTTCGCCAACGGGCTCTTCGAGCCGATCTGGAACCGCAACTTCATCGACCACGTGCAGATCGACGTGCCCGAGACCCTCGGGCTCGAGGGCCGCACCGCGTTCTACGAGAACACCGGCGCCTACCGCGACATGGTCGTCACCCACCTCATGCAGGTGCTGGCGTTCATGGCGATGGAGCCGCCGACCTCCCTGGAGCCCGGTCCGATCGGCGAGGAGAAGATCAAGGTCTTCCGCTCGATGCGACCGATCGACCCGCACGACGTCGTGCGCGGCCAGTACGCCGGCTACCGCGGCAAGGAGAGCGTGGCCGACGACTCCGACACCGAGACGTTCATCGCCATGAAGGTCGAGATCGACAACTGGCGCTGGGCCGGCGTGCCGTTCTACCTGCGCACCGGCAAGAAGCTCGCCGAGGGCGCCCGGATCATCTCGATCGCGTTCAAGGAGCCGCCGCTGACGATGTTCCCGGCCGGGTCCAACGCCGGCACCCAGGGCCCCGACCACCTGACCTTCGACCTCGCCGACCAGTCGAAGATGTCGCTGTCGTTCTACGGCAAGCGCCCCGGTCCCGGGATGAAGCTGGAGAAGCTCTCGATGCAGTTCGCCACCGTGGACACCCACGGGTCCAGCTCGGTGCTGGAGGCCTACGAGCGACTCATCCACGACGCCATGCGCGGTGACCACACGCTCTTCACCTCGGCCGCCGGCATCGAGGCGCTGTGGGACAAGTCCGCGGCGCTGCTCGACAACCCGCCGCCGGTGCGCGGGTACGCGACCGGCAGCTGGGGGCCCAACGCCATCCACCAGCTGATCGCGCCGCACGCCTGGCGGCTCCCGTTCGAGCGGACCTGGCGCGACCCCAACGGGCAGTCGCGGTGACGAGCCGGAGCCTGTCGGCTCAGGCGGCTCAGGTGCGGGCGACGCCGTCGGCTCGGGCCGCGGCGGCGACTGCAGCAGCGACGGCCGGTGCCACGCGAGGGTCGAACGGCGAGGGGATGATGTAGTCCTCGCGCAGGTCGTCGCCCACCAGCTCGGCGATCGCGGTGGCTGCGGCCAGCTTCATGCCCTCGGTGATGGCGCGGGAGTGCACGTCGAAGGCGCCGCGGAAGATGCCCGGGAACGCCAGCACGTTGTTGATCTGGTTGGGGAAGTCCGAGCGACCGGTGGCCACGACTCGGGCGTACTTGTGAGCCACGTCCGGGTGCACCTCGGGCGTGGGGTTGGCCATGGCGAAGATGATCGCCTCCGGCGCCATCCGCGCGATGTCCTCCTCGGGGATGGTGCCTCCGGAGAGACCGAGGTAGGCGTCGGCTCCGTCGAGGACGTCGGCCAGCGACCCGGTGCGGCCCGAGCGGTCGGCCGTCATCTCCGCGAGCGCGCGCTTGACCGGCGTGAGGTCGTCGCGGCCGGAGTGGATGACGCCCTTGCGGTCGGTGACCGCGAGGTCGGTGATGCCGGCCTCGAGCAGGATCGTGGCGACCGCGATGCCGGCAGCGCCCGCACCGGAGATCACCACGCGGGTCGTGGCGGCCGAGCGGCCGGTCAGGCGCAGCGCGTTGGTCAGCGCCGCGAGGGCCACGACTGCGGTGCCGTGCTGGTCGTCGTGGAAGACCGGGATGTCGAGGAGCTCCTTGAGCCGGTCCTCGATCTCGAAGCACCGAGGGGCGGAGATGTCCTCGAGGTTGATGCCGCCGAAGCTCGGGGCCAGGCGCACCACCGTCTCGATGATCTCCTCGGTGTCGGTGGTGGCCAGGCAGATCGGCACGGCGTCGACGCCGCCGAACTGCTTGAACAGCACGGCCTTGCCCTCCATGACGGGCATGGCGGCGGCCGGGCCGATGTCGCCCAGACCGAGCACGGCGGTGCCGTCACTGACGACGGCCACGACGTTGGGCACCCAGGTGTAGTGCTGGGTCATGCTCGGGTCGGCGGCGATCGCCTCGCACACCAGGGCCACGCCGGGCGTGTAGGCCAGGGAGAGGTCGTCGGGGCCGGCCAGAGGTGCCGTCGAGACGGTCTCCATCTTGCCGCCGACGTGCAGGTCGAACACCGGGTCGCCCTGGTGCGGGTGAGCGAGCGGGTCAGGTCGGGAGTCTGCGTCAGCCACGACGAGCGATCCTTCCACACCGGTCCCCTCGATTGAGCCCGTCTCAGCCTCCGTCGCACGAGACCCGGGTCACGCCCGCGGCATACGGCGATGCAGCAGACGAGGACGCGGCCACACCCGCAGCACGACGACACCGACGACGTCGTCGGGCGGCACCACGCCCTTGGCCCGCGAGTCGGCCAGCCCCTCGGAGGCGTTGTCGCTCAGCAGCCACCAGCCGGCCGCACGCTGCTCGGCGACCCGCTTGACCACCACCGAGCCGTCGCGGAACCGCGCCAGCACGATGTCGCCGACCCGGGGCGATCGGCCGCGGCGCACGAGCAGCCGGTCTCCGTCGCGCAGCGTCGGGAGCATCGACCGGCCGCGCACGAGGACCCACCCCAGGGGTGGGTTCTGGGCACGGCGCATGCGGAGTAGTGTCGCAATCACTGCTGTAAGCCATGACGAGAGGACCCGCATGTTCGCGCGACTGTTCGCCCCCACTGTCGAAGCCCAGGCCCACTGCGACCTGCCCTGCGGTGTCTACGACCCCGCCCAGGCCCGCATCGAGGCCGAGTCCATCAAGGGCATCATTGCCAAGGTCGCTGACAACGACGACGCCGACTTCCGCACCCGCGCCCTGATCATCAAGGAGCAGCGCGCCGAGATGGTCAAGCACCACCTGTGGGTGCTGTGGACCGACTACTTCAAGCCCCCGCACTTCGAGAAGTACCCCCAGCTGCACGTGCTGGTCAACGAGGCCACGAAGCTCGCCGGCGCCTCGGGCGCCAAGGGCTCGCTCGACGCCGACGTCGCCGACCAGCTGCTGGCCAAGATCGACGAGATCGCCGAGATCTTCTGGGAGACCAAGAAGGCCTGAGCGCGCAGCGCCCCTGCACCACTCACGAAGCCGACCGCCGGGCAACCGGAGGTCGGCTTCGTGGCGCAGTAGGGTCATCCGCGTCTGAGTCAGCTGAGCGAAGGACCACCCATGTCAGTGACCGATTCCCCCGACGGGCGCCCCGACGTCGAGCTCCGGCTCCCGGCCGACAGCGCCTATGCCTCCGTGCTCCGCACGACCACGGCAGGTCTCGCGGCGCGCCTGGACTTCACCATCGACGACATCGAGGACCTGCGGATCGCGATCGGCGAGGCCAGCGCGATGGTGCTCGAGCACGCGGCGCCCGAGTCCGACCTGGTCTGCGGCTACTTCCTCTCCCCCGCCTCGCTGAGCATCACCGTCTCGGTCGAGACCGACGGGACCACCGAGCCCGACCTCGACAGCTTCGCGTGGCAGGTCCTGCGCACGCTGGCGTCCTCGGCCGACGTCGAGTCGATCGACGGCCGGCTCCTGGTGCGGCTGACGATGCGCTCCTCCGCCGGCGGCGCCGGGCTCTGAGATGGAAGCCCTTCGTGAGGGTCGTCTCGAGGAGACCCGGCGGCGCAGCGCGGAGCTGTTCGCCACGCTGCACGCCCCGACAGCGCAGTCGCCCGACCGCGACCGGGCCCGCGACGACCTCGTCGGCCTGCACCTGCCCCTGGTCGAGCACTGCGCGCGCCGCTTCCGCAACCGCGGCGAGCCGTTCGAGGACCTCGTGCAGGTGGGCACGATCGGGCTGATCAAGGCCGTCGACCGCTTCGACACCGACCGTGGCGTCGAGTTCTCCACCTATGCCACACCGACGATCATCGGCGAGATCAAGCGCTACTTCCGCGACAAGGGCTGGGCCATCCGGGTGCCGCGGCGGCTGCAGGAGCTGCGCATGCAGATCGGCTCGGCGACCGCCGAGCTGACCCAGAGCCTCGGGCGATCGCCCACCGCGCGCGAGCTCGCCGAGGCGATCGGCTGCACGGTGGAGGAGATCGTCGAGGGCATCGAGTCCAGCAATGCCTACTCCACCTTGTCCCTGGACGCCTCGGACGACCACGACGACGGCCCCTCGAGCATGATGGACGCCCTCGGCGTCGACGACGAGGGCCTCGAGCACGTCGAGATCCGCGAGTCCCTCAAGCCGTTGCTCGAGCAGCTCGAACCCCGCGAGAAGAAAATTTTGCTTCTGCGGTTCTTCAAGAACATGACCCAGTCCCAGATCGCCGAGGAGATCGGCGTCTCCCAGATGCACGTCTCCCGCCTGCTCACCAGGACGCTCGTCGAGCTGCGCGCCTCGTTGGAGCACGTCGACTGAATCCGGCGCGCCGCGCTAGTCCTCGGCCGCACGCTCTCCCAGGAGCGCCGAGAGGCTGGCTGCGTTGAGCAGCCCGGCGAGCGTCACGACGGCCGAGATCACCAGGACCAGCGCAACCATGGGGATGTCTCGCAGGTTCCAGGCCAGGCCCAGCGCGATGAGCTGCGCCAGCAGGGCCGGGCCGCGGGCCCACCCGCGACAACGGTGCAAGCCGAACCCGCAGGCGATCAGCCCGACGCCGCACAGCAGGAAGAACACCGCCGTCGAGACCCCGATCTCGACCCGTTCGCCCACGATGCTGACGACCTCGACAGCACCGAGCGAGAGCAGGGCGAGGCCCTGCAGACCGACCAGGAAAGCAGCGACGGTCAGGGGCGGGGGCGTCTGTTGGGGTCCCGAAGCGTGGTCGGGCGGTGTACGGTCGGGCATCTGGGGAGCCTAATGGCCCCCGGACGCGATCCTTTCTCGGGCGCGAACAGGGTGTCTGTGATCCAACAGACCTTCGAACCCCTTGATCGTGCGCGAGATTGTTGCAACAGTGAGCAAGCGCTAGTGAATACCTTCACAGACGGGCCAACACGCGCGCCCGCAGGCCTGAGCATCCCTGCCTGCACGAACGAGAGACAAGGATCCACCAGCCATGGATTGGCGCCACCGTTCCGCTTGCCTCGACGAGGACCCGGAACTGTTTTTCCCCATCGGCAACACCGGACCCGCCATCTTGCAGATCGAGGAGGCGAAGCAGGTGTGCCGGCGCTGCGACGTGCGCGAGCAGTGCCTGGCGTGGGCCCTCGAGGCCGGCCAGGACCACGGAGTCTGGGGCGGCCTCGGCGAGGACGAGCGTCGCGCCCTCAAGCGGCGTAACTCCCGCTCCCGCGTGCGCACCATCGCCTGACCCCCATCGCCCCAGCGGCGTCGCCTCGGCGGCACCGGCTGCGCGGCGACCGACCGAGCGCCGCGTTCCGGCCCCCGCACGGGGGCCGGAACCGCCTCACAACGGCAGATCCATGCCGACCCGCGTGCCACCCTCGGCCCGCGTGATGATCTCGAGCTGACCGTCGAGCTCGGACTCGACCAGGGTGCGCACGATCGACAACCCCAGGTTGGTCGACTCCTCGAGCGAGAACCCGCTCGGCAGGCCGCGTCCATCGTCGTCGACGGTGACGTGCAGCCGCCCCACGAGGCGCTGGACCTCCACCACGACCTCACCGCCCGCCTCGGGCACCCCGTCGACGTAGCCGTGCTCGACGGCGTTCTGCAGGAGCTCGGTCAGCACCATCGCGAGAGCGTTGGCCCGCTGCGAGGCCATGATCCCGAACGAGCCGACCCGCCGGGTCCGCACGCGACCGGTCAGGGCGCTGACCTCGGTGACCATCCGACCGAGCCGGTCGGCGATCTCGTCGAAGTCCACGGTCTCCTCGACCGCCTGGCTGAGCGTCTCGTGCACGATCGCGATCGAGCCGACCCGGCGCACGGCCTCCTCCAGGGCAGCCTTGGCCTGCTCGTTGTCGACCCGCCTGGCCTGGAGCCGCAGCAGGGCCGCGACGGTCTGCAGGTTGTTCTTGACCCGGTGGTGGATCTCGCGGATGGTCGCGTCCTTGGTGACCAGCTCGCGGTCGCGACGGCGCAGGTCGGTCACGTCGCGCACCAGGATCAGGCCACCGATGTGGCTGCCGTCGGTGCGCAACGGGATCGAGCGGACGATCAGGGAGACCTCGTCGGTGCCGATCTCGACGTCACGGTGGGCGCGTCCTCCCAGGACGGCGCTGAGCGTCTCCTCGTCGGGTCGTCGCCGAGGCGCCACCAGGTCGCGCACGAGGTCGGGCAGGAGCAGGCCGGCCAGGTCACCCGAGAGTCCGAGCCGGCGGAAGACCGACTGCGCGTTGGGGCTGGCGTAGACGACCCGACCCACGGCGTCCACGCGCAGGAACCCGTCACCCACCCGCGGGGAGTCGGCGTGGTCACTGCGCTGACCTCCGTCGGGGAAGTCGCCCGTGGCGATCATCTGGGTCAGGTCGGCGGCAGTCTGCAGGTAGGACAGCTCCAGGCGGCTCGGCGTGCGGACGCCGAGCAGGTTGGTGTGGCGTCCGATCACCCCGATGACCCGATCGGCCCGGACCACCGGGATCGCCTCGATGCGCACCGGCACCTCGTCGCGCCACTCCGGGTCCCCGTCGCGGGCGACCCGGCCACCCTCGTAGGCGGCGTCGAGCAGCGGACGCCGGCCCTTCTCGACGTAGGTGCCGATCACGTCGTCGACGTAGGCCGTGGGACCGGTGGTGGGCCGCATCTGGGCCACCGCCCAGAATCCCTCGCCGGCGCGGTCGGGCAGCCACAGCACGAGGTCGGCGAAGGAGAGATCTGCGATGATCTGCCAGTCGGCCTGGAGCAGCTGGAGCCAGGCGATGTCGGCAGCGTCGAGCTCGGTGTGCCTGCGGACCAGCTCGGAGAAGGACGCCACGGTCCCAGCGTAGGAGAGATGTGAGATGAGCCCCTCACGAGCACACCCGAGATGGTCGCGCGGCCATGGCTTTGGCAGGATGTCCCGGTGACTCGGGTGAACTGGCAAGCTGTGCTCGACGAAGACTTCCGGGTGCCCGCTGACCGCCCGCTGGCAGAGCTGACCGAAGAGCTGACCGCGATGCTCGGGGCCACCGATCCCCTGGTGCGCGACGGCCTGGCCCTCCCCACCCTGGCGACCTGGGTGGAGCGCGGCGTCTACGACGACCTGCTCCCTGGGCTCGGCGACGGCATGGCGGCCGGCCTCCAGGTGGGCATCGGTTCGACCGAGAGCGACGACGTGTTCCGTCGTTGCTTCTCGGTGCTGGTGCTGGCCCAGTGCATCGCCCGCGACAACGGCCGACCCCTCGTGCTCGGCGGCAAGGTCCTGCAGTGGGGCGATGCCATCGCCACCTGGCTGCTGCGTGAGCGCGACACCCGCGGCTACGTGCCCGGCAAGGGGTGGGCCCACGCGGTCGCCCACGGAGCCGACGCCCTCGCGGTGCTGGCCGGTTCGCCGCACCTCAGTGCAGCCGAGCTCACCGTGCTGCTCGACGTGATCGCCGACCGGTTGCTCGCCGAGCCCGACCGGGTCTACACCAACGGCGAGCAGGACCGGCTCGCCCTGGCCACGCTCGCCATCCTGCGCCGCGACGCCGTGCCGATGAGCGTGCTCGAGCCCTGGATCAACCGCTTGAGCGCCGGCGCCACCGACGACGGGACCGATGACGGGACCGACCCGGACGTGCGTACCGGCAACGCCCAGGCGTTCTTGCGCTCGCTCTACCTCCAGCTCGCGCTCGGCAGCCGGCCTCCGGCCGTCCGCGCCGACCTGCTGCTGGTCCTCGTCGGCGCCCTGCGCTCCAGCAACGGTCCACTGTTCGCTCCCCCCAGCAGCTGATCGGGCTCGACCGGGAGGCCACTAGGCTTCCGACCATGACTGAGACCCACGCCACACCGTCCGACGAGACCACCGGTCACTCCGGGACCGTCGCGGTGGCGGTGGCCCGCGCGCACGGCGTCGAGACGATGTTCACCCTCTCCGGGGCCCACGTGTTCCCGATGTACGACGGGGCCGTGCAGGCCGACCCGCCGATGCGCCTGCTCGACGTCCGCCACGAGGCGACCGCGGCCTTCGCCGCCGAGGCCACCGGCAAGCTGACCCGGACCCCGGGGCTGGCGGTGCTGACGGCCGGGCCGGGCGTGACCAACGGCGTCAGCGCCATCGCCCAGGCGCAGTTCGCCGGCTCGCCGATGGTCGTCGTCGGCGGTCGCGCCCCGCAGAACCGGTGGGGCACCGGCAGCCTCCAGGAGCTCGACCAGCCGCCGATCGTGGCCTCGGTCGCCAAGCTCGCCCGCACGCTCCCGACGGCCGGCGACGTGCTCGACGGCATGCACGAGGCGTTCACCGAGGCCGGCTCCTCCCATCGTGGTCCGGTGTTCGTCGACGTGCCGATGGATGAGTTCTTCAACCCAGCTGCCGGCGTCGTGCCGAGCGGAGGCGGACGTCGCGGTGCGGAGCCCGACCCCGACGCCCTGCAGCAGATCGCTCGCTTGCTGGGTGCCGCCTCGCGCCCTGTGCTGATCCTCGGCACCGACGTCTGGGCCGACGGCGCCGAGGTCGCAGCGCTGCGCTTCGTCGAGGAGGTGGGGGTGCCGGCCATCACCAACGGCATGGGCCGCGGCGTCATCCCCGGAGGTCACCCGCTGCTCGTGACCAAGGCGCGGGGCAAGGCCCTCAAGGAGCCCGACCTCGTCGTCGTCATCGGCACCCCGCTCGACTTCCGGCTCGGCTACGGCATCTTCGGCGACGCCCAGGTGGTGCACGTGGCCGACTCCCCCGCCCAGGTCTCCAGCCACGCCACCCTCGCCGCTTCCGCCGCCGGCGACCTCACCGCGGCCCTCGACGGGATCCAGGCCGCCATGGAGCGAGGAGCCAAGCCCGACTGGAGCGCGTGGATCGGTGACCTCCAGGACACCGTGACCCAGGCCGTCGAGCGCGACCGCTTGCTGCTGAGCGCCGAGGCCGATCCGATCCACCCCGCACGCATCTACGGCGAGCTCGTGCCGCGCCTGGCCGACGACGCCGTCGTCATCGGTGACGGCGGCGACTTCGTGAGCTTCGCCGGCAAGTTCGTCGAGCCCCGCCGTCCCGGGGGCTGGCTCGACCCCGGCCCCTACGGCTGCCTGGGCGCCGGGCTCGGCGCGGCCATCGCAGCCCGACTGGCCCGCCCGTCCGCTCAGGTCGTGCTCCTGCTGGGCGACGGCGCCGCCGGGTTCTCCCTGATGGACGTCGACACGCTCGTGCGCCACAACCTGCCGGTCGTGATGATCGTGGGCAACAACTCCGCGTGGGGCCTGGAGAAGGGGCCCATGCAGATGCTCTACGGCTACGACGTGGCCGCCGACCTCGCGCCCCAGACCCGCTACGACGAGGTCGTCAAGGCGCTCGGCGGCGGCGGGGAGACGGTCACCGACCCGCGCCAGATCGGGGCCGCGATCGATCGCGCCTTCGCGGCGAACACGCCGTACCTGGTCAACGTCATCACCGACGTCGACGCCGCCTACCCCCGCGCGACCTTCGGGATCTGATGGAGCTGCGACGCGCCCGGGCGCACGAGTACGCCGCTGTGGGGGCCGTGACGGTCGAGGCCTACGCGCCGTTCCTCAGCGGCGCCGAGGACCCCTACCGCGAGCGGCTGCTCGGCGTCGCCGACCGCGACGAGCAGGCGGAGGTGTGGATCGCCGTCGAGGACGGCGTCGTGCTCGGCAACGTCACGGTGTGCCCACCCGGGTCCCCGTGGCGCGAGCTGGCCGCGGACGGCGAGGGTGAGTTCCGGATGCTCGCGGTCTCCCCCACCGCGCAGGGCCGCGGCGTCGGGCGAGCCCTGTCGGAGCTCGTGGTCGAGCGGTTCCGCCGCGACGGCGCGCAGTCGGTGGTGCTCTCGAGCCTGCCCCAGATGACCTCCGCCCACCGCCTCTACGAGCAGCTCGGCTTCACCCGGGCCCCGGAGCGCGACTGGTCGCCCTACCCCGGCATCCTGCTCATCGCCTACGCCCTGGAGCTGTCATGACCTCCTTGACCGCAGCCCTCACCTTCGAGGTGACCGAGTCCGACACCGCCATCGCCGTGGGCTCCGGCACCCTCCCGGTCCTCGGCACGCCCCGGCTGCTCGCGTGGTGCGAGGCCGCCACCTGCGCCGCCCTGGAGCCGACCCTGCCGGACGGCTCCACCAGCGTCGGCACCCGCGTCGCCCTCGAGCACAGCGGCGCGAGCCCGATCGGGCAACAGCTCACCGTGGAGGCCTCGGCGGTCTACGTCGACGGCCGGCTCCACCGCTTCACCGTGTCGGCGCGCCACCTCGGCGGCTCGGGCAAGGTGGTCGCGACCGGCGAGATCACCCGTCTCGTGGTCGACGTGGAACGGTTCCTCGCCCGGTTGTGAGACCGGCGACGATTTCCCCGACGCGGCGCGACCTGAGAGGATGTCGTGTTCATTCTTCGCGAAGCAGGGAGTCACCATGGGCAAGACCGGCCGCAAGCGCCGCGCTCGTCGTAAGAAGGCAGCGAACCACGGCAAGCGCCCCAACAGCTGAACACCGCTTCAGCTGAACGCAACGAACCCCCGGCCCAGGCCGGGGGTTCTCTGCATTTCGTGCGGCGTCTCAGCGGGCCCAGCGAGCCCTGAGGCTCAGCGCTCGGTGATGCGGACCTGGACCTCGCGGATCTGGATCCGCACCCGCTCGCGCAGCTCCAAGGGCGCCTGCTCGCTGCACGACCGAGCGACGACCGACTTCACCGTGCGCTGGAGGTCGTACTTCGCCAGGCAGGGGTTGCACGAGTCGAGGTGGACCCGCACGGCGTCGCAGTCGGCGTCGTCGAGCTCGTTGTCGAGGAAGTAGACGATGCGTTCGAGGTAGTCGGCGCAGTCCTGGTCGTTGTGGTCGTGTCCGGCGGTGCTCATGACTTCGCCTCCTTGGCCGCCACGGTGGCGGGGGGCAGCAGGTCGTTGGTACGGACGTAGTCGGAGAGCATGTCGCGCAGCTGGCGACGGCCTCGGTGCAGGCGCGACATCACGGTGCCGATGGGGGTCTCCATGATCTCGGCGATCTCCTTGTAGGCAAAGCCCTCGACATCAGCGAGGTAGACCGCGAGGCGGAACTCCTCGGGCAGCCGCTGCAGCGCGTCCTTCACCTGTGAGTCAGGAAGGTGCTCCAGCGCCTCCATCTCCGCCGACTTCAGCCCCGTCGAGCTGTGCGACTCCGCGCGGGCCAGCTGCCAGTCCTCGACGTCCTCGGACATCGACTGCTGCGGCTGGCGCTGCTTCTTGCGGTAGGTGTTGATGAAGGTGTTGGTGAGGATGCGGTAGAGCCACGCCTTGAGGTTGGTGCCCGGCTTGAACTGGTGGAAGGCCGAGTAGGCCTTCGCGAAAGTCTCCTGCACCAGGTCCTCGGCGTCGGCGGGGTTGCGGGTCATCCGCATGGCCGCCGAGTAGAGCTGGTCCAGGAACGGCAGGGCGTCGCGCTCGAAGCGCAGCGAACGCTCCGCTTCGGTCTCGGTGGCGACGTCGACCTCGAGGGGCTCGTCGATCAGTGGTTCAGTCATTGCATCCCAGAGTACGGGGGTATCCCCGTGCTCGACCGGTCGCTCCAGCAGTGCCATCACAGAGGGTGAACAGATCAACGGCGGGAGCCATTCCCCACCACCTCCCGCACGATCCACTCCAGCGTCGACTCCACGATGATCTCCAGGGCCTGTTCCTGGGTGAGCTCGCCGCGGACGGGGACCTTGAAGCCGTGATCGGCGCCCGGCACCACGACCACCTCGACGTCGTCGGGGAACTCCTCGGGGCGACCCATCGTGTCGCGATCGCCCTGGACGACCAGGAGTGGCACGCGGGCGCCCTGCAGCTCGCCGAGGCGGGAGGACTCGGGCTTGCCGGGCGGGTGCAGCGGGAACGCCAGCGCCAGGCACCCGACCGCTGCGAGCCGCTTGGCGGTCCGCGCTGCCGAGCGCGCTCCGGCCGAGCGGCCGCCGACGATCAACGGCGTACGCACGCGGAGCTTGTCGGCGCCCGCGACGAAGGCTGTGTCGAGCGTGGGCGGCGCGGTCGCGATCTTGCGACCCGCGACCCGCCAGGGCTGCTCGAAACGCACCACCGTGACGTTGTTGCGCGGCAGGTGCTCGGCGAGCGCCTGGAGGTCGCGCGCCTCGATGCCGTTGCCGGCGCCGTGGCTGAGCAGCAGCGTGGCGATCGGACGCCGGGCGCGGTGGCTCACCAGCCGTCCCTGGCCGTGGGGTGTCTCGACCGTGATCTCGGTCCTCATCAGGTGCCCTCCTCGAGCGGGAGCGGGGTGAGCAGCTCGGGTCCGTTGTTGCGCACGTTGCCGACCCGCTTGGAGACCGGGTAGGCCTCCAGCCGGCCGGGTGCCGCCGGCACCAACAGGTCGAGCAGCTCGTCGGCCGGCGTACGCGGGTCGAGCCAGGGGCCCCACCGGTCGCGCTCGACCATCAGCGGCATCCGGTCGTGGATGGCACCCAGGTCGTCCTCGGCGTCGGTGGTGATGACCGTGCAGGTCCACCGGAACCGGTCAGGATCGTCGTCGGCGCGGTCGGGGTCACGCCAGATCTCGTACAACCCGGCCATCGCGAGGGTGCCGTGGTCGGTGGGCCGGATGAAGTAGGGCTGCTTCCCGGCCTGCTCGGTGGGGTACCACTCGAAGTAGCCGTCCGCGGGCAACAGGCAGCGCCGCTTGGCGAAGGCGCGCTTGTAGGCCGGCTTGGAGGCGACGGTCTCCATGCGGGCGTTGATCATCCGGTTGCCGATCGAGGCCTCCTTGGCCCACGACGGGATCAGGCCCCACGTGAGCACCCGCAGCTGGCGCTCCGGCGGCTCCGGCGAGTCGGACGACGGTGGCCGCTCCACGACCGCGTAGACCTGCTTGGTGGGAGCCACGTTGTAGTCGGGCTCGAGCGCCTCCGGGACTCGGCTCTCGACGACCTCGAACTCCTCGATCAGGTCCTCGGGCCGTCTGCTCGACGCATACCTCCCGCACATGACCGTCACAGTAGTGGAGCGGGTCGCGCCCACGGGTGAAGCCGGGCTTGGGTCCGATGCGGTAGGAACGTCCTATGTCTCTGAGCCGTCTGATCGCCCGTCCGCTGCTCGCCGCCGGTTTCGCCTACGGCGCCCAACGCGCCCTGCGCAACGCCGAGCCCCTCTCCCAGCGCGCCGCCCGCGTCACCGACGCCGTCGTGCCCGCGGTGCAGAAGGCCGGCATCCCGCTGCCGAGCGACACCACCACCCTGGTGCGTCTCAACGCCGGCGCCCAGCTCCTCGGCGCCGCTGCGCTGGCCACCGGTCGCGCTCCGCGCGCCGGCGCCCTCGTGCTCGCGGCCACCATGGTGCCGACCACGATCGCCGGTCACGCCTTCTGGGCCGAGAGCGACCCGGAGGAGAAGCTCAACCACCAGATCCAGTTCTTCAAGAACCTCTCGATGCTCGGCGGCGCGATGATCGCCGCCGGTGACACCGACGGCAAGCCCGGCGTGGCGTGGCGCACGCGTCGTGCCGTCAAGGACGCCCGCCGCGAGACCAAGCGCGCCACCAAGCAGGCCCGCAGCAAGATCGGCTGAGCCGTCCGGCTCCGGTCCCCGGTAAGGTGCGCCGGTGACCGGAGCCCCCCAGGACCCCTGGCCAGCGCCCCGCTTCGCGGCGCCGGTCGATCTCGACGTGACCCTGCCCGGCAGCAAGTCGCTGGCCAACCGGGCGCTCGTGCTGGCCGCGATCGCCGACGGTCCCTCCGTCGTACGCCGGGCGCTGCGCTCGCGCGACACCTTGCTGATGGCCGGCGGGCTCACTGCTCTCGGCTCGCGGGTCGACACCACCGAGGACGACTGGCAGGTGACGCCCGGCCCGTTCGCCGGCGATGCGGACGTCGACTGCGGCCTGGCCGGCACGGTGATGCGTTTCGTGCCCCCGATCGCGGCCCTCTCCTCCGGCAACGTCTCCTTCGACGGCGACCCCCACATGCGTCAGCGCCCGGTGGGAGAGGTGCTCAGCGCCCTGCGCAGCCTCGGGGTGAGCGTCGACGACGGGCCCGAGGCGCGCGGCTCGCTCCCGTTCACGATCCGGGGCACCGGCGTCGTGCCGGGCGGCACCGTGGTGATCGATGCCTCGGCCTCCTCGCAGTTCATCTCCGCCCTGCTGCTCGCCGGTGCCCGCTTCGAGCAAGGTGTCGACGTGCGCCACGACGGCAAGCCCGTGCCGTCGCTGCCTCACATCGACATGACCGTCGACATGCTGCGCCGCCACGGCGTCGAGGTCGACGACTCCACGCCCAACCGGTGGGCGGTGGCACCCGGACCCATCCGTGCGGTCGACCACGTCATCGAGCCCGACCTCTCCAACGCCGCGCCCTTCCTGGCGCTGGCGGCGGTCACCGGCGGGTCGGTGACGGTGCGTGACTGGCCGGCGAGCACCACCCAGCCCGGCGACTCCCTGCGCGAGATCCTCACGCTGATGGGCTGCCAGGTCGACCACACCGACCACGGCCTGCGGGTCGTCGGGCCCGAGCGGCTCGCCGGGGTCGATCTCGACCTGCACGACGTCGGCGAGCTGACCCCGGCCATCGCGGCACTGTGTGCCGTGGCCGACTCGCCCTCGCACCTGCGCGGCGTCGCCCACATCCGAGGCCACGAGACCGACCGGCTCGCCGCCCTGGCCACCGAGCTCGGGGCTCTCGGCGCTGACGTCGTCGAGCACGAGGACGGGCTCTCGATCACGCCGGCGCCGCTGCACGGCGGTGTCTTCCACACCTACGCCGACCACCGGATGGCCCACGCCGGTGTGATCATCGGGGCCGTGGTCGACGACGTGCTCGTGGAGAACATCACGACCACGAGCAAGACCTTCCCCGACTTCGCCGGCTTCTGGAGCGCGCTGACGTGAGCGGGCGCTACACCGACCACGACCAGGAGCACTACGAGCGCCCCCGGCGTCGTACCCGCCCGCGCACCAAGGAGCGCCCGACCTACGACGACGCCGTCAACGGCGTCGTGGTCACCGTCGACCGCGGTCGCTACACGCTCCTCATCGACACCGTCATCGTGACCGCCATGAAGGCCCGTCCCCTGGGCCGCAAGGCCGTCGTCGTGGGCGACCGCGTGCGGGTGGTCGGCGACACCTCCGGCGACGACGGCAGCCTGGCCCGCATCGTGGAGGTCGTCCCCCGGACGACGACCCTGCGGCGTACGGCCGACGACGACGACCCGGTCGAGCGGGTGATCGTCTCCAACGCCGAGCAGCTCGTCGTCGTCACCGCGCTCGCCGACCCCGACCCCCAGCCGCGCCTGATCGACCGCGCCCTGGTGGCGGCCTACGACGCAGGGATGGCTCCGCTGCTGGTGCTGACCAAGGCCGACCTCCAGGACCCCGAGACCCTGCTCTCGACCTACCGCTCCCTGGGTGTGCCGTGGGTGGTCACCCAGCGCGGTGGTGACCTCACCGAGGTCAAGGCCGCCCTGGACGGACGGGTCTCGGTGCTCGTCGGCTCCAGCGGCGTCGGCAAGTCGACCCTGGTCAACGCGCTGGTCCCCGACGCCTTCCGCGAGGTCGGCGTGGTCAACAAGGTCACCGGCCGCGGTCGGCACACCTCGACCTCGGCCTACATGCTCGCGCTGCCCGACGGCGGCTGGATCATCGACACCCCCGGCATCCGCTCCTTCGGACTCGCCCACGTGCAGCCGGAGGACCTCATCGGGGCCTTCCCCGACCTCGACGAGATGACCGAGGAGTGCCCGCGCGGCTGCACCCACGGCCACGAGGAGCCCGAGTGCGGGCTGGACGACGCCATCACCGCAGGCACCGCCGACCCCGACCGGGTCTCGTCGTTTCGCCGGCTGCTCGAGGCCCGCAGCGTCAGCGACTACTGACCCCTCGTCCCTCAGCGCCGCTCAGCGCCGCTCACCCGGCGAAGCCGTTCCCCCACACCGCGCGCGCCCCGGCCTCGCCGGTGAGGAACACGAGCACCAGCACCGCGAGGGCTGCCAACGCCAGCAGCAGGCGCACGAAGCGTCCGACCCGGCCCGCGCGCCCCGGCCCGAACGTGGCGGCGAGCGCGAGCACGGCGAAGCCCGCCGTGACCCAGAGCAGGAGGTCGGCGCGCTCCTCGTGCTGGTCGATCTGGGCGTTGTCGGCGAAGAAGTCGTTGGCCTCGCGGAACGATCCGCCGCTCCAGAACGCCACCACGACCGACCCGACCGCGACCACGACCGACGCGAGGAAGGGCAGGCGCAGCCCGGACCGCCAGGCCGGTCGCGCGACGTAGGCGAGCGCGAGGAGGGCAGCCAGCGGAGCCAGGACGACGGCGGCGTGGACGGCGAGCGGGTGCAGCGGAAGGCCGTTGATCTCCATGCGCCCAGATTCAAGCACTGTCGGCACCACTAGTGTTGGCCCCGTGGCGCCCTCTCCCGACTACACCGATGACCTGCGGCTGGCCCACGTGCTGGCCGACGACGCCGACTCGCTGACCACCACGCGGTTCAAGGCGCTCGACCTGCACGTGCTCAGCAAGCCCGACCTCACCCCGGTCACCGATGCCGACCAGGCCGTCGAGGAGGGCATCCGGCGCACCCTGGGCCGCGTCCGCTCGCGCGACGCGATCACCGGCGAGGAGCAGGGCTCCACCGGCAACTCCCAGCGCCGCTGGATCGTCGACCCGATCGACGGCACCAAGAACTTCGTCCGCGGCGTGCCGGTCTGGGCGACGCTGATCTCGCTGGTCGTCGACGACGAGGTCGTGCTCGGCGTGGTCTCGGCCCCGATGCTGCAACGTCGCTGGTGGGCCTCGAAGGGCAACGGCGCCTGGACCGGCCGCTCCCTGCTCAAGGCCACCCAGATGCAGGTCTCCGACGTGCGCCGCCTCGACGACGCCTCGGTCTCCTACTCCTCGCTGAGCGGCTGGGACGAGCGCGGCCGCCTCGACGAGTTCCTCTCGCTGCTGCGGCGCTGCTGGCGGCACCGCGCCTACGGCGACTTCTGGTCCTACATGCTCTTGGCCGAGGGTGCGGTCGACATCGCCGCCGAGCCCGAGCTCGAGGTCTACGACATGGCGGCCCTCGACATCATCGTGCGCGAGGCCGGCGGCACGTTCACCTCCCTCGACGGCAACGACGGTCCCTGGGGCGGCAACGCACTCGCCACCAACGGCCACCTGCACGAGGCTGCGCTGTCGTTCCTCGGTGCCCTGCCCGACGGGGAGGACCCAGACTGGCCCGTGGCCGGTCCGGGCACCGTGAGCGACCTGCGCTCGCGGCGGCGTACCGAAGACTGAACCTGTGACCCCTGTGGCGCGTGAGACTCTGGTCACAGGCCCCGCACCCGAGTAGCGTCGCCTCCATGCACATCGGTCAGATCCTCCAGGCCAAGGCCTCCCGCGACGTCGTCACCATCTCCCCGGACGCCGGCATCCGAGAGCTGCTCGCTCTCCTGGCCGAGCACAACATCGGCGCGGTGATCGTGTCAGCCGACGGCAGCTCGCTCGACGGCATCGTCAGCGAGCGCGACGTCGTGCGCCACCTCCACCACGACGGCACGGTCGTCAACAACACGGTCGCGGCGATCATGACGGCGGTCGTGGAGATCGCCTCGCCCGACGACGACCTCGACCAGGTCATGTCGGTGATGACCGAGCGGCGCTTCCGCCACATGCCGGTCTGCGCCGACGGCGAGCTGGTCGGCATCGTGTCCATCGGCGACATCGTCAAGCACAAGATCGGCCAGCTCACCTTCGAGCGCGACCAGCTCGACACCTACATCCACCAGACCTGAGCGCTGCTCGCTGCTGTTACCAAACTGGCACTAGCGCAGAGCGCGCTGTGTGCGTCACGCTCCTCTTCTGAGGCCGTCCACTCCGTGGACGGTCCGGACTTCCACGGTGACCCATCGGGGGGCATCAGGCTCCTCGCACCGAGCACAGAGGAGCCACACCATGAAGCGCATCATCAGCCAGGCAGCCGTCATCACCGCCCTCACCATCGGCGCGCTCGCCGCCGGGGCCGTCGTGCCCGCCGCCGGCGGCAACATCGTGACCCGCGCGACCGACCGCAACTGGTGCTGCTGACCGCGACCGCGATCGCGGTCCTGCGGCGCTGTCCCGTCCCGGACGGGGCAGCGCCGGGTCAGCCGCGGGTCAGCGCGGGGTGACGCGCGGGCGCGGCATCACGGTGCGCTGGGCCAGGCCCAGGCAGGCCGCGGCCCGACGGTAGGCGTCGCCGGCCTCGCGGGTGAGGTCTGCCTCGTCGAGCAGTGCACCGAGGTCGAACCACAACTGGCCCGCCTCGCGGTCCGAGCCGATCCCGGTGAGCACGGTGACCGCTCGCCGGTAGTACTCCTGCGCACCCGCCAGGTCCTGCGCGACCCACTGCATCTGACCCAGCAGGCTCAACGCCGAGACGGCGACGAGCGGGTGGTCTCCCGCGCCGGCGACGACCTGCTCGGCGCGCTCGCGGGCCCGCTCGGTGTCGCCGGCCAGGAACCAGGCACGGGCGGCCACGAGGTCGCGGCGTACGGACTGGGTCGCGGTCGCGCCGCTCCAGGAGAGCTCCCGGTCGGCGTGGTCGAGCTGCGCCAGGGCCTCCTCCACGTGGGGAGGATCCTCCTGCAGCAGCAGGGTGCTGAACTGCACGCGCAGGTTGCCGAGGTTGCGGACGTCGTCGCCGGCCTCGAAGAGCACCAGCGCCCGACGGACGAGGTCCAGGGCTCTATCGAGGTTGCCGGCCTCGGACTCGATGATGCTCGCGTTCCAGTACGCCGCGCCGCGCGCCGCCGGGGAGCTCAGCTGGTCGGCGGCAGTGATCGCGCTCGCGCACAGGTCTGCGGCCCGTCGTACGTCGCCGGCCTCGTAGGCCGCAGCGGCCAGGGTCACGGTCAGGCGCACGGCCTCCTCGCCCCCGAGCAGCAGCTCCTCGCCCAAGGGAGCCAGGGCGGCCGTGGCGACGTTGATCGCTTCGTTCAGGTCGCCGCGCTCGCGCAGGATGCGGCTCAGGGCCGTCGCTGCCCGCAGGCGCAGGCTGATGTCGCCGGTGCCGCCGCGGGCGGACTCCGGGGGCGCCAACAGCTCGCGGAAGACGCCGATGGCCGCGGGATCGTCGAGGGCGTCGAGAGCCGAACCGCGCACGTAGAGCGCTCGATGGCGGATCGCCGGCGCGACCGACGGCGCAGCGAGCACCTCCTCGGCTCCGCGCAGCGCCTGCTCGGCGCTGCCTCCGACCAGCTCGAGCTCGGCATAGTCGACCGCCAGCTCGAGGCGACGCGGGTCGTCGGCGGTCGAGTAGCCGAGCACCAGCTCCTCGATCGTGAGGCCCAGCCGGGCACACAGCGTCTCGACCAGCGCCGGGCCGGGGCGTCGTTGGCCGCTCTCGATCCGCGAGACATAGGCGACCGACACGTCCTCGCCGCCCAGTCCTGCCTGGGTCAGGCCGACCGCGACTCGTGCCGCCTTGACGCGAGCACCCAGCACCGATGTCTCCAGCCTGGTGAGCGCGTCGGCAAGAGCGGGATCCACGGGGCAAGTGTGCACGAAAGAGGGCTCGGAAAGTAAGAGCCGCGCAGCAGTCGATCCCGAGGACCTCACCGCGGCCTCGAGGCGTGGTCGGATGGGCCCATGAACGCTGCACCGACGCCGACACCGGTGGCCTTCGCCTCACCGCTGGGGCGCCGGGTCCTCCTTGCCACGATCCTCGGCTCGGCGCTGGCCGGCATCGACGCCACCGCGGTCAACGTCGCCCTGCCCGACATCGGAGCCGACCTCGACGCCGACTTCACCGCCCTGCAGTGGACGGTCTCGGCCTACGCGCTGACCCTCGCGTCGTTCATCCTGCTCGGCGGCACCCTCGGCGACCGGTTCGGACGACGGCGGGTGTTCGTGGTGGGTGTGGTCTGGTTCGCCGCGGCGTCGCTCGCCTGCGGCCTGGCCACCGACGTCGAGATGCTCCTCGCCGCCCGCGCCGTGCAGGGCATCGGCGCGGCGCTCCTGACCCCGGGCAGCCTGTCGATCCTCCAGGCGTCGTTCCGCGCCGAGGACCGAGCCCGCGCGATCGGCGCCTGGTCGGGACTGGCCGGCGTGGCGACCGCGATCGGGCCGCTCCTGGGTGGCTGGCTGGTCGAGGTCGCCTCCTGGCGCCTGATCTTCCTGATCAACCTGCCGGTGGCCCTGGTGGTGGTCGTGGTGGCGCAGCGCCACGTCCCCGAGACCCGCGACGCCGCCTCCGACGGCACGAGTGCCGACTGGGCCGGCGGCATCCTGGGCGCGCTCGCCCTGGGCGCGTTGACCTTCGCCCTCATCGAGGCCGACCGCGGTGCGCTCGCCGTCAGCCTGGCGGTGGGCTGCGGCCTGGTGGCCGCGGGCGCGTTCGTGGCGCGCGAGCGGCGGGCGTCGTACCCGGTCCTGCCGCTGGGCGTCTTCCGTACCGCGCAGTTCAGCGCCACCAACGCCGTGACCTTCCTGGTCTACGGCGGCTTCGGTGCGCTGTTCTTCCTGCTGGTCGTCCAGCTGCAGGTCGTGGCCGGCTTCGGCCCGGTGGCTGCGGGCTCGGCGTTGCTGCCGGTCACGCTCATCATGCTGCTGCTCTCCTCGCGCTCCGGCGCCCTGGCCGCGCGGATCGGCCCCCGCCTGCAGATGTCGCTCGGCCCCCTCGTCGCCGCCGTCGGCGTGCTGCTGCTGTCACGGGTCGGTCCCGGGGCGACGTACGCCGCCGACGTGCTGCCCGGCATCGTCGTCTTCGGGCTCGGGCTGGCGGTGATGGTGGCCCCGCTGACCTCCGCCGCGCTCGCGGCGGCCCCCGCCCAGCTCGCCGGGATGGCCTCGGGCGTCAACAACGCGGTCGCCCGCACCGGAGGGCTCTTCGCCGTGGCCGCGATCCCCGCGCTGGCCGGCATCGGACCCGGCAGCACCGACGCGCTCGACTTCACCGAGGGCTACCGCCAGGCCCTCTGGATCTCGGCGGCCATCCTCACCGCCGGGGGTCTGCTGGCGTGGGCCGCCGTGCGCAACGACGTCCTCGAGGAAGGCCGCGCCGAGCCGTCCGATCCCGAGGACGCCCATCAGGTGGTGCACTGCAGCGTCGGGGCGCCGCCGTTGGTGACGGCGTGCGACCACGACGGACACCCGTGTCCGGGGGCTGGTTACGCTGGGCCCCATGAACAAGCCTGAGATCGACTTCCCCGACTTCGACCCGCCCGCCGACCTGGTCGTCACCGACCTCACCGTGGGCGATGGCCCCGAGGCCGCCGCCGGTCAGACCGTCAGCGTCCACTACGTCGGGGTCGCTCACTCGACCGGCGAGGAGTTCGACGCCTCCTACAACCGCGGCACGCCGCTGCAGTTCCGTCTCGGCATCGGCCAGGTCATCTCCGGCTGGGACACCGGCGTGCAGGGCATGAAGGTCGGCGGCCGCCGTCAGCTCGTGATCCCGCCCCACCTCGGGTACGGCGACCGCGGAGCCGGTGGCGTCATCAAGCCGGGCGAGACCCTGATCTTCGTGGTCGACCTGCTCGAGGTGAAGTAGGTCGCTACCAGGGGAAGTCGTCAGGGGTGGAGCCGTCGGAGACCCGCGCAGACTGCGCGGCGACCGACACCACTTCACCGTTGACGAGCTGGCGGCCGCGGCGGGTCTCGGGTTGTCCGTTGACGCGCACCATGCCCGCGGAGAGCAGTGCCTTGGCGTCCGACCCCGATTCCACCAGGTTGGCGAGCTTGAGGAACTGTCCGAGCTTGATCGAGGTGTCGCTGATCGCGATGTTCACCGGTTCTGCAGCCATGGGCTGAGTCTGACACCTCAGGTGAGCAGGACTGACATCGTGTGGATCAGCACGCCCACCAGGCCGCCGACGATCGTGCCGTTGATCCGGATGAACTGCAGGTCACGGCCCACGTGGAGCTCGATCCGGTCGGCAGCCTCGCGGCCGTCCCAGCGCTCGATGGTGTGCGTGATCACAGCGGTCACCTCGGCGCCGTAGCGCTCCACCGCGAAGACCGCGGCGTCGGCCACCCGCCGATCGAGGCGCTCGCGCAGGTCGGCGTCGGAATCCAGACGGGCCGCCAGCGCCTCGACCTCGACCAGCAGGCGACGCCGTACGGCGCCCTGCGGGTCCTGGAGCGAGGTCGTCAGCGCGCGCTGGAGGCTGTTCCACAGCGCGATGCCCGAGGAGATCACCGCCGGGTGGTCGAGCAGGCGGTCCTTGAGCCGCTCGGCGCGCGCCTGGGTGTCGGGGTTGCGCAGGAGGTCGTCGGCGAGCTGCGCGAGCAGCGAGTCCAGCGCGACCCGTGCTCGGTGGTGGGGGTCGCTGCGGATGTCGCCCACCCAGCGCACGATCTCGAGGTGCACACGCGCGGTCACCCGCTCGTTGAGCCGCTCGGGGGCCCACCAGGGAGCCCGTTCGCCGATCACGTCCTGCACGGTGCGGGGGTTCTCCCGCAGCCAGTGGTCGAGCTCCTCGAGCGCGAGGTCGACCAGCCCGTGGTGCACGTCGTCGCGCACGGCCTCCTCGAGCAGGCCGCCGAGCAGCGGCGAGATCGGCTCCTCGCGGAAGCGCGGCACGAGCGCCTCGTGCACCAGGGACTCGATGTGCTCGTCGCGCACCTTGCCCAGCGCGATCACGCTCAGGTCGCAGACCTCCTCCACCACGCGCACCGCGTTGGCCTCGTCCCGCAGCCAGGTGCCGACCCGTGCCGAGATCGCCGCCGAGCCGATCCGCTCGCGCACGATCTCCTCGGACAGGAAGTTCTCGCCCACGAACTCCTCGAGCCCCCGGCCCAGGTCGTCCTTGCGCTTGGGGATCAGCGCCGTGTGCGGGATCGGCAGGCCCAGTGGGTGACGGAACAACGCGGTGACCGCGAACCAGTCCGCGATCGCGCCGACCATCGAGGCCTCGGCGCCGGCGTTGACGTAGCCGAGGAACCCGTCGCGGTCGAGCGTGGCGACGTAGACCACGGCGGCCAGCAGCAGCAGGCCGGCCGCGAGGCCCCGCATCCGGCGCAGCTTGGCCCGGCGCGCGGCGTCCGCGGGTGAGTCGGCGGTGGGATCGTCAGCCACAGGACCCCGCGCGGGGTCCGCCACGGGAGTCGACACGGAAGCGCTCATGCCCCCATCCTTGCGCCCCAGGGGGCACCTCGCGTGAAACACTCACCCCCATGTCCTCGACCCGCACCGTCATCACCTTCGGGACGTTCGACGTCTTCCACGTCGGGCACCTGCGCGTGATCGAGCGGGCCGCTGCACTGGGCGACCGCCTCGTGGTCGGGGTCTCCGCCGATGCGCTCAACCTGCGCAAGAAGGGCCGTGAGCCCGTCTTCAGCGAGGGTGAGCGGCTCGCGATCGTGGCCGCGCTCAAGCACGTCGACACCGTCTTCCTCGAGAAGAGCCTCGAGCTCAAGCGGCACTACATCACCGAGCACGAGGCCGACGTGCTGGTGATGGGCGACGACTGGGCCGGCAAGTTCGACGAGTTCGAGGACATCTGCGACGTCGTCTACCTCCCCCGCACGCCGGCCATCTCCACCACGGCGCTGATCGAGAAGATCTCCTCCGGCACCTGACCTGCTCGACTCCCCCGACGTCCCGACCGGGCCTTCCCCACCGATTCGGAGCTGATCCACTTGTCCCGCCCGTCCGCCCGTCCGCGTCTGCGACGTCGGCTCGCCACAGCCACGGCCGCTGCTTCAGCGGTCGCGCTCGTGGTGCTGCTCGCCCCCGCGACCACGTCGAGCGCCGCCGTCGCCGGTCCTGCGACCGCCTCCGCCGCCACAAGCGGCACGGCCTCGGAGATCACCCGGCTCGACGCGGCCCACCGCCGGGCCCTGCGCCGTGCTCAGGCCGCCCTGGGCAGCGACCCCGCACCCGGAGCCCGGGCCGCCCTCGCGCCCGACGTACGACGCCCGGACGCCACCCTCGCCCTGCGCGACCTCTTCCTGGCCCGGCCCGGCCTCGACTCCGACCAGGACGCCACCGCCGGCCGGCTCCTGGCCCGCCCCAGCGACGGCTCCGGCGACGCCTACGGCGACGGCTACACCGTGCCCTCGGTCAAGAAGTGCGACGGCAACGTGTGCGTGCACTGGGTGCGCTCCACCCGCGATGCGCCGCCCGACGACGCCTGGGCACGCAAGACCCTGGCCGTGATGGGTCAGGTCTGGCGCCACCACGTCAACGAGCTCGGCTACCGGCGCCCGGTCGCCGACGGCGGTCGCGGCGGCAACGCGAAGTTCGACGTCTACCTCAAGGAGCTCGGCAGGCAGGGGCTCTACGGCTACTGCGCTCCCGAGCGGCGCGCCCCCCGCGAGAAGCGGCAGGCCTCCGGGTTCTGCGTGCTCGACGACGACTTCGCCCGCGGGCAGTTCGGCCGTGCCCCGATCGACACCCTGCGCGTCACCGCGGCGCACGAGTTCTTCCACGCCGTCCAGTTCGCCTACGACTTCGGCGAGGACCCCTGGCTGCTGGAGTCGACCGCCACCTGGATGGAGGAGCGCTTCGCCGACAGCGTCAACGACAACCGCGCCTTCCTCGCCTACGGCCAGCTGGCCCGCCCGGCCACCTCGCTCGACCTCTTCGAGGCCAACGGTTTCGCCCACTACGGCAACTGGCCGTTCTGGGAGTACCTCAGCGAGAACTACGGCAACGGCATCGTGCGACAGGTCATCCAGCGCACCGGCACCGGTGGCAACCTGCCCAACGACTACTCGGTCGAGGCCCTGCGCCGGGTCCTACGCGCCAAGGGCGGTCTGCCGGCGGTCTTCGCCGCCTACGCGGCCGGCAACGGCCTGCCCGAGCGCAACTACGACGAGGGCAAGGCCTACCCCCGGGCGGCGCCCGCCGAGGCCACCACCCTGGGCAAGGACCGGCCCGCGGTGCGGTACTCGACCCGGATCAACCACCTCGCCTCCAAGTCGCTCAAGCTCAAGCCCGACGACTCCCTGTCGGGGCGTCGCTGGCAGCTCCAGGTCAAGGTCAACGCCCCGGGGGCCGCCACCTCGCCGGCGGCCTACGTCGTGGTCAAGCGCACCAACGGCTCGCGGTTCCAGCGCCCGCTCGAGCTCAACGCCAACGGGTTCGGCACCACCACCCTGGCCTTCGACCGTCGCACCGTGGCCGCGGTGACGATCACCCTGGCCAACGTCTCCACGCGCTATCGCTGCCGCAAGAAGTCGCCGTACGCCTGCGCGGGCACCCCGCGCGACCAACGAGCCCCCTTCACGGCCGTGGCCCGCATCAGCCGCGGCTGAGCGCCTCGACCACAACGTTTCGGCCCGGCGGCACTAAGGTCGAAGGATGCCTGCCGACGACGTTGCCCTCTCCGACACTGAAGAACTGACCACGGAGGAGATCGACGCTCCGGAGGACTCCACCGAAGAGGTCGAGGACGAGTCGGTCGAGGTACGACGACGAGGGCGACGACGAGGAGACGGTGGAGGACGCCTGGCTGCACGCCGCCGACCTCGGACCCGAAGCCTCGCGCGATGCCTGGGCCGTGGCCGCGAAGCTGCTGCTCGAGGAGACCGCCAGCGGCTACCAGGCAGTGCTGACCCACAAGGAGCTCGCCGCCCTGGTGCAGGACCGCGCCGGTGTCCGCACCCGCCAGCAGCCGCACTACTGGATCGAGGACGTCCTGGTGCGGGTGACCGCCGAGTGCGCGCGCCTCGACGAGCCCCTCGTCTCCGCGCTGGCCGTCAACACCGAGGGCAGCGTCGGTGAGCGCTACGGCGTGGCCGTGGGCGAGGCGACCGGCACCGTCCCGGCCGACCCCGACGACCACGCCGCCCACCAGCGCCTGGCCTGCTACCGGCGCTTCGACGCCGCCGGCCTGCCTGCCGACGGTGGCTACGCCGAGCTGACCCCGCGTCAGGCCGGCATCCGTGACCGCGCCCGCAAGGTGCGCCTGCAGGAGCGCGTCGTGCCGCAGTGCCCCAACTGCCACATGCAGCTGCCTGCCACCATGGAGTGCGACTACTGCGCCTGATCCACCCCTGCCGAACCTGACGAACCCTCGGAGCATCCCCCCATGTCCCTGACCACCGGGAGCCTTGTCGGCGAGCGCTACCTCCTCGGAGAGCTGCTCGGCCGAGGCGGCGCGGCCGACGTCTACCGGGCCGAGGACCGCGTGCTCGACCGCACCGTCGCGGTCAAGCTGTTGCGTGACAGCGCCGAGGACGCCGGCGACCGGGCGCGCTTCGTCTCCGAGGCGCGCACCGTGGCCAACCTCGCCCACCCCGGGCTGGTGACGGTGCTGGATGCCGGCATCGACACCGAGCATCCCTTCGTGGTCATGGAGCTCGTCGAGGGCGAGACCCTCGGCGCCCGGCTGAGTCGGGGACCGCTGTCACCGGAGGAAGCCGGGCGCCTCGGCGAGCGGCTCGCCGCCGCGATCGCCTATGCCCACGACCGTGGCATCGTGCACCGGGACGTGAAGCCCGCCAACGTCCTGCTCGGCGCGCCCGGCCCGGGCGCCACCGACGACACCGTCAAGCTGGCCGACTTCGGCATCGCCCGGATCATCGGCGACACCGTGCGGCACACCCGCACCGGCCACGCGATCGGCACCGCCGCCTACCTCTCCCCCGAGCAGGTGCTCGGCGAGGAGCTCAGCACCGCGGTGGACCTCTACTCCCTGGGCCTGGTGCTGCTCGAGGCCCTCACCGGCGAGCGTGCCTACCCCGGCCCGCCCACCGAGGCCGCTCTCGCGCGCCTGTCGCGGCAGCCGGAGGTGCCCAGCGACCTCCCGGCCCCCTGGCCGGCCCTGCTGACGCAGCTGACCGCCCGCGAGCCCGCTGAGCGGCCGAGCGCCGCGCAGGTGGCCGCGGTCCTGGCCGGCGGACCGGCCGCAGCCTCCCTCGGCGTACCGGCGCCCGAGCCTGCCGGCGACACCGCCCTGCTCACCGACCTCTCCCCCGTCGTGCCGGCGCCGACACCGACCGCGACACCGACCGCGACGCCGTCCTCGTCGCCGCTGTCGAGTGCCTCCGCAGGCGCGGCCGCCACGGCCAACGCCATCGAGGACAAGATCGAGTCCTGGGTCCAGACGCTCGGGCACAAGGCTCGCAACGCCGAGCAGCACCACTGGGTGCTCGCCGGGGTCGCCGTGGTCTTCGCGCTCCTGCTCGTCGTCGCCGCATATGCCTCCGGCGACCGGCCGGCGGCCGATCCCGGCAACAACCCCGCACCGTCTGCTCCGGCCGGGGGCGACAACACCGGCGGCAACACCGGCGGCAACACCGGCGGCGACAACGGCACGGTGTTCTCGCCGAAGCCGGCGAAGAAGGATCCGAAGCCGGCGAAGGCGCCCAAGCCCGACAAGGACGACTGACCCCAGCGCCTAGGGTGGTGGGGTGAGCCTCGCACCCGCCCCGTCCGCCGCCCTCGGCAACCAGTTCGCGCGCGAGCTGAGCGACCTGGCGGTGCCGTGGCAGGCCGAGGACTTCCCCCGCGCGCAGGCGCTGCTGCTCAACGACGACCTGGCTCGCGACCTCGGGCTGGACCCCGCAAGCCTGCACACCGACGAGGGGCTCGCCTTCCTCGTCGGCCGTGAGGTGCCTGACGGGGCCACGCCCGTCGCCCAGGCCTACGCCGGTCACCAGTTCGGCGGGTTCAACCCGCAGCTCGGTGATGGACGCGCCCTCCTCCTCGGCGAGCTCGTCGACACCGCGGGACAGCTCCGCGACATCGCGCTCAAGGGCTCCGGGCGCACGCCGTTCGCCCGCGGCGGTGACGGTCTGGCGGCCGTGGGACCGATGCTGCGCGAGTACGTCGTCAGCGAGGCGATGCACGCGCTCGGCATCCCCACCACCCGCTCCCTCGCCGTCGTCGCCACCGGCCGCCCGGTCCGGCGCGAGGGCATGCTGCCCGGTGCGTTGCTCGTGCGCGTCGCGGCGAGCCACCTGCGCGTCGGATCGTTCCAGTACGCGCGTGCGACCGACGACCGCGCCCTGCTCGCGCGGTTGGCCGATCACGCCATCGCCCGGCACCACCCGCAGGCGGCCACGGCCGAGCAGCCCTACCTGGCGTTCTTCGAGGCCGTCGTGGCCGCCCAGGCCGACCTCGTGGCGCAGTGGATGCTCATCGGCTTCGTGCACGGGGTGCTCAACA
Source organism: uncultured Actinomycetota bacterium (assembly GCA_963760515.1). Lineage (GTDB taxonomy): Bacteria > Actinomycetota > Actinomycetes > Propionibacteriales > Nocardioidaceae > Nocardioides. The sequence continues at coordinate 238,046 of CAVXDL010000010.1, forward strand.
CCGACAACGTCACGATCTCCGGCGAGACCATCGACTACGGGCCGTGTGCGTTCCTCGACGTCTACGACCCGGCCACCGTCTTCAGCTCGATCGACGAGAACGGGCGCTACGCCTTCGGCAACCAGCCCCTGATCACCGAGTGGAACCTCGCGCGCCTCGCCGAGGCACTGCTGCCGCTGCTCCACGAGGAGCAGGACCAGGCCGTGGCCATCGCGGTCGAGGCACTGGGTGGGTTCCGCCGCCGCTACGGCGCCACGTGGACCGCCGGCATGCAGGCCAAGCTGGGGTTGCCGAGCGACCTCGACGAGACCGTCACCTCCGCCCTGGTCACCGACCTGCTGGCCTTGCTCGTCGACAACCACGTCGACTACACGTCATTCCTGCGCGCCCTGGGCTCGGCCGCGCGCGGCGAGGTCGACTCGGCGCGCGACCTCGTGCTGGACGTGGCCGGGTTCGACGCCTGGGCGGAGCGCTGGCTGGCGCACGACCCCGACGCCGCCGCGATGGATCGCCTCAACCCCGTCTACATCCCCCGCAACCACCTCGTCGAGGAGGCGCTGAGCGCCGCGACCGCGGGCGACCTCGCCCCGGTGGAGGCGCTGCTCGACGTGCTGCGCGCGCCGTACGACGAGCGCGAGGGTCTCGAGCGCTATGCCGAGCCCGCTCCCGAGAGCTTCGGGCGCTACCGCACGTTCTGCGGCACCTGACCGAGGGATCGAGCGGCAGGTCAGGTCAGGCGACCGCGGACTCCGCCACGTCGCGCCACTGGGCGAAGCGGTCGAGGAACTCGCTCGGGCGGTCGAGCATGATCGCGTGCCGGTGGTCGTCGAGCACGGCGCCGTGCCAGTCGGTGCGCCGGGCGAGCACCTTGCGGAGCACCCGGGCCGGCACCAGCGCATCGGCGGTGCCGCCCAGGAGCAGGGTGGGCGCCTCTACGGCGTCGACGGCGCGGTAGACCCGCCGCGGGTCGAGCCAGAGCCCGGCGATCGAACGGGTCGAGGCGAGCAGCGCCTGCTTGCGGTCGATCGCCTCCTGCTCGTCGCGCGGGCGCGCGTCGGCGGCCATCACCTCGAGCAGGGCAGGTCGGACCTCGTCGGGGTCGGTGAAGATCAGGCGCATCATCTCGCGCGTACGCCGCGACGGCACCGCCATCGGCAGCATCCCGGCCAGCGTGGTGCGCGGCAGGGGCAGGAATCCCAGCGGCGTGGTCGGCGGCAGCGCCGGCGAGACCAGCACCAGCCGTTCGACGCGCTCCGGCTGCTGGGCCGCGAGCAGCGTCGAGATCAGCCCACCCATCGAGTTGCCGTGCAGGGTGAACCGGATCCATCCCAGCGCATCGGCCACCTTCAGCACGATCTCGGCGTGGCCGTCGACGCTCATCACCGAGGCCGACGCGGCTGGCGTGTGCCCGAAGCCCGGCAGGTCGAGGGCGACGACGGGGCCGTAGCGGCGCAGGCCGTTCATCACGTCGACCCAGTTGGAGGCGGATCCGCCGAGCCCGTGCACCAGCAGCTGTGGCTCTCCCCCGTGCCCGTCGAGTCCTTCGGCGCGCAGCACCCGCACCCGCCGGCCGTTGAGGTCGAGCATCTCGTCCCGCAACCCGCTCCAGCTCGGGTCGAGGTGTCCCCAGTCGTTCGCGTCCATGCCTCCACTCTGACAGCACCGCCTTCCCGAAAACCTCACCCGAGCGTGGGAGTCGGTCGACCCGACGCACGCCACCCACGGAGGTTGAGCCGGGCGAGCCCCTGGGCGAGGACTCCGACGTTGCCCGGTGAGGTGAGAGCCGGCGTTGAGGTGGTCGGTCGGGCTGCGTGGGCCTCGATACGGCCGCTCTCGCTGGCGCTCGTGCGTCCTACTCGACCACCTTGGGCCGACGGGAGGGCGGTCGGCCTGCGGCGGAGCGGTCCGGGCGTGCCGGTGACCCCGCCGGGGCGGGGTGTGGGGCGATCAGGGTCGTCGGCGCGATCGGACCGTGAAGGTGTAGCCCGAGGGGCTCGTCCACTCATGGACCCCCGGTGCCGGGGTGCTGTAGCCCCACCCCGAGTGGGTCTTCGCGCGGTGATGGCGCCGGCACAACGGGCTCAGGTTGTCCGAGCTCGTTTCCCCGCCCTCGTCGTACGGGACCTCGTGGTCGAGGTCGCACCGGCGCGACGGCCTGGTGCAGTACGGGAACACACACGTCGGGTCCCGCAGGACAACCTGCTCCCGCAGCCTCTCGGACGGCTCATAGCCCGTCGCAGACGAGGTTCTGGTTGAGGTCGATGACCTCCTTGACGACCACCTTGGTCGCGGACCCGCACCAGGACCGGATCTGCTCGATCAGCACGTTGGACCGGGTGTTCTCCACCACCGCCAGGTCATTGCCGGCCAGCGAGTCGGCGTCGACGTGGGCGTAGATCGTGACCGCCCACTCCAACGGCAGCCCCTGCTGCACCCCGGGCGAGGTCACCCACGGCCATCGCCCGCCGCACGTCGAGCGACTCCTCACACCCCGACTCACGAAGCAGGGCGGCACCGGCGCGGACGGCCTGCTCCAGGTCGAGGGCATCGGCCAGGTCGAGGGTGCCGTTGACCTCCACGACCCCTTCCAGGGACACGTGGTCGGTGTGGATGTCGAACTTGCGGTGCTCCTGCGCCGCCTTCTGCCGCCGCTCGGCCTCTGCGGGGTCGAAGCGGGCGATCGCCTCCTCCACCGTGCGTTCGATCTGCGCGAACGAACAGACGTGGGCGGTCGGGGCGAGCATCCGGTCGACGTACGCGGCACCTTCTTGGCACAAGATCATCGTCAGCTCGGCGACCTTGAAGGCCCGCCACACCGGCACCTCGAACGCGAGCACGCGTTCCCACAGCCTGGGGAGGCGGTAGCGGACCTCGAGGGTCTTGCCGATCAGGTTGAACGCCGAGTCCGTCGAGCGACCCAGGAGCATCCCCAGCTCCTCAGCCGCGAACTCACTCACCACCGGGCACCCGATGCCACCCATGGGGATGCCGGTGTCCCAGAACGAGCACCCCTCGGCCTCAGCACCGGTCAGCGTGTGCTCGGCCGCCCAGTCGATCACCGTGACCAGCATCGCCACCTCGGACGCATCCGCAGCCGCTTTCGCCTCGACCACGGCGGCGGTCGCCGGGGAGGGGTTGCGGGTGCTGGGCATGGTCTGATTCTACTGCCGGCCACCGACATTCGCTAGAGTGTTCGAACGTCTTGTGGACAGAACATCCCGGGTTGCGGCCGGTGGCCGGGCTGCGGGGGCCTCGATACGGCCGCTCTCGCTGGCGCTCGTGCGTCCTACTCGACCAGCCTGGGGTGGCGGTCGGCGGTCGGGCTGCGGGGGTTTCGTCACGGCTCGCTTCGCTCCCCGGCTCGACCTCCGGTGCCGCTCAGCCGCCGGCCATGGCGCCCAGGATGATGTAGGGCTCGCAGCCCTGGACGACGGCGGCGGGCAGAGGGTCGTCGGGGTCGGTGTGGGACAGGTCCTCCTCGCAGGCGAAGAAGCGGATGAAGGCGCGGCGGCGGGCATCCGAGCGGTCGCGGATGGTGCCGCGCAGCATCGGGTGGGCCGTCTCGAGGGCGTCGAGGACGGCGCGCTGGGTGACCGCGCCGTCCACGTCGACGGCGATCTCCTTGTCGAGGTTGACCATCGCGCGCAGCGCCGAGGGCAGGACGACGCGGACGGTGGTGACCGAGGAGGTCATGGCAGCGTCTGCACCTCCACCGACAGCACGGCCGGCAGGTCGCGCACGATCGACTGCCAGGTGTCGCCGGAGTCGTTGGAGGCGTAGACCTGCCCGCCGGTGGTGCCGACGTAGAGACCGCAGGACTCGTGCTGGTCGACGGCCATCGCATCGCGCAGCACGTTGACGTAGCAGTCCTCCTGGGGCAGTCCCTCGGTCAGCGCCTCCCAGTCGTCGCCGCCGGTGCGGCTGCGGTAGACGCGCAGCTTGCCCTCGGGCGGGTAGTGCAGCAGGTCGCTGGTGATGGGCACGACGTAGACCGTCTCCGGCTCGTGGGCGTGCACAGCGATCGGGAAGCCGAAGTCGCTGGGCAGGTTGCCGCTGACCTCCTGCCAGGAGTCCCCGCCGTCCTTGCTGCGCATCACGTCCCAGTGCTTCTGCATGTAGAGCACGTCGGGGTTGCTGGGGTGCAGGTCGATGCGGTGCACGCAGTGGCCGACCTCGGAGTCCTCGTCGGGGATCTCACCAGACCGCAGGCCCTTGTTGATGGGCTGCCACGTCTCACCGCCGTCGTCGGTGCGGAAGGCGCCGGCCGCGGAGATGGCGACGTAGAGCCGTTGGGGGTTGGTGGGGTGCTCGAGGATCGTGTGCAGGCACATGCCGCCGGCACCGGGCTGCCACTGCTCGCCGGTGTCGTGGCGTCGTAGGCCGGAGAGCTCGGTCCAGGACGCGCCGGCGTCGGTGGAGCGGAACAGCGCGGCGTCCTCGACCCCGGCATAGACGGTGTCGGCGTCGTGGATGCTCGGCTCGAGGTGCCAGACGCGGGTGAACTCCCAGGGCCGCAGGGTGCCGTCGTACCACTGGTGCTGCCCGGGTACGCCGTCGTAGGTGAAGTCGTTGTCGACGGTCGTCCACGTGGCGCCGCCGTCGTCCGAGCGGTTGATGACCTGCCCGTGCCAGCCGCTGTTCTGGGCGGCGTAGATGCGCTGCGGGTCTAGCGGGGAGCCCTTGAGGTGGTAGATCTCCCAACCGGCGAAGTGCGGCCCGTCGACACTCCACTCCTCGCGCGCCTCGTCCGAGGTGAGGATGAAGGCACCCTTGCGGGTGCCGACCAACACACGTGTACCGCCCATGAAGCTGCTCCCTCGTCGTCGTCGGCACGAACCTACTCGCGCCTGTCCCCGATGTAGACCCCCGAACCTGCCGGGATTCATCGGTGCCTCTCAGCGCGGCGGTGGCGGCAGCGTGTCAGTGGCCTGGAGCTGGTCCATCCCGGTGAGCATGAGCAGGTCGACCACGACCGAGCGCAGCTGGGCCAGCACCACCTCGGCGGTCATGTGCTCGGAACGCTCGACCGCGCCGGAGCCCGTCCCCACCGCAAGGAGCGCCGGGCGGGCGGCGATCGGCTGCTGGTCGGCCTGCAGCTCGGCGACCATCACGTCGACAGCCGCAGCGAGGTCGGCGGCGAGCACGGCGTAGGAGCCGGGCACGTCGCGCCGGTGGTACGCCGCCACCGCGACCTGGCGCACCAGCACCCGCGTGCTGCGCAGGGCCCGGTCGAGCGGGTCGACGAGGTCGACCATCCGCCGCAGGCCCGGCTTGTGCCGCACCCGTAGCGGCGACGAGGCGACCACCGCCATGCCCTCGTCGGCCGCAGCCTGGAGCCTGCGGATGAGGTGGTCGGTCGCGCGGGCGTCGGTGAGGAGGTCGAGGCCGTGCTCCACGTCGCCGTCACGCATCACGTCTGCGGCCCCGCGCAGCAGCTCGCCCACCTTCTCCAGCACCGAGGCGGCCTGCTCACGAGGCCGTCGCAACGGCGCGGCCGGGACGATCGTGGCGGCCACCAACGCCACCCCGCCGCCCACGAGGGCGTCGATGCAGCGCGTCCACGACTCCCCCGTGCCGGGCAGCAGCGCGACCACGAAGATCGACTGGATCGCCGCCTGGTTGACGAAGAGCGTGCCGGCGTCCAGCATCAGCGCCGCCGTCATGGCGAGGCCGACGATGAGGGTGATCTGCCAGGCGCCCGAGCCCACCTGCGCGACGAGGAGGTCACCGAGCAGGACGCCGATCGAGACGCCCGCGGTCACCTCGGCCACGCGCCGCAGCCGCTGGGCGTACGACGTCCCGAGGCTCACCACCGCCGCGATCGGGGCGAAGACCGGGAGCTCGTGACCGAGCAGGTCCTTGGCGAGGAGCCAGGCCACGCCCGCGGCCAGGGCGCACTGCACGATCTGCCACCGCTTGCTGCGCCAGCGCTCGACCCGAGCATCGAGCGACGCCCTCCCGCGGCGGCGACCGAGGTCGAAGACGCGCGGCTCCATGACGTGATCGTGTCAGACCACGCGATCCGCCGCCCCGACCCGATGGGGTGTGGCTCCCTCGGTGCGGGCGTGAATACGTTCAGGTCATGAGCATCAGCAAGGGCGACCGGGTCCACTGGAACACGTCACAGGGTCAGACCACCGGCACCGCGGTGGAGAAGAAGACCCAGCGCTTCCAGCACGACCACCAGCAGTTCAACGCCAGTGACGACGAGCCGTACTGGATCGTGGAGTCGGAGAAGACCGGCGCCACGGCTGCGCACAAGGAGTCCAGCCTCACCAAGGCGTGAGGCTGGACGACGACGTCAGAGGGCAGCGACGAACGCCCGGAAGTCCGCGGCGCAGCGCTTCGGGATCTCCACCATCGGCATGTGCCCGATGCCGTCGTAGACCTGGGTGCGCGACCCGGGGATCCGCGACCACACCTCGACCGCGCTGGGGTGCACGAGCTGGTCCTCGGTGCCCCACATGACCAGGGTCGGCACCTCGATGTCGCTCAGCTCCTTGTCGAGCAGGTCGCGGCCGAAGAAGTCGCCGAAGATCTCGGCGAGCGAGTCGCGACGGGCCACGTAGTCGGCAGCCATGGCTGTCCGCACGAAGCCCGGCACGAACGGCGCCTTGGCCATCGTCATCGCGTAGAACGCCGGGAACTGGCCGGGCTCGTCGAGCAGGAACGGGTTGTGCCCGCGCGCCAGCATCTCCTCGGCCGCGCTGCGCTCGGGCGAGACGACACCGGCCGAGTCGAGCAGCGTCAGCGAGCGCACCCGCGACGGCGCCTGGCGGGTGGCCGTCGCGGCGACGAAGCCTCCCATCGAGTTGCCGACCAGGTGCACCGTGTCGAGGCCGAGCACGTCGAGCAGCCCGATCACCCGACGCGCCTGGTCCGGCGCGGAGAAGCCCGCCCCGGCGACGTACGCCGTGGTGCCGTGCCCGGCGAGGTCGGGGATCACGACGTGGAAGTCGCGCGTGAGCTGCGCTGCGAAGCGCACCCACACGCTGCGGTCGGCGCTGAAGCCGTGCACCAGCACCACGGTCGGGGCGCCGGCACGACCGCCCTCGTAGTAGGAGATCGTCTCGCCCTCGACGACGGCGGTACGGGTGCGCAACCCGGCCAGCCGCGACTCCGCGGCCATGGTGGCGGCGTAGGTGAGCGCGCCGAGGCGGGGTCGCGTCGCCCGGGCCGCGACGGCGGCCACGGCTGCAACCGCGCCGAGCGCGACGACCGTGCGCCTCATCGGGCGGCCGAGCCCGAGATCCGGTGGTGCTCGGGACGGAACTTCTTGGCCAGGCGCCGGAAGGTGAAGGAGAACCCGGGGAACATCGCCACGATGTGGCCCGAGCGCGACTGGTACCAGCTGTGGCAACCGCCGTTCTTCCACACGGTGCCCTCCATCTCGGAGTGGATCATCGTGGTGTAGCGGTCCTCGGCCTCAGCCGTCACCTCGATCTCGTTGGCGCCCGTGGAGCGCACCTGCTCGATCGCTCGCATGATGTATTCCATCTGCGCCTCGATGACGAAGATCGCCGAGGTGTGGCCGATGCCGGTGTTGGGGCCGGTGACGATGAAGAGGTTGGGGAAGCCAGGCGCCGCCGTGCCGAGGTAGGCCCGCGGGAACTCCTCCCAGAACGTCGACAGCTTGGCGCCGTCGCGGCCGATGACGGGGTAGGAGATGACGCCGTCGGTCGCGTCGAAGCCGGTGGACCACACGATGACGTCGAGGTCGAGGTGCTCGCCGGCAACAGTGACGATGCCGGTCTCGTCGATGTGGTCGATGCCGTCGTGGCGGTCGTGCAGCGTGGTGTTGTCCGCACCCAGCGCCGGGTAGAGGGTGTTGGACAGCAGCACCCGCTTGCAGCCGATGGTGTAGTCGGGCGTCACCTTCGCGCGCAGCTCAGGATCCGGCACCTGCTTCTCGATGTGGCCGAGCGCGGTGCGCTGGGCGATGAGCTCGAGCATCTTGCGGGAGTACTTGAAGCCGATGACCCGGGTCTCCAGCCCCCAGTAGATCGCCGTGCGCACCGCGCGGTGGACCGGGCTGAGGCGCAGCAGCCGCCGCTGGACCGGACCGAACTCACGGTCGTGGCGGGGCAGCACCCAGTGGGGGCTGCGCTGGAAGACGTGGAGCTCGGCGACATCGGGCTGGATCGCGGGGATCACCTGGGTGGCGCTGGCCCCGGAGCCCACGACGGCCACGCGCTTGCCGCGGAGGTCGACCGAGTGGTCCCAGTCGTTGGTGTGGAACGCGTCGCCGGCGAAGGTCTCGCGGCCCTGGAACGGCGGCACGACCGGGGTGCTCAGCGGCCCGGAGGCGTTGATCAGGAACTGGGCGCTGAAGGTGCCGCGCTCGGCGGTCTCCACCTCCCAGTGGTCCTCGATCCACTCCACGCGCTCGACCTCGGCGCCGGTGATCGTGCGATCGCGCAGCCCGTGCTTGTCGAGCACGTGGTTGGTGTACTCCTCGAGCTCGGCCTGCTCGGCGAACATGCGGCTCCAGCCGTAGGGCTCGGAGGCGATCGAGTAGAGCGGGCTCTGCACGTCGACAGCAGCGCCCGGGTAGGAGTTCTGGCACCACGTGCCGCCGAGGAAGTCGCGGCGTTCGAGGATCACGAAGTCGTCGATGCCACGGCGCAGCAGGTTGATCGCGGCACACTGGCCACCGAAGCCGCTGCCGATGATGAGGACGGTGTGGGTGGTCACGGGGGCTCCCGGGGCTGGAGTTGCGAGCTGGTGGACGTGTCGTCCGGCCACAGGTTACTTGTCAGTACCGATCTCCGTCGGGTTCGACCAGCTCGTGGTGAAGTCGGCGCACGTAGTCGGCGAAGCCTCCCGAGGCGCGACCGACCGTGCGGGCGCTGGTGATGACGGGGCACGTGCCCGAGGTCCACGGCACGCCGCGCGCCAGCAACGCATCGACGAGCAGGGTGTCCTCGTGCAGCCCGACGGGCGCGAACCCGCCGCCCGCGTCGTACGCCGAGAGCCGGAACCCGAGGCTGGCTCCGAAGACGTGCCGCGCCCCCGTCGAGTGTCGCGCCAACCACGCCTCGTGCACCGGCGCAGCGAGCTCGCCGAGCTCCGGCACGACACTGCCGACGACCAGGTCGTGCCCGGCGTCGGCGCGGACCACCTGCTCGGTGAGCCAGCACTCGGGCACGCGCGAGTCGGCGTCGGTCGTCGCGACCCACACGAGGTCGGCGCTCGTCGTCGTACGTCGGGCGTGGGCCACGCCGGCCGCGCGCGCCGTGCCGACGTTGCCGGCGTCGAGCGCGAGCACGTCGACGTCGTGCCGGGCGGCGATCGCGGCGCTGGCGTCGCGGCAGCGGTCGAGGACGACGGTGACGCTCGCGGTCACCTCGGGGTGCCGATGCGCGAGGTGCGCACGGGCTGCATCGAGAGCGGTGAGGCAGCCGGCCAGGGTCTGCTCCTCGTCGTGGACCGGGACCACCACGAGCACCGCCGTCGGCCTCATGCGTCGTGCCGGGGCAGGGCGCCGCGGGGGCCTAGCAGGAGCAGCTCGACGTCGTCGTCGGCGTACGTCGCCAGGCGGGTCCAGCGTGGATCGGCGAGGAAGCGTTCGTGCACCTGGGGCCCGTCGAGCGGCCACCCCTCGATCTCGTGGCGCCAGTGCCCGAGCAGGACGACCCCGTCGTCCGCGAGGGCGTCCGCCACCACGTCGAGGAGGCGGTCGAGGTCGCGGGGGCTCAGGAAGTAGCCGACCTCGGAGACCACGACGAGGTCGAAGGCGCGGTCGGCCCAGGGGGTGGTGACCTCGCGGTGCTCGAAGCTCACCCCGGCCGTGACGTGGCGCTCAGCGATCGCCAGTGCTGCGGCGCTGCGATCGGTGCCGACGACCTCGTCACACCGCGCGGCGAGCGCCCGCGTGAGCACGCCCACCGAGCACCCGGCCTCCCAGGCGGAGCGGAAGCGGCGCCGCGGCAGCAACGCCAGGAGCAGCGCGCGCTTGCGCTCCTCGTACCACCGGGACTCCACGCCCCACGGGTCGTCGGAGGACGTGTGCAGGTCGTCGAAGGCCGGGTCGACGGGCTCGGTCTCGACGTACGTCTCGTGGGCGCCGGCGAAGTGGCTCAGCATCTCCGCGGTGAGGAGCACCTCGTCGCCGGGGGCCGACGAGAGCGGTGCGACCTGGGAATGGTGGGCGGCGATCGCCTTGGCCTTGGCGGCACGAACGTCGTCGGTCAGTGGGAGCCGCAGCACCTCGCCCCAGGGCAGGTCGCCCGGCTCGCGCCAGTGCCACGACCAGATCGGGTACTGCACGCACCTGGCTCCGGTGCGGTGCGCGGCTGCGGCGGCCGCGCGACCGGCGGCGTCGTGGTCAGGGTGGCCGTCGTGGCTCCAGGGAGCGACCAGCAGGACCCCACGCCCGTCGCCGACGACCTCGACGAGCACCCGCACGAGGCGGTCGACGTCGAGCTCGACTCCCCCGTCGGCGAGACCCACGAGGCTGGTGCGCGCCCCGGGGGCGACCTGGGCGAGCGCGGCGGCTGCCTCCAGCTCGCGGCGGGCAGCCAGCTGGTCGGGCGTGATCGTCGGGGAGTCCGGGTGGCTGTGCTCGCCGAGGGTGGCCAGCACGAGCTCGACCTCCAGGCCGTCGGCGTGGGCCATCGCCATCAGACCGGCCGCGCCGAGCGACTCGTCGTCGGGGTGGGCGGCGACGACGACCACGCGGCGTACGGGCGCGCCGTCGAGGTCGGTCAGGCTCCCCACCGCGAGATCGGGGACGTCACGCCACTCGGGGCGGCTCGCCCAGGCCGCGGCCGGCGTACCGGCGCTGTCGTGGGTGAAGGGCTCGGCGCTCATGACCACACGTCCCCGTCGAGCACCTGGTGGCCGAGGGCGGCCAGGTCACGCTCGGCGTGGTGCTGGCGCAGGTAGAGGCCGAGGTCGGCCACGAGCGCGGCGACGTCGGGCTCGGCCACCAGCGGCTGGGGACCCAGGGCGTGGGCGCAGGTCTCCAGCAGCTGCTCGGCCGCTCCGGCGACGACGCCGCGCACCCGCTGGGCGAGCAGCGCGCCTGCCGGACCGGTGGCCGCGCCGGCATCGACGGCGGCGGCGGCCTCGCGCAGGACGGCGCGGGCCGAGGTGAGCGCGAGGTCGGCACGACCCACGTGGAGCAGGGCGATCTGGTCGGGCTCGCGGCCGCTGGGCCGCGTGAGACGGCGCCCGAGAGCCACTGCGGCGCCGTACCAGACCGCTGCGACGCCGATGCCGCCGTAGGCGAACCCGTCGCGGCGCAGGTACCAGCCCGGACCGCCGACAGGGGTGGCCGCGACGCCGTCCAGGCTCAGCGCCGTGCTGGGGATGTCGCGCAGGCCGCGCGCGACCCACTCGTCGCCGGACGACCGGACACCCGGGTCGGACAGGTCGACGGCGAAGAGCCCGCGCTGCTCGGCGTCGACCCAGGCAGTGACCAGGGCGTGGGAGAGCCGGCCGCCCAGGGAGCACCACGGCTTCACACCGTCCAGTCGCCATCCGGCATCAGTTCGGGTCGCCTCCAGACGTACGCCGGGACCTTCGGCAGCGAACACGCCCCACGTGGCCTCGTCGGGGATGTCGCTCCCGGCCTCGCTGAGGATCGCCCGGGCGTCGAGGTGCGGCTCGAGGGTCCGGGCGCGCTGGAGCCCTACGGAGCCCAGCGAGGCCAAGATCTCCCAGAGCACGATCGTCCGGCCGTGGCCCGGCAGCGGTGCCGATGCACCGAGCCGGGCAGCCAGGGCGAGGTGCGCCTCGATGTCGCCGTCGGACCTGGGCGTCAGCCACGGCCGCAGCTCGGCGAGGTCTCCCGGCGCGGTGTCCTCCGTCGGGCGGAGGAGCACCGGCGCCGGGTCAGCGGGTGGGGTCACTTGATGATCGCGTCGACCGTCTTCTTGAGCGCGCTGGGAGCGGCCGGGGTGCGCGGTGCCTTCTTGCGGGCCGCGAGCATCTCCTCGCCGATCTCCTGGAGCTGGTTGCGCCCGAGGCCCTCGCGCACCTTGGGGAACCACTCCTCCTCCTCTTCCTCGATGTGGTGGCGCACGTTCTCGATCAGCACGGTGGTCTTGGCGACGAAGCGCTCAGCATCCGGCTTCATGCCCATGAGCTCCATCACGAGCACGTCGGCCACGTGGTGCTCCTCGTAGGACTCGAGCACGTCGTCCTCGAGCTCGGGGAGCAGCTCGCGGATGCGGGGGTACATGACCTCGTTCTCGAGGTAGGTGTGGACCGTGAGGAGCTCGATGATCTTGTCGACCAGCTCGCCCTTGCGCACGTAGGCCTTCTCGCCGGCCTCCTCGAACTGCTTGAAGGTGTGCAGGATCTCCTTGTGGTCGTCCTTGAGCAGGACGATCGCGTCGGTCGACATGGGTGCTTCTCCTCGAGTCAGGGGACGTCGGTCGACGCGACCCTAGAGCGCCCGAGCGGGCTGCGGATTCACCTTCCCGGGGGACCGGACCCGGGCTCTGCCGCCAACTGTGGCGGACGTCATCCGCGAAACGCTCGAATCAGGAAGAGCGCTCCTGCAGAATGAGGAACTGTCAGACGACCGCAGCACAACCCCAGGGAGCACTCGTGATCACCGGCAGGCGCACCCCCTCCCCCGGCTCCGGATCGGGTCGCGGCGGCACGTTCGGCACCCCGAGCCGGCTGCCCGACGAAGCACCGCCGTCCATCGACCAGGAATCCAACCGGGTCGTGAGCGGCGGCGGCCTGATCGGTCCTCGCGACAACGCAGGCCCGTCCAACGCGGCCGGCTCCTCGTACTCCTCACTGGACTCGGGATCCTGGTGGGACAGCCTGAAGAGCGCCCTGGGTCGCCTCACCTCCCACCGCTGAGGACCTTGGGCGCGCGCCTAGACTGAGCAGCACGATGAGCAGTGCCGAGCGCAGGGGCCCACGGCGTACGACGGGTGGACGTGTCGCGCGCCTGCTCGTCGCGCTCGTCGCCCTGGCCGGGCTGTTCGCGATGCACGGCCTCGCGGAGCACGGCGCCCGCCACCACGAGGCGACCGCAGCCTCTGGCCTCGCCGAGGCAATGGGCGGCTCGATGTCGATGAGCCACGCCGTGGTCGACGTGTCCGAGGTGGTCGTCAGCGGCGTCTCCTTGTTGGCGCAGGACGATGCCATGGTCATGTTCTTGTGCCTGGCGATCCTCGGCGCGCTCGCCGTACGACTGCTGCGCGCGCGAGGCCCGCGCCTCGGACTGCTCCCTCGCGCAGGACGCGATGCCGGCGAGCACGGGTCCATCCGGACGTCGCGATCGCCACCTGCACCCGATCTGCACGCGCTCTGCATCCAGAGGTGCTGAGGGACAGTCGGCTCTCGGTTGGACTTCGGTCTGCCGGGTCGCTGACCTCCGTCCCACCAGCAACGCCGCCCCGAACGATCGGGCCGGCGACCACCTTTGGAAGAGAGACCACGCCGTGCTGACCAACCGCAACCCCCGCAGGATCGTCGCGACCCTCGCCGCGACCCTGACCCTCGCCCTGTCCGTGACCGCCTGCGGCGGTGACGACACCTCCGCAGACCCGAGCGCCGTCGAGACGGCGTCCAACGGCGACGTCTTCAACGGCGCCGACGTCGACTTCGCCACCGAGATGATCCCGCACCACGCCCAGGCGCTCGAGATGGTCGAGATGACCGAGGGCCGCACGCTCAGCCCCGAGTTCGAGCAGCTCGCTACCCAGATCAAGGAGGCTCAGACCCCCGAGATCGAGACGATGACCGGGTGGCTGACCGCGTGGGGCAAGGACGTGCCCGACGCCTCCGGCGGCCACGGCATGGGTGACATGGGTGACATGGGCGACATGCCCGGGATGATGTCGTCCGGCGAGATGGGCGACCTCGATGGAGCCGCCGACTCCGCCTTCGAGGACATGTGGATGACGATGATGATCCGACACCACGAGGGCGCCATCGAGATGGCGAAAGTGGAGCAGGCTGAAGGCGACTTCGCTGACGCGATCGCCCTGGCGAAGTCGATCGAGTCGTCACAGCAGACCGAGATCGCGACCATGCAGCGCATGCTCGACTCCTGACATGGGTGCGATGACGAAACGCAACGCCCTCTTCCTCGGTGCCGCCGTCGTCCTGGCGATCGGCGTGGTGAGCGCGTTCGCCATGACTCGCGGCGACGACTCACGCACCACGAGCACCGCCGGCGGCATCGACGTGGGCCACATCCACGGGATCGGCGTCGATCCCGCCGACGGGCAGCTCTACGTCGGAGCCCACAGCGGGCTCTTCCGTGTCAGCCCGGACGGCGACGTCGAGCCGGTGGGTGCAGCCCGCCACGACCTGATGTCGTTCACCGTCACCGGCCCGGGCCGCTTCGTGGCCAGCGGGCACCCCGAGTACGGCTCCGACCTGCCCGTCCACCTCGGCCTCGTCGAGTCCAGTGACGGCGAGGGGTCGTGGGAGTCGGTCTCGCTGAGTGGCGAAGCGGACTTCCATGCCCTCGAGGTGGCCCCCGACGGGCGCTACTGGGGGGCAGACTCGGTCAGTGGCACGCTGATCACCTCCACCGATGCCGAGACCTGGACCACCGTCGCGCAGGAGCCACTGCTCGACCTCGCCATCGATCCCGCCGGCGGCGATGCGGTGCTCGCCACGACCGGCACCGGCGAGCTGAAGCGCTTCGACGCCGCCGGCGCCTCGGCCGTCGTGCCGGACACGCCGACGCTGGTGCTCGTCGACTGGCCGGCTCCCGACCAGCTGGTCGCCGTCGCCCCGGACGGCACCGTCCAGGTCTCCACCACGTCCGGTGAGACCTGGACGGCCGCCGGCCAGGTGCCGGGCCAACCCTCCGCCCTCGAGGCCGCCCCGGATGCCTGGTACGTCGCCACCGACCAGGGTCTGTTCTCGTCCGACGACGAGGGCGCCACGTGGGAGCCGTTGTTTGCCTACGCCCACTGAGCAAGCAGCAGCGGAGGATGAGCCGGCCCGAGCGCCCTCCCGTCGGCCGAGGTTGGTCGAGTAGGACGCACGAGCGCCAGCGAGGGCGGCCGTATCGAGGCCCCCGCAGGCCGACCGACCGCCTCGACGCCGCCGGTCACCTCACCTGGCAACGTCGGAGTGCTCGCGCAGGGGCTCGCCCGGCTCAACCTCCGTGGGTGGCACCGGAGGTTGAGCCGGGGTGCGCAGCGAGCCGTGACGAAACCCCCGCAGCCCGACCGCCGACCGCAACCCGGGATGTTCTGTCCACAGGTCGTTCGAACACTCTTTCTATTGTCGGTGGCCGGCAGTAGAATCAGACCATGCCCAGCACCCGCACACCCTCCCCGGCAACCGCCGCTGTGGTGGACCTGAAGGCCGCCGCGGACGCCGCCGAGGTCGGGCTGTTGGTCGGGGTCATCGACTGGGCGGCCGAGCACACGTTGACCGGTGCGGAGGCCGAGGGGTGCTCGTTCTGGGACACCGGCATCCCCCTCGGTGGCATCGGCTGCCCGGTGGTGAGCGAGTTCGCGGCTGAGGAGCTCGGGATGCTGCTGGGACGGTCGACGGACTCGGCGTTCAACCTGATCGGCAAGACCCTCGAGGTCCGCTACCGCCTCCCAAGGCTGTGGGAGCGGGTGCTGGCGTTGGAGGTGCCGGTGTGGCGGGCGTTCAAGGTCGCCGAGCTGACGATGATCTTGTGCCAAGAAGGTGCCGCCTACGTCGACCGGATGCTCGCCCCGACCGCCCACGTCTGTTCGTTCGCGCAGATCGAACGCACGGTGGAGGAGGCGATCGCCCGCTTCGACCCCGCAGAGGCCGAACGGCGGCAGAAGGTGGCGCAGGAGCACCGCAAGTTCGACATCCACACCGACCAGGTGTCCCTGGAGGGGGTCGTGGAGGTCAACGGCACCCTCGACCTGGCTGATGCCCTCGACCTGGAGCAGGCCGTCCGCGCCGGTGCCGCCCTGCTTCGTGAGTCGGGGTGTGAGGAGTCGCTCGACGTACGGCGTGCGATGGCCGTGGGTGACCTGGCCCGGGGTCAGCAGGGGCTGCCTCTGGAGCGGGCGGTCACGATCTACGCCCACGTCGACGCCGACTCGCTGGACTCGAATGACCTGGCGGTGGTGGAGAACACCCGGTCCAACGTGCTGATCGACCAGATCCGGTCGTGGTGCGGGTCGGCGACCAAGGTGGTCGTCAAGGAGGTCATCGACCTCAACCAGAACCTCGTCTGCGACGGCTACGAGCCGTCCGAGAGGCTGCGGGAGCAGGTGGTCCTGCGCGAACCCGACGTGTGTGTTCCCGTACTGCACCCGACCGTCGCGGCGGTGCGACCTCGACCACGAGATCCCTTACGAGCAGGGCGGGGAAACGAGCTCGGACAACTTGTCGCCGTTGTGCCGACGCCACCACCGCGCGAAGACGCACTCGGGGTGGACCTACACCACCTCGGCACCGGGTATCCATGAGTGGACGAGCCCCAGTGGCTACACCTTCACGGTCCGATCCCGTCGACGACCCTGATCGCCCCACACCCCGCCCCCGGCGGGGTCCCCGGCACGCCAACCGCCCTCCCGTCGGCCCAAGGTGGTCGAGTAGGACGCACGAGCGCCAGCGAGGGCGGCCGTATCGAGGCCCCCGCAGGTCGACCGACCACCTCCGGGGCCTCGGTCCGGTGAAGGAGCGGCTACCGCAGCTGCCGTCGTCGCCAGACGATCGCGTCGTTCGGCAGCTCACCAGCCGTGACCGGGTCAGTGCGGATGACCTCGAAGCCCTCGCGTTCGTAGAACTTCGCCGCGCGGGTGTTCCCGGCGAAGTGCTCGACGTCGACGCGGCTCACTCCCTGCGGTAGGGACGCGATCGCCTGGCGTAGCAGCGCCACCCCGAGTGATCGCCCTCGATGCTCGGGGGCGAGGTACAGCTTCCAGATGACCTGTTCGCCGGCCAGCTCGCCGGTCTGGCACACCCCCACGATCTCGTGATCCGCAGCGGCGACACAGACACGGTTCGCCTCGACAGCTGGTGCCATGCGACCGAGCGACCACCAGGCCAGCTGCTCCTGCGCCGCCCGCTCCCCGAGAATGGGTGTGTAGTACGCCGGAACCACGGCCGAGCCGAACGCGACGATCGCCTCGAGATCGTGGTGCCCCGCCTCCCGGATCTCAACTCCCATGGTGACCGACCATAGAGGCCAGGACCGACAAACGGCACGGGCGACTTCGACACCACAGGGACCGGGCTCCCCCGCTGTGACTATTGCCGATCCGCGATCCTGAGAGCATCCTGAGAAGGACGGCCGGCGGGGGCCGGCCCGAGCATGCTTCGGGGAGGAGCGTCATGAGATCTACCTACCGCTTTCTCGGATACTTCATCGCCGTCCTGGTGGTCGTGCAGGCGGGTGCCATCGCCTGGGCGTTCTTCGGGATGACCAACTGGATCAACGACGGCGGCGTCGTCGACAAGGCACTGATCGAGTGCACCGACTGCGACCAGCAGTTCACGGCCGAGTGGGGCTTCGCCATCCACATGTTCTTCGTCGGGTTCGTCCTGATCCCGCTCTCGTCCTTGGTGATGCTGATCGTGTCGTTCTTCGCCAAGGTGCCCCAGGGCGTGGCGATGGCGGCCGGTCTCTTCGTGCTGGTGCTGCTGCAGATGCTGGTGCTGCCCGCGCTCTCGCGGGAGCTCGGCAGCGGGTTCGGTGCCCTGCACGGCGCGAACGCCCTGCTGATCCTGGGCCTCGCTCTCGCGGCCGGGTCGAGGGCTTCGCACTCCGAGGAGGCTGCCCGGGTCGATCACCGGGTGTCGACCTGACCGACCAGTCACTCGCACGGCGGCTCCGCTGGTGGGTCGCTCTCCTTGCCACGGCCGCGATCGTGGCTCCCCTGGCCTACCTGTGGCAGGCCAGTCTCCTCCCCGACAGCTATGACATGGCCTCGATGGGCTACCCCGACTGGGGTGGCGGACCGACCGTCAAGCACGCCGGTCACGGCACCGCGGTCGCGGTCGCCGACCTGGTCGCACCCGCCGGCGATCCCGACGTACGCGTCACGTTCACCGTGCGCCAGGAGCCGGACGGCTACACGGTCAACGGGGTCTCCCCCGGCCCCCTCCTCGAAGCCACCGAGGGCGACCTGGTCGAGGTGACACTGGTCAACGACAACGTCGCCGCCGGTACGACGCTGCACTGGCACGGCGTCGACGTGCCCAACGCCGCCGACGGGGTGGCCGGGGTGACCCAGGACGCCGTGCTTCCCGGCGAGCAGTTCGTCTATCGCTACATCGCCGACCGCCCCGGCACCTACTGGTACCACTCCCACCAGGTCTCGCACGTGCAGGTGCAGGACGGGCTGTTCGGCCCGTTCGTGATCCGGCCGTCCACGCCGCCGCCCACCCCGGTCACCGGCGACGTCCTCGACCAGCTCGCTGTCGTCCACCGGTACGACGACGGCCCGTCCCTCAACGGCGAGCCGGGCACCACCGCCATCGAGGCCGAGCTCGGCCGCGAGGTGCGGCTGCGCATCATCAACACCGACAGCGGCGTGCTGACCTCCTGGGTCACCGGCGGCGACTTCCGCGTGGTCGCGGTCGACGGCACCGACATCAACCGACCAGGGAGCATCGCCGCCGCCACCACCGCCCTGCACGTCCCCGCCGGAGGCCGCTTCGACCTCGCCTTCGTGGTGCCGGCGACCGGCATCCGGGTCGACTTCGGCGGCACCACCGCACTCACCTTCGGCGGCGACCCGACGGCCGCTCCGACCCGGGCGCCGAGCGACGAGCTCGACCTGCTGTCGTACGGCGAGCCGACCGCGCTCGGGTTCGACCCGACCGCGGCCGACCGCGAGTTCGACTACCGGATCGGCAAGCGCCCCGGGTTCTTCGACGGCCGGCCCGGGATGTGGTGGACGATCAACGGGCACCGCTTCCCCGACGTGCCGATGTTCATGGTGGCGCAGGGCGACGTGGTGCTCTTCGCCATCGAGAACAACAGCGACGACACCCACCCGATGCACCTGCACGGCCACCACGCAGTGGTGCTGTCGCGCGACGGCACGCCGGCGACCGGTAGCCCGTGGTGGGTGGACTCCCTGGAGGTGGGGGTCGGCGAGTCCTACGAGATCGCTTTCGTCGCCGACAACCCCGGGCTGTGGATGGACCACTGCCACAACCTCCAGCATGCGGTCGAGGGGCTCGTCGCGCACCTGATGTACGCCGACGTCGCCTCCTCCTACCGCGTCGGCGGCGAGCGCTCCAACGAGCCGGAGTGAACGGGTCTCATCGCTGCTGCACCTCGCTCAGCGCTCGATCATCACGATCTTGCCGTCGGGCGGTCCGTCCTCGGACGGCAGCACGTTGATCGCGGCGAGCAGCCCGTCGGGCGTCACGTCGACGTCGGCCGGCAGCGGCACCTCGACGTACGGCACGGCTCGGTGCCCCCCGGCGCGGATGCGCGAGATCATCCCGGCGAACATCTGCGAGACGAAGACGTCGCCGCGCGGACCCACGCCGACCCCGGTCGCGCTGACCAGCCCCTTGGCCACGGTGACGACCTTGCCGTTGCGCGGGTTGACCTTGACGACGCTGCCGTGAGCTCCGGCGCTGCCGTCCTCGGGGCCACCCGGCAGGCTCGAGACGTAGAGCCAGCCACCGGGTCCGACCTCGACGTCGGTGGGCACGGCCTCGAAGCGGTAGTGCTTGCCGATCGTGCACTTCGGCAGGCCGGCGCCCTCCGCCATCTGCCTGGTCACCTTCACCGGTACGGGCGGCAGGACCGCGACCACGCTGATCTTGCCCCTGGGCCCGACCTTGAGGATGTCGTTGCCCCCCGCATCGGCGATGTAGGTCGTGCGCCCCCGGACCTCGAGGCCGTAGGCGTGGGAGTCCACGACCCCCTTGTAGGTCGCCGGACCCATCTCGGGCGGCACCTGCTTGGCGCACTTCTTGCTGATCCCGCGGAAGCCGTAGGTGTAGCGGCGATCGGGGTTCCGCTTCTTCTCGAAGGCGTAGACGTCGGCGATGGGGTACGCCCGGCCCCGCGGCCCGAAGCCCTTGAGGAGCCCGACCTCGCCCTCGTGACCGGTCACCACGAAGCGGACCCGGCCACGGTCGACGTCGACCGACTCGACGGTGGCCCCCCGGATGGCGGAGCGGAAGATGACCTCGGGCTCCCCGCCCGGCCGAATCCGGTAGAGGTTGTTGGCGAAGTTCTCGGTGAAGTAGATGGTGCCGTCCTGGTTGCGAGCCACGTTGAGTGGCCCGACGAGGTGACGGACGATCGTGCGGACGTGGTGGTCGGGTGTCGTGCGGTCGGCGGCCGAGGTGGGCACACCAGCCTGCAGAGCGCTCGCGAGCACGGCGGCCGAAGCAGCGGCGACCAAAGATCGAACGCGCATGAGAAGGCCTCTCTGGAGACGTTTGGCGGTCACGTCCGGCCAGGACCCCAAGGGGTCGTGCGCGCCTCGATGGCCGCCCTGAACCCCGGTCACATTTCTCTCCCTTCACCGAGTGCGTCAATGACTCGGTAAAGGAAAAGAGGGACTCCTGAGATCCGGAGCCGCAGCGATCAGGGCTCGAGGCAGGTCGGGATCGAGTCGGTGCGCCCTCGAGGCCGTTGGGTGCGCCCCCGCGGGTCATAGATCTTGACCACGTCGACGCTCGCGAACTGCTTCAGGGTGGGCACGATCTCGTTGGCCACGGTGAACGTCGCTCCTCCGCTGTCGCAGCCTCCGGTGAGCCTGACCCGCGCGATGCCGTTGCGCAGCCGCAGGCGGGCGAACCCGCTGGAGTCGCTCGCCACGAATGTCAGCCCGGCGGGACGGTCGTAGTCGGTCGGTCCGGCGTAGAGCGCGGTCAGCGCGCCACGGAGCACAGCCGGTGTCGGCACCCGCCGCACCACCGTGGCCGGTGTCGCGTCGGTCGTGGCGAACACAACCTCGACAGCGCCGGCGCGGCAGTCGAAGGGGTGCTTGCGCCGGTGAGCCACGTCGACCACGAGGCGGGACGGCGACGTGGCGGTGGTGACGCGGAAGTCGCTGGTCGCCCGCAGGCCGAGGCCGTAGGTGACGACTCCCTCGAAGTCGCCGGCTCGACGCACCTCGCGCAGCTGCGCGAAGTCGCGGGTGATCCGACGTGGCGCCGTGGCCTGACCCTGACCGTCGTGGGCGACGGCCGGCTCGAGGCGAACGACGAGGTCCGACCTCCCCCGCAGGCGCAGCGTGTGACCCGAGCCGTCCTGGATCACCCGGCGTACCCGGTGGACCTGGTAGCCGGGGATGTCGGTCAGGTCGAAGACGACCCGGTCGTAGCCGGCGTCGTCATGGCGACCGACACGTACGCCGTCGAGCCGGGGCTGGCCGCTCGCGGCGCCCACGTCGGACGGACCGACGGCGGGGGCACGGCAGGCAGCCGCTTTCGCCGAGGCGGCCGCGGAGAGGGCGCCGGCACCGGCGTTCGGCGCAGCGGAGCCGGCACCGGGCGAGGAGATGAGGGGCAGGGCAAGGACTGACAGGCTGGTCAGGAGCAGTGCGGTCCTGCGTGTAGTGGCGCGTGTGGTGGTGCGGGTCAGGCAGGTGGTTCGCGACATGACGTCGCCTCCAGGTGGATGGGTGCGCCCCCGGCCCTGCTGCCGCGAGCGCCTGTCTGTTGGACGCTCCAGCCCGCCACCTGGTTGACGTCCCCCGCCGCGGATGTGCACGCTCGGGAGTCCTCGCTCCTCGACGAGGATCGTCACGGTACGACCACGCCGAGACCGGCGACCTCGTCAAGGGTCCCGCCCGACGCGGGCACGTCGGTGCCCCAGCGGACGACACCGGCGCCGACAGCATCGAAAGCCGTCGCTCGGACCGCCGTTGCATCCGTCGGCGTCGTCGCCTTGCCACTGCGCTTCTTCGCTTTGTCCTTCCCGCCACCGCCTGTCAGGTGCGCACAAGTTGATCTCGCCCTCGGCGATCCCGCGTGTCAGTCGACCTCGCGGCGGCGCTCCAGCAGCACGGTGTCGCGCCAGACCCCGTCGAGCTGGGCGATGCGGGTGCGCACCGCCAGCGTGCGGAAGCCTGCGGAGTGGTGCAGCGCCAGGCTGGCCCGGTTCTCGGGGAAGATCGAGATCTGGAGCGTCCACAGCCCGGCGCGATCTGCTTCGGTGACCTGGGCGTGGAGCAGCGCCTTGCCGACGCCGCGCCCGCGCGCCGCCTCGGCGACGTAGACCGAGCTCTCCCCCACCCCGGCGTAGCACTCACGCGAGGAGACCGGGGTGATCGCGGTCCAACCGACCACCTTGCCGTCCACCTCGGCCACCCAGGCCAGGTCGGGCAGCCACCGTGAGCGGAGCTGCTCGGCGGTGGGCAGCTGCGTCTCGAACGTCGCCTGCCGCGTGGCCAGCCCCTCGTCGTAGATGGCGAGCACGGCAGTCAGGTCGGCATCGGCCACCGGCCGCACGTGGACGTCGGCCGGCAGGTCCTCGGGGCAGCACGGCGGCGAGGCGAGGGTGCCGAGGACGACGTCGGCGGCGTGCGGAAGACCGGTGCAGCACGCCTGGTTGATCGAGACCATGCTCGACGTACCGACCTTGTCGACGGCCACGAAGCCGACCCGGCGCAGCAGCTCGACGTGGTGGGAGCAGGTGGACTGGCTGATCGAGAGCGCAGCGGCGAGGTCGCCGATGCGCAGGGCGCCGCTGGGTGAGGTCGAGACCGCGTGCAGCAGCCGGACCCGGGTGGCGTCACCCAGCACCGCGAACCACTCGGCGCTGGTCTCGGCCTCGGCCTTGGTCAGGAGCGGGATCGAGCGCGCGGTCGGCATGCCGAAACCCTACCTTGCTTCCATCGATCACCGTCGATACAGTTCGTTCATCGATAGAGATCGATGAATTCGAGCGCGAGGAGCCCCGCCATGCAGCACCCCCTGGCCGTCATCGGAGCCGGACCCATCGGACTGGCCGCAGCCGCGCACGCTGTCGAGCGAGGGCTCGACGTCGTGGTCCTGGAGGCCGGGTCGATGCCCGGAGCGGCCGTCGAGGAGTGGGCGCACGTGCGGCTGTTCTCCGCCTGGCGCGAGCTCGTCGACCCCGCGGCGCGGCGCCTCTTGGAGGCCACGGGCACGTGGGAGACCGTCGACGACGCCGCCTACCCCACCGGGGCGGAGTGGCGCCGGGGCTATCTCGAGCCGCTCGCCGACGCTCTTGCCGCGCTGCCCACCGCAACGCTCCGGTACGACGCCCGCGTGGCGGGAGTCAGCCGGTCGGGCCGCGACCTCGTGGTCGACTCCGGGCGCGAGGAGGCGCCGTTCTGCCTGCACCTCGAGACCCCGCACGGGCCCGAGCGACTGCTGGCCGACGCCGTGATCGATGCCTCGGGCACGTGGCGCACCCCCAACCCGCTCGGGGCCGACGGCTACCCCGCGCTGGGCGAGACCGAGCACGCCGACCGCATCACCTACGGGCTGCCCGACCTCACCGACCCCGCCACCGCCGTCGCGGTACGCCGGCAAGCACGTCGTGGTCGCGGGTCGTGGCGCGTCGGCCCACGGTGCCCTCATCGGTCTCGCCCGGCTCGCCGAGCAGGCCGCCGACACCCGGGTGTCGTGGCTGCTGCGTCGCAGCGGTCTCGAGGACGTGTTCGGCGGAGGCGACGACGACGAGCTCGAGCAGCGTGGGGCGTTGGGGCGGCTCGCCCGGGCAGCGGCAGCCGATGACCGGGTGACCCCCCGGACCGGCTTCCGCACGGCCTCCGTCGAGGCCCAGCCCGACGGCCGGCTGACCCTGACCTCGCTCGCGGGCGCGCAGGTCACCGATGTCGACGAGGTCCTCGTGGTCACCGGCTTCCGTCCCGACCACGGCTTCCTCTCCGAGGTGCGCCTCGACCTGGACCCGGCGCTCGGCTCGGTGCGCGCGCTCGCCGACCAGATCCACCCCGACCACCACTCGTGCGGCGACGTGGCTCCGCACGGCCACCGCGAGCTCGCCCAGCCCGAGACCGGGCTCTACGTCGTGGGCGCGAAGTCCTACGGCCGCGCCACGTCGTTCCTCGCGATGACCGGGTTCGAGCAGGTCCGCTCGGTCGTGGCCGCTCTCGCCGGAGACCTGGCCGCCGCCGACGCCGTCGAGCTGGTCCTGCCCGCCACCGGCGTCTGCAACGGCGCCGGCAGCTTCGACGACCCGGAGGCCCTCGTCACCGTCGGCGCCGGCTGCTGCGGCTGAGGCCCTCGGGTCGAGCCGCGCTCAGGTCGGGTCGGTCACCTGCCACGGCAGCGGTCCGTCCCCGGCCTCGTCGAGCATCCGCTCGGCGTCGGCGCGACCGAGGTCGATCGCAGCGCTCATGAACCCGCTGTCGAACTGGAGATAGCTCAGCAGGTCGCCGCGGCGATCACCGTCGCCGCCGAGGAACCGGCCGAGCAGCCGCTGGTCGATCTCGCGGGCCCGTCGCAGCAGGCCGCCCACGCCGCGGTAGCGCTCGTCGTACACGCGGGCGGCGACCTGGCCGAGGGTGCGGCGCTCGCGCGGTCCGACGAAGAGGTAGGGCACGACCATGAACCTGCGTCGTCCCTTGCGGCGCTGACCGCCGCCGGCGACCAGCTCGTTGGTGCGGCTGAGGGTGTGCACGTCCTCGACCATCCGGTCGACCAGCACTGCGTCGAGCACCCGCACCAGCACGTCGTCGACGTCAGGCGGGCTGTCGGGGTCGTCGACCACCTCCGGCGCCCCGGGGTACGACGCCGGGTGGGTCGCCACGACCACCAGTGCGTCGGCGCCGAGCGCGAGAGCGGGCTTGAGCGGGGTGTTGAGCCGCACTCCCCCGTCGAGGTACCAGCCCGCGGCGGCTGCGGGCTCGCTCACCCACACCGGGGGGAAGACCACCGGGATCGCGGCCGAGGCGAGCACGTGCTCGGCCGCGATCGGGCCGGCGACGTAGGTGATGCCGCGGCGCGCGTCGTCGGGCGGCAGGCCACCGGAGCCCTGGTCGACGAAGACGACCGTACGGTCGGAGGCCGTGGCGGTCGTGACCACCGCGACCGCGGCGAGCCCGTCGTCGACGTTGCGGCGCAGCTGACCCCAGTCGAGGAGCCGCGCGGCGGTGGCGCGCAGCGGTTCGGTGTCGAGCAGCGCGACCAGCTGCGCGCCCGGCCAGCCGACCAGCTGCGCGGCCCACTGCGCCGCGGTGACCGGGCCGGTGCGCAGGAACGAGCGGTAGACGTCGCGCGCAGAGATGGCGCGCCACGTCTCGAGCACGGCCGCCACCTGCTCCTCGACCGGGAGGTGCGCGGTAGACGCGAAAAGCACCGCGTTGATCGCGCCGGCGCTGGTGCCGACGTAGAGGTCAGGCCGGACGCCGGCCTCGGCCATCCGCGGCAGCACCACCGACAGCACCCCGGCCTCGTAGGCGCCGCGAGCGCCCGCGCCGGCCAGGACGACACCGATCCGACCGCCCTCGACCCGCGCGGTGGCGGCAGCGTAGGCAGCGGTGGCGGCAGCGGTCTCGGGCTCGCGATCGCCGCTCATCGGTGAGCGTGCCAGCGCTCGTCGTGCGTCCGGTGCGCCTCGGTGAGCCCGTGCTCGAAGTACTTCTCGTAGTAACCCATCTCCACATGGTGCGCCTGCAGCCAGACGCCCGGCACGTGGATGGTGTCGCAGTGGGCCGGGAAGCGGCCATGGGTCTCGTAGATGTAGGTGCAGATGTCGCGTGCGCAGGCGATCACGTCGGCGGCGTAGTCACCGGCCTCGGCGAGGTACTTCTGTCCGAACTCCCCGCGGAAGACGCGCTCGAACAGCGCCTGGTCGGTGTAGATCCCCTCCGGGCCGAACTTGTCGGCGATGACCGCGTCGACGGCCTCGGCCATCGAGGCGAAGTGTGGCGGGCAGGTCGCCTGGATCAGGTGCTCCCCGTTGTGCCGCAGGCCGACGCAGGTGGCGCGCAGGTCGGCGTACCTGGGCAGCGGCACCATCCAGCGCAGCAGGTCGATCGGCTTCCACCTCGGCGTGGTCCAGTCGAAGTCGAGCATCGGCCCGTAGGTCTTGCGGAACTTCGGGTCGCCGAGGAGCACCGGCGGCGCGAGCGTGGCGTGGATCCACGCCCCGAGCCCCATCGCGTCAGCGGTGAGCATGAGGTTCTGCAGGAGCAGGTCGGCCTCGATCTGGGTGCGCATCGACCACAGCACCCCGAGCGGGAGCTTGAGGTCCTTGTTCAAGAAGCCTGACTTCACCCACGACTTCACGCCGGCCACCCGGTAGAAGTTGCGGTCGTCGACGATGGTGGGTCGCGCGCCGTCGGGCTGGGTCAGCAGGTACATCAGCGCGTTGATGTACTGCCGCGACAGGTCGACCACCGGGAAGAAGATCGTGGTGCCGGGCTGGTTGGACAGGAAGCGGTTGGAGTCGAGGTAGGCCGGGAAGTCGCGCTTGTCCTCGGCGACATCCATCCGGTAGTCGAAGAGCTTGACCTTGGCCTGCTCGGCGCGCGCCAGCAGGTTGGCCTCGGTGAACACTGCAGCGTCGGGATCGGTCGGCGGCGGCAGCTTGCGCAAGAAGTAGGTGCCGCTGTCGTTGATCATGAAGAAGTGCGTGCCCTGGGCGTTGTCGGGGCTGCCGGCCGTGCGCCCGGGCATGTGCAGGTTGGGCTTGCTCATGATCGGCTCGCCGTTGCGCGGGTCGAAGAGCGGCCGGTCGGGCATGGTCAGCCCGGAGCTGCCGGTCAGCGCGATCAGCACCGCCTCCTCGAGCTCGCTCAGCGGCGTGTGCGGCTCCTGCGACGTCCAGCTGAGCGAGCCCGCCGACAGCGAGCTGCCGCGGCTCACCCGGTGCGTACGCCGCTGCCAGATCGAGGCCAGCAGCCCGCGCTGCTCGAGCGCCTCGAGGCCCCCCGTCCCCATGCCTGTCCCGATGCCTGTCCCGATGCCTGTCCCGGTGCCTGTCCCGGTGCTCATGACGGCACCACCGGCCGCCACGGCGCGAAGGCGTTCGAGCCCCGCGGGAGCACCGCGGCCAGGTCGGGGCAGTGGCGCAGGATGATGCTGGTCATGCTGTTCTGGGCGAGCCAGTCCATCCCGAACGGCGAGTAGACCTCCGGGCGGAAGTCGACGGTGAGGAAGCGGTCGCTCTGCAGGCGCCGCGAGGCCATCAGGATGAAGATCCGGAACGCGGTGTCGGAGAAGCCGAACCCCTCGGGCGGCGTCTCGCCGAGCAGACCGACGACGGTGTCGACCTCGTCGATGCTGCGATAGACCTCGCGCAGCCGGCGTACCGACTCCTCGTTGGTGGTGAGCTGCTCGAAGCTGGTGAGCCGTGGTCGGTGGAGGCCGGCGCGGAAGTCGTTGTAGCGCGGCACTCCCCTGCGGCGGGTGCGCACGATGTCGACGACCGCGAGGTCGATGAGCTCGCCGTCGCGCTCGAACTTCTCCAGCGCCCGCGGGAAGTTGTGCAGCGTGATGGCCCCCGGGTGGGCGATGCCGAAGGAGTAGAGCGTGTTGTCGAGGCCGAGCTCGCGCAACGCGTCATCGGCCTGGGCGCCCTGGATGTCGAGGAAGCCGCGGTGCCCGAGCAGCCGGCCGTCGGCGTGGTCGGCGAACCGGTAGTCGTCGGGCAGCAGCGGGTGCATCCGGTAGACGGTGGTGAAGTCCTCAGTGAGCGAGTACGGCGCGGTGTGGTGGTCGGGGGCGGTCTTCGGGATGCCGAGGGAGGCGTTGGCGTCGAGCAGCCACACCCCCAGCCGGGTCAGCCAGTCGTGGGCGGGCGGGCCGCTCCAGTTGGCCTTGAGCCCGATGTCGATCGCCTCGGTGCCGAGCACAGCCGGGGTCCACTCGATGGTGTGGATCTTGGCGATCAGCGCCGAGACGATGAGACGCGCGGTCTGGTAGACCCGCTCGTCGCTCCAGCCGCGGTAGTGGCTGCGCAGCTCGTCGCAGAGCAGGTTGTGCTCGCGGGCGAAGATCGTGTGCAGCCCGCTGAGCCCCAGCCACCAGCTCTCGTTGAACCCGGTCAGCTCCTGACCGCTGGTGTCGGTGGGCAGGTAGCCCTCCGGCGTCAGGCGCAGCTTGGCGCCCTCGCGCAGCGCAGCCGCCTGGGTGGCGTCGGTGCCGTAGACCTCTGAGCCGTCCCACCAGTGGGAGGCGAGGTTGGCGAACACCGGGGCCATCGGCGCCGCCCCCTGCTCGTCGGCGCGGACGTTGTCGCCGATCCGCATCTCGGTCTCCGGCGGGCCACCGGGGGTGTTGGACCACGTCATGCCCTCGGGCAGCGGCACCCGCACGTCGTGCTGTCCGAGCGGGTGGCGCGCGTGGTTGACCCAGTCGTGCACCTGGAACTGGATCCACGCAGCCGCCAGCACGTTGAGGGTGCGCGCCGGCAGGAAGTGCTCGCGGTGGAGCAGCTCGCGGCTGACGACGACCGGGTTGGGCTCGTCGAAGAGATCCTCGCGATAGACCGGCGGCAGGTTGCGCCCGAACGTCGCTCCGACCGCTCCCATCGTCGGGTCGGAGAGGTCGTTGCAGCTGCCGTCGATCGTGCGCGCCACCCGCGTCTCCTCGGCCACCGTGGGCGGCGGCACCGGCCGGACCTGCGGCGGAGCATCGGGACGCCGGGTGTCGAGCAGGTTCTTCTCGCGCAGCTGGTGGCGGAAGGCCTCGAGGTTGAGCAGCCCGAGCTTGACCGGCAGCCGGTGCCACTCGACGCGCTTGTTGACCACCCCGAACGCCGCGCGGGCGCCCGCGCCGAGGACCACGTTGCGCAGCGGCAGCGGCGTCTCCCACCGGGTGCCGAGCCGGTGCGCCGTACTGGCGTCGTAGGCCTGCTTGCGGGCGCGGTTGAGGTTGCCGAGCGGGCGGAACTCCTCGGTGGTGTTCCAGGGGTTGAAGGCCAGCGCATCGATGACACGCTGCGCGGCCAGCGCATCGACGCCGGCGAGGTCGCCCTGCGGCAGGGTCAGCACGGCGACCGGCTCCGGAGGTGAGTCGGTCGTCCTCCACTCGACCCCGGTGTCCTCGATGGGCGTGGTGATCTCGTCGACGTAGCGCTGCACGCACAGCTCGAGGCGCACCGGACCCGCCCGCAGCCGGGTCTGCGCCTCGGTGGAGAGGTACGACGGGTCGCCCGGCGGCACCCGCGAGGCCCCGAGGGTGTCGGCAGCCGGGCGCAGCAGGTAGCGCACCGCGAGCCCCTGACCCCAACGCACCGCCCCGCGGCTGTAGTAGGTCTGGGTCACCACGCTGGTGACCTTCTGCTTGCGCCCGGTGAGCACGTTGGCCAGCATCCGCCGCGTCTCGGAGACCCCGAAGAGCCGCACGAGGCGCACGAGCCCGCGCGCCCGGGAGAGCCGGCCACCGGCGGTGGCGGCAGCGAAGGCCACGAACTGGTGGGCATCGCGGGCGTGCGAGACCGGCCAGTTGGTCATGAGCAGGTCGTGCGACTCCTCCTCGGAGACCTGCACCCGCAGGGCGACCCCGCGGAAGTCCGGCTCGGTGTCGGGCCGCCCGGAGCCGGCGGCGTTCGAGAACCGCACGATCGTGGCGTACGACGCCCCCGGTTGCGCGAACCCACCGCGCAGGTCGTCGGGCAGGTCGAGGAACCTCAGCTCGGCGTTGCCGAGGGCCAGCGTCGACTTGGCGTGGAAGGCTCGGTCGACGCCGTGCGGCACCCCGTGGGCGCTGGCGGTCCTGGCGTTGGCCAGCTGCACCCGCATGATCTCGCGTGCCAGCCGTTGGAACTCGACCCGCTCCGCCTCGTCGCTGCCGCCCAGCGGCGTCTCGGTCCACGTGGTCGGATGCTCGCTCATGCTTCCTCCTGGGCCGGCCGGATCGGCCGCTGGATCAGCTGCGCTTGTAGTCGTGTCCCAACAGAGCGGTCTCGAGCTCGTCCGGCGCAGCGTCCGGATCGGGGTGCTCGTGGTCGGGCGCGTGTTCGTGTGACTCGGCAGGGGCGACCTCTCGGTCTGCCTCGGGCTCTGCTTCCTCGGCCGGGCTCTCGCCCGGCACGCCGGCGCCCATCGGCATCGGCTCCTTGGCGGCCTCTGCTGACGTGGTGGTGGTCGGCACTGGCGAGGTCTCCTCGACCTCGGCCGTGGCCAACGGGGGCGTGGAAGCCAGCTCCTCGGGAGTGGGCGGCGCCGAGGTCGGGTCCGGCGGCGGCTCGACGACCGTGGCCGGGCGGTAGGCCTGGTAGTCGCCGCCCGGGAGCGGCTCGGTCGTGTCGAGGATCCGCATCGCCACCGACGTCATCGTGGCACTGTCATCGTCGAAGCCGCCGTGCGTGGCGGAGTCGGTGCGGCTGTTGATCGGCCACGACTGCGGCGACCACACGAGGTCAGCCGGATCGACCGACTGGCGCAGCGTCGTGCCCTCCACCGGGGCATCGACGAAGTGCTCCATGCCGACCAGCGGCACCTCCGCCTCCCCGGCCGCGGGGGTCTCGAGGGCTCGGGAGACCAGGTAGAGCAACGACTTCTGGTAGAAACCGTGCCCGCCCGCCCCGCAGGTGTCGTCGAGCTCGCGGGCCGCGTTCATCGCGAACGACGAGAACCGCTCCACCCGCCCGGCCTCCAGGTGCGGGAGCACGCGGCGGACCCATTCGTCGGTCCGCAGCGCAGGCGCGAGGTAGGTGAGCGAGGTGACCGGGATCTTGGCGTCGACGAGGCGGTCGAGCACGCCCACCATGAAGATCGAGCCGGCGCTGTGGCCCACGAGGTGGATCTCCGGGGCCGCGTCGGTCGGCAGCTGGTCGAGGTAGGTCCGCAGCCGCGCCACCAGCAGCGAGGCGCCCGGTTGGTCGTCCTCAGGACCCGGGCCCAGCGGCGCCGAGCCGGCGTGGGCGTTCTGCTTCATCTGGTCCCACATCCACCGCGCGCCGCGTCGGGCCAGGCCTTCCACCAGCCGGTCGAACTGCTCGACGAGGTTGAAGCCGATGCCGCCCGCCGGCAACCGGCCGCGCGACAGGTCGCCCACCTGGTCCAGCAAGGTCTCGACCGGCCCGCTCTCCCAGGCGAAGGTCACCGGGTAGACATGGTGCGAGAGCCACCAGTTGAGCTGGCGCTGGGCGATCGCGAGCCCGGCCTGCTCACTGACCAGTCCCCCGTGGGCATAGAGCAGGATCCGCGGCGGGAGGCCGTGCCAGGACCGGTGGTAGCGGCTCATGGTGGTGAAGACCTTGTCGAGCTGTGCCGGCGAGCTGGTGGCCCGGCCGGTGCGCGAGAGCCGGCCGTCGTTGCCGAGGTTGACCACGTGGGAGGCGAGGCGGGCCAGGTTGGGACCGGGCGCGTTGACGAGGTCCTTGCCGGCGCTGTTGGCCACCAACGTGCGGCGGGTGCGCTCGGAGATGATCGAGTAGACGCCGGGGCGCGCCACCCACGCGTCGTACGCCGAGTCGAGCCAGTCGTCGTAGGGCAACGTGGCGAAGCCGCCCTTGCCCCACTCCTTGCCCCAGGAGTTCTGCACCAGGAAGCCGACCTCGTCGTAGCCGACGATGCAGAAGGCATGCCCACCGAGGGGCTTGGACGTCGCCGACCGCGAGATCACCGCGTGCACGCCGCCCTGCTGGTCGGTCCACCGGGTGGGGTTGGTCCATCCGTCGTGGATCGCTGCCGACACCGCCAGGGCAGAGAGCTCGTTGACAGCTGACTGCAGGTCGTCGAGCCGCATCGTGTTGACCCGGTAGAACGCGCCGAGCGGACGGCGGGCGGCCAACGCCGAGAAGGCCGGGTCGTTGTCGATGTCGGGCTCCGAAGCAGCCTCGGGGTCGTTCGGCCAGTCGGTGTCCGGCACGGCCCCGTGGTAGTACCAGCCCTTGAGGGCGCCACGGAGGGACGAGCCGGCGTCGGCCTCGCCCTCGAACTCGTCGTAGCGGCGCGCCAGCCGGTAGAGCAGGTAGGGACTCACGTGCACGGGGTCGTGCTGCTCGGCGAGCACCGCGTTGATCATCGCTGCGACCGCGTGCCCGGTGCACGAGCTGCCGACCTGGCTCATCACGAAGCGGTCCTCGGGGCGCACGTCCTTCACCGCCGGCAGCGGGTGCAGCCGGGGGCGGTAGTCGAGGTCGCGGACATCGAAGACATCGGGCACCGCATCGGCAGCGAACGTGGTGCCGTCGACGGTGACGGTGCCGGGCGAGGCGGTCTTGACCATCGAATACCCCCCTAGGTCTTTACTCAGCGTCCTCCCGGTGCCAGATGTCGTCAAGGGAGGGAACCTCTAGCCTCGGAGGGCCGTCGCCGAGGTGCTGGTCAAAGTCCTAGGACGCTGAGGCAGGTGCTCAGCAGGTGGTCGAGGCCCGGTCGCCGAGGTGGACGGTCCACCCCGGCGACGAGGCGTCGACGGTCGTCGTGCTGCGTCAGCGACGGGCGGGGGTGTTGCGACCCGTGACGGTGGAGGCGATGACCACCAGCACGGCAGCGGTGGCGATGGCGACGAACCAACGCACCCAGTCGACGCCGGCGGTGTCGCCGTCGCCGCCGAACGCGCTGTAGATGTACCAGCCCAGGACGACTCCGCCGATGCCGCAGAGCAGCGTCAGCCAGAGCGGGATGTTGTCCTTGTCCCCGGGAGCGAAGAACTTGCCGAGCAGGCCGATGATGAGGCCTGCGATGAGGACGCCGATGATGCCCATGAGTTGACCTCTGTCTGTTGATGGATGGGACGAGATGCGCGCGCTCCGATGGAGCTCGCACGGCGCAGACCGTAGCGCCGAGCCGGTCTCCGGGACAGCCTCGCGCTCGGCGGGTCGCGCCAACTCACCCCGGTGTGCGAGGCCTCTCTCGTTCACTGCACTCGTCGGGGTGAGAAGCGTGTGTCCGGCGTCACGACGTCGCTAGGGTCGACGGGTCGCCGGGGCTGCCGGGCCCCCCATCTGGATCAAAGGAGCACCTCGATGCTGTCTCGCGTGACTGCGTTCGGCGGCCGTCTGCGCAGCAGCCTCTTCTTCATCCCGATGCTGTGCGTGATCGGCGCCATCATCCTCGGAGAAGCCATGCTGGTGGTCGACGCGCTGGTGGAGGGCATCGATCCTCGGCTGACCGCCACGGTCGACAGCGCCCGCACCGTGCTCACCACGGTCGCCGGCGCCACGCTCACCTTCGCCGGCATCGCGTTCTCGGTCAGCCTGCTGCTCATCTCGCTCGCGTCGAGCCAGTACTCGCCGCGCGTCGTGCACGGCATGTTCCGCGACCCGTTCAACAAGCGGGTGATGGGCCTGGTGATCGGCACGTTCACCTACTGCCTGGTGGTCCTGCGCGCCGTGCGCAGCTCGCTGGAGGAGGCCGGCGAAGCAATCGTCCCCAGCGTCTCGATCTTGCTCGCCGTGGTGCTCGGCATCGCCTCGATCCTGTCGATCGTGGCGTTCATCAACCACGGCGCGCACTCCATGGACGTGTCCAAGATCCTCCACCGTGTGACCGCGGAGGTGCTGGCCCAGGCCGATAACGCGTGGCCCGAGGACGACGGCAGCCACGCCCCCGGTGACAGCGGCGCCAAGAAGCCGAGCCTGCACGAGGGGGCCGTCGCCGTCCGGTTCACCGACCACGGCTGGGTGCAGAACGTCGACTACGACCGCCTCCTGACGCTCTTCCCGCCCGGCTCGCAGGTGCGGCTGGACACGTTCGCCGGCAAGTACGCGATCCGCAACACCCCGATCTGCCACTACTGGCCACCCCTCGTGGACGACGACGCGCTCTGCGACGCGGTGCGAGCCGCCGTGATGGTCGGCGAGACCCGGACGCTGCAGCAGGACCTCGCCTACGGCGTACGCCAGCTCGCCGACGTGGCGCTCAAGGCCATGTCGCCGGGCATCAACGACCCGACGACGGCGCACGACGCGGTGTGCCACCTGGGCACGGTCCTGGCAGACCTGCTGTCGCGCGTGCCTCCGGCGCAGCGGCGTACCGGCGACGAGGGCCAGGTGCTCCTGGTGCCGCACGCCACCACGCATGTCGAGCTCGTGGGGCTCGCCTTCGACGAGGTGCGCATCGCCTCGGCGGAACAGCCGACGGTCCTGATCTACCTGCTCGAGGTGTT
Source organism: uncultured Actinomycetota bacterium (assembly GCA_963760515.1). Classification (GTDB taxonomy): domain Bacteria; phylum Actinomycetota; class Actinomycetes; order Propionibacteriales; family Nocardioidaceae; genus Nocardioides. The sequence goes on from CAVXDL010000010.1 coordinate 271,949, forward strand.
GCGGCAGGTGGAGGAGTCGTTGGCCGGGCTGGACCGCCCGGGGGTGGTCCGCGCATTGCACGGCCAGGCCGAGCTGATCCGCACGATGATCGACGAGGCCGGCGTGCTGGAGCCCGACCGGCAACGCGTCCGCGACGCCTACGAGGAGCGCTACTCGCGCTGAGGCCGGCGGCGGTCGTTCACGGACCGACGGCGCCGAGCAGCTCACCGATCTGGTGGTGAGCCTCCAGCGGGTGGCGCAGGTGACGGTCGGTGTCGATCTCGTAGCGGTTGCGGCGTCCGACCTTGGTCTTGCGCAGGTAACCGGCCTCCACGAGGTCGTTGAGGATGCTCTGGGTGGCGCGCTCGCCGATGCCCACCCGGTCAGCGATCTCGCTGATCCGCACGTCGCCGTCGCCGGCGACGCAGATCAGCACGTGGGCGTGGTTGGTGAGGAACGTCCAGCCGGCCTTGTCGTCGGCAGCGGTCATCGCACGTCCCCTTCGTGATCGCCTTCGACCCACGGCCGAAGCATGGTGAGTCAAACATGCATTGTCGGCCACGTCACATTGACCGCGGCTCGCGCACACGCAAACATATGCACTGCAAACCATGCTTTCCATCGCAGGCATATCGCTTGCCGTATCAGGGGTCCTCCCCGGATCGGACCCACCGTGTCGAGCACCGACCTCGCCCTCGCCAACCTGACCCACCCAGCCGTCCTCGCCTTCGTGCTGGGCATCGTCGCCGTCGCCGTACGCAGCGACCTCCACATCCCGCCCAACGCCGCCCGCCTGCTCTCGGCCTACCTGCTGCTGGCGATCGGGCTCAAGGGCGGCGCCGCCCTGGTCCACGCCTCCCCCGGCGAGCTGGCCGGCCCGATCATCGCCACCCTCGCCATCGGCGCGGTGATCCCCGTGGTCGCCTACCTGGTGCTGGTGCGCTGGGGGAAGTTCTCCATCGCCGACGCCGCCGGCATCGCCGCCCACTACGGGTCGGTCTCGGCGGTGACCTTCGCCGCCGCTCTCGCCTTCGCCACCGCTGTGGCGACGGGGCCGGCGCCCGAGGCCTTCCTCCCGGCGCTGCTCGCCGTCCTGGAGATCCCCGGCATCCTGATCGCCCTCGCGATCGCCCACCGCGCCAAGGAGGACGGCGGCAGCCTCCGCTCCGCCGTCGGTGAGGTGCTGGCCGGATCGAGCATGCTGCTCCTGCTCGGCGGCATCGTGATCGGCGCGGCGGCCGGAGACGCCAACCGCGCCCTGGTCGAGCCGGTCTTCGTGGCTCCCTTCGCCGGAGTGCTCGTGCTCTTCCTCCTCCACCTCGGGGTCGTCGCCGGGCAGAGGTTGCGCGAAGTGCGCGAGTCGGGCGCCTTCCTGGTGGTCTTCGCCATCGCGATGCCCCTGGCCGCCGGCAGCCTGGGCGCCCTGGTCGGCACCGCCGCCGGACTCTCGGTGGGCGGCGCCGCGGTCTTCGCCGCGATGACCGGCAGCGCGTCGTACATCGCCGCACCGGCGGCGGTCGCGATCTCGCTGCCCGAGGCCAACCTCGGCCATGCCCTGACCGCCTCCCTCGGGGTCACCTTCCCCTTCAACCTCGCCCTGGGCATCCCGCTCTACCACTCGATCGCGACCGCCCTCGGCTGAGCGGCGGCACGTGCGAATCCCTGCCTCCTGTCGCGGCGGCCGTCACCGGCGTACGGTCGCTGCCACAGGCGGCGGGGAGCACCGCCGTTCATAAGACACCGACACCGACACCGACACCGACACCGACACCGGGAGCGAGACCGACCATGGCCGTGTGGCTCGAGGGCGAGTGCGAGATCGACTGCGACATCGAGCGGGTGACGGCCTCGCTCACCGACCTCGGTGCGCACTACGCCGCCGTTGTCGCCCAGATGCCGGGCATGACCACGGTCGACCTGGTGGACAACCGGCCCGGCCTGGTGCGGATCAGGACCAACGAGGGCCTGATGACCCGCAGCAACATCACGGTCCGCGGGCAGGACGAGAGCATCGTGGTCGAGTACGACGAGGAGTACGAGGCCGGTCGGATGATCGTCTCCTCGCACCACCGCGACGACTTCTCCGCCAGCGGCAAGGGGATCCGTTATCGCACAGTGGTCAGCGACCTCACTGCGACCGGGGTGCTGGGCTTCTTCTACCAGCGGTTCGGTCGGTCCTCGATGCGCAACGCGTTCCTGTTGTCGTACCGGAGCTACCTCGAGCAGCCGGCCGACTGATCGCCTGCTAGCGCTGCTCGCGGTCGCGGCTGCACTCCCCCGTCTCGGTGCGGCCGCTGAGGCAGTCCCGCGGCAGCGCGTACTGCAGCACGACGACGAGCAGCGGCTGGACCAGGAGCACCCCGACGATGCCGGCAGCCAGCGTCCGACGGCTGGTGATGCGCGGGCGTCGCCACACCAGGAGCGCCAGCGCCAGCGTGGCGACGACGACGGCCACGAGCAGCGCGGCGGGCAGCTCGACCTGCTCCATCGGGACCGGCTCGAAGGTCACCGCGGCCCGACACATGACCCGGGAGTACGGCGAACCCGGCGCCGCCATCGGGCCCTCGTCGTCGTACGCCGGGCACGGGTCGTCGTAGGACGTGAACTTGGCGAGCAGTGCCATCGCGGCGAACGCTCCGAGGAGCAGCGCCACCGCGCCGGCCAGGGCCGTCGGCCGGCGACGTGTCCGGGCGGGGGTCTCGATGGACTGGTCGACGTTCACGAGCGTCATCATGCGACACCGGAACCGCCGGAGCCCGGCACCGACGCGCCCCGTCCCCCCGGCGGGTCGGCGGCCCGCCTACGCGGGTGATGGCACTGGCACAGGGATCGTCTAACGTTTTGGACCCACCTGCCGCGGAGGAAGACCCATGCTCGACAGCTATCCCATCCTGACCCTCCTGCCACCCCTGCTGGCGATCGGTCTGGTGGTGGCCACCCGCAACGTGCTCCTGAGCCTGGGGCTGGGCGTCCTCACCGCAGCGTTGCTGATCGAGCAGTTCTCGCTCACCGGCACGCTCGGGCAGGTCCTCGGAGCCTTCGGCGACATCTTCTGGGTCGACGGCGCGGTCAACACGACCAAGGTCTACATCCTGATCTTCACCCTCATGCTCGGGGTGATCACCGCCTTCATCATGATGTCGGGCGGCACGAAGGCCTTCGCCGACTGGGCACAGACGAAGATCACCACCCGCCGCGGAGCCACCCTGCTTCCTCCGGCCCTGGGCATCGCGATCTTCATCGACGACTACTTCAACGCCCTGGCCGTCGGTCAGGTCAGCCGGCCGGTGACCGACACCCACCGCGTGTCGCGCGCCAAGCTGGCCTACCTGGTCGACTCCACCTCTGCTCCAGTGGCGGTCCTGGTCCCCTTCTCCAGCTGGGGTGCGTTCATCCTCGGCCTGATCGGCACCGAGGTCGCCGCCTCGTCCCTCGACCTGAGCAACATCAGCGCCTTCCTCCAGGCGGCCGGAGCCAACTACTACGCCTTCGCCGCCCTGCTGCTGGTCGCGATCGTCGCCACGCTGCGCCTGGACCTCGGGCCGATGCGCGCCGAGGAGCGGCGGGCGATCGAGGAAGGCGAGTGCTTCGACGACAGCCAGGACATCCCCGGCCAGCTCTCCCAGGACCTGCCCGTGCACCGCAAGGGCGCCAAGCTCGCGCTCATCGTGCCGTTCGCCCTGCTGGTGCTCGGGGTGTTCGCCGGCATCATCTGGACCGGCCGGAGCTCAGCCGGGTCATGGTCAGCGGTCGACATCCTGGCCGAGACCGACGTGACGCTCTCCCTGGTGGTCGGAGGCGCGCTCGGCCTGCTCGCGTCGCTCTACTACTACGTGCGCGACACCGCCGAGAACCCGAAGTTCAGCACCAGCACCTTCGGCCGCGGCTGGCTCGAGGGCGTGAAGTCGATGCTGCCCGCGGTCAGCATCCTGATCCTGGCCTGGATGCTCGGGGCCCTGATCGAAGGTCTCGGCACCGGCGACTACCTCGCCGGCCTCATCGAGAGCTCGTCGATCGCACCGGCCTGGCTGGTGCCGCTCGTCTTCCTCCTGGCCGCCGCCATGGCCTTCGCCACCGGCACGTCCTGGGGCTCCTTCGGGCTGCTCATCCCGCTCGCCGGCGGGATCATCAACTCCCTCGATGCCCCCGAGCTGCTGCTCCCCACCCTGGGCGCCGTCCTTGCCGGCGCCGTCGCGGGCGACCACGCCTCACCGATCTCCGACACCACCATCCTCAGCGCTACCGGGGCAGGCTGCAACGTGATCACCCACGTGACCACGCAGCTGCCCTACATGGCCCTGGCCGTCTTCGCCTCGGCCGTCGGCTACGTCGCAGTGGCTCTTGTCGGCTCGGTGCTCCTCGGTTTCGTCGTCACGCTCGCCGTCACCGCAGCCCTGGCCATGTTCGCCCTGTGGCACTGGGGACCAGTGGTCGAGGACGTCGAGGCCTCGAAGCGTCAGGGTGCCGACACCGCCTGAGGGTCCGGGCGAGACACCTCGGGCGACGTCGCTTCCGGGGTGAGCAGCAGGACCGGACAGGCCGCCTCACGGACGACGATGCGGGCCACCGGACCCAGCTGGGAGCCGCGCGGCACGCGCCGGTGGTGACGGCCGATGACCAGCAGGTCGGACGTCGACATCGCTGCGACGAGCTCGGCCGCTGGGTCGTCGCTCTCGACGACCGTGATGCTGACCGCGACGTCGTTGCGGCCCTCCACCGCCTCGGCCAGGGCGCTGCTGATCTCCCGCTCACGACCGCCCGCCGACGAGGCCGGCGCCACGTGCAGCACCCGGAGGGTCGCGTCCCGCGCTCGTGCCGCTGAGAGCGCCTCACGCAGGAGCGGACCGCACGACCCGGTGTCATCCACGCCCAGCGTGACCACGCCGTGCCGGACGTCGTCCCAGTCGCCCGGCACGCACACCACCGGCACTGACGCGCGGGAGGCGAGCTTGGTCGACGTCGCCGGCGGGTCGGTCCGTCTGGCGCCCGGCACGTGGCGCTGCAGCACCACCAGGCGCGCATCCCGCCCGAGCTCCACCAGTCCGTCGAGGAGCTCGCCGTGGAAGAGCTCACTGCTCACCGGGACCTGCTGGTCGACCAGCTCTCGGGCGTACCCGACGGCGCGCGAGCAGATGTGTTCGGCGTGGGCGGTCGTCACCGACCCCAGGTCGACGACGTGGACCACATGAAGCCGGCACCCGTGGCGCAGCGCCTCGGCGGCGCCGAAGTCGAGGGCAGCAGCGAAGCCGTCGCCCGACACCGCGACCACCACAGGAGGCGGGACTGGCTGCGAAGCGGCGTGCATCGGCGTCATCCCTCGAGCACCGCCCGGACCGACGTGCACTCCTCGGCGACGATCTCTCTGTCGTGGTCATTCCACATGGCAGCCACCTTCCCGTTGCTCCGACTCTCGTCGTCGCGCTGCGGTCGTGCCAGGGATCGGGGTCGGCAGCCGGCGGGACCTTTGGCCCCGCTTGGCCAGAGCCCGGGCGCCGCCACCCATCCCACAACTTGATAATGTTTTCATATCGCGTAGTCTTCATGTCGAGGCGCCAGCTGGCGCACCACCGGTCGAAGCGCGAGGGGGGTCACTCGGATGGGCATCCCCCTCTACCAAGCGAAGGCCGACTTCTTCAAGACGCTCGGGCATCCGGCACGGATCCGGATCCTCGAGCTGCTCTCGGAGCGAGACCATGCGGTGCACGAGCTGCTCGAGGCGATCGACATCGAGCCCAGCAACCTCTCGCAGCAGCTCGCGGTCCTGCGTCGTACGTCGTTGGTCGTCTCGCACCGTCACGGCGGCGAGGTGGTCTACTCCGTCAGCGTCCCGGAGGTGCGCGACCTGCTCCTGGCGGCCCGCAGCATCCTCTCCGGCCTGATCGCGGTGCGAGGTGAGCTCGACGCCGAGCTGACCCCCACCGCCGGCTCGTGAGCATCGGCGGACGGCTGCCGCTCGGAGCGGCGCTGGGGCGGACCCGAGACCTCCTGCCGCGGCGGTCGGACTGGACCCACGCGCGACCGGGCCGGGACCTGACAGCGGGACTGATGGTCGGACTCGTCGCCCTGCCGCTGGCGCTCGGGTTCGGGGTCAGCTCGGGGATGGGCGCGACAGCGGGCCTGGTGACGGCCATCGTCGCCGGCGCCACGGCCGCCGTCTTCGGCGGGAGCCGGGTGCAGGTCAGCGGACCCACGGGAGCCATGACCGTGGTGCTCGTGCCGATCATCGCGACCTACGGGCCCGACGGTGTCCTCGTCGTCGGCCTGCTGGCGGGGCTCATCCTGATCGGTCTCGGGTACGCCGGCGCGGGCAGGTTCATCCGCTACACCCCCGTGCCGGTGGTCGAGGGCTTCACGCTCGGCATCGCCGCGATCATCGCCCTGCAGCAGGTGCCGGCGGCGCTGGGAGCCGACGTCGAGGCCGAGAAGGTGCTCGTCCTCGCGGCACGCGCGGCCCGCTCCTGGGTCGAGCAGCCGGCCTGGGTGCCTCTCGCGATCACCGTCGCGGTCATCGCCGTGATCCTGGGGCTCACGCGGGTCGTGCCGCTGCTGCCGGGGTCGCTCATCGCTGTCGTCGCCGCGACCGCGGCAAACGCCGTGTTCGGCTGGGATGCCGTGCTGATCGGCCGCATCCCCGACAGCCTGCCCCTGCCCTCGCTGCCGGCGGTCCCCTGGGCCGACCTCGACGCCCTGCTCCTGCCCGCCGTCGCCGTCGCTGCCCTGGCCGCGATGGAGAGCCTGTTGTCAGCGACGGTCGCCGACGGGATGAGCGTGGGCCAACGCCACGACCCTGACCGCGAGCTCACCGGCCAAGGGCTGGCCAACCTCGTCGCCCCGCTGTTCGGGGGCATCCCGGCCACCGCGGCGATCGCGCGGACCGCGGTCAACGTGCGCGCCGGGGCCACGTCGCGGCTCGCGGCGCTGACCCACGCGGTGGTGCTGCTCCTCATCGTGCTCGTGGCCGCCCGGTGGGTCGGTGAGATCCCGCGGGCAGCCCTGGCCGGCGTCCTGATCGCGACAGCGGTGCAGATGGTGCGCGTCTCCAGCCTCGCCGCCCTCCTCCGCTCGACCCGTGGCGACGCCGCGGTGCTGATCATCACGGCCGTCGCGACGATCACCTTCGACCTCGTGACCGCCGTGCTCATCGGCCTGGTCGTCGCCGGCTTCTTCGCCCTGCGCCAGACCGCCCGCTCTGCCCACCTGCAGGAGGTGCCCCTCGACGAGGGAGACCACGTCGACGAGGAGCGCTCCCTCCTCGACGAGCACATCGTGGCCTACCGCCTCGACGGCCCGCTGTTCTTCGCCGCCGCTCACGACTTCCTCCTCGAGCTCGCAGACGTGACCCGGGTGCGGGTGGTCATCCTCCGGATGTCGCGGGTCACCGCCATCGACGCCACCGGCGCCCACGTGCTCGCCGACACCATTGCCCGGCTCGAGCGCCGCCACATCACGGTGCTCCTCTCGGGGATCCACCCCCAGCACGAGCGCGTGCTGCGCGAGCTCGGCGTCTACGGCCACCTCGCCCACGAACGGCACCTCTTCGCCACCACGCCGGAGGCCATCGAGCACGCCCGCGCCCACGCGCTGCGGGTGGAGCACTCCCCCGCCGACCTCACCCCCTGACCTGGCGCAGCGTCGCGCCGCCCGCCCGCACACCGCCAACCACTCGAACAGGACACTCGATGCGACTGATCTTCATGGGACCTCCCGGCGCCGGCAAAGGCACCCAGGCCGCAGCCATCTGCGGTCGCTACGACATCCCTGCCGTCTCGACCGGCGACATCTTCCGCGCCAATGTCTCCGCCGGCACCCCGCTCGGCCTCCTCGCCCAGGCCGCGATGAACGCCGGCGAGTACGTCTCCGACGACATCACCAACGCCATGGTCCGCGAGCGCCTCGCCCAGCCCGACTGCGCGCGCGGCTTCCTCCTCGACGGCTACCCCCGCACCCTCGAGCAGGTCAAGGTGCTCGACGACCTCCTCACTGAGCTGGACGTCGAGCTGACCGGCGTGCTGGTGCTCGAGGCCGAGCACGACACCCTGGTGCGGCGGCTCCTGCACCGCGCACAGAGCGAGGGTCGGGCCGACGACACCGAGGCCGTCATCCGCCGACGCCAGGAGGTCTACGCCGAGCAGACCGCACCACTCGTCTCGGAGTACGACGCCCGCGGCGTGCTCGTGCCGGTCGACGGCAACGGTCGCGTCGACGACGTCACCGACCGCGTCCACGCCGCGATCGGCCGCCTCCGGCGGTAGCCCCGCCTGTCACACCGGGGTTCTCGCGACTCTGGGTCACCGGCACGACGTGCCCGAGGCGGACCGTCGGACGTGCAATGGCCCGGTCGAACCCACTCACTGAGCGTGGAGACCGCGGGCGAGCCGCCCTATTGCACGTCCGACGGGCCTCTCCCCAGCCGGGCTCAGCCTGTCCGCTCAGCTCAGGAGCTTGGCCACCGTCAACAGCACCACGCTGTCCTCGACACCCTCCAGCGAGTGCCGGGCGTCCGGGATGAACATGAGGTCGCCGGGCGAGCCGTTCCAACGGTCCTCCCCCGACACCAACGTCACGCGGCCGTGGAGGACCTGGAGCGTGGCCTCGCCCGGGCTCTCGTGGTCCTCGAGGTTGCTGCCGGCGCGCAGGGCGATCAGGGTCTGGCGCAGGACGCGCTCGTGGCCGCCGTAGACGGTGTGGGCGCTGCGGCCGCTGGAGGCGCTCGTGGCTTGCTCCAAGTGGTGGCGGACCAGCGCGGTCAGTGATTCCTTCTGCATGTGGACTCCTCTGTTCGGTGAGCGGTGGGCGGTGGGCGGTGGGCGGCGACGGCTCAGCCGACACGGTCCCAGCCACGGCGCGGGCGGTGGCTGCCGAGCTGGTCGTCGTCGCGGCTGCGGTAGACGATGTAGGGGCGGGTGAGGTAGCCGAGCGGGGCGCTGAAGACGTGCACCAGGCGGGTGAACGGCCACAGCGCGAAGAGCGCGAAGGCGACGAGCGCGTGCAGCTGGAAGCCGAGCGGCGCCTCGGCCATCAGACCGGCGTCGGGGTTGAAGGCGAGGAACTGGCGGAACCACACCGAGACCCCCTCGCGGTAGTTGTACTCCCCGCCGATCGTCAGGATCGAGCCGGCGATGGTGTTCCACATGCCCAGCATGATCGCGGCAGCGAGGAAGGCATACATCACCTTGTCCATCACGGTCGTGGCCGAGAAGACCGGGCCGGTGGTGCGGCGTCGGTAGATCAGGATCGCGAGCCCGACCACGGTCGCGACGCCGGCCAGGAGCCCTCCTCCGACGGCCACGACGTGGTAGGTCGTCTCGCTCAGCCCGATGGCGTCGGTCCACGACTGTGGGATGAGCAGGCCGATCACGTGGCCGCCGACCACCCCGAACATGCCGAAGTGGAACAGCGGGCTGCCGATGCGCAGCAGCTTGTTCTCGTAGAGCTGCGAGGAGCGGGTGGTCCACCCGAACTTGTCGTAGCGGTAGCGCCACACGTGACCGACCACGAACGTCGCCAGGCACAGGTAGGGGACGATGACGAAGAAGAACTCGCTCATGTGCGCACTCCTCGGAACGACGGCATCGGAAGCAGCGTGGGCCCGGTCGAGGCGCCGGGGCTGAACTCGGGTTGGGCGAACGGCGCCAGCCCCACCTCTTCCTCCGGCGGACCCTCGGCTGCGAGCCGGCGTACGGCGTCCCGCTCGTCGCCGCGCAACGGCGGCAACGTGGCGACCACTGCATCGAGCAGGTGGGCCCAGGCGGAGCCGAGGTCGCGCAGCGAGAGCCGCAGCAGCTCGAGTCCGGCGCGGTGGTCGAGCATCAGGTCGCGCCCCCGGGCCTGGTCGACCGTGGCGGCGAACTCGAGGACGACGCACAGGTGGTCGGGCAGCTCGGCGTCGTCGAGCTCGAAGCCGGCAGCGAGGAACGTCTGCTTGAAGCGCAGCAGCGCCATCCCGCGCTTGCGGGTGTCACCGTGCGCGAAGTAGGTCAGGAAGAGGTTGCAGCGCCGACGGGTGTCGAAGGTCTCGACGTAGTCGGCCTGCAGCTCCGGCAGCGGTGTCGACTCCAGGTGCTCCATGAAGCTGCGCAGCGAGCCCCCGATCGCCTCCGGCAGGTCGTACGACGCCGCGCGCAGCAGGTCGAGGCGCGCGAGCAGCAGCTCGTCGGGGTAGTCGAGGAGCAGCGAGACCGACTGCCACGCGATCGTCAGCCGGTCGGCCGGCAGGGCCGGCTTCCCGCGACGGCTGCTCACGAGCCCGACCCCTTCGGTGGGAAGAGTCCGGGCGGCGAGCCCTTGCCGTCCCAGTTCAGCAGGTTGATCCGGGAGCCCTTGTCCTGCGGGCCCGCGAGGGTGTCGGCGGTCTGGCGGTCCTGGAGCATCTGGAAGTTCTCCACCGCGATCGGCGTCGGCACGCCTGAGCCCTCCCCGAAGAGGTCCTGCTGGCCCCCGCCGTACTCCGAGACCGAGCACTCGGTGGCCAGCTCCTCCAGCGAGTGCGCCTGCTCGGCGTGCGCGGCCGGGATGACGTAGCGCTCGTCGTACTTGGCGATCGCGAGCAGGCGGTACATGTCGTACATGTCCTCCTCGCTCATCCCGACCGCGGCCGGGATCGACCCGTCGGGCTCACGACCCATGTTGATGTCGCGCATGTAGCAGCGCATCGCGGCGAGCTTCTTGAGCACGGCGTCGACCGGTGCGACGTCGCCGGCGGTGAAGAGCTCGGCGAGGTACTCGACCGGGATCCGCAGCGCATCGATCGCCGCGAAGAGGTTGCCGGTGTCCTCGGCGTCCTCGCCGGTGTCGGCGACCACGTCGACCACCGGAGAGAGCGGCGGGATGTACCAGACCATCGGCATCGTGCGGTACTCCGGGTGCAGCGGCAGCGCGACCTTGTAGGTGTTGATCAGCGCGTAGATCGGCGAGCGCTGGGCGGCGTCGATCCAGTCGCGGGCGATGCCGGCCTTCTCGGCCTCCCGGATCACCTCAGGGTCGTGGGGGTCGAGGAAGACGTCGCGCTGTGCTTCGTAGAGACCCTGGTCATCAGTCGTGGAGGCCGCCTCGAGCACCTTGTCGGCGTCGTAGAGCATCAGGCCGATGTAGCGCAGCCGGCCCACGCACGTCTCCGAGCACACCGTCGGCAGTCCGACCTCGATGCGCGGGAAGCAGAACGTGCACTTCTCGGCCTTGCCGGTGCGGTGGTTGAAGTAGATCTTCTTGTAGGGGCAGCCCGAGACGCACATGCGCCAGCCACGGCACTTGTCCTGGTCGACGAGGACGATGCCGTCCTCCTCGCGCTTGTAGATCGCGCCGGACGGGCAGGACGCCGCGCACGAGGGGTTGAGGCAGTGCTCGCAGATGCGCGGCAGGTAGAACATGAAGGTCTGCTCGAACTCGAACTTCACCTTGTCGGCGATCTTCTTCAGCATCGGGTCGCGGTGCGCGGTGGCGGTGGAGCCACCGAGGTCGTCGTCCCAGTTGGCCGACCACTCGATCAACATGTTCTCCCCGGAGATCAGCGACTTCGGTCGCGCGACCGGCGTGTGCTCCTGGGCCGGGGCGTCGGTGAGCGTGGCGTAGTCGTAGGTCCACGGCTCGTAGTACTCCCCGATCGAGGGCAGCTTGGGGTTGGAGAAGATCGTGAGCAGCTTCTTGAACCGTCCCCCGGCCTTGAGCTTGAGGCGGCCGCGCTTGTTGAGCTCCCACCCGCCCTGCCACTTCTCCTGGTCCTCGTAGGTGCGCGGGTAGCCCAGACCGGGGCGGGTCTCGACGTTGTTGAACCACACGTACTCGGTGCCGGCGCGGTTGGTCCACGCCTGCTTGCACGTCACCGAGCAGGTGTGGCACCCGATGCACTTGTCGAGGTTCATCACCATCGCCATCTGCGCCATGACCCTCATCAGTACGTCACGTCCTGGCTGCGCTTGCGGATGATGGTGACCTCGTCACGTTGGTTGCCGGTGGGGCCGAGATAGTTGAAGGCGAAGCACAGCTGGCCGTAGCCGCCGATCAGGTGCGAGGGCTTCACCAGCAGCCGGGTGAGCGAGTTGTGGATGCCGCCGCGCTTGCCCGAGGTCTCGGCCAGCGGTACGTCGATGAGCCGGTCCTGGGCGTGGTACATGTAGACCGTCCCCTCCGGCATCCGGTGCGACACGATCGCCCGCGCCACCACGACGCCGTTGCGGTTGACCGCCTCGATCCAGTCGTTGTCCTTGATGCCGACCTTCTCCGCGTCGCGGTCGCTCATCCAGATGTTCTGCCCGCCGCGCGAGAGCGAGAGCATGAACAGGTTGTCCTGGTACTCCGAGTGGATCGACCACTTGTTGTGCGGCGTCAGGTAGCGCACCGTCAGCCCCTCGACCTGCTCGACCCCGTCGACGGCCGAGCCGTCGGAGATCGTGCCGAGCGCGGGCTCGGCGAACAACGCCGCCATGTTGAGCGGTGGCCGGTAGACCGGGAAGCCCTCCCCGAGCTCGGTCATCCAGTCGTGGTCGAGGTAGAAGTGCATCCGCCCGGTCAGCGTGTGCCAGGGCTTCTTGCGCTCCACGTTGATGGTGAACGGCGAGTAGCGGCGTCCGCCGGTCTCCGAGCCCGACCACTCCGGCGAGGTGATCACCGGCACGGGCGGGCCCTGGGTGTCGGCGAAGGTGATCTGCTTGCCCTCGTGCTCCTCGGCCAGGTCTGCCAAGCGTACGCCGGTGCGCTTCTCGAGCGTCTTGAACCCTTGCGTGGCCAGGTGTCCGTTGGTGGTGCCCGACATCGCCAGGATCGCCTCGCAGACCTGCACGTCGCGCTTCAGCGTCGGTCGACCGTCGGCCACCCCGCCGTGCACGACGCCGTTCTTGGCCCGCAGGTAGTCGATCTGTGCAGTGAGGTCGAAGGTGACGCCCTTCGTGGTCGCCCCGAGGGTGTCGAGCAGCGGCCCGAGGGCGTTCATCTTCTCTGCGACCGCGCCGTAGTCACGCTCGACCTCGACCAGCTTGGGCATCGTGACGCCGGGGATCGGCTCGCACTCGCCCTTCTTCCAGTCCCTCACGATGCCGTGCGGGTTGGCCATCGCGTCGGGGGTGTCGTGGGTGAGCGCCACCGCGACGACATCCTTGCGCACACCGAGGTGGGTCGCCGCGAGCCTGCTGAACTTCTCAGCGATGGTCTGCCAGGCGTCCCAGTCGGTGCGGGTCTGCCAGGGCGGGGCGATGGCAGGGTTGAACGAGTGCACGAACGGGTGCATGTCGGTGGTGCTCAGGTCGTGCTTCTCGTACCAGGTCGCCGCCGGCAGCACGACGTCGGAGAAGATCGTGGTGCTGGTCTGACGGAAGTCGATCGTCATCAGCAGGTCGAGCTTGCCCTCGGGCGCCTCCTCCCGCCATCGCACGTCGACGGGCCGGTGGGCCTCGGGCGTCTCGGTGGCGCGCACCGAGGAGTCGGTGCCGAGCAGGTGCTTGAGGAAGTACTCGTTGCCCTTGCCCGACGAGCCGAGCAGGTTGGCCCGCCAGATCGACAGGATCCGCGGGTAGTTCTGCGGCGCGTCCGGGTCCTCCCCGGCGAAGTCGAGGTCGCCTGCCTTGAGCTGGTCCACGACGTACTCCCCCACCGGCTTGCCGGCCGCGGCAGCCTCGTCGCTGAGGTCGAGCGGGTTGCGGTCGAAGGTCGGGTATGACGGCATCCAGCCCATCCGGGCGCTCTTGGCGATCACGTCGGCGGTGGACAGCCCGGCGAGCTGGCCCTGGCCGGTGGTGGCCGAGAGGGTGTCGGCGCCGAACTGGTCGTAGCGGAACTGGTCGGTGTGGAGGTACCAGAACGCGGTCTGGATCATGTTGCGCGGCGGCCGGTTCCAGTCGAGCGCGTTGGCGATCTGGGTGTAGCCGGTGATCGGGCGCACCTTCTCCTGCCCGACGTAGTGGGCCCAGCCGCCGCCGTTGACGCCCTGGCAGCCGGTGAGGTTGGTGAGGGTCAGGAACGCGCGGTAGATCGTGTCGGAGTGGAACCAGTGGTTGGTGCCCGCGCCCATCACGATCATCGAACGGCCCTGGGACTCCTCGGCGTTGGCCGCGAACTCGCGCCCGATCTTGGCGGCCTTGGCTGCCGGGACGCCGGTGATGGCCTCCTGCCACGCCGGGGTGTAGGGCGACCCGGCGTCGTCGTACCCGGTGGCCCAGGAGCCGGGCAGGCTCTGCCCGTCGATGCTCCGGCCCACGCCGTACTGCGCCATCAGGAGGTCGAAGACGGTGGTGACCAGGTGCCCCTCGATGCGGCGAACCGGTACGCCGCGCGGCAGGTCGGCGGCGGCGCCGTCGGGGGTGTCGAAGCGCGGCATGCGGACGACGACGGACCCCTCGGCGCTGGCGAGCAGCGTGAGCGCCGGGTCGACCTCGCCGAGGTCGAGGTTCCACGCACCCACGCCTGCCTCGCCGTAGCGGTGACCCAGCGAGCCGTTGGGCACGACCGCCTCCCCGGTCGCCGAGTCGATCAGCACGGTCTTGAAGGCCGCGTTCTCGTCGGCGGCGTGGTCGGCGAGGTCGGCTGCGGTGAGGAACTTGCCGGCGGTGTACTCGCCGTCGCCGGCCTCCTCGAGGCGCACGAGGTGGGGCAGGTCGGTGTAGGTCTTCACATAGGTGTCGAAGTAGGGCGTCGTGCGGTCGGCGAAGAACTCCTTGAGGACCACGTGACCCATCGCCATCGCGAGGGCGGCGTCGGTGCCGGGCTTGGCGGCCAACCACTCGTCGGCGAACTTCACGTTGTCGGCGTAGTCGGGCGCGACCGCGATGACCTTCTGGCCGCGGTAGCGCGCCTCGGTCATCCAGTGGGCGTCGGGCGTGCGAGTGACCGGGAGGTTGGAGCCCCACATGATCAGGTAGCCGGCGTTCCACCAGTCCCCCGACTCCGGCACGTCGGTCTGGTCGCCGAAGACCTGCGGCGAGGCGACCGGGAGGTCGGCATACCAGTCGTAGAAGCTCAGCATCGAGCCGCCGATGAGGTTGACGAAGCGGGCGCCGGAGGCGTGCGAGACCATCGACATCGCCGGGATCGGCGAGAAGCCCGCCACCCGGTCGGGCCCGTACTTCTTGATCGTGTGCACGTGGGCGGCCGCGACGATCTCGCTGGCCTCCTCCCAGGTCGTGCGCACCAGCCCGCCCTTGCCGCGCGCGGACTTGTAGGCCTTGGCGCGCGCGGGGTTCTCGACGATGTGCTCCCACGCCTTGACCGGGTCGCCGCCGTGCTGCGACTTGGCCTCGCGATACATCTGGAGCAGCACGCCGCGCACGTAGGGGTAGCGCACCCGGGTCGGCGAGTAGGTGTACCAGGAGAACGCCGCACCGCGCGGGCAGCCGCGGGGCTCGTACTCCGGGGAGTCCGGGCCCACCGAGGGGTAGTCGGTCTGCTGGGTCTCCCAGGTGATGATCCCGTCCTTGACGTAGACCTTCCACGAGCAGGAGCCGGTGCAGTTGACGCCGTGCGTGGAGCGGACGACCTTGTCGTGGCTCCAGCGGTCCCGGTAGAAGTCGTCGGCCTCGCGGCCACCGGCCTTGGTGAGCGTGCGCAGGTCCTCGGAGACCGTGCCCTTGGTGAAGTAGCGCCGGGTGCGGACGAGGGCGTCGCTGAGCGGCCCGTCCAGGCCGGCTTGTCCGTTGCGGCTCGACCGGTCGAGATCGCTGCGTGCGGGGGTCATGCGGCCGCCTTCTCGTCGTCGTGGCGGCGCTCGGTGCGGCGCACGATGGTCACGGTCAGCAGCAGGGTCAGGGTGGCGGTCACCGACAGCATCCACAGTCCGATCGCGTAGGAGTCGGTCTGGCCGTAGACGTAGCCCATGATCAGCGGCGGCACGAAGCCACCGAGTCCCCCGGCAGCTCCGACGAGTCCGGTCACGCCGCCCACCCGGGAGGGATCGGTCACCTTTGCGATCAGGGCGAACGTGGCGCCGGTGCCCGAGCCGAGCGCCATCGCCATGGCCAGGAAGGCGATCGTGCCGACCGAGCCGAGGGCCGGGGTGGTGGAGGCGATCGCAGCGCCCACGACGACCACGCCGTAGCCGCCGGCCAGGACTGGGATCGGGCCGAGGTGGTCGGCCAGCCACCCTCCGACCGGGCGCATGATCACCGCTAGCACCACGAACCCGGCCATCCGGTTGGCGGCATCGGCGGCGCTGAGGTCGTAGGCGGTCTTGAGGTAGGCGGGCAGGTAGACCGAGAAGGCGACGTACCCGCCGAAGGCCACGGCGTACAGGATGCTGGCCTGCCAGGCGATCGGCAGGCTCGCGTTGGCCTTGAGCCGGGCACCCAACGACTGGGTGGGGGCCTGGCGACCCGGGGCGTCCTCGAGCAGCACCCACGCCACGACGGCGAAGATCGCGAGGGCAGCGGCAGCGAAGAGGAACGGCGCCTTGTCGCCGACGTTGGTGTAGAGCTTGACGGTGGTGAGGGCGCTGATCGCGGTGCCGCCCATGCCGGCCCCGAAGATGCCGACGGCCAGGCCACGGCGGGCCGGCGGGAACCACGCGTTGACGAACGGGACACCGACCGCGAACGACGTGCCGGAGATGCCGAGGAAGAAGCCGCCGAGCAACAGGGCGGCGTAGTTGGTCTGGCCGTAGAAGCCGATGAACAGCACCGGCGCGATCGTGACGAGCGAGACGATCACGAACATCTCGCGGCCGCCGTACTTGTCGGTCAGCGCCCCGACCGGGATCCGTCCGAGGGAGCCGACGAAGACCGGCACCGCCACGATCAGCGAGACCTGCCACTCGCTCAGGGCACCCAGGGTGCCGTTGTCGCGGAACACGGGGCCGAGCGGGCTGAGCAACGCCCAGGCCCAGAAGTTGAGCGCGAAGCCGGTGGTGGCGATGCCGAGCATCAGCCACGGGGAGCGCCCGCGCTCACCAGAGGCGACCCCGGACGTCGGAGTCGTCATGTCCCTGCCCTCCGTGGTCGTCTTGCCAACGGGGGTGCGCATGTCGGGTCTCCTTGCCGGCCCACCGGCAGTGGTGGGCCTCGCCAGGGTCAGTCAATCCACCGCGGCGCCGAACGGAGAGGGCCGAAGGTCCCGTTCCCGGGGGACTCCCCCGCCGGGCGCGCCGATGAGGCTGTTGTCGGGGTCGGCAGAGCGTGCGACGCAGGTCACGCTTGAGATCGACGGCCGGGGGCAGGATCTCGTCAGCGTCGACCGGCGCCGCTCCGCCAGAACGTCTTGAGATCCGGAGACCCCCGTGACCTACCTCCCCACCCGCCCGCATGCCCAGCGACTCGGCGCCCGGCGATGAGCCCGACCCGCGTGCGCATCCGCCCGCTCGGCGGCGGTCTCGGCTGCCTGACGATGCTGATCGTCTCGGTGGTCGCGTCGGTCTTCCTGACGTTGGTGCTCAACCTGCTGGTGCGCTGAGCCCAGCCGACGGCGCGGGTTCGTTGCAGTCTGCAATCTGACCCGTTCGGACTATGGCTTTTACTTTCGACCTGCGCAAGCCTCAGGCGTTCGGTCCAAGTAAAGAGTGCGCGCAGAGCCGCGCACCGAGTCCGGGGGGACACATGAAGAGAGTGCTGGGCGCCTTCGCTGCCTTGTCCACGGCAGTGGCGTTGATGACGACCGGGGCGGTCGGGTCCGCGCAGGCGGCGGACACGACGGTGACCGTCACACCCGTTGACGTGGGGAGCGGCAATTGGCACACCGCCGACACGCGCGCTCCAGGCAGCGGAACGTTCGTGACCGGTCCTGCCACGCCGCCGCTGGGCACCGGCAGCTTCCGACTGGCGACCGACACCAACCCCGAGAAGGTGCAGCTGTTCACCGACGCCTACGACGGCGTGGCGCTCGCGGACCTCACCGGCATCGGCTACTCGACCTATCGCGACCCGGCATCGACCGGGTTCGTCGCCGGAGTGTCGGCGCTGAACCTCCGCATCGACTACACCGGCGACGGCAACCCCGATGCCTACCTGGTCTACGAGCCCTATCAGGACCTGGGCAACTCAGCAGTGCAGACGGGGAGCTGGCAGGACTGGGACGCCTACCGGGGCGGAGCAGCGAAGTGGTGGATCAACACCGGCGCGGGCGGCTGCGGCCAGAACACGCCGTGCACCTGGAGCACCATCCTGACCGCGTTGCCGGGCGCGACCATCGAGGAGGGAACCAACTGCGGGCCGGGCGGGGTCATCTCGCCCTGCCCCGGCTCGCTGGGTCTCAACCAGGGCTCCTTCAACTCCGGGACGATCTCGAACGCCGACAAGCTCTACGTCTCGATCGCTGGCGACACCACGACGTACGACTTCGAGCTGGTGGCCGACGCCGACGGCGACGGGGTGGCCGACGGGGACGACAACTGCGTCAACACCGTCAACCCGGGCCAGGAGGACGCCGACCAGGACGGGGTCGGGACCGCCTGCGACACCCAGGAGATGCCGCTCACCAAGGACGACTGCAAGAACGGCGGCTACCGCAACTTCGACGGCATCTACACCTTCCGCAACCAGGGCGACTGCGTGAGCTTCGTGGCCACCCACGGTCGGAACGTCCCGAAGGGCTGAGCAGCACGTCGGGGCCGGCGGCCGCCATCACTTGTGGCGGCCGCCGGCTCTCGACGCCTGGCAGGTGCGTGCCGTGGAGGCCTCCATGCCGACGGACTAGGGGTGCGAGGCCTCGTCCTCGACCGGCTCGGCTTCGAGCTCCGCCGATGCAGCCGTGAACAGGTCTTGGAGCGAGTCGTTCCAGGCAAGCAGGTCCGTCGACAGTGTCTGCCACGTCAGACTGCGATCCAGCTCGTCGTACTGGTGAATGAGAAAGTTGCGGTTCGCCACTGCCAGGGCCCACTCGACGCCGTCCGGTGCCAGCACCCGGAGTCTGGTCAAGCGGTTCGCCGCTTCGCCGAGCTTCATCATGAGCGAGTCACCGGCCTCCTGGAGGAGGTCATCAGCGAAGTAGGCGTCCCGGCCCCGCCTAACGATCTCGTCGACCCGATCGAGCCACCCCCGAATGTGGAGCAGCTCCTTCGCCGCCTTGCGCTCCATCAGAGCAACACCGCTTCGCGCACGACGTCATCGTCCAGCCCGGCCTTCAACCCACCATACGAGACCAGATCGATCTCCCGGCCGAGGACCTGTTCGAGGAGCTGCTTGAAGCGGATGAAGTCGAACGTGGACGTACCGGCGGGAGCCTCGACCAACAGGTCGAGGTCGGAGTCAGGGCGAGCCTGCCGTCGAGCGACCGATCCGAAGACTGCGAGCCGCGTGTAGTCGCGCTCATCAGCCAGCGCCTTCAGGATCGGCGCCGCCGCGTCCAGCAGGACCTCGGGATGCGCGTCGTCTAGCCGCGGACCGACCTTCAGCTGCTGGCTGACCGCGGACTGCGAGACCCCTAACGCGTCGGCGATCTCTCGCTGGCTCAGACCGGTGGCCACCAGCGCGCGTAGCGCAAGGACACGTCGCAGGCGCGCAACGTTCTCCGCACGTCGCGCATCCTGGTACTCGGCCAGCAGCGCCATAAGGCAACCTTATCAAAACGATCGACCCATGGCCATGATGAACAGCGCGCCGCGCCCCGGCGGACGCCATCACGCGTGGCGGCGCCCGCCGGCCCTCGACGGCCTGGCTGTCGCGCGCTGCGCCCGGTACTACGTCGCGAGGTAGGAGAAGAACCCAGGGGTCGCATCCACCCGCAGCCGGGTCAGGGTGCGCCTGCTGATGAGCCAGCGACCCTCGGTGGCCCGGTACTCCTCGAAGTAGTGGCCATAGCCATGGAGGTGGTGCTCGCGGCCGCCCTCGGTCCACCACAGCTGGTCCTCCATCGCCCACACCCCGTGTGCGGTCGTGTCGGAGGTCAGCTCGATCTCGGGAGTGTGGCCGTGGTGCACGGTGGTGAGCCTCACCGGACCGTCCATGGCGTGCCGGATGGCGGCGGCCAGCCTGTCGCGTCCGACCACCGGCTCGCCCGAAGCGCCGGCAGGGCCGTCACGCCAGCTGTCACTGACGACGTCCTCGGTGTGGAAGGACCCGTAACTGTCCCAGTCGCGGGTGTCGAGACAGCGCAGCCGAGCGGCGAAGAGCCGCTTGATCTCCTCGATCGCCAGCAGCTGCTCGCTGGGGCTGAGGGCGAGCCGGTCACCGCAGGCATCCATCCCGAGAGACTAGTGGCGCGCAATCTCGTTCTCGACGGGTTGCCCGGCTGAGGGTGCCTCCTCAGGCGGGCTGCCCTCCGGGCGTGAGCGCCGCCAGGCGACGTACGACGCGACCAGCGCCACCACCAGCAGGATCGACCATCCCGGGATGCCGGCGGTCCAGCGCGCCACCGCCTGCTGGGCGTCGAACTCGAGGTCGGTGAGGTCGCCGATGCCGAGCGAGCCGGCGAGCCCGGCGGTGCCGTCGTAGCGCAGGAAGATCACGCCGATGGCGATGAACAGCAGACCCGAGACGAGCGAGACGGTGTGGACGCGCAGGCGTCCGAGGGCGAGGGTGCGCCCACGCAACCAGCGGCGCGAGCCGAGGTCGTAGCGGTCCCACAGCCCGGCGAGGAGCAGGAGCGGCGCGGCCATGCCGAGGGCGTAGATCGCCAGCAGTCCCCCGCCTTGCCAGGGCGACTCCTGGGTCGCGGCGACGGTGAGGATGGCGCCGAGCACCGGGCCCGAGCAGAAGCCGGCCAGGCCGTAGACGGCGCCGAGCATCAGCGTCGAGACCCAGCCCTCGCCGCCCCGGGTCGCCACGGCCGCGTTGAGCCGCTCGGAGAACGGGAGCGTGAAGCCCTTGCCCAGCAGCTGCATCACCCCGAACCCGATGATCATCCAGCCGGCGATGCTGATCAGCAGCGGTCGGTGGCCGTAGAAGAACGACGAGGCCGCGCCCGCCCCGGTCCCGAGCGGGACCAGGGTGAGCAGCAGCCCGACGTAGAAGACCAGCGTGCGCGCGACCAGCGCACGCTTGCTCGCAAAGGCCATCGCGAAGAACGACGGCAGCAGCAGCGCGCTGCACGGGGACAGCAGGGCCAGTACGCCGGCGGCGAAGGCCGCCAGCACCCCGACCTCGGTCATCAGCGCGCCTCGGCCGCGGCCTGCTCGATGACCTTCTCGAAGATGTCGATGGGCTGAGCACCGATGACAGGCACGCCGTTGATGACGAACGCCGGGGTGCCGGTGACGCCGATGGCCTGGCCCTGGGCGAAGTCCGCGGCGATCGCCTGGTCGGTGGCCTTCGACGCCATGTCGGCGCGGAACTGCTCGACGTCGAGCCCCAGGTCCTCGGCGATGCCGGCGAGGTAGTCCTCGTCGAGGTCACCGGAGTTGGGCGGCAGCTGGTCGGCATACATCTTGTCGTGGAAGGCCCAGAAGCTGTCCTGCGCCGCGGCGGCCCGACCGCCCTGCGCGGCGGTGGTCGACTCGGGGCCGAGGTAGGGGAAGTCGCGCCACTCGATGCGCAGGGTGCCGTCCTCGACGTACTTGTCGATCAGGGTGGGGCCGGTGTCGCGGGCGAACTTGCCGCAGAACGGGCACTGGAACTCGGAGTAGGCGAGCATCACCACCGGCGCGTCGGCCTCCCCGAGGGCCATCGGGTCGCCGGGCTCGCGGCGGACGAGCTGGGCCCAGGTGGAGTCGGGAGCGCGGCCCGAGTCGCCGGCCTCAGCAGACGGGTCACCTGGCGGAGCGGCCTCGCTCGACTGCCCGGCCGCGGTGGGACGGGTCTCGTCGGCGTCATCGGAGCCGAGGCTGCTCGCGAACGTGGCGATCAGCGCGATCACCGCGACGGCGGCGATGGTGAGGGGGACGACAGGGCTCTTGCGGCGTTCAGACATGGGCAACATCTCCAGAGATCGGGGTGGGACAGGACAGCTCGCCGAGCAGACGGCGCCGCAACGCCCAGGTCAGCAGCGCGATGCCGAGCAGCTGGAGCACCGGCTGGACCGGCTCGAACCAGGTGATCGCACCGGCGCTGCCGAGGGCGACGAGCACGAGCTTGTTGCAGACCGGGCAGCCCACAGCGAAGTAGGTCAGCGCTCCCCCGACCCAGCCACCGCGGCGGGTCGAGGGGACATCGGGTTGAGCCGGGGCGGCGACGTAAGTCGCGACGAGGAGCCCGGCAAGGACGGAGGACACGACCAGGGACGGCATCGCCCACCAGGTCGGCGGGATCTCGCGGCCGAAGACGGGGTTGTCGATGAGGTCGGTCGGGATCGCGATCAGCAGCACGAACGCGAGCGCCGAGCCGGCGGCGGCCGCCCAGCGTCGCGGCGGCCACGACCGGAGGCCGGCCAGAGGGACGAGGTTCACGCGACGCCCACCTCCACCGGGTGGCCGTGCGTGCGCCACTCGAGCATGCCGTCCTCAAGACGGCGGGCCTCGACGCCCTCGGCACCCAGCAGGCGGACGGCGTCGTGCGCGAGCACGCAGAAGGTGCCGCGACAGTAGGCCACCACGTCGGGGGCGTCCCGCAGCTCGGCGGCACGACCGATCAGGGCACCCAGCGGCACGCTGATCGCGCCCGGGATGTGGCCTGCGGCGTACTCCTCCTCGGGGCGGACGTCGATCAGGGTGATCTCGCCGCCGAGGAGCGTGGACAGCTCGTCGCGCGAGATCAGGCCGACCTCGTCGGAGCCGGGCAGGTTGAGGTAGGCATCCAGCGCCTGGCCCACGTCGGCCGACCACGTGCGCGCCACGCTGCGCATGGCGTCGTAGAGCGCCGCGACGTCGTCGCCGGCCAAGCGGTAGTGGACCTTGGTGCCCTCGCGGCGAGTGCGCACGAGGTTGGCCAGCTTGAGCACCTGCAGGTGGGCCGACACCGTGGTGACACCCATCCCCGCGGCGCGGGCCAACCCGTCGACGGTGCGCTCCCCCTGTGCCAGGAGGTCGACGAGCTCGAGGCGCTTGGCGCTGCCGAAGGCCTTGCCGACGACGGCGAGCTCGCCGAAGACCCGGGTACGACGCTCTTCTAAGTCCACCATTCCTCCAATGATCTTTGGAAGAGCGTAGGTGACTGATGGGCCGCGACTCAAACGACCCGTGCTGGTGCCTCTGGGATCAGTCGCCGGATCGACTGTCGCCACGGCGGCTCAGCGCGATGCTCCAGGCCAGGCCGATCACCACCACCGCTGCCGTGGCGATCCAGAACCAGAGCGGCCGAGCATCAGGGTCGCGTCGATACAGGTCGAAGAGCCCCGTGAGGAAAGCGGCAACGACGAGTGTGTAGAGGTACCCGACGCGCTTCATCGAGCAGATCCTCTCGCCTGGGACACGTGACCACCAGATGATGACACGGACCCGTGGGCCTAGGTACGGAGCGGATAGCTCGCGCCGGTGGCGTGGGCCTGGTGGTGGTGGAAGGGGCACAGGAGCGAGGCGTCCTGGGTGTTGGTGACCCCGCCCTGGGACCAGGGGGTGTTGTGATGGGTGTGGCAGAACGCGCCGGGGGTGTCGCAGGTGGGGTGTTGGCAGGTCTGCTGCTCCACTGTCAGCGCCATGCGTTGCGAGTGGTGTGGAAGCGTCTGGAGCGGCCGAGGTCGAGGACGTGGGAGGCGCCGTCCAGGACGGCGGGCAGGATCTTGGCCTCGCAGGCCCACCTGCGGAGCTGCCCAGGTGAGATCGCGTGGCCGGTGTCGAGGTGCGCTGCCTTGTGCGCACCGCGCAGGGTCTCGACGTCGACCGTGACGATCACGGTGGCGTTGATGCCACCCATGGCGGGGAGCAGATCGGCGGGGAACCGCTCGACGTACTCACAGAACGCCTTGCCGAGCTTCTCCGGGGTCGGCTTCTCGTAGTCGTACGAGCCGGCACCCTCGGTCGCGCGGACGTGCTTCGGGGCGGCGAGGGCTTGCAGGGCCTTGCGCAGCATCTCGGCCTGCGCGGTCGGCATCGTGAACCGGCCATGCGACAGGCCTTCGCCGTCGTCGTAGATCCGGAACTGGGTGTTCTTCCGTGCTTTGGCTTCCTGCTTCTCCAGCAGCTTCGCCTCATGCTCATCGGCCTTGTCCGGGTCGACGGTCTCCAGGATCCGGCGGCCGAGCTCGGCGAGCTTGTGGGCGTCGAAGTGTCCGGCTTCCTTGATCAGGTGCGCCTCGGCTGCATCACGGTGTCCGGTGTTGTCCAACGCATCGACGGCTTTCGTGATCACCACCGCCTGCTGCGGCAGGACTGCACCGGCGCCCATGGCTTCGCGGGTCTGGTCGTGGGCGACCAGCTGCTTGGCCAGGCGGGTCCGGCGCTCGGCTTCGGTGCGGGTCAGTCGGGTGGTCATCGCCAACCAGACCGCGACCGATTTCGCGCCGGCGGCGCCGTGGAGGTCGAGCGTCTCGGCCTGGGTCAGAGCACGCGCTTCGACCTCGGCCAACCTGGCCAGGTCTGCTTCCAACCTCGACACCACCTGCGTGGTCTCGGTGGTGGTGAGGGACCAGGCAGGTGTCTCGGCGATCTCGTCCAGGCCGCGCTCGAGGACGTCGAGGAACCGCAGGATCGGGTGATCCTGGGTGTCGTCGAGGTGCTTGGCCATGGGTCTACTCAAGCACTGACCACCGACAGTCCGGGGCCATGATTTCCGCTCAACCATGGGGTTGTGGACAACCTTCTGCGACCACTGGTTGTGGATGATTGGTGGGTAGCGAACAAGGCTGTTTGTCGGCTCACTGCGTCTCGATACGCCGGGTTCTCGCTCCTTCGTCGCTCGTCCCCGACTACTCGACGAACGTGGGGGTGGGGGTGGCGAACGGGGCTACTTGTTGGCCTGCGGCGGTTTCGTCTCGCCCTCGCCCAGGGGCTCGGACGGCTCAACCTCCGGTACCACTCGGTGCCCACCCCCGGAGGTTGAGCCGGGCGAGCGCAAGCGAGCCGAGACGAAACCGGGTGAGGCGACAAGCAGCCTGGCGACCACCTGACTGTCGGTCAGCAGCCGCCCAGCCGGAGGTTGAAGTCGGCATCGACGCAGCCGCGTTCGGTGGCGTCCTGGAGGGTCAGCGTGCCGTCGGTGAGCACCCAGCGGCGTACGTCGACCGGAGCGGGCCGCGTCGGCGTGGCCTCCTGGTAGCGGTAGGAGAGGAAGCCGCTGTCGGCCAGCCGGATCTGGTAGGTGACGTCCTGCGGCGTGCCCTCGGAGACCCCGAAGGCCAGCGGCTCCTCCTGCCCGGCCTCGTTGCGCGTCGGCACGAGCCGCAGCGCCTCTCCGTCGACCTGGTAGACCCCGCCGAGCCAGGTCTCTCCGCCACCGCCGGTGACGATGATCTCGGCTGTGCCGTCGACGTCGAGGTCCTGAGGATCCTGCAGGCTCCACTCCGACTCCTCGGGCAGGGGCTCGCTGATCGTCGTGCCATCGCTTCGCTGCACGACGAGGTCCCAAGCGCCGAGCTCGCCCTCGGCCGGCGACACGACCTGGATCGTGTCGTCCTGGCCGTCGCCGTCCACGTCGGCGGTCTTCTCCTCCCGCACGATGGGCTCCCCCTCGACGGTGGTGACCGTGTGCGTGCTCGGCTCGTCGATCAGGTGGCCATCGGCGCAGTACGGCGCCCGCACCTCGATGGTGTGTTCGCCCGGACCGGACACCGTCGCAGTCAGGAACCTCCCCTTCTTCGCGGGGTAGCTCACGTCGTACAGCGACACCTCACCGCCCTTCTCGCACGTGACGTCGGCGGCCTTGGTCTCCTTGACGACCTCGCCGTCCACGACGATCTGGAAGTTCAGCGGACCCGCCGGGACACTGTCGCCGGCAGCGTCGGTGTAGGACGTGGACTTGCCCTCGACGATGACCCGGAGTCGGATCAGGTCGGAGTAGACGGCCTTGGCGTCGATGGCCACCACCTGGTCCACGTCGGGACCCGGCAGGGCCGGCTGGATCTCAGCCGGCTTGGCCACCAGCTGCGAGAGCCCGAAGCCTGCCGCCAGCACCGCAGCCGCTGCCACGCCCGCGCCGGCCATACGCCGCTGTCGGGTCACCCGCACCCGGCGTCGGATGTCGGACATGCGGTCGCCGACGACGTCGTCGTCGGCCAGACCGGCCAGGCGGTCGAGTGAGTTGAAGATCGGGTCGTTGTGCTCGGCGTTCATGACGCCTCCCCCTCGGTCTGGCCCAGCGCTTCACGCAGCCGGGCCAGTCCCTTGCTCGTGTTGCTCTTCACTGTCCCGAGAGAACAGCCCATGATCATGGCGGTCTCCGCCTCAGACACATCGCACCAGTGGCGCAGCACCACCGCGGCCCGTTGCCGCTCCGGCAGCCTGCCCAGCGCCTGCAGAAGCGCCTGGCTCTCTGCCAGTCCCCCGGCATGATCGGCGGATGCACCGATCTCGGGCACCACGTCGACCGACCACTCGCGGTTCTTGTGCCGCCGCCACAACGAGGTGCGCAGCGACAACATGACCTTGCGAAGGTAGGCGTCCGGGGCGTCGTAGGTGCGCACCTTGTCCCACTTGGGATACATCCGCGCGTACGCCGCCTGCAACAGGTCCTCTGCGGAGTGCAGGTCACCGGTCAGCAGGAACGCCAGCCGCTTGTGCTTGCGCTGGCTCGCGCGCACGTAGGCGTCGAAGTCGACCCACGGGTTGTCGGCGTGGGTGACGCCGCTCGACCCGTCGAGCCCCGTCTGCTTGTTCATGACCACGGACACGCTAGTTCCTCTGCAAAGGTTGCCTGGGACGACGCGCGACTTCTCGGCTCCGGCGCGGCTCGCCACGCCGGAGCCGATCGTCAGCAGGCGCCGCGCTCGAGCCCGAAGGACTCGCCCTGCTTGACCCAGCAGCCGGCAGCGCTCGGCGACTGCGTGAACGTGGTGCCGTCGAGCACCCAGTCACGCACCTCGACGGCCGCCGGGACGGTCGTGTCCGCCTCGTCGACGAAGCGGTACTCGACGAAGCCGTCGGCGTACGTCGTGAGCCAGTCGGGCGACTGGTAGAGGTTGAGCGAGGAGACCTCGCTCGCCGGGGCACGGGCGACCTTGGCCTGCACGACGTCGGTGCCGGTGAACGTGAACACGTCGTACCAGCCGGATTCCCCACCGCCGGCGCCCACGACGATCTCGAGGTCGCCGTCACCGTCGAGGTCTCGGAACGGGTACATCTCGCCCTCGCCGCCGCCGGTCAGCGCGTGCGTCTCCGAGCCCTCGGTGCCCCAGAAGATCTCGATCTGGTCGGGAGCGCTGCTCCCGTCGGTGGCCATCAGTCGCACGACGTCGGTGCGTCCGTCACCGTCGATGTCGCCGGACTGGCTCCCGAGCTCGACCGGCGCGAGGGCGGCCTCGTGCACCTTCTTCGAGTGCACCTTGGCGCGGCGCTTCTCGGAGCCTGCGTCCTGGGGCGCCGCGGCCACGGTCACCACGTCGTCGACCGAGGTCGCCTGGTCCGGGCCCTGCTGGGACTGCCACACAGCTGTGCCGGCCACGGCGAGCGCGGCCACCGAGAGGCCGACCCCGGCCAGCCGGAGGACCGAGGCGCGGAGGGGAGCCTGGCGGCCCGTGGTTTTCTGCAGGTCGTCCGCGTGGTCGCGGCTGTCGGTGAGGCTGATGTTCATGCCTACTGACACGCACGCCGTCCCCACCGGGTTGCCTGCCGATCGCGAGGAATTCTTCGCTGGGCAGCCGGCCGCAGCCGGGCTCAGAACCCGATGCCCCGCCGGACGTTGCCGGCAAGCTGGAGCGCGAGGGCGCCCACGTCGATCTGCGGCACGATCCACTGGATGTCGCTGACCGACGGCAGTCGCAGCGGCTGGTCGCTGCGATAGCTGAACGGCGCGACCAGGCCGAACTCCAGCCCCGTCGCATACGAGTACGACGCCAGCTCGTAGGGCCAGCGCCAGGGGCCGCCGACCGGCGCCTCGATCATCAGGTCGGCCTCGATCCGCAAGGTCAGCACCGGCTGGACCGAGATGCGTGCCCGGGCGTCGAAGGTCAGCAGGTCGCGGGCGTAGGTCAGCTCCGCTGTCGCGTCGAGCCCGCCGCGGAGCAGGACACCGCCGGTGACGGTGATCCCGCCGGTCGCGCTGGCGAACGCCACGGACGCTCCGATCCCCGCGCGTACCGACAGCTCGAGCCCCGCCTCGGCGGGCAGCACCAGCCTGGCCGAGGCGGCCAGCTCGGCCTGCGTGTCGTCCTCGAGCGGGTAGAGGGTCGCGCGGATGACCATGTCGCGGAGCTGACCGGGCCCGAACTGGTAGCGCGCCGCCATCCCACCGCCGATGCGGGCGACCAGGCCCACCGAGCCGATGCCGAGCGGGATCGCGAAGATCGGGATGTCGGGCAGGGAGCGCTGGAAGAGCTGGTAACGGTTCCCGCGCGGCTCGAGGAACGTGTACGGCGGGAAACGCAGCTCGCCGGTGGTCTTGAGCCGCCGGTCGCGGCCGTACTCGATGCCGATCGTCGCGACCAAGCCGGGCCGGATCTCGATCGAGCCGGTCCCCCGACCGCTGAGCCGCCCGTCCTCGTCCATCTCGGCCTCGAGTCGTCCGGAGAAGCGGCCCCGCTGGAGGGCGACCGACCCGGCGCCGGAGAACCGGCCGTCGCGATAGCGCAGCTGCAGCTCGCCGTTGGCGCCCAGCAGGGTGAAGGTCGTGCGCGCCGAGCCGCTCACGTGCTCGCCGTCGTAGCTCACCTCGACGTCGACCGGTCGCAGCGACGGGATGGCGAGCCGCGCCCGGCCGGTGTAGACGACCCGCTCACCGACCTTGCGGACCGTCAGCTGCACCGGGTTGTCGCCGGGCAGCATGCCGTCGACCCGCCCACCGATGCTCCAGCCCTGGCCCGTGAAGTCGAGACGGACCTCGCCCGAGCGAATCAGCCCGGTGGGGCGCGAGGCGCTGACGACCACGAACCCGGCCAGCCCGGTCGCGGGCCGGTACTCCACCTGACCCTGCGCGTCGTCGAGGCCGGGGACGTGCGCGGTGACGTTGCCCCGCGCGAACAGGCCGCGGGCATCGACCCCGGCCTCGAGCCGGCCCTCCGCAAACCGGCTGAGCACGAAGGCGACGTGCCCGCCGGCGGAGAGCTCCGGGGCGATGCTGACGGTCAGGGCAGCCTCGGTGATGCGGAACGGTGGCAGGGAGAGCCGGTCGGTGGGCGCCTGGACCGAGCCGCGCAGACCCTCACGGTCCCAGTCGACCGTGATCGGCACCCGCGCGAGCAGCGGGACGCTCGGGGTGATGGTGCCGTGGCCCGAGAGGTTGCCGGCCTCGTCGGTGGTGAGGTCCAGCGTGCCGCGCGACAGGTAGGGGTAGGTGAAGGCCAGCCGCTTGGTGCCGCCCTGCAGCCGCAGGACGCCGCCGGGCTGGGTGACGGTCAGCGGCACCCGCTGGTTGGTCTCGCCCTCGATGAGCAGCGGCAGCCGGGACCCGGAGCGGACCGGGTGGGCGGGCGAGTTGAGCCATGCCTCGACCACGTGCGCGCCGCGCCCCCCGCGCGGGCGGGTCAAGGTGGCGAGGACCAGGCCGCTGACCAGCTCGCGGGCGTTGTGGTTGTCGGGCACCTCGGAGCCCTCGATGAGGTCCGGCTGCGCACCCGGCGTCTCCGCGACCCGCAGCGTGGCGCTGCTCGGACCGGCCACCAGGGGGTACGGCGGGAGCGCGGCGATCGCGGCGGCCTGCTCGTCGCGGTCCGCCGCACTCGGACGGACGCCCGCCTGCGCGTCGGCGAGCGCCGTGAAGTGCACCTTGAGCGCCTTGGCAGCCTGTCCGCGCCGCGTCGCCAAGGCGGCATCGCGGCCCTCGGTCGCCGGCAGCACCGGGAACGGCGCCACGTCGTCGTAGGAGCCGTCCTGCCGGGCGGAGCTGAAGGACAGCGCCAGGCTGCGCAACCGGTCGCCGCCCGGCCGACGCGAGATCTGGGTGGCGGCGCTCTGCGCCGCACCCCGCATCATGGACCAGATCTCACGACCGCTCGCCTCGTTGTCCGGCCCCGTGTGCGGCGCAAGGTTCTCCTGCACGTTGGTGCCACCGAGCTGCAGCTCGACGATGTGGTCGACCTGGGCCGCGCCGCCGCTGGTCCGCGGTTGGAAGTCGCCACCCGGGATCGGTGAGCCGCCGGCGTCCTCCCACCACTGGCCGGCCCGGGCCGAGGGCCAGCCCACCCGCTGCAACCACACCCGGCGGAGCTCGGACGTCGGCGCCCGCTTCTGCCACATGTCGGCGCGGATCCGCCCGCGGTTGACCTCGATCGTGGCCTGCAGTCCGCCGGACCGGGCGATCCGGTCGTAGTGCTCGGCCCACGGACCCTTGCTGCGGGGCAGGACGAACTCGCCGAGGTCGACCCGCGCGACTGCCGGGTCCTCGGAGCTCCACTGCTCCCGGATGACCGCCCGAGGCCCTCCGGCGTACTCCACGTCGTAGGGCGCAGGCGGGGCGGCCCAGCCCTCGCCGGACGCCGATGGGGCCACCGAGGCCGGTGCGGCCACCGAGGCCGGTGCGGTCTGGGTCTTGCCGAGGAACGGTCGGTGGGCGCGCTCCCACGTCCAGGCCGCAGGAAGCCGCACCCCGGCGCCGACCAGCCCGGCCGCCGCGTGGGCCTGGCGCTCGAGGCGGGCCTCGGCCGCCGGCACGCTCGCCCCGGGGTCAGTGGCGAGGAAGCTCGGCGCGTAGGCACGCCCGCCGTGCTGGGCGACGTGCGCCAGCTCGTGCGCAATGAGGCTACGGCCCGTGCTGGTCAGCGGGTCGTAGGAGCCCGCCGAGAACGCCACGTCGTTGCCGACTGTGTAGGCCACCGCGCCGAGGTCGCGGGTCGCGGCGGCGGCCTCCTCCCCGGCATGGACGCGGACCGCGGAGAAGTCGCGGCCGAACGCCGTCGAGAGCAGGTCGCGGGCGCCGGGCTCGAGCGGTCGGCCGACCCCGGAGACTCCCCGTGCGGCGGGGGACGCCGGGGTGGCCGGCGGGCTGAGACCGGTCGCCGTCCCGCTCACACCCACCCCTTGATCTCCGCGGCGCTCAAGGGCCGCTCGAGCTTGTCGCACTCGATGCGGGCGGCGTCGAGCACGTGCTGCATGGTGACCGCCGACCCGGCATCGGCGGCCAGGAACGCCGCGTGCATCGCGAGCTGGGCGATCGTGCCGCCGCTGACGGCCAGCTGCCCGAGGCGGGGGTAGGACAGGTCCTCGGTCGGCACGTCGGCGGGGAACGCCAGGCGCCACAGCTCGGCGCGCTGACCGGCATCGGGGAACGGGAAGCCCACCACGAACCGCAGCCGGCGCAGGAACGCCGGATCGACGTTCTCGCGGGCGTTGGTGGTGAGGATCGCGATGCCGTCGAAGGTCTCCAGGCGCTGCAACAGGTAGGCCACCTCGAGGTTGGCGTAGCGGTCGTGGCTGCTGTGCACCGTCGTACGCCGGCCGAACAGCGCGTCACCCTCGTCGAACAACAGCACCGAGCCGTGCTCGGCTGCCGCGAAGAGCAGGGCGAGGTTCTTCTCGGTCTCGCCGATGTACTTGCTGACGACCTGCGACAGGTCGACGACGACCAGGTCCCGACCCAGCTCGTGCGACACCGCCTCGGCCGCCATCGTCTTGCCGGTGCCCGACGGACCGGCGAACAGCGCGGTCACCGCGAGGCCGCGGCCCCGCTCACCGTAGCCCCACTCGTCGTGCACCCTCCCCCGGTGGCGCACGGTGGCCACCAGGGCCTGCAGGCCGCGGCGGGCGGTGTCGGGGAGCACGAGGTCGTCCAGCCCGGCCCGGGTGCGCCGTACGGTCGCGAGGTCGTGCAGCGGCTGGGAGACCACCGAGCGGGCGACCGTCGCGACGGCGTCCTCCAGGGCGCTCGCCTCGGTGCAGGTGCGCCCGGCTCGGTCGACGGCCAACGTGATCTGGGCCGGCGTCAGCGCGTGCTCGGCGAGCCGCCGGACCGCGTCGGGCGGCAGCCGCAGGCCGCGCCGCGCGAGGGCCGTGACCACGAGGTCGGCGCGCTCACCGGTCGCGGCGCGCGGCACCGCCACGGACGGCAGCCCCCGGAGGCCCACGGCGTGCGGCGTCGGGTCGGACGAGAGCACCACGGGCACACCGACGAAGGCCGACCGTCCGGCGAACCCGGCCATCGCCTCGGCGTCCGTGGCCTCCAGCAGCACCACCCGGTGCCCCAGCCCGGACTCGCGGGCCACCGTGCGGGCGAGCAGGTCGGCCTGCGCCGGGTGGCCCGGCAGCTCACCGCCCGAGACCACCAGCAGGCCGAACCCGAGCCCGGCCGCGGCCGTCAGCGCGACCTGCCGTCGGGTCAGCCGGTCCTCGCCGACCACCACCGCGGGCTCGAGGCCCGGCCCGGGCAGGAGCAGCCGTGCGAGGTCGGCGGCCGCCGCCTCCTGGGACGGGGCGAGGTCGCACACCGGGACGCCGACCTCGGCCCGCCCGGCCAGCCGGTCGTCCAGGGTCTGGGCCCCGGCCAGCGCGTGCAGCACGCGCTCGTCGGCCGACAGGCTCAGCTGGGCGAGGCCGCCGTACTCCGCGGCGGGCAGGCCGTCGGGCAGGTCGAGCAGCCGCCACCCACGCAACGGCGAGTCCGGGAGCAGGGCGCTCCAGTGCGCATCAGGCAGCAGCGCCAGCGCTCGGGTGAAGGTGACGGTGCCGCCCGCTGCGGGCAGGCCGAGCTCGGGCGCGGCGGCGGCGAGCAGGACGTCGACCTCGAACGTGGTGAGCCCGAAGAGGGCACCCACCTCGTCGAGTGCGACCGGCCGACCGGTGCGTTCGAGCACGTCGCGGGCGAGCAGCCCGGCCGAGCGCGCCGGATCCTGCTCCTCGTCAGGGCGGGCCTCGAGCAGCGCCGCGACGGCGGCGGCCCGCAGGGTGAGGTGGCGCTGGTTGTCACGCAGCCACTGCGCGGCGACGTCGTCGACCGACCTGTCGCGGGGGCCCGCCTCCGGGCCGGTCCGGGTGCTCACACCGTCACCTCCAGGTGCACGTAGTGCCCCGACCCGTCGAGGGCGGGGATGCTGCGGACGCCGTCCACCTCCAACGTCAGGCGGTAGGTCCCGGCATCGACGTCGGCGACGTCGAACATCGGCGTCGTCGTGCCCGCGGCCGGCAGCGAGTCGGCCGGCACCGCGACCGAGACCCCGCCCGCCGTCGGGTCCATGAGCAACCGCACACGACGGCCCGCGGACAACGAGGGCTGGACCGTCGCGGTGACGGTGTCGCCGGCGTGCGCGACCGCTGCGAGTGTCGGGACGACCAGGACCGCACGCGTCTCGCTGGTCGCCACCGTCGGCGTCGCCGACAGGTCCGGGTCCAGGGGCGGCCCGTAGGTGCGGACCTGCACCCGGTGCGAGCCCGGCAGCAACCCGGTGCCCGGGACCGCCACCTGCGCGTCGTCGATCGCGGTCGGCGACACCTCCGCGCCGTCGAGGACCACCACGGTGGTGCTGCCCGCCCCGGGGCGGAACCCCGCACCGTGCAGGTCGAGAGCCGGCATGGGGGACGCGGCCCGGACCGGGGCGCCGGGTCCGTCGGGCCCGCCGACTGCGTCGAGCCGCAGCGAGGAGAACGGTCGCGCGCCCAGCCCGATCGCCTGGAACGGCAACCCGACCGAGGGCACGGCCGCCGCCTCGACCAGCACCGGCCCGGCCGACACCGCCAGGCTGAGGCCGAACTCGCCGGCCGAGTAGAGCGCCCAGAGCTTGGCGAGCTCGTCGACGCTGAGCGAGTCGCTCGTCCAGCGCACCCATGCCGGGCCGTCACCCAGGTCGTTGCCCACGACCTGCGGGTGGTCGGCCTCGGTCAAGGCCAGCAGATCCGGGTCCAGGCGAGGGTTGGCCTCGAGGGTGACCGCCGAGACCGCGAGCATCGACTGGGCGTCCAGGTCGGTGTCGGCGCGGAAGCACACCAGGTAGTGCAGGTCCAGGGCGACTGTGGGCCGGGCGCGCAGGGCGCCGTCGGAGGAGCGCAGAGGCAGCGGCTCGTTGCTCAGCGCGTCGTGCCGGCTGACGCGGTACAGGTGCACGCTGACCCGACCGTGGTCGCCGCTGTCGGCCAGCGAGGAGGCGCTGACGAGCGGACCAGGCGTCAGCCCGAGGGCGTCGACGGCCGACTGCACCAAGGTGACCAGCGCGGCGGTGACCGTCGCGACGGCGAGCGGGTTGCTCATCGTCGACTCCTCAACCGGCCGCAGCAGCAGGGCCTTCAGCGTGTCGAGCTGGTCGGCCCAGCGGGGGGCCGCTTCCGCGAACGCCTTCGCCAGCGCCGTGGCGGCCTCGGACTCCTCCTTGGCGCGGTCGGAGGCCGCGGTGGCGCGAGTCGGGGTGAGGAACCGCTTGAGCTGGGCATCGCCGACGATGTCCGGCGCCGCCCGCAGCGCGTCCCGGAGGGTGCCCGGCCCGGCCTTGAGCACCTCGGCACGCGTGTCGAGGTCGACGAGCAGCGGGGCCAGCAGCGCCCCGACGTCGTCCAGCCTCGCGGCGCCCGCGATCGTGCCGACATGGTCGAGCCGGACCCGCCGGTGCGGCAGGTCCGGCACGACGACGGGCGTGCCCGCCTCCAACCGCCCGGTCAGCCCGGGGTTGGCGGTCCGCAGGGCACGGACGGCAGCAGCGCGCTGGTTGTCGCTCGCCCGGCTCGTGAGCAGCTCGCCGGCGAGCTGGTCGAGGGTGGTCCTCGGACCGGTGATGAGGATGGGCATCAGGAGACTCCGTCCAGGTTGAGGGGCGCCCACTGCGGGGCGAGCCCGCCCGCGGCCACGATCCCGGAGCGGTGAGGTTGCCCAGCACCGTGAGCCGCTCGCCCGGCACGTCGAGCCGGATCGAGGGCTTGCCGCCGCGCACCCGGTTGCCGGTGACGGCCGCTGTCTCGGCCCGCAGCCGGACCGCGCCGCCCTCGTTGGAGTCCGAGGCGCTGCAGTGGTTGTGCGAGAGGAGCACCGAGCCGCGCACGGTGGCGTCGACCGCCGCGGCGCGGACGCCGCCCGTGAAGGTGTTGTCCCCCACCGACACCGACGGCTCGTGGTCGTCCAGCGCCTGCACGAGCACCACGTCGTCGACGGCGTAGACCGCCCTGCTGCCGGTCGCTGCCCCCAGACCGGAGCCGGTGAAGGAGACCGGCAGCTTGCCGGCTGCTTGGAGCCGGAGCCCGAAGGCCTGGAGCCCGCCCTGGGAGAGGGCGTGGAGGGACTGGTTGCCCTGGATCGTGCCCTCGACGGTGCCGACCACGGCGTAGTCGATGCTGACCATGCCGTCGTCCGGTGGCCCGATGGCGTAGACCTCGTTGGTCGCGATCCGGCAGGACAGGCAGCAGAGGACCTCGATGCCGACGATCTCCTCGCCGCTCTTCCAGCCGGTGCCGACCCGGCCCACGGTGTTGCCGGAGAGCAGGGCGCTGCCGGCGCCGGCGACGAGCAGGCCGAAGACGCCCGTCGAGCTCTCCCCGCTGGCGGCGATGTCGAGCACCTCGTTGTCGTAGACCGCCACGTCGGCCCCGCCGCCGCGCGCCGCGATGCCGATGCCGTTGTCGCACCGGTGGCCCGGTTGGCCCCGACCCGCACCGGCCGGCCTCCGGAGAGCAGCGCCGCGGCCCGCTGGAAGCCGGCGATGGTGTTGCCGGTCACCGCGCTCGCCCGGGATCCGGGAAGGGTCGCGACCGACATCCGGATCCCCACGGAGTCCTCGCCGCCGCCCCGCTCACTCCCGACCACGGTGTTGTCGGCGACGGTCATGCCGGAGGCGACCACGATCCCTTGCGCCCCGCTGACGACGTGGTTGGCGGCGACCCGGACAGACGAGGCGTCCTCCAGCACGCCCGCGAGGCGGATGCCGGCGTCGTGCGCCGCCTCGATGCGGTTGTCGCGGAGGTGGGAGCCGTGGGCCCACAGCACCGCGTCGTCGGCGAGGACCCCCGCAGTCGCGCAGCCGAGGACGTTGCCGGCCACGACGAGGTCGTCGAGCAGCAGCGGCAGCTTGAGGTCGGCCCGGGCATGGACCCCGACCGGTGCGGTGATGTCGGTGTCGTGGATCCGCGTGCCCACGCTCAGGTCGTGCAGCGCGATGCCGGTGCCGAGCCCGCCGGGCTCACCCTCGACGACCAGGACCAGGCGGGCGAGCGTGGCGCCGACGCACCCGAGGAGCCGGATGCCGGCGGTCGGGACCGGCCCGCGGTTCGGTTCGATCCCCTCCTTGCCCGACGAGACGAGGCGGAGGTCCTCGACAGTGGTCGTCGCGCACCCCTCGATGACCAGCCCGTCCCCGGGGCACACGAGCAACGTGCCCGGACCCTGTCCGCGCAGGCGTACGCCGGCCGCTCCGCCGAGCGCAAGCGGCTGGTCGAGGGGATAGGTGCCGACCTCCAGGCACACCGTCCCGCCCGTGGCCGCGACGAGGTCGAGCCCGTCCTGGATCGTGAGCGTCCCGCTCACGTGGTCGGCCACGCTGACGCACACGGTGCAGGCGCAGTCGTCCTCGCAGTCGCAGTCCGGCGGCCAGAGCGGCGCGCACTGTGCGGAGACGACCGAGGTGCCCTCGATGATGCCGAGCCGGGCCACGTGCCGGTGCGGGCCCACGGGCGGCGCCTCGGTGAGCAGCTCCACCGCAGTGGTGGCGGTGCGCGCCGCGAAGACCCAGTGCTCGCCGGTGCGGAAGCCGGGGCTTCCCGAAACCGGGGCGAGGGCCAACGT
>CAVXDL010000011.1:0-51918 GCA_963760515.1 uncultured Actinomycetota bacterium
ACCGGTCGTCACCACGGGTGGCGCCACGCTCGGTCAGCGTCGCGATGGAGATCTCGTCGATGATCTCGGGGATCGTCGAGGCGGTGCTCTCGACGCAGCCGGTGAGCGTGATGTCGCCGCAGGTGCGGAAGCGCACGGTGCGCTCGGTGACGGTCTCGCCGGAGCGCAGCGGGTTGAGCGGGGTCTCGCTCATCAGCATGCCGTCGCGCTCGAAGACGCGACGCTGGTGGGAGAAGTAGATGTCGGGGATCTCGATGCCCTCGCGGCCGATGTAGTCCCAGACGTCGAGCTCGGTCCAGTTGCTGATCGGGAAGATCCGCATGTGCTCGCCCTCGTGCAGGCGCCCGTTGTAGAGGCTCCACAGCTCGGGGCGCTGCATCTTGGGGTCCCACTGACCGAACTCGTCGCGGTGGGAGTAGACGCGCTCCTTGGCGCGGGCCTTCTCCTCGTCACGGCGCCCGCCACCGAAGGCGGCGGTGAAGCCGTTCTCCTCGATCGCGTTGAGCAGCGTGCCGATCTGCATGCGGTTGCGCGAGGTCTTGCCGTCGTCGATCACCGCGCCGGAGGCGATGGCGTCGTCGATGCTGGCGACCACGAGCCGGACGCCGAGGCGGTCGACCCAGCGGTCGCGGGTCTCCATGACCTCGGGGAAGTCGAGACCGGTGTCGACCTGGAGGATCGGGAAGGGGATCTTCGCCGGGTAGAAGGCCTTCTCCGCCAGACGGAGCATGACGATGGAGTCCTTGCCCCCGGAGAACATCAGGACGGGCTTCTCGAACTCGGCGGCGACCTCACGGAAAATGTGGATCGACTCGGCTTCCAGCTGGTCGAGCTGGCTCAGCCGGTAGTCGCTATGCGTGCTTGTCATGAAGGAAACGAGCCTCTCGCAGGGGGACAGCAACCGTCATCGTAGCCATGCGGCGCGCCGCGGCGCGAAGCGACGCGGATGTGAGGCTCGCCAACCGTTCGCGAGCGATGGCCAGCCTGAGCAGAGACACGTGGCTGACGGGCATGGGTTGGCCTGTCGTCGCCGACCGCGCGGATCGCAGGCAGCGAAAGTTGCGGCGAGGAATGCTGTACGCCGGAACTTCCACACGGTGCGGTCGTTGAGGGTGCGAGATCCCGAGCGAAGACGAGGCCCCATGACGACCCCCGCTGTGCCGAACGACCCCAGCACCACTGACCGCACCCTCGACGGCAGCGGGCTCAGCCGCCGTACCGCCTTGCGGGCCGCCGGCGTCGGCGCCTGGGCAGTGCCCGCGATCGTGGCGGCATCCGCTGCCCCTGCATTCGCAGCATCCGGGCCGCCGGCGATCTCGACCCTGGTCGCCGCGACGCGCAACGGCGGGCGGGTCACCGTGCGCACCACCCTGGTCAACTCCAACAGCCAACCCACCACCGCGCTGAGCGTGCAGGTCGTCATGAGGGCCACGACCGGTGGCATGAACGACAGCATCCAGTTCACCAGCGCCGACTGGGCGCCCCCGGCTCACGCCACCATCTCCGCGGACGGCAAGACCTTCACTGCGGTCTTCACCAAGCTCGACCCGCAACTGGCAGGCAACGGCACCTCCGTGCTGGAGTTCACGACCATCCCGGCTGCAGAGCCGCTCATCCCGCCCAACACCATCCCCAACACCAACGGGCAGATCACCTCCACCCCGACGCCCACTCCCGGCACGGCCACCTCTGGCAGCGGTGTCTGGGCCTGATCGCATCGCGGACGGCCATGACTTACGCGCGCGCGGGTCGTTGGCACAGGCACAGTTGCCTCGCGTGACCTCGCGGAGCGGCGCACGCCACACCGACGAGAGGCTGCGACATGACCAAGGATCACGAGACTGCTCCGGACGCACCTGGCATCAGCCGACGCGCAGTGGTGAGGACCGCCGGTCACGCGGCCTGGATGGCGCCGGCGATCGTGGCGGCGTCGGCTGCCCCGTCGTTCGCGGCGTCCGGGCCGGCGGCGATCAGCACGACGGTCACGGGATCGCGCTCGGAGGGGATGCTCACCGTCACTGTGACCTTGACGAACGCCAACACCGGAGCAGCTGGGCCGACCGCGTTGTCGGTCGGCGTGACGCCGCTGCCCAATGGAGGCACCGTGCTGAGTGCCGACCCGACGATGGTCTCTGCCGACGGCTGGAGCTTTGACTCACGCTCGGGCAACAGCGGTGGACGCACCTACTTCTTCAGCCGGCCAGACGTGGCCGGCGCCGCGACCTCAACCGGTACGGCGTCGACGACGCTGGTCTTCGCTGTGCCGGTGGTGGAGTCGATCGCGATGATCTCGACCGGACGCCTCGTGGCGACGCCGATCGTCACCAACGGTGCCGCCACGTCCGGCGCGTCGACCTGGACCTGAGCCCGGAGGATCAGTCGCGACCGTAGATGTCGCGGGTGTAGACCTTGTCGCTCGACGTCGGCGAGCTGCGTCGGTGCGGCGGTTGGCGATGATGACGTCGCACCGCTTCTTGAAGTCGTCGAGGTCGTTGATCACCTCGGAGTTGAAGAAGAGGTCGTCGGTGAACTGGCGGGCTCGTAGACGACGACCTCGACGCCCTTGGCCTTGATCCGCTTCATCACGCCCTGGATGCTCGACTCGCGGAAGTTGTCCGAACCCGACTTCATGATCAGCCGGTAGACCCCGACGGTGCTCGGGCTGCGGCGCAGGATGTCATCGGCGATGAAGTCCTTGCGGGTCGTGTTGGCCTCGACGATCGCGCTGATGAGGTTCTGGGGCACGTCGCGGTAGTTGGCCTGGAGCTGCTTGGTGTCCTTGGGCAGGCAGTAGCCGCCGTAGCCGAACGACGGGTTGTTGTAGTGCGATCCGATCCGCGGGTCGAGCCCGACGCCTTCGATGATCGAGGTCGTGCTGAGGCCGTTCGGATCGAGGCGAAGGTGTCGAGCTCGTTGAAGTAGGCGACCCGCAGCGCGAGGAAGGTGTTGGCGAACAGCTTGATCGCCTCGGCCTCGGTCGGCTCGGTCAGCAGCACCGGCACGTCGGCATCGAGGGCGCCCTCGGCGAGGAGATCGGCGAAGGTGCGTCCGGCTGCTGAGGTGTCGCCGACGACGATGCGGGACGGGTGCAGGTTGTCGTAGAGCGCGCGGCCCTCCCGGAGGAACTCGGGGGAGAAGATGATCGTGGCGTCCGGGGTGCTGCTCGCGCATGCGCTGGGTGAAACCCACCGGCACCGTCGACTTCACCACGATCGCGGTCGCGGGACTGATCGCGAGCACGTCGGCGAGCACGCCCTCGACCGAGGTGGTGTCGAAGTAGTTGGTCTGCTCGTCGTAGTTGGTCGGCGTCGCGATGATCGCGTAGTCGGCGTCCGCGTAGGCGGCGTGCTTGTCCAGCGTGGCCGTCAGCTGCAGCTGCTTGGTGCGCAGGTAGTCCTGCAGCTCCGGGTCCTCGATGGGGGAGGTGCGCTCGTTGAGGAGGGCGACGCGCTCGGCGTCGACGTCCACCGCCACCACCTCGTGGTGCTGGGCGAGCACCACTGCGTTGGAGAGGCCGACGTAGCCGAGTCCGGCGACCGCGATCTTCATGGCCGCAGGCTACGCGCCGTGCGCGGGCGTCGAGGTATCAGCGGGTCCGGCGGTTAAGGTCACCTACCTAAACCAATGCGGTGAGTGCTTCTCGAGGGCCGCGCACCGCTCGATCCCATGGGGGACAACAATGTCGGACAGCACCGGCGGCGCGAGCCGTCGCAAGATTCTCAAGGGCGCGGCCTGGACCGCACCGGTCGTGGTGATGGCGAGCGCCGCGCCTGCGTTCGCTGCCAGCGGACCCGCTGCCCTGACCACCAGGATCGAGGCCTACGACGGCGGCGGCAAGCTGACTGTCATCCCGACGATCACCAACGCGAACACCGGTGCCGCCGGACACACGACCCTGGCGATCACCGCTACTCCGACGGTGGGCACGATCAGCGACGCGGACCCGGTGCTGCTCAGCAGCGGTGCCGGGTTTGTCTTCGTCTCCCGCACCGCCGGACCGGGTCCTGCGCGGAACTACCTGTTCGAGACGGCCAACGTGCCCGGCGCCAGCTCCCCGACGGGCACGGCGCCGGTGGCGTTCGCGTTCGAGGTGCCGGTCACGGGACCCGCGAATCAGTCCAGCGGCACCATCACGGCGGTGCCGACCCCCACCAACGGGAACGGGACCCCCGGATCGGGTACGTGGACCTGACGGGTTGGCTCCGGGCGGCGGATCTGGGTTGAGGTGGGCGATCGGCTTGCGGGCGCCTCGATACGCCGGGGTCGGCGCTTCGCTTGATCCCGGCTACTCGACGAGCGTTGCGATGGCTGCAGGCGCCTCGATACGCCGGGGTCGGCGCTGCGCTTGATCCCGGCTACTCGACGAGCATTGGTCAGCGCTTGACGGGGCCGACCTTCCGGCTGACGCCGGAGACGGAGCGGTAGCCGGCCTTCTTGGCGGTGACCTTCACCCAGATGCGCTTGCCGCGGTAGGCGCGGCGTACGGGCAGCGTGGCGGTGCGGGTGCGGACGGCCTTGCCGCCGACGCGCCAGTGGTAGACGAGGCGGGCCTCGGCGTCGTGGGGGCCCGGGCGGGCGCGCAGGGTGCGGCCGATGCGAGCGCCGCCGGTGATGCGGGGCTTCGGCTTCGCTGACTGGACGCCGTAGGCCACGGTGCGGGCGTCGCTGATGCGCGTCACGGTGGTGTAGCCGGGCTTGGAGCCGGTGAGGGCCACCGAGAGGGCGTGTCGCGCGTCGTCGGGCTGCACGGCGTAGCGGGGCTGGTCCGCGCCGGGGATGGCCTGGCCGTCGAGCAGCCACTGCACGGCGAAGGTGGCGCCGTCCTCCCAGGCGCCGGCGACGATGCGCACGGTGCGGCCCACCTGGACGCGGC
This sequence comes from uncultured Actinomycetota bacterium, assembly GCA_963760515.1. GTDB lineage: Bacteria > Actinomycetota > Actinomycetes > Propionibacteriales > Nocardioidaceae > Nocardioides. The sequence continues at coordinate 4,874 of CAVXDL010000011.1, forward strand.
CGCGCACGGTGGGGGCGGACGAGGCGACCTCGGGGTCGTCGACCTGCGCCTCGGTGACGGTGGCGGTGGGCTCGCTGACGCGGGTGACCTCCGTGTAGCCCGCCTTGGTGCCGGTGACGGCCACGGTGAGGACGGTCCCGACCTCGGCCGAGGTGGCGACGAAGGTGGGCTGGTCGGCGTCGGTGATCGGGGCGCTGTTGGCGAGCCACTGGTAGGTGAGGGTGGCGCCGTCGTCCCACGTGCCGGCGTCGGCCGTCAGGGTCTCGCCGACCACCGGGTCGCCGGTGATGGTCGGGGTCGGGGTGGCGGTGAGGTCGCCCTCGGCGACCGGCGCGGTGTCGGCGCTGCGGGTGGCGGGGTTGAAACCGGGCTTGGTGCCGGTGACGCTGAAGGTCAGCGTCTGACCGACGAGGCCCGCGCCGGGGGTGAAGGTGGCGGCGGTGGCGCCGTCGATCGGGGTGCCGTCGGTGGACCACTGGTAGGTGAGGGTGACGCCGTCGTCCCAGGTGCCGGGGACCCCGGTGAGCTGGACGTCGACCTGCGGGGTGCCGTCGATGGTGGGTGTGGGGGTGTTGGTGTGGTTGCCCGGGTCGGCCTCGGCGACGGGGGCGGTCTCGACGCTGCGGGTGACCGAGGTGTAGCCCGGCTTGGCGCCGGTGACCGCGAAGGTCACGGTGTGGCCGACCAGGTCCTCGGTGGGCACGAAACGCAAGGACGTCGCGCCGTCGATGGGGGCGTCCTGGCTCGACCACTGATAGCTCAGGGTGACCCCGTCGTCCCAGGTGCCGGGGACCCCGGTGAGCTCGACGTCGACCTTCGGGGTGCCGGTGACGGTCGGGGTCGGCGTGCTGCTGAGGGTGCCGTCGCCGACGACCTCGGTGGGCAGGCTGGTGCGGGTGGTGTCGGTGTGGTGTCCCGGGTGCCGGTCACGGTGACCGTCAGGCGTGCGCCGTGCTCGGCCGCCGTGGGCGTGTAGGTCGGCGCGGTGGCGCCCTCGATCGGCGCTCCGTCGGCTGCCCACTGATAGGTGAGGGTGGCGTCGGGGTCCCAGTCGCCGGCGACGGCGCTCAGCTGCTCACCGACGCGCGGGGTGCCGGTGATGGTGGGCACCGGTGCCGGGGAGACCGGCTGGGCGGCGACCCGGGTGGTAGGACGTGCAGGCGGTCAGGCAGACCCCGCCGAGGGTGCTGGAGCGCGTCACCGCGACCAGGGCAGCGTCCGAGGCGGTGGTCTTCACCGTGACCGGGAAGGACGTCGTGGCGGTCGTGCCCGTAGCCGTGCTGGGGATCGTCCAGGTCAGGGTGTGGTCGCCGTCGAAGCTCAATCCGGCGGGTAGGTCGGTGGCGGACAGGGTCGCGTCGTCGAGGACGTCACTGAGGTCGACGGTGGCCACGCTCGAGGTGAGCGCGATCTTGCCGACGTTCTGCGCGCTCAGGCTCAGCGTGATGCGCTGGCCCGGGTCGGCGGTCGCCGGAGCGGTGAGGGCCGGGGTGTAGCGCTGCACCCACGCGGGCTTGTCGGCGTCGTACAACCAGTCCTGGAAGAACGCCGTCAGGCTGCGCCCGGAGATCTCCTCGGCCAGCGCGATGAAGTCGGTGGTGCGCCGGCTCGAGCCGCTGTAGCGGATCATCCACTCGCGCATCACGGTGCGGAACTGCGCATCGCCGATCGAGCCGCGCAGCGCCTCGAGGGTCATCGCGCCGCGGTTGTAGACGTGCCAGCCGAAGAGCTGGGAGGCCTGGGTCATGCGCGCAGGCGGGGTCTTCCAGTTGTTGCTGGTGGAGGCGGTGGAGCTCCACAGGTTGTAGAACGACGTCTCGGTGGTGGTGCTCGAGGTGCCGGCGCCCTCGTTGGGGTACTGCACCTCGGCGTAGGTCGCGGGCCCCTCGTTGAGCCAGATGTCGTTCCAGTCGGTGGGGGAGACCCCGTCGCCGTACCACTGGTGCATGATCTCGTGGATCGTCGTGCTCACGCTCGCGTTGGACGGGAAGAACGGCCGGTCCTGGGTCTCGAGCGCGTAGTTGATCGACGACGGCACGATGTCGACCACGATGCCGGTGCTGCCGCCCGGGTAGGGGCCGTAGCGCGACTCGAAGAAGTCGAGGTAGTTCTTCAGCTCCGCGCGCGTGTTGTTGGTGGAGGTGAGGCTGGTCGGCGTCATCGAGGGGTCGAGGAACGACCACTCGTGGACCGTGCGCCCGCTGGCGAGGGTCAGGTCGGCCTCGTAGGTGGTGTAGCGCCCGATCGAGATCAGCGACAGCTCGCTGGCCATCGGCCGCGCCTGGTGCCACACCCACGTGGTGCGGGTGCCGTCGCTGCTCGGCGTCTTGGAGACGAGCTCGCCGTTGGCGACCGCCGCTGCCGGCAGCGGGCCGGGGACGGCGGGAGCCGAGGTGCTCAGCTGGGTCGGGATGTCGAGGGTGAAGGTGTAGGTGGCCTTGTCGGCCGGGGTGTTGTTGTTGGGGAACGCCGTCATCGAGCCGACCGGTTGGTTGACGAACGTCGCGCCGTCGGCGGTGGCGTTCCAGCCCTCGGAGGAGCCGTCGGTGTCGGTGTGGGCGCTCGGGGTGCCGGAGTAGGTGACGACGGTGGTGAAGGCGCCGTCGACCGGGGTGGCGGGGGTGACGACGAGCTTGTGCTCGTCGGTGGTCGCGTTGCTGGTGGTGGTGTTCTCGATGCGGCTGAAGGTGGCGGGGGCGCCGTTGACGCGCACCGACGAGACGGTGAGCCCGGGGCCCTGGAAGTCGAAGCCGTAGGAGGACAGCGGCGCGCCGGTGGTGACCGCCTCGATCGTGGTGGTGGCTGCGGTGAAGGTCGTGGTGGCCGCGGCGTTGGGCACGAGGGCGGTGGTCACGTTGACCGCGAGGGCGACGTCGTAGTGCAGGGCGTCGTACCCGGTGTTGCCCTGGCGCGGGAACAGCGAGTCGCCCGAGCTCAGGCCGCCGGCGACCGGGGTGTCTGCCGCGCTGGCCGTGGAGGCGGGGAGGGTGACCAGGAGCCCGGCGAGCAGGGCCGTGGTCGAGGCGAGGGTGACGAAACGGGCGGGACGGACGAGGGGCATGCGCCGGCTCTCTGCACGTAGGAGCCCCACGGGGGTGGTGGGCGGACCGAGTGCCGTCGCGCGGGGAGGGAGTGGGTCGATCCTAATCGTCGGGTGTCGTCGGGGGTAGGGATTGTCGGACAACGTGGTCGGCTGCGGCGGGTGCCTTCGCTTGGGGGGTCTCGATAGGCCGGGCTCTCGCTGCGCTCGGGCCCGGCTACTCGACCAGCTTGGGGTGGGGGTGGTTATTGATGCCCGGTGGGCGAGCGACGAGAAGTGGGCGTCAGGGATCACCGGGCAAGAGGAGGTCATGGTCGAGGGTACGACGAAGGGCTACCGCGTGTTCGGATTGATGCGTGGGCAGCGCAACGCCCGAAAGGAAGCGTTCGAAGCGAATTCCCCTACGTCGAACTTATCGAAGCCGATCTCACCGACCAGACTTCATTGATCGGCGCCGTGATAAGTCCGAGCCGCACGAGATCTACAATCTCGGTGCGATCAGCCATGTCGGTTACTCGTTCCGCAACCCCCAACTGACGGCGGACCAGGGAGGGGTGAGCGAGGGCGGCCGTATCGAGGCCCGGTGGGCCGACCGACTGCCTGGTCTGCGTCGGTGCCTTCGCTTGGGGGGTCTCGATATGCCGGGCTCTCGCTGCGCTCGGGCCCGGCTACTCGACCAGCTTGGGGGTGATGGTGGTTATTGATGCCCGGTGGGCCGACCAGATGGGCGTCGGATAAAGGGCGACCGTATCGAGTCCCAGGTAGGCTGAGCGACTGGCTGGTCTGGAGCGTCGGTGGATGAGCTCTGCACGGGGGTCTCGATATGCCGGGCTCTCGCTGCAGAGATCGGGCCCGGCTACTGAAGCTTGGGGGTGATGGTGGTTATTGATGCGCCGGTGGGCCGACCAGATGGGCGTCAGGGTGGTCGAGTAGGTCGGGCGAGTCGACGAAGGAGCGAGGGCGGCCGTATCGAGGCCCGGTGGGCCGACCGACTGCCTGGTCTGCGTCGGTGCCTTCGCTTGGGGGGTCTCGATATGCCGGGCTCTCGCTGCGCTCGGGCCCGGCTACTCGACCGGCTTCGAGGTGATGGTGGTTATTGATGCCCGGTGGGCCGACCAGATGGGCGTCAGGGCGGCCGTATCGAGGCCCCCGCAGGCTGGCCGACCGGCTGGTCGGGAGCGTCTGTGGATGAGGTCTGCACGGACGCGATTTTGTTGATGGAGAGGGGGGGGGAGCTCGATCGCGGGCACCCTGCTGCGATGAATGCGGGAGCCTTTGTCTACATCCTTCGCTGCGCCGACGGGTCCTACTACGTCGGAAGCACCGTCGATCTCGAGCGCAGGATCTGGCAGCACAACGAGGGGCTCGGGGCGGCGTACACCCGTCGACGGGGGAGACGGCCCGTCGAGCTGGTCTGGAGTGGTGAGTGCGCGCACATCGGGGCTGCATTTGCGCTGGAGAAGCAGATCCAGGGGTGGTCTCGAGCCAAACGGGAGGCGCTGATCCGTGGGGACTTCGAGCTGTTGCCGGGGCTGGCCCGCAAGGACTTCGGGGGTTGTTCGGGTGCTTGGCCGGCGTTGGAGCGGCCGGAGGACGTGGGTTGAGGGGTGTGTGCGTTCGCTTGGGGGGTCTCGATACGCCGGGCTCTCGCTGCGCTCGGGCCCGGCTACTCGACCAGCCTCCGTGGGGTGGGCAATGGGAGGGTGCGTAGATGCTTGATCACCTCGGCGTCCAGTGCAGTGACATGGCAGCCAGCGGAGCGTTCTACGACGCAGTGCTGGCCACGCTGGGGGCGCGGCGGCTGATGGATTTCGAGGTCGCCGTCGGCTACGGGACGGAGGCGCCCGACTTCTGGATCGGGCACCACGACTCGGGTGAGGGGTTCCGCGAGTCCCACATCGCCTTCACCGCCGCGGACCGGGCTGCCGTGCAGGGCCTTTGCCGAGGCTGCGGTGGCGCAGGGTGCGGAGGTGCTGCACGAGCCGCGCGAGTGGCCGGAGTACCACCCGGGCTACTACGCGGTCTTCGTGCGTGACCCCGACGGCAACAACGTCGAGGCCGTCTGTCACGTGCCCGAGGGCTGACCGGTCTCGACGCCTGGGGTCACCGCAGCCCGTACTCGAAGGCGAACACGACGATCTGCACGCGGTCGCGCAGCTCGAGCTTGCGAAGCACCGCTCCCACGTGGGTCTTGACCGTCGACTCGCTCGAGTACAGAAGCTCGGCGACCTCGGCGTTCGACAGTCCGCGCGCGACCGCGTCGAAGACGGCGCGCTCGCGCGTGGTGAGCCGCTCGAGCGCTGCAGGCGGGGCGCACGGTGCAGCGAACTGGGCGTCGAGCAGCCCGAGCAGCTCGTCGGGCCCGAGCACCTGGTTGCCGGCGTGGACGGTCCGCACGGCGTCATGCAGCTGGCGCGGGGTAGCCGTCTTCAGCAGGAACCCGCTGGCGCCGGCACGGATGGCTGCGGCTGCCCGGTCGTCGAGCTCGAACGTGGTGAGGACGACGATGCGCAGGGGATGCTCGCGCTGGGCGACCCGGCTGGGGCTGAGCATCTGCCGGGTGGCCTCGGCGCCATCCATCACGGGCATCCGGAGGTCCATCAGGACGACGTCGGGTGAGACCCGGCCGACCGTCTCGAGCGCCTGAAGCCCGTCGGCGGCCTCGCCCACGACCTCGATGTCGGGCGCGGCGTCGAGGATGATCCTCGTGCCGGCACGCACGAGATCCTGGTCGTCGACCAGCACCACCCGGATGGACTCGGCACGGTGCTCAGCGTGGGTGGCGGTCATGCGTCTCGTGATCCGTTCGTGGGGGCAGGGATCTCGGCAGCCCCGCCGTGCGGCAGCGGGATGTGGGCCTGCGCGATGAAGTGGCCGTCCTCGTGGCGGGCTTCCAGCGCGCCGTCGACGGTGAGCAGCCGTTGGCGCATCCCCGACAAACCCATCCCCTCGCCCGGCTCCGGGCGATCCGACCTGTTCGACACCGTCAGTCGCAACCCGTCGCGCCAGTCGCGCAGGACCTCGATCTCGGCGTCCTCGCCGTGCTTGAGGGCGTTGGTCAACATCTCCTGCAGCACCCGGTGGGCGACCGAGGCTGCTGACGACGAGAGGGGTCGCGGTTCGCCGATCACGCGGTCGTGGACGGTCGCCACCGATGGGGGGATCCGCGCCATCAGGTCGTCGAGGTCGCGGGGTGGCGCGGTCGCCCGGCCTCGTGAGAGCACGCTGCGGACCTCGGTCAACGACGCCCGCGCGGAGGCCGCGATGTCGTCGAGGACCGAGAGGACGGCGGGTGAGGTGTCGGCCTCGAGGAAGCGCACCGAGTCGGCCTGGCGCAGGATGACGACGAGGGAGTGCCCTACGACGTCGTGCACGTCGCGGGCGAGCTGTGCCTTCTGTTCCTTCGCCTCGGCCTCGGCCTGGGCGATCACGAGGGCGTGGCGTGCGCGCTCGGCGCGGGCTCGCCAGCGCAGGCTCAGCCCCAGCAGCCACGGGAGCGCGAGCGGTGAGGCGATGGTCAGGAGCAGCAGCCCGACAGCCACCGGATCGTCGGTGAGACCGGAGCGGTCCACCCGCTGCGCCGCTTCGGTCCCCGCGTTGGCCAGGAAGGCTCCGCTCAGGAGATAAGCGGCCGGCACCAGCAGACCACTGATCCACAGGGTCAGGGGACCTCCTCGCCGGGCGCACTGGAAGACGACCAGTGCTATCGCGAGCTCATCGGCCGCGATCGGGATGCCCGAGACCACCCCCGTGACTTCGACGCCGGTGACCACGGCGACCCCGGCCAACGGCTCCACCCGGGCGATCACGACGGCCGCGGCCAGGGCCGCAGCCACGGCGATGCGGAGGGGCAGCCAACCCGGGTCGCTCCCGGCAGCAGCGAGCACGAGCTCGACCACGAAGACGCCCGCCCCGAGGACGAGGGAGCGCAGCATCGTCGGGCTGCTGATCACACGCACGGCGCGAGTATCCACCTTTCTCCTCGTCTACCGGTTGCCGGATCGGGCGTCGTGTGCTTGCCGTCCCGCGTGCCGCGCCATCAACGAGACGAGCACCCAACGCTTGTGCTCGCGGCCCAACGCAACGGGGGTCTTCGGGAACAGGCGACCGAACAGGTAGTCGACGTGATGGTCGACGGCTTTCGGACTCACCGTCAGCCCGCGCACCTCCAGCCGCTGGGAGACGGCCTTCGACGAGGGGGGTGTGCCGACCGCGTCGACCCCGGCGTACAGCTCCTCGAGGACCGCGAGGTGGTGGGTCCCGGGCCGGAGGCTCGCTCCCGCCAGAGGCGCGAGGCCCCTCCGACACGCTGGGGTCTCCTCACGCTCGAGCTCGGGACCGATGACGGTGAGCATGCCGGTCGCCACGCACGGTCCGAGCTTGAAGGCCAGGTTGGCGAACTCGAACGGCACGACGAGTCCCCGGCGTCCGGGCGGCGCGGTGACCCGGGGGCCGGGATCCTCGAGGTCCTCCACCACGACGCGGGTCGGTTCTGAGGGCGGTGTCGCCGGCGGGGCGGTCGACGCGGTTCATGTCTGTGATTCCTCCGAGATGGTGACCCGACGAGGACACCACCGCTCGCCCTCGCCACGCCTGGTCCTCAGGTCTCGGGAATCGGCACCAAAGGACGAGGTGGCCGGTCCGCCGCCTTCCTAGCGTGGTCACGTCAGCAAGCCGTCTCGGGAGGTTCCATGTATCAGCGTGTGGTCGCGGTCGTCGCGGGGGCGCTCTTCGCGTTGATCGCCGTCGTCAGCGGGGTGATGACCGACCTGCACGATCGGAGCTATCCGGAGCAGCTCGGGGCCTCCAGTGCCCTCTACCTGGACTTCGGTGCCAGCCAGCTGTCCGACACCGACGCGTTCGCGACCCTCGGGTCGCTGAGCCGACGTGGAGAGCTCGGGCTCGTGCGGATCCTGCCCGACGTGGCCGGGGACACCGAGGGACAGGTCTTCGTCCCGCTCGACTCGACCGGCCCGGCGTTGCCGCCGCGTGTCACGTGGTACGGCGACCAACCGGCGGGGGTCGTCCGCGGACCCGACGCCCTCACCTACTCCTTCGCAAGCGGGCAGTACCTCGTCACAGGCACTCGCCAGCACCTCGACGACTTCGAGACCGAGCTGACTGAGCAGGGAGTCCGGGTCCGACGCGTGGACGACACCGTGTGGCAGTCGGCCTCCTTCCTCGTCCGGCAGGAGAGCTTTCGCGCGACGCTGACCGGGTGTGTGGCGCTCTTGGTGGCGATGGCGCTGTTCTGGCTCTCGGTGCGGTCGCGCGGGAGGGCGCTGCGCGTGCTCGCAGGGGTCCGACCGCGCCGCATCCATGCCGAGGACCTCGGCCGGCTGGCGATCGCGATGGCCCTTCCGGCGATCCCGATCACTGCAGTCGCGGTCACGGTCGTCGCCGTGCGCCACGGCTCGGCGTGGCTGCCCTACTACGCGGCGACGCTGGTCGGACTGGAGGCGATGGTCATTGTTGTCGCGCTCGTCGCGGCGGCGTGCATGTCGGCAGCCTCGTGGCCGACCGTACGGATGCTGGCGACCCGGCAGCCGGCGGTGCGTCGACTGGCACGGGCCGCCGGGGTGCTGAAGGTCGCGACGTTCTTGCTCGTGCTGCTCACCGTCGGACCCGCGTGGTGGGCCTACGGGGATGCGCAGGATGCCGCCGAGCAGCAGGCGACGTGGCGTTCGCTCTCCGACCAGGTGGCCCTGAGGTTCCCTGCGGGCCTGGGTGAGGACGGCTTCGTCGAGGTGAGCGGGCAGGTCGGCCGGGTCGTGGCGGCCGCCGAGCGGTCCGGCACCGCTGCCCTGAGCTATGCCATGACCCCCGACCAGCTCGGACTGGCCTCGGAGCACTACGACTCCGTCGTCCTCGTCAACGAGGCATGGCTCGCGCTGATGGGCACGGCGGCACCGGCCACGGCAGGCTCGGAGCGTCTCGACGCCATCGGCAACGTGGACCGCGCGTCGGTGCCGGCCGATCTGCGATCCGCCCTGGCCGCCAACCTGGACCTGTGGGCGCGTGCTCCACTCTCGGGTCAACGTCTCTGGCAGACGATGCAGCCGATGACCACCACGTCGGACAGCACCGTGCCGATGGCGGCGGCGGGCAACGGCGACCTGGTGTTCCCGCGCCGCCCGCTCCTGCTGCTGGTGCCCTCGGCCGCCGACTTCACCGACGACTTCCTCGCATCGTTGACCTCGACCAACAACGTGGTCTTCAACGGCCTCGACACGACCCTGGCCCTGCTGCAGGACCAGGGGCTGGGGCGCACGCTGCAGGTCAAGTACGCCGCCGAGGACGGCGTCCTGCGGGCACAGTACGCCGGCTACGACGCGTGGTTGCGCGGCTTTGCCCTCCTCGCGCTCGCCGCGGCGTTCGTGCTCGGGCTGGGCATCAGCGCGTTCATCGCCGCCCTGATCCACGCGCGCCGCGACTTCCCCCTGCGCCTCGACGGACAGAGCTGGGCGGCGGTCCTGCGCCCTCGGGTGGCGCCAGAGGTGGCACTCGGGCTGGTGCTGGGCGTCCTGACTGCACTGCTGCTGCCACCGGGCGACCTGCGTCCCACCGGTCTCGCCCTGGTCCTCGGACTCGGGGGAGGGGTGCTGGCCCACCGGCTCGCCTCCGCCTGGTCCTTCCACCGGGTCGCCGCCCGATCGATCTGACCTGTCCACCCACCCCGACCCACAGGAGAGAACCGTGATCCTCGAAGCAGTCGACCTCGGCGTCGACATCGACAACCGCACCATCCTGAGCCAGGTGCACCTGGCGTGCCGGCCCGGCACCATGACCGCTCTCGTGGGTCCCAGCGGGTCCGGGAAGACGACCCTGCTCCACTGCCTGGGGTTGTTGCAGGTGCCGACCTCCGGTCGGGTGCTGGTCGACGGCACACCCACCGAGGCCTGGGGCTCGTCGCGCAGACGCCGCTTCTGGCGGGAGAGCGCCTCGTTCGTGCTCCAGGACTACGGCATCGTGCTCGAGGAGTCGGTGGCCTTCAACGTCACGCTGGCCTCCAGTCTGTGGGGCCGGCGAGCCGTCGGTGACCGACCGCGGATGCTGGACGCCCTCTCGGCGACCGGGCTCACGGGCCGGGCCGACGACCTCGCCTCCCACCTCAGCGGAGGTGAGCGCCAACGACTGGCCGTGGCCCGTTCGATCTACAAGCAGGCCCGTGTCCTGTGCGTCGACGAGCCGACGGCATCGCTGGACGGAGCCAACCGTGACGTCGTGGTGGACCTGCTCCGTGAGCGCGCTCGCGCCGGCTGCACGGTCGTGATCGCCACCCACGACCCGGTCGTCATCGACGGCTGCGACGTGGCCCATCACGTCGGACGGGTCGCCGAGCCGTCCGACCTCGTCCGCCCCTGAACCTCGCCGTCCCCACCCACCTGCGAAAGGCCCAGCCCATGTCCCGCAAGCTCTGGTCCACCCTCGGCGTCGCCGGCGCTGTCCTCGTCGTCCTCATGGGGGCCGCGGTGCTCGGGGGCCTCGTCTCCCTGCCCGGGAGCGACTCCGAGGCGCTGCCCGCGTGTCAGGCCCTCCCGTCGACCGCCGACGTCGACGCCGCCCTGCGGTCGCACCCGGTCACCACGCAAGGACTCGAGTCGTCGTCCTCGGGCGTGCGCGTCTCCACCGAGCGACCGTGCACCGGTCGGTACGACGACCGGGCAGTGGTGCGCGTCGAGGTGCCCGACGAGGCCGGCCGCACGGCCGTGCATGCGTGGCTCGCCACGAACGACGGCTACGGGGTCCCGCTCGTGGTGCGCGTCGAATGACCTCAGTCGGCCGTCGCCAGCGCGGTGTCAGCCGTGTCAGGCCTTGCCGTCGCGGGCGCGGGGCTTCGCCGGGCTGATGCCCTCGAGCTCGGCGACCGTGGGGGCGCCGTAGAGCGGGAGGCCCTGGCCGCGGCGCAGCAGGCCCCAGATGAGGGGGACCAGCACGACCATCGCGAGGCCGACACCGACGATGAGGAACGGGTGGGTCTCCTCCACGCCGAGCGGCGCCCAGCCGGACTTGTCGAGCAGCGCGACGCCCGACATCGTCAGCACGACGACGACGGCGCGGCGGATGAACGACTGCGGCACGCGCGGGGCGATGCGGCTGCCGATGATGGTGCCGGGCACCGAGCCGATGAGCAGCGGGATGAGGATCTCGAACTCGAGGCCGTGGATGGCGACGTTGGCGATCGCTGCGGCCAGCACGAGCGGGACCGCCTGGACGAGGTCGGTGCCGACGAGCTTCACGGCCGACAGGCCGGGGTAGAGCATCAGCAGCGCGACCATGATGACCGAGCCCGAGCCGACGCTCGTCACGCCGACGAGGAGTCCGCCGAGCGCGCCGACCAGGAGGGTGGGGATGGGGCGGATGCGGGGGTTCTCCTCGCCGAGGTAGCCGCCGGTGCGCACGCGACGCAGGTTGATGTAGAGCCGCAGCGCGTAGGTGAAGGCGGCCAGCAGCAGGGCGAAACCGATCGACATCTTCAGCACGAACTCGAGCTGTTCGGGGTCGTCGGTGACGGCCTTGACGATGTAGGGCCCGGCCAGCGCGAAGGGCACCGATCCCATGATCAGCCACTTGGCGAGGGTGAAGTTGGGGGAGCCCTCGCGGGCGTGCACGATCGCGCCGCCGGTCTTGTAGATCGCCGCGGCGGTGAGGTCGGCGGCCACGATGGCCGCGGCCCCGCCGCTGCCGGCGCCGAGGAACAGCAGCGCCGGGGTCATCAGGGCGCCGCCGCCCATGCCGGTGAGGCCGACGACGATGCCGACGAGCAAGCCGGCGATCAGGATCGACAGGAAGCCGTCGGAGAGGAAGTCGAGCACGGTCAGATCCTCCTGGAAGCGACGAGCACCGGGACGACGGCGCGCAGCAGCCGGTCCATGTGCTCGGCAGCGGTGCGGGCTGCGGCGGCGCCGCGTCCGTAGGGGTCGGCGATGTCGAGCTGGAGCGCGGCCGTGCCACGTCGCTCGCCGAGGGCGGTGAGCAGGTCGGCCTGCGAGAGGCCCTCGTCGAGACGCTCGAGGGCCTCGGCGAGCTGACCGAGGGTGAAGACCTTGCGGAACGACGCCGGGTCGTCCTCGAGGACGAACGAGCGGTGCGCCGACTCGGCGGTGATGACCAGGTCGGCGTCGGCGACGAGGTCGGGGGTCAGCGGGCGGCTGCGGAAGCCGGCGGTGTCGATGCCGCGCTCGCGCAGGATCTCGGCCATCGGCTCGTTCATCGCAGCGGCGTCGAAGCCGTGGGTGCCGGCGCTGGAGAAGGTGATGCCGTCGTCGCCGAGCTCGGCGGCGAGGGCGCGGGCGCCGAGCTCGAGGTAGGGGCTGCGGCAGATGTTGGCGGTGCAGACGAAGAGGACGTTGAGGGGGGCTGGGGCCTGTGGTTGAGGCTGATTGTCGGCTTGCGGCGTCTCGATACGCCGGGCCTCGCTTCGCTCGTCCCGGCTACTCGACGAACCTGCCCGGTCGCCCTCGCTCTGGCTGCTCGACGAACCTGCCTCGCTGCGCTCGTCCCGGCTACTCGACGAACCTGCCTTCTCGTCGCGGAGGTCGAGGTAGCCGGTCTCGGCGAGGGCGTCGAGGACGTCGTCGAGGGCCTCGGTGATCGTGCGGCCGGTGGTGTCGACGCGGACGTCGGCGTCCTCGGGCTCCTCGTAGGGCGAGGAGATGCCGGTGAACTCGGGGATCTCGCCGGCGCGGGCCTTGGCGTAGAGGCCCTTGCGGTCGCGCCGCTCGCACTCCTCGAGCGGGGTGGCGACGTGGACGAGGAAGAACGCGCCACCGGCGGCGTCGACCATCGCGCGCACCTGCTGGCGCGTCTCGTCGAAGGGCGCGATCGGGCTGACCACGGCCACACCGCCGTGGCGGGAGATCTCGGCGGCGACCCAGCCGATGCGACGGATGTTGGTCTCGCGGTCGGCCTTGGAGAACGTCAGGCCGGCCGAGAGGTTGCGGCGTACGACGTCGCCGTCGAGGCTGGTCACGGTGCGTCCGCCACGCTCGAGCAGGCGGTCCATGAGGGCCTGGGCCAGCGTCGACTTGCCGCTCCCGGAGAGGCCGGTGAAGAAGAGCACGAGGCCCTGGCGCTCCGGCGGCGGCTGGTCGGCGTCGAGGATCGCGTCGAGCTCGGCCAGCGGCTCGCCACCGTCGACGAGCCCGACGACGGGGTCGCTGCCGGCGTACGTCGTGCTCACCTGCACGCCCAGCTCGTGGTCGGCGTCGGGGTCGTCGTGCGAGGCGAGCGGCACGGCCACCACGACGGCGTCGCCGAGGAGGTCAGCGACGCGCAAGGTGGCGCGCAGCAGCGCGACGGGGGAGAGGTCAGGGGTGCCGGTGCCGACGAGGGCCAGCAGCAGGACCGGGCCGAGGCCGGCGAGCTGGTCGAGCTGGGGGTAGGTGATCGGGCCGGTGACGGGCACGACGGTGCGTCCGGCGTGCTGCTCGCGCACCTGCGCGGGAGTGAGGTAGAGCCGGCGGAACGGGCCGTACTGCGCGTGGGTCAGCGGCTCGACCGAGCGGGCGCCGGAGGCGGTCAGCGAGACCCGGGCGAGGGGAAGGCCCTCGGGGTCGACCAGCTCGACGACGGGCGCGTCGGCGAGGTCGGCGGGGAGGGTGAGCGTCACCGGGCTGCCCGGCTCGTCGAACGCCGTGAGGGGCGCGAGCGCCCCCGAGACGAGGAGCTCGAGGTCGTCGAGCTCGCGCGGGGACGGGCAGAACTGCGGTACGGAGGGACTCGACACGGGCCCATCCTGCCAAAGTCGCCCGGAATACTCGACATCGCGGCGTCGGGCGCGTCGCTGCACGCGTGGGGGCGGGCGTTTCGCGGCCGGGGAGCGCGGCATTACCCTTCCCCCATGCCGATCGAATCTCAGGACCGCCCATGGGGCAGCTGGCACGTCATCGAGGACGGTCAGGGCTACAAGGTGAAGCGCATCGTCGTCACCCCCGGCAGTCGCCTGTCGCTCCAGACGCACAAGCACCGCTCCGAGCACTGGGTGGTCATCTTCGGCATCGCCACCTGCCAGGTCGACGACGACATCGTCGAGGCCGGCCCCGGGCAGTGCATCGAGGTGCCGCTCGGCGCCCGCCACCGCCTGGCCAACAACCACAGCGAGGACCTCCAGATCATCGAGGTCCAGCACGGCGCCTACACCGGCGAGGACGACATCTGTCGTCACGAGGACGACTTCGGTCGCGTCGACGCCACCGCTGACGCCACCGCTTCGTGACGGCTGACGCTCGTCCGACCGGTGCCCCGGTCGTCGCCGAGATCGTCCGCTCCGGCTTCGTCGAAGGTCACCACTACGGCACCGTCGTCGCCCTGAGCGCCGACGGCAGCATCGACTGGGCCGTCGGCGACGTCGAGGTCCCGGTCCTGCCGCGCTCGTGCAACAAGCCGCTCCAGGCACTCGCCATGGTGCGCGCCGGGCTCGACCTGCCACCCGACCTGCTCGCCCTGGCCTGCGCGTCGCACTCCGGTGAGGACTTCCACCTCGACGGCGTACGCCGCATCCTGGCCGGCGCCGGCCTCGACGTCTCGGCGCTGCAGACGCCCCCCGACTTCCCGCTCGACGACGTCGCCCGTGAAGCACTGCTGCGCGCCGGCGGCGAGAAGAGCTCGCTGGCGATGAACTGCTCCGGCAAGCACGCCGCGATGCTCGCCACCTGCGTCGTCAACGGCTGGGACACCGCGACCTACCTCGACCCCGCCCACCCGCTCCAGGTCGCGATCGCCGCCACCTTCGCCGAGCTCACCGGCGAGCCGGTCGAGGTCGTCGCCACCGACGGGTGCGGTGCCCCGCTGCTCTCGACGTCGCTCACGGGCCTCGCCCGGGCCTTCCGGGCCCTCGCCGTGGCCGAGACCGGACCCGAGGCGCGCATCGCGGCCGCGATCCGGACCCACCCCGAGATGGTGTCGGGCACCCGGCGCGACGAGCTCGTGCTGCTGCGGGCGATCCCCGGCGCCATCGGCAAGGCCGGCGCGGAGTCCTGCTACGTCGTCGCGCTGCCCGACGGGCGGGCCTTCGCGCTGAAGACCGACGACGGTGCGGCACGTGTCCGCCCGGTGCTGATGGCGGCTGCCCTGGAGCGTTCCGGAGTGGATCAGGAGCCCGATGTGGACGGCGATGCGGTGCGGAGCACCGGCGCCTACCCCTTGCTCGGCGGCGGCCTGCCCGTGGGTGAAATTCGGGCAATCTTGAGGGTCGGTTGACCTCTACCTGAGGCTCGGGTGTCGCGCAACATCTGGGTGGCTCAGATGGTGACTTCTTGCCGCCGTTTGTGGGCTTTACGTGGATCAGCCGTGACTCGCTGATCGACAGGATTGGTGCTGTCCAGTACGGAGATCGGTGCTCCGGTGCACGAATCGCCCATGGGGGTACTCAATGAACGACATCATGACCACGGTTGCTCCACAACCTGGTGACGTGTCGGTCGCCAACCCGGCCCAGCGCCCGTCGCTGACGCCGACGCCGACCACCGTCGAGCTCGACCGCCTCGTCGCCGGCCCGTCGCCGAAGTGGCGTCGCTGGTCGCGGGCGGTGCGGCCCTACCTCATCGCCGCCGACATGGCCGCGATCACCGTTGCTCTCGCCTTCGTGCCGACGGCGCCGATCCTGACGATGCTCGGCACCTACCTCGGTGCCTTCATCGTGCTGATGGCGATGGGCACCTACCGTTCGCGCCTGACGCTCTCGGCCCTCGACGACGTGCCGGTGCTCGTCGGCGCCGCTCTGGTCGGTGGCTTCACCGCCGTGGCCCTGCACACGATCGGCGGCACCCAGGTGCACGCCCGGCTGTTCGTGCAGTCGCTGGCCGTGGCCACCGCCCTCATCCTGGTCCGCGCCGTTGCCTACTGGCTGGTGCGCCAGGCGCGCCGCCGCGGACTGGTCGAGCACCGCACCCTCGTCCTGGGCGCCGGCGACACCGGCCACCAGCTCGCCGAGACGATGCTGGCCCACCCCGAGTTCGGTCTGCGTCCCGTCGGCTTCCTCGACACCGATGCCGTCGACGACTGCGACGTGGCCCTCGGCGAGCTGCCCGTGCCGCTGCTCGGCCGCTACGAGGACCTCGCCCGCTGCGCCCGTCGTGAGGGCGTCAGCGAGGTCGTGATCGCGTTCGGTGCCGGCGAAGGCGCCCTCGGTGACGCCCGTCAGGCCACCATGAAGACCGCCCTGGCCGAGTGCAACCGCCTCAACGTCGAGATCTTCTTCGCTCCCCGCTTCCCCGAGCTGCAGCGCAGCAGCCGCGACCAGGACGAGCTGTGGGGGATCCCGCTGGTCCGCGTGCCCCGCGCTCCCTGGCTCAGCGACTCGCGCCACGTCAAGCGTGCCTTCGACGTCCTCGCCTCCGGCTTCACCCTGCTGCTCCTCGCCCCCCTGATGCTCCTGGTCGCGCTGGCCGTGCGCATCGAGAACGGCCCGGGCGTGCTCTTCCGTCAGGTCCGCGTCGGCATCGACGGGGTCCCGTTCACGATCCTGAAGTTCCGCTCGGTCCGTCCCGCCGACCTCGGCATGAGCGACGACAAGCCGCGCTTCTCGGTCAACGGCGACCCCAACCTCGGTCGCTTCAGCCGGCTGATGCGCCGCGCCTCGATCGACGAGCTGCCCCAGCTGATCAACGTCCTGCGCGGCGACATGTCCATCGTGGGCCCGCGCCCCGAGCGCGAGGTCTTCGTCGAGGAGTTCTCCGCCTCGATCCCGCGCTACGCCGAGCGTCACCGCGTGCCGGTCGGCCTGACCGGCTGGGCCCAGGTCAACGGCCTGCGCGGCAACACCTCGATCGCCGAGCGGGCTCGCTTCGACAACTACTACATCCAGAACTGGTCGCTCTGGTTCGACTTCAAGATCATGCTGCGCACCGTCGTGGCCGTGGTCGCTGCTCAAGGCTCGTGATCCTCGCCCCTCCGGGGGCGCGGCACAGTAGGCTCGGCACCCGCAACGATGGGGGACGAGACACGTGACGACCTGGGTGGGCCTGTCGGCCATCACCGGTCCCTCGGTGCTCCCCCTTCTGCTGGCCGTCGTGGTCCTGCTCAACGTGGGGGTGGCGGTCGTGCAGCGGCCGCAGCGGGCGCTGCTGATCCTGGCCGCGTTGCTCCCCTTCGACGGGCTGCTGCTGATCGTCCCGGGCGGGGAGTCGGTGAGCGCCTGGAAAGAGGCGCTGGTCCTGGTCACCCTGGTCGCGACCCTCGCGGCCCCACCGTCGGCCCGCCGTTCCACCCCGATCCCCTACGCCCCCTGGATCCCGGCGGTCGTGGCGTTCGTCGTGCTCGGGGCGGTCTCGGCCGTGACCGTCGGCGGCCTGATCGGGCTCTGGGGCTTCAAGATCGCCTTCTTCTACGTCGTGGTCCCGTTCATCGTGTGGCGCTGCCCGCTCGACGCGCGCGAGCGTGACCGGCTGGTCACCATCTTGATGGCCACCGGCGCGATCACGGCGGCCTACGGGCTGGTCCAGCAGGTGCTGGGCGGCGACCGGCTCAACGCGATGGGCTACGAGTACAACACCGCGATCCGGTTCTCCGGCGGGCTGCTGCGCTCCTTCTCCAGCTTCACCCAGCCCTTCTCCTTCGGGCTCTTCGTCACCATGGTGCTGCTGGTGTGCCTGCCGATCGCGATGGCCGACAACCGTCGCCGACGCAACCGCCTGTTCCTGGTGGCCAGCCCCCGTGCTGGTGCTCGGGATGGCGGCTCGTCGGTCGTCCGCGGCGCGACGCTCGGCCTGCTGGTCGGGTTGCTCTTCTTGATGCTCTGGCGCTTCCGGGGGGTCTTCCACGTCCTGGTGCCGGGTGCGCTGGCCGTCCTGCTCGTGCCGACCTCGGTCATCACCGCCTACTTCTCCTCCAGCAGCCTCGGCCAGCGGACCACCGGCTGGTCGACGATCATCGACCTGATCGTCGCCCACCCCCTCGGCAACGGGATCGGCACCACCGGGGCGGCGGCCGAGAAGGTCGCCGAGCTCGGCGTCGACACCGATCTCCTCGTGACCACCTCCGGCACCGACCTCTACCTGCCCGACAACCAGTACGTGAAGTCGGCCATCGAGCTCGGCCCCTTGGGCGTGTGGCTGCTGATCCTGGTGGGGGCTACGGTGATCGCAGCGGCGATCGCTGCCGCGCGGCGCTCGGACGGCGACGACCGTGCGCTCGCGCAGGGCATCGCTGCCTCGGTCGTCGGGGCAGCCGCTGCTTCGGTCGTGTCCACCTATCTCGAGATCTTCCCGCTCGACTTCTTCTTCTGGCTCCTTGTGGGGGTACTCCTGTGTCTGGATCGCACGTCGTCTACAACGCCCTCCCCCTCCGACCAGGAGGCAGCGGAGTCCAGACCTATATCCGCGAGCTGATGCGCGCGCTGAGCGAGCGCACCACGGCCTCCCTGTCCGCCCACGTGCAGCAGGACGCCGTCGGCGAGCTGCCCGCCGGCGTCGCGGCCCTCACGCACCCGGTCGCCTCGGGGATCCGCCGCGCGGCCCTCGGTCTGACGTTGGCTGCCCACGGCTCCGGCGACGGCGCGGGGCTGTTCCACGGCCTCGACGTCGACCTGCCCCTGCGGCGTACGTCGACCCCGACCGTCATCACCGTGCACGACCTGTCGGTCTTCGACGTGCCCTGGGCCCACAGCCGTGTGCGCGGCACCGGGGAGCGGGCGCTGGTGGCGCGCTCGATCCGGCGTGCTGACGCCGTGGTCTCGGTCAGCAACTTCACCGCTGAGCGGGTCGCCGACCTCTTCGGCCGTCCCTCCACCGTCACGCCCCTGGCGCCGGCGCCCGGGTTCGCGCCCCCCGACGACGCCGACATCGAGCGGGTGCGCGCCCACTACCGGGTGCCGGCGCGCAGCGCGCTCTACCTCGGCAACATCGAGCCCCGCAAGCGGGTCGACCTCCTGGCTGCCGCCTGCGAGCGCGCCGGGGTGGACCTCCTGGTGGCGGGCGCCGTGGCGCCCGGCACGACGGTGCCGGCCACCGCGCGCCACCTCGGCTACGTGCCGACCGAGGACCTCGCCGGGCTCTTCGCCGCGGTCGACGTCGTGGCCTACCCCTCGGCGTACGAAGGCTTCGGGCTGCCCCCGATCGAGGCGATGGCCTGTGGCGCGGCGGTGGTCGCCACCCGCTCCGGCGCCCTGCCGGACGTCGTCGGCGACGGCGCGCGGCTCGTGCCGGTCGACGACGAGGACCGGCTGACGGCGGCGATCAGCGAGGTCGTGGGAGACCGCGAGCTCAACGCAGCCCTGCGCGCTGCCGCCGTCGTCGCGGCCGGGCGGCTCAGCTGGGGCCGGACGGCCGAGACCACCCTCGAGGTCTATCGAGGGCTCGGGGTCCCGTGCTGAACAAGCTGCGCGTGTTCGGCAAGCGCCCCCCGCCCCCCCACTCCCGCCCCTCCGACGAGCCGACCCCGGTCCCGTCCGACGCCGGCGCCGAGGCCGTCCTCACCGACCCTGCTGCCAGCGACCCCGGCAGCGGCGGGTCCGACGACGGTGAGCGCGGGCTGCTGGCCAACACCAGCTGGCTGCTCGCCAGCCGCCTGGCCCAGGCTGTGCTCGGGTGGGGCGGCACGGTGCTCATCGCCCGCTCGCTCGACCTCGCCGAGTTCGGACGGTTCACCATCATCTTCACCGTCCTGGGGCTCATGTCGATCGTCACCGACATGGGCATCGGGCGTATTGCCGTGCGGGGCATGCTCGGAGACCCTGACCGGGAGCCCGAGGAGTTCGCCGGCGCCTACATCGCGTTGCGGATGATGCTCGGGCTGCTCGGCTACGTGCTCATGCTGGCGGTCGTGCTGGTCCTGCACTACCCGCCCGAGGTGGTCAAGGCCAGCGCGGTCGCGGGCATCGTGGTGGTCCTGGCAACGCCGTCAGCGGCGTTGGACGTCGTCTTCCAGGCCCGGATGCGCCTCAACACCGTCAGTCTGGCCAGCGTCGGCGGGCTCACCGCCCAGTTCGCCCTCACGGCCGCGATCGCTGCCGCGGGCGGCACGCTGCTGCTCTTCACGATCCCCGCGATCCTCTGCCAGGTCGTGATCCTGGCGTGGAAGTGGCCGGCCGCCCACCGGTTGGTGAAGATCCGGCTGCGCGTCGACCTCGCCCTGTGGCGTTCGCTGCTCAAGGAAGCGATCCCGCTCACCCTCGGCTTCGGCCTCGCCACGATCTACTACCGCGTCGACTCCGTGATGCTCTCGATGCTCGACACGTTCGAGTCGGTCGGCATCTACGGGGTGTCCTACAAGTTCATCGACATCGTCCACTTCGCCGCCACCGCCGTCACCGTGCCCCTGTTGACGCTGCTGGTGCGTGCCTGGCCCGACGACGTGCCGGCCTTCCGTGACGCCGTCCGTCGCGGTGCGATGCTCATCGCCGTGCTCAGCGGGATGGCGCTGGTGGGCCTGCTCGGCTTCGCCGCCGACGTGACCACGCTGCTCTACGGCGCGCCGTACGCCGTGGGCGAGCACGCCACGCGCGTGCTGGTGGTGGCCCAGGTGCTCACGCTCTTCGCCCAGCTCGCGTTGACCTGTCTGGTCGCGGTGGAGCGACACCGCCAGTACCCTCTCGTGATGCTGGTCGGTCTCGGGCTCAACGTGGGCGCCAACTTCGTGCTCATCCCACGGTTCTCCTACGAGGGCGCAGCCGCAGCCACGCTCGCCTCCGAGGTCGTGGTCGTCTCGGTGCTGTGGTGGCTGTTGCACCGCGAGCGGTCGTTGTGGCCCCTGCACCTCGGTCGACTGGTCGTCATGCCGATCGCCGTGGCCGTGGCGCTGGTGGTGGGGTGGGCCGTCGACCTCGTCGTGCCGTGGGAGATCGCGGCCAGCGCCGCGGTGGCGACGTTCCTCGTCGTCTCCTCCCTGCTGGGGCTGACCGCCGCCGCCGGCGTCGATGTCGCCGCTCTCGTCAAACGTCGGATGGGGCGAGCCGCATGACGCCGACATCCGGCCGGCCGCGGCTGTTGGCACTCACCAGCACCGGCCAGGTCTCGGGCGCTGAACGAGTGCTGCTCCGCACCCTGGCTGCGGCCGTCGCGGAGGGCTGGGAGGTCACCTGTGCCTGCCCGGCCGGCCCGTTGGTCGAGCAGGTCACCGGGACCGGGGCGCGACACCTCCCGATCCCCGAGCTCACCCTGGCCGCCGGACCCAAGCCGGTGGCAGCCCTGCGCACGCTCCTGGCCTGGTTGCGAGCCGCGCTGCTGGTGCGCCGGGCCGCGTCCTCGGCCGATGTCGTGCTCGTCAACGCCCTGCTCGCGCTGCCCGCGCTGCGGCTCTCCCACACCTCCGCCCCGGCGCTGTGGCTCGCGCATGACGTGGTGGTCGCACCCGGCCGGCTCCGGCTCTACCGCTGGTGCCGCGGCGCCCTCGTCGGCGTGGTCGGGGTCTCCGAGGTGGTCATCGATCGCTTGCGCATCCCCGAGAGGCGCCGACGCGGTCGCGAGCCCTGGCTCGACGTCGTCCACAACGGCGTCGAGCACCCCGTCGCGCCGGCGGCGCCGTCCGGCGACGTGCCGATCGTCGGGATCAACGCCCTGCTCACGCCGTGGAAGGGCCAGGAGGTCCTGCTGGAGGCAGCCGCGCTGCTCGACGTGCCGGCTCGGATCGAGGTCATGGGTGGGCACCTCCCCAAGGACGCCGACTACGCCGCCCGACTGCGGGAGCGGGTCTCCGCCACCGAGCTGCGCGACCGCGTGACGATGGTGGGTCACACCGACGACCCGTTGGGCCGGATGCGCACCTGGACGGTCGCGGTCAGCGCCAGCACCGACCCGGAGGCGTGCCCGCTCAACGTGCTCGAGGCGATGAGCATCGGAGTGCCGGTCGTGGCGACCGACCACGGCGGCGCGCCGGAGGTGCTCGACGGCGCCGGGCTCCTCGTGCCCCCGCGTGACGCGACGGCGCTCGCCGACGCCCTCACGAGATTTCTTGTCGACCCTGACCTGCGGGCGCGCTGCGCCGAGCAGGGCCTGGATCGGATCACGACGGCGCACCGCCTGGACGGGCAGACGGCGCGCTTGCTCGACGTCCTACGGGACGCAGCGCAGGAGGAAGAGGCGTCATGAGAGTGCTGTTCGTCAACGAGAACATCGGGGGCCACGCCAGCGTGCACGCCCACCTGCGCACGGTCCTGGCCCACCACCCCGAGGTCACTGCGGAGTTCCTGGACGTCCCGCCGCCGACCAGGACGCGCCGCGTGCGCGGGATGCGCGTGCCCGGCCTCGCCGGCCTCGACGCCGACTTCCAGCCGCTCCGCGCGCAGCTGGCGCTGAGCTCCTGGGTGCGGCGCGAGATCAAGGACCGCGTGCACGACTTCGACGTGCTCCACGTCTACACCGGCAACGCCGGTCTCCGCATTGCTGACCTGCTGGCCTCGATGCCCTCGGTGGTGTCCACCGACGCCACCAACGTGACCAATGCCTTTCGGCTGCCCTACCGAGAGCCGACCAGGCTGACCCCGGTCGCCGTCAGGCTCTCGAAGCGGTTCGAGCGACCGGTCTACGAGGCCGCCACGCTGATCGTGCCCAACACCGGCTTCACGGCTCGCTCGCTGCGCGAGGACTACGACGTGCCGGACGAGAAGGTCCGTCAGTTCCCCTTCGGCATCGTGACGCCCGATCTCGGCGACGGCGCCGCGCCCGGCACGGTCGCTCCGGCGGGTCTGCCCCAGCTGGTCTTCGTCGGCCGCCAGCTCGACCGCAAGGGCGCCTTGCGCCTGCACCGTCTCCACCAGGCGCACCTGGCCGACGAGTGCGAGCTGGTGCTGGTGACGCCGGAGGAGGCGCCGCCGGGTCGCAACGTGACCATCGTGAGCGACGTGACCGTCGGCTCGGGCAAGCTGTGGGAGGTGCTGCGGGCGGCAGCCGTCTTCGTGTTCCCCAGCAAGATCGACCAGGCCCCCAACGCCATCATCGAGGCCATGGCCGCCGGGCTGCCGGTGGTCGCGCTCGACCTGACGGCCATGCCCGAGATGGTGCCCGCGTCATGTGGTCGGCTCGTCGCCCCGGACGACGACGAGGCCCTGGTGCAGGTCCTGCGCGAGCTGGTGCGTGACCCCCAGCTGCGCGGCGAGCTCGGTGCGGCGGGCCGCAAGCGCTACGTGGCCGAGTACGACGCCGCGATCTCGACCCAGCGACTGATCGACACGCTGTCGGAGGCACGCGAGCTGTTCGCTGCCGGGGGCGGGTCCGACTCATGAGTGGTGCGGCCAAGCTCGCCGGTCCCCTCGGTGCTGCCGGACGGCTGCTCTCCGGACGTTCGACGCACGGCGGGGGAGTGGTGCTGGCCTACCACGACGTCGTGGCCGGCCCGGAGGTCGACGGCGAGTGGAGCGTCACCGCCAAGCAGCTGCGGTCTCATCTCCGGCTCGTGCGGCGCCTCGGCTTCCGCTTCGTCAGCCTGGCCGACCTGAGCGAGCGCGCGGTGAAGGGCGAGCCGCTCGACGGCCTGGCCGCCGTGGCGTTCGACGACGCCCTGGCCGGGGTCTACCGCTACGCGCTGCCGATCCTGCTGGAGCTCGAGGTGCCCGCGACCCTGATGACCGTGAGCGCCGGCTGGGGGACGCCCCCCGCCTGGTGGCCGGGCTCGGCGCCGACCATGACGCGCCACGAGCTGGCCGAGGCGGTGGCCCTCGGGATCGACCTGGCGGCGCACACGCGCACGCACGCCTCGCTCGTCGGGCTGTCCGCGGCCGCGCTGCGGGACGAGGTGGCCGGCTGCCGCGCCCAGCTCGAGGACCTCACCGCCGCTCCGGTCGACCTCTTCGCCTACCCCTTCGGTCACTACGACCCGGCAGTGCGGGCCTGCGTCGACGAGGCCGGCTACACCACGGCGTTCACCTTCCTCAACGGTCGCGTGAGCGCAGGCGACGACCGGCTCCGCCTGCCCCGCCTCACGATGGGCGCCCACCAGAGCGTGCCGCGGCTGGCCTACCACCTGGCCCGGCCGCCCGCGTCCTGGCCCGACCACCAGCTGGCCCGCGTCGCTGACGGCGATCCCGACTCCTGACGACAGCGGCCCCCTCGCGATAGTCCCTGACGTTTGGGCCCCTGATCGGCCGAAAAAGGGCCCAAACGTCAGGGACTATCGCTGCCGAGCCGCTGTACACCCGCACAAAATGTCTAGACGCCGGGTCGACCGACAGCATCCCCCGAGGAGGACCGTGGCATTCTGCAACGGTGAACAGCAGCGGCTACGTCTCCCGACGCCCCGATGAATCCCCCCGTTCTTAGCGGCTCGACCTGGGTCGACCTCATCGACGTCGGTCCCGAGGACAAGGTCCTCCTCGTCGACGGCGCGCAGGGGCGTGCCGTGCTCGCGCTGCACGAGGCCACCGAGCACCTGACCGTGGTCGCTGACGCTGCATCACCGGTGACGCAGCTGCCTGATCCTCCGTACGGCGGGTGGGACGTCGTGTGTCTCGACGGTGTCGACGTGGCACGGCCGCTCCGTGCCGAGCTCGCGACTCGTCTGTCGCCGCGAGGCCGGGTCGTGATGATCGCCGACAACCGCTGGAGCCCGCTGCGGCTGATCGACGGTCTGCTGCGCGGAGCCCGCGGTCCGGGCGCTCGCTGGGGGCACCGCCGGAGCGCGCGCGACCTGCGCGCCGCTGGTCTCGCGCCGATCCAGACCTTCGGGCTGCTGCGCACCACCGACGCGCCCGTCGTCGCCTTCGACGCACGGGCGACCTCGAGCATGGCAGCGGTGCTGGGCTCGACGACGACCCACGTGCAGGGGTGGCGGGGACGAGCGCTGGCGGTCGCGGCGCGGATCCCGGCCCGCGTGGTGCTCACCATGTGTGCCGGCTGGCTCCTGGTCACGGCTGCCTCCGAGGTGCCGGACCCGGACCGTGTGGTCGGCAAGGTCAGCAACCGCGACAGCCACGAGGTCAAGCTCCTCCGTGGTGACCCGGTGAGCTCGATCGAGAAGCGCTACGACGTGGTGCCGGACTCCCACGAGCTCGCCGCCCTGCGTGAGCTCGAGGCGGTGGGCTTCTCCCTCTCGCCTCGGGTGATCGACGTGCCGGGCGCGCGCGTGCAACGGCAGACCTGGCTGGGTGGTCGTGCGTTGTCGGTCGACCGGCTCAGTGAGGACGAGCTCGTCGCGTGGGTCGCCCGCACCGCCGACGTGCTGGCCGAGCTCCAGCGGCTCACCCGTCATCCCGACGGATCGGTCCTCGTCCACGGCGACCTCTGGCTCGGCAACCTCCTCGTCGAGGGCCGCCGGATCGTCGGCGTGGTGGACTGGGCCGACAGCTATCGCGGGCCCGACCGTGTCGACCGCGACTTCCTGGTCGACAGCCTCGCCGACTGGGGCGACATCGAGCGCGTCCGTCCTCGGCTCGAGGCGGCACGTGACCGTGCGTTCTCCGCGGAGCTCAGCGCCGACGGGGGCGCCTGATCCTCAGCGTCCGAGGCGGGCGCGCAGCTCGCTGACGCGCCGGAGCAGGGCGCGTGCGCTGCGCGAGCCGCTGACGACGTCGAGGGTGCGGTAGTCACCCGTGGCCCAGAGCCGCTTGTAGAACGAGTCGCCGAGCAGCAGGTCGATGCGGGTGTAGCCATTGGCTGCGGCCCAGTCGAGCCCGGCGCACTGGAGCAGGTGGCCGGGCGAGAACGCCGTGTGGTCCGGGTGGTAGTGCCCGACCCAGCTGGAGATCGTGGTGCCGGACAGGAACGCCAGGTCGAAGGCGAGGGGCGTCTCGTCGAGGAAGCTGACGAGCACCAGGAAGCGTCCGCCGGGCACGCCGTCGGTGATCAGCGCGGTGGTGAAGTCGTCCCACTCGCCGGCGAGCAGGTGCTGGCGAGGACGGTCGGCCTCGGCTGCATCGAAGATCGTGCGGACGGCGGGCAGGAGCTCGGCCAGCGTCGCTGCGTCCTCGGCGATGCGCACCGAGTACCGGTGGCCCGCCTCCTCCATCCGACGGTGCGCGACCCGGACCGTGCGCCGCACGCGCTTGCACCGGGGATCGGCCAGGTGTGCCTCGGCATCGCCGTGCACGTCGATCACCGGGCACACGTCACGCGGCTCGATGGAGAGCTGGTGACGGGACCGGACGGAGCTCGCTGAGGGCAGGGGGCCGTGCTCGTGGCTCTCGATGAGGTCGAGCACCCGGCCCCGGCCGCCGGCCTCGCGCCACATCAACGCGGCCGCGTCGTCGTGGCCCGGGAGGACCATTGCCTGGGCCACCGTGCCGAGGCCGTGCCCGAGCCACCGCACGACCTGGACCGGCCCCACCCGGCGGACGTGGAGCGGCGCCAGGGCCACCAGCCGCCCGCCGTCGCGCACGGTCACGATGTGAAGGGCACCGGCGCCGAGGTGCTCCCACCAGGTGAGGGAGAACAGGGGCCGGGCGAAGGGGCCGGCGTCGGCGTCGTCGGCCAAGGACTCCCACTCCTCGCTCAGCGCTCGCGCGTCGTCGGCGTTCGAGATCACGGAGCAGAGCAAGGGGAGGTCTGCCTTTCGCATCGAGGAGGACGGGTCGGAGCAGCGTGGAGGCGGCACCGATCGGTGCCCGCGATCCTGTCACAGGAAGCGCACAGCACGAGCCGATCAGCGCCGAGATGCCCCCGGGTCGCCCTCAGGCTGTCATCATGGAGGGCCAGCGGCGTTCACCCCGGGCGGAGCGAAACGAAGCGAGATGGTTGTGGCCAGGCGACTCGAGCCTCGGACGAGGCACTCCTCCCGCAGGATCGCCGTCCTCGGCCTGCTGCTCGCCGTGGGGGCGCCCGGTCTAGTCGTGAGCGTCCCCGGGGTGCCGGCGCAGGGGCTGCAACCGCTGCCACGCTCGGCCCACGTCGCGACCTCGCACCCCGACGCGGTGCAGGCTCGTCAGGCCGCGAAACCACGCCGCCGCCTGTCGGTCGGCATCAGCCTGGGGTTCGGGATCCTCGACCTCCCGCCGGCCCGGATGCGAGCTGACCTGGCCAAGGCCAAGAAGCTCGGCGCCCACCGGGTGCGGATCGACATCAGCTGGCGCCGCGTCGAGCACACCCGTGGCCGGCACGACTGGTCTGACACCGACCGGGTGCTGCGGGCGGCGCGCCGCGAGGGCCTGAGCGTCCTGGCCGTGGTGGGCTACCGCCCCGACTGGGCCAGGCTCCCCGATGGTTCAGCCGACCCGGCCGGCTTCGCGCGCTTCGTCCGCGCCGCTGCCAAGCGCTATCACTCCCAGGTGCGCGTCTGGGAGCTCTGGAACGAGCCGAACCTCGAACGTGCCTGGAGCGCGCCGGTCTCGCCGTACGCCTACGCGCGCCTGGTCGCCGCCGCGGCTCCGCAGCTGCGCCGCCACGACCCCCAGGCCAAGATCCTGGTGGGGGCGCTCTCCCCGGGCGTCGACGTCGACGATCGCAGCGAGATGTCGCCGGTGACGTTCCTGCGCCGCTTCTACGCCGCCGGCGTCGAGAGCGGCGACGACAAGGCCTTCCGCGCGGCGTTCGATGCCGTGTCGATCCACCCCTACACCTATCCCGCGCTGCCGTCGGGGGAGCAGCACTGGAACACCTTCCACCGGCTGCCCGCCGTGCACGCCGTGATGCGGCGGGCCGGGGACACCGGCAAGAAGGTGTGGCTGACCGAGTACGGCGCCCCCACCGGCACCTCGTCGCGGGCGGTCTCGCCGAAGCGACAGGCCGCGATGGTGGTGTCGGCCTACCGCGAGGCGCGTCGACTACGCTTCGTGCAAGCGCTCTTCTACTACTCTCTGCGCGATGTCTCGCGCCAAGCGCACGAGAGCGAGGCCAACTTCGGTCTCATGTTGCACCACGGGCGGGCCAAACCGGGTTACCACGCCTTGCGTCGCGAGCTGCGGAAGGCGGCCTGACATGGATCTACTCGAGCACGCGGCCGGTGTGTGGGCCCGCAAGTACCTCGTCCTGGCGGCGGCCCTGCTGGTCGCGGTCGCGGTCTACGGCTGGCGCGCCTCGGCCCCTGATGAGTACGTCTCCTCCACCACCGTGCAGGTGCGGGTCCCCGAGACCAACAGCGACCCGTCCGCCGAGGTCGACTACTACGCCGAGACCGTGACGGGGCTGGCGACCAGCCGCACCGTGGTCGAGCGTGCGTTGCCGACGGGCTCGAGCGACCTCGACGTGGCTGACGCCGTCGACCGCATCACCGCCAAGGTGGCCAGCGAGCCGGGCTTCGTGACGATCACCGGGTTCGGTCCCACCGGCGAGGAGGCAGCGGCCCTGGCCGACTCCCTGGCGTCGGTGCTCATCGAGCAGGTCACCCAGGAGCAGGCCGCCGACCTGGCGGCGCAGCGCGCCGCCATCACCGACTCCATCGCCGAGGTGGGTCGCGAACGCCGCAAGCTCGCTGCCGACGGCGACACCTTTGCGATCGCTGCCCTGTCCCGCGAGCGCGAGGCGCTGCTCGGCTCGCTGCGCACGGTGACCGACAAGGCCTCCTGGCGCCTGGCCGTCGTCGAGCCGGCCGACGTGCCGGAGTCGCCTGCCTCGCCCGCGCCGCTGCGCGACGCGCTGCTGGCGTTCATCATCGCCCTCATCCTGGGCGCCGAGCTGGTCGTCCTGAGCCGCGCCTGGCGCGGGTCGCTCTCGGCCCGCGACGCCGCCAAGGACGCGGGCGACGCCGCCGGCGTGCCGGCTGTCTCGCTCGACCCCGACGACCGTGCCACCGCGCTGGCGACCCTGCTGCCGGTCCTGGAGACCCAGCGGGCCATCACCGTCGTCCAGCACGGGCCGGTGGCGCACGCCCACACCGTCGGGCTCCTCACCGACCTGCTCGCCGCGCGCGGCGACGAGGTGCTGCTCGTCGACGCGACGCCCGGTCGCCCCACGGTGCACCGCGAGTTCGCCGTCTCGCTGACCCCAGGCCTCGGTGAGCTGTCCGCGGCGACCTTGTCGGCCGACACCGCCTTCGGCGCGCTGCCGCATGCCCGCCACGTGCACGTGCTCGCCGCCGGTCGACCCGGCCCCGGCGAGGAGCTGCTCGCCGAGACCGTCAAGAGCGCGCCTCACGCCCGCGTGACGGTCGCCGCGAGCGTGGAGACCATCGACGACCTGCTCGACCTGGCCGGCGAGCTCGACGGAGCCGCCGTGCTCGACGTCGACGCCGGCACGACGCGCGCCCAGATCCGCTCCGACGTCGCCGCCCTGCGCGGCCTGGGTCTCGACGTCGTGGCCGTCACGGTCTCGCACGGCGCCCGCATCGAGCGCTCGCGACGCCAGGCGCCGCTGCGCCGCGCCGCCTGGTCGCAGTCGCGAGTCGACGCCTCCTGATGCGCGCAGTCATCGTCCACGAGCGCTTCACCGAGCTCGGAGGCTCCGAGCGCGTCGTCGAGCAGCTGGCCCAGGCGTTCCCCGACTCGCGCGTCTTCGTGCCGGTCGGCGGCGACGAGGGCCGACCTGAGGGCATCGACCCGGCCGTGGTGACCACCAGCGGGCTGCAGAGGCTCTATCGCGGTGATGGTCACTACGCCCACCTGCTGCCGTTGCTCCCCGGCGCGATGGCGCGCGCGGACCTCACCGACGCCGACGTCGTGCTGGTCTCCCACCATGCCTTCGGCCAGCGCGTCCGTCCGCCGGCCGGCGTGCCGATGGTCAGCTATGTCCACACCCCGGCCCGGTGGATCTGGGAAGCCGGCACCCGCGAGGGCGAGCCGGGCGGCAAGCTCGGCGAGTACGGTCTGGCCGCCTTCGCCGCCACCCAGCGCAAGGCCGACCGTCGCGCCGCGGCCCGCCCGCAGCAGATCGTCGCCAACTCGACCTGTGTCGCCGACCGGATCTCCCGGTGGTGGGGCCGCGACAGCCTCGTCGTGCCGCCGCCGGTGCGCACCCACGTCTACACCCCCGACCCGAGCATCGAGCGCGAGGACTTCTTCCTCGTCGCCGGCCGGATGGTGCCCTACAAGCGCCCCGAGGTCGCCGTCAGCGCCGCCCGGCGTGCCGGCGTACGGCTGGTCGTGGCCGGCGACGGCCGGGCGCGCGAGACCTGTGACGCCTACGCCGGCCCCGGCATCGAGTTCGTCGGACGCGTGGACGACGCGCGGATGCTCGACCTGATGCGCCGCGCCCGGGCGCTGGTGTTCCCCGGCATCGAGGACTTCGGCATCATCCCGGTCGAGGCGATGGCCTGCGGCACGCCCGTGGTCGCGCTCGGCGAGGGCGGGGCCCTCGACTACGTCGTGCCCGGCAAGACCGGCGTCCTGGTGCAGCCCGACGGGCCGGCTCACGACCAGATGGCCGATGCGTTCGCGCAGGCGCTGCGCGACTTCGACGACTCCTCCTTCGATGCCGCGGCGATCCGCGAGCACGCCGAGGGGTTCGCCGAGGAGTGCTTCCGCGAGCGGATGCAGGCCATCGTCGGCGACGTCCTGGCGGGGCGTCACTGACCCGTCCGCACCGGTGTGCACCATGTCACGCTAGCTGAGTTTGCGTTTTGCTAACTGTTGCTAGCACTATGGGGGCATGGCAAAGGGCAAGGTAGGGCAGACCGTCGAGTCGCTCGGTGACTACCTCAAGGAGCAGCGCGTCGCATCGCGTCTGTCCCTGAGGCAGCTCGCCCAGCAGGCCGGCGTCTCCAACCCCTACCTGAGCCAGATCGAACGCGGTCTGCGCAAGCCCTCGGCCGACGTGCTTCAGCAGATCGCTCGGGCACTGCGGATCTCGGCGGAGCAGCTGTACCTGCGCGCCGGGATCGTCAGTCCCGACGATGGGGTCGGAGGGTCGGTGGAGCTCGCCGTGCTCGGCGACGCTGCCCTCACTGAGCGCCAGAAGCAGTCACTGCTCGATGTGTACGCGTCCTTCGTCGCGATGAACGCGGCAGAAGAACCCGAGGACGAGTCCGCAGCAACGCCCGGCTCCACCCCCACCAGCACGCCCCCAGCAGATTCATCAACAGCAGAGGAGAACTGACATGGCCAAGGCCACGTTCGATTTCAAGTCCATCGAGGTCCCCGCGGTCGCCCAGAAGCCGCTCTACGCCGGTGTCGGCGCCGGTGACCTCGCGGTCACCGCCGTCAAGGAGTACGTCGCCGACGTGCAGAAGTTCGTCTCTGGCTTCCAGAAGGACGCGCAGACCAAGGTCGCCGACGTCCAGAAGAGCGTCACCGAGACCGACCTGAAGTCGCTCCGCGACTCCGCGCTCACCGCCGCCAAGGCCCGTCGTACCGCTGTCGAGGCCCGCGTCGCCGAGCTGCAGGCCGAGGCCCTCGGTCTCCCCACCAAGGTGCAGACGGTCGTCAACGACAACGTCGTCACCGCCCTGAGCACCTACGGCGACCTGGCCAAGCGCGGCGAGGCTGTCGTCCGCGGCACCAAGCTGCCGTCGACCGCCAAGGTCGAGGTCAAGGTCAACAAGACCAAGCCCGCCGCCAAGAAGGCCCCGGTCCGCAAGCCGGCCACCGCCAAGGCGACGACCCCCAAGCCCGCCGCGAAGAAGGCCCCCGCCGCCAAGAAGGCGCCGGCTGCCAAGAAGAGCACCACCCAGGCTTGAGGAGCTGACGGCGACGAGCAGCCCACGCTGTTCTGACCGGTCACCCCGGAGCCGTCCGCACCACGTGTAGGCGAAGCCCCCGCAGGTATGAGCTGCGGGGGCTTCGTCGCGTCTCGACGAGCGGCGAGGACCGGCGAGGGCTGGACCGACGCCGGATAGGATCGCGTCATCATGGCGAACATATTTGTGGTTGAAGGCTACGTACAGCTGCTGGTGGCGATCGCGCTGCTCGCGGTGTCGATCTTCGCCCTGGTCAACGCGCTGCTCTATCCGGCCGACGCCTACGAGGCAGCCGGCAAGCTCACCAAGACCACGTGGTCGCGTCATCCTCGGCTTCGGCGTGCTGCTCCAGCTCGTGCCGATCGGGATCCCGTTGATCAACATCGTGCTGCTCGTGGCAGCGCTGGTCTACCTCGCCGACGTGCGGCCGGCCCTGGGGTCGTTGCGACGCCGATGATCGGCTCGTGCATCGTGCAAGATCCACTGGACGGGCGACTCTTGACTTCGTGAGACCCTCTGTAGGGTGAGGCAACTGCTTCTATGACGATCGGGTGGACGAGTGGAGCTGCGGGACTACTGGCTGACGGTACGACGACGTTGGCGCCTGATTGCCGTGACGGTCCTGGTGGCCGTCGGGCTGGCGGGGTTGCTGACCCTGCAGGCGACGCCGCTGTACGCCTCGACGGCGCAGCTGTTCGTCTCGACCCCCTCGTCCGACACCGCTGACGCCTCGGTCGGCGACCAGTTCGCCACCCGGCGCGTGTCGTCGTACGTCGTGATGGCCGGCAACCGCAAGCTCTCCGAGACCGTCGCCAACAACCTCGGCGGCCAGATCGATCCGGCCGACCTGCGGCGCGAGGTCACGGCCGAGGCCGTGCCCAACACCGTCAACATCAACATCACCGCCCGCGACCCCGACCCGGTCGTGGCGCGCGACATCGCTCAGGCCTACGCCCAGGCCCTGAGCGACATGATCTCCGACGTCGAGGCTCCCGACAGTGGCGGACCGGCCCCGATCCGCGCCTCGATCGTCGACAACGCCGACGTCACCAGCAACCCGGTCAGCCCCAACCCGACGCGCAACTACGGCCTCGCCCTGGTGCTCGGGCTGCTGCTGGGTGTCGGCCTGGCGGTGCTCCGTGACCTGCTCGACACCTCGGTGTCCACCAGCGAGGACGTCGCCAGCGTCACCCCGGCGCCGATCCTGGGCAACATCAACAGTGACCCGGACGCGGTCAAGAAGAGGCTCGAGGTCGCGCTCGGGGAGCACAGTCCCTGGGCGGAAGCCTTCCGGGTGCTGCGCACCAACATGCAGTACGTCGAGGTCGACAGCGACCACCGCGTCTTCGTGGTCTCCAGCTCGCTGCCGGGCGAGGGCAAGTCGACCACCACCACCAACCTCGCGGTCACCCTGGCCATGGCCGGCGAGCGCGTCTGCATCGTCGAGTGCGACCTGCGCCGTCCCACCATGGCCACGCGCCTCGGGCTCGACGACGCGGTCGGCACCACGAGCGTGCTCATCGGTCGCGTCGACCTCGACGACGCGCTCCAGACCTACGCCGACACCGGTCTCCAGGTGCTCACCTGCGGCCCGCGTCCGCCGAACCCCTCCGAGCTGCTCCAGTCGCACGCGATGGAGCTGCTCATCAAGCAGCTGCGTGACCGCTTCGACGTGGTGCTGCTCGACGCCCCGCCGCTGCTCCCGGTCACCGACGCCGCCCCGCTCTCGGCCCGCGCCGACGGCATGCTCGCCGTCGTACGCCACGGCAAGACCACCCGCGACCAGCTCCAGCACGCGCTCGAGCGCGTCGAGGCCGTCGGCGCCAAGTGCGTCGGCGTCGTGGTCAACCTCGTGCCGCCGAAGAAGGCCGGCGCCGGCTACGGCTATGGGTACGGCTACGGCTACCAGTACACCTACGAGCCCGTGCACAAGGAGCGCAAGGGCGAGAAGGTCTCCCGGCGCACGAGGCGTGAGCGGGAGAAGGCCGCCAAGGCGGCCAAGGCGGAGCAGACCAAGCAGGTCGCCGCGCAGGACTCCTGACGCGTCGAGTCGCGCAGGCCGAGCAACATGTCCTTCAGGTTGGTCGAGTAGGACGCGCGAGCGTCAGCGAGGGCTGCCGTATCGAGGCCCCTGAAGCCGAACGGCCGCGCTGTTCGGGCTGGGGGGATCTCGATATGTCGGGTCTCGCTTCGCTCGTCCCGACTACTCGATCAACTTGGTTGTCAGGTTGGTCGAGTAGGACGCGCGAGCGTCAGCGAGGGCGGTCGTATCGAGGCCCCTTGGAGCCGAGCGGCCGCGCTGTTCGGGCTGGGGGGATCTCGATATGTCGGGTCTCGCTTCGCTCGTCCCGACTACTCGATCAGCCTCGAGTGAGCGCGTCGCGCAGGTAGGCCTCGAGGCGCTCCTCCGCGGACACGCTGACGAACCCGGTCGAGGCCAGCTTGGTCAGGTCGAGGGCGCTGTGGCGGGGACGTGGGGCGAGGTCGCGACCCGCGCTGTAGGTCTCGGTCGAGACCGCGGTGACGTCGTCGGTCGAGCGGCCGGCAGCGGCGTACACGCGACGAGCGACGTCGGCCCAGGACATCACCGGGCCCGCGTTGCTCACGTGGTAGGTGCCGAACGCCGCTCGGGCCTCGAGGAGGTGGCGGGTGGCGCGGGTCAGCTCGTCGGTGAAGGTCAGCCGGCCGTGCTGGTCGTCGACGACGCTCGGCGCAGTGCCCTGCTCGGCCAGGCGCAGCATCGTGCGGACGAAGTTGTGGCCGTCTCCGATGAGCCAGGAGGTGCGCAGCAGGTAGTGGCGGCGGGAGGTGCTGACCGCGACGTCGCCGGCGGCCTTGGTCTGGGCGTAGACCCCCAGGGGAGACAGCGGCTCGTCCTCGTCGTGGAGCTCGGCGGTGCCGTCGAAGACGTACTCCGAGGAGTAGTGCACGAGCGTGAAGCCGTGGGTGTCGGAGGCTCGGGCCAGCGCCGCTGGGGCCTGGGCGTTGGCCCGCCACGCAGCCACCCGCCCGTCGGGAGTCTCCGCGACGTCGACCGCGGTGTAGGCCGCGGCGTTGAGCACCAGGTCGTGCTCGTGCCAGGGCCAGGCGGCGACGGCGGCGGGTCGGTGACGTCGAGCTCGTGAGCCGCCCCGCTGCCCGGCAGGTCGACGCCGACGGCGTCGGGGAACTCGGCCAGCAGCGCCCGGCCGAGCTGGCCCTGACAGCCCACCACGAGCGGTCGTCGCGGAGCCACCGAGGCCGCGTCGGCCAGGAGCGGGTTGGCGCGGTCCTTGGCGGAGACCTCGGCCTCGTCCAGCGGGATCGGCCAGGGGATGGCCAGCGCCGGGTCGGCGAGGTCGAGCGCGGGGTAGGTGATGCCGGCGCGCCAGTGGTCGGTGACGAGGTAGGAGTAGGCGACGCCGTCCTCCAGCGTCTGATAGCTGTTGCTCACCCCGCGCGGCACGAAGACGGCGACCGAGGGGTCGAGCTCGCGGTGGACGACCGTGCCGTACGTCGGCCCCTCCCGCATGTCGACCCAGGCGCCGAACGCCGTGCCGGAGGCCAGGGTCACCAGCTTGTCCCAGGGCTCGGTGTGCAGGCCACGGGTGGCGCCGCGACGGGTGTTGAACGAGACGTTCTGCTGCACCGGCACGAAGTCCGGCAGGCCGAGCGCGACCATCTTCTCGCGCTGCCACGCCTCCTTGAACCAGCCGCGTGCATCCTCATGCACCGGGAGCCGCAGCACGAGCAGCCCCGGGATCGCCGTGGTCTCGAGCGCGAGATCGACCACGGTCACTGGCCCTTGGACGCGTACGCCGCTTCGGTGGCCTGCTTGTGAGGGCGCCACCAGTCCTCGTGGTCGGCGTACCAGGCGATGGTGCGGGCCAGGCCGGCCTCGAAGTCGGGATAGCTGGGGCGCCACCCGAGCTCGGTGCGCAGCTTGGTCGAGTCGATGGCGTAGCGCAGGTCGTGGCCGGCGCGGTCGGCCACCAGGTCGAAGTCGTCGGCCGGTCGGTCGAGGTGCTCGAGGATCAGCCGGACGACGTCGAGGTTGGAGCGCTCGCCGTCGGCGCCGATGAGGTAGGTCTCGCCGATCCGGCCCTGCTCGAGGATCGTCCAGACCGCCGAGCTGTGGTCGGCGGCGTGGATCCAGTCGCGCACGTTGGTGCCGGTGCCGTAGAGCCGGGGGCGGGTGCCGTCGAGCACGTTGGTGATCTGGCGCGGGATGAACTTCTCCACGTGCTGCCAGGGGCCGTAGTTGTTGGAGCAGTTGCTGATCGTGGCCCGCACGCCGAAGCTGCGCACCCACGCACGCACCAGGTGGTCGGAGCCCGCCTTGGCGGCGCTGTAGGGGCTGCTCGGGTTGTAGGGGGTGGCCTCGGTGAAGCGCTGCGGGTCGTCGAGCTCGAGGTCGCCGTAGACCTCGTCGGTGGAGATGTGGTGGAGCCGCACGTCGTGGCGCCGGGCCGCCTCCAGCACGCAGAACGTGCCGACGAGGTTGGTCTGGATGAACGGACCCGGCTCGGTGAGCGAGTTGTCGTTGTGGGACTCGGCCGCGAAGTGCACGATCGCGTCGTGCTCGGCGGCGAGCGCGTCGACCTGCGCCTGGTCGGCGACGTCACCGACGACCAGGGAGACCCGCTCGGGCGGCAGCCCGGCCAACGACTCCCGCGAGGCGGCGTACGTCAGCTTGTCGAGCACCGTCACGGTGGCGTCGGTGTGGCCCACCACGTGGTGGACGAAGTTGGCGCCGACGAAGCCGGCGCCGCCGGTGACCAGGATCCGTTGCACGAGGCGTCACCCTAGACGCCGTGGGCGGGGCGAGTGGCTCAGTAGGCGCCGTGCGGGCGGACGACGGCGCGCAGGGTCTTCAGCAGGATCGAGGCGTCCTGGAGCATCGACCAGTTGTCGACGTAGTAGAGGTCGAGACGGATCGCCTCGTCGAAGGAGAGGTCGGAGCGGCCCGAGACCTGCCACAGACCGGTCAGGCCGGGGCGCACGCGCAGGCGCCGCGACGCGCGGGCGTCGTAGTTCTCCACCTCGCACGGCAGTGGGGGTCGCGGGCCGACGAGGCTCATCTCGCCGCGCAGGACGTTGACCAGCTGGGGCAGCTCGTCGAGGGAGTAGCGCCGCAGCGTGTGGCCGACCTTGGTGATGCGCGGGTCGTTCTTCATCTTGAACAACCCGGCGATCGAGCCGGTGTCGCCCTCGAGGCCCTTGAGCTTCTCCTCGGCGTCGACGACCATCGTGCGGAACTTCAGGCAGCCGAAGTGGGCGCCGTTGCGGCCGGTGCGGACCTGCCGGAAGAGCACCGGGCCCTTGTCGTGCAGACGGATGCGGAGCGCGACGAAGGCCAGGACCGGCGAGGCCACCAGCAGCAGCAGCGAGGCGCCGACGACGTCGAAGGCGCGCTTGCCCCACCGAGCGGCGTCGGTGACCCGCGGCGGGTCGATGTGGATCAGGGGAAGGCCGCCGATCGGGCGGATGCGGACCCGCTCGCCGGACACCTCCGAGACGCTCGGGGCGACGACGACCTGCACGTCGAGGTGCTCGAGGTCCCAGGCGACGCGACGCATGGTGTCGGCCGACTCGACGCCGCCGTCGGCGAAGAAGACGACGTCGGCGCCGGTCTCGTGCACCTCGCGGGTGACGTCGACACAGCGCCCGAGGACCGGGATGCCGGTGGGGGTCTCGGCGTCGGCGCCGGAGGGGGTCAGCCCGCCGACGACGCGGTAGCCCAGCTTCTTCTCGCGTCGCAGCACGCGGGCCACGTCGTCGATGCTGCGCGGGGACCCGGCGATCAGGACGGTGTGGAACAGCGAGCCACGGGCGCGTGCGCTGCGCACCGCACCGCGGAGGAGGAGACGGCCCAGCAGCAGCGCGGGCACGCCGAGCCCGAAGGCCAGCGGCGAAGTAGCCGCGCGACAGGTCGGACTTGAGCAGGTAGGCGCCGATGCCGACGGTGGCGGCAGTGAGGAAGGTGGCCCGGGCGACGCGGCGGAACTCGTCGGTGCCGGCATCGAAGATGCCGCGGCTGTAGCCGCCGCCGACCCAGATCGCCGCCAGCCAGCCGAGCGCGACGTAGGGACCGACCATCCACATGTTGCTCGAGACGTCGGCGCTGGTCTCGAAGATGCCCCAGGAGCGGCGACCGATGACCGCGAGGATGCTGACCAGGATGATCGCGATCGTGTCGATCAGCAGCGCCGTGGCGGGCAGGTAGTCGAGCGCCCGCGACGGCAGGGGCATCCGCAAACGGGATTCGCGCTGGGCCATCAAAGACATGGCGCCCCATCACATCCAAGCGTCGGCAACGTGGTCACGGCTTCCTTGCCGCCTTGATCAGTTGGCTAACGAGCCCGAGCCCTTCGCCGTTACTACCCGAGGCACCCTAGTTTAACTTTGGTGCTCTGGGCGAGCGGCAGAGGAATTCTTGAAGGTAACTTCGTCCTCAGCGGGCCAACATCCGAAAGGGTGAAGCCGCATGTAGGTCACTCGATCGGCGTCCGGCATGCTGCTCCGTGGGCGGCCGACCGCGGCCCCACTTCCATGACGAGGGCCGCTGGCCAGGAGAGGACGAGATGCGCGGCATCCTGCTCGCCGGAGGCACCGGCAGTCGGCTCCACCCCATCACCCACGCGGTCAGCAAGCAGCTGATGCCGGTCTACGACAAGCCGATGATCCACTACCCCTTGTCGACGCTGATGCTGGCCGGGATCCGCGACGTGCTGGTCATCACCACCCCGCACGAGGCCGACCAGTTCGTGCGGCTGCTCGGGGACGGGTCGCAGTTCGGGATCTCGATCACCTACGCCGTGCAGCCCAGCCCCGACGGACTGGCGCAGGCGTTCCTGATCGGCGAGGACCACATCGGCTCCGAGACCGTCTCGCTCGTGCTCGGCGACAACATCTTCTACGGCTCCGGCCTCGGCTCGCGGCTGCGGCGCTTCGCCGACCTCGACGGGGCCGCGGTCTTCGGCTATCGCGTGGCCGACCCGACGGCGTACGGCGTGGTGGAGTTCGACGACGACTTCCGCGCGATCTCGCTGGAGGAGAAGCCCGAGCGCCCGCGCAGCAGCTTTGCGGTGCCCGGGCTCTACTTCTACGACGGCGACGTGGTCGAGCACGCCAAGTCGCTGAAGCCCTCGGCCCGGGGCGAGCTGGAGATCACCGACCTCAACCGGATCTACCTCGAGCAGGGGCGCCTCCAGGTGGAGGTGCTGCCGCGGGGCTCGGCCTGGCTCGACACCGGCACCTTCGACGACCTCAACGACGCGAGCAACTTCGTGCGCGCGATCGAGGCGCGTCAGGGCACGAAGGTCGGGGCGCCGGAGGAGGTGGCCTGGCGGATGGGGTTCATCGACGACGAGGCGTTGACCGTGCAGGCCCAGGGCCTGCTCAAGAGCGGCTACGGCGGCTACCTGCTGCGGCTGCTGGAGGAGTCGCGGGAGCGCGGGACGCGCGGCTGACGGAGCCGTCACTAAGGTGTGCCCCGAGGCGCCGCTGATGAAGGGGCGCTGACCCACTGATCTGCTGACGAGACCACCTGCTGACGAGAGGAGTGCCGTGCGTACACGTCGTGCCGTGCTCGCCCTGCGCCGCAGCGTGCTCGTCATCGCGCTCTGCGTGATCGCCGGCGCCGTGGCCGGCGTCGTCTACGCCGCGCAGATGGACGCGTCGTACGAGTCACGTGCGCGGGTGCTCGTCACCTCCGAGCAGTCGACGTCGGACTCCGCCGACGGTGCCGGCTTCCCTGCCGATCGGGTGGCCACCTACGTCGAGGTCGTCCAGAGCCAGCTGGTGGCCTCCCGGGTCTCCAGCGCCCTCGAGGACGACGCCGACGCGCGCGAGGTCGCCGCCGATGCCGACCTCGGGATCGACCACCTGCGTGACCACGTCACCGCTCGCCAGGTGGGCGACGCCGCGGTGCTGGAGCTCCGCTACGTCGACCCCGACCCGGAGGTCGCGCAGCTCGTGGCCCAGGCCTTCGCCGAGGCGCTCGTGGCCACCGCCGCCGAGCTCGAGGAGTCCACCGGGTCGAGCAGCGCCACGATCACCGTGGTCGACTTCGCCTCCTTCGAGCCCGATCCGGTCAGCGACCCGCCCTGGCAACCGCCCGTGATCGGGCTGCTCCTCGGTCTCGCGCTCGGTCTGGTGATCACCGCGTTCCGCGCGCTGCTCGACACCCGGGTGGGCTCCCTGGAGGACCTGGCTGCCATCACGCCGCTGCCGGTGCTCGGCACGATGGTGCACGAGCCGCGCAGCGACCGGCGCCGCCTCCTCACCGACCTCGACCCCGACTCCGCACGGGTGGAGGCCTTCCGGGTGCTGCGCACCAACGTGCAGTTCCTCGACCTCGAGCACCCTCACCAGGTCCTGGTCATCACCTCGTCGGTGCAGGAGGAGGGCAAGAGCACGACTGCGGTCAGCCTCGCCCTCACCTTGGCCCGAGCCGGGCTGCGGGTCGTGCTCGTCGACGGCGACCTGCGCCGCCCGTCCGTGGCGAGCGCCTTCGGCATCGGCGGGGATGCCGGCGTGACGACCGTGCTGCTCGGCAAGGTCGAGCTCGAGGCGGCGATCTGGACCCACGAGGCCACGGGCCTCCACGTGCTGCCCAGCGGCGTCGTGCCCCCGAACGCCCCCGAGCTGCTCCAGACCAACGCCATGGGCGCGTTGCTCGACCGGCTCCGCGGCACCTACGAGGTCATCGTGATCGACACCGCCCCGCTCCTGCCGGTCACCGACGCCGCCCTGCTCGCCGCGGGCGCCGACGCCACCCTGCTCGTCGTACGCCACAGCCGGACGCGACGCGACCAGGTGCGCCTCTCGCTCGACCGGCTCTCCCAGGTCGACGTGGTCCCGGTCGGGCTGGTGCTCAACGACCTGCCGACCGGACGCAGTGGCGGGTACGGCTCCTACGGGTCCTACGCGGCGGCCGGTGCGACCACCGGGTGGCGCGCTCGCCTCCCCGGGCGGCGCTGAGGTCCGCCCAGACGCCCCTTCGGTGCGGAGCACCGCGCGGACGGTGCGCAGGAGGATCGCCAGATCCCTGACCATCGACCAGTTGTCGACGTAGAACAGGTCGAGCCGGATGGCCTCGTCGTAGGAGAGGTCAGAGCGGCCCGAGACCTGCCAGAGCCCCGTCAGGCCCGGCCGGACGTGCAGGCGCCGCGAGGTGTCGCCGCGGTAGTGGGCGACCTCCTGGGGCAGCGGTGGGCGGGGGCCGACCAGGCTCATCTCGCCGCGCAGGACGTTGAACAGCTGCGGCAGCTCATCGAGCGACAGCCGTCGCAGCCATGTGCCAGGCCCGGTGATCCGTGGATCGCGGGCGAGCTTGAACAGCCCACCGGCAAAGCCGCTCTCGGCGTGGAGCTGCGGCAGCTGGGTCTCGGCGTCGACGACCATGGTGCGCAGCTTGACGAGACTGAACTCCGCGCCGTCGCGACCGGCGCGGACCTGACGGAACAGCACCGGTCCGCCGTCGTGCAGCTTGATCCGTACCGCGGCGAATAGCAGGATCGGTGCCGCCGCGATGAGCAGCGTGGGCGAGCCCGACGATGTCGAGACCGCGCTTGCCCCACCGTGCTGCTTCGTGTGCGCGCGGTGGATCGACGTGGATGAGAGGGAGCCCTCCCACCGGGCGGATCCGGACTCGGTCGCCGGCGA
This sequence comes from uncultured Actinomycetota bacterium, assembly GCA_963760515.1. Classification (GTDB taxonomy): domain Bacteria; phylum Actinomycetota; class Actinomycetes; order Propionibacteriales; family Nocardioidaceae; genus Nocardioides. The sequence continues at coordinate 45,972 of CAVXDL010000011.1, forward strand.
CCTCCGAGATGCTCGGAGCGACCACGACGTGCACGTCGTGGGTCTCGAGGTCCCAGGCGATGCGCCGCATCTGTTCTGAGGAGGCCAGCCCGCCGTCGACGAAGAACACGACGTCGACGTCGGAGGAGAGCACCTGCCAGATCACTTCCTCGCAGCGGCCCAGCACGGGCACTCCGTGGCGCGTGCGGGTCTCGCGCTCGGCATCGGGGGTCAGGCACCCGATCACCCGGTAGCCCAGCTTGGTCTCCCGCGACAGGACCCGGGAGACCTCCTCGATCCCCCGCAGCCCGCCCACCACGAGGACGTTGTGCTGGAGCAGTCCGAACTCTCGGATGCTGTACACCAGCCGCCGCAGGCCCCATCGACCCGCCAGGAGCAGCGGCATTCCCACGGCGAAGGTGAGGAAGAAGAAGCCGCGGGAGAGCGGGAAGTCGAGGAAGTAGCACCCGATGCCGACCACGCCCACGGTCCAGAAGCCGGCGCGGGCTACGGATCGGAGCTCGTCGGTGCCCGCATCGATGCTCGCCCGGCGGTAGCCGCCTGCCGACCAGATCGCCAGCAGCCAGGTCGCGGCGATGGCGGGACTGGCCAGCCACGCCGTGGTGGTCAGGTCGGCGGGGGTCCCGAAGAGCACCCACCTGTCGCGACCGGAGGTGCCGACAGCGAGGCTGCCCAGGATGACGAGGAAGTCCAGGGTGATGGCGGTGACCGGGAGGTAGCGCAGCGCACGAGAGCGTGCGGCATGGCGCAACCAGGTCTCACGCTGGCTCATGACGCTCACGAAGCGACCTCGCGGGGGCGCCCTGCCAGGTGCGCATCCGGGCCGCTCGCCGCAACGGCTTCCGGCTCGCGGACCACGCCGATGGCCGGCAGCTCTCCGGTGGTGTAGTAGCACTCGATCCGCTCGGCGAACCGGTCGATGTCGATCCGACGTGCTGCCACGGCAGGTCCGAGCTTGCTCATCTCGCGGTAGTCGGCGGGGTGCGCCACGAGCTCCAGGATGCGCCGGGCCATCGCGGCGTGGTCGTCAACGGGCACCAGACAGCCGTTCACGCCGTCGATCACGACGTCGCGGATCCCGTCGATGTCGGTGCCGATCACGGGGATGCCTCGAGCAGTGGCCTCGGCCAGCGCGTAGCCGAAGCTCTCGTAGTTGGACGGGAGGACCAGGATGTCGCACTCGTCCATCCAGCGCAGGACCTCTGAGTGAGGCATCCAAGGATGCACCTCGAGCGCGTCTGTGGGCACGCCCGCTTCCGCCATCATGGCGTGGAGATCGGCGAGATCGCCGTCATAGTGACCGAGCCCGGCGAAGCGGCAGTGAGCTTCGACCTGCGGGGCCTCGAGGAGCTGCGCCACGACTCGCAGGTACATCGGCACGTTCTTCTGCGGGGAGACGCGGCCGACCATCCCTACGCGCACAGACGCATCGGCGAGCTCGCGCGGTCGGGTGCGCTCTGGCATCTCGACCGCGTTGGTGCAGGTGACCACCCGTCGGGCGGGGATGTGGACATCGCGAGTGGCCCGGGCGGACTCCGAGGGGGACGTGGTGAGGACGTTGGTCGGGAACAGTCGAGCCAGGACGATCTCGGCGCTCAGGAAGACGCATCGAGCGATGCCGCTCTTCCCGAGGTAGTAGTAGGCGTGCGGCGTGTGGATGACGAACCGGCCCTTGCGGGCCCAGGCCAGACGCCCCACGAGTCCGGCCTGAGAGCTGTGAAGGTGGACGACGTCGGGAGCCATGGAGGTCAGGGTCCGGCGGAGCCGACGAGCTGCACTGACCTCACGCAGGAGGGTACGAGTGCGAGGCATGGCCACGATCTCCACCTCATGGCCGCGGGCCCGGAGCTCGTCGGCGAAGTCGCTCTCCTCGGCGAAGACGAAGCCGTGACGCACCGCGCCGAGCTGATGGTCGAGCATCAGCTGGAGATAGGTCTGGACGCCGCCCAGCACCTCGGTGACGTGCACGACGTGGGGGCGCTGCGGGCCGACGGAGGCGTCGGCCAACCTGTCGGCCGAGGCGTCGGTCACGGAGACAAGGCCGACGGGGGAAGCACGTCGGAGGAGGGTGGTGTCGCCTCGCAGGACATTGACCAGCGCCGGTGCCTCGACCAGCGAGAGGCGCGTCACCCACCTGCCCGGGAGCGTGAGACGACCGGTGTGCAGGTCATGCACGCGCAGGGCGAGATGCTCGTACGTCGAGTGATCGCGGCGGGAGCGTGGTGTGCGGACCAGGACCGGGCCGCGGTCATGAGCCCTCACCCACAACGCGCTCGCAAGCAGTGCCGGAGCGCAGAGCGCGAGGATCGCAGACGCCGTGAGGACGTCCAGGACGCGCGCACCTCGCCGATGGCGGCTCAGCGCAGGGGCGAGAGCCACGAGTGTCAGCCCGATCACGGCCGGCGCCGGCCCCGCGAGGAGAGCGACCGCGACACTCGCAGCCGCTACCGATGAACGCAGCGTGAGCGACCACCGCCGGAGGGCGATCCGGGTCGGAGCGTTGCGGATCTCGGGCTTCAGGGGGGACAGGTGGAGTCGCGCGGGGGCGTCGACAATAAATGCCATGAGTGCCTCGGAACAAAGCCAAGCGGGGGGGTGGGGGGATGAGACGGACTGTCTCCCGAGAACCGGCAGGACGCTCGTGGGGCCAACGACGGAGGGCGCGAGAAGTTACGGATGGGACGGACGAGACGGGAGGCCGACCTGGTAGCGGGCGTCCCCGAATGCCCCGTAGGACAGATTTCTAGTACCAAATGACTACCTTTTCGGGACGTTAGGTCCGCGCGCGGCTGGGTGAGGGGTGTCACACTCGATCCATGGCGCTCCTCGTCGTACTCGTGATCGTGGGCTGGGTCGTGCTCTCGATCCCGGTCGCGATCCTCGTGGGCGGCGCCATCGCGTGTGGCAGCGACTGATCGTGACTGTGAGGCCTACGACCTGATCGCCTGACGCGCTCGCGCGGTGCGGCACCGAGGCTCGGAGGGAGATCGTCGGCTGCCGCGCCGCTCGCGCAGCCTCGCCGCGCGCGTGCGACCGGTAGCCTGCCCGGGTGAAGGTCTTGGTCACCGGCGGCGCCGGCTACATCGGTTCGACGACAGCAAAGGCGCTCGAGGAGGCGGGGCACACCCCGGTCATCCTCGACTCGCTGCTCAGCGGTCCGCGCGCGTTCGTGCGCGACCGCATCTTCTACGAGGGCGACATCGCCGACCGGGAGCTCCTGCGCCGGATCGCGGCCGAGCACCCCGACATCCACGCGACCATCCACATGGCCGCCCGGATCGTGGTGCCGGAGTCGGTGGAGAAGCCCTACGAGTACTACCGCGACAACGTGGCCAAGTCGCTGGAGATGTTCGACGAGCTCACCGCGCTGGGCCTGCCCCGGGTGATCTTCTCGTCCTCGGCGAGCCTGTACGCCACCAAGGAGGGCTTCGAGGTCGACGAGGAGGACCCGCTCGCGCCCGGCTCGCCGTACGCCCGGACCAAGCGGATGATGGAGCAGGTCCTCGAGGACCTCGCGCGCTCCACCGACCTGCGCGCGATCATCCTGCGCTACTTCAACCCGATCGGCTCCGACCCCGACCTCGAGTCGGGCATCTACGTCAAGGAGCCCTCCCACGTGCTCGGGCAGCTCGTGCTGGCTGCGCGCGGACAGAAGCCGTCGTTCACGATCACCGGCACCGACCTGCCCAGCCGTGACGGCACCGGCCTGCGCGACTACATCCACGTCTGGGACCTCGCCCAGGCCCACGTGCGCGCCGTCGAGCGGTTCGACGAGGTGCTGAGCGAGGTGGCGGCGCCCAGCACGGTCATCAACCTCGGCATGGGTGACGGCACCACCGTGCGCGAGCTGGTCGCTGCCTTCGAGCGGGTCTTCGGCAGCGCCGTACCGCTCACCGAGGCTCCGCCGCGCCCCGGCGACGTCGTCGGTGCGTTCGCCAACGTCGACAAGGCCCGGCGCCTGCTCGGCTGGCAGACCGAGCTCAGCATCGACGAAGCGATCGCTGCCGCGCTGGCCTGGGCCGACAAGCGCCAGGAGATCCTGGGCTACGAGTGACGACTCGTCCCGCCGGCTTCCTCGCGCTCGTCACTGTCGTGGCGGTGGGGGTGTCGGTGGGATGTACGCCGGACTCCGCAGGCGGGCCGGCGAGGCTGCCCCGCGCTTCGGTGTCCGAGCAGGTCGCCCCGTCTCGGACGCCGACTCCGGCCTCGTCGCCGTCACCGCTGGCCGGCCGGGTCGTCGTCCTCGACCCCGGGCACCAGCTCGGCAACCAGCACTTCCCGGCAGAGATCGGCCGGCAGGTGCCGGCCGGTGGCTTCCGCAAGGACTGCAACACCACCGGCACGTCGACGCGCAGCGGGCTATGCCGAGGCGACCTTCGCCTGGCAGGTCTCGCAGATCGTGGCCCGTCGGCTGAAACGTCTCGGGGCCCGGGTGATCCTCACCCGGCACAGCAACTCGGCCAAGCGGTGGGGGCCGTGCGTCGACGTCCGCGGCCGGGCGGGCAACAAGGCCGGGGCCGACCTCAAGCTGAGCATCCACGCCGACGGCAGCAACGCCGCCGGCGCGCGCGGGTTCCACGTGATCGCCCCAGTGGACCGCAAGCCCTGGACCCACGACATCTATGTCGACTCACGCCGCCTCGCCCGCACCACCCGGGCGTCGCTGCGCCGCGCCGGGCTGCCGTACGCCACCTACACCGCCGGCGGCGACGGCCTCGACTTCCGCTCCGACCTCGCCACGCTCAACCTCTCCGACGTCCCGACCGTGATGGTCGAGCTCGGCAACATGCGCAACACCCGTGAGGCACGTCGGATGCGGAGCTTCCAGGGACGTCAGCAGTACGCCGGCGCACTGGTGCGGGCCGTGCGCATCGCCCTGCGCTGATCGCACCGGAGGTTGAGCCGGGCTCGCCCAGGGGCTCGCCCGGCTCAACCTCCGTGGGGCGCGGGGCTCGCCCGGCTCGACCTCCGGGGGCGCGGGGCTCGCCCGGCTCAAAATCCGAGGGGACCGGTCGTAGGCTCACCGCATGCCTCTCGACTCCGGAATCGCCTCCCTGCTCCAGCTCATCGAAGCCGCGCCCTACCCGCCGATGAGCGAGGGGACGCCGGAGACGGCGCGCAAGGCGTTCCGGGCGATGACCGTCGACCTGGTGACGCCGGAGTCGCAGGTGCCGGTGGGGAGCACCGAGGAGCTGACGGTGGCCGGGCGTCCGGCCCGGCTCTACCGGCCGGCGGGCGAGGGGCCGTTCCCGACGCTGGTCTACCTCCACGGCGGCGGGTTCGTGATCGGCGACCTCGACACCCACGACCAGACCTGCCGCAGCTTCTGCTCGGGCGCCGACGCCGTCGGTGCTGGCCATCGACTACCGGCTCGCGCCCGAGGCGCCGTTCCCGGCCGCGGCCGAGGACGCGCTCGCCGCGGTCACGTGGGCGGCCGACCACCTCGCCGAGCTCGGCGGCAACGACGTGCTCGCGGTCGGCGGCGACAGCGCCGGCGGCAACCTCGCGGCGGTGGTCCGCCCAGGCGCTGCGCGACCGGGTCAGCGCCCAGGTGCTGCTCTACCCGGCCACGCACATGGCCGGCGACTACCCCTCACGCACCGAGAACGGCGAGGGCTACTTCCTCGACATGGCGACCATGCTGTGGTTCGGCGCGCACTACCTCGGCGAGGACGCCGACGTCGACCGACGCGCGCCACTCGCCGATGCTCGGCGACCTCGCCGGCGTGGCGCCGGCGCTCGTGGTCACCGCCGAGTTCGACCCGCTGCGCGACGAGGGCGAGGCCTACGCCGACGCCCTCGAGGAGGCCGGGGTGCCGGTCGACCGCGTGCGGTACGACGGCCTCATGCACGGCTTCATCGACATGGGGCTGATGAGCCCGGCCGCCGCCGACGCGCTCGCCGACGTCGTGGCCCGCACCCGCGTGCTCCTGCACGAGACCGCGCC
>CAVXDL010000012.1:0-125051 GCA_963760515.1 uncultured Actinomycetota bacterium
CGGCCGCGTCAACTCCGGGGAGTTTCAGACCGACTGAGCGGTGCCAGGCATGCGATCAGCCCTCCGTTTCGGCCTCTCGGCCTGCGAAGGTTTTCTGTCGTTTGCCCGACAACCAGAACGTTAGGGCACGTCCTGCGCACATGACAAATCGGGTCCCCGTTCGGGGCTTGCGGAGGCTCAAAACCCACTCACTGCGCGGAACGCGGGTGACGGCGGTAGGTGGAGACCGTCGGGTGGCCCCGCAACCAGAAGCGCCAGGGGACGTCCGCGGCGAGGCGTAGACCCACCCGCGGACCGGCCTCGACGGACTCCGGCGTCGCCGGCGCGGCCAGCTCGAGGCGCACCTCACCGGTGCTCAGCTCTCCCCCGCCGTCGGTGAGCTGGATGCCCAAGGCGCGGCACAGCAGCGCTGGACCTCGTGCGAGGCGCGAGTCGGCGACCCCCGGCCGGCGTTCACGCGCGACCTCGAGTCCCTCGACGACCTCACCGGCGCGCATCAGCACTGCCGCGGCAGTGCCCTCGGGACCGACGACGACGTTGGCGCACACGTGCATGCCGTAGGACAGGTAGCAGTACAGGTGCCCCGGGGGTCCGAACATCACCGCGCTGCGGGGCGTGGGTCCACGGAAGGCGTGGGACCCGGGGTCGTCGGTGCCTGCGTAGGCCTCGACCTCGGTCAGGCGCACCGCGACGTCGCCGCGGCGTACGACCGCCCCCAGCAGCCGTCGGGCGACGGCTGCCGGGTGGTCGTCGAGATCAGGCCAGGCGCTCACGGTGCTCGGCGACCGCGGCCGCCACGTCGTCCAGCTGCTCCAGCACGCGGTCGGGGGCGGTGCCACCACGGCCGTTGCGGGCGCGGACCGAGCCGTCGGCGGTCAGGACGTCGCGCACCGCGGGGGTCAGGGCCGGGGAGATCTCGGCGTACTGCTCGTCGCTCAGCTCGTGGAGCTCGATGCCGAGCTCTTCACAGCGCTGCACACAGGCACCGGCCACCTCGTGGGCGATCCGGAACGGCACGCCCTCGCGGACGAGCCACTCGGCGATGTCGGTGGCAAGCGAGAACCCCTGCGGGGCGAGCTCGGCCATCCGGTCGGTCTCGAAGGTCAGGGTCGCGACCATGCCGGTGAACGCCGGCAGCAGCACCTCGAGGGTGTCGACGGAGTCGAAGACCGGTTCCTTGTCCTCCTGGAGGTCGCGGTTGTAGGCCAGCGGCAGTGCCTTGAGCGTCGCCAGCAGCCCGGTGAGGTTGCCGATCAGGCGACCGGCCTTGCCTCGGGCGAGCTCGGCGATGTCGGGGTTCTTCTTCTGCGGCATGATGCTCGACCCCGTCGACCACGAGTCGTGGAGCCGCACGAAGCCGAACTCCCGCGTGGACCAGAAGATGACCTCCTCGGCCAGGCGACTCACGTCGATGCCGATCTGCGCGCACACGAAGGCGAACTCTGCGACGAAGTCCCGCGCGGACGTGCCGTCGATCGAGTTGGCGCTGGAGCCGGTGAAGCCGAGCTCGGCCGCCACCGCCTCGGGATCCAGCCCGAGCGTCTGACCCGCCAGCGCTCCCGAGCCGTACGGCGAGTCGGCCGCCACCCGGGCGTCCCAGTCGGCCAGTCGGCCGAGGTCGCGCAGCAACGGCTGCGCATGGGCGAGCAGGTGGTGCGACAGCAGCACCGGTTGGGCGTGCTGGAGGTGGGTGCGTCCGGGCATCACCGCACCGTGGTGGGTGCGGGCCTGGACCACGAGGGCGTCGACCAGGTCGAGCACCAGGCCGGCAACCACGCGGCCGTGGTCGCGCAGGAACATCTTGAAGAGCGTGGCGATCTGGTCGTTGCGGCTCCGCCCTGCTCGCAGCCGGCCACCGACCTCCGGGCCGACCTCCTCGAGCAGCAGCCGCTCCAGGGCGCCGTGGACGTCCTCGTCGGACGGGTCGGGGAGCAGCTCGCCACTCGCCCAACGCTCCCCCAGCACCGTCAGGCCGCGGTCGAGCTCGGCGGCATCGGCGTCGGTGAGCAGGCCGGCGCGTTGCAGGGCGTGGGCATGAGCACGAGAGCCGGCCAGGTCGTAAGGGGCCAGGCGCCAGTCGAAGTGCGTCGAGCGCGACAGCGCCTCGAGCTCGGGCGACGGTCCCCCGGCGAAACGACCACCCCACAGCTTGCCGGTGTTGGTCGCGTCCTGCTTGCTGCTCATGCTTCTCCTCCACCAGCGGCGACCGTGCTGATCGCGGCCCTCATGATGTCAGGCAGGTTCTCGGCCACGAGCCGCCCGTCGTCCTCGATCCCGGCCGGGGTCCACCAGCGCGCCTCGACCACGTTGCCGACCTCGGCCTCCTCGAGGTGCTCGAAGCTCACCTCGGTGTCGCGGGCCAGACGCAGGGCGAAGAACGTCGAGTGGCCCCGGTAGGCGATGCCGGCGTAGCTGAAGTCGAGGACGTCGGAGTGGAACGGGCCGTGCAGCTGGTCAGCAGCCGCCACGACCCCGGTCTCCTCGTGCAGCTCCCGCAACGCCGCGTCGGTGTGGGTCTCCCCCGGATCCAGCGCGCCACCCACCGTGCCCCAACGAAGGTCGCCCGGACGGGCGGGGTCCTGGTCCAGCAGGAGCAGGACCTCGCCCTCGTCGTTGACCGGGAGCACGCGAGCGGTGGCGCGCAGGATCGGTTGCATCAGTCGGTTCCGAGCTCCATCGCCGCGGCGTCCAGCGCGATGTCGCTGGTGTCGGCCTCCGCGGTGGGGTTGCTGGTGATGCGGTCGGCCCCGCCCTGCTCGATCTCGCCGAACAGGGTGCCGTTCTCCACCAGCACCTGGCCCTGGTTGAGCGGCTGGGCGGCGTACTGCTCGAGCAGCGCGCGGGAGTCGGCGATGTCGAGGTTGCGCATCGTGAGCTGCCCGATGCGGTCGACGGGGCCGAACGCGGCGTGCTCGGTGCGCTCCATCGAGAGCTTGTCGGGGTGGTAGGAGAACGCCGGACCGTCGGTGCGCAGGATCGTGTAGTCCTCGCCGCGGCGCAGCCGGATCGTCACCTCGCCGGTGACGACCGAGGCGATCCAGCGCTGGATGGACTCGCGGATCATCAGCGCCTGCGGGTCCAGCCAGCGGCCCTCGTAGAGCAACCGGCCGAGGCGACGGCCCTCGTGGTGGTAGTGGGCGATCGTGTCCTCGTTGTGGATCGCGTTGACGAGGCGCTCGTAGGCGATGAACAGCAGGCCCAGGGCAGGCGCCTCGTAGACCCCGCGCGACTTGGCCTCGATGATCCGGTTCTCGATCTGGTCGGACATGCCGAGCCCGTGCCGGCCACCGATCTGGTTGGCGAGGTGCACCAGGTCGACGGCGCCCTCGGGGCCCTCGAAACGCTGCCCGTTGATGGCCACCGGACGACCCTGCTCGAAGGCGATGGTGACGTCCTCGGTCTCGATGACGACCGAGGGGTCCCAGAACTTCACGCCCATGATCGGCTCGACGTCCTCGAGCGAGGCGTCGAGGTGCTCGAGGGTCTTGGCCTCGTGGGTGGCGCCCCAGATGTTGGCGTCGGTCGAGTAGGCCTTCTCCTTGCTGTCGCGGTAGGGCAGGCCGCGCTCGGTGAGCCACTGGCTCATCTCGTCACGACCGCCGAGCTCCTCGACGAAGTCGGCGTCCAGCCACGGCTTGTAGATGCGCAGCTCGGGGTTGGCCAGCAGTCCGTAGCGGTAGAACCGCTCGATGTCGTTGCCCTTGAACGTCGAGCCGTCGCCCCAGATGTCGACGCCGTCCTCGTGCATCGCCCGCACGAGCATCGTGCCGGTGACGGCGCGGCCGATCGGGGTGGTGTTGAAGTAGGTACGGCCGCCGGAGCGGACGTGGAACGCCCCGCACGCCAGCGCGGCGAGGCCCTCCTCGACGAGCTGGGTCTTGCAGTCGAGGTGGCGGGCCAGCTCGGCGCCGTACTCCATGGCGCGACCGGGGACCCCGGCGATGTCGGGCTCGTCGTACTGGCCGATGTCGGCGGTGTAGGTGCAGGGCACGGCGCCCTTGTCGCGCATCCAGGCGACGGCCACCGAGGTGTCGAGACCGCCGGAGAACGCGATGCCGACCCGCTCGCCGACGGGCAGGGAGGTGAGGACCTTGCTCACAGGAAACTTCCTTCGTGGTGCTGTTGGGTGCAGAGGAGGATCAGGAGGTGGGCGCGGACGACTCGCTCGTCGCCAGCGCCAGGAATCGTCGGGCCAGGTGGTCGCCACCCTGCGGGTCGCGCCCGATCACCAGCACCGTGTCGTCGCCGGCGATCGTGCCCAGCACGTCAGGGATCTCGGCCTTGTCGAAGGCCGAGGCGAGGTATTGAGCCGCCCCGGGCGGGGTCCGGAGCACCACGAGGTTGGCGCTGGCATCGGCACTCACGAGGAGCTCGCTGCACAGCTTGGTCAACCGGTTGTGGGCAGCCACGGTCTCGCCGGGAGAGCCGAGGCGACGGTCGCCGCCCTCCCCCGGCACCGCGTAGACCAGGGACCCGGAGGCCGAGCGCACCTTGAGCGCGTCGAGCTCGACGAGGTCACGCGACAGGGTCGCCTGGGTGACCCGCAGGCCCTCGTCGGCCAGCATGTCGGCGAGCTCGGTCTGCGAGTGCACCTCGTGCTGGGTCACCAGGTCGATGATCCGCTGGTGGCGCGCGCTCTTGGTGGCAGGGACCATGGTCATCGCCCGGCGCCTGCGGTGACCGCGTCGGCGGGGACGGCGTCCGTGGTGGTGCCCTCGGGCGTCGCGTGCGCCAGCAGGAACGCCATCACGGCCTTCTGGGCGTGGCGACGGTTCTCTGCCTCGTCCCAGACCGCGCTCTGCGGACCGTCGAGCACCTCGGCTGCGATCTCCTTGCCGCGGTAGGCCGGCAGGCAGTGCAGCACGACCGCCTCGGGGCCTGCGTGGGCGAGGAGCTCGGTGGTGAGCGAGTACGGCGCGAACACCGCGGCCCGCGCCGCTTCCTCGCTCTCCTTGCCCATCGAGATCCAGGTGTCGGTCACGATCACGTCGGCGCCGGTCACCGCTGCGACCGGGTCGGGCACGGACCGCGCCGAACCACCCGTCTCCGCAGCGATCTCCGAGGCGCGGTCGAACATCGCCGGGGCGGGCACGTAGCCCTCGGGGGACGACACCCGCACGTGCATGCCGGCGGTGGCCCCGGCCAGCAGCCAGGAGTTGCCCATGTTGCAGGCGCCGTCGCCGAGGAAGGCCACGGTCAGGCCGGCCAGCTCGCCGCGCCGTTCGCGGATGGTGAGCAGGTCGGCGATCACCTGGCAGGGGTGGAAGTCGTCGGTCAGCGCATTGACGACCGGGACCCCCGCGAAGGCCGCCATGGTGTCGAGATCTGCCTGGAGGAACGTGCGCCAGACGACGAGGGCGACCTGGCGACCGAGCACCCGTGCGACGTCCTCGACGGACTCACGGATCCCGATCCCGGCCAGCTTGCCCTCCACCAGCATCGGGTTGCCGCCGAGCTCGGCGATGCCGGCCCCGAAGGAGACCTGCGTGCGCAGGGTGGGCTTGTCGAAGATCATCGCGACCGACTGAGGGCCGGCGAGCGGCTGCCGACCGAAGGGCTCGGCCTTGAACGACGCCGCGAGGTCGAGCACGTCGTGCTGCTCGGCCGGCGTCAGGTCGTCGTCGCGCAGGAAGTGGCGCATCATCGGGGCTCCCGAGCCTGCGCCAGGATGCTCGGCCACGCGTCGACGAGCGCGCGCGCATCGGCCTCGGTGAGGACCAGGGGCGGGGCGAGCCGGACCCGGTCGGGACCGGTGGCGTTGAGGATGAACCCGGCGTCCTGGGCGGCCGCGACCACCTGGGGGGCGATCTCGTCACTCAGCCGGATCCCGATGAGCAGGCCCTGACCGCTGACCTGCTCGACCCCGTCGGCGGCCAGCAGGGCCGCGCGCAGCTGCTCGCCGCGGCTGACGGCGTTGTCCTGGAGCGCCTCGTCGCGGATCGTCGCGATGACCGCGAGCGCCGCGGCGCACGCCACCGGGTTGCCGCCGAAGGTCGTGCCGTGGTTGCCGGGCTGCAACAGCTCGCCGGCAGCACCGACGGCGATGCAGGCACCGATCGGGAAGCCGCCGCCGAGCCCCTTGGCGAGCGTGACGATGTCGGGGACGACGCCGGCCCGCTGGTGCTCGAACCAGTGCCCCGTGCGGCCCATGCCGGTCTGGATCTCGTCGAGCCAGAGCAGCGCGCCGTGGGCAGTCGTGATCTCGCGAGCACGCGCCAGGTACCCCTCCGGCGGGTCGACGACCCCGGCCTCGCCCTGGATCGGCTCGAGCAGCACCGCAGCGGTCTCGTCGGTGACAGCCGCGGCGAGCGCGTCGGCATCGCCGTACGGCACGAAGGTCACGTGGCCGGGCAGCGGCTCGAACGGCGTGCGGTAGGCCTCCTTGGACGTCAGGGCCAGCGCACCCATGGTGCGGCCGTGGAAGCCGCCCTCGGCGACCACCACGTGGGTGCGGCCGGTGCGGCGGGTCAGCTTGAACGCCGCCTCCACGGACTCGGCGCCGGAGTTGGTGAAGAACACCTTGCCCGCACCGGCGTCGAGCAGCGACAGGAGCGTCTCGGCGAGCTCGACCTGAGGCTCGCTGGCGAAGAAGTTGGAGATGTGGCCGAGCGTCGCCATCTGGTCGGAGACCGCGCGCACCAGCGCCGGGTGGGCGTGACCCAGGGCGTTGACGGCGATGCCGCCGAGGAAGTCGACGTACTCGTTGCCGTCGACGTCCCACACGTGCGTGCCCTCGCCCCGCACCAAGGTCAGCTTGGGCGGGCCGAAGGTGTTCATCAACGCATGGGCGTACCGCTCCTGAAAGCCGGCAGCCGACGTCGCCTCGGTGGCGGAGGTCTCACTCACGCGAATCACGCGCCTTACGGGTCAGCGTCTCGACCCCCGGCAGCACCTGGGTGCCGACACCTTCCTTGGTGAACAGCTCGAGCAGCACGGCGTGCGGCTCGCGACCGTCGACGACGGTCGCGCGCGGCACCCCGTGGGTGACCGCCTGGAGGCAGGCAGCCATCTTCGGCACCATGCCGCTGGCCAACGACGGCAGCAGCTCCTCGAGCGACTCCGGGCTGATCTCGCCGATGACGTCGTCCGAGCTCGGCCAGTCGAGGTAGAGACCTTCCACGTCGGTGAGGACGAGGAGCTTCTCGGCGCCCAGGGCGACGGCCAGGGAGGCGGCTGCTGAGTCGGCGTTGACGTTGTGGACCAGGCCGTCGGCGTCCGGCGCGACGCTGGAGACCACCGGGATGCGACCGGCCTGGATGATGTCGAGCACGGCCTCGGGGCGCACGTGGGTCACCTCGCCGACCAGGCCGAGGTCGATCTCCTCGCCGTCGACGACGGTGTTGGTCTGGGTGGCGGTGAACAGCCCGGCATCCTCCCCGGACAGACCGACGGCGAAGGGGCCGTGCTCGTTGACGAGCCCGACCAGGTCGCGCTGCACCTTGCCGACCAGCACCATGCGGACGACGTCCATCGCCTCGGGCGTGGTGACCCGCAGGCCTCCCTTGAACTCCGACTCGATGCCGAGCTGGTCGAGCATCGCCGAGATCTGGGGACCGCCGCCGTGCACCACGACCGGCTTGAAGCCGGCCAGGCGCAGGAACACGATGTCCTCGGCGAAGGCACGCTTGAGCTTGTCGTCGATCATGGCGTTGCCGCCGTACTTCACCACGACGATCTTGCCGTGGTACTGCTTCAGCCACGGCAACGCTCCGGCGAGCGTGCGCGCCTTGGCCTGGTCGGGCCGGCTGACGTCGAACTCGCCGCTGGCGAGGCTGGAGTCGTTGTTCGGACTCATGCGATGTCCCCTCGGAACTGGTCGGTGCTCATGACGAGTAGGCGCTGTTCTCGTGGACGTAGGCGTGGGTGAGGTCGTTGGTCCAGACCGTGGCCCGCTCGGTGCCGGCCTTGAGGTCGATGGTGACCGTGACCTCGCGCGGGGTCAGGTCGACGCCACTCGGGTCCTCGGCCGGGGTGGAGCGACGACAGACCCACACGCCGTTCATCGCCACGTCGAGGTCGGCGGGGTCGAACGCCGCCGACGTCGTGCCGAGGGAGGCCAGCACGCGACCCCAGTTGGGGTCCTTGCCGAACACCGCGGCCTTGAAGAGGTTGCTGCGCGCCACGCTGCGACCGGCCTCGACCGCGTCGTCCTCGGTCGCGGCGTTGACGGTGGTGATCGCGATCTCGTGGTCGGCGCCCTCGGCGTCGCGGAGCAGCTGCATGGCCAGGTCGGTGCAGAGCTGGGTGAGGGCCTCGGTGAAGTCCGGCAGCGGCGGGGTGATGCCGCTGGCTCCGCTCGCCAGGACCGTCACGGTGTCGTTGGTCGACATGCAGCCGTCGGAGTCGAGCCGGTCGAAGCTCACCCGGGTGGCGGCGCGCAGCGCGACGTCGAGATCGGCGGCCGGCACCACGGCGTCGGTGGTGATGACCACGAGCATCGTGGCCAGCTGGGGCGCGAGCATGCCGGCGCCCTTGGCCATCCCGCCGATGCTCCAGCCGGCGCCCTCGACCACGGCCTGCTTGCTCACCGAGTCGGTGGTCATGATCGCGTGGGCGGCGTCGTCCCCACCGCTCGCGTCGAGAGCGGCGTGGGCGGCCGCGACCCCGGCGAGGAGGTCGTCGCGGGAGTTGGCCAGGCCGATCAGCCCGGTCGAGCACACCACGACGTCGACGGACCCGATGCCGAGGTGGGAGGCCACGGACTCGGCCACCGCGTGGGTGGTCTGGAAGCCGTCGGGTCCGGTGTAGCAGTTGGCGCCACCGGAGTTGAGGACGACGGCGCGGACGACCCCGTCCTTGACGACCTCCTCGCTCCACAGGATCGGGTTGGCCTTGCAGCGGTTGGTCGTGAAGACGCTCGCGGAGTCGTGCCGCGGACCGTCGTTGACCACGAGCGCGAGGTCGCGCGCGCCGGTGCTCTTCAGCCCGGCGGCGACGCCGGCTGCGCGGAAGCCCGCGGGTGCGGTGATGGACATGTCACTTCTTCCCGGTGCTGCGGTCCGAGCCCGGGGTGACCGGGACGGCCTGCTCGACGCTGTGACCCTGGCGACGCCAGGCCTCGGTGGCCCGCTCGGCGTCAGCGGACGGCACCAGGACCCAGGTGCTGTCGTAGGTGGTGAAGGTGAAGACCGCGATGTCCTCCTCGGCCATCGGCGCGAGGAGCGTCATCACGACGCCGACCGAGGTCGGGGCGATCCGCTGGTCGAGGGCGAACCCGATCAGGCCGCGCACCGCCTGCGCCTTGGTCGGCACGTTGCGACCGGCGCAGACCAGGGTGGTCTCGGTCGCGGTCGCAGTGATGGAGAACAGCGAGGACGACTCGGCCCACTCGGGGATGTCGGCCCCGGGAGCGAGGCGGATGACCGCGATCTTCTCGGGGAAACGCTGGATGGCCAGGGTGTCGACGGACTCCCCCGCAGCAGCGTCGGCGGTGTCGTGGTCGGGCTGGGTCTGGTCGGTCATGGTGCGATCCCTACGGTGGTCAGTCCGAGCCCCTCGTCGAGGCCCAGGGAGAGGTTCATGCACTGGACGGCGGCGCCGCCGGTGCCCTTGGCAAGATTGTCGACAGCTCCCACGGCGATGAGGCGACGCGCTGCGGCGTCGACGGTCACCTGCACGTGGACGCTGTTGGAGCCCAGCACCGACTGCGTCTGGGGCCACTGGCCCGCGGGCAGCAGGTGCACGAACGGCTCGTCGGCGTACGCCTCGGCGTAGACGGCGTAGGCGTCCTCGGCGCTGATGTCGGCGACCAGGGGTGCCGAGCAGGTGGCCAGGATGCCGCGCGACATCGGCACGAGCATCGGGGTGAAGCTCACCGACACCTCACCGTCGGTGAGGGTGCGCAGGTTCTGGATGATCTCGGGGGTGTGCCGGTGGCCGCCGCCGACGCCGTAGGCGCTGGCGTTGCCCATGATCTCGCTGCCGAGCAGGTGGGTCTTGGCCGACTTGCCGGCGCCGCTCGTGCCGGAGGCGGCGACCACGACGATGTCGGGCTCGACCAGGCCCGCGGCCAGGGCAGGAGCCGTGGTGAGCGTGGAGACGGTGGGGTAGCAACCCGGCACGGCGATCCGGCGCGCGCCGCGCAGCACCTCGCGCTGACCGGGCAGCTCCGGCAACCCGTAGGGCCACGTGCCGGCGTGGGTGCCGCCGTAGAAGCGCTCCCACAGGGCCGGGTCGGCCAGCCGGAAGTCGGCACCGCAGTCGATCACGATCACGTCGTCGCCCAGCGCGGCGGCGATCTCGCCCGACTGCCCGTGCGGCAGGCCGAGGAACACCACGTCGTGGCCCGCCAGGGTCTCCTGGTTGGTCGGCTCCAGGATCCGGTCGGCCAGGGGCACGAGGTGGGGCTGCAGGGCACCCATCGGCTCCCCCGCGTTGGACCCGCCGGTCAGGGCGCCGATCTCGACACCCGGGTGTCCCAGGAGCAGTCGCAGCACCTCGCCCCCGGCGTACCCGCTGGCTCCGGCGACTGCGATGCGTGCCTTCGTCGTCATACGCATGACCATACAGGAAACTGCATGATTACTCATACCGGGAGGAAGTCGGGTGATCCGTGTCGGCGGCAGCGCCTACGGTGCGGTCATGACACGACTTGCTCCGGGCGACTACCTCGACCATATCGGTTCGGAGTCCGCACGGTTCCGCGCTGTGCTCGCCGAGTGCGATCCGGCGGCCCGGGTGCCGGGCTGCCCGGACTGGACCGCGGCCGACCTGCTCTGGCACCTGGCCGAGGTGCAGTGGTTCTGGAGCCAGGTGATCCGCCGCCGACCGGGCGCCCCCGACGACCTCGACCACCCCGACCGCCCGGACTCCTACGCCGCCCTGCTGGCCGCCTTCGACGAGAGCTCCGTCGGCCTGCTGTCAGCCCTGTCCGATGCCGATCCTGCGGAACCTGCTTGGTCCTGGGCGTCCGAGCAGACCGTCGGCTTCACCTACCGGCGCCAGGCCCACGAGGCCCTGATCCACCGGCTCGACGCCGAGCAGACCGCCGGGATCATGACCACTCCCCTCGACCCGGTCCTGGGCGCCGACGGGGTCGCTGAGGCCCTCGACGTGATGTACGGCGGACACGCGCCGGCCTGGGGACGGATCGAGCCCGGGCCGCACCATGTGCGGATCGACCTGACAGACGTGGCGCGATCCCTGTGGGTGCAACCGTGCACCTTCCTCGGCACCCACCCCGAGACGCAGAAGGTCTACGACGGCCCGCACGTGCTGCTCGTGCCCGACCCCGGCGGCGAGCCCGATGCCGTGATCGCCGGGACCGCCGCCGACCTCGACGCCTGGCTGTGGAAGCGCGGCGACGACCGTGAGATCGCACGCTCGGGCGAGCCGCAGGCCCTCGAGGCGCTGGTCGCAGCCGTCAGCCCGGCACTGGACTGACCTCGGCCGTGGCTCAAGCCTGGTGGTAGTCGTGCTCGGCGTGGTCGCCGTCGTAGTCGTAGCAGGTCTCGTTGCCCAGCAGCAGCTCGCTCGGCACCTGATAGCGCTTCAGCACCGCGCAGTCCCAGCTGTCCTGGGTCCCGGCGATCTCCTGCCAGTCGCCGTCGACCACCGCCCAGAGAGCGGCGTAGCCTCCGCACTCGCTGACGCCGCCGATGGCGTACCCGTCGGTGCGGATGGCCTGCACGGTCACGCCGACGGCGGCCTCGTCACACGTCGCTGAGCTCCGCAGCGCCTGCGCGGTCTGACCGATGAAGGTCCGGAAGGTCCGGGGAGCCCCCCGCAGGTCCTTGGTGTCGGACGACTGATGGACCTCCACACCCGCGGACTCTCCTCCGGCGTAGGTGATCAGCCTCGGCGCGTGGTTCGAGCCTGCCGGAGTGGTCGACGCACCGGCCGAGGTGGTGGTCGAGGGGCTGGGCGTCGATGATGCCCCGCCGTCGACGACAGGGGTGCTGGACTGGCCTGCGCAAGCAGTGGCGGTGAGCAGCACGGCGACACCGAGGCCGAGCAACGGGGTCCGAGAGGTGGTGAGGTTCATGCTTCTGTGACGCGCGGTGCTGGAGAAATGTTGCGGCTCTCGTTTCTCTGACCTTTTCGGGTGGTCGCTAGACTCTCGGCGAGGGGAGTACCTCGCCAAGCTCCATCCGGTCACTACGACGACCCAGGTCGTCTCGGGTGGACACCCGGGCTGCGCATCGGGTGAGGGAGACCTCAGACCGTCATCCGACCAGTCTGAGGAGCACGCCGTGCCCGTCACTGCCCCCGCACCACTCGCCATCGAGTCCGTCGCCACGCCCTCGTTGTGGGCGCTCACCGTCGCCGGCGTGGTTGCCCTCCTCGTCGTCGACCTGGCGCTGACACGTCGACCGCACGAGGTGACGATGCGTGAGGCGCTCGCCTGGTCAGGCTTCTACATCGCGCTCCCGATCGGCTTCGGCGTCTACGTCTGGAGGTCCTTCGGCAGCACCGTCGGAGTGGAGTTCTACACCGGCTACGTCGTGGAGAAGGCCCTCAGCGTCGACAACCTGTTCGTCTTCATGCTCCTGCTGAGCGCCTTCGCAGTCCCCCGGGCCCTGCAGCAGCGGGTGCTGCTCTACGGGATCGTGGGGGCCCTCGTCCTCCGTGCTGTCTTCATCGCTCTCGGCGCCGCCGCCCTCAACGCCTTCGACTGGGTCTTCTTGATCTTCGGGCTGGTGCTGCTGCTCACCGGCATCAAGGTGCTACGCGATGCTCTCGGCGACGCAGACCACGACCTCGAGGTCTCGCAGCTGCGCATCGTGCGTCTGATCCGTCGGTTCTGGCCGGTCACCGACGACTACGTCGGTGCCCGGCTGAGCATCCGACGGGGCGGACGGCGGGTTCTGACCCCGTTGGCGCTCGTGGTCGTCGCGGTGCTCGCCACCGACATCGTGTTCGCGATCGACTCCGTGCCGGCGGTCTACGGCATCACCGGCGATCCGTACCTGGTCTTCGCCACCAACGCCTTCGCCCTCCTGGGTCTGCGAGCGCTCTACTTCGTGCTCCAGGGCGCGCTGGCACTCTTGGTGCACCTGCAGTACGGGCTCGCCGCGATCCTCGGCTTCATCGGCGTCAAGCTCGTGCTGCACTGGGCGCACCTGGTCTGGCCGTCGGTGCCGGAGATCCCGACGCTGCTCTCGCTCGCCGTGATCATCGGCGTCCTGGCCGTGACGACGGTCACGAGCCTGCTGGCGGTCCGGCGCTCGGGCGCGACCGCCGAGGCACCGCGTCGAGCTCGCGGACCTGACCTCAGGGCTGGCCCACCAGGTCAGCGCTGGACGGCGCCGCACTGCGCGGCCGCCTGCGGCGACGGCGGCGTCGCGGGCCGCACCGGTCTCCTCCTCCTTGAGGGTGCGGTCGGGGGCGCGGAAGCGCAGCGCGAACGCGAGCGACTTGTGCCCGGCTCCGACCTGCTCGCCGGTGTAGACGTCGAAGAGCCGGATGGACTCCAGCAGGTCGCCCGCGCCCGCACGCAGCGCGTCCTCGACCTCGGCGACGGTGACGCTGTCCTCGACGACGAGGGCGACGTCCTCCTTGGCCAGCGGGAACGAGGAGAACTCCGGACCGGGCACGACGTCGCGCGCTGCGGCCAGCAGGACGTCGAGGTCGATCTCGACCGCCGCGCTGCGTGCCGGGATGCCGTGAGCGGCGCAGACCTTGGGGTGCAGCTCGCCGGCGTGGCCGAGCACGTCGTCGCCCACCCGCAGCTCGGCGCAACGACCCGGGTGCCAGGGCGCGAGCGAGGCCGCAGCGACGACGACGTCGACGCCCAGCTCGGCTCCGAGCCGGCGCACCAACGCGATGGCGTCGGACCAGCCGGCCTCGCGCCCGGCGCCCCACCATCCGCTGCGCTCGCGCTCGCCGGCGAGGATCGCGGCGAGGTGCAGGGGCTGGGCGGGCAGCGCTCGCTCCAGCTCCGCGAGCTCCTCGACGCTGGGGCGGTGCTCGACGCCGTAGATCGGGGCCGGACCGTGGTCGCTGGGGAACGCGACCGAACCGGTCTCGAAGAGCGCGACGCCCGGAGCGCCGCGACCGAGGTTGCGACCGGCAGCGCGGAGCAGGCCCGGCAGCAGCGTCGTGGTGTACGACGGCTCCTCGGCCGACAGCGGGTTGGCCAGCACCACGGTGTGGCGGCGCGGGTCGTCGGCGGGCAGCCCGAGCAGGTCGAGGGCCTGCGACCCGATGAACGGGAAGCTGATGACCTCGACGCAGCCGGCGCCGGCCAGGGTGCGGCCGACGCGGCGCCGCAGCCGCTGGCTCCGGGTCAGTCCACGGCCGGCAGGCGGGGTCGGGAGCACCGACGGCACCTGGTCGTAGCCGACGATCCGCACGACCTCCTCGACGAGGTCGTGGGGGTCGTTGACATCCGGCCGCCAGGTCGGCGGGGTGACGGTGAGCGTGTCGTCCTCGTGAGCGACCGTGCAGCCCACGGCCTCCAGGGCGGCGACGGTGCGCTCAGCGGTGATCGGCATGCCGCTGATCCGGGCGGGCAGGTCGGCCGCGGCGGTCACCGTGGGCGCTGCCGGGATCGAGCCCGCCACCGTGACGCCGGGCTCGGCGACGCCGCCGCCGTACGTCGTGAGCAGCTCGACGACGCGGTCGGCCGCAGCCTCGCAGACCACCGGGTCGACGCCTCGCTCGTTGCGCTTGCCGGCCTCGGAGGAGATCTTGTGCCGCTTGCCGGTGCGGAACATCGAGGTGGCGTCCCAGTGCGCCGACTCCACCAGCACCCGCGTGGTGGTCGCGGAGATCTCGGTGGGCTCACCGCCCATCACGCCGCCGAGCCCGATGATGCCGGAGTCGTCGGTCACGACGAGGTCGCCCGGGTCGAGGCGGCGGTCGGTGCCGTCCAGCGTGGTGAGCCGCTCACCCTCGGTGGCGCGACGCACCCGGATGGGGCCGCTGAGCTTGTCGGCGTCGTAGCCGTGGATCGGGCGACCGATCTCGAGCATCACGTAGTTGGTGACGTCGACGGCCAGCGAGATCGGACGCATCCCGGCCTGGGTCAGCCGGCGGGCGATGAAGTCCGGAGTCGGTGCAGCCGGGTCGAAGCCGGAGACGAGGCGCGCCACGAACAGCGGGCAGCCGGACTCGTCGTCGAGCACGACCGGGTAGCCGGCCTCGTCGGCGGGCGGGACGTCGCGATCAGCCGGGTCGGTGAACGGGGCGTCATAGGCGAGCGCAGCCTCCCGCGCGACGCCGCGCAGGCTGAGGGCGTAGGCGCGGTCGGGATTGATCTCGAACTCGATGACCTCGTCGTCGAGACCGAGGACGGCGAAGGCGTCGTCGCCCGGCGCGCCGGCGTCGGAGGGGAGCACGATGATCCCGTCGCCCTCGGCGCTGAGCCCGAGCTCGGCCGCCGAGCAGATCATGCCGGCCGAGACGTGGCCGTAGGTCTTGCGGGCAGCGATCGCGAAGTCACCGGGCAGCACGGCACCGGGCAGCACCACGACCACGAGGTCGTCGACCTCGAAGTTGTGGGCGCCGCACACGATGCCCTGCGGGTCGCCGGTGCCGTTGGCGTCGCCGACGTCGACGGTGCACCAGTTGATGACCTTGCCGTTCTTCTGCGGCTCGGGCTCACGGGTGAGCACGCGTCCGACCACCAGCGGGCCGGTGATCTGGTCGGCGGGGCGCTCCAACGCCTCGAGCTTGAGCCCGAGGGCGGTGAGGCGGGCTGCCAGGTCCTCGGTCGTGACGTCGGCCGGCAGGTCGACGTACTCGCGGATCCAGGAGACAGGGGCCTTCATGGGTCAGAGCTCGCTTCCGAAAGCAGTGGTGAAGCGGACGTCGCCCTCGAAGAGGTCGCGGAGGTCCTCGATGCCGTGGCGGAACATCAGCGTGCGGTCGATGCCCATCCCGAAGGCGAACCCGGAGTAGACGTCGCTGTCGACGCCACAGGCGCGCAGCACCCGCGGGTTGACGATCCCGCAGCCGCCCCACTCGATCCAACCCTCGCCGCGACACGTGCGGCACGTCGTCCCGTCGAGCGCCCCGGCTCCACGACACACGAAGCAGACCAGGTCGACCTCGGCACTGGGCTCGGTGAAGGGGAAGTACGACGGCCGGAACCGCGTGGTGATGCCGTCGCCGAACATCGAGGTGGCGAAGTGGTCGAGGGTGCCCTTGAGGTGGGCCATCGAGATGCCCTTGTCGATCGCCAGGCCCTCGACCTGGTGGAAGACCGGGCTGTGCGTGGCGTCGTACTCGTCGGTGCGGAACACCCGGCCCGGGCACACGACGTAGATCGGGGGCGCCTGGGTGAGCATGGTGCGGGCCTGCACCGGTGAGGTGTGGGTGCGCAGCACCATCGCGTGGTCCTGCGGCTCGGTCCAGAACGTGTCCTGCATCGTCCGCGCGGGGTGGTCGGGGCCGAGGTTGAGGGCGTCGAAGTTGAGCCACTCCGCCTCGAGGACCGGCCCTTCGGCGACCTCCCAGCCCATGGCCACGAAGATGTCGGCGATCAGCTCGGAGCCGGTGGTGATCGGGTGCCGCGCGCCGAGGGGCAGGCGATCGGTGGGCAGGGTGACGTCGACGGTCTCCTCGACGAGCATGCGCTCCTCGTGCTCGGCCTCGAGCACCGACTGCCGCTCCCCCATCGCCTTGTTGATGGCGCCGCGCGCCTGGCCGACGCGCTGGCCGGCCTCCTTGCGCGCCTGCGGCGGCAGGGCGCCGATCTCGCGGTTGGCCAGGGCGAGCGGGGACCGGTCACCGGCGTGGTCGATCCGCACCTGCTTGAGCGCCTCGAGGTCGACGGCGTCCGCGATGGCGGCCAGGGCCGCGTCGCGGGCGAGATCGACTTCCTCGGGCTTCAAGGGCGTGACCTCCACGGGGTCGTAGTCGGTGTTGGGTCCAGACATGGTGGTGAGTCTAGGAACCGCGCTCGAGCCGTCGCGACCCGGTTACCGCTGACCGAGGTCGGTGGGCACACCCGGCCAGGTGCAGGTCAGCATGGCCCCGCCGTGGGGAGCATCGTCGATGAGCACCGTGCCGCCGTGGGCGCGCACCAGCCCGTTGACCAGGTAGAGGCCCAGGCCGGAGCCGCCCCGGCCACCTCCGGTCCAGAACTTGGTGAAGACCCGGCGCCGCATCTCCAACGGGATCCCGACGCCCTCGTCGCTGACCCGGACGCAGATCCCCGGCACGGCGTCCTCGTGCTCGTGCCGTTCGACGCGGACCCGTACGACGCCCTCGCCGTGGCGCACGGCGTTCTCGACGAGGTTGGTGACCACCTGGGTGAACTTGTCGGGGTCGACGTGGATCTGCGGGAGGCCCTGGTCGCACGAGAGCTCGATGGGGCGCTTGGTGCCGGCCGCGACCGACCCGGTGATGCGCCCGACGAGCACCTCGGCATCACAGGGACGCCGGTAGAGCTGGAGGCGGCCGGTGTCGATGCGTGCGACGTCGAGCAGCTCGGCGATGAGCCGGCTCAGCCGGTCGGAGTCGGCGGCGACCGTGGTGAGCATCAGCTTCTTCTGGTCGTCGTTGAGCTTGTCCCACCGGTTGAGCAGCGCCTGCACGAAGCCCTTCACCCCGGTGAGCGGCGAGCGCAGCTCGTGAGCGACGACGGCGACGAGGTCGGAGCGTTCGCGGTCGAGCCGCGCGCGTCCGCGGCCCGAGCGCAGCGTGATCGCGACCTGCTCGACATCACCGAGGCGGCGCAGTCGGTGGATCTTGGCCGTCACCAGCACCTCGGTGCCGTCGGGCAGCAGCCACGGTTGCTCCGGGATGGCGCTGCGCGTGCGCAGACCGGCGTACGGCGTGTTGCAGCCCGTCCACTCGTGGTCCTCCTGGTCACGCAGGGCCAGGACCTCCCCGAGCGGCTTGCCGACAGCGGCCTCGCAGTCGGTGCCGAGGTAGCGCGCGGCCACCTGGGAGATCAGCGTGACGCACCCGTCCCGGTCCGCGATCACCACGCCGTCGGGAAGGGAGTCGACGACCTGTTGGGCAGTGGGCTCTGTCACGAGCCTCAGGCTACTGGCGCGGTCGTCGGGCGCTCTCGTAGAGGCACAGCGCGGCGGCCGTGGAGAGGTTGAGGCTCTCGGCACGACCATGGATGGGGATGCGGATCCGGTGGTCGGCGCGGGAGGCGAGCTCGTCGGGCAGACCATGGGCCTCGTTGCCGAACAACCACAGGGTGGGGGCATCGAGCAGCTCGCCGGCCTGGTGCAGGTCGATCTCGCCGTCCGCGGCCGTGGCCAGCACCTGCAGCCCGGCCGCACGTGCGGCATCGAGGGCAGCCAGCGGGTCGGCCTCGACGGCGACCGGCACGTGGAAGGCGCTCCCGACGCTGGCGCGCAGCGTCTTGGGGTTGTAGAGATCGACCGAGGAACCGGCCAGGACCACCGCGTCGGCGCCGGCGGCGTCGGCGGTGCGCACGATCGTGCCGGCGTTGCCGGGGTCGCGTACGTCGGCACACATCGCCACCAGGCGCGGCGAGCGGTCGAGCAGGTGGACCAGCGGGCGGTCGATGAAGCGGCACAGCGTCACCACGCCGGCCGGGGTGACCGCGTCGCTCAGCGATGCCAGCGCGCGGTCGTCGACCAGCGTCCACGTCGCACCGCTCGAGGCGGCGCGACCGACGAGGTCACGGTGCAGGGCGGTGGCGGCCTGTGTGGCGAAGACCTCCACCACGCAGCCGGGCGTGCCGAGCGCCCCGTCGAGGCCCTTGGGGCCGTCGACGAGGAAGAGCCGCCGCTCGGATCGCTCCGAGCGGCGGCTGAGCTTCCGTGCATCCTTGACCCGGGCGTTGCCCGAGGTCAGCGGGAGGTCGGTGGCCAAGATCAGGCAGAGACCCGGGGAGCGTTGACGTCCTCGGGCAGCGCAGCCTTGGCGGTCGCGACGATCGAGTTGAACGTGGCGACGTCGTTGACGGCGAGGTCGGCGAGGATCTTGCGGTCGACCTCGATGCCGGCCAGGTTCAGGCCCTGGATGAAGCGGTTGTAGGTCAGGCCCTGCGCACGCGCGCCGGCGTTGATCCGCTGGATCCAGAGGCGACGGAAGTTGCCCTTGTTCTTCTTGCGGTCGTTGTAGCTGTAGACCAGGGAGTGGGTGACCTGCTCCTTGGCCTTGCGGTACAGGCGCGAGCGCTGGCCGCGGTAACCGGCGGCGCGCTCGAGGGTGGTCCGACGCTTCTTCTGAGCGTTTACTGCGCGCTTGACGCGTGCCATGGTCGTACTCCTTGTTGCATCATTCGCGCTTCACGACGCGAGGAACGTGATCTGGGGCCGAACCCCAGGGGGGACGGGGGCAGGTGCCCCGGGGGATTCAGAGACCCAGCATCTTCTTCGCGCGGGGCACGTCGGCCTTGGCGACCTCGACGGTCCCGGTCAGGCGACGGGTGACCTTGGAGGCCTTCTTCTCCAGGTTGTGTCGCTTGCCGGCCTTCTCGCGCAGGATCTTGCCGGTGCCGGTGACGCGGAAGCGCTTCCCGGCGCCGCTGTGGCTCTTGTTCTTCGGCATGTCAATCTCTCCTCTGTTCAGCGAAACTCTGGGCCCCGTCGGATCCGGACATGGGGACCGGGCGGGGGTGACACGGGGACGAACCCCGGACGATCAGGCCTCGATCTCGGGATCGAGGTTCTCGGAGCGGCCGCGCTCCTTCTTGGCAGCCACCGGTCCGGCAGCGTGCGCAGCGTCGCGCTCGGCACGTTCGTAGTCGACGACCGCGGCGCGCTCGGCTTCCTTCTCGGCCTTCTGGACGAGGTGGTCGGCCTTGGCCTCGGCCTTCTTCTTGTGCGGGCCGAGCACCATGATCATGTTGCGACCGTCCTGCTTGGGCGACGACTCGACGAAGCCCAGCTCCTCGACGTCCTCGGCCAGGCGCTGCAGCAACCGGAACCCGAGCTCGGGGCGGTGCTGCTCACGACCGCGGAACATGATGGTGATCTTGACCTTGTCGCCGGCCTTGAGGAACCGGACGACGTGGCCCTTCTTGGTCTCGTAGTCGTGGGCGTCGATCTTGGGACGAAGCTTCATCTCCTTGATGATCACGTTCGTCTGGTTGCGACGCGCCTCACGGGCCTTCTGGGCGTTCTCGTACTTGAACTTCCCGTAGTCCATGAGCTTGCAGACGGGCGGGCGCGCCATCGGCGCGATCTCGACGAGGTCGAGGTCGGCTTCCTGCGCCAGGCGCAGCGCGTCGGCCGTCGGCACGATGCCGACGGTCTCGCCACTGGGACCGACGAGTCGGACCTCCGAAACGCGGATCCGATCGTTGATGCGAAGCTCGGTGCTGATGTGTCCTCCAGTAAGTCAGGCAGTGGGCCGGTGCGGTGGGCGCCACCCAAAACTGGAAGTGGCTCCCGCTGCGGTATGCAAGCGGAAGCCAGTCACGGGCCCCTTGACCTGATGAGCGCATGAGGGTCCATGCACCAACGGGTCGGAGCCAACAACAGACCGAACCCGACGACCTGGTGGAGCAGTGGTGCTGGCGGTCGATGCGGGTGGGAGATGATCGAGCCTGATCTCCGCTTGAGTGGATCAGCGAGACCCCGCGGTGGCGGTCTCACTGGTCCGGTCAACCACAGATGCTAGCCGACCCGGGCGTCGCGACCCAATCGAGACGGGTACGTCGGTGCGCGTGTCGCACGAGTGCCGCTCAGGTATCGGAGGAACCGGGGCCGACCCAGGCCAGGTCGTCGTCGAGCCGGGCCAGGGTCCAGCCCGCAGCGAGCGCTCGCAGCTCGTCGCCCTCGATCACGAACATCACCGGACCCGCGAGGTCGAGCACCAGCGCTGCGGCATCCTCCTGGACGGCGGCCAGTGCCGCCGAGCGCACCGTCACCGGCACGGGGCGGGCCTCGGGGTCCCAGGCGGCCAGGTGCTCGGTGCTGGTGAAGCCGAGCAGCGCCAGGCGCCCGTCGGCTCCGGTCATGAGCACGGCGGCCATGTCACTGGACTTGTCGTGGGTCAGGCCGGCCGCATCGATCTCCACCTCGCCGAGGACGGCGACGACCGGCACCAGGACCCGGGTGTGCTGCAGGGCAGCGAGCACGTCGGCATGACGCGCCTGTCGGGCGGCGTACGCCGTGAGCGCCGCTGCCAGCGCCGGATCGGCGGTGCCGTCGTCGTCGGGGAAGGCCGGCGGGAGCAGGTCACGGTCGGGCACGCCCACCAGTGTGGCCGAGGGGCGTCGATGCTGCGGAACCACCCTGGGGCGGTGTGCGACGCTGGAGGCATGGACGACGTCTCCTGGGGCGCTCTCGCCCTCGCACTGACCCTGGTGGCGGGGGGCTACACGGTCTTCGCCTACCAGCGCCGGGGGCTCGCGCCTGCCCTGCGCGGCGCGGCGGTCACGCTGCTGCCGCTGGCGGCCTACCTGACGAACACGTTGAAGATGTTCACCAAGATCGCCGATGCGATCGGCTCGTGGGCGACCACCCTCGTCTTCAGCCCGGTGGTGTGGATCGGGGTCGTCGTCGCCGGGATCTCGGTGCTCCTCTTCGGGGCGGCCCGAGTGGTGGAGCGGCGCGGCGGGTCCCGCCCGCCCCGGGAGCGACGTGCGCCGCGCGCCGAGCGGACGGACCCGCAGCTCCCCGCGAGCCGCAGGAAGTCCTCCCCCTCGGTGGTCGACGACGGCAGCGACGACTTCGACGACATCGAGGCGATCCTGCGCAAGCGGGGCATCTCCTGAGCACGGAGCGCCCCGAGCACCCCGAGCTGCCGATCACTGCGCAGCGGGCCGCGGCCGAGATCGTGCGTCGTACGCTCGCCCGGCCCGCCACGCTCGGCTCGGGCCGGCTCATCTGCATCGACGGACCGGCGGGGTCGGGCAAGACCACGTTGGCGGCAGCGATCGGGGCACTCGTCGCGGAGGCCACGGTCATCCATGTCGACGACCTGCTCGACGGGTGGCAGGGCCTGCCCGGGGTGGCCGAACGCCTCGATCCCCTGCTCCTGCCGCTGGCCCGGGACGAGGCCGGCGCCTACGAGCGCTACGACTGGCACGCGAACCGTTTCGCTGAGACGGTGAGCGTCGCGGTGACGCCGTTGCTCGTCGTGGAAGGGGTCGGCTCCGGCTCGCGGCGCCACGCCGGGCTCTGCACCACCTCGGTGTGGGTCGAGGTCGACGACGACCTGCGGCTGCGCCGCGGGCTCGAGCGCGACGGCGACGCTGCGCTCCCCCACTGGGAGCGGTGGATGCGCGACGAGCGGCAGCATTTCGTGGACGACGACACCCGCGCCCGCGCCGACGTGATGGTGTGACCCTCATGCCCCCGCTCCCCCTCGCCCCCAGCGGCGACCAGTTCACGATCTCCGCAGGCGGCTACACCGCCGTCATCACCGAGAGCGGCGCCGCACTCCGCTCGCTCCAGTACGCCGGCCGCCCGCTCGTCGACGGCTTCGCGGAGGACGAGATGGCCTCCGGCGGGCGCGGCCAGCTGCTGATGCCGTGGCCCAACCGGATCCGCGACGGGCAGTACTCCTTTGCGGGCCGTGACCTCCAGCTCGCGCTCACCGAGCCCTCCCGCCACAACGCCTCCCACGGCCTGGTCCGGTGGGTGGCCTGGACCGCCGAGGAGCACACCGCGCACTCGGTGTCGTTGCAGTACCGGCTCATGGCGCAGGCCGGTTACCCGTGGACCGTCGACCTCCACGTGCTCTACGACGTCTCCGCCGACGGGCTCACGGTGACCCAGACCGCCACCAACATGGCGGCGAGCCCGGCGCCGTACGCCTGCGGCGCCCACCCCTACCTGACGCTGGGCGACGGTCCGATCGACGAGTGGGAGCTCACTCTCCCGGCACGCGAGCGCGCGCTCAGCGACGAGCGCAAGCTGCCCGTGAGGCGTGAGCAGGTCGCGGGCACGCCGTACGACTTCCGCGAGCCGCGCCCGGTGGGCGACGTCGTGCTCGACCACGCCTTCACCGACCTCGAGCGCGACGCCGAGGGTCGGGCTGTCACGTGCCTGCGCGACCGCGCCACCGGCGCCGGGGTCGCCCTGTGGGTGGACGAGTCGCTGGGCTGGCTGATGGTCTACTCCGCCGACGACGTGCCGGCCACCGCCCGCCGCTCGCTGGCGGTCGAGCCGATGAGCGCCAACGCCGATGCGTTCCGGTCCGGCGAGGACCTGCTGACGCTGTCGCCGACGGGAACGGACGGCGACGAGGTGTCAGTCTCCTGGGGGATTCGCGCCATCGACGAGAGCGCGTAGCTCGCGCACGGCCTGCTTGGCACGGACGCCGTCGGAGCCCTGGATGCCCATCGCGGAGGCGACCGTGCCGTCGGCGAGGTCGAGCACGACCCAGGGCGCCCCGGGGGCGAGGCGCACGGCGACGACCTCGGCCCACGCGTACTCGTGGCGTCGGTAGCCGTTGACCACGATCAGGCCCTCGACGCGTGCCTCGACCCGCGAACGGATCAGGGCGTGCAGGCAGGCGAATCCGAGCAGCCCCATGGCAGCGACCGTGCCGCGCTGGAACGGCGTGACCGCGTCGCGGGTCTCCTGCTCGAAGGTGAACCACAGCAACGAGGTGACGAAGATCAGCACCGCGCCGGCGACCAGACCTGCGATCCGGGGTCCGAGCGGACGCCAGACCCGCGGCAGGCTCGGGGTCGCGGGGCTCACCGGCTCAGAGTCGGCAGGCATGGATGTCGGTGAGCAGGATGCCGCGGGCACCGAGGTCGTAGAGGTGGTCCATGAGGCGCTGCGCGCCGTCGCGGGGCACCATCGCGCGCACCGCGACCCAGCCCTCGCGGCGCAGCGGGGAGACGGTGGGACCCTCGATGCCGGGTGTGAGCCGGACCGCCGCCGCGACGTCGCTCTCGGCGATGTCGTAGTCCATCATCACGTAGCTGCGCGCCACCAGGACTCCCTCGACCCGGCGCAGGAAGACCGAGAACCCCTCGGGCAGGTCGTCGCCGCTGCGGCTGATCAGCACCGCCTCGGACTCCAGGACCGCCTCGCCGAACGTCTCCAGGCCCGCTTGCCGCAGGGTGGAGCCGGTCTCGACGACGTCGGCGATGGCATCAGCCACACCGAGCTCGATGCTGGACTCGACCGCGCCGTCGAGGCGGGTCACGGTGGCCTCGATCCCACGCTCCTCCAGGAAGGTGCGCACCACGCCGACGTACGACGTGGCGATGCGGGCGCCGGCGAGGTCGGCGACCTCCGAGAAGGCTCCGCGCGGCCCGGCGAACCGGAACGTGCTGCGGCCGAACCCGAGGCTCATCGCCTCGTCGGCCTTGGCGCCGGAGTCGAGCAGCAGGTCGCGCCCGGTGATCCCGACGTCGAGCGTGCCCTCGCCGACGTAGAGCGCGATGTCGCGCGGACGCAGGTAGAAGAACTCGACCCCGTTGTCGGGGTCACGCAGGGTGAGCTGCTTGGAGTCGTCGCGCTGGCGGTAGCCGCTCTCGCGCAGCAGGTCGGAGGCGGACTGGGAGAGCGAGCCCTTGTTGGGGATCGCGATGCGGAGCGGTGACATGGGGGCCTCGATCTCAGAGGTGGGCGTAGACGTCATCGAGCTCGATGCCGGAGGCGAGCATCAGGCACTGGGCGTGGTAGAGCAGCTGGCTGATCTCCTCGGCCGCGCGCTCGCGCCCCTCGTGCTCGGCAGCCATCCACGACTCGGCGGCTTCCTCGACCAGCTTCTTGCCGATCGCATGCACGCCGGCGTCGAGGGCGGCCACGGTGCCCGAGCCCTCGGGTCGGTTCTTCGCCTTGTCGGACAGCTCGGCCCACAGACCGTCGAACGTCTTCACGCCCCCCAGCCTACGGTCCGGCACCACCGACCCCGGACCCGCTACCCGTTGCTGGGACGGCCCTGAGTGCCGAGTCGGCGCACGTGTGCGCCGACTCGGCAGGGTCAGGCGGTGGGGGTGGTGAGGTCGCGCAGGGTGAGAGCAGTGAGGAGGGCGGCCGAGGTGGCCTCGTAACCCTTGTCCTCCTGCGATCCCTCGAGCCCGGCGCGGTCGAGGGCCTGCTGCTCGGTGTCGCACGTCAGGACGCCGAAGCCGATCGCGACGCCGTGGTCCAGCGCGACGCGGGTGAGCCCGTCGGTGGCCGAGGTGCACACGAACTCGAAGTGCGGCGTACCGCCGCGGATGACCACGCCGA
Organism: uncultured Actinomycetota bacterium; assembly: GCA_963760515.1. Lineage (GTDB taxonomy): Bacteria > Actinomycetota > Actinomycetes > Propionibacteriales > Nocardioidaceae > Nocardioides. The sequence continues at coordinate 25,023 of CAVXDL010000012.1, forward strand.
GCGCGATGACGGCGTCGTAGCCCTGCTTGCCGAGGGCATCGGCGACGACGGGCAGCTCGAAGGTGCCCGGCACGCGCAGGATCGTCGGATCGGTGACGGCGTAGTCGGCGCAGGCCTTGGCGGCCCCGGCGAGCAGGCCGTCCATGACGACCGTGTGCCAGCTGGCGGCGACGACGGCGACACGCAGCGACGAGGCGTCGACCGGCTCGAGGACGGGAGCACCGTGGCCGCTCATGAGGGCACCCCGTCGGTCTCGGCGATCTCGCCGGGCGCGATGGTCGGGTCGAGGTCAGGCAGCTGGTGGCCCATCCGGTCCCGCTTGGTCAGCAGGTAGGTCAGGTTGTGGTCGTTGGGGTGCGGCGTCAGCGGGACCCGCTCAGCCACCGGCACGCCGTACTCCTCCAAGCTGCGGATCTTGTCGGGGTTGTTGGTCAGCAGGCGCACGCTCTCGACCTTGAGGTCCTTGAGCACCTGGGTGGCCGTGCCGTAGTGACGGGCGTCGGCGGGCAGCCCCAGGTCGAGGTTGGCGTCGACGGTGTCGCGTCCGCCGTCCTGGAGCTGGTAGGCCTGGAGCTTGGCGACCAGGCCGATCCCGCGACCCTCGTGGCCACGGAGGTAGACGACCACGCCGCGGCCCTCCTCGGCGATGCGACCGAGCGCCTCGTCCAGCTGGGGGCCGCAGTCGCAGCGGCTGCTGCCGAAGACGTCGCCGGTCAGGCACTCCGAGTGCACCCGGGTCAGCACCGGCTCCGGGCCGGTCACGTCGCCGTAGACCAGCGCGATGTGCTCGGAGCCGTCGATGGTGATCTTGTAGCCGTAGGCGGTGAAGTCGCCGTGGCGCGTGGGCAGCCGGGTCTCGGCCACCCGCTCGACGAGGTTCTCGTGACGGCGGCGGTACCGCACGAGGTCCTCGATGGAGATCATCGCCAGGTCGTGCTCGTCGGCGAACTCGCGCAGCTCGGGGCCGCGCTTCATCGTGCCGTCGTCGTTGACGACCTCGACCAGGACCCCGGCCGGGGTGAGGCCGGCGAGGGTGGCGAGGTCGACTGCGGCCTCGGTGTGTCCGCGGCGCATGAGCACGCCACCCTCGCGGTAGCGCAGCGGGAAGACGTGCCCAGGGCGAGTAAGCTCCCACGGCTCGGTGGCCGAGTCGGCCAGCACGCGAGCGGTGTGGGCGCGGTCGGCGGCCGAGATGCCGGTGGAGACGCCGTCGCGGGCGTCGACCGAGATCGTGTACGCCGTGCGCAGCTTGTCCTTGTTGTGGGGGGTCATCAGCGGGATCTCGAGCCGGTCGAGCATGTAGCTCGGCATCGGCACGCAGATCACACCGCTGGAGTGACGGATCGTGAACGCCATCAGCTCCGGGGTCGCCTTGCTGGCAGCGAAGATGATGTCGCCCTCGTTCTCGCGGTCCTCGTCGTCGACGACCACGACGGCCTTGCCGGCGGCGATGTCGGCGATCGCTCGCTCGACGGAGTCGAGGCGGACCCCGACGTGCTGGGGTTCGGTCATGATGTTGCTCCTTCGTGAGGACCGGCGACACCCAGGCGGGCGGCCAGCAGCTTCTCGACGTGCTTGGCGAGGATGTCGACCTCGAGGTTGACCCGGTCGCCGGGCTGCCGCAGACCGAGGGTCGTGCGGGCCAGGGTCTCGGGGATGAGACTGATGGTGAAGCTGTCGGGGCCGGCCTCGACGACGGTCAGGCTGACGCCGTCGACGGTGATGGAGCCCTTGTCGACCAGGTAGCGGCCCAGGTCGGCCGGCATCGCGATCTCCACGACCTCCCAGTGCTCGCTCGGCGTACGTCGGACCACGTGGCCCACGGCGTCGACGTGGCCCTGGACGATGTGGCCACCGAGGCGCTTCTCGGCGGTCACGGCACGCTCGAGGTTGACGCGGTCGCCGGGCTGCACGCCCTGCAGGCTGGTCTTGTCGAGCGTCTCCTGCATGACGTCGGCGGTCCAGACGAGGCCGTCGTGGCTCACCACGGTCAGGCAGCAGCCGTTGACCGCGATCGAGTCGCCGAGCCCGGCGTCCTCGAGCACGAGCGAGGCGCGCACGGTGAGGCGGATCGCGTCTCCTTGGTGCTCGACCGCCTCGACGGTGCCGAGCTCCTCGACGATTCCGGTGAACATGGGTCAGTCCTTCCCAGGGGCGTGGGGCGTGAGGGTGAAGCGCACGTCGGGCTCTTCGCCGTCGACGCCGTCCAGCACGGTCACGTCGGTGACCGTGGGACGCAACGCCCCGGCGATGGTGGTGATTCCGAGGTCGCCCACGGCACTGGATCCCGATCCGAGCAGCATCGGTGCCACGTAGACGACGATCTCGTCGACCAGCCCGGCAGCCAGGAAGGCGGCCGCCAGCGTGGGCCCGCCCTCGAGGAAGACGTGCTGCCGGTCCCGCGCGAACAGCTCGTCGAGAGCGACCCGCGGGTCGCGGGTGCGCAGGTGCAGGCTCGGGCCGTGGTCGTCGAAGATGCGACGGTCGGCGGGGAGGTCGCGCTCCCCCATCACCACCCGCAGCGGCTGGTGCGGCGCGGGTCGGTCGTCGGCGTCGCGCACGGTCAGCAACGGGTCGTCGACGGCCACGGTGTGGGAGCCGACCAGCATCGTGTCGCACAGCGCGCGCAGCCGGTGGGTGTCCAGGCGGGCCGCTCGACCCGACACCCAGCGCGACGTGCCGTCGGCGGCAGCGCTGCGGCCGTCCAGGGTCGTGGCGAACTTCCAGGTCACGAACGGGCGCCGCTGCACCATGGCAAAGGTCCACACACGGTTGAGCGCACGCGCCTCGTCGACCATCAGCCCCTGCTCGACCTCGATCCCCGCGGCGCGCAGGGTCTCGCTGCCGCCGGTGGCGACCGGGTTGGGATCGGCCTGGGCGAGGACGACGCGTCGTACGCCGGCCTCGACGAGCGCGGTGGCGCACGGTCCGGTGCGACCGGTGTGGTTGCACGGCTCCAGGGTCACCACGGCTGTGGCTCCGCGGGCCGCGTCCCCGGCGCGGGCGAGGGCATCGGCCTCGGCATGGGCCGTGCCGGCGCCGCGGTGGTAGCCCTCGGCGATCGTGCTGCCGTCATCGGCGAGCAGCACGCAGCCGACCCGGGGGTTGGGGCCCAGCGGGACTCCGGGGCTCGCCGCCAGCGCCAGGGCGCGCGCCATGGCTTCGCGCTCGGCGTCGCTGGGCGCCATCGGGTCCTCCGGTCCGGTCGTGCTCACGGACTCCGGGGACGACGGTCGCGGACGAGCCCCACCGAGACGGCGTGGTACGTCGACGATCCACCTGCGTGCGCTTCCCATCCGGACTTTAACCGTCGGTCCAGGAATCTCACCTGGTCAACCGGCCGCTGGCTGCGGCCGGGTCGCGGACTTTCACCGCCGGCTCGGAATTACACCGACCCCAGAGCACGCGAGCTTGATTGCTCGTCGAGGACAAGCCTGCCACAAGATCGGCTCGCGTCGTACGTGGTCCACATCACGGTGGTCCCGCGCCGACTCCCGACGCGCTCAACGCCAGCCGAGCCGCAGGACGGCGGCCGGGTCGAGCGGGTCCTGGCCGCGGGCCGCGGCCAGCAGGCCGGCCCCCTCGGGGCGGGCGGTGTAGACGACCGGGCCGCCGCCGACCCATCGCCGCCAGGCCTGCTCGAAGGCGCGTGCGTGGGCGGCGCGGACACCCAGCACCGTCGGTACGGCGTGCCACACGACGCCGGTGGGTCGCACGGTGGCGAGCGGCAGCACCGCGTCGTGCCACGTGGGCTCACGCACGTGGCGCGCGGCGAGGTAGCGGGGCCGACCGACCGGACCCACCAGCTCGGCCAGGGCCGCCGCGAAGACCTCGCTCTCGGGCCCTGCCTGCGGGCCGGAGACCTCGAGGACGAGCCGCACCCGGCTGTCCCGGTCCAGGTGCCACTCGACCGACTCAGCGCCCACCGAGGTCAGTCCGGCAGCCAGGAGCCCGTCGGCCAACGCGTGAGCGAGCCGGACGACGTCCGGCTCCTCGGTGGCGTGGTCCAGGTGCCGGCGACGCCGTCTGCCCGCTGCGACGGCCCCGCCTGCGGCTGCCGCGACCGCCGCGGGCCAGAGCAGCGGCAACCCGGCCACCGCGGCCGAGGCACCGAGGCCCCCGCCGAGGAGGGCGAGAGCACCCGCGGCGCCTCGCCAGACCGGCGTACGGCCGACCAGACCCTCCTCGGCCAGGAGCAGGTCGGGAGGGGTCGCGGGTGCCGAGCACGTCGGGGAGCACCGCACGGGCGCGGTCGCGCCGCGGGCGGACCCAGACCACGTGCCGGACCTGGTCGACGTAGGGCTCCCCCACCCGCCAGGCCTCGCGGATCGCACCGCGGTCCTCGGCCCGCACCAGGAGGGCGGCGTTCAGCGCGTCGAAGGTGTCGCACGGTGGTGGGGCGAACGGCGACATCGCCGGGTGGATGTGGGCGACCCCGTCGACGACGTCACCGGTGGCGTCGACCCCGAAGTAGCCCTGGTGCTTGCGCACGGTGCGCTGCCAGTCGTTGTCCCCGCGAGGATGGGCGTCGCTCACCGCGCACACGGTCCAGTTGATCGCGACCTTGTCCGGGTGCTCGGGGTCCAGGCGCAGGGTGCGGCCGCGCGTCTGCACGATGCTGCCGGGCGTCGTGGTCGTGCTGAGGTCGACCAGTCCGGTGCAGGAGGGCGCGTCCCAGCCCTCGCCGAGCAGCGCCCGGGTGCCCACCAGCACCTGGCAGCGCCGCGCGGTGAAGTGGTCGGTGACGACCGGCACCCAGTCGCGGGTGGACCAGGCGCCGGTGAGCTCGGCGATGCCGTCGGCGTCCGGCTCGCCCACGCTCAGCTCCAGGTCCGGGCAGCGCTCGCGGAGGTCGTGCAGGGTGCGCGGGGCTCCTGCGACCGTCTTCCCGGTCACCATGAGGGGACTCAGCGCGGCGGTGGCGGGATCGGCGAGCAGGTGCGCCAGGGCGAGGCGGGCCGAACCGGCGCCGGTGGGGACCACACCGGTCAGCGAGGCCGAGATCGTGGCGGTGGCCGACTCGTGGTCGCAGACCACGAGCAGGGCCAGGCGGTCGCCCAGCGCGCGGTGCTCGGCGTCGACGATCTCGACGAGCGCTCGCGACTTCGCCGCGCTGCGGGCCAGGACCCGGTCGACCGGACTGCGCCCGCGGCGTACGCCGGTGCGGGTGAGCTGCCACCCGACCGACGGCAGCGCCTGCCGGAGCCGCTCGACGACCTCGACGTCGCGGTCGTCGGCGCTGCCGGCCAGGCACCCGTCGTACCAGTCGTCGACGAGGAGCGCCCAGTCGTCGGCCGTCGGGGGTCGGCGGTGCTGCTCGGCGGTCGCGCCCACCGCCTCCTCGGGGAGCCGCAGCAGCCCGGCGTGGACCATCCGGAGCGCGGCGTCACCCAGCTCCGGGGACCGGGCGGCGACCCGCGCGAACGGCAGGTCGCCGGCGAAGCGTCGGTCGATCCAGGTCAGGAACGGCACGGAGCCGAACGACGTGTCCAGCAGCGAGGAGGTGAGCTCGGCGAAGCGTTCGTGCTGAGCGGCGAGCCACTGCTGCTCGGCGGCGGTGGGTTCGGTGAGCCAGACCAGGTCGGCGAACGGCGCGAGATGACCCTCCTTGACCACGGCCGGGATGGACGTGGTGTGCACGGCCTCGCCGAACAATTCCTCGACCACCGCGGCCTGATCGACGGTCAGGGAGCCCGGCGGGGTGGCGGTCAGGCCCAGCACCCGGGCTTCCGGCACGAGCTCGAGCACGTCGACGAGCAGGCGGCCCCACGTCTCGACGAGGTGGTGGCACTCGTCGAGCACGAGCGTGAACGGGCCGAGGTGCTGCAACCGCTGCACCAGGTCGCGCCCGTTGCGGTGGAGACGGTCGATCTCGCGGACCACCGGTTCACCGGCGGGCTCCTCGTCGACCTCGTCGACCTCGTCGACCTCCCGATCGCGGTCGAAGACCGCCAGCGACTGATAGGTCAGGGCGGTCACCGGGCACCGGAGCTCGCGATCGGTGCCGGCCGAGGCGTCCGCGCCGAATGACTCCCAGCCGCGCACCCACTGGCCCTGGATCGCGGTGTTCGGGCTCAGCACGACCGCAGGAAGCCCTTCGAGCCGGATCGTCTCCAGCCCCACGAGCGTCTTGCCCGCTCCGGGTGGGAGCACCACCCAGGAGCGGCGGCGGCCCCGCGAGCGCGCGGCAGCGAGCGCGGCGAGCGCCTCGCGCTGGTGGCGGCGCAGCGGAAAGGGTGCGCGGAGTCCGTCGTACCCGCTCATCGCCGGCTGCCGGTCGCGTCAGCGAGCCGCGGCAGCCTCGGCGCTCGCGCGCAGCGAGGCGACCATCGCGTCCGGGTCGTCGGCGGAGTAGACCGCACTGCCCGCGACGAACGTGTCGGCCCCGGCCTCGGCGCACCGCTCGATCGTCTCCAGCGAGACCCCGCCGTCGACCTGCAGCCAGGTCTCGATGCCGTGCTTGTCGAGCATCGCGCGGGCACGACGGATCTTGGGCAGGCACAGGTCGAGGAACTTCTGACCGCCGAAGCCCGGCTCCACGGTCATGATCAGCAGCATGTCGAGCTCGGGCAGCAGGTCCTCGTAGGGCTCGATCGGCGTGGCGGGCTTGAGCGCCATGCTGGCCCGCGCCCCGCCGGCCCGGATCTCGCGAGCGAGGCGCACCGGAGCAGCAGCGGCCTCCACGTGGAAGGTCACCGACCCACACCCGGCATCGACGTAGGCCAGCGCGTGCCGGTCGACGTCGGAGATCATCAGGTGGGCATCGAGCGGGATCTCGGTGCTGCGCGCCAGCGCCTCGACCATCGTGGGACCGAAGGTCAGGTTGGGCACGAAGTGGTTGTCCATGACGTCGACGTGCACCCAGTCGGCGCTGCTGATGCGTCCCACCTCGGCTCCGAGGTCGGCGAAGTCGGCGTTCAGGATGCTCGGCGTGATCTGGATACCCACAACACCGAGGGTAGTGACCGGACCGACGGCTCAGTCGCCCGGCTCCTCGCGGAGGAGCTCGACCTCGAGGTCGGCCATCTCGCAGCCGAGCGTCTCGAGCGCTCGGACGGTGGCCAGGGCCAGTCGCGGGGCCGAGACCAGCTGGTGCTGCCGCTGGTAGGTGGGGTACTCCGGCGACCACGGTCGCTCCCAGCCCTGGCGCTCGAGGGTCGCCTCGGTCTCGGGCGACATCTCCCAGGCCCCGCCGAACGACGTCGACCCGACGCACTCACCGATCAGGCAGTCGCGGGTGGCGGTGACCTGCACGAACCGGCGCGGCCCCGGTGCGGCTCGCTTCCCGAAGAAGCTGCGGCGCCCGGGCTCCTGCCGCTCGGCGATCAGGAGCGCGTCATCGAGGTCGAGGGCCAGGATCGCGCCGGTGAGCCGGCGGTTGAGGTCGTTCCAGGTGCCTCTCATGCCGGCCCTGCCTCCGCTTCCTCGGCCGGCTCGGGGTCGACCGGTGGCTCGGCACCCTCGGCCTCGTCACGATCGGCCCACTCCAGGAGCGGTGCGAGGTCGAAGACATGGTCGTCGATGTCGGCGTGCAGGTCGCCGAGCTCGGCGAAGCGAGCCGGCATCGTGAAGATCGTGAAGTCGTGGGGGTCGGCCTCGTCGATCTCCTCCCAGCGCACGGGTGCGCTGACCCGTGCATCCGGCACTCCCCGCACCGAGTAGGCCGCAGCGATCGTGTGGTCGCGGGCGTTCTGGTTGTAGTCGACGAAGAGGTGGTGGGGGTCGCGGTCCTTGCGCCACCAGGCGGTGGTGACGTCGTCGGGCGCACGACGTTCGATCTCGCGGGCGAAGGCGAGCGCGGCGCGCCGTACGGCCTGGTGGCCGTGGTCGGGCCGGATCCGGACGTAGACGTGGAGACCGGAGCCGCCGCTGGTCTTGGGGTAGCCGACCGCGCCGAGCTCGTCGAGGACCTCGTGGACGACGTCGGCCACCCGGCGTACCTGGGCGTAGTCCGACAGGGGCCCCGGGTCGAGGTCGATGCGCCACTCGTCGGGTTCCTCGGTGTGCCCGCGGCGACTGTTCCACGGGTGGAACTCCACCGTCGACATCTGCACCGCCCAGATCACCGAGCCCAGCTCGGTGACGCAGAGCTCGTCGGCGGTGCGGTTCCAGCGGGGGAAGTGCAGCTGCACGGTCTCCACCCATGGCGGCGCGCCGTGAGGGATCCGCTTCTGGTGCACCTTCTCGCCCGCCAGCCCCTTGGGGAAGCGGTGCAGCATGCACGGCCGCTCGTAGAGCGCGTTGACGATGCCCGGACCGACGGCCAGGTAGTACTCGACGAGGTCGAGCTTGGTGGCGCCGCTCTCGGGGAAGTAGACCCGGTCGGGGTTGCTGATCCGGATGACCCGGTCGTCGACCTCGATCTCGGTCGACGGGGACTTGGTGGCCACGGGTCTCACCGTAGTCGGGGCGCGGGCGCGATCGCTCGTGAGCGGGCGACGAGGTCGCGCAGGGCGCCGTCGTCGCGGTCGTCCTCGGGCACCGCCAGCGCGATCCCCGAGCAGAGGCCGGCGTACCACTGCTCCAGCACGCCCGGGATCTCGTCGTAGAGCCCGTGCGGGACCAGGACGCGCATGGTCTCGTCCGAGAGATGGGTGGCCAGCTCGGTCCAGTCCGAGCGCCGCGCCATGTCCCCGAGGGCCTCCCCGACCTGCTCGACGCCGAGGAGCTCCAGCTGGTGCCAGTAAGCGGGTGTGCTGAAGAGGAAACCCAGCTCGGCTCGGCGCGCCTCGAAGGCCGACGCGAGCCGGTCCGGCGACGCCGCCATGATCGGCTGGGGCCCGACCACGATCGCGAGGTCCTCGGGCGCACGGCCGGCGCCGTGCGCGCCCGCGGCGAGCGCCGGCAGCACGGTGGAGGCCAGGACCTCGGGGTGGGAGCTCGTCGGATGGCACACGAACCCGTCGGCCACCGCGCCCGCGAGCTCGCACATCCGGCGGTTGACCCCGCCGGTCCAGAGAGTCGGCGCACGGTGCGCGAGCGGTCCGGGGTTGAAGTAGGGCTGGAGCCGGTCGAAGCGGTAGTGGGTGCCCTCATGGTGGAGCTGCTCCCCTGTCGCGAACGCGGTGAAGATCGCTCTCACCGAGCCGACGTAGTCGCCCAGCTGTGCTGCCGGGTCGGACCAGGCCGCGGAGAACCGGCCCACGATGTTGCCGCGCACCTGCGAGGCCAGCCCGAGCTGGAACCGGCCCTGCGACATCTTGGCGAGCCCCCAGGCGGCGTACGCGGTCACCATCGGGCTGCGCGCGAAGGCGACGACCATGCTCGTGCGCACCGTGATGGTCCGGGTCGCCTGGAGCATCAGGGCGGCGACGGAGAAGGGGTCGTGGATCGTCTCGGGCACGTGGATCGTGTCGAAGCCCAGGCCTTCGACGCGCACCGCCCACCGGGAGACGTCAGCGAGGTCCATGCGACTCGGCCAGGAGGCCACCAGTTCCACAGGAGCCGCGCTCTCGTCAGGTCTTGCGCAGCAGGGCGACGAACATCGCGTCGGTGCCGTGCCGGTGGGGCCACAGCTGCACGGTGCCGGGGAGCGGTCCGGTGCAGTCGGGGACCTCCGGCAGGAGTGCCGTGGCGTCCTCGAGCACGACGTCGTTGCGGGCGCCGAGCACCGAGCTCACCACCTCGGCGGTCTCGGCGGTGACCGGTGAGCAGGTGGCGTAGACCACGACTCCCCCGGGGCGGACGAGCCCGAGGGCTGAGTCGAGGAGCTGGCGCTGGAGCAGCACGAGCGTGAGCAGGTCGCCGGGCTTGCGTCGCCACCGCGCCTCGGGCCGGCGGCGGAGCGCGCCGAGCCCGGTGCAGGGGGCGTCGACCAGCACTCGGTCGAAGGAGGCGGAGCGCAGCGGCGGACGGACACCGTCAGCGGTGACGATCCCGAGCACGCCGTCGGCACCGGCGAGGGTGCGAGCCACGAGCCGGGACCGGTGCGGCTGTCGTTCGACCGCGAGCACGCCGGCGCCCTGCTGAGCGGCCAGGGCTGCCAGCAGACCGGCCTTGCCTCCCGGGCCGGCACACAGGTCGAGCCAGCGGCGGTCGTCGTCGGCGACGTCGGCGCGCGCCAGGACGGTGGCGACCAGCTGGGAGCCCTCGTCCTGGACCCCGGCGCGGCCGGCGGCCACGGCGGGCACCGCGGCCGGGTTGCCGCCGTCGAGCACGACGCCGTAGGGCGAGTACGGCGTGGGGGTGCCGGGCAGCTCCTCACGCGTGGAGCGGCCCGGGCGGGCGACGAGAGTGACCTTCGGGGGCTCGTTGTCGGCGGCCAGGGCCTCGAACCACTCCTCGGTGCCCACCGCCTTGCGCAGTTCGTCGACCACCCACGCGGGGTGGCTGAACGCGACCTCGGCGTACCGCTGCGGGTCGCGGGCGGGGTCGGGGGCGACCTTCGCGATCCAGGTCTCGAGGTCGTGGGCCGAGACCTTGCGCAGCACCGCGTTGGTGAAGCCCGCGGCGCCCTCGCTGACCACGACGCGGGCCAGGTCGACCGAGGTGCTGATCGCGGCGTGGGTGGGCACGCGCATCGCCAGCAGCTGGTGGGCACCCAGCCGCAAGACGTCGAGGGCCTTGTCCTCGACCTTGGTCAGCGGACGGTCGAGGCACGCGGCCAGGATCGCGTCGTAGGTGCCCCGCCAACGGATCGTGCCCGAGGCGAGCTCGGTCACGAAGGCGGCGTCGCGCGGCTCGAGCTCGAAGTGCGCGATCACCGCCGGCAGGACCAGGTTGGTGTAGGCGTCGTCGACGCGCACCGTCTTGAGCACCTGGAACGCCGCCAGCCGCGGCACGTCGACGTCCTTGCGTGCTCGACGGGTGCGGGGCGCCGCGGTTGCCGTGCGCGATGGCCGGGCCCGCTTGTCCCTCGCCTCAGCCATGACGAGGTGCTCGCAGCGCACCGAGCAGCGACGCCGGGCCGGTCACCGGCGCGCTCACGGGGTGTCTCCGAGACGGGTGCCGGACTCGAGGCGAGCACCGCGGGCCCAGTCGGCGGCGTTCATCAGCTTCTTGCCGAACGGCTTGACCTCGTCGAGGAGCACCGCGTAGGTGCCCGTGCCGACCAGGACGTCGCGCTTGCCGACCGCCAGCTCACCCGGGGGCAGACGCAGCCCGGCCTCCGGGTCGGTCAGCTGGATCGGACCGATCTTGATCCGCTCGCCCTCGTGGAGCGACCAGGCCCCGGGACCGGGCGTGCAGGCCCGGATGCGGCGGTCGATCGCGGTGGCCGGCTCGCTCCAGTCGATCGCGGCGTCCTCGACGAGGATCTTGGGCGCGAAGCTGACGCCGTCGGTGGGCTGCTCGAGGGCGATGAGGTCACCGGTCTCCAGGCCGTCGAGCGTGGCGACGAGGAGCCCGGCGCCGCCTTCGGCGAGCCGGCCCAACAGGTCACCGGCGGTGTCGGTGGGACGGATCCGCTCGGTCATCACCCCGAACGTCGGGCCCGCGTCCATGGCCTTGACGATGCGGAACGTCGTGGCGCCGGTGACCTCGTCACCGGCCCAGATGGCGTGCTGCACGGGAGCGGCTCCCCGCCAGGCGGGGAGGCAGGAGAAGTGCAGGTTGACCCAGCCGAGCGGCGGGATCTCCAGCGCCGACTCGGGCAGCAGCGCGCCGTAGGCCACGACCGGGCAGCAGTCGGGAGCCAGCTCACGCAGCTGGGCCTGGAACTCGGGGTCGCGGGGGTGCTCGGGCTTGAGCACGGGCAGACCCAGCTCCTCGGCCCGCAGGGCGACGGGGCTCGCGACGAGCTTGCGGCCCCGACCCGACGGTGCGTCGGGGCGGGTCACGACGCCCACCAGATCGTGGTCGGAGTCGGCGATGGCGTTCAGGGCGGGCACGGCCACCTCGGGGGTGCCGGCGAAGACGAGTCTCATGGCCGCCTCAGATCCCGAGTCCGCGGGTGGCGTGGGGGCTGATCTTGACGGTGGGCCGCTCGAGCCCGAACCACTCGGACTCCCGGATCTCACGCATCGCGGCCTTGCGGGCGTCGGTGTCGAGCCGGTCGAGGAAGAGGACGCCGTCGAGGTGGTCGGTCTCGTGCTGGATCGCACGGGCGAGCAGGTCGGAACCCTCGATGGTCACCGGCTCGCCGTGCATGTTGAACCCACGGGCTACCACCGAGAGCGCGCGCTTGCAGTCATAGGTGAGCCCCGGCAGCGACAGGCACCCCTCGGGGCCGTCCTGGATCTCCTCGGACAGGCTCAGGTCGGGGTTGATCAGGTGACCGAGCTCGCCGTCGACGTTCCAGGTGAAGACGCGCAGTCCGACGCCGATCTGGGGCGCGGCGAGGCCTGCGCCGGGAGCCTCGAGCATGGTGTCGGTGAGGTCGGCGACAAGGGTGCGCAGCTCCTTGTCGAAGTCGACGACCTCGAGCGCAGACGTGCGCAGGACCGGGTCGCCGAAGAGCCGGATGGGCTGGATCGCCACGAATCTCCTCTGGGTCGGATGTCCGGGCCAGTCTAGGAGGGTGACAGCGGGCGCGTGCAGGCGCCGGTCGGCCCGCCGGTCAGGACGGCGGCCCGCACGGCTCCTCACCGGGCAGGACCGCGACGGCCGAGACCGTGTAGACGATCGTGTCCTGGCGGACGTAGGTGGAGTAGTCGGCCCCGTCGAGCAGGGCAGGGATCTCGCCGGCCGGCACCGTGGCGCAGCCGGGGACGTCGGCGAGGTCGATCGGTGCGGTCCAGTCACGCACCGTCGAGCGCTCGCCCGGCTCCCCTCCGAAAGCCTCGACGAGCAGGCTGACCTCGGCGGGCTCGTACGCCGTGCCGGGTGCGTCGTCGAACAGGGCGATCGCTTCGGCGATGAAGGCAGCGAGCTCGCCCCGCGCGCCCGGCTCGGTGGAGCCGGCGCCCGGCCCGGGCTCGGGAGGCCCGCCCAGGCCCAACGCGTAGGCGCTGTGCTCGTAGGTCTCGCCGTCGGCGCTCAGGAGCACGACGGTGGTCGAGGCATCGGTGACGTAGGGCTCCTCCCTGTCGTAGGGCGGCGGGCTGCGGAGCAGGCGGTGCTGCTCGGCCAGCGCCAGGAGCTGCTGGAGCCCGGTCTCACCGGTCTGCACCACCCGCAGACCCCGGAGCCGGGTCGCGCCGTCGTCGTCGGACGGCAGGAAGATGCGCCCGTCACCGGTGGCCAGCAAGAGCGGGACGTCGGTGAAGGAGTACTCGACCGGGACGAAACCGCCTCCCCGCTTGATGCGGAGCACGACGTCGTCGGCGCCGGTCGGGTGGGCGAAGGCACGTGGAGTCGTCGTGGTCGTGGGGTCCAGGGCGTCGCTGGTGCTCGACGTGGGCGCCGGGTCGGTGCCGGTTGCCGGGTCGGACACGTCCCCGCAGCCGGCGAGGGTCAGCAGACCGGCCAGCGCCGTGACGGCGAGGCCAGGAGCACGCAAGGTCGACCGGATGGGCATGTCGATGAGACGCGCGGTGGCGCTGCGTGGTTCCCGCGTGGTCACAGGCTCACCGGATCGACCTGGATGCGCACCGCATCGAGCTTGCGCGCCGAGCGCAGGCGTTGCAGGTCGCCGAGGGCAGTCGCCAGCTCGGCACCCCGGGCCCTGGGTGTGCGCAGGACCACCCGCTCCTCGCCGTCAGCCGCCGGCACCGGACCGAGCACCTCCACGTGGTCGCCGGGCTGGAGCAGCGTCAGGACGTCGTCGACCGCACCCGCCTCGCCGGTGATGGTGGCCAGACGGACGGCGGGAGGCAGCCGCGCCTGCTGCCGCTCGTCGGAGGTGCGGCGCGCATAACCGGCCTGGTCCCACCGGACCAGGGCCTGGAGCGCCGGGTGGGCAGGCTCTCCGACAGCCAGGGCGCGCCCGCCCGGACCGACCAGCCCGACCGCGTTGCTCCATCTGCGCAAAGCCTCCTCCTCGGCGCGGGAGTCGTCGCGACCGAGCAGCAACCACGTGTCGAGCAGCACCACGGCGCGGTAGCCGCCCACGGCGATCGGCTCCGCTCCCGGGGTGGCCACCACGATCGCGGGCCGTTCGTCGACCTCCGCCAGGACGTGCTCCCCGGCCGACGTGCGGACCAGGGCCGTGGGGAAGGCTCGACCGAGCTCTTCGGCGGTGCGGAGGTCGCCGAGGACGGGTGCGCGCAGCCCCCGCGCCCCGCACTCGGTGCAGGTCCACCCGGCGGCGGACGTGCCGCACCACCGGCACGACGGGGCCGAGGTGGCGGAGGTGAGCCCCAGCGGGCCGTTGCAGGACGCACAGTGCGCCGGCGTGCGGCAGCGCTCGCAGGCCAGGGCCAACGCATAGCCCGCCCGGGGGGTCTGGACGAGGACCGGGCCCTCGGCCAGGGCCGTGCGCAGGAGGGCGTGGACCTCGTGCGGGATGCGAGCGCCCCCGCCGGAGGAGTCCCGGCTGCGCTCGACCTCGCTGGCCCCGGTCACCGCGATCTGCACCCGGCGGCGAAGGTCCTCACGGGCGGGGACCAGGTCGTGGGCCCAGCCGGTGCGGAGGAGGTAGTCGCTCTCGACGCTGCGTGAGAACCCGCCCAGCAGGGCGGCGGCGCCCTCTCGCTCGGCCCGGAGCAGGATCACTTCGCGGGAGTGGGGGTATGGCGCGCGGGGCTCGGCATGCAGGTCGTCGCCGTCGTCCCAGAGCGCGACCAGGCCCAGGTCGTGCACCGGGGCGAAGGCCGCAGCGCGGGTGCCGACGACGATGCGCCGAGCGCCGCGCGAGACCGCCAGGAAGTCGCGGTAGCGCTTGGCGGGGCCGGCGTCGGCGGTCAGGCACACGTGGTGGTCGGGCCCGAGCAGGGACCCCAGAGCGGCATCGACCCGGGCGACGTCCTTGCGGTCGGGCACGCAGATGAGCGCGCCGCGTCCGTGCGCGAGGGTGGCCGCGGCAGCCTCGGCGAGCCGGGCCGGCCAGTCCTCCCCCGGGGCTGCCGACCAGACCGCGCGTGGCGCACCTCCGTCGGCGAGGTGGGCCAGGAAGGCTTCGCCGTGGGGGTAGTCGGCCCAGCCCGGCGTCGCGGGGGTCGGTGGCGTCACCAACGCCGGCTCGGCCGGCGTGACGGCCTTCTCGCTGGTGGCATGGCGCGGCGGGACGGCGAGGCGCAGCAGGTCGGAACGGACGCCGGCGTAGCGAGCAGCGAGGTCGCCCACGAGCTCGGCGACCGCCGGGCTCAGCACCGGCTCGGCGCTGACCACGCGGCGCAGCGGTGCGAGGGCGCCCGGGTGGTCGCTGTGCTCGGCGCGGGCCACGAGGTAGCCGTCGACGTCCTGGCCCGCGAAGCGGACCTTGACCCGGGTGCCGGGCTGGGCGGCCTCGGCCATCGACTCCGGCACCGCGTAGTCGAAGGTGCGATCGAGGTGGGCGAGGGTGACGTCGACGAGCACCCGCGCGACCGGCAGGGTCGAGGTGATCGCGGCCTCGGCGACCTTGCGCGCTCGGGTGGCGCGGGCCTTGGCCTGCGACTGGCGCAGCGTCGTACGCACCATCCCGGGCAGGAGCTCAGGCTGCTCCTGCATCGAGATCTCGTCGTCGCTCATGCGCTGATGTCTACCAGCGGGCGCCGACGGTGGGGTGGGGGGCGGGGTGACCCCCACCCCCCACGGGCCCTCAGGCGTCGACAGCAGCCTTCAGCGCGTCGGCGCGGTCGGTGCGCTCCCAGGTGAAGTCGGGCAGCTCACGACCGAAGTGACCGTACGCCGAGGTCTGGGCGTAGATCGGGCGGAGCAGGTCGAGGTCACGCAGGATCGCGGCCGGACGCAGGTCGAAGACGTCGAGGACGGCCTTCTGGATGAGCTCGTCGGAGACGATGCCGGTGCCGAAGGTCTGCACGAACACACCCACGGGCTGCGCCTTGCCGATCGCGTAGGCGACCTGCACCTCGCAGCGGCGCGCGAGGCCGGCGGCCACGACGTTCTTGGCGACCCAGCGCATCGCGTAGGCAGCCGAGCGGTCGACCTTGGACGGGTCCTTGCCGGAGAAGGCACCGCCACCGTGACGAGCCATGCCGCCGTAGGTGTCGACGATGATCTTGCGGCCGGTCAGACCGGCGTCACCCATCGGGCCACCGGTGACGAAGCGACCGGTGGGGTTGACGAGCAGGCGGTAGCCCTCGGAGGGCAGGTCGAAGTCGGCGAGCACCGGGTCGATGACGTTCTGCTTGATCTCGGCCTCGAGCTTGGTGAGGTCGGTGTCCTCGGAGTGCTGCGTCGACAGCACGACGGTGTCGACGCGGACCGGGGTGTCGTTCTCGTCGTACTCGATGGTGACCTGGGTCTTGCCGTCGGGCCGCAGGTTGTCCATCGTGCCGTTCTTGCGCACCTCGGTGAGCTTCTCGGCCAGGCGCTGGGCCATCACGATCGGCAGCGGCATCAGCACGGCCGTGTCGTCGCAGGCGTAGCCGAACATCAGGCCCTGGTCGCCGGCGCCGCGCTGGTCGAGCTCGTCCTCGGAGTCGCCGACGCGGGCCTCGATGCCCTGGTCCACGCCCGCGGCGATGTCGACCGACTGGCCACCGATGGCGACCTGGACGCCGCAGGTCGTTCCGTCGAAGCCCTTCTCGGAGGAGTCGTAGCCGATGTCGAGGATGGCGGCGCGCACGAGGTCGGCCATCGGCGCGTAGGCGTTGGTGCGGACCTCGCCGGCCACGACCACGAGGCCGGTGGTCAGGAGGGTCTCGACGGCGACGCGGAGGTTCTCCTTGTCGGAGTCGTGCTCCATCAGGTAGTCGAGGATCGTGTCGCTGATCCGGTCAGCGATCTTGTCGGGGTGACCCTCGGTCACGGACTCCGAGGTGAAGAGGCGTCCAGCCACAGTCATTTCTCGCTCTCGTAGAGGGGGCCCAAGGCCGGTCCCACAGTTTAGGTAAGGACCAATATGCAAGACCGGCGTCTCACAGACCGAATCGCGGAGCAGCTCCGCGAGTCGCGCCCCACCGTCAGTCGAGTCGGCGGACGACCTCGTCCCAGATGACGTGCGCCAGAGCGGCCTTCGTGCCGTGCGGTACGTCGGTGGAACGTCCGTCGCTGCCCAGCACGACGGCCTCGTTGTCGGGGCTGCCGAACACCGCGCCACCGCTGACGTCGTTGACGACCAGGAGGTCGCAGCCCTTGCGCGCCAGCTTGGCGCGGGCCAGGTCGAGGACCGAGCCGGTGGCGTCGCCGGTCTCGGCGGCGAAGCCCACGATGACGGAGCCGGCGCGGGAGCGGTCGGTCGCGATCTCGTGGAGGATGTCGGGGTTCTGCACCAGCTCGATGGCCGGCGCGGCGCCGTCGGCGCTCTTCTTGATCTTCGCCGCGCTCACCTGCGTCGGTCGGAAGTCGGCCGGGGCCGCCGCCATCACCACGGCGTCGGCGTCCTTGGCAGCGGCGACGACCTCCTCGCGCAGCTCTGCGGTCGTCTCGACGCGCACCAGCGTGACGCCGGCCGGGTCGGGCAGCGTCACGTTGGCAGCGATCAGGGTCACCTCGGCGCCGCGGGCGGCCGCGGCGCGGGCCAGCGCATACCCCTGGAGCCCCGAGGAACGGTTGCCGAGGTAGCGCACCGGATCGAGGTACTCGCGGGTGCCGCCGGCCGAGACGACCACGTGACGTCCGGCGAGATCGAGCATCGGCGCCGCCTCGCCACGAGCGAGGACCTCACGACACAGCTCGAAGATCGCGGCCGGCTCGGGCAGCCGTCCC
The DNA here is from genome assembly GCA_963760515.1 of uncultured Actinomycetota bacterium. Classification (GTDB taxonomy): domain Bacteria; phylum Actinomycetota; class Actinomycetes; order Propionibacteriales; family Nocardioidaceae; genus Nocardioides. The sequence continues at coordinate 42,654 of CAVXDL010000012.1, forward strand.
TTGCCGGTGTCAGCGCCGGTCAGCCTGCCCTCGGCCGGCTCGACGACGAGGGTCCCCCGCGAGCGCAGGGTGGCGACGTTGGCCTGGGTGGCGGCGTGCTCCCACATCTCGGTGTGCATCGCCGGGACGAGCACCACCGGGCAGCGAGCCGTGAGCAGGGTGTTGGTCAGGAGGTCGTCGGCGAGGCCGTGGGCGGCCTTGGCCATCAGGTCGGCGGTGGCCGGCGCGACGACGACGAGGTCGGCTTGCTGGCCGATCCTCACGTGGGGCACCTCGTGCACCGCCGACCACACGTCAGCGGCGACCGGCTTGCCGGACAGCGCCGCCCACGTGGGGGCGCCGACGAACTCCAGCGCCGAGGCGGTCGGGACCACGGTGACGTCGTGGCCGGACTCGGTGAGGCGGCGGAGCAGCTCGCAGGCCTTGTAGGCGGCGATCCCGCCGGCGACGCCGAGGACGACGTGCGGACGAACAGCAGGCCGGGACCCCGTCGGGGTCCCGGCCTCAGAAGTGCCGTTCGTGCTCAGGAGTGGGTCCTGCTCACTCGCCGGCGGTGAAGGAGGCGTCGAGCGCGGCCTGCTTGGCAGCGGCCTCCTCGGCGGCGAGCTCGGCGGGGTCCACGTCCTCGCAGGTGAGCTTGTCGTCAGCGATCTCGCGCAGCGCGATCGAGAGCGGCTTCTCCTGCACGTGGGTGTCCACGAGCGGGCCGACGTACTCCAGCAGGCCTTCGCCGAGCTGGGAGTAGTAGGCGTTGATCTGGCGAGCGCGCTTGGCGCTGTAGAGCACCAGCTTGTACTTGCTGTCGGTCTTGGTGAGCAGGTCGTCGATCGACGGGTTGGTCACGCCTTCAGCGGCGATGTTGGGCGCAGACACGCGTCAGCCTCACAGATTCACAGAGTTGTTCGGGTGGTCCGGAGAGCGATCCCGGAGAGTGCTCAGGGGTGCCGGAGAGATCCTCAGGCGTCGAGCATCATCAAGGCTACCAACTCGTCGGCCGCAGCGTGAACTTCGTGGTTGACGATGGTGACGTCGAACTCGCTCTCGGCGGCCAGTTCCTCGCGGGCCGTGGCCAGTCGGCGCTCTCGTTGCTCGGGGGTCTCGGTGCCCCGGCCGACGAGCCGGCGCACCAGCTCCTCCCACGACGGGGGCTTGAGGAAGACCAGGACCGCCGACGGCATCGTGTGGCGCACCTGGCGCGCGCCCTGCAGGTCGATCTCCAGCATCGCCGGGCGCCCGGCGGCCAGCGCCTGCTCGACCGGACCGCGCGGGGTGCCGTAGCGGGCGGAGCGGTGCACGGTGGCCCACTCCAGCAGCTGGTCCTCGGCGATGAGGCGGTCGAACTCCTCGTCGCTGATGAAGTGGTAGTGCACGCCGTCGATCTCACCGGGGCGCGGGGGGCGGGTGGTCACCGACACCGAGATCCACACGTCGTCGTGGGTCGCGCGTACGGCGGCAGCCACCGTGCCCTTGCCCACGGCGGTCGGTCCGGCCAGGACGACGAGCTTCCTCACGAGTTGTCGGGAGCGAACTCGCGCTGCAGCGCGGCGACCTGCTTGGTGCCGAGCCCGCGGACCCGACGTGACTCGGCGATGCCGAGACGCTCCATGACCTGGCGCGCGCGGACCTTGCCCAGGCCCGGCATCGACTGCAGCAGGTCGATGACCCGCATCTTGCCGATGACCTCGTTGGTCTGGCCCTGGGCGAGGACGTCGAGGATGGAGCCGCCGGAGTTCTTGAGCCGGTTCTTGATCTCGGCCCGCTCACGACGCGAGGCCGCAGCCTTGTCGAGCGCAGCCTGGCGCTGTTCGGGGGTCAGCGGGGGCAATGCCACGTGAGCAGGTCCTTCGGATCGGTTCGACGGCCAGAGCGTGCCGCTGCGGTGTCAATCTAGTCAGAGGTCGTCCTAGCGGCAACGTCCGGCCCCATGACGTTCAGCACGTGGGCGCGCGCCGGCTCCTCGGTGGGCACGCGGGCCCACGGCCTCACAGGCTCAGGGGCGTCTTGCACACGTCGCGCGCCTGCTGCTGCACCGCGTCGAGGGCGTTCTTCATGGCCGGCGACAACAACCCGCTCGCCGCGGACGTGAGGCGTGCTTGGTCGGCGTCGGTCAGGTCCTCGGGCGGCTTCGCCGGGTCGTAGGTGGCGACGTCGATGCCCGCGGCGTCGATCGCCGCCTCCAGGCGCGAGATCCGCTGGACCACGATCGCCCACTCGTCCACGAGGTCGTCGGGAGCGACCTCGCTGAGTCGCTCGAAGCTGGGCAGGGCCAGCAACAGTGCCTGCGGCGCACCCTGGGCTGCAGCCTCGGTGAGCGGCGTCTGCTGGGTGCGGACCTCGGCGCAGTAGCGCTCGAACGGGTCCTCCTCGCGGGTCACCACGACGACCACGACCACCACCGCAGCGATCGCGGCGGCGAGACCGAGCCCGAGGAACCGTGTCACGCCGCGCCGAGGCGTGGGCTCGGGCTCAGTCCTCTCGGCGGGCTCGTCGGCAGGGACCTCGCTGGACGCGTCCTCGAACGTGTCGTCCGGTACGTCGTCGGGGCCTTCGGGGGCGCTCACGCGAGCTCGCGCAGCGCGTCGTTGGCCCGGCGTACGGCGTCCTGCATGGCCCCGTGGTCAGGACCTGCGCGCAGCACCTCGCGCGACGAGCTCGGCGCGACGTGGGCGGTGGCGGCACCGAAGATGCGGCGGATGTCGGCCGGTGTGCCGCCTTGCGCGCCGTAGCCGGGCGCCAGGATCGGGCCGTTGAAGGAGAAGTCGAGGCCGGTGTCACCGATCGTGGCGCCGACGACCGCGCCGAAGGAGCCGAGCGGCGCTGCGTCGGCGTTGAGCGCGCGCAGGTGCCCGATCATCCGCTCCCCGACGCTCTCGCCCGTGTCGACCACGGCGTGCTGCACCTCGGGTCCCTCCTTGTTGGAGGTGAGGGCCAGCACGAAGAGCCCCGCGTCGTGACGCCGGGCGGTCTCGACGAACGGGTCCAGCGAGCCGAACCCGAGGTAGGGGCTCACGGTGACCGCGTCCGAGGCCAGCGGGCTGGCCGGGTCGAGGTAGGCGTCGGCGTAGGCCTGGGAGGTCGAGCCGATGTCGCCGCGCTTCACGTCGAGGAGCACCAGGGCGCCGGCTGCCCGCGACTCGGCGATCACCCGCTCGAGCACGGCCACCCCGCGCGAGCCGAACCGCTCGTAGAAGGCTGACTGGGGCTTGACGACCGAGCACAGCGGCGCCACGGCCTCCACCACCGACAGCGCGAACCGCTCCAGCCCGGCGACGTCGTCGTCGAGGCCCCACTCGTGCAGCAGGGCAGCGTGCGGGTCGATGCCCACGCAGAACGGTCCCCGCGCGGCGAGGGCAGCATGAAAACGGGCGCCGAAGGTCACCGCGCCACCCCCGAGCTTGCGAGGGGGTGGATCACGCGGGGAGGTCGAGTAGCCGCGCGAGCGACGAAGGAGCTCGCGACCGGCGTATCGAGGCCTCGGTGCGCGAAGGAGCAGCGGACGTGGGGAGGGTGGTTCACGCGGGGAGCCTCCTGAGCGCGTCGGGGGTCAGGTCGGCCAGGGTGGGATAGCCGTCGACACCCATGATCAGGTCGGCCTCGGCCTGCAGCGAGCGCAGCACGTGCACGGCGCCGGGCACGCCACCGAGGGCCAGCCCGTAGACGTAGGGCCGGCCGACCGCGACCGCGTCGGCGCCGAGCGCGACGGCCTTCACGACGTCGGCGCCCGTGCGGACCCCGGAGTCGAAGACCACCGGAGCCGACGAACGGGTCGGGTGGGAGCGGACCGCGTCGACCACGCCGGGCAGCCAGTCGAGCGCCGCTCCCCCGCCGTTGGCCTGACGGCCGCCGTGGTTGGAGCAGTAGATCCCGTCCACGCCCCCGTCGAGAGCGCGACGGGCGTCGTCGGGGTGGCAGATGCCCTTGAGCACGAGCGGCAGGTCGGTCAGCGAGCGCAACCACGGCAGGTCGTCCCACGTGAGCGGGTTGCCGAAGGTGCCGACCCAGGTCATGACGGTGGTGCCCGGGTCCGGGTCGGGCCCGGTCATCTCGGCGAACACCGGGTCGGAGGTGTAGTTGGCCAACGCCTTGCCGCGCAGCTGGGGGAAGTTGCCGCTCGCCAGGTCGCGCGGACGCCAGCCCGGCACCCAGGTGTCCAGGGTCACGACGATCGCGTCGTAGCCGGCCTTCTCGGCGCGCTTCACCAGGCTGGCGGCGAGCTCCCGGTTCTTCGGCGTGTAGAGCTGGAACCACTTCGGCGTGGAGCCGGCAGCGGCCGCCACGTCCTCGAGCGGGTCGCTCATGAGCGTCGAGCCGATGAGGGGTACGCCGGTCTGGGCGGCGACCTCGGCGGCATGGATGTCACCGTGCTGGTCGGGCGTGCACAGGCCCACGACGCCGACGGGCGCCATCATCAGCGGGCTCGCGAGCCGCTGGCCGAAGAGCTCGACCGACAGGTCGCGCTCGGCGTGGGCGCGCATCATGCGCGGGACCAGCGCCCAGCGCTCGAACGCGGTCACGTTGCCCCGCTGGGTCGACTCCGAGCCGCTTCCGCCGGCGACGTAGGTGCGCAGCTCGGGCGGTAGCGCCGCGAGCGCCCCGGCCTCGAGCTCGTCGTAGGTGAAGGGGTGCGCGGGCAGGACGCCGCCGAGAGCACCGAGGTAGAGCTCGATCTGGTAGTCGCCGAAGCTCACCGCGCCACCACCGAGCTTGCTCGGGGGTGGATCACGCGGGGAGGTCGAGCAGTCGCGCCCGGCTTATCGAGGCTCATGTCAGGCCTTTCACGAGTCGTCGTGGCCACGCGGGCCCTTCGTAGATGAACGCGGTGTAGGCCTGGAGCAGGTCGGCGCCGGCCTCGAGCCGGGCCTGCGCCTGCTCAGGCGTGGTGATGCCCCCGACGCCGACGAGCGTGAGGTCGGGGCCGACCCGGTCGCGGAGCAGGCGCAGGACCGCCTCGGCGCGGTCGGCCAAGGGCGCACCGGACAGCCCGCCCGCACCGATCTCGGCCACCCGGGCGGGGTCGGAGCGCAGGCCGTCGCGGGAGATCGTGGTGTTGGTGGCGATGATGCCGTCCAGCTCGATCGCGAGGGCGAGCTCGGCCACGGCGCACACGTCGTCGTCGGCGAGGTCGGGCGCGATCTTCACCAGCAGCGGCACCCGCCGCGTGGTCACCCCGTCGGCCACCCGCCGCACGTGCTGGAGCAGCGGCTCGAGCCGGTCGATGGCCTGCAGGCTGCGCAGGCCGGGGGTGTTGGGCGAGCTGACGTTGACCACGAGGTAGTCGGCGTACGGCGCCAGCAGCTGGGTGCTCGTGCCGTAGTCGGCCAGCACTGCGGCGACGTCGTCGTCGGGGACGACCTTGGTCTTGCCGATGTTGATGCCGAGCACGGGGCCACCGTCGCGCGACGAGCCGTCCTCGACCCCGAGGTTGGCGGCGCGGGCGGCCAGCCGCTGGGCGACGGCGGCGGCACCGTCGTTGTTGAAGCCCATCCGGTTGACCACGGCCCGGTCGGCCGGCAGGCGGAACAGGCGCGGGGTGGGGTTGCCGGGCTGGGCCTGCGCGGTGACCGTGCCGATCTCGACGTGGCCGAAACCCAGGGCGCCGAGCGCATCGATCCCGACGGCGTTCTTGTCGAAGCCGGCAGCCAGCCCGAGCACGTGCGGGAAGGTCAACCCCATCGCGATGACCGGCGCCGGCTGCGCCCCACCCGAGCGGCGGCGCTGACGACGGTCGATCCCGGCGAGCAGCGGTCGGGCCGACCGGATGGCGCCGAACCCGAGGTGGTGAGCACGCTCGGGGTCGACGTGGGCGAAGCCGTGGTCGAAGACCCGCCGGTAGAGGCTCACGAGTCGGCGCCTCCGGCGGTGGCGTCCTCGGCGGCGGCGCGCGCGGCATCTCGCAGCCGGCCCCAGTCCTGGAGGCTGCGGACCCCGATGTCCCCGCGACGACGCGCCTCGATGCCCTGCACCGCGGCCCCGAGGCCCTGCACGGTCGTGATGCACGGCACGTTGGCCATCACCGCGGCGGTGCGGATCTCGTAGCCGTCGAGCCGGGCGTTGCCGTTGCCGCCGGCGCTGCCCGCGCCGTAGGGCGTGTTCACGATCAGCTGGATCTCGCCGTCGTGGATCAGCTGCACGGTGGTCTTCTCCCCCGCCGGTCCGGGACCCTCGAAGTGCTTGCGTACGACGGTGCACACCACGCCGTTGCGGCGCAGCACCTCCGCGGTGCCCTGGGTGGCCAGGATCTCGAAGCCCAGGTCGGCGAGCACCTTGACCGGGAAGATCATCGAACGCTTGTCGCGGTTGGCCATCGAGACGAAGATCTTGCCCTCGGTCGGCAGCGGACCGAAGGCGGCGGCCTGCGACTTGGAGAACGCCGTGCCGAAGTCGCGGTCGAGCCCCATCACCTCGCCGGTCGACTTCATCTCCGGGCCGAGGATCGTGTCGACCTGGCTTCCGTCGGCGGTGCGGAACCGGTTGAACGGCATCACCGCCTCCTTGACCGCGATCGGCTGGTCGGGCGGCAGTGCTCCCCCGTCACCGACGGCCGGCAGGAGACCGGCCGCGCGCACGTCGGCGATCGACTCGCCGAGCATCACCCGGGCCGCGGCCTTCGCCAGCGGGGTGCCGGTGGCCTTGGCCACGAACGGGATGGTGCGCGAGGCGCGCGGGTTGGCCTCGAGCACGTAGAGGATGTCGGAGCCGAGGGCGAACTGGATGTTGAGCAGTCCACGCACGCCCACGCCGCGGGCGATGGCCTCGGTGGCCTCGCGGATCCGCTCGACCTCGCGCTCGCCGAGCGTGATGGGCGGCAGCGCGCAGGAGGAGTCACCGGAGTGGATCCCGGCCTCCTCGATGTGCTCCATGACCCCGCCGAGGAAGAGCTCCTCCCCGTCGAAGATCGCATCGACGTCGACCTCCACCGCGTCGTCGACGAACCGGTCGACGAGGACCGGTGCCTCGCGGCTGATGAGACCGGCCGCGACGTACTTCTCCAGGTAGGCCTGCAGGGCGTCGTCGCCGTAGACGATCTCCATGCCGCGCCCACCGAGGACGTAGGAGGGGCGGACGAGGACGGGGTACCCGATCTCGGTCGCGATCCGCTGAGCCTCGGGGTAGGACGTGGCGGTGCCGTGCTTGGGGGCGACGAGTCCGGCCGCGGCGAGCACGCGGCCGAAGGCACCGCGCTCCTCGGCGAGGTCGATCGCGTCGGGCGAGGTGCCGACGATCGTGACGCCGTTGGCGGCCAGTCCCTGCGCCAAGCCGAGCGGCGTCTGACCACCGAGCTGGCAGATGACTCCCGCGATCGGGCCGGCGAGCGACTCGGCGTGCACGATCTCGAGCACGTCCTCGAGGGTGAGCGGCTCGAAGTAGAGCCGGTCGGAGGTGTCGTAGTCGGTCGAGACGGTCTCGGGGTTGCAGTTGACCATCACGGTGTCGTAGCCGCCGTTGGGCAGGCTCGGGTCGGAGAGCGCCAGCGAGGCGTGCACGCACGAGTAGTCGAACTCGATGCCCTGCCCGATCCGGTTGGGTCCCGAGCCGAGGATGATCACGGCCGGTCGCGTGCGCGGCACGACCTCGCTCTCCTCGTCGTAGGAGCTGTAGTGGTAGGGCGTGGACGCGGCGAACTCGGCGGCGCAGGTGTCGACGGTCTTGTAGACCGGGCGGATGCCGAGCGCGTGGCGCACGCCGCGGACGACGTCGGAGGTCATCCCGCGGATCTTGCCGATCTGGGTGTCGGAGAAGCCGTGGCGCTTGGCCAGCCGGAGCAGGTCCGGGGTGAGCTCGGGCGCGGCGGTGAGCTCCTGGGCGACCTCGTTGATCAGCAGGAGCTGGTCGATGAACCAGGGGTCGATCTTGGTGGCCTCGAAGACCTCCTCGGGGGTGGCCCCGGCGCGCAGGGCATCCATGACCTCCTTGAGGCGACCGTCGTGGGGCGACTTGATCGTCTCGAGGAGCTGGTCCTTGTCGAGGTCGACCCACTCCTGGTGCCAGTCGAAGACGGCATCCTTGCTCTCCAGGCTGCGCAGCGCCTTCTGGAGCGCCTCGGTGAAGTTGCGACCGATCGCCATCGCCTCGCCCACCGACTTCATGTGGGTGGTCAGCGTGGGGTCGGCGCCAGGGAACTTCTCGAACGCGAACCGCGGCACCTTCACCACGACGTAGTCGAGGGTGGGCTCGAAGGCGGCCGGCGTGCTCTGCCCGTCGCCGCGGGTCGTGATGTCGTTGGTGATCTCGTCGAGGGTGTAGCCGATCGCGACCTTGGCGGCGATCTTGGCGATCGGGAAACCGGTCGCCTTGCTGGCCAGGGCGCTGGAGCGCGAGACCCGGGGGTTCATCTCGATGACGATGAGCCGGCCGTCGGCGGGGTTGACGGCGTACTGGATGTTGCAGCCGCCGGTGTCGACACCCACCGAGCGGATGATGCCGATCGCGAGGTCGCGCATGTCCTGGTACTCACGGTCGGTGAGGGTCAGGGCCGGGGCGACGGTGATCGAGTCGCCGGTGTGCACGCCCATCGGGTCGACGTTCTCGATGGAGCAGACGATCACCACGTTGTCGGCGGTGTCGCGCATGACCTCGAGCTCGTACTCCTTCCAGCCGATGATCGACTCCTCGAGGAGCACCTCGGTGGTCGGGCTGGCGGCCAGGCCGGCTCCGGCGATGCGGCGCAGGCCCTCCTCGTCGTAGGCCATGCCCGAGCCGGCGCCGCCCATGGTGAACGAGGGGCGCACGACCATCGGGTAGCCGAGCTGGTCGGCCGCGCCGAGGCAGTCCTCCATCGTGTGGCAGATGACCGACTTGGAGCACTCGCCGCCGAGCTCCTCGACGATCTTCTTGAAGACCTGCCGGTTCTCGCCGCGGTTGATGGCCTCGATGCTGGCGCCGATGAGCTCGACGCCGTACTTCTCGAGAACGCCGGCCTCGGCCAGGGCCATGGCCGCGTTGAGGGCGGTCTGGCCACCCAGGGTGGCGAGCAGCGCGTCGGGGCGCTCCTGGGCGATCACCATCTCGACGTACTCGGGGGTGATCGGCTCGACGTAGGTGGCGTCGGCGAACTCCGGGTCGGTCATGATCGTGGCCGGGTTGGAGTTGACCAGGATGACCCGCAGGCCCTCCTCCTTCAGGACCCGGCACGCCTGGGTGCCGGAGTAGTCGAACTCGCAGGCCTGGCCGATGACGATCGGGCCGGAGCCGATGACCATCACGCTCTGGATGTCGGTGCGCTTGGGCATGTCAGGCCTTCCCGTCCATGAGGTCGACGAAGCGGTCGAAGAGGTAGGTGGCATCGTGCGGACCGGCCGCGGCCTCCGGGTGGTACTGCACCGAGAAGCCGCGCAGGGCGCCGCCCTCGGCCTCGGGAGCGCGCAGCTCGAGGCCCTCGACGACGTTGTCGTTGAGGCAGACGTGGCTGACCGTTGCCACGCCGTACGGCGTCTCGGTGGATCCCTCGAGCGGGGCGTCGACGGCGAACCCGTGGTTGTGGGCGGTGACCTCGACCCTGCCGGTGGTGCGGTCCATCACCGGCTGGTTGATGCCGCGGTGGCCGTAGGTGAGCTTGTAGGTGCCGAACCCGAGGGCCCGGCCGAAGAGCTGGTTGCCGAAGCAGATGCCGAAGTAGGGCACACCCTTCTCCAGCGCGCCCTGCAGGACCTCCACCTGGGCGGTCGTGGCGGCCGGGTCACCGGGGCCGTTGGAGTAGAAGAGCCCGTCGAGGCCGTCGTCCCCGCCGACCGCGAGCACCTCGTCCAGCGTCGCGGTCGCCGGCAGCACGTGCACCTCGACGCCGCGCTCGGCCATGCGGTAGGGCGTCATGGTCTTGATGCCCAGGTCGAGGGCGACCACGGTGAAGCGCTTGGTGCCGTGGGCCGGCACGACGTAGGCCTCCTTGGTGGAGACCTCGCTGGCGAGCTCCGCGCCCGCCATCTCGCCGGAGGCGCGCACGCGCTCGAGCAGCGCTGCGGGGTCGGTCTCGGTGGAGGAGATCCCGACCCGCATGGCGCCCCGCTCGCGCAGGTGGCGCGTGAGGGCTCGGGTGTCGATGCCGGAGATGCCCACGACGTCCTGGGCGACGAGCTCGTCATCGAGGCTGCGTCGCGAGCGCCAGTTGCTCGGCACCCGCGCGGGGTCGCGCACGACGTACCCGGCGACCCAGATGCGGCTCGACTCGCCGTCCTCGTCGTTGATGCCGGTGTTGCCGATGTGTGGCGCGGTCATCACCACCACCTGGCGGTGGTACGACGGGTCGGTGAGCGTCTCCTGGTAGCCGGTCATGCCGGTGTTGAAGACGGCCTCGCCGAAGGTCTCGCCGGTCGCCCCGTAGGACTGGCCGGTGAAGGTGCGGCCGTCCTCGAGGACCAGCAGGGCGGGGCGGTGGACTGCAGTGGTCACGTGAGCTTTCCTTCGTGGACGGTCAGGACGCCGCGGAGCAGCGTGGAGTGCACCGACGCGCCCAGGGTGCGTCCGTGCCAGGGGTTGTTGCGCGACAGGCTGGCCGAGGTGTCGCGGTCGACGGTCAGGGTGCGGGCCGGGTCGACCAGGGTGAGCGTGGCGGGGCTGCCCACCTCGAGAGCGCGGCCGTGGTCGTCGAGCCCGGCGATGCGAGCCGGGTTGGTCGACATCACGCGCGCCAGGTCGGCCCAGGTCAGCAGGCCCGGCTCGACCATCACCTGCGCGACCACGGCCAGCGCGGTCTCGAGGCCGAGCATGCCGAACGCCGCGTCGACGAAGGCGTGCTCCTTGTCGTGGCGCGCGTGGGGGGCGTGGTCGGTGGCCACCGCGTCGATGGTGCCGTCGGCGAGGCCGGCGCGCAGCGCGTCGATGTCCTCCTGCGGGCGCAGCGGCGGGTTGACCTTGAAGATCGGGTCGTAGCCGGTGAGCAGGTCGGTGGTCAGCAGCAGGTGGTGAGGCGTGACCTCGGCGGTCACGTCGATGCCCTGCGCCTTGGCCCAGCGCAGCACCTCGACGGTGCCGGCGGTGGAGGCGTGGGCGATGTGGACCCGCGACCCGGTGTGCCGGGCGAGCATCACGTCGCGCGCGACGATGACCTCCTCGGCCACGCCGGGCCAGCCGGGGAGCCCGAGCCGTCCGGAGATCTCGCCCTCGTGGCAGCACGAGGTCGGACCGGCCAGGTCGGGGTCCTGGGCGTGCTGGCTCACGACGCCGCCGAACGCCTTGACGTACTCCAGGGCCCGACGCATGACGCGGGGGTTGGCCACGCAGCGTCCGTCGTCGGAGAACACGCTCACCCGGGCGCGGGACCGGTGCATGAGGCCGAGCTCGGCGAGCTCCTCGCCGCCGAGTCCGCGGGTGACCGCACCGACGGGCTGGACGTCGACCACACCGGCGGCGCGCCCCAGCTCGTGGACGCGCTCGGCGGCCTCGGCGGTGTCGGTGACCGGGCTGGTGTTGGCCATCGCCAGCACCGCGGTGAAGCCGCCGATCGCAGCGGCCTGGGAGCCGGTGAGGATCGTCTCGGCGTCCTCGCGGCCGGGCTCGCGCAGGTGGGTGTGCAGGTCGACGAGGCCCGGCAGGGCGATGAGTCCGTCGGCGTCGATGACGCGTGCGCCGGCCGCCGAGACGGTGCCGACCTCGGCGATCACGCCGTCGACGAGGAGCAGGTCGGTGGCGGCCTCGCCGAGGAGGCGGGCTCCCTTGACGACAATGGTCTCGCTCATGACGCGTCCTCTCCGGCGAGCAGGTGGTACAGGATCGACATCCGGATCGCCACGCCCGCCGAGACCTGCTCGAGCACGGCCGACTGGGCGGCGTCGGCGGCGTCCGCAGCGATCTCGAGGCCTCGGTTCATCGGGCCGGGGTGACAGATCGGGACCTCCGGGCCGAGCAGCCGCAGCCGCTCGCGGGTGAGTCCGTAGCCGACGGTGTACTCCCGCGCGCTGGGGAAGTACCCGCCGTTCATGCGCTCGCGCTGCACGCGCAGCATCATCACGGCGTCGGCCTTCGGCAGCATCTCGTCGAGGTCGTAGGACAGCGCGAAGCCCGCCTGCTCCGACCAGGTGGTGATGCCGCTCGGCATCAGCGTCGGGGGCGCGACCACCGTGACCTGGGCGCCGAGCTTGGTCAGGCACAGGATGTTGCTGCGGAAGACGCGGCTGTGGGTGAGGTCGCCGACCATCACGACGTGACGCCCAGCAAGGTCACCGAGGCGGCGCTGGAGCGTGTAGGCGTCGAGCAGCGCCTGCGAGGGGTGCTCGTGGGTGCCGTCGCCGGCGTTGATGACCGCGGCGTCGATCCACTGCGAGACCTGGAGCGCTGCGCCACTGGCGGCGTGGCGCATCACCACGGCGTCCACGCCCATCGCGGCGATGGTCATCACGGTGTCGCGCAGGCTCTCGCCCTTGGACGCCGAGCTGCCCTTGCCGGTGATGTTGATCGTGTCCGCCGAGAGCCACTTGCCGGCGATCTCGAAGCTCGACCGGGTGCGGGTGGAGTCCTCGAAGAAGAGGTTGATGACCGTACGACCGCGCAGGGCCGGGAGCTTCTTGACCTGACGACGCTGCACGTCGTGCATCTCCGAGGCGGTGTCGAAGAGCACGGCGATGTCGTCGGCACTCACGTCGTCGATGGAGAGCAGGTGCTTCTTCATGCGGTGCCTCCGTTCGTGGTGGCGTCGGAGATCCACACGCCCTCGGTCTCGTCGAGCTCGGAGAGCCGGACCATCACCCGTTCGGTGCGCGCGCTCGGGAGGTTCTTGCCGACGTGGTCGGCACGGATCGGGAGCTCGCGGTGGCCGCGGTCGACCAGCACCGCGAGCCGCACGACGTCGGGGCGACCGAGGTCGTTCATCGCGTCGAGCGCGGCGCGGACCGTGCGACCGGAGTACAGGACGTCGTCGACCAGCACCACGGTGCGGCCGTCGATGCCGCCGGGCGGCACGGTGGTGTGCTGCGGTCCGCGGGTCGGGTGCTGGCGCAGGTCGTCGCGGTAGAGGGTGACGTCGAGCGCCCCCACCGGGACGGTGACGCCCTCGACGTCCTTGATGCGCTCGGCGATGCGGTGCGCCAGGGGCACGCCGCGGCTCGGGATGCCGAGGAGCACCAGCGAACCGGCGCCCTTGTTGCGCTCGAGGATCTCGTGGGCGATGCGGGTCAACGCCCGGTGGATGTCACGGGAGTCGAGGACCACGCGGCCGAGGGACGGCGATGCTGCTGCACGGGCGGAGGCCGAGTCGGGACGGGCCTCATCTGGGGCTGGCTGGGCACACACGAGTGCTGCCGGACCTCCTTCTCCGCCTCACAGGACGGCTCGTTAAAGGATGTCGAACGGCCCCGAGACTAGCAGCGACAAGCCCCTCACACGGAACCGGCGTACGTCGTGTCTCACCCCTCGATCGGCGCGTGTTGTCCGTCCCGACCCGCGCGGGTCCAGCATGACGATGATGCCGTGGTGCGCATCCGGAGGCGATGCCGCCACATCCGCGAGGCACTGCCTCGCCCAGACCCGGCTGTACCGAGGCGATCGTCGGCCAGGGGCCCCGCGGATGCGCGGCCGGAGCACGTCAGGACCAGGAGCCGCTTCCTCCGCCTGCACCCGTGCTGGTGCCGATTCCGCCGGCCTGGAAGTGGCCGAGAAGGGTGCCGTCAGAGTCGAAGAACTCGACAGCGGTGTAGACCGGCGTCGCCTGGAAAGCGAACGTGGTCGTGTCCCGGTAGAGCCGGTCGATGTCGTCGGTGTAGACATCACCGAACAACGCGTTGCCGCCGGGGAACGTCACTCCCCAAGCGCTCCCGTCGAACGACTTCCCGCCGGTGACCTGCACCCGCAGCTTGACGTAGAACAGCAGGCTGGCGAACGAGCCGGTAGCCGAGTACGCGGTGGTCGCCGTCTTCAGGGCGACGACCCCGTTCTCGATGTGGGCGGGCTCGAGCTTTCCCGTCATGTGATCCCTGAACCCCTCGACGACGTCAGCATCCTGCTGCGTCCTGTCGGTCGTGCCTTGCTCAACCATCATGAACCTCCCGAGTTCGATAGCAGATGGGTGAACGAAACGCTACCCCCGGGGGCATGTAGCGTCCAGGGGTTGACGGGCGCGATCACGACTAGACCACGTCGCCGGTGCGGACGCAGCTGATCTGTCAGGAAAGGTCGATCAGGACCTTGCCGACCGCACCGGCCTCGACCGCGTCGTGGGCGGCCGCGGTGTCGGCGAGCGGGTGGTGGTGCAGCGGTACGCCGGCCTCCGCGCCGACACGCAGGGCACCCGCGGCGACGGCGGTGTTGACGTCCTCGGCCGCGGCCGCGAGCAGGTCGGGGTCCAGGGTGTAGAGCAGCACGCCCTGCAGGTGCAGGTTCTTGGCGAAGCTGGCCCGCAGCGGGAGCTCGGCGCTGTCGCCGCCGTTGTTGGCGTAGTAGGCGATGGTGCCGTGGTTGCGCACGACCTCGAGGTCGAGGGCGAGGTTGTCGGCGGGGGCGACCTCGACCACCAGGTCGACACCGCCCGGCGCGATCTCGGCGACGCGAGCCACCACGTCGTCGGTGCGGTAGTTGAGCACGTGGTGGGCTCCGGCCGCGGTGGCCAGGGCCGCCTTCTCGGGGCCGCTCACGGTCGTGATGACCTGCGCGCCCGACCACACCGCCAGCTGGATCGCTGCGTTGCCGACCGCACCGGCACCGCCCGCGACCAGCACCGTACGTCCGGCGAGCGCACCCGGACCCAGGCGCGACACGTCGTCGCTGCTGGTCAGGGCGCGATGAGCGGTCACGGCAGGGACGCCGAGGCTCGCGCCGAGGTCGAAGTCCGCCTCCGCAGGCAGCGGGACGACCCGGGCTGCGGGTTGGACGGTCAAGTCCGCCGCGGTGCCGTAGGGACGGCCGTACTGAGCGAGGTAGAGCCACACCCGGTCACCAGGCGCCACGTGGGTGACCCCGTCACCGACGGCCTCCACGACGCCCGCGCCGTCCTGGCCGGGCACGACCTCGTCGTGGCCGGTCATCATCTGGGCCCGGAACTTCCAGTCGGTGGGGTTGACCCCAGCGCGGACGACGCGCACGAGCACCTCCCCGGGCCCGGCGACGGGATCGGGGCGCTCGACGAGGCTGAGCACCGAGGACGGACCGGTCTGGGAGTAGACGACTGCACGCATGTCTGGGCAGCACCGCAGGCCGCCGGGTTGTTCCCGACGCGGCGATCAGGTCCCGCGCGGTGCCGTGACGTCGAGGGCCTGACGGGTCAGCTCGTGCAGGTTCTCCGAGCCGGCCAGCCACCGCTCGTAGGCGTGCTCGGCGGCGGCGAGCCGCGCCCGCACCAGCGCGCCCGGCCGTACGTCGGCCTCGGGGTCCAGCCCCATCCGCTCCCCCACCAGGACCACCAGCGCCGCCCGCTCGTCGTCGCTGAGCAACGACGCCCGGCGTACCCGCTCGGGCGCGGACTGCATCGCGCGGCGCCAGAGGGCGATCATCTCCCGCTCCTCGGAGAGCTCGACGGTGCGACGCAGGATCGCCGCGGCGAGGGCGTCACCGACGGGCTGGGCGCGCGAGTCCTCGGCGAAGGTACGCAGGATCGCGGCGCGGGCCGAGCGCAGGACACCGGTCAGGAGGATCTCCTT
The DNA here is from genome assembly GCA_963760515.1 of uncultured Actinomycetota bacterium. GTDB lineage: Bacteria > Actinomycetota > Actinomycetes > Propionibacteriales > Nocardioidaceae > Nocardioides. The sequence continues at coordinate 58,214 of CAVXDL010000012.1, forward strand.
GCGCGCCACGTGGCGGAACAGCGTGCTGAGCGAGATGCCGACGGCGCCGGCGATCTCCTCCACCGTGACGGCCTCGTAGCCGCGCTCGGCGAACAACGTCAGCGCCACCCGGTCGATGCGCTCGCGCAGCTCGATGCGCTGGCGGGCGCGGAGCCCGAGGGGCTCGCTCGAGTGCCCGCCCTCCGCGATCGGGGCCTCGGCGACCTTCACGACGGGCGGCTCAGGTGCGGTGCGGCGCGGCCGGCGATGAGCGGCAGGTCGAGGTAGGTCTTGATGCCGGGCTCGGCGGCCACGACGTAGGGGATCGCGTTGACGCAGTGGTTGGCCGTGGACACGATCCCCGGGTTGCGCTGCAGGCCCTCCTCGATCGAGTCGGGCTGGAGGCCCTTGAAGGTCAGCTTGACGCTCGGGTCGCCGGTCACCTCGACCTCGAACCGCTCGCCCTCCGGACCGAAGCTCCAGTCGGGCTCGAGGTGCTCCTCCCCCATCAGCCAGTTGACGGTGGCGGTCACGACCGGGACGCCGTCGACCGTGGCGCGCCAGTGGAAGCGTCGGGCGGCCACCAGCCCCGGCTCGATGACCCCGATCGGAGAGTCGATGGGGGCGGTGGCGACCGCGACCTCCTGCACCGTCTCGATCTTGGGATCCATCGCGAAGCCCATCTCGGCCACCACCATCCGCACCGACGCGCGGAAGCCGCTGCCCAGGAGGTCGGCCATGGGGCTGGCCAGCGCCTCCTCGGGGGTGCCGCCGAAGGCCATCACGTGACGGATCACGTCGGGGGCACCGTAGGTGCGGATGTCGGAGAACTCCTCGGCCCGCACGTGGGTCACCCGCGAGCTGACCGCCGAGACCATGAGCGGGAAGCGCTCGGTGATGCCGCCGGGGTGGATCCCGGTGCCGTGCAAGGTCGTGCCGCCGGCCTCGCACGCCTCGCGCAGCGCACCGACCGTCGCCGGGTTGGGGTAGATCCACCCGACCGGGGTCACGACGTTCTTGCCCCAGCGCAGCAACGCCGCCACGTCGTTCTCGTTGGGCACGAGCGGGGAGTACACGACGCAGTCGGCCTCGATCGAGCAGATCTCCTCCAGGCTGGCGCTTGCGCGCACCCCGAGCGGACCGAGCCCCAGGATCTCCCCGACGTCGCGGCCGGCCTTGTCCGGGCTGTGGACCCAGCACCCGACCAGCTCGAGGTCGGGGTGGCTGAGCACTCCTTCGATGGCTGCACGGCCGACGCCGCCGGTCGCCCACTGGATCACTCGGATGCTCATGGTCGCGATTCAGTCAGGGGTCGGAGTCACTGTCAAGATCGAAGTCGGTGCCATTTATTACCGAAGCCCGCCACGTGCCTAGAGCGCCGCTGCCATGCCGGCGCACGCCTCCAGCCACGACATCCGAGTGCCCCGCGACAGCTCGGCGTACGGGACCACCGACCCGGCCACCAGCACCGGGTCGTACGGCACGCGGTAGACCGCGCGGGTGCGCTGCTCGTAGACCGCCACGAGGTCGGCAGCCAGCTTGGCATCGACGGTGGGCGAGGGATCGGAGAGCACCGTCACGCACTTGCGCTTCAGGTCGACCATGCCCGCGTCCTGGAGGGCGTCGAGCATCCACAAGCCGCTGTAGCCGGTGTCCTCGCGGACCGTGCTCGTCACCACGAGGAGGTCAGCGGCCTCGGCGGCGGCCAGCCAGTTCTCGGCACGCATGTTGTTGCCGGTGTCGACCAGGATGATGCGGTAGAAGCGCTCGAGCAGCGCGTGGACCTCGGTGAAGTCGTCGGCCCGGATCGTCCCGGTGACGTCGGGTCGTTCGTCGGAGGCAAGGACGTCGAAGTGCGCGTCGCCCTGCGACCGCACGAAGGCGCCGAGGTCGCCGATGCGCGACTGGTAGACGTCCTTGAACCGGCCGAGGTCCTCGAGCAGCTCGCGGGTGGTGTTGCGGTGCGAGCCACGCGTGCCCCGGATGCCGAGGGTCCCGCGGGTCTCGTTGTTGTCCCACGCCACCACTCCGCCGCCGCGGACCGTGCCGAAGGTGTGGCCCGCGGCCAGCACTCCGGTGGTCTTGGCAGCCCCGCCCTTGGGGTTGATGAAGGCGATCGTGCGCGGGCCGTCGAAGTCACGTTGGATGGCCGAGCGGTGCCCCTCGTAGGCCTCCTCCTTGGGGCCCATCCGCGGCTGGATCATGCCGCCGGACCACCGGCGCACCCGACCCCGCCAGCCCCACGTCGCCGGGCCGAGCTCCTTCTCGCTCTCGCGGCGGTCGAGGAAGTCCGTGGCGGTCATGAACCGGCGTACGTCGGGGGCGTCCGCGGGAGCAGGTGCCGGGGCCGCGGCGACCGGCGGAGGAGTGTTGGGCGGCGGCGAGCTGGGGGGCGGGGTGCTGGGGGGCGGTGTGCTGGGCGGCGGGGTGGTGGGCTCCGCAGCGTGGGCGCGTCGGACGCCCGGTGGGCTCGCCGGCGCCTCCGGTCCGTCGCTCGGCGGACCAGTCGGCGGGCCGGTCGGCGGACCAGCAGGCGGTCCCGACGGCGCCTGCGTGACCTCGCTCGTCACCGGCCATCCTGGGATCGGGTCGCTCAACGGGTCGCCGCGCACCGGGGTCGGGGCGGCCTGGGCTGCCGCCTGCCGGGCATAGGCGTCGAGCTCTTCGGGGGTGTAGAGCCGGTCGCGGGTGTCCGCGGCGGACTCGTCGTACGAGGACTCCGTCATGGTGTTCCTCCCGTGAGTGGGCCGCGTCCCGGGCCGGTGCGAGTCATCGAGACCATGTCCGCTCCCCTACCCACGCAAACCACTTCCCACACCCCCGACGGCGTCGCCGGTGGTGTGGCTGCTCACAGGCCGAGGTCGTCGAGCGCCTTCTGGACCGCGCGGTGGAAGGTGAGATAGGCGAAGTGCATGCCGCGCAGGGTGGCGATCGGGGTGCGGGCGTGCACCGCAGCAGCGAGCAGTCCGAGCACCTCTCCCCCGTACGGCGCCACCACGCTCGCCCCGACCAGGACCTGACGCTCGAGGTCGGCGACCACCTTGATGTGCCCGACGGTGTCGTCGCCGTGGATCCACCCGCGGCTCGAGCCGGGGATCGAGGCCGACCCGGTGGCGACCGTGATCCCGGCCTCGCGCGCCTGCTGCTCGGTGAGCCCGACCCCGCCCACCTCGGGATCGGTGAACGTCACCCGGGTGACCGCGTGGTACTCGGCCCACGGCCCATCCTCGCCGAGGATGTCGCGCACCACCGCCACCGCCTGGTAGCGCGCGACGTGGGTGAAGGGCCCCTTGCCGGTGATGTCACCGACGGCCCACAACCGGTCGTCGGCTCGCAGCCGCTCATCGGTCTCGACGTGGGTGGCCTCCGGGTCGAGCCCGACGCTCTCGAGGCCGACATCGTCGAGGTTGGGCTGCCGCCCCGCGCTGACCAGCACCGCCTGGGCCGTCACGGTGGCACTCCCCAGCGCGACCTCGAAGGCGCCGTCGTGGGAGACGCGTTCGATGTCCACACCCGTGCGGACGTCGACGCCGTCGGAGCGCAGCACGCCGGCGATGACCTCGCTGGTCTCCGGCTCCTCACTTGCCATGACCCGGTCGGCGAGCTCGAGCAGGGTGACCTCCACGCCGAAGCGGGCGAAGACCTGGGCCAGCTCGCAACCGATCGGGCCGCCGCCGATCACCACCAGGCTGGCCGGCAGCTCGGTGAGCTGCAGCACCTCCCGGTTCGTCCAGTACGGCGTCTCGGCGAGCCCGTCGATCGGCAGGATCGCGGGCCGGGTGCCGGTGCTCAGCACCACTCCCCGGCGAGCGTGGAGCGACGTGGTGCCGTCCGTGTCGGCCACGACCACCCGGCCGGGGCCGTCGAGACGACCGTGACCTCGCACGATGCGCACGCCCGACTCCTCCAGCCGCTCGACGTGGCCGTGGTCGTGCCAGTCGTTCGTGGCCTTGGCGACGCGTGCGGCCACGTCGTCCCAGGACGGGTCGACCTCGGCCCGCCCCGCCATGCCGTCGACCCGGCGCGCGTCAGCAAGGAGCTCGGCCGAGCGCACCATCAGCTTGGACGGGGTGCACCCGTAGAAGGGGCACTCGCCGCCGACGAGCGACTCATCGACCCCGACGACCTCGAGCCCTGCGCGGGCGAGCTTGTTGGCGACGTACTCACCGCCCGGCCCGAGCCCGAGCACCACGACATCGACCTCGACCGCCGGATCGGCGGCGACAGCACCTGACATGGGCGTCAGCAAACCACGCAGGGGCAGGCGCTCACCGGTCGAGGTGCCGGGCCTGGGCGAAGCAGAACAACCCGTAGGCCGCGAACCCGAGGCCGATCACGATGACCAGGGGTGGCCCGTAGGATTCCGACAGCACCGTGCGCAGCGCCTGGTCGAGCCCGCCGGACTTGTCGGCCTCGTGCGTGATCGCGGCGAACAGGAAGAGGCTCCCGACCCCGCCGAACGCGACCCCCTTGGCGACATGGCCCACGCGGCCCAGCACCCGGTAGGTGCGCCCGTCGTGACCGCTTTGGCCCTTGCGGTCCATCTTGCTGAGGTAGGACTCCCGCCAGGCCGCGACCAGCAGCCCGATGCCGACCCCGATGATGCCCAGGCCCACGGCGGCCACCATGACCTGCCCGCCGGGCTGGTCCATGACCTTGGCCGTCATGGAGTCGGTGCCGCCGCCCTTCGACGAGCTCGACCCCGTGACGACCTTGACTGCGCTGTAGGCGATCGAGGCGTAGACGATCGCCTTCCCGGCCGCGACTGCCTTCTTGAACGCGCGCTTGGGGTGGTCCTCGTCGCGGTACCCGAGCACGGCGTCGGTGCCGCGCCAGATCACGAGCAGGGCCATGCCGATCACGATGAGCCAGACGAGGATCTCCCCGAACGGCTGCTGCGCCAGCTTGCGCACCGCCCCGGTGCTCGACGTACCGCCTTCGCGGTCGCCGAAGGCCAGCTGGATCGCCAACCAGCCGATCACCACGTGCACCACACCGAAGGCGACCAGTCCGGCAGCCGCCATCCAGTCGAGCCAGTCGCTCTCCTCGGCCTGCCGTGCGGTCTGGTCGCTCATGACAGGTCCCCGATCGCGGTCTCGATCGCCCGGTGGAACGTGGGATAGGCGAAGATCATCGTGCGCAGCGTCTCGACCGGCACCCGGGCGTGCACCGCCAGGGCGAGCAGGCCGATGATCTCGCCGCCGGCCGGGCCGACCACGCTGGCGCCGACCAGGACGCCGCTGTCGGCGTCCTCCACGACTTTGATGAGGCCGCGGGCTCCCGGACCGTGGGTGAAGCCTCGCGAGGACTGCTCCAGCGGTGCGCGGCCGGTGCGGACGCGCAGGCCCTGCTCGCGAGCTCGATCCTCGGTGAGGCCGACGCCGGCGACCTCCGGGTCGGTGAAGGTGGTGTGGGGCAGCGCGTGATAGCTGGCCGCCGGCCCGGCCTGACCGAGGATGTCGCGCAGCGCTATCGCGGACTGATACATCGCGACGTGGGTGAAAGCACCCTTGCCCGTGACGTCCCCGATCGCCCAGAGCCCGTCCTGACCCGGTACGCGCAGTCGCTCGTCGACCTCGACGGTGCGCGCCGACGGGTCCATCCCGACGGTGTCCAGGCCGAGGTCGTCGAGGTTGGGGGTGCGGCCGGCGGCGACGAGCAGCTTGTCGGCCACGACCTGCTCCCCGTCGACGGTGAGGGTGAAGGCGCCGTCGGCGTAGGAGACGGCGCTGGTCTCGGCGCCGAGCATCACCCGGATGCCCTCGCCCACCAGCACGTCGGCCAGCAGGGCCGCGGCCTCCGGGTCGTCGGCCGGCACGAGCTGGTCGCCGTGCTGCAGGAGCGTCACGCGTACGCCGAACCGTGCGAACACCTGCGCGAGCTCACACCCGATGGGGCCCCCGCCCAGCACGGCCAGGGAGCCGGGGAGCTCGGTGACCTGCACGGCATCGCGGTTGGTCCAGTACGGCGTGTCGGCGAGCCCGTCGATCGGCGGAGCCGACGGACGGGTGCCGGGGTTGAGCACGACGCCACGCGAGGGCGTGTAGGTCTGGGTGGAGCCGTCGTTCAGCGTGACCTCGACGGTGCCGGGTCCGGCGAGACGAGCCATCCCGTGGACGACGGTCGCTCCGGCGTCCTCGAGCCGGTCCACGGCGACGGTGTCGTCCCAGTGGTCGGTGGCGTCGCGCGCGATGCGGGTCGCCACCGGCGTCCAGCTCGGGGTCACCAGTGCCTCGCCGGCCAGCTCACTGACCCGGCCGGCCTCGCCGAGGGCGTCGGAGGCGCGCACCATCATCTTCGAGGGGATGCAGCCGTAGTAGGGGCACTCACCGCCGACGAGGTGCTTGTCGACGGCGACGACACTCAGCCCGGCCTTCGCCGCCCCGTCAGCGAGCGCTTCTCCGCCAGGGCCCAGCCCGATGACCACCAGATCGACATCCATGCACCCACCCTAGGGGCGGGTCGGGGGCCTGCCTCTTCCCCCGTGCGTGTGAGGCCAAGGCCTCAGATCAGCGTGGCCTTGTTGCGCTGGATGGCGCCGAGGATGCCGTTGACGAACGTCGGCGACTCGTCGGTGGAGAGCTCACGCACGAGCGCGAGCGCCTCGCTGACCGCGACCTGGTCGGGCACGTCCTCGGCGTACAGCAGCTCCCAGACGCCGAGGCGCAGGACGTTGCGGTCGACCGCCGGCATCCGGTCGAGCGTCCAGCCCTCGGAGTACTCGGCGAGCAGCTCGTCGATGCGAGCCGCCTGCTCGACCACGCCGAGCACCAGCACGGCGGTGTAGTCGTTGGTGGGACCTTCGCCGTCACCGATCGCGCGCTCGAGGTCCTCGCGGGCCGACTGGTTGCGCATGTCGGCGGCGAACAGGATGTCGAGCGCCCGCTTGCGCGCCTTCGACCGGGCTCCCATCAGGACTTGACGCGACCCATGTAGGAGGAGTCGCGGGTGTCGACCTTGACCTTCTCGCCCTGGTTGATGAAGAGCGGCACCTGGATCTCGTGGTCGGTCTCCAGCGTGGCGGGCTTGGTGCGTCCGGTCGCGCTGTCGCCGGCCAGACCGGGCTCGGTGAAGGTGACGACGAGCTCGACCGAGGCCGGCAGCTCGATGAACAGCACCCGGCCCTCGTTGGTGGCGACGACGGCTTCCTGGTTCTCGAGCAGGAAGTTGGCGGCGTTGCCGACGATCTCGGGAGCGATCTCGATCTGCTCGAAGTCGGACACGTCCATGAAGACGTAGGAGGTGCCGTCGTTGTAGAGGTACTGCATGGTGCGGCGGTCGACCGTGGCGGTCTCGACCTTGGTGCCGGCGTTGAAGGTCTTGTCGACGGTCTTGTTGGACTCGACGTTCTTCAGCTTGGTGCGCACGAACGCGGGACCCTTGCCCGGCTTGACGTGCTGGAACTCCACGACGGCCCAGAGCTGTCCGTCGATGTTGAGAACCATGCCGTTCTTGAGGTCGTTCGTCGTTGCCATGCGCGCGGGTCAGCCTTCGGGTCGGTGAACGTGGGGCGCGTCCGGATGAGCCTCTAGCGGGCCCGTCGGACGACAGCCGCCGATCCTATCGCTCGCCCCCGGCGATCACTCACTCGCCGCCGGTCAGTCGACCCCCGCCGCCGGGATATCTCGTCCTGCTGGTCAACCTCGCGGCGCCGCGCCAGACGTTGACCAGCAGACGAGGTATCCCGCTTCGACCAGGTCGCCATCTGGCGGGTGAGCGGCGGGACCAGCCCGAGCCGCTCCATCCGCTCGTCCAGGGTCTCGACGCGGGGCACCCAGGGCGGGGGCGTGAGAGTCCAAGCGCGTCGTGAGGCGGGGATCTGGAGCGCCCGAGCGCGCGCCTGAAGCATCCGCTGTGCCGCTTGAGCCCTGGTGTCTCCCTGGACGATCTCCACCAGCTCGATGCCGTGCTCGCGGAGGAGCTCGGCCCGCACGACGTCGTCGTGGTGCTGGCGCACGCCCTTGTGGTGCACGCCCTGGTACTCGACCCCTAGGCCGGACTCGGGATCGAAGAGGTCCGGGATCCCGAGCAGGCGACCCTCCATCGAGTAGACGGCCCGGTTGACCAACGGCTCGGGCAGCCCGGCGATCAGCAGCCAGCACAGCCGGGACCAGGTCTCGCGGGGCGACCGCGCCTCGTCCACCGCCAGGGAGACCGCGCGGCGGGCCAGCGGTGCCCCAGTGGTTCCGTGGGAGTTCCCGCAGTACGCCGCGAACTGCCACGCGCTCAGCAGCCCCGCCGCGGCAGTCATGTCGATGGCGACGACCGCCTGCCAGAGGTCGCCGCGTCGTACGACCTCGTCGAACAGGCACCGCTGCACCGTCGCGACCGGCAGCCCCGCGATCAGCTGTCGTTCGTTGAGCGGGATCAGGCGACGGGTGACGAGCGACCCCGGGAGTGGCACGAGGTTGAACGGGGAGCACACAATGATCTCGACCGGCTCGCAGCCACCGCCGTGCGGACCGGCGCCGTCGAAGTAGCTCGCCCTCCACCACCGAAGACCGGCCCACCCGGTCACGACCCCCCGGTCGCAGTCGCACCCCAACCGCGCCGCTGCGTCGACGATGCGCTGCTCGACCGAGCCTGGCCGGTCGCGCAACGTGTAGTAGCCCTTGGCGAGGCGCTCGTAGCGCGGGCCGTTGGCCTCTCGCCACGTGGGCTCGCTCGAGTGGCGCCCCACCGTGATCGGCCACACGAGGTCGTGCGGCCGCTGACACACCGGATCGAAGACATCGCCCATGCCGCACGCTCTCGCCGGGCGTCGGGCCAGGCATCCGCGTCAGTCCCCGCCTGGGGACAGCCGCCGATCGCCACCGGATGTGCACGACTCGTGGGCAGGCACCTCCCCCAACCCCGGATACCTCGTCTGCTGGTCAACCTCGCAGGGCCATCCGGAGGTTGACCAGCAGACGAGGTATCCAGTCAGTCGAGGGGGGTGGTGGTGAGGGAGGCGACGGCGAGGAGTGCCTGGCGGTAGCCGTCGATGCCCTGACCGGCGATCACGCGAGCGGCGTGGGGGGTGACGACAGAGGTGTGGCGGAACTCCTCGGGGCGCTGGAGCGGGTCGGAGATGTGCACCTCGACCAGCGGCGCGACGAGCTGGGCACAGGCGTCGTAGATCGCCCAGGAGTAGTGCGTCCAGGCCGCGGCGTTGAGCACGACCGGGGTCTGGGTGTCGGCGGCGTCGTTGAGCCAGTCGAGCAGCTCGCCCTCGTGGTTGGTCTGGCGTACGTCGACGACCAGGTCGATCTCGGCTCCCCACGTGACACACAGCTCGACGAGCTCGGGATAGGTGGTCGAGCCGTAGATCTCGGGCTGCCGACGCCCCAGCCGACCCAGGTTGGGGCCGTTGAGCACCAGCACCCTCACGACGCACCGTCCACGCCGGAGATCGCGGCGTAGGCAGCACGCAGGTGTTCCTCGGACGGTCCCTCGAGCACGACGGGCGCGGCCACGTCGTCGAGCACGACGAAGCGCAGCTGGTTGCCGCGCGACTTCTTGTCCACGCGCATGGTGGCGAGCAGGTCCTCGAAGCTCGCCCCCGCGTACGACGTGGGCAGCCCCACCCGGCCGAATGCGGCGCGGTGGCGGGCCACGAGATCGGCGGACAGCCCGGACGCGCGGTGGGCGAGCTCGGCCACGAAGACGCAGCCGATCGCCACGGCCTCACCGTGGCGGATGCCGTAGTCCTCGGCCCGCTCGATCGCGTGGGCCAGGGTGTGGCCGTAGTTGAGCGCCTCCCGACCGGGGTGGCCGTCGCGACCTCCGGTCTCCTTGAGGTCGTCGACCACGACGTCGATCTTGACCTTGATCGCCCGCTCGACGAGCTCGCGCAGCACCGGGGACGACGCCACCAGGGTCTCGGGGTCGGTCTCCTCGACCAGCCGCAGGATCTCGGGGTCGGCGATGAAGCCGCACTTGACGACCTCGCCCAGCCCGGCGATCAGCTCCTCCCGCGGGAGCGTCTCCAGCAACGACAGGTCGCACAGCACGCCGGCCGGCTCGTGGAAGGCGCCGACGAGGTTCTTGCCCGCATCGGTGTTGATGCCGGTCTTGCCGCCGACTGCCGCATCGACCATCGCCAGCAGTGTGGTCGGCACGTGCACGACCCGCACCCCGCGCAGCCAGGACGCTGCGACGAAGCCGCCCAGGTCGGTGGTGGCGCCGCCGCCGATCGTCAGCACGACGTCGGAGCGGGTGAAGCCCTCCTCGCCCAGCTCCTCCCAGCAGGCGGTGGCGACCTCGGCGGTCTTGGCCTCCTCGCCGTCGGGCACGGCGAGCACCGTCACGTCGCGGTCCCCCAGCGACTCGATGACCTCGTCGACGAGGTCGACCAGCGCGTCGGGGCAGATGATCGCGACCCGCAGGGCCGAGCCCAGCAGCCGCGGCAGGTGGTCGGCGAGGTGGTGACCGATGATCACGTCGTACGGCGAGGCGCCGCCGACGTGCAGCACGGTGTCCTCGGTGTCGGCCTCGGTGTCGGCCTCGGTCCCGGCCTCGGTGTCGGGGGCGTCAGTCATCGCTCAGCAGCTCCTGGATCCGGGTCGCCACCTGCGCCGGCGACAGCGCGTCGGTGTCGACGGTGTGGGTCGCGACCGAGGCGTAGATGGGGGCGCGCTCGTCGAGCAGTGCCTTGACCTGGGCCCGGACGTTGCCGAAGAGCAGCGGGCGCGCGGCGCCCATGCCAACCCGCTTGACCGCCTCAGAGAGGCCGACGCTCAAGAACACGACCGGGTGCCCCGCGAGCAGCTCACGGGTGGCGGGGTCGAGCACGGCACCGCCACCGAGGGAGAGGACGCCGTCGTGGGTCGCGAGCGCCTCGGCGACGGCGGCGCGCTCCTGCTCGCGGAAGTAGGCCTCTCCGTCGTCGACGAAGATGTCGGAGATGCTGCGACCCTCGGCGTGCTCGATGTCGGCGTCGGTGTCGCGGTGGCCAACTCCGTAGGCCTCGGCGAGCAGCGCGGCGACCGTCGACTTTCCGGCGCCCATCGGGCCGACGAGCACGACGCGCGGACCGCTCACTTGTACCTCATGGTGGAGAGGTAGCTCTCGTAGTTGCGGCGGGTCTCACCCACGGAGTCGCCGCCGAACTTCTCCACCACGGCGTCGGCGATCACCAGCGCCACCATCGCCTCGGCGACGATGCCGGCTGCGGGGACCGCGCACACGTCGGAGCGCTGGTGGTGGGCGACGGTCTCCTCGCCGGTGGTGACGTCGACCGTGCGCAACGCCCGCGGCACCGTGGCGATCGGCTTCATCGCCGCCCGGACGCGGAGGATCTCGCCGGTCGTCATGCCGCCCTCGGTGCCTCCGGAGCGACCCGAGACCCGGCGGATGCCGTCCTCGGTGGGCACGATCTCGTCGTGGGCCAGCGACCCGGGCGTGGCCGCGAGCTCGAAGCCGTCGCCGACCTCGACACCCTTGATGGCCTGGATGCCCATGAGCGCGCCTGCCAGGCGGGAGTCCAGCCGGCGGTCCCAGTGGACGTGGGAGCCGAGGCCCGGCGGCAGTCCGTGCACGACGACCTCGACGACGCCGCCGAGGGTGTCGCCGTCCTTGTGGGCCTGGTCGATCCGCGCGACCATCGCGGCGGCCGCCTCGGGGTCGAGGCAGCGCACCGGGTCGTCGTCGAGGCGGGCCACGTCGTCGGGCTCGGGCCACAGCCCGGCCGGGGCGCGGACGCCGCCGAGCTCGATCACGTGCGAGACGATGCGTGCCCCCACGGCCTGCTCGAGGAAGTTGGAGGCGACGCGGCCCAGCGCCACGCGCGCGGCGGTCTCGCGGGCCGAGGCCCGCTCGAGGATCGGTCGCGCCTCTTCGAAGTCGTACTTCTGCATGCCGGCGAGGTCGGCGTGACCGGGGCGCGGCCGGGTCAGCGGCGCGTTGCGCGCCTGCGACTCCAGCACCTCGGCGGGCACGGGGTCGGCCGACATCACCGTCTCCCACTTGGGCCACTCGGTGTTGCCGACGATCAGGGCGACCGGGCCGCCCTGCGTACGACCGTGACGGACACCGCCGGTGATCGTCACGGCATCCTGCTCGAACTTCATCCGCGCGCCTCGGCCGTAGCCGAGCCGGCGGCGTGCCAGGGAATCAGCGATGTCGTCGCTCGTCACCTCGACATGGGCAGGGAGCCCTTCGAGGATCGCGACCAGAGAGGGGCCGTGGGACTCGCCCGCGGTGAGCCAACGCAGCATGCGACCAGTCTCCCATCGACGGCTCGCGGGCCGGTGGCGGCTACCGGTTCACGAGATAGTCGACCACGGGATCGCCCACGAGCAGGCCGATGAGAGCTCCGCCGATCATGAACGGACCGAACGGGAACGCCTTCTTGAGCAGCGCGCGATCGCGCCTGGCCACCGACAGCAGGACACCGGGCAACCCGAACAGCAGGAAGCCGGCATACATCCCGACGCCGAACTCCGCCCAGCCGACGAAGGCCAGGGTGAAGCCGAGCAGCGCCGCCAGCCGGACGTCACCGAAACCCATGCCGGCCGAGCGGACGAACCACAGCAGCCAGTAGAACGAGCGGCCCACCACGAGCCCGATGAGGCCGCGGACGAGGTCCGACCAGTCCCCCACCAGTCCGGCGTACGCCGTGCCGAGGACCAGCATCGCCGCGGTCGCGAGCAGCACGACGCGGGCCGGGAGCAGCTTGGTGCGCAGGTCGACGATCGCCAGCACCACCGCGACCGGGACAAGTGGCACCAACCCGGCGAGCAGCCACGTCCCGCCGAGGACCAGCCCGATCAGGCCACCGGCCACCGCCGACACCGCCACGGACACGACGAGCAGCCACGGAAGGGCGGCGATCGCGGCGTAGAGCTCCTTGGGACCCTCCGCGATCTCGGCCTCGGAGAGCTCGTCGGACGCCTTCGGGACCGGTTCGGGGATCCGGGCGATCAATGTCGGCACCAGTGCGCCGCCGAGACCACTGAGCACCGCGGCGAGCAGTGCGGCCTGCCAGTCGTTCATCGCGGCATCATCGAGGACCCACACGTGCGGCGAGCGCGGCCTCGCCGGCCCGGCGCATCGCCTCGAGCGGCCCGGGGCCCCCGGTGAAGATCTCGAACTGCAGGGCGGCCTGGTGCACGAGCAGGTCGAGCCCGCCCACGAGCACGCGTCCGGCGCCGACCGATGCCGCCAGGGGCGTGGGCCACGGGTCGTAGCGGACCTCGAACACCACCGGGACGTCGGCGCAGCGCTCCACGAGCGCGGCGTCCTGGGCCTCGGCGGGGATGGTCGAGACCACGACCTCACCGCACACCGCGTCGCCCAGCCCGCCGACCCGCACCGTCGGCGCGCTCGGGTGCGCCTCGATGGCGCTCACGGCCTCCGCAGCGCGCGCCGGGTCCCGCACGAGCACGGTGACCTCGGCGGCGCCGAGCTCGCACAGGGCGAGCCCGACCGAGGCCGCGGTCGCGCCGCCGCCGAGCAGCGTGACCGCGCTGATCTCGCCGTCGTAGCGCTCCCGGACCGCGGCAGCAGCGCCCGGCAGGTCGGTGTTGTCGAGGTGGAGGCGTCCGGCGTCCAGCACGACCGTGTTGGCGCCACCGGCCGCACGGGCGGCGGGCGACACGGCGGCCACGAGGTTTCCCAGCAGGAGCACCTCGCGCTTGAGCGGCATCGTCAGCGACAGCCCGCGCCAGGAGTCGTCGAGACCGGCGACGAACGACGCCAGCCCGCCCGAGGCCACCTGCACGGCGTCGTAGGACCAGTCGAGACCGGTCGCCGCATAACCGGCTCGGTGCAGCACCGGCGAGAGCGAGTGCGCGATCGGGTCCCCCAGCACCGCACAGCGCACCGGGACACTCATCGCGGGGCCCGGTGCATGATGCTCGAGGCTGCCATGGCTCAGCAGCGCTCGGACTCGGTCGCGCAGTACTGGTCGAGCTCGCGCGAGAAGCCCAGGAACTCGTCGTAGTCGTCGGTGAACTTCGTCTGCTGCTTGGCCAGGTTGACCGTGACGTAGAAGTACCAGGGACCGTCGGCGGGTGCGGCGGCGGCGGCCAGCGCGTCGGCGCCGGGAGCCTCGATCGGCCCCGGAGGCAGACCCTTCTGCCGGTAGGTGTTGTAGGGCGAGTCGGCCACCGAGTCGATGTCGGCGATCGTCAAGCGCGTGATCGGGCCACGGCCGAGCGCGTAGTTGACCGCGGCATCGATCTGCAGGAAGCCGGCCGTCGGGTTGGGCTCGATCTCGAGGCGGTTGTAGATCACCCGGGCGACCTTCGGCATGTCGGGCTTGGGCACCTCGGCCTGCACCAGGCTGGCGACCGTGACGAGCTCGTGCTCGGTGTAGCCGAGTCGCTTCGCGGCGCCCGCGAGGTCGATCTCCTCGGCCGTCTCCTTGAAGCGGTCTACCATGCGGCGCAGGATCGTCTTGGCGGTGTCGTCGGGCGCGATGAAGTACTGGCCCGGGAACAGGTAGCCCTCGGCATTGCCGCCGGCACCCTCCGGCAGACCCAGCTTCTTCGGCGAGGCCAGCACCTTCTCGTACGCCTTGCGCTTGACGTCGGTGTCCTTGACCAGCAGGTCGACGATCTCCTCGACCTGCTTGCCGGGCAGCAGGGTCAGGCTGGACAGCCGGTTGCGCGGGTCGGCGAGGACGTCGACGACGTCAGCGGCGGCCATCTCCTTCTTGAGCGGGAAGATGCCGGTCTGCACGGTGGCACCGCTGACCGTGACCGCGTCGCTGAAGGCCTGCACCGAGGCGATCACCTTCGCGGACTCGAGGTTCTGCCCGATCGTGGTCACCGACTCCCCCGAGCTCACCTCGAACGTCACCGAACCGGTGCCCGGGCCCTCGTAGTCGTCGGGCTGGCTGGTGTTGAAGCGTCCCTCGAGGCTCTCGAGCCCGCGGGTCACGCCCACGTAGCCGACCGCGCCGACGACGCCGAGCGTCACCAGCATCGCGAGGTAGCCACCGAGCCGCGACCGACCTCGGTCGCCGCGCCGCCGTCCGCCACGCTCGGCCTCCGCCGGAACACCGACGGCAAGGCCGGCGTCCTCGGTGAACAACGGTCCACCGCTCTCGGGCTCAGACATCGCCTACCTCCACCGGTTCTCCGGGGGCATGCCCGGTCGCGCGCTCGCTGTCGAGCGCGTGTTGCAGGATCAGCACGGCTGCGGCCTGGTCGACCACTGCTCGCCGCTTGCTCCCCTTGGTCCCACGGTCGCGCAGCATAGCCTCCGCCGAGACCGTGGTCAGACGCTCGTCGCACAGACGCACCGGCAGCGGCGCCACCGAGCGCGCCAGCGCGTCGGTGAAGGTGCGCACCTTGGCCGCGGACGGACCTTCACGCCCCGACAGGGAGCGCGGCAGTCCGACGACCACCTCCAGCACCGTCGACTCCTCGGCGATCTCGGCGAGGATCTGGCGGATCCGTCGCAGGTCTCCCGAGCCACGGCGCACCGTCTCCACCGGGGTCGCCAGGAAACCGGACGGGTCGCTGCGCGCGACCCCGATCCGGGCATCCCCCGGATCGATCCCGAGCCGTACGCCGTGCCTCACGCGCGGATCAGCCGCCCGCGACCGAGGCGGCCACCGAGGCCTCCACCGCCGCGAGCGCCTCGTCGAGCCGCGTGGTGTCGGTGCCACCGCCCTGGGCGACATCGGCCTTGCCACCGCCCTTGCCGTCGATGTGCGGAGCGACCGCTCGCACCAGGTCGTTGGCGCTCAGGCCGCGCTGCTGGGCGGCGTCGTTGAGCGCGGCGACCACGGCGACCTTCCCGTCCGCGGCCCCGATCACCACCACGACGCCGGGAGCGCCCTGCGGCAGCCGGCCGCGGACGTCGAGGGCCAGGGTGCGGACGTCGCCGCCACCGGCTCCGTCGACGCGGTGCGCGACGACGTTCACGCCGGACACGTCGGAGGCACCGGCCGCCAGCTGCGCGCCGCCGGCGAGCAGGCTCTGCAGGCGGACCTTCTCGATCTCCTTCTCCGCGACCCGCAGCCGGTCGACGAGGTCGGCGACGCGGCCGATCAGGTCGTCGGGCTGGGTCTTGAGGAGGCTGGTGAGCTGCCCCACCACGTCGCGCTCCTTGGCCAGGTAGGCGAAGCCCTCCACGCCGGTGAACGCCTCGATGCGTCGGTTGCCCGACCCCACCGAGGACTCCCCCGTGACCACGATCGTGCCGATCTGGGAGGAGTGCTCGACGTGCGTGCCACCGCAGAGCTCACGCGACCAGGGGCCACCGATCTCGACGACGCGCACCTGGCTGGAGTCGTAGGTCTCGCCGAAGAGCGCGACCGCGCCCCACTCCTTGGCCTCGGGCAGCGTCATGTACTGCCACCCGACAGGGAGGTCGGCGCGCAGGGCGTGGTTGGACACGTCCTCGATCTCGCGGACCTGCTCGGGAGTCAGCCCGGTGGTCCAGCCGAAGTCCAGACGCAGGTAGCCGGGACGGTTGTAGGAGCCCGACTGCAGGGCGCTGGGCCCGAGCACCTCGCGCAGCGCCGCGTGGACCACGTGGGTGCCGGAGTGCGCCTGGCGAGCACCGGTGCGCCAGTCGGGGTCGACCTGAGCGCGCAGCAGGGCGCCGGCGCTGCTGCCGAGGCCGAGCTCGCCGTCGACGACCCGCACCTGGTGCACGACCAGGCCGCGGACCGGGCGCTGCACGTCGAGCACCTCGAGCCGCCCGCCGTCGAACTCGATGTAGCCGGCGTCGGCCACCTGACCGCCGGACTCGGCGTAGAAGGGCGTGCGGTCCAGGACGATCTCGCCGATCTCGCCCTGACCGAGCCGGTCGATGGAGGCACCACCGCTGAGCAGGGCCAGCGGGCGCGACTCGGTCTCGAGGGTCTCGTAGGCCAGCCACTCGGTCGGGCCGTGGGCGTCGAGGATCCCGCGGTAGACGCTGGTGTCGGCGTGCTGACCCTTCTTGGACTTCGCGTCCGCCTTGGCCCGCTCGCGCTGCTCGGCCATCAGGCCGCGGAAGCCCGACTCGTCGACGCTCAGGCCGGCCTCGGAGGCCATCTCGAGCGTCAGGTCGATCGGGAAGCCGTAGGTGTCGTGGAGGGCGAACGCCTGCGCACCGGCGAGCACCGAGCCGCCGGTGTCCTTCACCTTCTGCGCTGCCAGGTCGAAGATCGACGTCCCGGCCTGCAGGGTCTTGCGGAAGGCCTCCTCCTCGGCGAAGGCGACGCGCGAGATCCGCTCCCAGTCGGTGTGGAGCTCGGAGTAGGTCTCGCCCATCTTGTCGCGGCTGACCGGCATCAGCTCGGGCAGCGCCGGGTCCTCGTAGCCGAGCAGCCGCATCGAGCGGACCGCGCGGCGCAGCAGTCGACGCAGCACGTAGCCGCGGCCCTCGTTGCCCGGCGTCACGCCGTCACCGATGAGCATCATCGCCGAGCGCACGTGGTCGGCGACGACCCGGAAGCGCACGTCGTCGGTGTGGTCGGCGCCGTAGCGGCGACCCGAGAGCTGCTCGGCGAGCTGGATCACCGGGAACATGACGTCGATCTCGTACATGTTCTCGACGCCCTGGGTCATGAACGCGACGCGCTCGAGGCCCATGCCGGTGTCGATGTTCTTCTTCGGCAGGGAGCCGGCGATGTCGAAGTCCTCCTTGGACCGCACCGCGCTCAGCTCGTCCTGCATGAAGACGAGGTTCCAGAACTCCAGGTAGCGGTCCTCGGCGGAGAAGTCGCCGTCGGCGCCGTAGGCCGGGCCCCGGTCGATGAGGATCTCCGAGCACGGCCCACCGGGTCCGGGCACGCCCATCGACCAGTAGTTCTCGGACTTGCCGAGGCGAGCGATGCGGTCGTCGGGGAGCCCGGTGATCTTCTTCCACAGCGCGACCGCTTCGGGGTCGTCGACGTAGACGCTCGGGTAGAGCTTGTCCTCGGGGAAGCCCCAACCGCCGTCGGAGACCGGCTTGGTGACCAGGTCCCAGGCGAGCTCGATCGCGCCTTCCTTGAAGTAGTCACCGAAGGAGAAGTTGCCGCACATCTCGAAGAACGTGCCGTGGCGCGTGGTCTTGCCGACGTCCTCGATGTCCGGGGTGCGCACACACTTCTGCACGCTGGTGGCGCGCGTGTACGGCGGGGTCTCCTGGCCGAGGAAGTAGGGCTTGAACGGGACCATCCCGGCGTTGACGAACAGCAGGTTCGGGTCGTCGAGCAGCAGCGAGGCCGAGGGGACGGGGGTGTGTCCGGCGCGCTCGAAGTGCGCGAGGAACCTCCGTCGGATCTCCGCGGTGTCCATCAGCTGGTGCCTTCTTCCGGTTCGTTGGTGCTGGTGTCGGTGTGCCCGGGTGGGCGGGTGGGGTCGTGGTCCCGGTGGTCGGTGGGGGCGGCGTCGAGGGCGGCGGTCCGGCGGGCGGTGACCTCGTGGTGCTCATGGAGCCGCACGCCCATCCGCTCGCGCAACCCGGATTCCGCGTCGGCCTTGCCCTGGGCCACCTCGGCCCGGAAGATCCGCGCCCCGGTGATCGCGGCGCCGACCCGGTCGCGCAACCCGTCGACGGTCAGGATCTCAGCGGCTCGGCGCGCGCGTACGGCGGCGTAGACCCCCGCTCCGGTGCCGGCCACGAACCAGACCGCGCGGCTCATGGCCTGCTCCTCATGCTGCGCTGCCCTCGGCACTCGGCTCGGGACGCCGGCGTCGGCGCTCCTCGAACTCGGCACGCGCCAGGCGGGCATCTACCCGACGCTGCTTGCGGGCGCGCTTGACCTCGCGGCGCATCTCGAAACGGATCCGGTGACGGGTCTCGGGTGCGAGTGCACGCCGGAGGCCGGCGGCCAGCGACACCGCCTGCACGACGCTCTCGCGCAGCACGAGGTCGGCGAAGAGCGGCGCCGAGACCAGGGCGGCGTCGCGGTCCTCGTGCCCGTCCTCGGTCGCTCGGTCGTGCTCGGACTCGGACTCGGATCGGTCGTCGCCGAGCAGCGTGATCTTGTACTCCTGCTCCGCGGCGCGGGGCGCGGCCAGCCGGCGTTCGATCGCAGCGAGCTGGGCCCGCAGCTGCTCGCTCTCGGCCAGTGCCACCGCGAGTGCCGCCTCGGTGTGGGCCCGTCCACGGCGCAGCACCCACCGCAGCGCGACGAGGGTCGCGAGCACCAGGACGAGCAGCATCGCGAGCGACGCGACGACGGCCCAGCCGGGCACGCTCCAGTCCTGTTCCATGGGGCGCAAGCCTACTTGCCCCGGATCAGGCGCCGAACCCGCTCCCACCGCTCCTTGATCGCCGCCTCCGCCCCGATCTCGGTCGGGCGGTAGTAGACGGCGTCGGCCACCACGTCGGGGGCGTACTGCTGCTCGGCGATGCCGAACGGTGCGTCGTGGCTGTAGCGATAGGGCTGGGGCGCTCCGGCCGCGTGGCCCAGCGTCGCCGAGCCGGCGTAATGGCCGTCGCGCAGGTGCGGCGGCACCGGCCCGACCTTGCCCGCGCGTACGTCGGCGCCGGCCGCGGCCAGCGCCGTGGTCACGGCGTTCGACTTCGGCGCCACGGCGAGCGCGATGACCGCGTGTGCCAGGTTGAACGCCGCCTCGGGCATGCCGATCAGCTGCACCGCCGACGCAGCGGCCACCGCGGTCTGGAGCGCCGTCGGGTCAGCCAGCCCGATGTCCTCGCTGGCCAGGATCACCAGTCGGCGCGCGATGAAGCGGGGGTCCTCGCCGGCCTCGATCATCCGGGCGAAGTAGTGCATGGCGGCGTCGGCGTCGGAGCCGCGGATCGACTTGATGAAGGCGCTGGTGACGTCGTAGTGCTGATCGCCCTGACGGTCGTAGCGCACCGCGGCCCGGTCGACGGCTGTCTCCGCCGCAGCCAGGTCGATCCGGTCGGTCCCCCGGGCATCAGCTGCGCCGGCGGCGGCCTCGAGGTAGGTCAGCGACCGGCGGGCATCGCCGCCGGCCAGGCGCACGAGGTGGTCGAGGGCCTCCTCGTCGGCCTCGAGGCGACCGCCCAGGCCACGCTCGTCGGTGAGCGCGCTGAGCATCACCCCGCGCACGTCGTCGTCGCTCAACGACTCCAGCCGCAGCAGCAGGCTGCGCGAGAGCAGCGGGGAGATCACGCTGAAGAAGGGGTTCTCGGTGGTGGCAGCGACCAGCGTCACCCACCGGTTCTCCACCCCCGGGAGCAGCGCATCCTGCTGGGCCTTGCTGAAGCGGTGCACCTCGTCGACGAACAGCACGGTCTCAGCGCCCGTGCGCACCAACCGGTTGCGCGCGGTCTCGATGGCTGCGCGCACCTCCTTGACGCCCGCCGAGACCGCCGAGACCTCCACGAAGTGGCGTCCGGTCTGTCCGCTGAGGATCGAGGCGATCGTCGTCTTGCCGGTGCCGGGAGGCCCCCACAGCAGCAGCGACAACGCCTGGTCGCCCTCGATCAGCTGACGCAGCGGTGAGCCCGCTGCACGCAGCTGGTTCTGGCCGGCCAGCTCATCGAGGGTGCGCGGTCGCATCCGCACCGCGAGCGGTGCGGAGGCGTGCGAGCTCGACGACAACGACCCGCCCCCTCCACCACCCGCACGGGGCGTCGAGGCAGACGGATCGCTGCCGAACAGAGCGTCAGGCTCGTCCAAACGTCTTCTTGTCCAGGTCGAACCACGTGTCGGAGTAGCCCGGCTCGTCGCTCAGCTCGCTCGACGGGCTCGCGCCGGGGTCGGGGCTGCCCTGCGCGTCGACACCGAGCAGACGCGCGGTGAGCGGCTCGGACGGCGGCTGGTTGATCCGCCCCGGGAAGTGGCAGGCGACCTTGTGGCGCTTGCCGATCTGGAGCAGCGGCGGCTCGTGCTTGGCGCAGATCTCCTGCGCGATCGGGCACCGCGTGCGGAAACGGCATCCCGACGGCGGGTTGATCGGGCTCGGGACGTCGCCGGTGAGCATGATCCGCTCACGCCGCTCCCCGGTCACGGCCTGCTTGATGTCGGGCACTGCCGACAGCAACGCCTGGGTGTAGGGGTGGTGTGCGTTGCTGTAGATGCTCTCGCGGTCGCCGATCTCGACGATCTTGCCGAGGTACATGACCGCGATCTCGGGGCAGAAGTGCCGCACGATCGCCAGGTCGTGGGCGATGAAGAGGAACGCGATGTCGAACTCGCGCTGGAGGTCCTGCATCAGGTTGATGACCTGCGCCTGGATCGAGACGTCGAGGGCCGAGACCGGCTCGTCGGCGACCATGATCTTGGGCTGGAGAGCCAGGGCCCGGGCGATGCCGATGCGCTGGCGCTGACCGCCGGAGAACTCGTTGGGATAGCGGTTGTAGTGCTCGGGGTTGAGCCCCACCACCTCGAGCAGCTCCTGCACGCGCGAGAGGACCTTGTCCTTGGGCACGACGTTGTGCACCCGCAGCGGCGTACCGACGATCGTGCCGACGGTGTGCCGCGGGTTGAGCGAGCTGTAGGGGTCCTGGAAGATCATCTGCACCTCGCGGCGCAGCGGCTTCATCTCCCGGTTGGAGATCGTGGCGAGGTCGTGCTCGCCGAACATCATCGACCCACCGGTCGGGGTGTAGAGCCGGGTGATGAGGCGTCCGGTCGTGGACTTGCCACACCCCGACTCCCCCACCAGTCCGAGAGCGCCGCCCTTGGGCACCTCGAAGGAGACACCGTCGACGGCCTGCACGTCACCGACGCGTCGGCGGATGACACCGCCCGACTTCACCGGGAAGTACATCTTGAGGTTCTTGACGCTCAGCACCGGCGGCGCGTCGGGGTCCAGGACGTTGGCGGTGTGGGTACCACCGAGCAGCTCGGTGAACGACGAGGGACGCGGCGAGTCCTCGGTGACGACCCTCGACTTCCGGGCTCCGTGCGTGGACTCGCGCTGGGACGACTCGACCGTGGGGTCGGCGATCGGCTCGGACCGAGCACCCTTGGTGTAGACGCTCCGCTCGGAGTCGGACTTCGGCGCCTCGGGGTTGTCGGCGTTCTCGGGTCGCGGGTGCGACATCAGTTCTCCTCGGCCAGCACTGGTGCGATCTCGGGCAGGACCTCGGCCTCGTAGACGGCGTCGGGGTCAGGTAGGTGGCACCGCTTGAGGTGACTCGTCCCGCGTCCGCCCGGACGGAGCTCGGGCAGCACCGTGGCGCAGAGGTCGCCACCGACCTTGTTGCTGTGCACGCAGCGGGGCTCGAACGAGCAGCCCGGAAGCGGTCGCAGCAGGCTCGGCGGCGTGCCGGGGATCGGGATCATCCGGGTGTTGATGTCGGAGGTGACATCGGGGACGCTCGAGAGCAGGCCCCAGGTGTAGGGCATCTCGGGGTGGGTGAGGATCTCGCTGCAGGCACCGAACTCGACCGCGCGCCCGGAGTACATCACCAGCACGTCATCGGCCATCTCGGCGATGACGCCGAGGTCGTGGGTGATGATGATGATCGCGGAGTTGAACTCGCGCTGGAGGTCCTGCAGCAGGTCGAGGATCTGCGCCTGGACAGTCACGTCGAGAGCCGTCGTGGGCTCGTCGGCGATCAACAGCGAGGGGTCGTTGATCAGACCCATCGCGATCATCACGCGCTGACGCATGCCGCCCGAGAACTGGTGCGGGAAGTCGTCGACCCGGCTGCTCGGCTCGGGGATGCCCACGCGGTCGAGCATCTCGATCGCGCGGTTGCGGGCGTCCTTCTTCGACGCCGACGGGTGGTGGATGCGGTAGGCCTCGGCCAGCTGAGCCCCGACGCGGTAGAAGGGGTGCAGGGCCGCCAGCGCGTCCTGGAAGATCATCGCGGTCGTGTTGCCACGCATCCGGCGCATGTCGGCGTCGCTGAGACCGACGACCTCCTTGCCACCCACGCGGATCGAACCGCTGATCTGTGCCGAGCGCTCGTCGTGCAGCCCGAGGATCGCCATGCTCGAGACCGACTTGCCCGAGCCCGACTCACCCACGATGCCCAGGGTCTTGCCGAGCTCGACGCTGTAGCTGAGGTTGCTGACGGCGTGGACCAGCCCGTCGGCGGTGGGGAACTTGACGGTCAGGTCGTCGACCACCAGGTAGGGCTCACCCGAGCCGTTGGTGGCATGAGGACTGGACATGGCGCTGGTGTGCTCCTTGGTCGTGGTCATCCGATCCTCACTCGCGGGTCGAGGAAGCCGTAGGCGAGGTCGACCATGAGGTTGGACAGGACGATGAAGATGGCGCCGATCATGACGGTGGCCGTCAGGACCGGCAGGTCCTGCGGCGACTGGATGGCGTTGAGGCCCCACAGCCCGATCCCGTCGATGCCGAAGATCTTCTCGGTGAAGATGGTGCCGGCAAGCAGGGCACCGAAGTCGAGTCCGAAGATGGTCACGATCGGCACGATCGCGGCGCGGAGCCCGTGCTTGAAGAGCACCCGTCGAGCCGGCAGCCCCTTGGCCTTGGCGGTGCGGATGAAGTCGTCGCCCAGGGTCTCGACCATCTGGCCTCGCGTGTAGCGGGCGTAGGCGGGAGACGTGGCGATACCGAGCACCAGGCACGGCAGCAGCAGCCCCGCAGCCGTCTTCAGTGGGTCCTCGGTGATCGGGAAGTAGCCGGTCTGCGGGAAGATGCTCGACTTCAGCGTGAAGAACAGCCACGCGAACAGACAGAGCAGGTAGTAAGGCACCGACGAGACGATCAGGCTGCCGCTCACCAGCACCCGGTCGCCGGTCGAGCCTCGTTTGGAGGCCGCGGCGATACCGACGCTCACGCCGATGAGCAGGAAGACGAACGACCCACCCATGGCGATCAGCAACGTTGGCACGATCCTGGCCTTGAGCTCCTCGGTGACCTCGGCACGCGTGCCGTAGGAGACGCCGAGGCACGGGGCGCTGCAGTCGTAGGCTGCCTGACCGATGACGACCTCGCGGCCGACCACGACGCCCTTCATGAACTCGCCGTACGCCTCGAGCACCGGCTTGTCGAGACCCATCGACTTCTCGATGGTGGCCAGCTTCTCGGGCGTGCACTGACGTCCGGAGCCCTCACAGATCGGACGCGCGGGGTTGGCCGGGCCGAGGTAGAAGATCGCGAAGACCGCCAGCGACGCCAACATGATCACGACGAACGATGACAACAGTCGACGTACCACGAACCCGAACATGTGCGTGTCCCTCCAGAGGCCCTGCTCATTGAGTGGTCGACCGCCGCGGGCCGACCGAAGTCTAGTTCCTGGGCTCTCCCCAGGCTGGTCGTGCTGGTGCGGCGCGGTGCTCCCCGCGCCTCGTGCCACAGACCCCGTCAACGGGGGTGGCACACAGGGTGGCGAGGCCGGCGAACCGGCCTCGCCACCGCTGCATCACTGCTCGACTGGCACGGGCAGTGGCTGCCCGTGCGCGTCGATCAGGACTTGACCCAGATGGTCTTCCAGGTCGGCATCCCGATGGTGTTGTCGATGTTGTGACCCTGGATCGCCGAGCCGTGCGCCTGCGCCACGCCGCCGTAGCGGGTCACGAAGAGCGGGAAGTACTCGGTGAGGATCGTCTCGTCGAGCTGACCCCAGGCGGCGTCCTGCTCCGCGACGGGGAGGCTCAGGATCTCCTTGATGCGAGCGTCAACAGAAGGCTCGCTGAACACCGCGTAGTTGGAGCCGAGGCCCTCTTCCTTGATGTTCGTGCTCTGCAGGAGCGGCGGGAACCAGGAGGCACCCGTCGGCCAGTCCGCGATCCAGCCCGCGCTACGGACGTTGAGGTCCGCGTTCGGGTCGGCGCGCAGGGTGGAGGCGTCCGCGATCGTGGTCGGGACCGGGCTCGGCTTGAAGCCGGCCTTCTTGAGCGAGGCCACGATGGCGTCCTTGCCAGCGACGCTGAGCTCAGAGTCCTTCGCGTAGGGGAACTTGATCTCGTAACCCTCGGCGCCGGCCTCCTTCAGCAGCTCGTTGGCCTTGTCGGTGTCGGTCGTGCCCGGCTCGTGGCCCGGCAGCGGGTTGAAGTCGACACGGCCCGCGGTGCCCGGGGGCAGCAGCGTGGCGCCGGGGATCGAGGTGACACCCTTGATGTAACCGCCGGCGAGGTCGACGTCGGCGTAGGGGTAGGCCCACGCAAGCGCCTGACGCACCTTGATGTCGGTGATCTTGCGGTAGTCCGGGGCCCAGTACGACGTCAGCGGGAAGCTGCCGATCGACATGCGACCGGAGTCGTTGATGTCACCGAAGTCACCCGCGAGGATGTCGTCGTAGGTCAGCGTCGCCTGGTCGGCGGGGCTGTCGGCCTTGAGGATCTGGTCGATCTTGGCCGGCTCCTCCTGCAGCGCGAACTCGTACTTGTCCGGGTAGGCGGTGCGAGCCGGGTCGCTGTCGGCATCCCAGTTGGGGTTGCGGACGAGCTCGAGCGACTTCTCCGGGACGTACTTGCCGAACATGTACGGACCGGTCGCCAGCGGGTGCAGGCGGTACTTCTCCGGGTCCGAGGCGGGCGTGTTCGGGATGGGGCCCAGGGCACCGAAGGTGGCCCAGTAGGACATGTCGGGGAACGGCGTGTCCATCTTGTAGGTCAGGGTGTTGCCGTCGGCGGTGACCGCGGTGAAGCCCTTCAGACCGTTGCCCGTGTACGGGCCCTTGTAGGTGTCGCCACCCTCGAAGTAGTCGTTCGAGAAGGCCGGGCCCTCGGGGAACGCGGTGCGGTCGAAGGAACGAGCGGCGGAGAAGATGAAGTCCTCCGGCTTGACGGGCGTGCCGTCCTCGTACTTCAGACCCTCCTTCAGCGTGAACTTCCACTCGGTGAAGTCCTCGTTGGACGTGCCGAGGTCGGTCGCCATGTCCGGCACCAGGATCTGGTTGCCGGTCTCGGGGTCGTACTTGTACTGCGTCAGCGACCGCGTGACCAGGCCGGTGAGGATCGAGGACGTGTTCTGGTAGTACGCCTCGGTCGGGTCCATGGTGTTCAGGCCCGAAGCCGACAGCACCGTGACGGTCCCACCCTCGGTCGCGCCGTCGATCGTGGCCGGACCGACTGCGGTCTCGTCCTTGGTCTCGCCCGTGTTGCCGCCTTCTCCGACGTTGGGGAGATCGCTTCCCGATCCGTTGCCGGACTCGTTGGTCGTGTCGCTTCCGCCGCAGGCTGCCAGTGCGAACGCACTCACAGCGGCGACGGCGATGATCGGCTTCCTCAACCGCATCCTTTGCCCACCCTTCTGTTCATCTTGTGTGTCTCCCGACGGCCAGGCACGGCTCATCGGCGAGTCTTGGGGTCGAAGGCGTCTCGGACCGAGTCACCGACGAGGTTCAGGGCGATGACCAGGACCATGATCGTGATCACCGGCGCCCACAGGTACAGGGGATAAGTCTCGAAGTAGCTCGCGCCGGCTGCCTTGTTGACGGTGCGCCCCAGCGAGGCGCTCTCGGTCAGGCCGATGCCGAGGAACGACAGTCCGGCCTCCGCGGCGACGTAGCCGGGCAGGGCGAGCGAGATGGCCACCACGATCGGCGCCACCAGGTTGGGCAGCAGCTCCTTGAAGAGGATCGCCCGGGTCGGCACGCCGATCACCTGGGCGGCCTGGACGAACTCACGCTCGCGCAGGGACAGCACCTGTCCGCGGATGAGTCGCGCCAACCCCATCCAGCCGAAGACGACGAGCACGCCGACGAGGGCGAAGAGCTCGGCCTGCTGGAGGCTGATCCCGGTGTCACCCCGGCCGAACCGGCTGGTGACGATCGGCGCCAGCGCCAGGGCGCCGAGCAGGAAGGGGAAGGAGAGGAAGAAGTCGATGAAGAACGACAGCGCCGAGTCGACCCAGCCGCGGGCGTAGCCGGCCATCAGGCCGAGCGAGACACCGACGATCGTGGAGATCACCGTGGCCAGCGTGGCGACCAGCAACGAGGTGCGCAGCCCGTAGAGCAGCAGCGCCAGGTTGTCGCGGCCCGTCTGCGGCTCGATGCCGAGCGGGTGGTCCCACGTGAACGGGTGGTAGGGCGGCCCGAAGAGGGGGTAGCCGGGATAGCCGTTGACGAAGTCGTTGTCGAGCATCTGCGACGGCGTCGGCGCGTTCGGGTCGTCCTGGTTGGCGTAGATGTTCAGCCAGTCGGTGATCAACGGCGCCATCAGGGCCAAGATGATCAGCACGAGCAGGATCGCGGTGCACGTCACCGCGACCTTGTCCTTCGCCAACCGCCCCAGGGCGATCTTGGTCGGGGACCGACCGGCGAGCTCCTTCGGGGTGTCGGGGTCTTCAGGTGCGGAGTCCGCACCCTCGACCACGTCAGAGCTCAACGACTGCGACATGCTCACCTCGTTGGGTCCACCTGCGTGGACCCGATCCGGTCGACCGGAGGACAGATCGTGTCCTCCGGCGCGCTCCTGCGCCGCGAGCGACTCTAGGGGACCAGCACACCACCATCGGGAACGACACCGTAACGATCTGGTTTCGACCAGCCCGCTGCTCTGTCCTGCCGATCAGTCCGCGACCGGAAGATCCTTCTCCGGGGCTGCGTCGACGCCCGCCTCCTTGCGCTGCTGGGGCGTGATCGGCGCAGGGGCGGCCGTGAGCGGGTCGTAGCCGGCACCGGACTTGGGGAAGGCGATGACGTCGCGGATCGAGTCGGTGCCCGCGAGCAGCGCACAGATCCGGTCCATGCCCACCGCGATGCCGCCGTGCGGGGGCGCGCCGAACTTGAAGGCGTCGAGCAGGAAGCCGAACTTCTCCTCGGCCTGCTCCTCCGAGAGCCCCATCACGCCGAAGACGCGCTTCTGGACGTCCTCGCGGTGGATCCGGATCGACCCGCCCCCGAGCTCGTTGCCGTTACAGACGATGTCGTAGGCATAGGCCAGCGCGCTGGCCGGGTCGGTGTCGAAGGTGTCGGCGAACTCCGGCTTGGGCCCGGTGAACGCGTGGTGCACCGCGGTCCAGGCCCCGGCGCCGACAGCGACGTCACCGCTGGCGACGGCGTCGCTGGCCGGCTCGAACATCGGGGCGTCGACGACCCAGGTGAAGGCGAAGGCCGACTCGTCGATGAGGTCGCAGCGACGGCCGATCTCGAGGCGTGCGGCCCCGAGCAGGGCACGGCTCGGCTTGGCGGCGCCGGCGGCGAAGAAGATGCAGTCCCCGGGGTTCGCGCCGACGTGGGCGGCCAGTCCGGCCTTCTCCTCGTCGGAGAGGTTCTTGGCCACGGGACCGCCGAGCTCGCCGTCCTCCTGGACCAGCACGTAGGCCAGGCCCTTGGCGCCACGCTGCTTGGCCCACTCCTGCCACGCGTCGAGCTTCTTGCGGGGCTGGCTCGCGCCGCCGGGCATCACCACGGCACCGACGTAGTCGGACTGGAAGACGCGGAACGTCGTGCTCGCGAAGTAGTCGGTGCACTCGACGAGCTCGAGGCCCATCCGCAGGTCGGGCTTGTCGGAGCCGTACTTGCGCATGGCCTCGGCGTAGGTCATCCGCGGGATCGGGCGCGGGATGTCGACGTCGATGAGCTTCCACATGGCCGCGAGGACGTCTTCCATCAGCTCGATGACGTCCTCCTGCTCCACGAAGCTCATCTCGATGTCGAGCTGGGTGAACTCCGGCTGACGGTCGGCGCGGAAGTCCTCGTCGCGGTAGCAGCGCGCGATCTGGTAGTAGCGCTCCATGCCGGCGACCATGAGCAGCTGCTTGAACAGCTGCGGGCTCTGCGGCAGGGCGTACCAGCTGCCGGGCTGCAGGCGCGCCGGCACGAGGAAGTCACGCGCGCCCTCGGGCGTGGAGCGGGTGAGCGTGGGGGTCTCGATCTCCACGAAGTCGTGGCGGTCGAGCACGTCGCGTGCGGCCTTGTTGACCTTGCTGCGCAGACGCAGGGCGGCGTTCGGCCCGCTGCGGCGCAGGTCGAGGTAGCGGTGCTTGAGGCGCGCCTCCTCACCGACGTCGACGTGGTCGTCGATCGGGAACGGCAGGGGTGCGGCGGCGCTGAGCACCTCGAGGTCGGTGGTGATGATCTCGATGTCACCGGTCGGCAGCGCGGCGTTGGCGTTGCCCTCGGGGCGGGCGCTGACCGTGCCGGTGACCTGGATGCAGTACTCGCTGCGCAGGGCGTGGGCGACGGCCTCGTCGCGCACGACGACCTGCACCACGCCACTGGCCTCGCGCAGGTCGAGGAAAGCCACGCCGCCGTGGTCGCGGCGCTTGGCGACCCATCCGGCGAGGGTGACGGTCTGGCCGACGTGCTCGGCGCGCAGGGCGCCCGCGTCGTGGGTGCGGATCACTTCGTTGTCTCCTCGGTGGTGAGCACCCGCGGTCGCAGGTCCTCGTGGGGCGGGGACCAGGACGCCGGGTCGGCGGCCACCTGCTCCCCCGATCGGATGTCCTTGACCTGGTGGCTGCCATCGGGCTGCGCGAACCAGACGTAGGGGATGCCACGGCGTTCCGCGGCACGGATCTGCTTGCCGAACTTGGCGGCGGTGGCCGCCACCTCGCACGGCACGCCGTTGCGGCGCAGGGCGGTGGCGATGGCGGTGCTCTTGGAGCGCGACTCCTCGTCGTTCACCGCGACCAGGACCGCGCTGGGCACCGGGCGGCTGCCCGCCAGGACGCCGTCGGCGAGCAGCGGGATGAGCGAGCGGGAGACCCCGAAGGAGACACCGACACCGGGATAGGTGGTGCGCCCGTCGCTGGCCAGGGCGTCGTAACGACCGCCGCCGCCCACGGACTTGAGGCGCTCGTAGCCGGCCATGAAGATCTCCACGACGGTGCCGGTGTAGTAGTCCAGTCCGCGCGCGATGCGCAGGTTGGCCTCGATGGTGACGTCGGCCGGCAGCGCAGCCGAGCAGCCTTCGACGACCGCGGCGAGCTCGGTGAGGCCTTCCTCCAGCAGCTCGTCGGCGACCCCGAGTGCGCGGACCTTCTCGACGAAGGAGGTGTCGGCGACCCGGATCGTGGCCAGGGCGAGGCACTGCTCGGCCTGCTCCGGGGTGGCACCGGCGTCGCGGACGAGCAGCTCGGCGACCTTGTCGGTCGGCAGCTTGTCGAGCTTGTCGATCGTGCGGATCGCGGCCTCGATGTCGGGGATGCCCAGGCCTCGGTAGAAGCCCTGGATGAGCTTGCGGTTGTTGAACTGGAAGCTCAGGGGCGGCAGCGGAAGCGCATCGAGCGCCTCCACCATGACCCGCATGACCTCGACGTCGTGGTGGAAGGGCAGCACGTCGCGCCCGACGATGTCGACGTCGGCCTGGGTGAACTGGCGGTAGCGGCCCTCCTGCGGGCGCTCGCCGCGCCAGGCGGGCTGGATCTGGAAGCGTCGGAACGGGAACTCGAGGTGACCGGCGTGCTCGAGCACGTAGCGCGCGAACGGCACGGTGAGGTCGAAGTGGAGGCCGACACCGGCGTCGCTCCCCCCGCTCGCCGCCGGGTCCTTCTGCAGGCGCTCGAGGACGTAGACCTCCTTGGAGGTCTCGCCCTTGCCGAGCAGCACGTCGACGGGCTCGACCGCGCGAGTCTCGATGTTGGTGAAGCCGTGCAGCTCAAAGCTCTGCGCGAGGGAGGCGATGACCTCGCGCTCGACCACGCGGGCTGCGGGCAGCAGCTCGGGGAACCCGCTCAACGGGGAGATCTTGGTGGCCATGACGGCTCAGAGCCCCCGGGTGACGCGGGGTCCGGCGCCGTCGGTGTCGTCGAGGTCCTGCAGGAACGGGTTGGTCGCGCGCTCGCGACCGATGGAGGTCTGCTCGCCGTGCCCGGGCAGCACGACGACGTCGTCGGCCAGCGGCAGCACCTTGGTCGCCAGGCTGCGCAACATCGTCGGGTGGTCGCCACCGGGAAGGTCGGTGCGACCGATCGAGCCGGCGAAGAGCAGGTCACCGGAGAACATGACCTCGCTGACCTCGTCGGCGGGGTACGGCGAGCGGAAGGTCACCGAGCCCTCGGTGTGGCCGGGGGTGTGGTCGACGACGAAGCGCAGGCCGGCCAGCTCGAGGACCTGGGCATCGGTGAGCTCGCGCACGTCGTCGGGCTCGGCGAACTCGTACTTCCCACCGAGGAGCATCGAGGTGGTCTCGGGCGACATCCCCTGGAGCGGGTCGGCCAGCAGGTGTCGGTCGCGCGGGTGGATCCACGCCGTGGCGTCGTAGGTGCCGGCCACCGGGGCGACCGACCACATGTGGTCGATGTGGCCGTGGGTGACCAGGATGGCGACGGGCTTGAGCTTGTGCTCGCGCACCAGCTCCGCCACGCCCGGGCCGGCATCCTTGCCCGGGTCGATGACGACGCATTCGGTGCCGGGGCCGGTGGCCGCGACGTAGCAGTTCGTGCCCCACGGTCCTGCGGGGAAGCCGGCGATCAACACGGCCTCAGGGTAGCGAGGTGACCGCGGACGACGCGCTTCGGTGTCGTGGGGAGCGCCCGGGCTCGCTCTCGTAGGCTGCGGCACCGGCGTACCGTGCTCGACCGGGGGTGTCGCCTGTCACCCCTCGACCACGCTCTCCCTTAGCATGGGCACTTCTGCGCCAGACCAACGAAGAGGATCCGCAGTGACGAGCAGCGAATGGGGTCGCGTCGACGACGACGGCACCGTGTATGTGAAGACTTCCGACGGCGAGCGTGCGGTGGGGTCCTACCCCGCCGGCACCCCAGAGGAGGCCCTGCACTTCTTCACCGAGCGCTTCGCGGCGCTGTCCTTCGAGGTGCAGCTGCTCGAGCAACGGGTCAACGGCGCCAAGCTGGGCCCCGACGAGGCCGCCGAGTCGATCAAGACCGTGCGCGCCCAGGTGAGCGAGGCCAACGCCGTCGGCGACCTCGCCTCGCTCTCGGCCCGTCTCGACGCCCTCGGCCCGGTCCTCGCCGTCCAGCGCGAGGCCCGCAAGGCCGAGAAGGCCCAGAAGGCTGCTGAGTCGAAGGCCGAGAAGGAGAAGCTCGTCGAGGAGGCCGAGAAGGTCGCGGCCGGCAACGACTGGCGCAACGGCGCCAACCGTCTGCGCGAGCTGCTCGACTCCTGGAAGGCACTCCCCCGCATCGACCGCGCCTCCGACGACGCGCTGTGGAAGCGGTTCTCGGGTGCGCGCACGTCCTACACCCGGCGCCGCAAGGCGCACTTCGCCGAGCAGGACGAGAAGCGCGACGGCGCCCGCATCATCAAGGAGCGTCTGGCCAAGGAGGCCGAGGCCCTCTCCGACTCCACCGAGTGGGGTCCCACCGCCGGCAAGTACCGCGACCTCATGCGTGACTGGAAGGCCGCCGGCCCCGCGCCCAAGGACGTCGACGACCAGCTCTGGAAGCGCTTCCGTGGCGCCCAGGACGCGTTCTTCGGTGCCCGTGACGCCGCCAACGCCGCCCTCGACGCCGAGTTCGCCGACAACGCGGTGGTCAAGGAGGAGATCCTGGTCGAGGCCGAGAAGCTCGTCCCGGTCACCGACGTCGACGCCGCCAAGAAGACCTTCCGCGACCTCGCCGACCGCTGGGACGCGGCCGGCAAGGTGCCGCGCGACCGGATGAAGGAGCTCGAGGGCCGCATGCGCGCCGTCGAGCAGGCCATCCGCTCGGTCGAGGAGGACCAGTGGAAGCGCTCGGACCCCGAGAAGTCGGCGCGCGCCAACGACATGGTCTCCAAGCTCGAGGACGCCATCGCCGAGGTGGAGCGCAACCTCGAGAAGGCGAAGGCCGCCGGCAACGACAAGAAGGTCAAGGAGCTCGAGGAGAACCTCGAGTCCCGCCAGTCCTTCCTGGAGATGGCCCGCCGCGCCAGTGCCGACTACTCGGGCTAGGTGACCGCGCGAGGCACGCGACCTCAGCCATTCCCTGCCGAGTCGGCGCACATGTGCGCCGACTCGGCAGGAAATGCTCTCCGTGGCCGGCCCCAGGTTCGTCGAGTCCCGGTGCGCGTCCAGCGCCCCCGGCCACCCAGCTCGTCGAGTAGCCGGGACGAGCGCAGCGAGACCCGGCATATCGAGACGCCACCGGCAAGCCGCGGGAGCACGTCGAGACGCACACCGTAGGTGAGCACCGCAGCGGGCCCCGATACGCCCGCCCTGACCACGACCGGCCGGCGTTACTGCGTGACGCGGTAGGCGTCGAAGACGCCCGGCACGCTGCGGACGGCGCGCAGCACGGTGTCGAGGTGCTTGGCCTCGGCCATCTCGAAGGTGAAGCGGGTCTTGGCCACGCGATCGCGCGAGGTGGAGAGGTTGGCGCTCAGGATGTTCACGTGGGCATCGGAGAGCACCATCGTGATGTCGGAGAGCAGTCGGGCCCGGTCGATCGCCTCGACCTGGACGTTGACGAGGAACATCGAGGTGCTGTTGGGCGCCCACTCGACGTCGAGCACCTTCTCGGGCTGCGACTCGAGGTTGGCGGCGTTGGTGCAGTCGCGACGGTGCACCGACACCCCACCACCCTTGGTGACGAAGCCGAGGATCGAGTCGGGCGGCACCGGCGTACAACACTTGGCGAGCTTGACCCACACGTCGGGCGAGCCCTTGACGATGACGCCGGAGTCGGAGCCTCCCCCGCCGGTGACCCGCCGGCTGCGACCGGTGATGGTCACGGCCTCGGCCAGGTCCTCCTGGACCCCGGCCTCGCCACCGAGCAGCTCGATCACCTTGCGGACGACGGTCTGCGCGCCGAGGTTGCCCTCGCCGACCGCGGCGTAGAGGCCGGTCACGTCGGGCAGGTTGAGCTGGGCGGCCACCAGGGTCAGCGACTCGTGGGTGAGCAGCCGCTTGATCGGCAGCCCCTCCTTGCGCATCAGCTTGGCGATCTGGTCCTTGCCACGCTCGATCGCCTCTTCGCGGCGTTCCTTGGTGAACCACTGCCGGATCTTGGCGCGGGCGCGCGGCGACTTCACGAAGCCCAGCCAGTCGCGCGACGGGCCGGCGGTGGGCGACTTGGTCGTGAACACCTCGATCACGTCACCGTTGTCGAGCGT
This sequence comes from uncultured Actinomycetota bacterium, assembly GCA_963760515.1. Classification (GTDB taxonomy): domain Bacteria; phylum Actinomycetota; class Actinomycetes; order Propionibacteriales; family Nocardioidaceae; genus Nocardioides. Next base: position 91,910 of record CAVXDL010000012.1, read on the forward strand.
CGACTCGAGCGGCACGAGGCGGCCGTTGACGCGGGCGCCGATCGTGTGGTGACCGACCTCGGTGTGCACGGCGTAGGCGAAGTCGACCGGGGTGGAGCCCGACGGGAGCGCGATCACGTCGCCGCGCGGGGTGAACACGTAGGTCTCGGAGCGGTTGATCTCGAAGCGCAGCGACTCCAGGAACTCGCCGGGATCGTCGATGTCGTTCTGCCAGTCGATCAGCTGACGAACCCACGACATGTCGGAGGCACCGGCCGGCGCGCCGCCGAGGCGGGCGTCGGTGTCGCGGCCCTCGCGGCCGTCCTCCTTGTACTTCCAGTGTGCCGCGACGCCGTACTCGGCACGTCGGTGCATCCCGAAGGTACGGATCTGCATCTCCACCGGCTTGCCCTGCGGCCCGATCACGGTGGTGTGCAACGACTGGTACATGTTGAACTTCGGCATCGCGACGTAGTCCTTGAACCGGCCCAGGACCGGGTTCCAGCGCGAGTGCAGCACGCCGAGCACCGAGTAGCAGTCGCGGTCCTCGTCGACGAGGATCCGGATGCCCACCAGGTCGTAGATGTCGGAGAAGTCGCGGCCGCCGACGATCATCTTCTGGTAGATCGAGTAGTAGTGCTTGGGTCGCCCGGTGACCGTGGCCTTGACCTTGCCGTCGCGGAGGTCCTGCTCGACCTGGCTGATCACCTCGGCCAGGAACTGGTCGCGCGAAGGCGCGCGCTCGGCGACCATCCGCACGATCTCGTCGTAGATCTTGGGGTGCAGGGTCGCGAACGCGAGGTCCTCGAGCTCCCACTTGATGGTGTTCATCCCGAGTCGGTGCGCGAGCGGGGCGTAGATGTCGAGGGTCTCGCGGGCGGTGCGTTCCTGGCTCTTCAGCGGCACGTAGCGCAGGGTGCGCATGTTGTGGAGCCGGTCGGCGAGCTTGATGACGAGCACGCGGATGTCGCGCGACATCGCCACGATCATCTTGCGGATCGTCTCGGCCTGCGCGGAGTCGCCGTAGACGACCTTGTCGAGCTTGGTCACCCCGTCGACCATCTGCGCGACCTCGTCGCCGAAGTCCTCGCGGCACTGCTCCAGGGTGTAGGGCGTGTCCTCGACGGTGTCGTGCAGCAGCGCGGCGACCAGCGTCGACTCGGTCATGCCGATGCCGGCCAGGATCGTGGTCACCGCGAGCGGGTGGGTGATGTAGGGGTCACCGCTCTTGCGCATCTGGCTGCCGTGCATCTTCTCGGCGGTCAGGTAGGCCCGCTCGAGCAGCGCCAGGTCGGCCTTGGGGTGGTTGGCACGAACTGCCCGGAAGAGCGGCTCCAGCACCGGGTTGCCGACGGGGCCGCGCGTGCCCATGCGGGCCAGGCGTGCGCGCATCCCGCGCCCGGCTGCCCCGGCGCCGTCGGGCGGGGTCTCGGGGCGGGGGGTGTCCGGACGGGGCCCGTCCGGACCTGACGAGGGCGCGACGCTCCGCGTGGGGGCGGTGGCGCGGTCCTCGGTCACGTGATCAGCCTACGCGGCTCACAGCGTCTGCAACGCAGTGACGTCGAGGCCGTCCACCAGAGCACGCCCGGCGAGGAAGGACAGCTCCATGAGCACCGCGATCCCCACCGTGCTGCCGCCGCAGGCAGCGACCAGGTCGCGCGTCGCTGCGGCAGTGCCGCCGGTGGCGAGCACGTCGTCGACCAGCAGGACCCGCTCCTGAGGAGCGATCGCGTCACGGTGCACCTCGAGCACGGCCTCGCCGTACTCGAGGGCGTAGGACACCGAGTGGGTCGCGCGTGGGAGCTTGCCGGCCTTGCGGACCGGCACGAACCCGACGCCCAGGGCCAGGGCGACCGGAGCAGCGAAGATGAACCCGCGCGCCTCCATGCCGGCGACCTTGTCGACCACCACGTCGCCCGCGGCGTTGCGACCGGCCGAGGCGAGTGCGTCGACGACGTGCTGGAACCCGACCGGGTCACCGAGCAGGGGGGCGATGTCCTTGAAGACGATGCCCGGCTTCGGGTAGTCCGCGACGTCGAGGACCAGCCGCGACATCGCCTCGGACGCGGCCTCGAACGCCGAGACAGACAGTGCCCCCACGACCCCTACTTCTTGTTGCGTCGTGACTTGGGCTGGCGCGAGGGCTGGTTGCGACCCGCGCTGTTGCGCTCACCCATCGGACCCCGTGCCGGCGGCGCGGTGCGTCCCCGGTCGGTCGCCGTCTCGGTGCGCGGGGGGGCTCCGGCGGGCCCACCGATCCCGGGACGGTCGCTGTGCACCTCGTCGTCGAAGTCCTCCTCGAAGTCCCCGTCCAGGTCGAGGCCCTCCGGAGCGGCCGCGATCGGCAGGTCCTCGGTGAACCCGGGCACGGCGGCGTAGCGGTCGGCCTGCGCACGAGCACGAGCCTTGGCTCGCTTCTCGGCGAGCTTCACGTCGGTCTCGCTCGACTTCAGGTGCACGAGCAGGCGCGGGGCCAGGAAGACCGAGGAGTAGACGCCGACGCCCATGCCGACGAACTGAGCCAGGGCGAGGTCCTGCAGCGAGCTCGAGCCGAGCTGGGTGGCACTGACGTAGAGGATCGCCCCGATGGGGATCAACGCCACGATCGAGGTATTGATCGAGCGCACCAGCGTCTGGTTGACCGCCAGGTTGGCCGCGGCGGCGTACGTCGTCTGGGAGGTGCGCAGGTTCTTGGTGTTCTCGCGCACCTTGTCGAAGACGACCACTGTGTCGTAGAGCGAGAAGCCGAGGATGGCCAAGAGGCCCGTGACCGCCGCAGGGGTCACCGCGAACCCGGACAGCGCGTAGACGCCCACGGTGACGGCGATGTCGTGGAAGAGCGCGAACAGGCCGGCCACCGACATCTTCCACTCGCGCGAGTAGGCCCAGATGAAGAGCACCACGAGGAACAGGAAGACCGCGACCCCGATGACGGCGCGCTTGGCGAGCTCGGCACCGAGGCTGGCCCCGATCGCCGAGACGCTGACCTGGTCCTGTGCCTGGTCGGCCGGGATACCGGTCTCCTCGGCGATGGCGGTGATGAGCGCATCAGCATCGGCGGTGACCAGCTCCTTGGTCTGCACCACGATCGCGGAGTTGCCCTGCGTGCTGACGATCGGGTCGCCGGTGTCGATGCCGATGTCGGCCACGAACACGCGCAAGGAGTCTGCGGTGTCCTGGTTGATCTGGTCGGCCGGCAGGTTGACCTGGAACTCGGTGCCGCCGGTGAACTCGATGCCGAAGTTGAGACCCTTGCCGACCACAATCCCGGCGGCGCCGAGGATCAGGATGGCCGAGATCGTGTAGAAGAGCACCCGACGACCGATGAAGTCGAAGGACTTGCGCCCGGTGTAGAGCTCGTTGCCGAGCCGCGAGAACTTGCCCATCAGGCCTTACCTCCCGTGGCGATCGCGTCCACACCCAGCGTCTCGGCGCTGAGGCCCGAGAAGCGGTGCCCTCTGTTGAAGAATCGATAGCGGGCCAGGTAGGACACCATCGGCTTGGTGAAGTAGAAGAACACCACGAGGTCGATGACCGTGGTCAGGCCGAGCGCGAAGGCGAAGCCCTTCACGACGCCCGAGGCGAAGATGTAGAGCACGACCGCTGCCAGCAGCGAGACCGCGTCAGCGGCCAGCGTCGTGTTGCGGGCCTTGACCCAGCCGGACTCGACCGCGACGCGCATGGACTTGCCGTCGCGCATCTCGTCCCGGATCCGCTCGAACAAGATGATGAACGAGTCCGCGGTGATACCCACCGCGATGATCAGACCGGCGATACCGGGCAGGGTCAGCGTGAAGCCGGCCGTCTCGCTGAGCAGCAGCACCATCGCGTAGGTGATGGCTGCGGCGACGATCAGCGAGGCCAGCACGACCAGGCCGAGGCCGCGGTAGTAGAGCAGGCAGTAGATCATCACGAGGATCAGACCCACGATGCCTGCGGTGACGCCCGCGGTGAGCTGGTCACCGGCGAGCGAGGGCCCGATCGTGTCGATGCTGGGCTGCTCGAAGGAGATCGGCAGCGCACCGAAGCGCAGGCTGGTCGACAGGCCCTGAGCAGCGGTCTCGGTGAAGTTGCCCGAGATCTGCGCCGAGCCGCCGGCGATCGGACCGCGGAACGTCGGAGCCGAGAGCACCTTGCCGTCGAGGACGATGGCGAACTGCTCGATGTCGGTGCGCAGCTCGGAGGAGGCGCGGGTGAACACGTCGCGCCCCTGACCCTTCAGGTCGAGGGTGACGGCGTAGCCGAGCTCGCCCTGCGGGATGCCGTAGCCGGCGTCGCTGAGGTCGGTGCCGGCAATGATCGCCTTCGAGAGCAGGTACTTGGCCGACGGGCTGGCTGCGTCGGAGGACGTGGCGTCCTCGGGCGGCGAGCAGGCGACCAGCGGCTTCAGCGGGTCGTCGGGCAGGTTGGCCGGCTCACCGGTCTCGGCGTCGAGCAGCGTGCCGTCGGTGTCGCAGACGAAGGAGTTGTAGAGATCGACGTCGGCCTGGGTGTATCCACCGCGGATGTAGGCGATCTGCTTGTCGAGCGGAGCGACGGCGTTCTGGTCGAAGTCCTCCTTGGGCGCGTCCTCGGGCGCGTCGGTCGGCGCGTCGGTCGGCGCGTCCGTGGTGGGCGCGTCGGTCGGGGACGGGCTGTCGCTCTCGCCCTCCTGGCTGAAGCCCGGGGCGACCCGCGGGTTGCCGGAGGCGGACGGCTCGGGGTCGGGCAGCGGGGTGACGGTGGTGTCGGGAGTGACCGCGGGCGCCGGGTCGATCTGCACCGGGTCGCTGGCCGCGCCGGCGACGCAGGCCTGGCCGCTGGTCTCGGAGCAGGCCACCAGCCGGAATCGCAGCTGCGCCTGGCGCTCGACGACCTCGATGAGGTCACGGCGACGCGAGCCCGGGATCTCGACGGTGACGATGCCACCGCCCTGCGTGGTCACCTCGGCCTCGGAGACACCGGAGCCGTTGACGCGCTGGTCGATGATGTCGCGCGCCTCAGCAAGGGCCTCCTGGCTCGGGTTGCCCTTGGCCTGCAGCGTGATCCGCGTGCCGCCCTCGAGGTCCAGCCCGAGCTGGGGCTTCCAGGTGCCGGTGAGCGCGACGAGCCCGAAGGCGATCGCCACACCGGTGAAGAAAACGAGCAGGGTGCGCCCGGGGCGAAGCTGCTTCTTGGCCATCTCAGCTCTCCTCGGCATCGGTCGAGCCGGTCCACTCGACGCCGCTGCGGTCGGCCTCGCCGGCGGCCTCCGAACGGTCGACGGCCCCGACGGCGCGGCGGTCGACGGTGATCGTCGTACCCTCCGCGATCTCGACCTCCAGCCGGTCGTCGTGGAGCGCACGAATGGTGCCGTAGATGCCGGAGGTCAGGATCACGCGCTCGCCGATGGCGAGGGCTGCCTGCATCTGCTGGGTCTCACGCTGGCGACGAGTCGCCGGACGGATGAAGAACAACCAGAAAAACAGGACGATGACGACCAGGGGCAGGAACTCAAGCCCGTTCACGAAAGTAAGACCTCTCAACATCTTGAGCATGGGAGCACACGGTCCCGCGGATGCGGCGGCTGCCGACCGACGGGCAAGTGTAGCCACGGGGGTAGCGCGTTCGAACAATCCCCGGGGGGTGGTGCGCTGCTGGGTGGAAAGTGCTGCGGACGTGCCCCGACACAGCCCCTAACGATCAGGACTCGAAGAGGGTTCCCGCCTCGTCGCTGCTCGCGCGCGGCGGGGTGAGGCCGAGGTGCTGCCAGGCGGCCGATGTCGCGATCCGACCCCGCGGAGTCCGGGCCAGGAAACCGAGGCGGACCAGGAAGGGTTCGGCGACCTCCTCCACGGTCTCGCGCTCCTCCCCCACGGCCACGGCCAGCGTCGAGACGCCGACCGGGCCGCCGCCGAAACGACGACACAACGCGTCGATCACTCCTCGGTCGAGCCGGTCGAGCCCGAGCCGGTCGACCTCGTAGAGGTCGAGGGTGGCGTGGGCGACGTCGAGGGTCACCACGCCGTCGGCGCGCACCTGGGCGTAGTCACGCACCCGCCGCAACAGCCGGTTGGCGATGCGCGGCGTGCCCCGTGAGCGGGAGGCGATCTCCGCGGAGCCCTGCTCGGTGAGCGTGACCCCGAGCAGCCCGGCCGAGCGGTGCACGATCTGGTCGAGCTCGGCCGGCTCGTAGAACTCGAGGTGGGCGGTGAAGCCGAACCGGTCGCGCAGCGGCCCGGGCAGCAGGCCCGCGCGGGTGGTGGCCCCCACCAGCGTGAACGGCGGGATCTCCAGCGGGATGGCCGTGGCGCCTGGGCCCTTGCCGATGACGACGTCGACCCGGAAGTCCTCCATCGCGAGGTAGAGCATCTCCTCGGCGGGGCGCGACATCCGATGGATCTCGTCGATGAACAGCACGTCGCCCTCGTTGAGCCCGGACAGGATGGCGGCGAGATCACCGGCGTGCGTGATCGCGGGACCGCTGGTCAGCCGGAGCGGGGCCTGCATCTCGGCGGCGATGATCATCGCCAAGGTGGTCTTGCCCAGCCCCGGAGGCCCGGAGAGCAGCACGTGGTCGGCCGGCCGCTCCCGCATGCGGGCCGCCTCGAGCACCAGGCCGAGCTGCTCGCGCACCCGGGCCTGGCCGATCACCTCGTCGAGCGTGCGCGGACGCAGAGCGGCTTCGACGGCGCGTTCGTCGCCGTCGGCCTCGGCGGCCGTCAGCGAGCGCAGGTGTGCCGTCTCGGCCGCGGCCAGCGGATCGAGGTCGTCCAAGTCGTCGTACTGCATCGGCCTCAGGCCTTGCTGAGCGTGCGTAGGGCGGCGCGCAGCAGGGCACCGACGTCGGGCTGGTCGCCGGCTTCGGGCGCCACCACCTCGACGGCCTTCTCTGCCTCCTTGGCCGACCAGCCGAGGCCGAGCAGCCCGCCGTGGACCTGCTCGCGCCACGGGTCGGCCGTCGGGAGCCCGGCGATGCCGCCACGGACACCGGTGGGCGCCCCGATGCGGTCCTTGAGCTCGAGGATGATGCGCTGCGCGCCCTTCTGGCCGATGCCAGGCACGCGGGTGAGGGTCTTGACGTCCTCGCCGGCGATCGCCCGGCGCAGGTCGTCGGGGGCGAGCACGGCGGTGATCGCCTGAGCCACCTTGGGACCGACGCCGGAGGCGGTCTGCACGAGCTCGAACATCGACTTCTCGTCGTCGTCGACGAAACCGAAGAGGGTCAGCGAGTCCTCGCGCACGACCATGCTCGTGGGCAGGGTGGCGGGCTGGCCGGTGCGCAGGGTCGCCAGGGTGCCGGGGGTGCACATCAGCTCCAGCCCTACTCCCCCGACCTCGACGACGGCGCTGGACAGGGTGACGGCGGCGACCTTGCCGCTGACGTAGGCGATCATCGGACTGCTCTCCTGGTGGCGACGGCCTGGCGGGCGACGGCGGCCTCGATCCGGGCCTGCGCGCCTCCTCGCCAGATGTGGGTGATGGCCAGTGCCAGCGCGTCGGCGGCATCGGCGGGCTTGGGCGGGGCGTCGAGGCGCAGGATCCGGGTGATCATTGCCGCGACCTGGGCCTTGTCGGCCCGGCCGCTGCCCGAGACCGCGGCCTTGACCTCGCTGGGGGTGTGCAGCGCGACCGGCAGGCCGCGACGCGCGGCGCAGACCAGGGCGATGCCGCTGGCCTGGGCGGTGCCCATGATCGTGCTGACGTCGGAGCGGGCGAAGACGCGCTCCACCGCCACGGCATCGGGACGGTACTCGTCGAGCCAGGCGTCGATGCCCTTCTCGATCGTCACCAGACGCTCGGCCACGGCCAAGCCCGACGACGTCCGCAGCACGTTGACGTCGACCATGCTCAGGGGCCGTCCGACGTCGCCGTCGACCACGCCCATCCCGCACCGGGTCAGGCCGGGGTCGATGCCCAGCACGCGCACGCCGCCCACCTCTCGTTAGAACATCTGTTCGGAGGACACGCTAGACGGTGGGCGCGACGACCTTCGCCGCGACACGCTGCGCCACGGAGGTTGAGCCGGGCGAGCGCCCGGTGCCATCGCGGAGGTTGAGCCGGGCGAGCGCCAGCGAGCCCGAGGCGAAACCCGGCGAGTCGACCGACCGCCTGAAGCCGGGCAGTCAGCCATCGAGGGCTTGGCCGCGCGTGTCGGTCAGGCGTCCTCGAGCTCGGCCATGACCTCGTCGGAGACGTCGTAGTTGGCGAAGATGTTCTGCACGTCGTCGAGGTCCTCGAGCACGTCGATGAGGCGGAACAGCTTGCCGGCCGAGTCGGCGTCAAGCGCGATCTTGTTGTCGGGCAGGAACGAGGCGTCGGCGGAGTCGTAGTCGATCCCGGCGGCCTGGAGCGCGGTGCGCACGGCGACGAGGTCGGTGGACTCGGAGACCACCTCGAAGGCCTCGCCGAGGTCGTTGCACTCGTCGGCACCGGCCTCGAGGGTCGCCTCGAGCACGTCGTCCTCGGTGACGGTCTTGCCCTCCTGCTCGGCCGGGACGATCACGACGCCCTTGCGGTTGAACAGGAACGACACCGAGCCGGGGTCGGCCAGCGAGCCGCCGTTGCGCGACATGGCGGTGCGGACCTCCATGGCGGCGCGGTTCTTGTTGTCGGTGAGGCACTCGATGAGCATCGCGACACCGGCCGGGCCGTAGCCCTCGTACATGATCGTGGAGTACTCAGCCCCGCCGGTCTCCGCACCGGATCCCCGCTTGACCGCGCGGTCGATGTTGTCGTTGGGGACCGAGGACTTCTTGGCCTTCTGGATCGCGTCGTAGAGCGTCGGGTTGCCCGCGATGTCGCCGCCGCCCATGCGAGCGGCCACCTCGATGTTCTTGATGAGCTTGGCGAACATCTTGCCGCGCTTGGCGTCGATCGCGGCCTTCTTGTGCTTCGTGGTTGCCCACTTGGAGTGCCCGGACATGCCTACCTCTTCTGTTCCTCTACGACGTGGGGTCGGCCAGGTGCTGCCGCACGAGCTCGACGAACAACCCGTGCACCCGCGCATCGTCGCCCACCTCGGGGTGGAACGACGTCGCCAGGAGTGGTCCCTGACGGACCGCGACGATCCTACCCACCGCGCGCGGGTCCGCTCCGGCACTGTCGGACACCCGGGCCAGCACCTCGACGCCGTCGCCGACCGACTCAACCCACGGAGCGCGGATGAAGACCCCGTGGACCGGGGTGTCGAGCCCGGTGACGTCGAGCGGACCCTCGAAGGAGTCGACCTGGCGACCGAAGGCGTTGCGGCGCACCGTGATGTCCAGGCCGCCGATCGTCTCCTGCCCGACCACGCCGTCCTCGATCCGGTCGGCCAGCAGGATCATCCCCGCACAGGTGCCGAAGGCCGGCATGCCGTCCTTGACCCGCTGGCGCAACGGCTCGAGCAGGTCGAAGGTGCGCGCCAGCTTGGCCATGGTCGTCGACTCCCCACCGGGCAGCACCAGCGCGTCGACGGCTTCGAGCTCGGTCGGGCGACGTACGGCGGTCGCGGCGACGCCGAGGGACTCCAGCACGCGCACGTGCTCGCGGACGTCGCCCTGGAGCGCGAGGACGCCGATGGTGGAAGACACCTGGCGAGCGTACTCAGCCGAAGGTGCTGTAGGTGATGGTGGCTGCCGGTGAGGTGGCGTTGCCTGCCCCGTCGACGGCGATGATCGAAAGCGTGTAGCTGAAGGCTGTGGATCCCTTGTAGGCGTCGTTGCTCTTGTTGGGGATCTGCCACACCGACGTGGTCGGATCCAGCGTGGTGAGCTGCGCGTCGTAGTAGGCGCAGGTGGAGGTCCACTTCTTGTTGTCGTCGTAACACTCGACCGAACCGGGCAGCCCCGTGGTGCGACGAAGCTGGAACTGCACCCGGCCGATGCCACTTGGGTCGTTCACCTGCCCGCACGCCGGCGTGTCCTTGGCGCCGATCGGGTCGCAGGCCGTCTTGATTGCCGCCTGCATGTCTTGCCGAGTGACGTAGGCGCTCGCCGGGCTCGGCGGTCCCGTGAACGTGATGATGGGTGGCGTCAGGTCGATGCAGCAGAGCGCTCGGGCCGAGTCGTTGATCCAGTTCGTGCCGATGCGTGCACGCAGCAGGTAGTACGAGTTCCCGACGACCGGGGAGGTGTCGCTACAACTCTGTGCCGGAGCGTCGACGGTGCAGACCACCGTGCCGGTGCCGCCGGCGGCAGCGCTGAAGCGCAGCACCTGGTAGGCGGTGGCCCTGGTGGCCCCGACGGAGGTCTCCGGACTCCAGGAGATGGTGACGGTGGTCGGTTGCCGCTGGGGCGTCGGAGTCGCCGGGGTGGCGATGGTCGCCGCGGTGAATCCGTTGGTCGGAGTGGTGAGCGTCGCCTGGTCGGTGAAGTACGCCGAGGTGGTCGAGACACCACCGCCCGCGACGGTCGCCGCTGCGACCAGGGAAGCAGCAGCCCCGGCACCGGCCAGGGACCGGCGACCCTGTCGCGCTCGGTCTCCGCGATGACGGCCACCGCGCTCCCCTGTCCCGCTCCCTGAGGCCGGGGTGGATCCGAAGCCGAGTAGCAGCAGCATCCCGCTCAGGCACCCCGCGGCCACCAGGCCTGCCGGGCTGAGCAGGACCGTCAGGACGTAGCCCGCGTAGGGCACGGAGGCGACCACGCGCTCGGCCTCGGTGGCGAGGTAGACCTCGTCGTCCGGGGTGGCGTTGGCGTCGCCCTGCAGGATCAGGCTGGCCTCGTCACCGCGCACGGTGGAGCTGACGAGGCGGTGGGTGACCCGAGCGCCGTTGACCGACAGCACGGACACGACGTCACCGTCCGCGAGGTCGGCGGCCGGGACCGTGCGCGCCAGGGCGAGGGACCCCGTCGGGATCTCGGGCCCCATCGAGCCCGAGCGGAAGATCAGGAACGTGAAGCCGAAGCCCATGACGGCGACGCCTGCGACGAGCGAGAACAGGCCCAGGAGGGCACCCGTCCACAGTGCGCTCTCCCGCAGGCGATCGGTCACGGAGCGCCGACCTGCTTGGAGTTGAAGATCAGGCTGGCCGTCATCGTCTTGTCCCTGCAGCAGTGTTGTCCGCGTGCGGCGTCGAGCTTGGCGACGACGCAGATGCTCTCCTGACGCGCCGGTGGCCAGGCCACGCGAGGCGCTCGACCACGGGCGCCGACGTGCCGGTGAGGACCTGGTTGGTGGCCAGCGCGGTGCCGGTGCACGAGCCGGTGCGGTTGCCGGCGGCGGCGGTCCCGGTGTTGGTGGCGGTGCCGGGGTAGACCGAGAACTGCATGCTCGGGGCCAGCGCGACCGGTGGCGGTGCCGTTGAGCGGTGTAGGTGAGGCCGACGAGCCGGCGTTGGCGACGGGGAAGGCGATCGCCTGGCTCTCGCCGGGCACCATCGTTGGTCAGCGAGAACGACGGCAGGGTAGTGGTCCCGCCGTTGTTGGCCGCGCCCGCCAGAGCGCCGTTGAGCGTGATGTCGAGCGTGCCTGAGGAGAAGCTGCCAGTCGTCACGGTCGCGTCGTCGGTCCAGAAGGCGAACGTCCCCTGGGCGCCGAGACCGAGCGCGAGCGCGGCGACGCCGGCCAGCGACAGCAGCGCGCGAGTGCGCGCCGAGGGGCGACGCGAACGACGCGCTCGACGGGTGGGGCGGTGGGTGGTCATGCGGGGTCCTCGTCTTCATCGATACGCCTGGCCACCAGCACCGCTCCGGCGCCGAGGAGCAGCAGCGCGAGCGGGAGGAGCCAGGGTCGGAGCGGGCTGCCGGTGTCGGGCAGCACTCCGTGGGGAGTGGCGTTCGGGTCGGTGGGCGAGAGCGGCTCCAGGGGGGTTCCGCTCTGCCCGCCCGGGGCGAGCGGGCCGGCCTCGAGGACGCCCTGCTCGGTGAGCCGGAGGTCGAGGTCGAGGTCGGTGGCCAGGACCATGGTCTGGTTGAGCGAGGCAGCATCCATCGTGGCGCGGAGCTCCACGAAGGCCTCGTCGACGCCGAGCGCCGACGACCCGGTGAGGCTGCGGCTGTCGCCGGGGCGGATCGAGATCCAGGCCCCGGAGTCGACGCGGGCGCTCAGGTCGAGGTCACCGCTGTCATAGAGCTTGCCGGTGCCGCCGCGACGCAGGACCAGCGACAGGTCGCCGTCGTCAGGACGCGTGTTGCGCACGTAGAAGCCGACCGTGCGCTCGTCGCCGGGCACCCAGCGGACGGCGGGGTCGAAGAGCGGCTCGGTGATGTTGTCCGACCAGGTGCGACCGTCGGTGCTCAGCTGCAGCGCATCGCCGTCGGCGTACGCCGGAGCAGCCAGGGTGAAGCCCGGCACCAGAGCGACGAGGGCGAGGAGAAGCAGCGTCACGATGCGCATGTCACGGCCTCTCGTTCCTCGTCCTCGGTGTGGTGCTGGCTCGACCGACGGCGGCGTCGGTCGAGAAGTGCGGTGGCATACATGCCCAGGGCATAGAGCGCGAGCCCGCCGGCAGCCACGTAGATCAGCTGCTGACGCTGCTCTCCGTTGAGCAGCTGGTTGCTGCGGCCGAGGTGGGGCACGGCGTACCAGAGGCGACCGCGGACCTGCTCGATCCGCACCGGTGCCTCGTCAGCCACGGTGTTGGCGTCGCCCTGGGTGATGAACTCGGTCTCACCGGCCATCGTGGAGCGCACCCCCACCACGCGGTGGGTGACCACGGTGGGCTCCCCCGAACGCAGCTGGTAGGTGATGATCGTGCCGACCCCGATCTCGCTGGGGTCGGACACCGGCTTCGCCACGACCAAGGTGCCCGGAGGAAGTCCCGGACGCATCGAGCCGGTCAGGATCTCGTACGGCGTGGCGCCCCCGAGCCGCGGCAGCAGCACCGCGGCGACGAGCGCAGCGAGGCTGGTCAGGATGACCAGCCACGCGAGCACCCGGCCGCCCCACCGCACCCTGGCCCCGACCCGGCGACGTGGTTGCGCGGCAACCACGCCGTCGGACGGGGCGAGGGCGCGACGGTGCACCGGATCCGCCACCAGAGACATGTGACTCAGACGTCGTCAGCTGAACGACGTGATCAGGGGATGACCGGCGGTACGACGACCGGGGCCTCCGCCGAGTTGGGGTCGATCTGCTCCAGCGCCACGGTCAGCTCGCCGAAGTCGACGGCGACGTTCTGCGTGTCGTTGCCGTTCTGGATCGGGGCGCCGGTCTCGTCGGTTCCGAGGGGATCGTGACGAGGATCGTCGCGACCAGGGTCTGGTCGGCGGCCTTCTCGGTGATCGGGTCGGTGCCGTCGTAGGCAACGTCGTCGAGCGTGTAGGTCGCAGCGACGTCCGCGTCGAACGACGCACCGCTGCCACCGGCCGGGGTGGCGCCGCCCTCGGGGCCGACCGTGTAGGGGACCGTGTCGGGCACCGTCGGGGTCGCGGCCAGGTTGTCGCCCTGCGCGCCGATGATGAAGGTGCAGTCCTTGGTGACCACGTCGCCGGGCACGAAGTTGACGACCGTGTCGCCGGCACGACGGTTGTCGGGCCCGTAGACCCACTCGGCGTCGCAGGAGCCGTTGTCGAGGGTGAGGTAGCCGGAGTTGATGGTGCCGCCGTCGATCGTGGCCGCATCGGTCCAGTACGCCAGCGAGCCGGCACCGCCGAGCAGGAGGACGGCAGCCGCCCCAGCAGCAAGCGATCCCTTGGTGGTCTTGTTCATGTCAGTCCTTGGTGTCTTCGGTGGGGAGCGGGGTAACGGTCGGTACGTACCCACTGGCGGATGGTCTAGATGTCCTGCGGCGAACTATTAATGCGGTGCCGATGGCACAAGTTAATTGCACGCACTTCAAGCGAGGAGCGACGAAAGATGCCGCCTGAAGGGTGGACTTCCTCAAGATCCTTGAGGAAGGGATCCGGCAGAGTGGCCCCATGACCGGCCGCTCCCCCACTTCCCGTGCGCTGGCGCTCGGCGTGGTCGTGCTGCTGGCGCTCTTCGGCAGCACCGCGTGCCGTGGCGGCACGTCGGAGCCGGTCGCCTCGACGCCGGCAGCGACCCCGAGTGCGACCACCGCCGGGTCACCCGCGGAGGCGAGGCGCCGATCCGGACGACCTCGGCGCAGCGTGCGGTCGCCGCCTACCGCACCTGGCTGGCGGCGCTGCGGGACCACGACGCCGCAGGCGCCTGCGCCCGCCACGCCCCGGAGTTCACCATCGCCCTGCGGTACGAGGCGATCCTGCTCAAGCGCGCGAGCCTCGGCGACCCGTGCACGTCGTTCGTGGCGGTGCTGTGGGAGCAGCCGGAGCGTGAGTACGAGCCGCTCTCGGTCGAGCCCACCCAGGTCACCCGCGAGGACGCCCTGCTCGCCGTCGACTTCCCCACCTCCGACCAGACCGTGACGATGGAGCGCCGCAACGGGTCGTGGTTCGTCCTCGACTCCGGCGACCGCACCACCGCCGGGAGCAGCGCCGAGCCCATCCGTTGGCTCGGCGCCTGGTGCGACCTCTCCCTGGGGATGACCCCCGAGGAGCTGGTCGCGGTGATGGGCGAGCCGTCGGGCACCTACACGATCGCCAACGGCGGCGAGCCGCAGCTCTACTGGACGCTGGACCAGTACGACTTCCGCGCCTACCTCGACACCGACCCCCCGAGCGGGACGACCATCGACCTCGTCGGCGACTACGACCGCCTGACCGCGGACGAGCGGGCCGGACTCACCTGCCCCGAGCTGCGCTGAGGCTCAGCCAGGCAGGCGTAGGGCCGCGGTGCGCACGTACAACGCCTGAAGCCGCTCGGACCACGGGTCCTCGGCCAGCGGCTCGGGACCGTCGGGTGTGAACAGCATCACGCTCGTGCCCGAGGCTCGCGGCCACGAGGGTGACCCGGAGCCCTCGGGAGTGCCGGTCCGGGCGAACGCGAGCCAGTAGCCGGCGATCTGGTCGGCCAGCTTCTCCCGCTCCCCATCGACCAGGCCGAAGACGTAGCCGACCTCGGTGCCGTGGTGCGACCCCTCCGGGTCGACGGCGAACCGGTAGCGATAGGTCGGCGCACGACGGTCGTGGTCGAGGGCAAGCGCCACGCCCGGCACGGTGAAGACCAGGTCGTTGAGCACGTGGGCGGTGTAGGCCTCGCGCCCGTAGGCCTCCACCAGGCCGAAGTGGCGCTTCCCCCCGAGGGTGGCCCGGACCCGCGCCGGCTGCACCCCCGCTGCGCGGTAGTCGTCGTCGGTGAACTCGGCGTCGTTCGACCCCACGAGGTAGGGCACCGAGGCCTCGTTGCCCACGGCGAAGGCCACCGCCGACGGCTCGGGCAGCAACGCGTCGAGGATCGGGGCGTCGCCGTTGAGCACGTTGAACGTCGAGGACAAGAACGCCGAGGCCGGCAGCGCGCGCAGCTCGGCGGCGGTGCGCACCGGGAAGTCACGCTCGTTGCGTTCGCGCGCCGTCTCGATCGTGATCGCGGCACTGTCGCCGGGAGCGGACTGCGCGATGGCGCGGTCGAAGAGGCCGTGGGCGGCCGGCGCCGACATGAGGGCGTTCACCGACATCGCTCCGGCCGAACCGCCCAGCAGGGTCACCGAGCCCGGGTCTCCCCCGAAGCCGGCGATGTTGGCACGCACCCAGCGCAGGGCAGCCATCTGGTCGAGCAGTCCGAGGTTGGCGACGTCCTGGCGCAGCGCAGGGTGGGCGAAGAAGCCCAGGAGCCCGAGGCGGTAGTTGACCGTCACGACCACGGATCCGCGGGCTGCGAGCCGGGTCGGGTCGACCAGGGAGCCGCTGCCCTCGAAGAGTCCCCCGCCGTGCAGCCACACCACGACCGGCAGCGGCGCGTCGGGCTCGGCGCGGGGGGCGGTGACGTTGAGGTAGAGACAGTCCTCCGAGCTGCCGCGCCGCACGCTCAGGTCGGCGTCGCCGTAGGCGTAGTCGGCCGGCTGCACGCACGCGTCGCCGTTCGACGACGCCTCGCGTACGCCGCGCCACGCTCGTGCCGGTTGGGGCTCGCGCCAGCGCAGGCCCGCGACCGGCGGGGCCGCGAAGGGCAGCCCGCGCCACGTGCGCACGTCGTCGTCCAGCACCCCGCGGGTCTCACCGAGCGTGGTGGAGACGACGAGCTCACCAGCAGCCGGGCGCGCGACATCCCTGACGACCTGGACGACGGCGAGCACGCCGACGACCAGCGCCGCTGTCGCGACGGCGACGAGCAGATATCCGCGGACGCGCCCCTGAGGCACGAGCGTCCGGACTACCAGCCGCGCTCGGAGAGCCGGTGGGGCTGCGGGATCTCGTCGACGTTGAGGCCGACCATGGCCTCGCCGAGACCGCGCGAGACCTTGGCGACCATGTCGGCGTCGTCGAAGAAGGTGGTGGCCTTCACGATGGCCTCGGCGCGCTGGGCCGGGTTGCCGGACTTGAAGATGCCCGAGCCGACGAAGACACCCTCGGCGCCGAGCTGCATCATCATCGCGGCGTCGGCCGGGGTGGCGATGCCGCCGGCGGTGAACAGCACGACCGGGAGCTTGCCGGTGCGGGCGACCTCCTTGACGAGGTCGTAGGGAGCCTGGAGCTCCTTGGCCGCGACGTACAGCTCGTCGTCCAGCAGGGAGCTAAGGCGACGGATCTCGCCACCGATGGTGCGCATGTGCATGACGGCGTTGGAGACGTCGCCAGTGCCGGCCTCGCCCTTGGAGCGGATCATCGCCGCGCCCTCGGAGATCCGGCGCAGCGCCTCACCGAGGTTGGTGGCACCGCACACGAACGGCGTGGCGAACTGCCACTTGTCGATGTGGTTGGCGTAGTCGGCCGGGGTCAGCACCTCGGACTCGTCGATGTAGTCGACGCCGAGGCTCTGCAGGATCTGGGCCTCGGCGAAGTGGCCGATGCGGGCCTTGGCCATGACCGGGATCGACACGGTGGCGATGATCGAGTCGATCATGTCGGGGTCGCTCATCCGGCTCACGCCGCCCTGGGCGCGGATGTCGGCGGGGACCCGCTCGAGGGCCATGACGGCCACGGCGCCGGCGTCCTCGGCGATCTTGGCCTGCTCGGCGGTGACGACGTCCATGATCACGCCGCCCTTGAGCATCTCGGCCATGCCGCGCTTCACCCGGGTGGTGCCGGTGGTGGTGGTGCCGTCGGTGTCGAGCGCGTCGTCGCGGGTTGCTTCAGCCATGCCGCAATCGTACGGCTCTCAGGCGCTGGGACCGGAATCGAAAGCCGCGCCTGGACCGGCGTCGCGGGCCGCGTCGCGAGCCACCGCCTGGCGGTAGACCTTGCGGACCCGGAAGAACACCGTGTAGGTGTTCGCAGCAGCCAGCGCCCACAGGGTCAGGTACATCAGGATCGGCAGGTTGAGCAGGGCGCCCAGACCGGTCATCACCAGGATCGCGACCAGTCGGTCGGCGCGCTCGGCGAGGCCGCCCTTGGCGTCGAGGCCGAGCGACTCGGCCTTCGCCCGCGCGTAGGAGGTGACCGAGCCCATCACCAGGCAGTAGAGCGTCAGGCACAGGTAGAGGTAGGAGTCACCCTGGTTGGCCCCGGTGCCGGCGAAGTAGAGCGCCAGGCCGCCGAAGATCGCTCCGTCGCCGATGCGGTCCAGCGTGGAGTCCCAGAACGAGCCGAACGTCGAGTTGCGGCCCAGGACGCGCGCCATCTTGCCGTCGACGAGGTCGCTGAAGACGAAAGCAGTGATCACCAGCACGCCGGTGAGCAGGTGGCCCATGGGGAAGAACACCAGCGCGCCGGCGCTGACCCCGATGGTGCCCACGAAGGTCACGGTGTCGGGGCTGACGCCCCAGCGGATGAAAAGCTTCACGATGGGCAGCAGCACGACGCCCTGCCAGAAGTCCTTGAATCTGTCCAACATGGTGCGTGCAGGCTAGCGGCTCCGAGCAGATCCCCCGAACCAGTGGATCAGCACCAGGCGTCTGCGAAGAGCTCGCGTGTCTGGCCGAGCAGCTCGGGCAGGGTCTTGGTGCGTCCGATGATCGGCATGAAGTTCTGGTCGCCGCGCCAGCGCGGCACCACGTGCTGGTGCAGGTGGGCGGCGATGCCGGCGCCGGCGATCTCGCCCTGGTTCATGCCGATGTTGAAGCCGTCGGCCCCCGACACCGCGCGCACGGTGCGCATCGCGGCCCGGGTGAGGTCGGCGATCTCGGCAGCCTCGGCGTCGGTGGTCTCGGTGTAGTCGGCGAGGTGGCGGTAGGGGCAGACCATCAGGTGCCCGGCGGCGTACGGGTAGAGGTTGAGGACGGCGAAGGCCAGCTCGCCGCGGTGCACCACGAGGCCCTCGGCGTCGGGCAGCGACGGGATCCGACAGAACGGGCACTCGCCGGACGAGGCGTCGGCGGGCTTGTTCTCGCCACGGATGTAGGCCATCCGGTGCGGGGTCCACAGCCGGTCGAGGTCGTCGGCGTCGCCGATGCCGTCCTGCTGGGCGTGCTCGGGCTGCTGGTCGGGCTGCTGGTCGGGCTGGTCGGTCATGTCGGCTGGCCTTCCGGCGTCAGGTCCCGGTCGGCCGCAGCCGCGTGGAACAGGTCGGTGAGGGGCAGGTCGGGGTCGATGTGCAGCCCGATCTCGCGGAGGTGGCCGTCGAGCAGGTTCCACACCGAACGCGTCAGGAGATCGGTCAATCGCTCGGCCGACGGCTCCTGGGGCTCGCGCGCCGCCCAGCGTCGTACGGCGCCGACGACGGCTCCGACGAGCCCGTGGGCCAGGGGGTCGACGAGGGCCTGTTCGTCGTCGTCGAGCTCGGCGCCGAGCAGCGTGAGGACCAGCTCGAGGAGCTCGGTGAGCGAGCGGGCGATCTGGTCGATCCCCCGCTGGAAGGGTCCGCCGGCCTGCTGGACCGCGAAGGCGTGCAGCGCCTCGTGGGTCTCGGTCCAGTCGACGTAGGTGGTGATCAGCCGCCCGATGACCTCGTTGATCGACCCCTCGAGCGTCACGGCGGGGGTCAGCACGCTGGTGAGGTGCTCGGTGACGTGCTGGCGGATGGCGTCGTCGAGGTCGGCGCGGTCAGCGAAGTGGCGGTAGATGACGGTGCGGTTGAGCCCGGCACGCTCGGCGATCTGCTGCACGTGGAACTCCGCCCCCGGCGGGTGCGCTGCGAGGACCGCGGTGGCGGCGTCGAGGATCTGCAGCCGCCGCTGCTGGTTGTGCTGGGCCCACCGTGCCTGCCGACCGTCCTGCGCCATCTCACCTCCGCCTCTCGAGCCTCCCTGTCGAAGACGTGGGCGAAGCGTAGCCGCGATGGGCGAGGCGAGGGTCTACCCCACGGTGGAGCACCCTCACTCCACCAGCCGCGCCGGGAACCCACCCGTCGCGATCGGGCCCCAGCGGGTGGGCGTGATCCGCAGCAGCGACTTGCCCTGCTCGCGCATAGCGGCGCGGTACTCGTCCCAGTCGGGGTGCTCCCCGGAGATGCAGCGGAAGTAGTCGACGAGGGGCTCGACGGCCTCGGGCATGTCGATGACCTCGCAGGTGCCGTCGATCTGCACCCACTCGGCGTCGAACTCGTCGCTGAGCACGAGCACGCTCACCTGCGGGTTGCGGCGCGCGTTGGCGGCCTTGGCCCGGTCGGGGTACGTCGAGATCACCAGGCGGCCCTCCTGGTCGACTCCCCCGGTGACCGGCGAGACCTGGGGGCTGCCGTCCTTGCGGTGGGTGACGAGCACCAGGTGGTGGCGGGTGCAGGCGAAGTCCAGCACGGCGTCGAGGTCGACGTGGGTGGTGGTGGCGATCTTGCGAGGCATGTCCTCACTTCAGCACACCGGCGGTGACGAGTCTTTGCCTTGTGACGCCGTCACATCTGTTGCAGGCCCCCGCACGCCTCAGTAGCGTCGAGGGCCAGCGCGGCCCGCCAGCCGAGCGGACCACGCCCCGAGGGGGAGCACATGTCCAGCAACGCGCCCATCAGCCGTCGACGGAGCCATCTCGTGGCGGGGTCCATCTCCGCCGTGTCCGTCCTGTTCCTCGCGTCCTGCTCGGGAGACGCCGAGGAGAGCAGCGACCCATCGCCGTCCCAGGAGGCCTCGGTCGACGCCGGCCTCACGCCACCGCCGGCGGAACCGACCTCCGAGACCGTCGTGGACGAGGCACCACCGGGTGGGAGCGGTCCGGACGGCACCTACGTCGTCGGTGACACCTTCGTCGACGTCGACTTCGACTTCACCTACGAAGGACTGGTGCAGGTGCCGCTGGACACGCTCGGCAAGTACACCGAGGGCGAGTGCTACTTCGCCATCGGCACCGCCGAGTACCGCGAGGACAGCCCGTCGGCGTCGATCAGCTCGACCGACAGCTTCCGCGCGTCCTTCGCCCCGATCATCGCCGGGACCGTCGACAAGGACCAGGACGACGAGTTCTTCAACTGCGACGCCAGCGTGGTGGGCGCGGCAGGCTACGAGCAGAGCACCACCGCCGACGTGCCGCTCGGCGAGAGCCTCCCGGTCTGGCTCGACGCCATCTACCTCTCCCCCGACCGGGTCGGCCAGCTCGACGGGTTCCAGCTCTACGGCTCCGAGGACCTGGTGTTCTCCGCCGAGGTGACGCAGGACCTCACCGGCTGAGCCGCGTCATCCCTGGGTCCGGGACTCCACCATCCAGCCGCCCGCGACCGCGATCAGCACGACCTCCTCGGTCAGCTGCGTACCGTCCGGGAGCGGTCGCTGCACGTGGAAGACCGCCTCCCTGCCGTCGACGCTCCCGTCGAGCAGCGAGTAGGAGTAGTCGTCACCCACGGTGAGCTGCAGCTCGTCGATGCACCCATCGGCCCAGTAGTCGTCGTCCTGCTGGAGCGACGGGGTCGCGAGCGTGCGCATGGTGTAGCAGTCGCGCAGCCCGAGTGCGTCGTAGAGCTGCTCGACGACGAGGGCGGCGGGCGCTGCCTCGAGCGTCACCTGACCGGCCGGGCCGCGGTGGCGGTGGGTGGGGGTGGCGGCGGTGGAGTCGGTTGTGGCCGGCGCCGCGGCGTCCTCCGTGTCGCCGGCCGGGGACGAGCAGCCGCCCAGGAGCGCGGCGGTGAGGACCAGGGACAGCAGACCGGCGGCTCGCACGGCGCCAGCCTAGGGTGAGTCGGTGACCTCCCTTCGTCCCGGCACACCCGACGATGCTGCCGCCGTCGCGACCCTCTGGCATGCCGGGTGGCACGACGCCCACGCCGGCCACGTCCCGGCCGGGCTGACGGCGGCGCGCACCCACGCCGAGTTCGCCGAGCGGGCTCCGCGTCGCGTCGCCGACACCACCGTGGCCGAGGTGGCCGGCGTCGTGGCGGGGTTCGTGATGGTCGTCGATGGCGAGGTCGAGCAGGTCTACGTCGCGGCCGAGCATCGCGGCACCGGCCTGGCCGCGGTCCTGCTCGATGAGGCCGAGCGCCAGGTCGCTGCGGGCGGGTACGACGTGGCCTGGTTGGCGGTCGTCGAGGGCAACGCCCGTGCGCGGCGGTTCTACGAGCGCCAGGGGTGGCGCGATGCCGGACCGCTCCCCTACGAGGTCACCTCCGGCGGGGCGACGTACCTGTCACCGTGCCGGCGCTACGTCAGGTCGTTGGGCTCGGAGTCCATCAGCCCGTGACGCCGGCGTGCCGCACCGAGGCCGACGCGCAGCGAGGACACGGGATCGGCGCCCCGGTCCACCCGCGCCGCTGCAGGATGCTCGCCACGCTGCGCGCAGTGGCGCAGCCGCGTCCGTAGACCTGGCCCCAGCCGAGGCGCAACGTGAGCTGCTCCTCGAGTGCGGCGGCTAGGTCGCGGTCGAGGTCGCGATCGCGCGAGCCGGCGTCGTCGTGCCACAGGCGACCGTCCAGCTCGACCAGCAGCCGGTGGCGCCGGTAGGCGACGTCTCGGAACACGGGCCCGCGCACGGAGTCGCGCAGCTGGCGATCAGCGGTGGGGAGTCCGTGCGGCCGCTCGACGAGGGTGAGATAGCCGTGCTCGAGCGCCGAGCAGGTGCCGGCGTCGATGTCGCGCAACACCGCGCGGAGCATCGTGCGGCGTGCCAGGCGGGGTCGCTGGTCGAGGGCGACAACGATCCGCGACGCGGTGGTCCGTCGGGCCTGCACGGCGTCGGCAAGCGTGGCGACGGCGCCGATGTCGTCGCGGGCCGATGCGGCGACGTCGAGCAACGCCTCCTCGATGCGCACCCGCGGTGGGCCGAGGTTCCACAGGACCTTGTCGGCCAGGTGCGCCACATGGTGCAGGCGGACGCCGGGGGGCGCCTCGGGCGACCGCGCGCGGTCCACCGCGATGTGGATCGCTCCGTCGGCCTCTCGGCGTCCCGGACCGTCGGCAGCGCGGATCGCCGACTGGTGGCTCAGCGCGGACGGCCAGAGCGCGAGCACACCGACCCAGGCCTGCTGGACCCACGAGAGCTCGCCGGTGTGGTCGACGTATACGCCCGGCACCACCATCACCAGGTCGCGTCGGCGCAGCAGTCGCCGGATCTCGGTGGCGCTCACACCGTGCTCGAGCAGCTGGGCGCGGGCCACCACGCCGGCCTGGAAGGCGACGAGAGCGGCGAGCTGTGACATCGCGCCAGCCTCGACGTTCAGCGGCGTCAGCGCCACCGGGGTGGTCGCACCCTGTGGACAACCACAACGCCGTACGGAGGTGTCACCTGGTGACACCTGCGTACGGCGTTGGTGAGGGTTTACCCGGTCGACCGGGTAAACCCTCCGGGCTCAGAACAGGCTCAGACCTGCTCGCGCGTCGCCACCGCAGCCGTGACCCGCGCGATCGCCTCGTCGATCGGGACGCCGTTGTCCTGGCGGCCGTCGCGGTAGCGGAAGGAGACGGCGCCGGCCTCGATGTCGTCGTTGCCGGCGATCATCATGAACGGGACCTTCTGCAGCTGGGCGTTGCGGATCTTCTTCTGCATCCGGTCGTCGGAGTCGTCGACCTCGACGCGCAGGCCCATGGTCTTCATCCGCCGCGCCACGTCGTGGAGGTAGTCGGCGGCGAAGTCGGCGACCGGGATCGCCTGGACCTGGACCGGGGCGAGCCACGGGGGGAACGCGCCGGCGTAGTGCTCGACGAGCACCCCGAAGAAGCGCTCGAGCGAGCCGAACTTGGCGGAGTGGATCATCACCGGCTGCTGGCGCGAGCCGTCGGCTGCCTGGAAGGCGAGCTCGAAGCCCTTGGGCTGGTTGAAGTCGTACTGGATCGTCGACATCTGCCACGTGCGCCCGATGGCATCGCGGGCCTGCACCGAGATCTTCGGACCGTAGAACGCCGCGCCACCCGGGTCGGGCACGAGCTCGAGCCCGGAGGCGATCGCGACGTCCTCGAGCACCTTGGTCGCGGTCGCCCACTCCTCCTCGCTGCCCACGAACTTGTCGGGCTTGGAGTCATCGCGCGTCGACAGCTCGAGGTAGTAGTCGTCGAGGCCGAAGTCCTTGAGCAGCCCGAGCACGAAGTCGAGCAGGTGCTGCACCTCGGCGGGCGCCTGCTCGGGGGTGACGTAGGAGTGCGAGTCGTCCTGGGTCAGCCCGCGCACGCGGGTCAGGCCGTGGACCACGCCGGACTTCTCGTAGCGGTAGACCGAGCCGAACTCGAAGAACCGCAGCGGCAGCTCACGGTAGGACCGTCCGCGCGAGCGGAAGATCAGGTTGTGCATCGGGCAGTTCATGGCCTTGAGGTAGTAGTTCGCGCCCTCGAACTCCATCGGCGGGAACATCGTGTCGGCGTAGTACGGCAGGTGCCCGGAGGTGTGGAACAGCCCCTCCTTGGAGATGTGGGGCGTGCCGACGTAATCGAAGCCCTCCTCGATGTGGCGCTGGCGGACGTAGTCCTCCATCTCGCGCTTGATGACGCCGCCCTTGGGGTGGAAGACCACCAGGCCGGAGCCGATCTCGTCGGGGAAGCTGAACAGGTCCAGGTCGCGCCCCAGCTTGCGGTGGTCGCGGCGCTCGGCCTCGGCGATGCGCTCCAGGTGGGCGTCGAGCGCCTCCTTGGTCTCCCACGCGGTGCCGTAGATGCGCTGGAGCATCTTGTTCTTCTCGTCGCCGCGCCAGTACGCCGCCGCCGAGCGCATCAGCTTGAAGGCCGGGATGCGCTTGGTGGTGGGCAGGTGCGGGCCGCGGCACAGGTCGCTCCACGCGACCTCGCCCTTGCGGTTGACGTTGTCGTAGATCGTCAGCTCGCCGGTGCCGACCTCGGCGCTGGCGCCCTCGCCGATCGACTGCTCGGCGTTCTCGCCCTTGCCGGAGCCCTTGAGTCCGATCAGCTCGATCTTGTAGGGCTCGTCGGCGAGCTCGGCCAGCGCGTCGGCATCCGTGGTGACGCGGCGCTCGAAGCGCTGGCCCTCCTTGATGATCTTGCGCATCCGGGTCTCGATCTTCTCCAGATCGGCCGGCTGGAACGGGGTCTCGACGTCGAAGTCGTAGTAGAAGCCGTTCTCGACCGGCGGACCGATGCCGAGCTTGGCGTCGGGGAACAGGTCCTGCACCGCCTGGGCCATCACGTGGGCGGTGGAGTGGCGCAGGATGTCGTGGCCGTCGTTGCTGTCGATCGCCACGGCCTCGATCTCGTCGCCGTCGGCGAGCACGGTGGCGAGGTCGATGAGCTGCTCGCCACGGCGGGCGGCGATCACGTCGGGCTCGTCGGCGAAGAGCTCCCAGGCCTTGGTGCCCGTCGTGACCGTCTGGTCCTGACGCACTCCGGCGTGGACTCGGACGACCTTGATGTCGGACACGTGGTGCTCCTCGGAGGTTGCGA
Organism: uncultured Actinomycetota bacterium; assembly: GCA_963760515.1. Classification (GTDB taxonomy): domain Bacteria; phylum Actinomycetota; class Actinomycetes; order Propionibacteriales; family Nocardioidaceae; genus Nocardioides. The sequence goes on from CAVXDL010000012.1 coordinate 116,465, forward strand.
TGCTGCGGGTCGTCCGCCGAACAGCGGACGTCGCGATCGTACCGAGCGCCGCCGACGCCCCGCCTCCGGGTTTGTGCCCGCTGCCCAGTTCAGCAGCCGTCGAGCATCAGCGGCGGGCGCTCACCCTTGGTGACACCGATCAGGGTGACCTTGTCGCGCCCGCGCACCGGTCGCTCGTCGACGAACGCCTCACCGAACAAGAACCCGATCCACCGGCGCTCGGCGCCCTTGCCGCGCCCGACGTAGGCACCCCACTGCCCGTAGCCCACCTCGGTGGGCTGGGACAGCCTGGCCCCGTAGACCTTCTTGACCTGGCGGTACGTCGACCCGACGCGCAGGCCCGCCGGCGTGTGCGGGCGAGGACGGGTCACGTCCATCGCGATGATCTTCCCGTGGCGCACGCCCACGACGTAGGCGTACCTGAACGGCTTCTTGGGCTGCAGCCGGATCGGGCCACACGGCGGGTTGGGCACGTTCTTGTTGAACTGCCCCGTCGCCATGGCCTCCTTGACCGTCATCCCGATCTTCGCCTTGCCCACCTGCGCCGGCTTGATGATCCGGACCTGCTTCTTCGCCGCGGCCTCGGCATCACCGGGCGGTGCGTGGAGGCCGGACAGGACGAGAGCCGCGGTCAGGGTGGCGACGGCGGCACGGAAGCGGTGGTGACTCATGAGATCTCCTCGAGACTGGAATCGATGTTCAGGTGTGAGATGCCAGCGGGGAGGATTCGGTTGTCGGTCACTCGGATATTGCGGAGGGGCCTTCAGCGTCGGTCGAGGTAGACCCGGCCGATGCCGCCGGGTCCGACGGCACAGGCGGCGCCTGGTGTGGGCACGACCCCGGAGTTGCAGGCCACCCAGCCGGTCTCGTGCCGCACGCGGCGTCCGTTGACGCGCACCATGCAGTCGTCCTCGCAGGTGACGTGGCGGAGCACGAACCGGCCGCGCCGGTCGGTGGTGTCGGAGTCGAGCGCGCGCCGCAGCCGCCCGGCGACGTGGGCACTCACCTTGACGTTGCGCAGCGCCTTGTTGGTGCGCGAGTCGACCACCTTGCCGCGGATGAACGCCGGGTTGGCGCGCACCGGACCCAGGTCGCCGCTCGCGCCGACCGTGCCGGCGTACCGGACGTCGGGCTGCACGTAGAGCGGGTCTCCCCCGACGTACCCGCCCTGGTAACGCCCGGCGACGAGCTCGACGTAGAACTCCTCCTCGGAGCTGTCACCGGCATCGAGCTCGAAGGTGCCGTCGGCGGCGGTGCGGTCGCGGTCGATCACCGGACCGGGCGCTCCCCCGGAGCCCAGCGGGTGCAACCGCACGAGCACGTTCGCCACGGCGCGGCCCGTCATCGCATCGACGATCTGGCCGCGCAGCGGCGGGGCGGCCGATGCGGGCGCGACGAGGATCGTCGTCAGCCCCGCGATGACGAGACAGGCGGCGACGACCACAGCGGAGGTGCGACGCATACCTTCCGGGATACCAGAGAACGCCGGTCGGCGGAAGGGCTGCGCGCACGGCACCTCAGGGAGAGGTGGACGCCGAGGTCGGCGCGGGACTCGGTGACGTGGCCGACGTGGTCGGCGCCGGCGACGTCGGAGCGGTCGGTGACGTCGTGGGAGACGCAGTGGGCGAGGTCGTCGGGGACGTCGTGGGTGAGGTGGTCGGGGACGGCGACGGCGAGGTCGTGGGCGACTCCGAGGACGTGGGCGACTCCGAGGGCGACTCGGTCGAGGACGGCGACTCCGAGGCGGTCGGCGACTCCGAGGGCGAGGACCCGTCGCTGGGCGAAGGTGACTCCGTCGGCTCGGTCAGCGGACCCTGGTCCTCCTCGATGATGCCGAGGATCTGGTCCTGGTACTGGTTGAGCTGCGCCTGGATCTCGTCGAGCGGCACCTGGCCGATGTTGGCCCCGTAGGCGCGGATCTCCTCCCAGAGCTTCTCCACCGATGCGGTGGCCTCCTCGCTCAGTGGTCCGTCGAGGGTGACGAACAGCTGCACCGCGAGGGAGTAGGTCAGGCAGCTGGTGCACTCGTAGTTCACCGCGACCGAGATGTTCTGCGGGGCGACGGCGTTGGCCTCCCCCACCACCAGCACGACCTGGAAGGCGACCGCGATCGCCGCGCAGTTCTCGCAGCTGGCCATGGCGTAGGCCTCGTTGGTGTTCTCGAGCGGCTCGTCGCCGTCGGCCCAGACCAGCGCGAACGCGACGGCGTACGACGCGGTGTCGTCGGTCGTGTTGACCGCGAGGGCTTGGTTGTCGCCGTCCTCGGGGGCCAGCGGCTCGTTGATGGGGAAGATGTAGGTGCCGGAGTCGGCCTGGGCGACGTCGCCCTCCTCGAGCACCTCGGAGCGCCGGGTCGAGCGGCCGTCGCGCCCTGCGCTGCGCCGGAGCCGGCGCCGGTGGGCACCAGGACAGCGGCCAGCTGGGGCTTGTCGCGCGTGGGCCGCTCGGTCTCGTTGGGCCACATCACGGTGCCGGCGCCCTGGCTGCCGACGCGGAAGCCGCCCTGCGGGCTCGAGACGGGGAAGAAGTCGGTGACCGTGCCGCCCTCGTAGGCCTGGATCGGGCGGTAGCGCGTCTCGTTGGGCCACCAGGCGATGACGAGGCCGGCGATCAGCGCGAGCGCCGTGACGACGGCTAGCCCGCGACGCAGGGGGCGGTCGGCCGTGCTGCGCCAGACTCCACCGCCGACCTGACGGGCGACGCGGACCAGGATGTAGATCGAGGCGGCGATCGGCAGGATCACGATCACCATGGCGAAGGCCCGTGCGATCGCGCTGACGACGTCGCCTTCGCCGAAGGCCGCTGCCATCTGGTCCTGCTGGGAGCCGGCACTGGCCCACGCCGTACCGATGATCCGGGGCAGGGTCAGCACCATCAGCACCATGACCATCAGCAGGACCGGCACCACGGTCAGCACCCACACGGTCACGACCGCTCGGGCCCAGGGCTTGAGTGCCTTGGCCTCGGGGTGGGTGGGTCGCCACGGCACCAGGCTGCGCAGCGTGGGCCCGATGCGCTGGAAGAGATCGGGGACGCCGGTGAGATCGGCGAGCACGTGGTAGCCGTCGAAGCGCACGAACGGCAGCAGCTGGCGCAGCATCTGCAGGATCTGGGTGGCGACCAGCAGCAGGATCGCGTCGTACCTGGCCAGCCACCACACGCCGACCGTCGCGACCGCGATGATCGCGTTGAAGTAGAGGCCGCCGAGGTCGGTGCGCAGGCGCCCGGCCCGGCCGAGCCGGTAGGAGTCGGTGACGTCGGTATAGAACGCCGGCCACACGAGGTAGAGGCCCGCACCCATCACGCCGGGAGCAGCGCCGCCGCGGGTGGCGCCCGCGGCGTGCCCGAACTCGTGGAAGCCGGCCGAGAGGATCGTGATCGCGATGACGGCCAGGAGCAGGCCGGGGCGCGCGAATGCCTCGTGGGTGGCCGAGGCCAGGCCCTTGTCGAAGAGCACCCACCAGGTGATCCACGCGAAGGCGATCATCACCGGCGCCACGATCCCGAGACCGAACAGGGCGGCGAACGGCGCGGTGAGGTGCTGGGTCTTCTCCTTGTCGGTGACGGCGACCTTGAAGCGCAGTCCGAGGAGCGGGTTGCTGCGCTTCACCTCGGGCTCGGCGCCGTCCTCGGTGAGGGCCAGGCCCATCGGACGGAGCTTGTCGACGAGCTGGCGGGCGTTGTCCTCGCTGACCGGCTTTCCAGAGGCATCGGCCACGACGGCCGCGATCTCGTCGTAGGAACGCTGGCCGTCGAGGGCTTGGAGGGTGAGGTAGAGCAGGGGGGTGAGCTGGACGGTCTGGCCGTCACCGCGCCGGGCGAGAGCCGGCGGGGTGCGGTAGCCGGAGCCGACCATCTCGCCGATGAGCACGACACCGTCGGCGCGTGCAGGGGCGGCCGCGCCCCCGGCGGCAGTTGTCTGACCGCCGACCGGGGGCGGGACCGCGGTGCTCACGGCTGGGGCTGGTCAGACTGCGCGATGTCGGAGCTCTGGTCGGCGTTGGCCGTGGCGTCTCCGGTGATGTCCTGGTTGATGATCGCGGTCTGCTGCGAGACCGCGACGGCGTCGCTGTCGACCGAGCCGATGTTGGCGGCCAGCGCAGCGTCGATCGGGGCGGCGACGTTGGCGTTGGCCGCGACGGCACCGTTGATCGGGGCGGTGATGTCGGCGTCGGCGGCGAGGTCGACGTTGACGTTGAGCAGGTTGCCGTCGGCGAGGCTGCCGAGGTCGGAGGTGGCGCCGTCGAGGCCGCCGGTTACGCCGTCGGCAGTCTGGGCAACACCGTCGGTGGCTCCGCCGACCGCGTCGGTCGCGCCGCCCACGGCGTCGGTCACGCCGCCGGTGGCGCTCGTGGTGTCGGTCGTGCCGCCGAGGACGTCGGTGGTGCCGTCGGCGGTCTGGGCGACACCGTCGGTGACGCCACCCACGGCGTCGGTGACGCCGCCGGTCGCGCTGGTCGTGTCGGTGGTGTTGCCCAGCGCGTCCGTCGTACCGCCGGTGGCGCTCGTGGTGTCGGTGGTGTTGCCGAGCGCGTCGGTCGTGCCGCCGGAGGCCTGGGCGTCCGCGGGAGCGGCGCTGCCCTGGTCGATGGTGCTGTCCTGGACGGACTCGGCGGTCGCATCGCCGGTGATGCCCTGGTTGATCAGCACGCCCTGGTCGGTGACCGCCTGGGCGGTCGAGCCGTCCGAGAGGATGTTGGCGCCGACGGCGGCGTCGATGGGAGCCGCGACGTTGGCGTTGGCGCCCACGGCGAGGTCGATGGGTGCAGCGGCGTCGATGGCCAGGTCGAGGTCGGCGTTCAGGTCGAGGATCGAGACGACCTCCTTGTCGGGCAGCGCGGTGGCGCTCTCGGCGTCGAGGTCGGCGGCTGACAAGCCCTTGGTCTGAGCGTCGTCCATGGTCACTCCTGGGTCAGTTGGTCGGCACGTGCTCCCACTGACTACCCCTCCCCCAGGGGGCCAAACCACGGAAGCCGATGTTTGCGCGCCGGCGCCTGTGACCTGGCCCACGACGGGTGTCGTGACGCGGACGGGATGGCACGCCGGCCGGTCCGCCGGGCCCCTCTCTGTCTCATGGTCGTGGTGCTGACACCCTGGGGTCCGTACGTCGGATCGGCGTGCGCACCCCACCCGAGGAGCCCTCATGCGCGTCGCCATCACTGCCGCCAACGGCCAGCTCGGTGCCGCGGTCGTGGCCGCCACCGTGGCCGAGGTCGGCGCGGAGCACGTCCTGGGCCTGGCACGCACGCCGGCGAAGGCCCAGCACCTCGGGGTCGAGGTGCGCCCGGGGAGCTATGACGACCCGGCCGAGCTCGAGCGCTCGCTCGCCGGGGTCGACACCCTGCTGCTCGTCTCCGGGATGGCTCCTCCTGACGAGCGCCTCGGGCAGCACCGCAACATCGTCGGGGCCGCGCGCGCCGCCGGGGTGCGCAAGCTGGTCTTCACCGGCGTTCAGGGCCCCGCGAGCGGGACGGCGTTCTCCCCCGTCGTGCAGACCAGCCTGGCGACCGAGGAGCTGGTCAAGGCCTCCGGGCTGGACTGGGCGATCGGGCGCAACGGCATCTACATCGAGCCGGACGTCGAGTACGTCGCGACCTACGTCGAGCACGGCGAGATCGCCAACTGCGCCGGTGACGGGCGGTGCGCCTACACGACCCGCTCCGAGCTGGCGTTCGCCTACGCGCGGCTGCTGACGACCGTCGGAGCGCGACGGGAAGACCTCCAACCTGAGCGGCGAGGCCCTGACGCAGACCGACCTCGCGCGCTACCTCAGCCGTGCCACCGGGGTCGAGATCGGCTACCGATCGATGAGCGTGGAGGACTACCTCTTCGACCGGACCGCCGAGCTCGGCGACTTCATCGGCTCGGTCATCGCCGGCATCTACCAGGGCATCCGCGAGGGCGCCTACGACACGGTGAGCGACTACGCGGCCGTCGCCGGCCGTCCGCACCAGTCGTGGGACGACTACTTCGGCGGCCTGGAGCTCGCCGTCGTTCGCTGACCCGGAGTTGTGCGCGTCTTCTTGTTGCTCAGGCATCCTCCACCGGTTGTCGCAGGATGGTGCGCAGCCTGGACGCCTCGACCCGGCGCGGGTCGCTGAGATAGATCTCGTGGTGCTTGCCCCGCATCCGCAGGCCGGCAGCCGGGAGGAACTCGTCGTGCAGCTCGGCGAGCACGCCGGCCTCGTCGTCGTAGGAGCCGACGTGCAGGGTCTGTACGCAGCGGCCCTCATCGAGCTGCTCGAGACGGACCCTGTCCAGCGCGGCCGGGTGGCTCTTCGCAGCCGTCCTGGCGATCGCCGCCTCGACCAGGTCGGCGGCAATCCAGTCGGGCACCATCAGCATCGCTGTCCAGTCCCACTGCGTCTTGTCGCGGGCGGTGGTGAAGGCGGCCAGGTCCGTCGCCCACCACAGCGCCTCGAGCGGCGGCACGACGTAGTCGCGCCCCAGCTCGCCCTTGCTGGCGAACTTGATCGCGTAGGCCACCGGATACAGCGCGCCGATGGCGTCGGCGTACTCCGGCGCGGTGTTCGGGTCGCCGTGGCCGTCGACCATCAGGTACTGCATCGATGGCAGGTCGAGGACCCGGAACTCGCCTCGCTTGGCGCGGTAGGAGTCGAGCGACTTCTTGAAGTCGACCTTCACGGCTGAGCATCCCTCCCCCGCGCTCGGTGTCCTCAGAAGTGCTGGCCGACGTTGATGACGCGCCCCGAGGCATCACGGTAGAAGAACCGTCGCACTCCCCACGCCTCCTCGACCAGCGGATGCACGATCTCGACCCCGGCGGCCAGTGCTGCGGCGTACGCCGTCTCGACGTCGTCGACGAAGACCGAGACGTCCGGATTCACCGGGGCCGTCGCATCGCGGGTCATCAGGCTCAGCTGATGCCCGTGCGCGTCGGCGAGCGTGACGATCCAGCCGTGGTCCATCACCACCTCGAGACCCGGGACGGCGCTGTGTCGTCAGACCGCTGCCGCGAGATCAGTCACGGTGACGTCAGGCACGATCGGCTGGATCTCCATGCCGCCAGTAGACCGGGGCGGTCAGGCGTGCGCTACAAGCCCGGTGAGCGGGCACCAAGATGGCATGAGGCCGGCCCCATGGTGGGAAACCGGCCCCCTGGGCCCGTGGTGATGGTGTGGGCGATACTGGGTTCGAACCAGATCTCAGCGAGATTAGCGACACTGGCCCGCACCAGCATAAACTGCCTCTGACCTGCTGGTATGCGTTCCAGTATCGCTGACAGGTGCGGACAACTTTGGACCCGGATACACTCTCCATCTGGCACGTAGCTGGCACGAGGGGCGTAACTGGATGGGCAACACGCAAGGGCGGCAAGGCTCGGTTCGGCAATGTGCGACGCCTCCCCTCGGGGCGATTCCAGGCCCGCTACGACGGCCCGGACGGGGTGAGCCACAAGGCGCACACCACGTTCGACACCCGGGGCGACGCTGAGACCTGGCTGTCCACCGTGCGGGCCGACATCGTGCGCGATGTCTGGGCGGTCAACACCTCCGCCACCGAGAAGCGAGCGATGACGTTCGGCACGTACGCCGAGCTGTGGCTGACGGCGCGGCCCCTCGAGCAACGGACGCGTGCGCACTACCGCACCCTGCTGGACCGCCAGCTCCTCCCCCAGCTGAGCGCCGTCCCGCTCCGACACATCACCCCCGACCTGGTGCGCGAGTGGTACGCCACGACTGCGCTCGGCACCCCTACCCTGCGCAGCCACGCCTACGGGCTCCTGCGCACGATCCTCGGACAGGCGGTGCGCGACGAGCTGATCCGCTCCAACCCGTGCCACATCCGCGGCGCCGGCAACGTCAAGCGCGCCAAGAAGATCAAGCCTGCCAGCCTGCAGGAGCTGGAGAAGATCACGGCGGCCATGCCCGAGCGCTATCGCGCGATGGTGCTGCTGGCCTCCTGGTGCGGGATGCGTTTCGGCGAGCTCGCCGAGCTGCGACGAGGGGACGTCGACCTGAAGGCCGGCGTCGTCCGCGTGCGGCGCGCGGTGGTGCGGGCCGCCGGCGAGGTCATCATCAAGAAGCCCAAGAGCGAGGCCGGCGTCCGGGACATCGCGATCCCTCCCCACCTGATCCCCCTGCTGCAAGACCACCTCGACTCCCACACCGAGCCCGGCAAGACGGTCTCCTGTTCCCGGCCCGCAGCGGCGGCAACATGCACCCTCCTCGCTATCGAGGGTCTTCTACCGAGCCCGGGAGGCCGCCGGGCGACCCGACCTGCGGTTCCACGACCTCCGGCACACCGGCGCCGTGCTGGCCGCTCAGACCGGAGCGACCCTGGCCGAGCTGATGGGGCGTCTCGGGCACTCCACGCCCGGGGCGGCGCTGCGATATCAGCACGCCGCTGCGGACCGCGACATGGAGATCGCGCGACGGCTGTCCGCGATGGTGGCGGCGCCGGGCCCCGGATCATCTCACTGATGCGAGCATCCGGAAGTGGCCCCGCCGTCCCAGATGGCGCCGAGATCGACGCGATCGAGCGGTTCGAGCAGTTCCGCGCATCATCCTGGGACGTCGCCGCCTCCACAGCGCGGCCATCCCACCCAGAACCTAACCGCGTAAAG